>NZ_JBIAQB010000014.1:0-231724 GCF_042888725.1 Streptomyces sp. NPDC002795
GGGGCCTGGCGCAAGGGCCCGCCGGGCGGCACGACGGTGTTCGCGGACGCGCGGCACAAGCTTTCCTGCATTCGGGGCTGGTCCGGCCGCGGCGGCGGCCCCCGGCGCGTCGCGGCGGGGGCCCGCCGACAGGGTGTCAGCGCACCTGGTGTCAGCGCACCGGGTTGCCGAACAGGGCCTTGGCGTCCGGGGCGCCGAGGTCCTTCGGGTTGACGGCGGTCGAGCCGGTCGCCGTGATGCCCGTGCTCGTGCCGGGGAAGGACCAGAGCGCGCCGGCCGACGCGTTCTCCCCGGTCGCGGAGACCGCGAGGTCGCGGTTGCCGTCGCCGTTGGTGTCGAGCAGCTGGCAGCCCGAGCCGAACTCGTCGCCCGACTCGGCGACACCCGGCACGTCCGCCGAGTTCTGGTTGAGCACCTGGGAGCCCTCGCCGGTCACGCCGTCCGCGGTGCCGTGCAGCAGCGCGACGGAGCCGGCGTCGGTCAGGCCGCTGAAGTCCTCGCCCGCGATGCCGAGGGCGACCTCGGCCTTGCCGTCGCCGGTGACGTCGGCGACGGAGACGCAGGTGCCGAGGTGGTCACCGTCCTCCTGGGCGCCGTAGAAGCCGGGCAGGGACTGGTCGAACTCCTGGGTGCGGTCGCCCTGGAGGCCGTCCTTCGTGCCGAACGCGAGGGTGACCTTCTGCATCGACTCGCCGATGTCGGAGTCCTCGGGGTCGGAGCCGACGACCAGGTCGTCGATCCCGTCGCCGTTGACGTCACCGGCGGCCAGTTCCCCCTGGGTCTCCGGTGCCCAGGCGCGCTTGAAGCCCGAACCGCTGCCGTACAGCACGGTGTTGTTCCACATGCCGTCGCCGTTGTACGAGCGCAGGGCCAGGTCGTCGCGGCCGTCGCCGTTGAAGTCGCCGACGGCGTTGAAGAACACGGGCCCCGTGGTCGAGTCAGGACCGTCCACGCAGCCGTACTGGTCGTCGGCGCAGGTGGCGTCGTCCTGCCCGTAGCCCCACCACTCGGACTTGTCCATGAAGTTCAGCTTCGCGGCCGGGGCGCCTGCCTTCGAGACGGGCCCCTTCCACAGGGCGGCGGCCTCGGTCTCGGGGTCGTCGCCGTAGCTGCCCATGTCGGCGAGCAGGGCCAGGTCGGCCTTGCCGTCGCCGTCGAAGTCGCCGATCTGCGGCGACCTTCCGTACGTGGCGATGTTCGTGCCGCCGGTCAGGCCCGAGGCCGAGCCCCAGACGATGACGCTTCCGGCGGTCTCGCTCTTGGAGCCGATGACGAGGTCGCTGTAGCCGTCGCCGTCCAGGTCGCCCTTGGTGAGGTACTGGCCGAACGCCTCCTTGGCCGCGGCGGAGCCCGGGATCCCGCTGGTGGAACGGGAGATCAGCTTCTTGTTCGCGGGGTCGATCCCGTTCGCCGAGCCGTACGTCACCGCGACGTAGCCGGCCTGCGCCTTGCCGGAGATCGTGCCTCCGGGTGCGGCGGTGACGAGGTCGGCGTAGCCGTCGCCGTTGAAGTCCTCGGCGGGGTCGGCCTCTCCGGCGGCCTTGGCGGCCGCCTTTTCGGAGGCCGTGGTTCCGGTGGAGAGTGCCCCCGTGGCCGCCTGGGCCGGGGTCAGTGACACGGCGGTCAGACCGCCCGCGACGAGAGCCGCGGACAGCAGGCCGATCCGGGTTCTGCGGACACTGTGGGGTCGTGCGCGCAACATACGGTTCCTTTGGTCGTAAGGTCACGTCCACCTCATACGACCCAATAATCCCTCGAATGGTTGCACGCACCACTGAACTCGCTTTCGACGTGCGGCTTTCGGGCACTGTTCGAGGTATGCGCTACGAAGTGAGAGAGCGGATCTTCGGGATCGGCGAGGACTACTGGATCGAGGACGAGAACGGCCACAAGGCGTTCCTCGTCGACGGCAAGGCGATGCGGCTGCGGGACACCTTCGAGATCAAGGGGCCCGACGGGCAGGTCCTCATCGACATCCACAAGAAGGTGTTCGCGCTGCGCGACACGATGGTCATCGAGCGCGGCGACGAGGAGTTGGCCCGGATCAAGCGCAAGCGGCTCTCCCTGCTGCGCAATCACTACCGGGTCCAGCTCGCCGACGGCAGCACGGAACTCGACGTCAGCGGCAAGATCCTGGACCGGGAGTTCGCCGTCGAGTACGAGGGGGAACTGCTCGCCGAGATCTCGCGGCGCTGGCTGCGGGTGCGGGACGCCTACGGCGTCAACGTGGTCCGCGAGGACGCCGACCCGGCACTCCTGATCGCGGTGGCGGTCTGCGTGATCCACCTGGCAGAGAAGGAACGGGGGGCGGTCGACTGACCCCGCCGCCGGGGCATACGGGTGGCCGCCCAGCCCAGCCCCGCCCCGCCCCGCCTTGGGCAATCTGCCTTCCCCAAGCTCTCGAACAAGCTCGAGCAGGGGAGACCCCATCGGGCGGCAGGGTGGGCAAGGCGGCACCCCGGTGCCGCGCACCGATACGGACGACCCCCGCCACGGCGCAGCTCAAAAAGGAACGGCCCAGCCGGCTACCGACCGGTCGGCGCCGCAAGCCCCAGTCGGCGGTCCTTCAGCGCCGGGAACTTCTCCCGGGTGACCCCGACCTTCGCCGGGTCGAACTCCACCCGCAGCACCTCTTCCCCGGCCCCCGCCTCCGCGAGCACCTCGCCCCACGGGTCGACCACGACGCTGTGCCCGGCCTGCACAACTCCCGCATGCGTACCGGCACTTCCGCACGCCAGCACGAACGCCTGGTTCTCCACGGCCCGCGCCCGCGCGAGCAGCGTCCAGTGCGAGCGCCGCCGCTCCGGCCACCCCGCCGACACGATCAGCGTCTGCGCGCCCCGGTCGACCAACCCCCGGTACAGCTCGGGGAACCGCAGGTCGTAACAGGTCGTCACGCCCGCCACGGTCTCCGGCAGCCGCACCGTCACCAGTTCCTCGCCGGCCCCCATCAGCACGGCCTCGCCCTTGTCGAAGCCGAACCGGTGGATCTTCCGGTAGGAGGCGGCGAGTTCACCGTCCGGAGAGAAGACCAGCGACGTGTTGTAGAGCGAGCCCTCGCCCGTGGCGAAGCCACTGTCGGACGCTGTCCGCTCCGGGATCGAACCCGCGTGCAGCCACACGCCCGCGTCCCGCGCGGCCTTGGCCATCGCTTCGAAGGTCGGGCCCTGAAGCGGCTCGGCCTCCTCGGAAAACAGCTCGTAGGCGAAGGCCCCGGTCGTCCACAGCTCGGGGAGCACGACGAGGTCGGCGACCCCCGCCTCTGCCCGTACCAGTGAACTCACGCGCTCCCGACGGGAGTTGACGGACTCGACCATTTTGTCGTCATTTACCGCGATCTGGATGAGCGAGGCGCGCACACTACCACCGTCCTGGCATTCGAGCCGTCGGCTCTACGTCAACAACAGCCCTGCGTTCGTCACACCAAAGCACTGCCGGGGTGCCTACGGGCAGCGTAACTTAGCCTCTCAAGACGCCTACGCCCGTGCCCGACGACTGTCTATACGCCCGTGTACCACCGCTCGAGGGGTCCCCTTCCGTGAGTCTCCACCCCAGCCTTCAGACCTACGCCGACGCCTGGACCCACTCCGTGGAAGCGATATCCGAGCTGGTCACCCCGCTCGCCGAGGGTGAGTGGAACCGAGCCACGCCGTGCCCCGGCTGGTCGGTACGCGACCTCGTCTCGCACGTGATCGGCGTCGACTGCGAGATGCTCGGCGACCCGCGGCCCATCCACACGCTGCCCCGCGACCTCTACCACGTGCAGACCGAGTCGCAGCGGTACCAGGAGGTCCAGGTCGACATCCGCCGGCACCACACGGCACCCGAAATGGTCTCCGAGCTCGAGTACACGGTCATCCGCCGCAATCGGCACCTGCGCAACGATTCCCGCGACCCCTCCACCATCGTGCGCGGCCCGCGCGGCATCGAGGAGACCCTCGAATTCGCCATGCGCAGGCGGGCGTTCGACATCTGGGCGCACGAGCAGGACCTGCGCCTGTCCCTCGGCAGGCCCGGCAACCTCGACTCCCCGGGCGCGTACGTCACCCGTGACCTGCTTCTGTCGATCCTGCCGAAGATCGTCACGAAGGACGCGGGCGCCCCGGCGGACTCGGCCGTCGTGTTCGACGTGCACGGCCCCGTGGAGTTCCTGCGCACGGTACGCGTGGACGCCGACGGCAAGGGCACGATCGACGGCTCCCCGTCGCTCGGCCCGGCGGTGACGATCTCCCTGGACTGGGAGACGTACGTACGGCTGTCCTGTGGCCGCGTGGCGCTGGACGCTGTGTCGGACCGGGTGAAGATCGACGGCGACGCGGATCTCGCGCACGCGATCCTGGCGGCGCTGGCGGTTACGCCCTGACGCCTGGCACGCCCGACCGTCCCCCGGCCTCGGGGCTCCACCCCGGACCCCGCGCCTCAAACGCCGGCGGGGCTTGATTTTGCCCACCCGCCGCTGGGGCTTGATTGGTCCACCGAGCCTTGGGCAATCTGCCGCCTTGGGCGGCAGGGTGGGCAAGGCGGCCCCCGGTGCCGCGCAACGCTCACGGCGGCTCCGGCCACGGTGCGGTCACACCGGCACGTGCACCGACGCCACCCGTGACGCCACAAGGCGCTCCCGCTCGGCTCGGGCCGCCCGCCCCCGCAACCGGAGGATCTGGCTCACGCCGAGCGCCTCAAGGACGAACACCGCCGAGAACGCCACCCGGTAGTTGTCCCCGGTCGCATCGAGCAGTACCCCCACCGCGAGCAGCGTCGTCATCGAGGCGACGAAGCCTCCCATGTTGACGATCCCGGACGCCGTCCCCTGCCGCTCCGGCGGATTCGCGGGGCGCGCGAAGTCGAACCCGAGCATCGACGCGGGCCCGCACGCCCCCAGCACCACACACATCACCACGAGCAGCCACATGGGCGCCTGCCCCGGCCACGCCACGGGCATCGCCCACATCACCGCGGTCGCCGCCACGGTCCCGAGCGCGAGCGGCAACCGCGCCGCGTGGTGCCGCGCCACGATCTGCCCGTAGACGAGCCCGAACATCATGTTGGACAGCACCACGAGTGTCAGCAGCTCACCGGCCGTCCCCCGCGAGAGCCCCTGCGCCTCCACCAGGAACGGCAGCCCCCACAGCAGCAGGAACACCATCGCCGGGAACTGCGTCGAGAAGTGCACCCACAGCCCGAGCCGCGTCCCCGGCTCCCGCCAGGTCGCCGCGATCTGTCCGCGCAGATACGCGGCGCCCTTGTGCGCGCCGGACAGCGGAGCGGGTTCGTACCCCTCGGGGTGGTCCTTGAGGAACAGCAGCATCAGCACGAGCACCACGACACCGGCGACGGCGCTGCCCGCGAAGGCGGCCGTCCAGCCGATGCCGTGCAGCAGCCGCGCAAGGACCAACGTAGAGACCAGATTTCCCGCCATGCCGACGAGCCCGGCCAGCTGCGCGACCAGCGGACCGCGCCGCGCCGGGAACCACCGCGTACCGAGCCGCAGCACGCTGATGAAGGTCATGGCGTCGCCGCAGCCGAGCAGCGCGCGCGACACGAGCGCCATCGAGTACGAGGACGAGAACGCGAAGCCCAGCTGCCCGATGGTGAACAGGATCACGCCGAGCGTCAGCACCTTCTTGGTGCCGAGCCGGTCGACCATCAGGCCGACGGGTATCTGCATGCCCGCGTACACGAGCAGCTGGAGGATCGAGAACGTCGACAGCGCGGAGGCGTTGATGTGGAAGCGTTCGACGGCATCGAGGCCCGCGACACCCAGCGACGTACGGAAGATGACGGCGACGAAGTAGACGGCGACGCCGATCGACCAGACGGCGACGGCCCGCCGCCCGCCGGGCGGATCGCCGGGCAGGGACATCGAAGGGGAGGACGCGGAGGCGGCTGAACTCATCGCTCGTCACCCCGCGCCAGGCCCCGCACCCAGCTCACGTGCCGGCGCACGACGGCGACGGCGGCCTCCTCGTCACCGGCCCGCAGGGCGTCGAGGATCTCGCTGTGCTCGGAGAGCGTCTTCGCGATGCGGTCGGGGTGCGAGCGCATCACGGCGACGCCCATCCTCAGCTGCCGGTCGCGCAGCTGGTCGTAGATGCGGGACAGGATCTCGTTGCCCCCGCTGCGGACGATCTCCGCGTGGAAGCAGCGGTCGGTGGTGGCGGCCTCCGTGAACTGTCCGGCGGCGGCCTGCGTCCGCTGCTCCTCCAGGAGTTCCTCCAGCCGCGTGATGAGCTGCGGCTGCGCCGGCACGGCCTTGCGCACCGCGTGCTCTTCGACGAGCAGCCGGGTCTCCACGACGTCCGCGATCTCCTGCGCGGAGACCGGCAGGACCAGGGCGCCCTTCTTCGGGTAGAGCTTGAGCAGCCCCTCGACCTCCAGCTTGAGCAGCGCCTCGCGCACGGGCGTGCGCGAGACCCCCACGGCCTCGGCGAGCTCGCCCTCGGTGAGCAGCGTCCCGCCCTCGTAGCGGCGCTCGAGAACGCCTCGCTTTACGTGGTCGTAGACGCGCTCGGCGGCGGGTGGCCGCTTCTCGGTGGCGGGCTTCCCGGCGGCGGCCTTTTCGGCAGCGGCCTTTTCGGTGACGGTCGAAGGCATGCGCACATCATAGATACATCACGTACGCAAGCTGAACCGTGTCCGCGATGCGGGACGCCCGCCCCCACGCAACCACCAGCCCCCTCCACGTGTCTGACACAGCGCACCCCCGTCCTCAAGGGGCGCCACTTCAGGCACATTTGGAGCACTCAACTTGAAAACTGGCAAAGCGGGCATTGCCGTCCTCGTCGCGGGAACCGTGATCACCAGCGGCGCGCTGACCGCCACCGCGCAGGCCGCGACGGCGCCGGCCAAGCCGACCGTCGCCGCGGTCGGTGGCTACGTGATGAACAACGGGACGGGTTCGAGCCTCTACACGAAGGCCGCGGACACCCGTAGGTCCACCGGCTCCACCACCAAGATCATGACCGCCAAGGTGGTGCTGGCCCAGAAGAATCTGAACCTGGACTCCAAGGTCACGATCCAGAAGGCGTACAGCGACTACATCGTCAAGAACACCGCGTCGTCGGCCCGCCTGATCGTCGGCGACAAGGTCACCGTCCGCCAGCTGCTGTACGGCCTGATGCTGCCTTCGGGCTGCGACGCGGCGTACGCGCTCGCGGACAAGTTCGGCTCGGGCTCGACCCGTTCGGCGCGCGTGAAGTCCTTCATCGGCAAGATGAACAAGTCCGCCACCGACATGGGCCTGAAGAACACCCACTTCGACTCGTTCGACGGCATCGGCAAGGGCGCCAACTACTCGACGCCGAGGGACCTTACGAAGATCGCGTCCTCGGCGATGAAGAACTCGACGTTCCGGTCCGTCGTGAAGACGAAGTCGACGAAGCAGAAGGTCACGACGAAGAGCGGTGGCTACCGCAACATGTCGTGGTCCAACACGAACAGCCTGCTCGGTACGTACTCCGGCACCATCGGCCTCAAGACCGGCTCCGGTCCGCAGGCCGGGTACTGCCTGGTCTTCGCGGCGACGCGGAGCGGGAAGACGGTGATCGGGACGGTGCTGAAGTCGACGTCCGTCAGCGCGCGGACGTCCGACGCCAAGAAGCTCATGGACTACGGGTTCAAGAGGTAGCCCGTCATCGTTCGCTGAGCCGGGGCTGGGGCCTGGGGCTCTGCCCCAGACCCCGCGCCTCAAACGCCGGCGGGGCTTACTAAGCCCAGGTCATGAGCCGCTTCGGGCGCTCCAGGATCGCCGCGACGTCGGCAAGCACCTTGGACCCCAACTCCCCGTCCACCAACCGGTGATCGAAGGAGAGCGCCAGCGTCGTCACCTGCCGCGGCTTGACCTTGCCCTTGTGGACCCACGGCTGAAGCTTGATCGCTCCGACGGCGAGGATCGCCGACTCACCGGGGTTCAGGATCGGCGTACCGGTGTCGACGCCGAACACACCCACATTGGTGATGGTGACGGTCCCGCCCTGCATCGCGGCCGGGGACGTCTTGCCCTCGCGCGCGGTGGACACCAACTCTCCCAGCGCGGACGCCAGTTCGGGCAGGGTCTTGGCCTGCGCGTCCTTGATGTTCGGCACGATCAGGCCGCGCGGGGTGGCCGCGGCGATGCCCAGGTTCACGTAGTGCTTCTGGACGATCTCCTGATTCGCCTCGTCCCAGGCCGCGTTGACCTCGGGGTTGCGCTTGATCGCGACGAGCAGCGCCTTGGAGATGAGCAGCAGCGGGTTGACCCGAAGGCCCGCCATGTCCTTGTCGCCCTTGAGCTCCTCGACGAGCTTCATCGTGCGCGTCACGTCGATGGTCACGAACTCCGTGACGTGCGGCGCCGTGAACTTCGAGTGCACCATCGCCTGCGCGGTCGCCTTCCGCACCCCCTTGACCGGGATCCGGGTCTCGCGGACGGAGTCGTACGAGGCGGGAGCGGGGGCCGCCACCGGCGCGGGCGCGGGCGCCTGTGCGGGGGCCTCGGGCGCGGGCGCGACCGCCGCGTGCACGTCCTCGCGCGTGATGACCCCGTCGGACCCGGACGGGATCACGACGGCGAGGTCCACACCAAGGTCCTTGGCGAGCTTGCGCACGGGGGGCTTGGCAAGCGGCCGGGTCAGGGTGGCCGTGCCGTTCGTGGCGGGCACCGCCTCGGCCTCGGCTCCCTTGCGGGCCCGCCGCTTCGTGGAGGACTCGGCGACGCCGTACCCGACGAGCACGGGCTGCCGACCCTGCGGCTCGGCGGCCTCGGCCTCCGGCTCAGCCGCCGCGGGCGCCGGCGCTTCCCCGGCCACGTCCACCGAAATGATCACCTGGCCGACATCGACCGTCGTCCCCTCCGGGAAGAGCAGCTCCCGCACCACACCGTCGTACGGGATCGGCAGCTCGACGGCCGCCTTCGCGGTCTCGACCTCGCACACGACCTGCCCGTCCGCGACGGAGTCGCCCGGCTGGACGTACCACTTGAGGATCTCGGCCTCGGTCAGGCCTTCGCCCACGTCGGGCATCTTGAACTCACGAGCCATGATTCAGCCCCCTCTCAGTACGCCAGCGAACGGTCGACGGCATCGAGCACCCGGTCGAGCCCCGGCAAGTACTCGTCCTCCAGGCGCGCCGGCGGATACGGCGCGTGGTACCCGCCGACCCGCAGCACGGGCGCCTCCAGGTGGTAGAAGGACCGCTCGGTGACCCGGGCCGCCAGCTCGGCGCCGGAGCCGAGGAAGACGGGCGCCTCGTGCACGATGACGAGGCGGCGCGTCTTCTCCACCGACTTCTGTACGGCGTCGAAGTCCATCGGCGAGATGGAGCGCAGATCGAGGACCTCCAGGGACTTGCCCTCCTCCTCGGCGGCCGCGGCCGCCTCCAGGCAGACCTTCACCATGGGCCCGTACGCGGCGAGCGTCAGGTCGGTGCCCTCGCGCGCGACGGCGGCCTTGTGCAGATCGCCGGGCACGGCCTCCGTGTCGACCTCGCCCTTGTCCCAGTAGCGGCGCTTGGGCTCGAAGAAGATCACCGGGTCGTCGCTCTGGATCGCCTGCTGGAGCATCCAGTAGGCGTCGCTCGCGTTGGAGGGACTGACCACCTTCAGGCCCGGCACGTGCGCGAACAGCACCTCGGGCGACTCACTGTGGTGCTCGACCGCGCCGATGCCGCCGCCGTACGGGATGCGGATGACGACGGGCGTCTTGATCTTGCCGAGCGCGCGGGCGTGCATCTTCGCGAGCTGCGTGACGATCTGGTCGTACGCGGGGAAGACGAAACCGTCGAACTGGATCTCCACGACGGGCCGGTAGCCGCGCAGCGCGAGGCCGATCGCGGTGCCGACGATGCCGGACTCGGCGAGCGGGGTGTCGATGACCCGGTCCTCGCCGAAGTCCTTGTACAGCCCGTCCGTGACCCGGAAGACGCCGCCGAGCTTGCCGACGTCCTCGCCCATGACGAGGACCTTCGGGTCGTTGTCGAGCGCCGTGCGCAGCGACTCGTTGATCGCCTTGGCGATCGGAAGCTTCTGTACAGCCATGTCCTCAGGCCCCTTCCCCGGCGGCTTCATCGGCGAATGACGCCTGGTAGGCGGCGAATTGCGCGCGCTCCTCGTCGACGAGCGCGTGCCCGTCCGCGTACACGTTCTCGAAGATCGCCATGTGGTCCGGGTCCGGCATCGCCCGTACGACATCGCGTACTCGCTTGCCCAACGTCTCGCTCTCGGCGTCGAGTTCCGCGAAAAATCCCTCATCCGTGTCGGTTTGGGACTCCAGGTACGCGCGCAGGCGCAGGATCGGGTCCTTCGCCTCCCACGACACGCGCTCGTCGTCGGACCGGTACTTCGACGGGTCGTCGGACGTGGTGTGCGCGCCCATCCGGTACGTGAACGCCTCGATCAGCGCGGGGCCCTCGCCCTGCCGGGCCCGGTCGAGGGCCCAGCGCGTCACGGCGAGGCAGGCCAGCACGTCGTTGCCGTCCACGCGCACGCCCGGGAAGCCGAAGCCCTGTGCGCGCTGGTACAGCGGCACGCGCATCTGGCGCTCGGTGGGCTCGGAGATCGCCCACTGGTTGTTCTGGCAGAAGAACACCACGGGGGCGTTGTAGACGGCCCCGAAGTTGAAGGCCTCCAGGACGTCGCCCTGGCTGCTCGCGCCGTCACCGAAGTACGCGATCACCGCGCTGTCCGCGCCGTCCTTGGCGACGCCCATCGCGTAGCCGGTGGCGTGCAGGGTCTGCGAGCCGATGACGATCGTGTACAGGTGGAAGTTGTTGCTGTTCGGGTCCCAGCCGCCGTGGTTGACGCCGCGGAACATGCCGAGCAGGTTCGTCGGGTCGACCCCGCGGCACCAGGCGACGCCGTGCTCGCGGTAGGTCGGGAAGACGTAGTCGTCCTCGCGGGTGGCGCGCCCCGAACCGATCTGGGCCGCCTCCTGGCCCAGCAGCGACGCCCACAGGCCCAGCTCGCCCTGGCGCTGAAGCGCGGTGGCCTCGGCGTCGAAGCGGCGCGTGAGCACCATGTCGCGGTACAGGCCGCGCAGCTCGTCGTCGGTGATGTCGGCGACGTAGCGGTCGTATTCGGGGTTCTTGACCCGCTTGCCCTCAGGGGTCAGCAGCTGCACCAGATCGCTCTGCGGCGCTGCGGCCTTGGCGGCGGTGGTTTTGGCTGCCGTGGTCTTGGCTGCCGTGGTCTTCGCGGCGGTGGTCTTCGCGGCGGTGGTCTTGCCGGGAGATTTCTTCGCAGACTTCTTCGCAGCGGCCCGCCCCCGCGCCGGCTGTGCCTTCTGCGCTGCGGCAGTGCTGTCCGCACTGTCTACGGTCACGTGTGCTCCTCCGTCGGTCCGGCCCCCGGGATTGCCGGATGGCCAGTCGGCTCGGCTCGCCTGATCCGTCCACGCACGGGGTGGGTGCGAGGTGCCGGGTGCAGGCGTGACAAGTGCTCCGGCAAGCACCCTTCACCCAGCACGTTACCCAGTGGGTCACACATCTGCGAAACCCCATCTGACCTGCGATTTTGCTTGGATTTCCAAGTAAGTCGTTGGTTGGATTTCCTAGTATCGCGAGGGAAGACGAAGCGTCGCAGGTCACAGCTGTGCGACGGGTCCTGGATCACAGCCTGGCAGGGGGCCGGAACACCGGCACGTTATCCCGGTCACCCCACCATCATCTAGGGCGCGGCCAAGGTTCGTGTGTGAGACTGATGCCGTGCGCGAAGACGGAAAAATCCACGTATTTCTGCTCGACGACCACGAAGTGGTCCGCCGCGGCGTCCATGAGCTGCTGTCGGTCGAGGACGACATCGAGGTGGTCGGAGAGGCCGGGACGGCCGCCGACGCCCTGGTGCGCATCCCCGCGACCAGGCCCGACGTGGCGGTGCTCGACGTACGCCTGCCGGACGGCAGCGGGGTCGAGGTGTGCCGGGAGATCCGCTCCCAGGACGAGTCGGTCAAGTGTCTGATGCTGACATCGTTCGCGGACGACGAGGCGCTGTTCGACGCGATCATGGCCGGCGCCTCCGGATACGTACTGAAGGCGATCCGCGGCAATGAGCTGCTCACCGCCGTACGGGACGTCGCCTCCGGCAAGTCGCTGCTCGACCCGGTCGCCACGGCCCGCGTCCTGGAGCGGCTGCGCGACGGCGGCCGTAAGGGTGACGACAAGCTCTCCGGCCTCACCGACCAGGAGCGCAAGATCCTCGATCTGATCGGTGAGGGCCTGACGAACCGGGTCATCGGCGAGCGCCTGCACCTCGCCGAGAAGACGATCAAGAACTACGTGTCCAGCCTGCTGTCGAAGCTCGGCATGGAGCGCCGCTCGCAGGCGGCCGCGTACGTGGCCCGCATGCAGGCCGAGAAGCACTGACGGCTCCGCCGCGCGGGACCTAGGTCACGTGTCCCTGAGGGCGGGCTCCTCTGGTTTGCCGGGGCGTGCGCGGCGCAGAGTGGTGACATGCCCTCCGACGCGCAGAAGGACCCGCAGAAGGCGACTGCACGGCAGGACCGGGACCGCGCCTTCGAACTGCTCGCCCGCGTGCCCTACGGCCGCGTGGCGACCAGCATGCGCGCCCTGCCCTTCCTCGCCTCCGCCCGCCACATCGTGGCCGACGGACGCCTTCTGCTGCGCATGCACCGCGGCCCCGGCTACCACGAGGCGTGCATCGGCTCCGTCGTCGCCTACGGGGCGGACAACCTGGGTCAGGAGCGCCCCGAGGACGACGGACTGTGGTCGGTGCAGTGCGTCGGCACCTGCGAGCAGGTCGAGCCGACCACGGCCGAGCTCGAACTCTTCGGGCCCGCCCCGCACTACGCGGACGGCGAGCCCTACGACCCGGTCCACCTGTGCGTCGCCCCGCAGTTCGTGACGGTGCACGAACTGCGGGGCGGTTCCGCTCAGCGGGGTTGATCAGCGGGGCGGTGCGGGCTATTCGCCGTTCTCGCCGCCACCGCCGACGATGCCGGTGCCACCGTCCGTGGCGGGCTCGCCGGTGCCGCCGCCGCCGCTCGTGTCGTCGGTCGGCTCCGTCGTGTTGGTCGGCTCGCCGGTCGGGTCGTCGGTCGGATCGCCCGTGTCCGTCGGAGTCGGATCGGTCGGATCGTCCGTCGGCTCCTCGGACTGCGTCGGCGACGGGTTCGTGGTCGTGGGCTCCTGCGTCGGCGTGTAGCCGGTGTCGCCGCCCGTGCTCGTGCCCGGCTCCTCCGTCGTGCCCTGCGACTCGTCGTCGTCGGCCGACTTGCTGGGCTCCGAGGTCTTCTCGGACTTGGTGGCGCTCGGCGACTTCTTGTTGCCGGGGTCCTTGTCGCCGTCATCGCCGCTGGTGAGCGCCCAGGCGACGCCCACCGCGATCGCGATCACCGCGAGCACGGCGACGATCCACAGCTTGCCGCGGCCGCCTCCCTTGCCCCCGGACCCGTGCCCGTCGAAGCCGCCGTCGTCGCCGCCCGGCGGGCGCAGCATCGGCTGCTGGGCCGTGCCGGATTCGCCGGGGTGCTGCATCGCCGTGGTGGCGGCGACACCCATCGCGGGCGTCGAGCCGCCCTCGTGCGAGTCGACCGGTCCGGTGTTCCAGGTGCCGGTGTGGCCACCCTGCTCGTACAGCATCTGCAGGCTGTACTGGACGAGCCCGCGCATCTCCTCGGCCGTCTGGAACCGGTCGTCCGGGTCCTTGGCGAGCGAGCGCATGACAAGGCCGTTCAGCTCCGGCGGCACGTCGTCCAGGACCTCGGACGGCAGCACGGGGGTGTCCTGGACATGCTGGTAGACCACGGACAGCGGGGTCTCACCGGTGAACGGCGGGCGCAGCGCGAGAAGTTCGTAGAGCAGGCAGCCGACGGCGTACAGGTCGGAGCGGTGGTCGACGGCCTTGCCGAGGGCCTGCTCGGGCGAGAGGTACTGCGGGGTGCCCATGACCATGCCGGTCTGCGTCATGGTCGACTGCACGCCGTGCAGGGCGCGCGCGATGCCGAAGTCCATCACCTTCACCGCGCCGGTGTTGGTGATGATCACGTTCGCGGGCTTGATGTCGCGGTGCACGATGCCGTGCTGGTGCGAGTACGCGAGCGCCTCGAGGACGCCGGAGACGATGATCAGAGCCTGTTCGCTGCCCGGCGGCTCCGCGCTGAGCAGGAGGTCACGGATGGTGCGGCCCTCGACCAGCTCCATCACGATGTACGGGACGGTGCTCCCGGCGACGACGTCCTCGCCGGAGTCGTAGACCGCCACGACCGCGTGGTGGTTGAGCCCCGCGACCGACTGTGCCTCGCGCGTGAAGCGGGCCTTGGAGACCGGGTCCTCGGCAAGGTCGGAACGGAGCAGCTTGACGGCGACCGTGCGCCCGAGGCGTACGTCCTCGGCCGCGAAGACCTCCGCCATGCCACCCCGGCCGAGTCTGCCGGTCAGTCGATACCGACCGTCCCCGACGAGCCCGCCGTTACCCCACATTTCCGGCGCATCTGACATACCGCCGCCAGTCGCCTCGGGGTCGGACGGGCCCTGAGCGCGCTGCTGCTGTGCCATCAGTCCTCGCCGTCGTTTCTGTCCGTGCTGCCGGATCCATACGTCGGGCCACGCTACAGGCATCGGCCATGCGGCCGTTCCGAGATGGACCGGACATCCAACCCCTTGTCATGCGGGCCCTGCAAATCGTGAGCAGGATATTTGTAGGCGCCCGATGACGATTTCGTGATCACTTGGGGCGATCGGCGCCAGCCACTCGGTGTCCAAGTTCACGCATACGTAGGGGCCCGTCTTGTGACGGGCCCCTACGTATGTGCCTGTTGACCTAGTTGTTGACCTGTCCGCCGAGCTGTTCGCCGAGTTGTTCGCCGGCCTGTTCGCCGACCTAGAGGTACGGGCCGCCCGAGCGGCCGCCCGAGCGCGGGTCCTCGCCCTCTTCCTCGCCGCCACCGACGCCGGGCGGCAGGGCTCGGCGCATCTGCTCCAGCTGGGCGCGCGCCGCCATCTGCTGGGCGAACAACGTCGTCTGGATCCCGTGGAAGAGCCCCTCGAGCCAGCCCACCAGCTGGGCCTGCGCGATGCGCAGCTCGGCGTCGCTCGGGGTCGCCTCCTCCGTGAAGGGCAGGGAGAGCCGCTCCAGTTCCTCGACAAGTTCAGGGGCGAGACCGTCCTCGAGCTCCTTGACCGAGCTGGAGTGGATCTCCTTGAGGCGCTGTCGGCTCGCTTCATCGAGGGGAGCCACGCGCACTTCTTCGAGCAGCTGCTTGATCATGCTGCCGATGCGCATCACCTTGGCGGGCTGTTCCACCATGTCGGTCACCGGGATCTCGTGGGACTCGTCGCCGCCACCGCCGCCAAGCGCCATGCCGTCCTGGCCCACGACCAGGACCTGCGGGTTCTCCGGCGACTGTTCGTTCCTCGGCATCTCCATGCCGCCATTCTCTCGTACGTCGCTGTCACATCTCGGTGGTGCCCCCGTTCGGAGCTGATCCACCATGCCGGGCGGGCCAAAAATCCGGCGTGCCTGTTTTATCCCGCTATGTGAGGCTTAGCACAAGCATCTGGACGAACCGGGAGCGAAAGGGGCTGGGGATGCGGCGGCTTCGGTGGGTGGCCGGGCTTCTGTCCTCCATGCTGCTGTTCCTGGCGGTGCCGGTGGTGTCCGTGCCCCTGTCGTACGCCGCCGAGCCCCCTTCGTACTTGGCCTCGTACATGGCCTCGTACGTCGCCGAGCCCTCGCCGCACGGGTCCCTCGCCGGGAGCCGGGCGGGCGTGGGCCGGACCCCGCCGGGGCGGGAGCTGCCCTCACCGGCCGCCACCGGGGCCGTACTGCCCCCGGCACCCACCGAGCCCGCGCCGGCCGTGCCGACCAGATCGCAGGAGCCGCGCCCCGAGCGGTCGGCTTCGGCAACCCCCGAGCAGCAGGGCGCCGGAGAGCGGCAGGCCGTCGGCGAGCCCGGAAACAGGCTGCCCCTGGTGAACGTGCTGCCGCTGGGGGCCGGGCTGCTGCTCACCGGGCTCGGCTTCGGGCTCCTGGCGCTGCGGCTGCGCCGCTGACCCACGCGCGCTCCCCGAGGGCGCTACGCGTTGGTGAGCAGGACCTTGCCGATGTGACCCGACTCCTCCAGGACCCGGTGGCCCTGCGCGGCGTCGCTCATCGGCAGCGTGCGGTCCACGATCGGCCGCACATGGCCGCCCTCGACCAGCGGCCACACGTGCTCGCGCACGGCCGCGACGACCGCCGTCTTCTCGGCCAGCGGGCGGGCCCGCAGCGTGGTCGCGGTGATGGCGCCGCGCTTGCCGAGCAACGTGGCGATGTTGAGCTCGCCCTTCACCCCGCCCTGCATGCCGATGATGGCGAGCCGCCCGTTGGTGGCGAGGGCGTCGACGTTGCGGTTCAGGTACTTGGCGCCCATGTTGTCGAGGATGACGTCGGCGCCCGCCCCGTCCGTGGCGTTCTTGATCTCTTCTACGAAGTCCTGCTCGCGGTAGTTGATGAGGATGTCCGCACCGAGCTCCGCGCAGAAGTCGAGCTTCTCCTTGGTGCCGGCCGTGACCGCGACCTTGGCGCCGACGGCCTTCGCGAGCTGGATCGCCATGGTGCCGATGCCGCTGGAGCCGCCGTGCACGAGGAAGGTCTCACCGGGCCGCAGGTGGGCGATCATGAAGACGTTGGACCAGACGGTGCAGGTCACCTCAGGCAGCGCGGCGGCCGTGGCCAGGTCGAGGCCCTGCGGCACCGGGAGGAGCTGCCCTGCGGGGACGACGACCTTCTCGGCGTAGCCACCACCCACGAGCAGCGCGCACACCTCGTCGCCGACCGACCAGCCGGAGACGCCGGCGCCGAGCGCGACGATCCGGCCGGCGCACTCCAGGCCGGGATAGGGGGAGGTGCCGGGCGGCGGGTTGTAGAAGCCCTGCCGCTGGAGCAGATCGGCGCGGTTGACGGCGCTGGAGACCACCTCGACCAGGACCTCGCCCTCGCCGGGTACGGGGTCGGGGACCTCCGTCCAGACGAGTGCCTCGGGTCCGCCGGGTTCCGGGATCGTGATCGCATACATGGCCGCGAGGCTACTCCCGTGGATCAGCCACGTGGCGAGGATCAACCACGGGGCGTGGATCAGCCGCGGGGCGAGGGCTTCATGTCCGGTGCCAGCTGCGTCCTGGGCGTGACGCGGGTGATCGTGATGAGGCGGTCCGTCAGCTTGAGCGAGCCGACGGCCGAATCGTCGTAACCGAGTACCCGGTGCCCGCGGATGACGCTGACGACCAGGTCCTCCGTCTCCTTCGGCTGCAGACCGACCTCGGCCTTGGTGACCGGGCGTTCGACCAGGTCCAGGCCGGAGCCCTTCTGGATGAGGTCCTCCATGACCATGCCCGCGTGCGGGCTGAGCACCGACAGGCCGAGCAGCCGGCCCGCCGCGCTGGCGCTGGTGATGACGGCGTCGGCGCCGGACTGGCGCAGCAGCGGAGCGTTCTCCTCCTCGCGGACCGCCGCGACGATCTTCGCCCCGCGGTTCAACTGCCGTGCGGTGAGCGTCACCAGGACGGCCGTGTCATCGCGCTGCGTAGCAATGATGATCTTCCGCGCCCTCTGCACCTCGGCCTGCAACAGGACCGAGCTGCGGGTGGCATCGCCCGTCACACCCGCGTATCCATGGGCGTTGGCGCTCTCGACGACCTTGGGGCTGGGGTCGACCACGACGACCTGCTCGGGCTTCAGGCCGCTCGCGCAGACCGTCTCCACGGCGCTGCGGCCCTTGGTTCCGAAGCCGACGACGACAGTGTGGTCACGCAAGGTGGACCTCCAGCGTTTCAGGCGCCATTCCTCCCGCGTCCGTTCGGTGAGGACTTCGAGCGTGGTGCCGACCAGGATGATCAGGAAGAGCACACGCAGCGGCGTGATGACGAAGATATTGGTGAGCCGCGCCGCGTCGCTGACCGGCGTGATGTCGCCGTATCCCGTGGTGGAGAGCGTGACGGTCGCGTAGTAGAACGAGTCGAGCAGGTCGACACGGCCATCTGAGTTGTCGTTGTAGCCGTCTCTGTCGATCCACACGATCAGTGCGGTGACGACGAGCACGGTGAGCGCTATCAGCACGCGCCGGGCCACTTGGAGGAGCGGACGCTCGACGACCTGCCGGGGGAGTTTCACCCGGTAGGTCGCGGTCCGCTCTTCCTCTTGGCGTGCGATGGCGTCATCGCCGGCCAGTTTCACGTGAAACACCCTTCGTTTCCCGCCGGGTTGAGGCCGGGCAGGCCGGGGTTCCACGACCACGGCAGGTCGAGGATCTCCACCTCCTGGCCCTCCTTGGCGCCGCCGGGCGGGATGACGGCGAGCCCATCAGCGGCTGCGATGCCGCGCAGCATCGCCGGACCGTTGTAGTGCAGAGGCACCGCCCATTCGTGCCCACTGCCGTCGTCCTGCCGCAGCACGATGGGGATGAGGCGGGTGTCGTGAGGGTGGCCGGGGGCGGGGGCGTGCAGGGGCGCGGTGTACGCCTCCGGGTTCCGGCCCCCGTCCAACTGCCGCCGTCCGTCGTGGGCTTGGCGCTGAGCGGAGCTGTGCGTCTGGTCCTGCGCCCGGCCCGAGAGCACCCGCAGGAGCGGCTCGGCGAGCGTGAGCAGGCCGGAGACGGCGGCCAGGGGGTTGCCGGGGAGGCCGACCAGGTGCTGCCCCTCCTTGAGCCGGGCAAGCAGCATCGGGTGGCCGGGACGGACGGCGACCCCGTCGACGAGAAGTTCCGCGTCGAGGGCGCGCAGAGTGGGGTGGACGTGGTCGACGGGCCCGAACGCGGTGCCTCCGGTGGTCACCACCAGGTCGGTGTCGGCCTCCCGTACCGCCTTGAGCAGCGCCTTCGCGTCATCGCCGAGCCTGCGTACGGCGGTCACCTCGACGCCGAGCGCGCGCAGCCAGTGCGGGAGCATCGGGCCGAGCGCGTCCCGGATGAGGCCCTCGCGGGGGAGGCCCGTGGTGAGCAACTCGTCGCCGAGGATCAGGACTTCGACCGTCGGGCGTGGGACGACGGTCAGAGTGTCGTAGCCCGCGGCGGCGGCGAGACCGAGGACGGCCGGGGTGACGAGGGCGCCCGCGGGCAGCAACAGATCGCCGCTGCGGCACTCCTGACCGCGCGGCCGGATGTCCTGGCCGTGGGCGACCTCGCGCAGCGGGTGCAGCTGGCCGCCCGCGTCGATGTGGCCGTGCTCGCTGCGGATGACGGCCGTGGCGTCCGAGGGCACGCGGGCGCCGGTCGCGATCGCCGCGGCCTCGCCGTCGGCCAGCGGGGCGGGCGGTTCGTGCCCGGCGAGCAGCCCTTCGCCGCCCACGGCCCAGGGCCCCGGGCCCGCCACGACCCAGCCGTCCATCGCCGACGTGTCGAAGGAGGGCAGGTCCGTCAGGGCGGTCAGCGGGGCGGCGAGGACCAGGCCGAGCGCCTGATCGAGCGGGACGCCGGTCGCTCCGCGGGGGCCGCGTTCGGCGCGGGCGGCGGTGCGGCGGGCCATGGCCCAGGAGGTCGCGGTGTGGCGGGAGGTGTGGCGGGGCGACGAGGCGGTGTTGGGGCCGGGGGCGGCGGCTGTGGGGGCCGTGGGGGCCTCTGAGTCGGCCGGGTCGGGGCGTCGGCCGCCGGGCCGGGTGGCGTCGGGCCGGTTGTGGTGGGGCCGGTTGTCGTTCGCCAGGGCGAGGGCCTCGTCCACGTCGACGTCCATCGGGTCGACGCCCACCGGGGCGGTCTGCGCGGACCGCCCGCGGGGGGCGTTCATCCCGCGTCCGGCTTGGCATCGGTCTTCGGCTCGGCATCGCTGTCCGGCTTGGAATCGGCCTCTTGAGCCCAGCGGTTGGCGAGTTCGGCCGCCTTCGCCGCGGCCGATGCCACGGCTTCGGGGCCGCCTCCCGCCTGCGCCGCCGCGTATCCCACGAGGAACGTCGTCAGCG
This sequence comes from Streptomyces sp. NPDC002795, assembly GCF_042888725.1. Lineage (NCBI taxonomy): Bacteria > Bacillati > Actinomycetota > Actinomycetes > Kitasatosporales > Streptomycetaceae > Streptomyces > Streptomyces sp. NPDC002795. The sequence goes on from NZ_JBIAQB010000014.1 coordinate 19,856, forward strand.
GCGCCGCGGGGCGCGCGACGCCGTGCGCGGCGTCACGGGCGAGGTCGAGCAGGACGTCCGTGTCGACGTCCAGGTCGATGCCCAGTTCGTTCTTGGCTGCGGTGATCCATTCGTCAAGCACTCGTCCATGCTCCCTGATACGTGACCGGGCGGCGGCGATGTCGTCCCAGGTGTCGCAGTCGAACGACGCGACGGGGTCGGTGATGCGGGTGAGGCTGAGGTTACGGGTGAGCAGGCGCAACGGCAGTCCATTGAGGGCGTCGTGCTCGGCCGCGAGTTCGCCGAGTACCCGGCGCAGCGCCGCGTACCGGTACACGGCGACGAGCGGCTGGTCGCGGCCATCACCGTCGGCCAGCAGCACGCCGTCGAGCATGTCATCGAGCGCGCCGTCGCTCGTGCCGTCGAGCGCGTCGTCGCCCGTGCCGTCGAGCGCGCCGAGAAGCCCTCGTACGGTGTGGTCGCCCAGGAACGGCAGATCGGCGGAGAGCACGAGAATGCTCTCCGCCACCGGGACCGGCGCGGCCTCAAGTCCTCGGATCCCCGCCTCCAGCGCGGCGAGCGGCCCCCCGCCCGGCGGCTCCTCGCGGGCCCAGACGACAGGGCGCGCGGTGCGGCGCGGCTCGGCGACCACCACGGTGGCGCGGGCTCCGGCGCACGCCTGAAGGACCCGGTCGAGCAGCGCGCGGCCGCCGACCCGCACACCGGGCTTGTCCGCGCCGCCGAGCCGCCGTGCGGCACCCCCGGCGAGGACGATGGCGTCGTACGCGTTCATCCCCCGAGTATGGGCTTACGGGCGATCATTGCCACCAGCCGGGCGGGCGATCTCTGACACCGGGCCAGTGGGTCACAGGGTGCGCAGCAGCACCGCCGGTTGTTCCACGCAGTCCGCGACGTACCGCAGGAAGCCGCCCGCCGTGCCGCCGTCGCACACCCGGTGGTCGAAGGTGAGCGAGAGCTGGACGACCTGGCGGACCGCCAACTCCCCTTCGTGCACCCAGGGCTTGGCGGCTATGCGGCCGACGCCGAGCATGGCCGCCTCGGGGTGGTTGATGATCGGCGTGGAGCCGTCGACGCCGAACACCCCGTAGTTGTTCAACGTGAAGGTGCCGCCGGTGAGTTCCGCGGGCGACAGCTTCCCGGCCCGTGCCGCCTCGGTGAGCCGGGCGAACTCGGCGCTCAGCGATTCGGCCCCGCGCGCGTGGGCGTCCCGTACGACGGGCACGACCAGGCCGCGGTCGGTCTGCGCGGCGAACCCGAGGTGCACCTCGTCGAGCCGGACGAGCTCGCGCCGCTCGGTGTCGACCGTGGCGTTCAGCTCCGGGTAGCGGGCCAGGGCCGCGGTGCAGATGCGGGCCAGGAGCGCGAGCACGGAGATCTTGGGGCCCGCGGAGGGGCCGGTCGCGGAATTCATCGCCACGCGCGCGTGCATGAGTTCCGTGGCGTCGGCATCCACCCAGCAGGTCGCGTCGGGTATCTCACGCCGGCTGCGGGACATCTTGTCGGCCACGGCGCCGCGAATGCCGCGCAAGGGGGTGCGGTGCTCCTGCCGGGTGGCGGCCGGGGCGGGGGCGCGCTCAGCGGCGGCGGGCGCCACGGTGGCGACGTTCGCCGCGGTGGCTGTGCTCGCCGCGCTGCCCGTGCCCGCTGCGTTCGCCGCGTTTTCCACGTCTCCCCTGAGGATGAGCCCGTCGGGCCCGGACCCGGTCAGCTCTCTGAGGTCCACGCCGCGGTCGCGGGCGAGCTTGCGGACGAGCGGGGAGATCACGGGGACCGGCCGCTGGGCGCGCGGTGCGCTCTCCGGTGCGACGGGCACGCTGTTCAGCGGCGCGGGCCGCACGCGCCTGCGCCGGGTCGGCGCGGTGGTGGTTCCGTAGCCCACCAGCACGTTCCCCGAGCCCTCGGCCTTCTCTGCCGTACCGGCCTTCTCAGGCGCCCCCTGGCGCGCCTTCGCGGGCTCCTCGGCCGCGGTCGAGGTCGGTGCGGGAACGTCCGACAGCGGCACGTCCGACGACGACCGCGCGCCCACGGCCACCATCAACAGCGGCGCCCCGACCGGCAGTTCGCTGCCCTCGTCGCCGAAGCGGGCCGTGACCACACCGCCGTACGGGCACGGCACCTCGACCATCGCCTTGGCGGTCTCCACCTCGACGACGGGCTGGTCGACGGCGACGACGTCACCGACTCCCACCAGCCACTGCACGATCTCCGCCTCGGTGAGCCCCTCCCCGAGGTCGGGCAGTTTGAACTCGAGCACCTGCGCCATTACCCCACCGTCCCTCACTGATCCCATTGCAGCCGGGCCACCGCGTCCAGCACCCGGTCCACACCGGGCAGATGGTGCCGCTCCAGCATGGGCGGCGGATACGGAATATCGAAACCGGCCACCCGCAGTACCGGCGCCTCCAAGTGGTGGAAGCAACGCTCGGTCACGCGCGCGGCGATCTCCCCGCCGGGCCCGCCGAAACCACCCGACTCGTGCACGACGACCGCGCGGCCCGTGCGCCGGACGGACTCGGTGACCGTCGCGTCGTCGAACGGCACCAGCGAGCGCAGGTCGACCACTTCAAGATCCCACCCCTCCCCTCGGGCCGCCTCGGCCGCCTCAAGGCAGACAGGGACGGACGGTCCGTATGTGAGCAGCGTGGCACTGGTGCCGGGGCGGCGGACCACTGCCGTACCTATCGGAAGAACGTCCTCCGGTGCCTCGGCGTTCCAGGAATCCTTCGTCCAGTAGAGGCGCTTGGGCTCAAGGAAGATGACCGGGTCGTCGGAGGCGATGGACTGCCGCAGCAGCCCGTACGCGTCCGGGACCGTGGCCGGCGTGACGACGGTCAGGCCCGGCGTCGCCATGTAGTACGCCTCGGAGGAGTCACTGTGGTGTTCCACGCCGCCGATCCCGCCGCCGTACGGCACCCGCACGGTGATGGGCAGCGGCATGGCACCGCGCGTGCGGTTGCGCATCCGCGCGACGTGCGAGATCAGCTGCTCGAAGGCGGGATACGCGAACGCGTCGAACTGCATCTCCACGACCGGCCTGAGGCCGTACATCGCCATACCCACGGCGGCGCCGAGGATGCCCGCCTCGGCGAGCGGGGTGTCCGTGCAGCGGTCCTCACCGAACTCCTTCGCGAGCCCGTCGGTGATCCGGAAGACGCCGCCCAGGGTGCCCACGTCCTCGCCCATGACGTGCACGGCCGGGTCCTCGGCCATGGAGTCGCGCAGCGCGCGGCCGAGCGCCTGCGCCATGGTGGCGGGCTTGGCCACGGGCTTGCTCTTGGGCGGACGGGCCACAGTGGTCATGCCTGCTCCCCTTCCGCCTCGGCGTCCAGTTCGGCACGCAACAGTGCCGCCTGCTCTCTCAGTTGAGGGGTCTGCTCGGCGTACACGTCGCCGAACAGGTCCATCGGGTCGAGGACGGGGTCCTGGTTCATGCGCGCGCGCAGCTCGGCCGCCTGTTCCTCCGCGCCGTCGCGCACGGCCTGGATGCCGTCCTCGTCGATGAGGCCGCGTCCGGTGAGCTCCCGCTCCAGGAGCAGGACCGGGTCGTGCGCGCGCCACATCTCGACCTCGGCGGCGCTGCGGTAGCGGGTCGCGTCGTCGGCGTTCGTGTGCGCGTCCATCCGGTACGTGACGGCCTCGACCAGCGTCGGACCACCGCCCCCGCGCGCGCGGGCGATGGCGTCGGTGAGCACCTCGTGCAGCGCCGCCGCGTCGTTCCCGTCGACCAGGCGGCCCGGCATCCCGTATCCGACGGCCTTGTGGGCCAGGGACGGCGCCGCGGTCTGCTTGGCCAGCGGCACGGAGATGGCGAACCCGTTGTTCTGCACGAGGAAGACGACCGGCGCCTGCCACACGGCGGCGAAGTTCAGCGCCTCGTGGAAGTCGCCCTCACTGGTGCCGCCGTCGCCGACCATGGCGAGCGCCACCACATCGTCGCCCTTGAGCTGCGCGGCATGTGCGAGGCCCACGGCGTGCGGGAGCTGTGTCGCGAGCGGGGTGCACAACGGCGCGATGTGGTGTTCGCGCGGGTCGTATCCGGTGTGCCGGTCGCCCCGCAGCAGGGTCAGGGCCTGTACGGGGTCGAGGCCGCGGGCGACGGCGGCGAGGGTGTCGCGGTAGCTGGGGAAGAGCCAGTCCCGCTCCTCGAGGACCAGCGCGGCGGCGACCTCGGCGGCCTCCTGGCCGGTCGTCGAGGGGTACACGGCGAGGCGGCCCTGCTTGGTCAGTGCGGTCGCCTGCGCGTTGTACCTGCGGCCGCGCACCACCTCGGTGTACAGGCGGCGCAGCAGCTCGGGGTCGACGCGGGCGGCGGCGTCGGTGCCCAGGACCCGGTGGGGCTCGGCGTCGGGCAGCAGCGGCGCGGGGTCCGTGCGGGGCTGCCAGGCGGGCGGCGGCAGGACGGGCCTGCCCTCTCGCGTGGCCCGCTGGTCCATGAGCGTCATGACGGCACCTCCTCGTGGGAGCGGCTCGGACGGCGCGTCGTGTGATGCGCCTCACCTACCGATTGTTCGGTCGACGGCACATTTTGGCTACAGGCACCTCCAGGCTGTGGACAATCGGTTCTCCACAGCCTGAGATGAACGCAGTACGTCCATGGTAAGGAGGCGGGGGCGGATGGCATCTGAACAAATGGCCGACGGCTCCGGGGGGCCGGTCCCGGACCCCGCGGCCCGCCCGCTGGACGCCATCGACCGGGACATCCTGCAGCTGCTGCTGAAGGACGGGCGCGCGTCGATACGCTCCGTCGCCGAGCAGGTCCATGTGTCCCGGGCGAACGCCTACGCGCGGATCAACCGCCTCATCGAGGACCGCGTGATCCGCGGTTTCGGCGCCCGCGTCAACCACGAGCGGGCCGGCCAGGGCGCCTCCGCCTACATCACGCTCAAGATCGTCCAGAACACCTGGCGGACCGTGCGCGAGCAGCTGCGCCGACTTCCGGAGGCCTCGCACATCGCACTGGTCAGCGGCGATTTCGACGTCCTGATCCTGGTGCACACGGAGGACAACAGGGCCCTGCGCGAACTGGTCCTCACCAAGCTCCAGTCCATCCCCGAAGTGCTGAGCACGCGCACGCTGCTGGTCTTCGAGGAGGAAGACCTCGAAGCGAGCGCGCCGGACTCGTAGCCGAGCCTCGGCGGCTCAGCCGGCCTTGCGCAGCCCCTGGAAGACCAGCTCGACCACGGCGTCCGCCACCTCACGGTCGCCGAGCCCGCCGCCGTCCGGCCGGTACCACTCCACCAGCGAGTTGATCATCCCGAAGACGAGCCGCGTGGCGAGCCGCACCTCGATGTCACCGCGTACGTCCCCGTCGGCCGCGGCCGCCTTGAGCAGCGCGGCGACCTGGTGGTCGAACTCCCTGCGCCGCTCCATGGCCCACCGCTCGGTGTCGGTGTTGCCGCGGACCCGCAACAGAAGCGTCACGTAGGGCAGTTCACCGGTGAGCACCTCGACCATGCGCCGCGTGACGTACTCCAGACGCTCGATCGAGCGTCCCGCGCGCGCGGGTTGCTCGTCGAGGATCCCGAAGAGGCCGTCGAGCGCACGGCTGACAGCGCGGCGCAGCAGCTCCTCCTTGCCCGCCACATGGTGGTAGATCGACGACTTGGAGATGCCGGCCGCCTTGGAGAGGTGCTCCATGGACGTGCCGTCGTAGCCGCGCTCGTTGAAGACGGTGACCGCGACCGCGAGCAGGCTGTCGGGCGTGTAGGTGTCGCGGCGCGTGCCCGCGTCCCGTCGTGCGGTGGTCATGCGGAGCCCTCCCACTTCTTGGGGGTGTACGAGTGCCGGAAGAGGGCCAGGGACGGCGCGTGCCGCCCCGAGGGGTCGCGTTCGTGCAGTTCCTCGAGGATCCCGCAGGCCCAGCCCCGGCCGAGCCTGCGACCCCACTCCAGGGGCCCCAGCGGGTAGTTGACGCCCAGGCGCATCGCGGTGTCGATGTCGCCCTCGGTGGCCACCCCGCGCGCGAGGGCGTCGTGCGCCAGGTCGATGATCCGTGCCACGGTGCGGGCCACGATCATGCCGGGCACGTCGCCGATGACGCTGACGTCCTTGCCGAGCGCCTGGAAGAGGCCGACGGCCTCGCCGAGGGTGCGCGGGTTGCCTTCCTGGCAGGTGGCCAGGGCGATGCGGGTGGCCCTGCGGTAGTCGACGGCGAGGTCGAAGTAGACGACGTCGCGGAACTCGATGGACGTCTGGCCGTCCGCCTGCACGAGCTGGCCGCCGCTGGGCAGCACGATGCGCGTGCCCTTGTCCTCGTCCTCCTGGACGACCTCGATGCCCGCCTCCCGCATCATCGGGATCAGCGCGCCCGCGGACTCCAGGTCGCCCTCGACACTCACGCGCGCGGGCGGCCCGGCAGGACCCGCGGTGTGCGGCTCGGGACGCTCGGCGTCCTCTCCGTACGCGTACCAGCCCTGGCCCGACTTGCGGCCCAGGCGACCGGCCTCCACCAGTCGGCGCTGGGCCAGCGAGGGCCGGAACTTCGCGTCCTGGAAGAAGCCCTCCCACACGGAGCGCGTCACGGCCTCGTTGACGTCCTGCCCGATCAGGTCGGTGAGCTCGAAGGGACCCATCCTGAAGCCGCCGCTCTCCCGCAGCACGGCGTCGATGGTGGCGGGGTCGGCGCCCTGCTCCTCGTACACCGCGAACGCCTCCGCGTAGAAGGGCCGCGCGATCCGGTTGACCAGGAAGCCGGGGGTGTCCGCGCAGGCCACCGGGGTCTTGCCCCAGGCTCGGGCGGTCTCGTACGCGCGCGTGGCCGCGGTGACGTCGGTGGCCGCGCCGGAGACGACCTCCACCAGCGGCATCAGGGGCGCCGGGTTGAAGAAGTGCAGCCCCACGAAACGGCCCGGCCCGCGCAGCGCCCCGGCGATCGCCGTCACGGACAGGGACGAGGTGTTGGTCGCGAGCAGACAGTCCTCCGCGACGATGTCCTCCAGCTCGCGGAACAGGTCCTGTTTGACGTCGAGTCGCTCCAGGACGGCCTCGACGACGAGCGTCGCGGGCGCCAACTCGCCAAGCGTCTGCGCGGGTTCGAGCCGGGCGACCGCGGCCGCCCGCTCGGTGGCGTCCATGCGGCCCTTCTCGACGAGCCGGTCGAGGCGCGCGGCGATCGACTCGGCGGCACTCCTCGCACGCCCCGGCTCGGCGTCGTACAGCCGGACAGGATGCCCGGCGACGAGGGCGACCTGGGCGATGCCCTGCCCCATGGTGCCGGTGCCCACCACGCCGACGAGGCGGTCATGTGCTGTCATGCACGTGATCCTCCCGTACCTCGTCCTGCCCCAGGGTTCCGGGGCTCATCGGGACGGCCCCGGCGCGGGTTTTCCACAGCTTTTCCGCACCCCCTTGTCCCGACCGATCGTTCGGTTACTCTAGCTCTGTTGGTTCGTTCCTGCCCAGCCCAGCCTGCCCAGACCCGTCCGGTCCCGCCCAGCTCGCCGGCTCGACGAGGAGCCGCAGCCCAGGAGGAGTTGGTCCCCCATGGCCGCCGCCGAACTCACCACGCACGACCTGATCGCCAAGCACCGGCCGACGCTCGACCAGACGCTGGAAGCGATCCGCACGCGCGCGTACTGGTCCCCGCACCCGGAGCACCCCAAGGCCTACGGGGAGAGCGGGAGCCTGAGCATGCCCGAGGGCAAGGCCGCCTTCGACGCCCTGCTCGGCACCCGCCTCGACCTCGGCCAGCCCGGCACGGACGAGTTCGTGGGCGGTGAAGTGTCGCCGTACGGGATCGAGTTGGGCGTCACGTACCCGCACGCCGACATCGACGTACTGCTTCCGGCCATGCGCGCCGGCATGCGCGCGTGGCGCGAGGCGGGCGCCGAGGTGCGCGCGGTGACGTGCCTGGAGATCCTGGCCCGGATCAGCGCGCGGACGCACGAGTTCGCGCACGCGGTCATGCACACCAGCGGCCAGGCCTTCATGATGGCGTTCCAGGCGGGCGGCCCGCACGCGCAGGACCGCGGCCTGGAGGCGGTGGCGTACGCGTACGTGGAGCAGGTGCGGACCCCGGACACCGCGGAGTGGTCCAAGCCCCAGGGCAAGCGCGACCCCCTGGTCCTGGCCAAGGAGTTCACGCCGGTGGCGCGCGGCATCTCCCTGCTGGTCGGCTGCAACACGTTCCCTACGTGGAACGGGTATCCGGGCCTCTTCGCCTCCCTGGCCACCGGCAACCCGGTCCTGGTGAAGCCGCACCCGCGCGCGGTGCTGCCCCTCGCGCTCACCGTGCAGGTGGCCCGCGAGGTCCTCGCCGAGGCGGGCTTCGACCCGAACCTGGTGGCACTGGCTGCCGAGCGGCCCGGAGAGGGCATCGCCAAGACCCTGGCCGTACGCCCCGAGATCAGGATCATCGACTACACGGGATCCACGGCCTTCGGCGACTGGCTGGAGACGAACGCCCGGCAGGCGCAGGTCTACACCGAGAAGGCCGGCGTCAACACCGTCGTCATCGACTCGACGGACAACTACAAGGGCATGCTGGCGAACCTGGCGTTCTCGCTGTCCCTGTACAGCGGCCAGATGTGCACCACTCCGCAGAACCTCCTGGTGCCGCGCGAGGGCATCGCCACGGACGAGGGCCCCAAGGCGTACGAAGAGGTCGTGGCCGACCTCGCGAGGTCGGTCGGCGGCCTGCTCGGCGACGACGCCCGGGCGAACGGGCTGCTGGGCGCGCTGGTCAACCCGGACGTGAAGGCCCGGCTCGACGCGGCCCCCGGCATCGGCGAAGTCGCCCTGCCCTCACGGGAGATCAGCAACCCGGACTTCCCGGACGCCGTGGTCCGTACGCCGGTGATCGTGAAGCTGGACGGCGCACGGAAGTACTGGGAAGGGACCGACGCGGAGGCCGCCTACATGAGCGAGTGCTTCGGCCCGGTCTCCTTCGCGGTCTGCGTCGAGTCGACCGGCGACGCGGTGGACCTCCTGCGCCGCACGGTGCGCGAGAAGGGCGCCATGACGGTCGGCGCGTACACGACCTCCGAAGAGGTGGCGCGGTCCGTCGAGGAGGTCTGCCTGGAGGAGTGCGCGCAGCTCTCGCTCAACCTGACGGGCGGGGTGTACGTGAACCAGACGGCGGCGTTCTCCGACTTCCACGGCTCGGGCGGCAACCCGGCGGCGAACGCGGCCCTGTGCGACGGCGCCTTCGTGGCGAACCGCTTCCGGGTGGTGGAGGTGCGCCGGGAGGCCGCACAGGCCGTGTCCGCCTAAGGCGCGTTCGTGCTGTGCGCGCTCCAGTGGAAGAGCGTCATGCCGACGCTGGTGGCCAGGTTGTAGCTGGAGACCTGGGGCCGCATCGGTAGCGACACCAAGTGGTCGGCACGCGCGCGTAGTTCGGCGGAGAGGCCGCTGCGCTCGGACCCGAAGGCGAGCAGGGCGTCGTCGGGCAGCTTCAGGCCGCGGATGTCCGCGCCTTCGGGGTCGAGCGCGTACAGCGGCCCGCTCGGCAGCTCCTCGACCGTGAGCCGCTCCACCGCGGTCGCGAAGTGCAGCCCTGCCCCGCCCCGTACGACGGTGGGGTGCCAGGGGTCGAGGTCGCCGGTGGTGACGACCCCGGTGGCGCCGTAGCCGGCGGCGAGGCGGATCACGGCGCCCGCGTTGCCGAGGTTGCGCGGGTTGTCGAGCACGACGACGGGGGTGGTGCGCGCGTGGCGCCCGAGGGCGGCCAGGTTGTCGGCCCGCGCGGGGCGCCCGGCGAGCGCGGCGACCCCGGTGGGGTGCAGCCGCGGCACGAGCCCCCGCAGCACCTCGTCCGGGACCTCCACGAGGAGCCCTGCCAGGTCGCGTACGACATCGGGGGCGAGCTCGTCGGCCAGGGCGAGCGTGGACGCACGGTCGACGGCGAGCGCGACCGGGACGTCGGCGCCGAAGCGTACGGCGTGCTTGAGGGCGTGGAACCCGTCGAGCAGCACCGCGGAGTCCGCGAGCCGCCGCCAGGCCCGCACGGCGTCCTCGGCGGTCCCCGCGCTCCGTGGGTCCCCGGGCCGCTCGTCCCGCATGCCGCCCGCGCCGTCCGCCGTACTCGTCCCGTTCACGGCAGGAAGCCTACGTGCGCACGGCCGGCTGCTCCGCCGCCACTGGTTCGCCGTCGGTCTTCGCGAGACGGTCGGGCTCGGCCGTCGCCTTCGTAGAGGAGAAAACGCGACTACGCGCGCGTGCCACCCAGCCGCCGACGCGCACCAAGAAGGACGTCGGCAGGAACACCGCGTCCGCGGCGATCATCGCGAGCGAGAAGAAGGGCAGCCCGAGGACGACGGCGATGACCGCGTGCTCCAGGATCATGAACACCAACAGGACGTTCTTGAGGCGCCGGTTGAAGACGGTGAACGGAAAGGCGACCTGGACGGCCACGGTCCCGTACGTCACGAGCAGCACCATCGGGCCGAACGTGGTCAGCAGCTCGCCCAGGGCGGGCCAGGGCGAGAAGTAGTCCAGGTGGAGCGGGTAGTAGACCGCGGTGCCGTCCTGCCATCGGCTGCCCTGGATCTTGTACCAGCCGGCCGTCGCGTAGATCAGACACGCCTCGACCATCACCACGAGCAGTCCGGCGTTGTGCAACAGGTTGGCGACGACGTCGCACAGGAGGCGCGAATCGCCCTGCGGATCGCGGCGGTTCACGAACCACCACACCGCTTGGGCCGCCCACATTCCCCAGAAGAAGAGCAGCCAGCCGCCGCCGACCTTCCCCGTGAACGTCATCGCGGCGAGGACGAGCCCCATGACCCACCACAGCACGATGCCGAACCGGTCCTCGGCCCCTCGCCGGGCCCTGCGGGCGTCCAGCGACCAGACCTGCCCGCACCGCGTGAAGACGAGGTAGATCGACATGAGGTGGATGACGTTGTCGCCGCCGTCCCCCATGAAGACGCTGCGGTTCTGCAGTGACAGCACACCGATCATGAAGACGACCGACATGGTGCGGGTGCGCCAGCCCAGCATCAGCAGCGCGGACGACACCACCGCCACTATGTAGACCAGCTCGAACCAGCCCTGCCCGTCGGACCACATGAGCGCGCTGAACGCGTGGTTGTCCTCGGTGAGCTGCTGCGCCATGCCCCAGCTCCACGGCCCGTCGGGGCCGTACATCTCCTGGCGGTGCGGGAACTCGCGCAGCAGGAAGAGCAGCCAGGTCGCGGAGAACCCGATGCGGATCACGGCGCTCTGGTAGGGGACGAGCGCGGACGCGGTGATCCACTGGAGGCCGTCGCCCAGCCTGCGCTGCATACGGTCCATGAGCCCCACGGGAGGTGCGCCGTTCATCGGTCACCGCCTGCCGAGGCCTGCGCCGGTGACTGCACCCGCACGCGCGTGCCGCTGTCGAGCGGTGCGTCGCTGGAGGTGACCGTCCACCACGGCACCTGCCGGTACACCGGCTTCTGGTTCACCTTCTCGTCACTCCACTTCGGGGGCTCGACCATGGTCGTCTTCGAGCGGATCTGGACGCGCTCGACGGCCTCGCCCTTGCCCGCCGCCCCGAGCCGGTCGAGGCGCAGCACGAGGATGCGGCGCAGGTACTGCTCGGACAGGGCGCCGCGCAGACCGTTCGGCCGGTTCTTCGCGTCGTGGGTGCCCGTGTAGACGTCCCAGGCGCGGCGCAGCTCGTTCTGTTGTGTGTGGCTGGGCAGCAGGTTCCCGTCGATGGCGGCGCCGTCCTGCGCGGACAGGCCGTACCAGCGGGTCGCGCGCAGTTCGCCGTCGGGCGTGCGCACTTCGGCGCGGGCCTCCACGGCGATGTTCTGCTGCAGCGGGTTGGGCGCGAACAGCTTCCAGTTCTGCTCGAACTCGGGATAGACCCAGGCGCCGACGAGCTCACCGTGCTGCTTGCTGATCGTGTTCGACGGCGCGACGTGCAGGAAGACCATCAGGATGTGCACGCAGGTGACGAGCGCGACGCCGATGAGTGCGAGGACGGCGGTCAGCTGATGACCGGGGGAGAGCGCCGCGAGCCCGCGTCGCTCGGGAGCCCCGGACGGCCCCCCGCCCGGCTCCGGACCCGACGGCTCGGGCAGGCGGGGTCGCGGCGGAGCCGATGGCTCCGTCGTGAGCCGGACGCCCTCGTCCGCGGCGCCTGCTTCTGTCTCCATCGGTGCTCCCCGATCCCGATCCGGTTCTGCCGGTCCCCGGCCCATCCGCCGATCGGCGCCCCCACGACGAACCGATTCCCGGCCGTCGCCCCGCGGGACGACGCACCGGAACCGTACTGGGGAGCGCCCGCACGGCACAGTCGTCCGAGGTTATCCACAGGCCGACCGCGCAGGGTTGACACCTTACGGCGCCGAGACCCACCATTGAATCCGACGAACCGAACGATCGGTCGGGAGCTGTTGAGGCCCCCGACCCGAGGTCGGGCACCCAAGGTCGAGGGGGACCGGGCATGGCGACAGCAACCCCGCAGCACCGCGCAGCCGAAGCACGGGCGGACGGCACCGCCGAGCTGGGCGACGCCGCGTTCCAGGCCGTGTTCGACGCGGCGGTGGCGGCGGACGAGCGCATCGAACCCCGCGACTGGATGCCCGACGCCTACCGCGCGACGCTCGTGCGCCAGATCGCCCAGCACGCCCACTCCGAGATCATCGGCATGCAGCCGGAGGCGAACTGGATCACGCGCGCCCCTTCGCTGCGCCGCAAGGCGATCCTGATGGCGAAGGTCCAGGACGAGGCGGGGCACGGCCTCTATCTCTACAGCGCCGCGGAAACCCTCGGCACCGGTCGGGACGAACTGCTCGACAAGCTGCACAGCGGCCGCCAGAAATACTCCTCGATCTTCAACTACCCGACGCTGACCTGGGCCGACGTCGGAGCGATCGGCTGGCTCGTGGACGGCGCGGCGATCACCAACCAGGTACCGCTGTGCCGCTGCTCCTACGGTCCCTACGCGCGGGCGATGGTGCGGATCTGCAAGGAGGAGTCCTTCCACCAGCGCCAGGGGTACGAGCTGCTGCTCGCGCTCAGCCGCGGCACCGAGGCCCAGCACGCGATGGCTCAGGACGCCGTGGACCGCTGGTGGTGGCCCTCCCTGATGATGTTCGGCCCTCCCGACGACGAGTCCGCGCACTCCGCGCAGTCCATGGAGTGGAAGATCAAGCGCCACTCGAACGACGAACTGCGCCAGCGCTTCGTGGACATCTGCGTCCCCCAGGCCGAGTCCCTCGGACTCACGCTTCCCGACCCGGAGCTGAGCTGGAACGAGGAGCGGGGGCAGCACGACTTCGGACCGATCGACTGGTCCGAGTTCAAGGCGGTCCTCAAGGGCAACGGGCCGTGCAACGAACAGCGCATCACCCAGCGCAGGCGGGCCCACGACGAGGGCGCGTGGGTGCGCGAGGCCGCCGCGGCCCACGCGGCCAAGCGCTCCACCACGGCGACGCGAGAAGGCAGGGCGGCATGAGCGACACCCCGACCAGCGCATCCGGCACCGCGGACTGGCCCCTGTGGGAGGTCTTCGTGCGCTCCCGCCGCGGCCTCTCCCACACGCACGCCGGCAGCCTGCACGCCCCGGACGCGGAGCTGGCACTGCGCAACGCGCGCGACCTCTACACCCGCCGCGGCGAGGGCATCTCCCTGTGGGTCGTGCCGTCCGCGGCGATCACCGCCTCCTCACCGGACGAGAAGGACCCGTTCTTCGAGCCCTCCGCCGACAAGCCCTACCGGCACCCGACGTTCTACGAGATCCCGGAAGGGGTGAAGCACCTGTGACGCAGCCCGGTACGACGCAGCCTCGCCCGCACGACACGACGGACACCTCGTCCGCCGCCCTGGCCCTGGGCGACGACGCCCTGGTGCTCTCGCACCGCCTGGGGGAGTGGGCGGGCCACGCACCGGTACTCGAAGAGGAGGTGGCTCTCGCCAACATCGCACTCGACCTGCTCGGCCAGGCCCGCGTCCTGCTGAGCCTGGTGGGCGACGAGGACGAGCTCGCGTACCTGCGCGAGGAGCGCGCCTTTCGCAACGTGCAGCTGGTCGAGCAGCCGAACGGGGACTTCGCCCACACCATCGCCCGGCAGCTCTACTTCTCGACCTACCAGCAGCTCCTCTACGCCCAACTGGCCGAGACCGAGTCCGAGTTCGCTCCCCTGGCCGCCAAGGCGGTCAAGGAGGTCACCTACCACCAGGACCACGCCCGGCAGTGGACGCTGCGCCTCGGTGACGGCACGGAGGAGAGCCACACGCGGATGCAGCGCGCGGTCGACGCGCTGTGGCGGTACACCGGCGAGATGTTCCAGCCGGTCCCGGGCCTGGACATCAACCCGCAGGGCCTCCAGGCGAGGTGGACCACGACCGTCGCCGACACGCTGCAAGAGGCGACGCTGACCGTTCCCGAAGGACCGCAGATCGGCGCATGGAGCGCCGGAGCCGGTCGGCAGGGCGTGCACACCGAACCCTTCGGCCCGATGCTCGCCGAGATGCAGCATCTGCACCGCAGCCACCCGGGGGCGTCATGGTGACCACGGCCCACGCCCACCAGGGCCGGCAGACACGGGCCCAGCAGGAGACCCCGCTCGAAGCAGAACTGCGCAGGCTGGCCGGGTCTGTGCCGGACCCCGAGCTGCCCGTCCTGAACCTGGAGGAGCTGGGCGTGCTGCGCGCCGTGCACACGCGCGGGCCCGGCCGCGTGGAGGTCGAGCTGAGCCCGACGTACACCGGGTGCCCCGCGATCGAGACGATGTCGGCCGACATCGAGCGGGTGCTGCACGAGCACGGCATCCCCGAGGTCACCGTCCGCCCGGTGCTCGCCCCGGCCTGGTCGACGGACGACATCACGCCCGAAGGCCGCCGCAAGCTCCAGGAGTTCGGCATAGCGCCGCCGCGCACCACCCGGGCGCCGGCGGCCCCGGTCACCGTCTCCCTCGGCCCCACCCGGCACGCCGCCACCCCTGCCGCCCCGGCCACCGCGGAGCTCATCGCCTGTCCGCACTGCGGGTCGACGGACACCGAACTGCTGAGCCGGTTCTCCTCCACCGCCTGCAAGGCGCTGCGCCGCTGCCTGTCCTGCCGCGAACCCTTCGACCACTTCAAGGAGTTGTGATGGCGCACGAAGGGGGACGGACCCGCTTCCACCGGCTCCGCGTCGCGGCGGTCGACCGGCTCACCGATGACTCCGTGGCACTGACCCTCGCCGTGCCGCCCCCACTGCGCGAGGCATACCGCTTCACTCCGGGACAGCACCTCGCCCTGCGCCGCACCGTGGACGGAGCGGAGATCCGGCGCACGTACTCGATCTGCTCGACCGCCCCGGCGCACGAGGCACCGAGCAGCCTGCGGGTCGGCGTGCGTCTGGTCGACGACGGCGCCTTCTCCACGTACGCGCACAAGGAGATCGCCGTCGGTGACGAGCTGGAGGTGATGACCCCGGCCGGCCGCTTCACCCTCGACCCGAGCCCCACAACCGACAGCGCCACCGACACCGACGCCGACACCGACGCTGCCCCCGCCCTCACCTCCGGCCACTACGCCGCGGTGGTCGGCGGTAGCGGCATCACGCCCGTCCTGTCCATCGCAGGCACCCTCCTGGAGCGGGCGCCGCAGGCCCGGTTCTGCCTGATACGCAGCGACCGCAGCACCGCGTCGACGATGTTCCTGGAGGAGGTCGCCGACCTGAAGGACCGGTACCCGGACCGGTTCCAGCTGGTCACCGTGCTCTCCCGGGAGGAACAGCAGGCGGGCCTCGCGTCCGGCCGGCTCGACCAGGAGCGGCTCACCGCGCTGCTGCCCGCGCTGTTGCCGGTGGAGCGTGTGGCGGGCTGGTACCTGTGCGGACCGTACGGGCTCGTGCAGGGCGCCGAGCGGGCGCTGCGCGCACTCGGCGTGCGACGCGAGCGCGTCCACGAGGAGATATTCCACGTCGACGAAGGCCCGGCCCGCGGCCGGCCGGCCGCGTCGGCTCCCCACGCGACGGCGCCCGCGCACAGCACGGTGACCGCGCAGCTCGACGGCCGGTCGGGCAGCTGGCCCGTCCAGGACGGCGAGTCGCTCCTGGAGACCGTGCTGCGCAACCGGCCGGACGCGCCGTACGCCTGCAAGGGCGGCGTCTGCGGGACCTGCCGCGCGTTCCTGGTCACCGGGTCCATCCACATGGACCGGAACTTCGCGCTGGAGGCCGAGGAGACCGAGGCGGGCTATGTGCTGGCCTGCCAGTCGCATCCGACCACGGAGAAGGTGGAGTTGGACTTCGACCGCTGAGCCCGGCGAACGCGTGGGCCCACTGTTCCCTTCTCGTAGAACCTGTTCTATCTTGACGGCCCGTCAGATCACGGGCGCGGTACGGGCGATACGGCAGGAATGGCAGTAACGGGAGGAAAGGCCAGTGGACTTCACCTTCTCCGAGGAGCAACAGGCGGCCGTCGAGGCGGCGCAAGCGGTGTTCGGGCCGGTCGCGCCTGACGGTGTGCCCAGCCCCTCACTCACCTCGGGCGCGGTCGCCGAGGACTTCGACCGGGCGCTGTGGGCGAAGGCCGCCGACGCCGATCTGCTCAGCCTGTTGATCGGGCCGGAACACGGCGGAGCGGGACTCGACGCCATCGCGCTCTGCCTGGTGCTGCGCGAATCGGCCAAGGTCCTCGCCCGGATCCCGCTGCTCGAACACAGCGCGGCCGCGACGGTCGTACAGGACTGTGGCGGCGCCCGGTTGCGGCAGGAGATCCTCCCCCGTGCCGCGCGCGGCGAGCTCGTCCTGACGGTCGCCTCCGCGGGCCACACCGGGCACGACCCGGCCGAACTGGCCGTCACCGCACGCAAGGAGGGCGACGCGGGATCGGACGCCTGGGTGCTCGACGGCGTGCAGACGGCTGTGCCCTGGGCCTTCGGCGCCGACCGGATCCTCGTCCCGGCGCACACCGGCGAGGGCGAAGCGGTGCTCGCGGTGCTCCCCGGGCCGTTCGCCGACGTACCGGGGCTCACGCTCGCCGAGCAGATAGTGACGACCGGCGAGCGCCAGGCCGAGCTGCGCCTTGACGGAGTGCGCGTCGAGGCGTCGCACGTCATCGAGGACGCCACGGCCTGGTCCCGCCTGCACGACCTGCTCGCCACCGGCACGTGCGCGCTCGCGCTCGGCCTCGGTGAAGGCGTGCTCAAGATGACCAGTGACTACGCGGGCAAGCGCGAGCAGTTCGGCCACCCCATCGCCACGTTCCAGGCCGTGGCCGTGCAGGCCGCCGACCGCTATATCGACCTGCGCGCCATGGAAGCCACCCTGTGGCAGGCGGCCTGGCGCATCAGCAGCGGGGCGAGCGGCCCGCTACCGGTCGCGGGGGACGTGGCGGTCGCCAAGACCTGGGCGTCCGACGGCGTACGACGCGTCGTGCAGACCGCCCAGCACCTGCACGGCGGCTTCGGCGCGGACACGGACTACTCTCTGCACCGCTATCACGCGTGGGCCAAGTACCTGGAGCTCTCGCTCGGCCCGGCCGCCGCCCACGAGGAGGCACTCGGCGACCTGCTGGCGGCGCATCCACTGGGGTGATCAGTCCTGGAGTGATCAGTCCTGGGACGATCAGTCCTGGGGCGATCAGCCCAGAAACCAGATGATCTCAGGCCACGGCGCCCGGCTGCCCGTTGTCGTCCACGACGGCGCGGCCGGCCGCCTCCCAGGCCTGCATGCCCCCGTCGACGTTCACCGCGTCGACCCCCTGCTGCGCCAGATACATCGTCACCTGGGCGGAGCGTCCGCCGGAGCGGCAGATCACGTTGACGCGACCGTCCTGCGGCGCCGCCTCGGTCAACTCGCCGTAGCGGGCGACGAATTCGCTCATCGGAATGTGCAGAGCGCCCGCCGCGTGACCCGCCTGCCACTCGTCGTCCTCACGGACATCGAGGAGGAAGTCCGCTTCCTTGAGCTCGTCGACAGCGACCGTGGGAACACCAGAACCGAAAACCATGCCCCGACGCTACCCTCTCGGACCTCGGCCCCCGCACCTCGGACCTCGCACCTCGGACCTCAGGACGCGGTCAGCCGCGCCAGCTCGGTCTCCCGCTCGGCGACCTGCGCCAGCAGCTTCTCCGCGATCTCGTCGAGCAAGGTGTCCGGGTCATCGGGAGCCATCCGCAGCATCGAGCCGATCGCGCCCTCCTCCAGCTCCTGCGCCACCGCCGTGAGCAGCTCCTTGCGCTGCGCCAGCCATTCGAGGCGGGCGTACAGCTCCTCGCTCTCAGTCGGCTGCTGCTCGGGCGGCACCGGACCCGCGGCCCACTCCTCGGCCAGCTCACGCAGCAACGCCGCGTCACCCCGGCCGTACGCCGCGTTCACCCGGGAGATGAACTCGTCGCGCCGCTCCCGCTCCTGGTCGTCCTGCGCCAGGTCCGGGTGGGCCTTGCGGGCCAGCTCGCGGTAGAGCTTGCGCGCCTCCTCGCTGGGCCGCACCCGCTGCGGCGGCCGCACCGGCTGATCGGTCAGCATCGCGGCGGCTTCCGGGAACAGCCCGTCCCCGTCCATCCACCCGTGGAACAGCTCCTCGACGCCCGGCATCGGCATCACCCGCGCCCGCGCCTCGTCGGCCTTGCGGTGATCCTCCGGATCACCGGTGCGGGCCGCCGTCGCCTCCGCGATCAGCGCCTCCAGCTCGTCGAGCCGCGTGTACATCGGCCCGAGCTTCTGGTGGTGCAGACGCGAGAAGTTCTCCACTTCGACCCGGAAGGTCTCCACGGCGATCTCGAACTCGATCAACGCCTGCTCGGCGGCGCGCACGGCCCGCTCGAGGCGCGCCTCTGGCCGCTCCGCGCTCCGCTCTTGGGCCCGCTCGTTGAGGCGTTCCTTCAGGCGGTCCTTGAGGCGCTCCCGAGGTTGCCCCTCCGGTCGCCCTGCCGCATCGTCGGTCTCCGGGGTCGTCACACGACCAGCGTAGGGCACGGTGTTGACCGCACCGGCATGGCGGAGCGACCCCTTCCTCGACGCGGCCGCCCCGACTTCCTCGACGCAGCCGCCCCAGCCCGGCCGCCCGCTCCTCAGACGCCAGTCTCGGCCGCCACCCGCCCCTCGCGCACGGCCCGCACCAGCTCCCCGTGGTCGGCCTCGGTCCGGTCCGCGTAGGTGACGGCGAACGCGGCCACCGCCTCGTCCAGCTCCTCGTTCTTGCCGCAGTACCCGGCGACGAGCCGCGGGTCGGCGCTGTGCGCGTGGGCGCGGGCGAGCAGGGCGCCGGTCATCCGGGCGTAGTCGTCTATCTGGTCGGCGGCGAGGGCCGCCGGATCGACGCTTCCCTTGCGGTTCCTGAACTGCCGTACCTGGAACGGCCGTTCGTCGACCGTGGTCCATCCCAGCAGGATGTCGCTGACGACCTGCATCCGCTTCTGCCCGAGCACCACCCGCCGGCCCTCGTGCCCGACCGGCTCCGCCGCGAACCCGGCCGCCGGCAGGTGCGGAAGCAGCACCGAGGACCGCGCCTCCTTCACCTGCAGCACGAGCGGCTCGCCCAGGTGGTCGAGGAGCAGCACCACGTAGGAGCGGGTGCCGACGCTGCCGGTGCCGACGACGCGGAAGGCCACGTCATGGATCGCGTACCGCCCGAGCAGCGGCAGCCGGTCCGCGGACAGGGTGTCCAGATAGGGGCCCAGCGCCCTCGCGACGGCCGCCGCCTCCCCTTCGGGCACCGAGCGCAGCACCGGCGGCGCGTCCACGAACCGCCGTCCGCCGCCTTCCACCGCGACCGTGGACTTCGCCGCGAACCGCCCGCTGGTGTTCTTGCTGGCCTTCTCGGAGACCCGCTCCAGGGTGCCGAGCAGGTCACGGGCGCCTGCGTGGGAGACGAGTTCCTCGTCGGCGATCGCGTTCCACGCCTCCAGGGCGGGGAGTTTCGCGAGGAGCCGCATAGTGCGCCGGTAGGAGCCGACGGCGTCGTGCGCCGCTTCCTCGCAGGTGTCCTCGTCGGCTCCCGCCTCCCGGCCCGCGAGCACAAGCGACGTGGCGAGCCGCTTCAGGTCCCATTCCCAGGGGCCGTGCACCGTCTCGTCGAAGTCGTTGAGGTCGATGACGAGGCCGCCGCGCGCGTCCGCGTAGAGGCCGAAGTTGGCCGCGTGCGCGTCGCCGCATATCTGGGCGCCGATGCCGGTCACCGGGGTGCGCGCGAGGTCGTACGCCATCAGGCCCGCGGAGCCGCGCAGGAAGGCGAAGGGGGTGGCGGCCATCCGTCCGACCCGGATCGGCATGAGCCCGGGGATCCTGCCGCGGTTGGACTCCTCGACGGCGGCCGGTCCGTCGGGCCGGTCCGGGTCCGCCGCGAAGTCCCGGTGCGCGCTCCGCGGCACCTTCTCGCGCAGCGCCTTGCCCGCCTCCTTGGGCGTGCCGCCCGAATCCTCTGCGTCCGCCACCGCGAACCCCGGCACCCACGGCAGCCGCCGCGCCCCGGCCTCCGCGGACTCCGGCGCCCCGCCCTGCCGCGGCACCGCCACGTGTTCCGATCCGCCCACGACCGACCGCCTCCCCCGCCCCGTACGAACATCGCGCACGAGGCCGTCCCCGCACGTCGCATGCCATCGGTCACGACCGTACCGCCGGTCCGGAAGACCCGTCAGGGCCTGTGGAAAACCCTCAGCACGTGCACAACTCGCTCACTCCCCGGGCCCGTTACTTCCGGAACTCCTCCGGGCAGGTCCCGCCCTCGGCCCCCAGATACGTCCCGGCCCAGTCCCCCAGCTCCCGCAGCGCGGGCTGCAGCGCGGCGCCCGCCGCCGAGAGCCGGTAGGAGACGCGCAGCGGCGGCCCCTCGTCGACCTGCCGCACGACGAGGCCGGCCGCGCCGAGCTCGGTCAGCCGGTCCGAGAGCATGCGCTCGCTGATGCCGGGGATGGCCCTGCGCAGATCCGCGAAGTGCCTGGGACCGCTCATCAGGACGGACACGATCAGCCCCGTCCAGCGCTTGCCCAGCAGTCCGAAGACGCGCGTCATGCCGATGTCGACCGTCGAACACCTCTGCGGTTCGTGGGTGACCGCGCCGCCCGCGCACGCCTCGCTCATGTCTTCCCCGCTGCCCACCATGCCTCCAGCGTACTGCGTTCTCGTATGTGGATGAAAAAAAGTAAGCTCCTGTGCTATTACTAGTTACATACTCAATTAGCGCGCCCTCAATCTTCGCAGGGCGCCCTCAACCCTCACGGGAGAGAACCATGGCCACCCTGCTCCACATCGACTCCTCTGTCTTCGACGGCCAGGCCTCCGCGTCCCGCGCCGTCACGGACGCCTTCCGCAAGGCCTGGCAGGAGCAGCACCCGGAGGGCACCGTCGTCTACCGCGACCTGGCCGCGACCCCGGTGCCGCACATCACCGCCGACGCCCACCTGGCCGGCTTCGTCCCCGCCGACGCCCACACGCCGGAGCAGGCCGCCGCCTTCGCCGAGCGCGTCAAGCTCATCGAGGAGCTGGAGCAGGCGGACGCCGTCCTGATCGGCGCCCCGATGTACAACTTCTCGATCCCCTCCACGCTGAAGGCATGGCTGGACAACGTGATCCTCATGGGCCGCACCTCGGGCCCCGAGACCCAGTCCGCCAAGGGCACCCCGGTCACCGTCGTCGCCAGCCGCGGCGGCTCCTACGCGCCGGGCACCCCGCGCGAGGGCTTCGAGTACGTACAGAACTTCCTCGGCGCGGCCCTGCGCGACGGCCTCGGTCTCGACCTGGACTTCATCGTCCCGGAGCTGACCATGGCCCCGCAGAACCCGGCGATGGCCGAGCTCGTCCCGCTCTACGAGGCCTCCCGCACCAAGGCCCTCGCCGACGCCGAGGAGAAGGGCAAGGCGCTCGCCTCCCGCTTCGCCGCCTGAGTACACCTGCGCGAGCACGCGCGCGTAGTGACGTGACATAACCCACAGGGCCCCACGACCGACCGGTAGTGGGGCCCTGTGGGCATGCGCACCCGCCTCCGGCAGGCAACGCAAAAGCCCCGCAGATCCAAAGATCTGCGAGGCTTTTCGCTGTGCGCGAGGGGGGATTTGAACCCCCACGTCCCGAAGGACACTGGCACCTGAAGCCAGCGCGTCTGCCGTTCCGCCACTCGCGCAATCGAGTGTGTCTTCCGAACCCTGCGCCCTTGCGGGCCCTGTGCCTTCCGACGAACAAAACATTAGCACGCTGCACAGGGTGGATTCACATCCGTTCTGGCGGGCTCCCGACGGGCACCCGGGGCCCGGATCGCCCACGGCCCACAGCCGCGTACGGGACACTGTGTGGAGGCCACCTCTACGATCCCCAGACAAGGGGCCCGGTTGAGGGGCTGTGAGCGTCGACACTCATCGAGCAGGCGGACAGGGGGAACCAGCCGATTTCCCGACGCGTGGATACGATCAGTAAGCAGTACCAAGCAGGCAGGACGGCAAAGAAGGAGGAGGTGCCCCATGGGAGTCCTGAAGAAGTTTGAACAGCGCCTCGAGGGGCTGGTCAACGGCACCTTCGCCAAGGTCTTCAAGTCCGAGGTGCAGCCCGTCGAGATCGCCGGAGCACTGCAGCGCGAGTGCGACAACAACGCCACGATCTGGAACCGCGACCGGACCGTCGTCCCCAATGACTTCATCGTGGAGCTCAGCGCGCCCGACTACGAGCGGCTGAGCCCCTACTCGGGCCAGCTCGGTGACGAGCTGTCCGGCATGGTGCGCGACTACGCGAAGCAGCAGCGCTACAGCTTCATGGGCCCCATCAAGGTGCACCTGGAGAAGGCGGACGACCTGGACACGGGTCTGTACCGGGTACGCAGCCGCACCCTCGCGTCGTCCACCAGCCAGGACAGGCCCCAGCAACAGCAGCGCCCCGCCCCGGCCGCCCGGCCGAACCAGGCGCCCGGTGGCTACGGATACCCGCAGCCCACCGCGGCCCCGCCGATGCCCTCGGCACCGCCGCCGGGTCCTCCGGCGCAGGCCCCGCAGCCAGCACCGGCGGCGCAGGGGCAGCAGCCCGGCTCGGGCCCGCTGCCCGGCGCCCGCGTGCGCCACTGGATCGAGATCAATGGCACCCGCCACCAGATCTCCCGCCCCACCCTCGTGATGGGCAGGTCCACCGAGGCCGACGTGCGGATCGACGACCCCGGCGTATCGCGCCGGCACTGCGAGATCCGGACCGGAACGCCCTCGACGATCCAGGATCTTGGATCCACCAACGGCATCGTGGTGGACGGGCAGCACACCACCCGCGCTACGCTCCGCGACGGCTCGCGGATCGTCGTGGGCCAAACCACCATCGTTTACCGGCAAGCCGAAGGGTGAAGCGGGGGCAATGTCAGAGCTGACCCTGACGGTCATGCGGCTGGGTTTCCTAGCTGTTCTGTGGCTGTTCGTGATCGTGGCCGTCCAGGTCATCCGCAGCGACCTGTTCGGTACGCGCGTCACCGCACGCGGCTCGCGCCGTGAGAGCGGACGCACGCAGCAGGCCGCACGACAGGCCGCCGCGCCTCCGCAACAGCGGCAACAGCAGCAAGGGGGCGGTGGCCGCCAGCGGCGCGGCGCCCCCACCAAGCTGGTCGTCTCCGAAGGCACGCTCACCGGTACGACGGTGGCGCTGCAAGGGCAGACGATCACGCTCGGCCGTGCGCACGACAGCACCATCGTGCTCGACGACGACTACGCGTCGAGCCGGCATGCCAGGATCTACCCGGACCGGGACGGTCAGTGGATCGTCGAGGATCTCGGGTCCACCAACGGCACATATCTCGACCGGACCCGCCTCACGACGCCCCAGCCCATTCCGCTGGGTGCGCCGATCCGCATCGGCAAGACCGTCATCGAGCTGCGGAAGTAGTGCTACGTCATGAATGAGCGCGATCGGGCCGACGCGGACGTCCGGGCCCAAGGCGGCCCGGGCCCCGGCGCGCTCCCGACCGGAGGGTGGGCAGTGTGGTTCGACACGACCGGCTGTACCCGGAGTCTGAGCCAGCTGGGCAGGTGCGCATGAGTCTGTCCCTTCGCTTCGCCGCCGGATCACACAAAGGCATGATCCGCGAGGGCAACGAGGACTCCGGCTACGCCGGCCCCCGGCTGCTCGCGATCGCCGACGGCATGGGCGGCCAGGCCGCCGGTGAGGTCGCCTCGTCCGAGGTGATCTCCACCATCGTCGCGCTCGACGACGACGTGCCCGGCTCGGACATCCTGACCTCGCTCGGCACCGCCGTGCAGCGGGCCAACGACCAGCTCCGGATGATGGTCGAGGAGGACCCCCAGCTCGAGGGCATGGGGACCACCCTGACCGCACTGCTGTGGACGGGCCAGCGGCTCGGCCTCGTACACGTCGGCGACTCGCGCGCGTACCTGCTGCGCGACGGCGTGCTCACGCAGATCACCCAGGACCACACATGGGTGCAGCGCCTCGTCGACGAGGGCCGCATCACGGAAGAGGAAGCCACCACGCACCCGCAGCGCTCGCTGCTCATGCGCGCGCTGGGCAGCGGCGACCACGTCGAGCCCGACCTCTCCATCCGTGAGGTCCGCGCCGGCGACCGGTACCTGATCTGCTCCGACGGCCTGTCCGGCGTCGTCTCCCACCAGACGATGGAGGAGACCCTCGCCAGCTACCAGGGCCCGCAGGAGACGGTCCAGGACCTGATCCAGCTGGCGCTGCGCGGCGGCGGACCCGACAACATCACCGTGATCGTCGCGGACGTCCTCGACATCGACAGCGGGGACACCCTCGCCGGTCACCTCTCGGACGCACCCGTGGTCGTCGGCGCGGTCGCCGAGAACCAGCAGGCGCTGCACGAAGGCAACGCGATGGAGACCCCCGCGGGCCGCGCCGCCGGACTGGGCCGCCAGGCCCCCGCCGGGCCCCCCGGCGGCGGCGAGTTCGGCCCGCCCGACAGCGGCGCCGTGGAGAGCTTCTCCTACACGGACGAGGACTTCGTGAAGCCCCGGCCCCGCCGGAGGTGGCTCAAGAGATCCCTCTACACGGTGCTCGCGCTGGCCGTCATCGGCGGCGGGCTCTACGGCGGCTATCGCTGGACGCAGACGCAGTACTACGTCGGCACCAACGAGGAGCACGTGGCGCTGTACCGCGGCATCAGCCAGGACCTCGCCTGGGTCAGCCTGTCCGACGTCGAGAAGGACCACCCGGAGATCGCGCTCAAGTACCTGCCGCCCTACCAGCGCAAGCAGGTCGACGCGACCATCGCCGAAGGTGACCTGGCCGCCGCCCAGGACAAGATCCAGGAACTGTCCGCGCAGGCCACCGCATGCGAGAAGCAGGCAGCCCGGGACAAGGCCGAGAACGAGAAGAACGCGAAGACCGGCGAGGGCGAGGCAGGCGGAACCTCCACGGGAGGCACGGCGTCCAAGGCGTCGTACCGCACCGTCACACCCACGCCGAACCCGTCCGCATCGTCGTCGTCCGGCAAGTCCAAGACCTCACCCACGCCCAGCCCCGGCCCCACTCTTTCCGAGGAAGAGCAGCAGCTGGCCAAGGCGTGCGCACAGCAGTAGAAGCCGTTGGGGGCCTCAGCACGCCATGAGTAGTAACTCCACGACCCATACGTCGACCATTGGAGCGATCGGAGCACCCAGCCGGCGCAACACCGAGCTCGCGCTCCTGGTGTTCGCCGTGATCATCCCGGTGTTCGCGTACGCCAATGTCGGCCTCGCCCTCGACGGCGAGGTCCCCACGGGCCTGCTCGGCTACGGGCTCGGCCTCTGCCTGCTCGCAGGCGTCGCCCACATCGTCGTACGGAAGTTCGCGGCGTACTCCGACCCCCTGATGCTGCCGCTGGCCACACTGCTCAACGGCCTCGGCCTGGTGGTCATCTGGCGGCTCGACCAGTCGAAGCTGCTCCAGTCGATCGACCAGGCGGGCAGCGCCGCACCCAAGCAGCTGATGTACACCGCCATGGGCATCGCGCTGTTCATCGTGGTCCTGATCTTCCTCAAGGACCACCGCGCCCTGCAGCGCTACACGTACATCTCCATGCTCGGCGCCGTGATCCTGCTGCTGCTCCCGCTGGTTCCCGGCCTCGGCCAGAACATCTTCGGCGCGCGGATCTGGATCAACATCGGCGGCTTCTCCATCCAGCCCGGTGAGTTCGCGAAGATCGTCCTCGCGATCTTCTTCGCCGGCTACCTGATGGTGAAGCGGGACGCCCTGGCGCTCGCCTCACGCCGCTTCATGGGCCTGTACCTGCCACGCGGCCGCGACCTCGGACCGATCCTCGTCGTCTGGGGAATCTCGATCCTCATCCTTGTCTTCGAGACCGACCTCGGTACGTCGCTGCTGTTCTTCGGAATGTTCGTCATCATGCTGTACGTCGCCACCGAGCGGACCAGCTGGATCGTCTTCGGTCTGATGATGTCCGCGGTCGGCGCCGTCGGCGTGGCCACGTTCGAGCCGCACATCCAGCAGCGCGTCGACGCCTGGCTCGACCCGATGAAGGAGTACATGCTCAGCCGGCAGGGCGTGCCCGGCCACTCCGAGCAGGCGATGCAGGCACTGTGGGCCTTCGGCTCCGGCGGCACCCTCGGCACCGGCTGGGGCCAGGGCCACTCCGAGCTGATCCGCTTCGCCGCCAACTCCGACTTCATCCTCGCCACCTTCGGTGAGGAGCTGGGCCTGGCGGGCCTGATGGCACTGCTGCTGATCTACGCACTGATCGTGGAGCGCGGCGTACGCACCGCACTCGCGGCCCGCGACCCCTTCGGCAAGCTGCTCGCTGTCGGCCTGTCCGGCGCCTTCGCGCTGCAGGTCTTCGTCGTCGCCGGCGGTGTCATGGGGCTCATCCCGCTGACCGGTATGACGATGCCGTTCCTCGCGTACGGCGGTTCATCCGTCATCGCCAACTGGGCGCTCATCGGCATCCTGATCCGCATCAGCGACACCGCGCGGCGGCCCGCCCCCAGCCCCACGCCAAGTCCCGACGCCGAGATGACCCAGGTGGTCCGACCGTGAACAAGCCCCTGCGCCGCATCGCGATCTTCTGCGGACTCCTGGTCCTGGGCCTCCTGATCCGCGACAACTGGCTCCAGTACGTGAAGGCCGACTCGCTCGCCTCCGACAAGGAGAACCGCCGCGTCGCCATCGAGCGGTACTCGACGCCCCGCGGCGACATCATCGTCGACGGCAAGTCCATCACCGGCTCCAAGGCGACCACCGGCACCGACCTGAAGTACAAGCGCACCTGGAAGGACGGGCCCATGTGGTCGCCCGTCACCGGATACGCCTCGCAGGTCGTCGGCGCCAGCCAGATCGAGAACCTCGAGGACGGCATCCTCAGCGGCAACGACGACCGCCTCTTCTTCCGCAACACCCTCGACATGATCACGGGCAAGCAGAAGGAGGGCGGCAACGTCGTCACCACCCTCAACGGCGCCGCCCAGAAGGCCGCCTACGACGGCCTGAAGAACCGCGGCAAGGGCGCGGTCGCCGCCATCGAGCCGTCCACCGGCAAGATCCTCGCGCTCGCCTCCACGCCGTCGTACGACCCGTCGTCCTTCGCCGGGAACTCCACCGACGACGGCAAGACGTTCTCGCGGCTCGACAAGGAGAAGGACAAGCCGCTCCTGAACCGCGCGCTGCGCGAGACGTACCCGCCGGGTTCGACGTTCAAGCTGGTGACGGCCGCGGCCGCGCTGGAGAGCGGCAAGTACGCCCCCGACCAGAAGACCGACACCCCGCTGCCGTGGATCATGCCGGGCACCACGACGCCGCTGCCGAACGAGGGCGACATCCCTTGTGAGAACGCGACGCTGCGCAACGCCCTGAAGGTCTCCTGCAACACCGTCTTCGGCAAGATCGGCTCGGACCTCGGCGTCGACGCGATGCGTGAGGAAGCCGACAAGTTCGGCTTCAACAAGGAGCAGTTCATCCCGGTCCGCTCGAACGCGTCGAACTTCGACGACGACATGAACAAGTCGGAGACCGCGCTCTCCTCGATCGGCCAGTTCAACACCGCCACGACGCCGCTGCAGATGGCGATGGTCGCCTCGGCGATCGCCAACGACGGCAAGCTCATGGACCCGTACATGGTCGACGAACTGAAGGCCCCGAACCTCGACACCATCGAGAAGACGGACCCGAAGGAGCTCAGCCGGCCGCTCTCCGAGGAGAACGCGCAGAAGCTCCAGTCGATGATGGAGACGGTCGTCAACGACGGCACCGGCTCCAACGCGAAGATCGACGGCGTCACCGTCGGCGGCAAGACCGGAACCGCCCAGCACGGTGTCGACAACAGCGAGAAGCCGTACGCCTGGTTCGTCAGCTACGCGAGGACGTCCTCGGGCTCGCCGGTCGCGGTGGCCGTCGTCGTCGAGGACAGCGCCGCCAGCCGCCAGGACATCTCCGGTGGCGGTCTCGCCGCCCCCATCGCGCGGGACGTGATGAAGGCGGTCGTGGACAGCAAGAAGTGACCGGATGGAACCCGGCTTCACCACCCCTTGTGAGCCCGGTCACCCCTCGTTCACATAGACGCACGTGGCGATACCGGTCCTGTCACGGGTCACGGTGGTGGCCAGGTCACGCTGGGCAGGCCGGGTACGGTATGCCCGGACAGCACACCGGCAGCGCCCGCACGGGACGGTCGGGACCGACGGAGAGGGCTGGTAGGTAATGGAAGAGCCGCGTCGCCTCGGCGGCCGGTACGAGCTGGGCCAGGTGCTCGGCCGTGGTGGCATGGCGGAGGTCTACCTCGCCCATGACACCCGGCTCGGCCGCACCGTGGCGGTGAAGACGCTGCGGGTGGACCTCGCGCGCGACCCGTCGTTCCAGGCCCGGTTCCGCCGGGAGGCCCAGTCCGCCGCCTCGCTCAACCATCCCGCGATCGTGGCGGTGTACGACACGGGCGAGGACTACGTCGACCAGATCTCCATCCCGTACATCGTGATGGAGTACGTCGACGGATCCACGCTCAGAGAGCTGCTGCACTCCGGCCGCAAACTGCTGCCCGAGCGCGCCATGGAGATGACCGTCGGCATCCTCCAGGCCCTCGAGTACTCGCACCGCGCGGGCATCGTGCACCGCGACATCAAACCGGCCAACGTCATGCTGACCCGCAACGGTCAGGTGAAGGTCATGGACTTCGGCATCGCCCGCGCGATGGGCGACGCCGGCATGACCATGACGCAGACCGCGGCGGTCATCGGCACCGCGCAGTACCTGTCGCCGGAACAGGCCAAGGGCGAACAGGTCGACGCGCGCTCCGACCTGTACTCCACGGGCTGCCTGCTCTACGAACTGCTGACCGTGCGGCCGCCGTTCGTCGGCGACTCCCCGGTCGCCGTCGCGTACCAGCACGTGCGCGAAGAGGCCCAGGCCCCATCGGTCTTCGACTCCGAGATCACGCCCGAGATGGACGCGATCGTCCTCAAGGCGCTGACCAAGGACCCGGACTACCGCTACCAGTCGGCCGACGACATGCGCATCGACATCGAGGCCTGCCTCGACGGCCGGCCGGTCGCCGCCACCGCCGCCATGGGCGCGGTCGGCTACGGCGGGGGCCACCCCGACGACCAGCAGACCGCGATGCTGCGCCCGCAGAACGGCGCGGGCCAGACGTCGATGCTGCCGCCGACCAACCCGGACGACGGCGGCTTCGGCTACGACGAACGGGCCGACCGGCGCCGGCAGAGCAAGAACCGCATGTCGACGATCTTCCTGGTCCTCGCGGGCATCCTGGTGCTCGTCGGCGCCATCCTGATCGGCAGGGAGATCTTCGGCAGCGGCGGCGTCAGCGACGAGTCGTTCAAGGCCCCGAACTTCGTCGGCAAGACGGTCGGCGAAGCCGAGAAGATGGCCGAGAACCGCGACCTCAAGCTGGACTCCAGCAAGTCGGGCCCCTGCGAGGACTACCCCAAGGGCCAGATCTGCTCGCAGACCCCGGAGTCAGGAACGCAGGTCGACAAGAACGACACGGTCACGGTGTCCGTCTCGACAGGCGCTCCCAAGATCTCCATCCCGGACGTCACGGGCCTCTCGTACGACGAAGCCGTCTCCGAGCTGAAGAGCAAGGGCTTCGACAACGTCACCAGGACGACCGAGGAGTCCGAGCGGACACCCGGCACGGTGACCAAGCAGGACCCCTCGAGCGGCAAGGTCGAAAAGGGCACCGAGATCACCCTGACCGTCGCCAAGAAGAAGGCCCTCGTCACCGTCCCGAACGTGGCCGGCGGCAACCTCTCCTGCGACGAGGCCACCCAGCAGCTCAAGGACAGCAACCTCGAAGCGAGCTGCGCCGAAGAGGAGAGCACCGCGGCCGAGCCCGGCAAGGTCTTCGCCCAGAGCCTCCCCGCGGACAGCCAGGCCGAGCCCGGCTCCACGGTCACGCTGAAGGTCGCCAAGGAGGGCGCGCAGACCCCGGTCCCGAACGTGGTCGGCCAGAAGGTGAAGGACGCCAAGAAGATCCTGAACGACGCCGGCTTCAAGAACGTCCAGTTCGCCGACGGCGCCGACCAGGGCGACGAGGCCCGGGTCATCACCCAGGACCCGGCGGCCAACACCGCGTCCGACCCCGCCAACACCACGGTCACCCTGACCACGGTCGGCGGCGGAGGAAACGGCAACGGCGGCAACGACAACGGCGGCATCTTCGGAGGCAACCTCGGAGGCTGACGCCTCACCACCCGCGTACGCACGGAGCCCCGGCCCCCTCGATGTGAGGAGGCCGGGGCTCCGTCTGTAGACGTCTCAACAGCTCCTGAGCCCTCATTCACACACAGCTACGAGATTCGCTCGTATCTTCATATGTCCTGACTCGTTGATCGAGGTGCGGTGGAGTATCCGAACTCCCCGGAGCGAAAGGACACTTGAGGTGATCAACGAGACGGCTCTGATCGAGTCGAAGACCCTCCGTGACAGCGTGCTCGAACGCACGGACATTCTCGACAAGGTGAAGGCCTTGTCGCTCCTGCCGGACGGAATGCATGTGACGACGGCGATGGCCGCCGCCTACTTCGGTGTCACCGCCGAAGCCATCCGGCAGCTCGCCAAGCGCCACCGGGAAGAGCTGACCACCAACGGCATGGTCGTGCTCCGTGGTACTGACCTGCGCAAATTCGAGAGTGACAACATGTCACTCTCCCTGGAAAGCAATCCACAGGCCCGTCGCAGCCTCACCGTCTACTCCCGCCGAGCCATCCTCAACGTCGCCATGCTCCTGCGCGACAGCGACGTGGCCCGCCAAGTCCGCGCCTACCTCCTCGACATGGAGTACCTGGCGCGCACCCAACCCGCCGGCACTCAGAACACGGCAGACATCGCCGCCCTCGACGCCCGCATCGATCAACGCATCGCCGACACCCTCGGCAAGACCGTCGTCCCCATGTTCAACGCCCTGATCGAAACCTCCGGTGAACACCGCCGCGAACTGCTCGCCCTACGCGCAGGCATCCAGCACGTAGAGCACCGAATGCGCCGCCACCACGTCCGGCTCCAGAGGCTGGAAGCAACCGGGCCGAGCAGTACCCACGCCGTCACCATGGCGGCCATGGACACCATGAACGGCTCGGAGTTCGAGGACCACGTCGCCGTCCTGCTCCGCCGCGACGGCTGCACCGACGTCGTCGTCCGAGGCGGCCGCGGAGACCGCGGCGTCGACATCACCGCCCTCACTCCCGATGGCCGACGTGTCGCAGTCCAGTGCAAGAGGTTCGCCCCCTACCTCTCGATCACCAGCGCAGACATGCAGAAGTTCATCGGCGGCGCCAAGGTCCTCCGCATCTCCGACGTCGCACTCTTCGTCGCCACATGCCCGTTCACCACAGAGGCAGTCGACATCGCCACAGAGACCGGTGTCACGGTCGTCCCCCGAGGCCTGCTGCAGGAATGGAGCACAGGAGCGCCACTCAGCATCCTGAAGTGACCTCACCGAACGCCGACACCACCAAAGACAAAAGGCCCGAAGCCGCAAGACGAAGTTGCGGCTTCGGGCCTAGCTCATCGTAGGCGGTCCCGGTCCGCCCTACCTCAGCTCCTTCGGCGGCGTCCGGTCACCGTCCACCTTGTCGACCCGCTCCAGCTCGCCCCACACCACGTACCGGTACGTGGACGTGTAGACCGGCGTGCAGGTCGTCAGCGTGATGTACTTCCCGGCCTTCTTCTTCCCCGACTCCTTGGGCACCGGATCGAGGACGTCCACGTTGTACTTCGAGGTCTCCGGGAGGACGTCGTAGACCTTGTAGACGTACCAGTCGTCCTTCGTCTCGAAGACGATCGGGTCGCCCTTCTCGATCTTGTCGATGTTGTGGAACTTGGCGCCGTGCCCGTCCCGGTGCGCGGCCAGCGAGAAGTTGCCGTTCTTCCCGTTCGTCGGCAGCGCCGCCTTCACAGGATCCGTGTAGTAGCCGGCGACACCATCGTTGAGGACCTTGGGGTCGGTGCTCTTCTCGACCAGCACCTCGCCCCCGCTCATCGCGGGCACGTGCAGGAACCCGATGCCGTTCTTGGTGTCCAGCGCGCCGGGTCCACTGCTGCCCTGCCACTGGTCGCGGATCTTGTCGCCCTGCTTGCCCGCCGCACGATCGGCGACGACGTTCGTCCACCACAGTGAATAAGCGACGAACAGACCGAGGATCACGCCCGCGGTGATGAGCAGTTCACCGAAGACACTGACGGCGGTCGCGATCCGACCGCGCCGGGGCGAGGGCGGACGCGAGGGGCCCTCTGGTGCGGCTTCTTCCCCATGGTCGGTCGTCGCTGCCACTGCGTCATGCCCCGTCTCTGTGCGCCGTACTGCCCGATGCCTGGTGCCCGGTGGTCCCCGGTTATTCGACGAGCGCGTCCGGCTTGCCCTTGCTCCGCGGACGCTCCTCGACCATCTTGCCCCAGACGATCATTCGATACGTACTGGTGAATTCCGGAGTGCACGTCGTCAGAGTGAGGTAGCGCCCCGGCTTGGTGAATCCGGAGCCCGCCGGGATCGGGTCGAGCACAGCCGTGTTCGACGGCATCGTCTGCGGAAGGATGCTCGCCATTTTGTACACGTAGTACTTGTCCTGCGTCTCGACCACGATCGGGTCGCCCGGCTCGAGACGGTTCACGAAGCGGAACGGCTCACCATGGGTGTTCCGGTGTCCCGCGACCGCGAAGTTCCCCTTCTTCGCATCCGGCATCGCGGTCGGAATGCTGTCCTTGTCGTAGTGCCCGACCATGCCCTTGTCGAGCACCTGCGGCTTGCTGATGCCCTCCGCGATCGGCACGACGACATCCAGCTTCGGGATGTACAGGATCGCGAAACCCTGCCCCGGCTCGAACGCGCCCGGCTTGCGCTTGCCGTTGGCCCAGTCGTCCTCAAGGCTGTGCCGGGCGCTGCCGGCGATGTCGTGAGCCCTTATGTTCGACCACCACAGCTGGTAGGTGACGAACAGCAGCATCAACACCCCGATGCTGATGAAGACTTCGCCGACCGCCCGGCTCGCGATCACCCCGGCACCCGGCTTCGCCGCACGCGCCGCGGCACGCGCCTCGACCCGGCTCAGCGGTTTGCCGTCCGCCCCCGTCTCCGACTCCTGCTCGATCGCGGGCGCCGCCGAGTGCCGTCCGCCGCCCCGCTTGGCGGCCTTCCTGCGCGCTGCCCGCCCACCGGTGGGCGGCGGGGTCTCGACTATTCGCCGAGTGTCCGCGGTCCGCAGAGCGACGGTCTCGTCGTCCCGCACCGGCCGGGGCGCGGGATCGTCCTGTACGGGCGTGTGGGCAGGCTCAGAGGCCCGCTCCGGGGACTGCTGTACGCCCGCGGGCGCTGCGGGCGCCGCTTCCGTGGCCTGCTGCCCTGCGCCCCCATACCAGTCCTGGGCGTACCCCTGCGGGTCGTACCACTCGGGCTCCGGGTCAAGGCGGCGCTTCGGCCCCTCGGCCCGCGGCTGCTCCTGCCGGAGCTCCGCCTGTGGCTCCGGCTGTGGTTCCTGCTCCTGCGCACCCTGCGGCCGGAACCACGGCGACGGGTGCTGCCCCGGCAACGGGTCGTTCAGCGGGTCGTCGAGGCGACGCACGGCATCCTCGAACCCGCCGGCCTCGCCGTCCTGCTCGGGGCGCAATGCGGTCACGCCGAGGCCCTGCCCACGACCGGCGCGAGCCCCGCCGATCTGGCCACGGCGCCCGTGTCCCCACACACGACGAGCCAGTTCGCGAGCATCAGATGCCCATGCTCGGTGAGCACCGACTCGGGGTGGAACTGCACACCCTCGACGGCCAGTTCACGGTGCCGCAGACCCATGATGATGCCGTCCTCGGTGCGCGCCGTGACCTCCAGCTCCTCCGGTACGGTGCCGGGCTCCGCCGCCAGCGAGTGGTAGCGGGTGGCCGTGAACGGGTCGGGGAGGCCCGCGAAGACGCCCTTGCCCTCGTGGCCGACGAGCGAGGTCTTGCCGTGCAGCAACTCGGGGGCCCGGTCCACGACGCCGCCGTACGCCACCTGCATCGACTGCATGCCGAGACAGACACCGAAGACGGGCACACCGGTCGCCGCGCAGTGCCGCACCATCTCGATGCAGACACCGGCCTGCTCGGGAGCGCCAGGCCCCGGGCTGAGCAGCACCCCGTCGAACCCGTCCTGCGCGTGCGCGATCGTCACCTCGTCATTGCGCACCACCTCGCACTCGGCACCCAACTGGTACAGGTACTGGACGAGGTTGAAGACGAAGCTGTCGTAGTTGTCGACGACGAGAATGCGAGTCTTTCGGGTGCTCACTGGCCGTTCACCGTCACATCGTTGAAGGGCAGCAGCGGCTCGGCCCACGGGAAGATGTACTGGAAGAGGACGTACACGACCGCCAGGGCCAGCAAGACCGAGATCCCCGCCCTCACCCAGGTGTTCCCCGGCAGATGCCGCCAGATCCAGCCGTACATGCCGGGCTCCCCTTCCACCGTTCTGCGATTACGGCACCAGACTAACGGCGCAGCGCTTTCGGTTTGCCTGCCTCCACAGGCTGAGTGGCATCGAGATGCGCCCAGACGATCAGCCGATGACTGTGGCCCCACTCCGGCTCACACGTCGTCAGCGTCAGATACCGTCCCGGCTCCTGGTAACCGGACTCCCGCGGCACCGGATCGATCACTCCGACATCGCTGGGCAGCGTCTTGTACGGCTTGGTGTCGATGACATACGTGAACCAGGTGGTCCCGTCGGTGAGCACCACCGGGTCACCGGGCCTGAGCTTCGGAAAGTCCTTAAACGGGTCGCCGTACGTGCGCCGGTGCCCGGCGACCGCGAAGTTCCCCTTCTCACCGAGCTGCGCCGTGCCGGCGTAATGCCCGAGCCCCTGCTTGAGAGTGTCGACCTTCGTGTTCTGGAGCACCGGCTTGTTCCACGTGAAACCAAGCCGCGGGATGTACATCACACCGAAGGGCTCGCCGTCCTTGTACGGACCCTGCTTCGGCGGCGCCGCACTGGCCCCGCCATCGGGCGCCGCACTGGCCACCGGCCGCTTCGCCCACTGGTCCTGGAGGTCATCGATCCGGCTGCCCATCGCACTGTCCGCCTTCACACCGGTCCAGAACAGCACGTACGCGACGAACAGCACGATCAAGGCGCCGACGGTGATGCAGAGTTCGCTGAATGTCCTGATGGCGACACGTACCGACACAGGCCCCCCAGTACGGCGGCTACTCCATGGCTAGTTCACGGGCTTCGCGTAGTGGAGATCCACTGTGCCCGAGTAACCGGGAAGAGTCATCGCCCCGTCGTCCTCGACTTTCCAGCCGAGCCCGTACGCGTTGACGTACAGCATGTAGTTCTGAATCTCCGGCGAGGCCGCCACCGCCTGCTTCAGCTTCTCCGGGTCCCCGACCGCGGTGATCTTGTACGGGGGTGAGTAGACCCGCCCCTGGAGGATCAGGGTGTTGCCGACACAGCGGACGGCGGACGTGGAGATGAGGCGCTGGTCCATGACCTTGATGCCCTTGGCGCCGCCCTGCCACAAGGCGTTCACCACGGCCTGCAGGTCCTGCTGGTGGATGACCAGGTCGTTGGGCTGAGGTTCGGGGTAGCCGGGGAGCTTGGGGGCGGCGTTCGGCGGAGCGTCGTCGAGTGTGACGGAGATCGCCTCGCCCTTCAGCCTCTTCGTCCCGGACGCCTTCTCCAGGGCGGACAACTTGTCGTCGTCGGCCTGAGTGGAGCCGTTGTCACGCTCGGCGAGGCGCTCGACATCGCCACGGACCCCGCCGTTGACCGCTTCCAGGTCCTTGTTCTTCCGGCTGCGCTCCTGGATGAGGTCGGAGAGCTTCAGCAGGGACCCGTCCGTCCGGATATTGGTGCCCTTGGCCGTATTGAAACTGGTGAAAAAGATGAGGCCGGCGAGCGCGAAAACACCAACGGTGAGCAACCGCACGGGCCGCAGGCGACCTCGGGCGGAACTCTTGGCAGAGTCGACGGAATTGCTCAACGTACCCTTATCTCCTTCGACGCCACGGAAGCACTACGCTAACGGACGCCCGGAGGAGCACGGTGAATCCCCACAACTTCCCCTTGTACGCTGCTCCGGAGCCAGCCCACGTACTCTGCGCGGCCACGCAGCGCATCGACAGGAGAGACCCTCGTGCCGAAGTCACGTATCCGCAAGAAGGCCGACTACACGCCCCCGACGGGGTCGAAGCAGGCAGCCAATATCAAGCTGACCAACCGCGGCTGGGTAGCACCAGTAATGCTGGCGCTGTTCCTCATCGGACTCGTCTGGATCGTCGTCTTCTACGTGGCCGACGGCACGCTTCCGATCAAGGCGCTCGGCAACTGGAACATCGTCGTGGGCTTCGGCTTCATCGCCGGAGGCTTCGGCGTCTCCACCCAGTGGAAGTAGCTGTTGAAGTAGCTGTGGAAGTAGCTCTGCCCTGAGCTATCCACTGAGTTATCCACAGGATCCGGTTGATTTTCCACAGCAGGTGGAAAAGGTCGCATGATCTGTGGATAACCCACTGAGCGTTGACACCGGTGTGACTGGATCAACCTCACTCGACCACCTGTTCGCCCCTTGTCCCTCCTGGTCAAACCCGGGTTGATGACAAGGGGCACAGCTGTTCCCCACAGGATGCACAAGATCCGCCACTCGCTGTGGACAACCTTGCTCATCATCCGTGGAAAACCGGGCTCAGGTGAGCTGCGCCGACCTGACGACGACGGTGACCAGCACGGCGACCAGAACCAGCGCACAGGTCCCGTACTGCACGAGCGCGCGACGCTCCCGCGGGGCGTGGACCATGGCGTAGCCGACGATCAGACCGCCGGCGAGGCCGCCGATGTGCGCCTGCCAGGCGATGTTGAAGCCCGGGCTGAACGTGAAGATCAGGTTGATCACGAGCAGCGCGATGACCGGCCGCAGATCGTAGTTGAGCCGCCGCATCAGGACCGCCGTCGCACCGAACAGACCGAAGATCGCGCCGGAGGCGCCGAGCGAGGGCTGGTTCTGGGCGGCGAGCAGGTAGGTCAGGGCGCTGCCTGCCAGGCCCGAGACCAGATACAGCGCGATGTAGCGGGCGCGGCCGAGGGCCGCTTCCAGCGGGCCGCCGATCCACCACAGGCTGAGCATGTTGAAGGCGATGTGGACGTAGGAGCCGTGCAGGAACATCGCGGTGAGCAGCCGGTACCACTGCCCCTCGGCCACGCCTTCGAGGCCGCCGAGGTCGGGCACCCAGGCGAGGCCGAGCATCTCGAACCGCTCGGTGAACCGCTCGCCGACCGCCATCTGCACCACGAACACGGCTACGCAGAGCCCGAGCAGCACTTTGGTGACCAGGCGCGGATCGGAGGTGATCGTGCCTCCGGCCATGGTCCTCGGCTGGTTGGCGCTCGGTGCGTGCCCGGTCCCCGAGCCGCCGCGCACACACTCCGGGCACTGGAAACCGACGGACGCGCTGACCATGCACTCGGGGCAGATGGGCCGCTCGCAGCGGGTGCAGCTGATGCCGGTGGGGCGGTCCGGGTGCCGGTAGCAGCCGGGCGTGCCCTGGGCGTCCTTCGGTTCCTGCGGGCTGCCGGGCGGCTGGTCCATGGCGGCGGTCCCCTCGGGTCTCGGGTCGAGTGGTTGGGTGGTCGGGTGTGGTGATGTCGGCGCCGCGCGGTTGCGCGCAACGCGCCGCCCCGCCCCCGTGCCTACGAACAGGCGACGGACGGCGGGGCGTATTGGTTCCCTGCGGGACTACCGGGTCTCTACGGAGACGGTCTCGATGACCACGTCGTTGACCGGCCGGTCGGTGCGCGGGTTGGTCTGCGTACCGGCGATCGCGTCGACGATCTTCTGGCTGGCCTCGTCGACGACCTCACCGAAGATGGTGTGTTTGCGGGTCAGCCAGGCGGTGGAGGAGACGGTGATGAAGAACTGCGAGCCGTTCGTTCCGGGTCCCGCGTTGGCCATCGCCAGCAGGTACGGCTTGGTGAAGGCCAGGTCGGGGTGGAACTCGTCCTCGAACTGGTAGCCGGGGCCGCCCGTGCCGTTGCTCAGCGGGTCGCCGCCCTGGATCATGAAGCCGCCGATGACGCGGTGGAAGATCGTGCCGTCGTAGAGGGGCGCCTTGGACTTCTCCCCGGTCTCCGGGTTGGTCCATTCACGCTCGCCCTTGGCGAGCTCCACGAAGTTCTTGACCGTCTTGGGGGTGTGGTTCGGCAGCAGCCGGACCTCGATGTCGCCCTGGTTGGTCCTGAGAGTGGCGTACAGCTGCTCGGCCACGATCTGCCTTCCGTTGACATTTGTGCCCCCCGATCCTCGCACGGCGCACTCTCGGTGGCCCCGGACGGACTTGTCAGGGTTGTGCGGGGGTTTCAGCCGCCGAAAACCGGTCTACTCGCAGTCGAAGAGGCGCGCCCCGCCACGATCCGTGGCATTGTCGTCGCCAAGTCCCTTTATCAAGCCGTACCAAGCCTTACCACCGCATTGATGCTCCAGGCAGGCATGATCCGTAAAAAGGTGGAAAGGTGAAAAACCTGTACGCCACCGAGGAGGAGGATCCCGTGACCCGCATCGACAGCGTGCGTGCCGCGACCGGCTCGGCCAAGGACAGCGTGCTGCATGCCGCGGAAGTGGTGGCGCCCTACGCCGAGTCGGCCAAGGACCGGGCCACGACGTACGCACAGGAGGCGCGCGTCTCGCTCGGGCCGAAGGTTTCGCAGGCCGCGCACCAGGCGCGTGCCCAGTACGACACGCATCTCGCACCGCGTCTCGAGCAGGCGCGGACGCATGTCCCGCCGAAGCTCGACCAGGCCGCGCATGAAGCGGCCGCCCGCACCCGTGAAGCCGCCCGGCAGGCGGCGGCGTACTCGAAGCCTCGCATCGAGCAGGCGGTGGCGGCGGCCGAGCCGGCCCGCAAGGAGGCAGCGGCGCGCGGCAGTGCGGCGTACTCCGGGCTGCGCGGTGAGGTCTCCCCGAAGCAGATCCGCAAGCTGGTGCGCAAGCACGAGCGCCGGGCCCGCTCCGGCCGTATCGCCAAGCGGCTCGTCGTGCTCGGCATCGTCGCGGGCGGCGCGTTCGCCGCGTGGAAGTGGTGGGACAAGCAGGCCAACCCGGACTGGTTGGTGGAGCCGCCGGCCGCCACGGAGGTCCGCGACAGCGCTCCGTTGACCTCCGTCGACGGCAGCGGCCGGGACGTTCTCGACCCGGAGGTAGAGGCGAAGCAGGCCGAGGCGGACACGTCCGTGGAGGACGAGCGCTGACGCCCGATACGACGAAAGCCCCTCCGACCAGGGAGAACCTGGTCGGAGGGGCTTTCTGCTGTGGAGCCTAGGAGATTCGAACTCCTGACATCTGCCTTGCAAAGGCAGCGCTCTACCAACTGAGCTAAGGCCCCGAAAACGACGCGTCCCACCGGAGGGTTCATGTCCCGGTGCACCGTCGCAGACCAGAGTACCGGGTCTCCCCCTGAATCCTGCAAAAAGATTGGGGGTCCCGGCGGGCGACCACGCTCCGTAAGATGCCCCACGTGCTTCGCGGCAGCGAAGGACCGTACTTGGGGAAGCGATGGGGAGACGCAATGGACGCCGCACAGCAGGAAGCCACCGCAAGAGCCAGGGAGCTCCAGCGGAACTGGTACGGGGAGCCGCTGGGGGCGCTCTTCCGTCGGCTGATCGAGGACCTGGGGCTCAATCAGGCCCGCCTCGCGGGAGTGCTCGGGCTTTCCGCCCCCATGCTGTCGCAGCTGATGAGCGGTCAGCGCGCGAAGATCGGTAACCCTGCTGTGGTGCAGCGCGTCCAGCTGTTGCAGTCGCTCGCGGGACAGGTGGCCGACGGCAGCGTCAGCGCGGCCGAGGCCACCGAGCGGATGGATGAGATCAAGAAGTCGCAGGGCGGGTCTGTGCTCACCAACACCGGGCAGGCGTCGAACAGTTCGGGTGCGCCGACGGTGAAGCGCGTGGTGCGTGAGATCCAGTCGCTGCTGCGCTCCGTCTCGGCCGCGAGCGACATCATCGAGGCGGCGGACTCGCTCGCCCCCAGCCACCCCGAACTGGCAGAGTTCCTGCGGGTGTACGGAGCGGGGCGCACCTCCGACGCGGTCGCCCACTACCAGTCGCACCAGAGCTGACCCCGGCCTGGCGCGGCACCGGGTCCGGCTCCGGGAGGGGAGCGACGCACGACCATGGGTGAGGTCTTCGCCGGCCGGTACGAACTGGCCGATCCGATCGGCCGCGGGGGAGTGGGCGCGGTCTGGCGCGCCTGGGACCACCGGCGGCGCCGCTATGTGGCGGCGAAGGTGCTGCAGCAGTCCGACGCCCACACCTTGCTGCGCTTCGTGCGGGAGCAGGCGCTGCGCATCGATCATCCGCATGTCCTGGCCCCGGCCAGCTGGGCCGCGGACGACGACAAGGTCCTGTTCACCATGGATCTGGTCGCCGGTGGTTCGCTCGTTCATCTCGTCGCGGACTACGGGCCGCTGCCGCCCCAGTTCGCCTGCGTCCTGCTCGACCAGCTCCTTTCCGGACTCACCGCCGTGCACGCCGAAGGCGTGGTGCACCGTGACATCAAGCCCGCCAACCTCCTGCTCGAGTCCACCGGCACCGGGCTGCCGCATCTGCGCGTGTCCGACTTCGGTATCTCGATGCGCAAGGGCGAGCCGCGCCTGACGGAGGCGGACTATGTAGTGGGCACGCCGGGATACTTCGCACCCGAGCAGGAGTTGGGCGCGGAGCCCGACTTCCCCGCGGACCTGTTCGCCGCGGGGCTCGTCGCGCTCTATCTCCTCGAGGGCGCCAGGCCCGACTCCAAGGCCCTGATCGAACACTTCGAGGAACACGGCACTCCGCGGGCGCCGCAGGGCGTGCCCGGCCCGCTGTGGGGGGTCCTCGCCGGGCTGCTGCAGCCGGATCCCGATACGCGGTTCCGCACCGCGACCGGTGCCCGCAAGGCGCTCCTCGCCGCCGCCGAACTCCTCCCGGAGCCGGGCCCCGACGCCGAGCTGATCGAAGTCTTCGACCAACTCGGCCCCCTCCCTCCGGGCTTCGGCCCCGGCGGCCCCCCGGTCCGCGGCCGCCGGGCCCGCCCGGTGAGCGGTCCGGAGACGCCACCACACAAGGCAGCCTCTCCGGCGGGCGGGACCGACGGGTCGGGACAGGCGGGGCTTGGGGCCGGCGTTTCGCAGCGCGGGGCGGCGGGGGGTGAGGGCGGCGCTTCGCAGCGCGGGGTCGCGGGGCGTGAGGGCGGCGCTTCGCAGCACGGGGTTGCGGGGCGTGAATCCGGCCCATCGCAGCACAGCGCGGCGGGGCGTGAGCTCGGCCCTCCGCAGCACGCCGCAGGGAACCATGAAGCTGGAGCTGGCCCTGCGCAGCACGGGACGGCGAGGCATGAGGGCAGCGCTCCGCAGCACGGGACGGCGGGACACGAAGCCGGCCCTCCGCAACGCGGCGCCGCGGAGCACGGAACCGGCCCTTCGCAGCAGCACGCCGCGGGCACGCCGGCGCACGAGCAGTTGGCGGCAGGGCGAGGTGCCGACTCCCTGGCTCATGGCGTGGGCGCGGCCGGGCAGGGAGCGGGCTCCGTGAGCCAGGAGGCCGGTACGGGCACATCGGTGCCGCACATTCCGCCACCTCCCACCAACACCCCACTCCCACCACGGCCTTCGGCGCCCCCCGAGGCCTTGGCGTCCCCCACGCCCTCGGCACCTCCGGCTCCAGCGGTGCCCCCGGCCCCCCGAATGCCTCCCGTGCCCGAGATGCCCCCGGCGCCACCAATCGACCTCACCCCGCTCCCGCTCAGCCGCACCACGCCACCAGCCACGCACACCCCGCCGCCGGCCGAGCCCACGCCGCCACCGCTTCCCCCGGAGCCGACGCCCGCCGCCGTACCCGTACCCGTACCCGTACAGGATCCCGCTCCGGAACCGGCCGCCGAACCACCGCTTCTCGCCCCTCACCCGTCCGCCCCCTCCCCGCTCGACCCTCCCCAGGTCCGTCACTCTCTGTACGCATCGGATGACGGAGAAGTTCCCCGGCTCCGGCCAGGACCACCCGCGAGGGTGACGATCCCCGTTTTGCTCCTGGCCCTGGCCTGTTTCGCGGTGGGCATCTGGGCACTGACCCACCCCTGAACCGCCCCTGCCCCATCCCTGACCGACCCAAGTCCGCCCGGAGCCCGCCCCCTTCAGCCCTGCACCTGCCGCACCTTCCGCACGGCTACCACCCGCCACACCCCCAGCCACAGCACCAGCGCGCTCCCGGTCCCGACCCCGACCACCCCCACCACCGTCCTGAGGCCGCCCCCCAGCGACGTAGCGGACGAAGCCGCCGCACCACCGGAAGCCCCACCACGCCCACTCGCAGAACCAGAACCATCACCAGAACCCGAGCCGTCACCAGAGCCCGGACCAGAGCCCGCCCCCGAACCCGAACCGGACGTGGAGCCAGAACCCGAGCCGGCCCCGAAGGCCCACTCCGCACCGCCTTCCCCCCGCTCGGCGGCCGCTCGATCCTCGGCCGTCACCTGGAACTCCCCCGGATCGCGCACATAGTCGGGCGCCTGCTTCGCCGACCCGTCGACGGCCACCCGCAAGGTCATCCCGAGCCCACCGGCCTCCTCCGCCATCACCGGGTTGAGCGTGACCTTGAGCCAGTACCAACCGGCGAGCCCCATCGCCGCCTCGTCCTCGCGCGACAGCAGACGGTTCCCGTACGCCACGGGCGGCAGCGGGTCGAACGCGGCCGACGTCGTGCCGCCCGAGTACGTTGCGCCCTTCGCCGCCACCGGCGCCCGCGCGGGGTTGTACAGCTCCATGTCGAGCGCCCCCGGCACCGCTTCCCGCCGGGCGCCACCACCCGCCGAACCGTCCAACTCGGCGCCGAGGGACAGCTGTTGCCCCCAATCCACCGGAACCCGGTAGAAGTGGCTCTGCCCCGGCCCGATCCGGTCCTTCCAGACGCCGGACGTCAGCGCCCTCGCATCGTTGAACCCGGTGCCCCCGCTGCGCCGCGCGCCCGCCCCCGACGGCAGCGCCGCCGGCTTCGACGGCCAGGACCGCACCCCCGCACCGGGCGCGGCGGACACCAGCCCCGGCTCGGTAGCCACCCGCAGTTCGAGCCCCCAGTCACGATCGCTCGACCCGGCCGCCGCCGTCCGCTCCACGGCCACGTAGTACGTCCCCGCCGACTGGCACCGCAGCTCTCCCGGACGTACGGGACGCTCGACCGCCACCGCGATCGGCCGCGGATAGGGACCGGAGCGGAAGGCCGCACGCTCCGCATCGCACTGATTTCCCTGGCGGTCCCGCAGCGACACCGCGATGCCGTCCGCGGCCGCCGCCTTCACCCCCGAGCCGAGCGGCGGGACGGCCACGACCGAGGCGTACGCGGTGGCGGCCCCGTCCAGCTCGACGCGGAAGTAGGAGGTGACGCCGTCCCCCGCCGCGAGCGAACTCCGGTACGTCTCACCCGTCTTGAGCTGAGCCGCCGTCGCGCCACTGCGCGCCCCGTCGACGGTCCGGGCGCCCTCGGCGAAGTCGTACGGATTGCCGCTTCCGGCCGCTGTCGCCGCCCCCGGCAGCGTCAGCACCAGGGCCGCGCACAGTCCCGCCCCGGCAGCGCCCCTCGCCGGGCCCTGGCCGCGCCGCCCCTGCCTCAGCCGCCTCAGGAGTCTCCCCATGGACGGTCATCCTGCCGTTCCACTCCGCACGGTGTCCGGCGTGCGACGGTTTCCCGCCACGCAATCGCATACGTAAAGGCGCCCCCGGACAGCACAAAGCCCCGGCCGCTGCTGCGACCGGGGCCCTATGAAGAGACTGTTGTCGATACTCACGAACCCGTGGGCACGGAGTCAGTCGCCTCCGTCCACAGATCCTGCTCGGCGCGATCCGCCTGGATCTGGCGGTACACGAGGAGCCCGCCGATGGCGGCCAGTGCGACCAGGAGAAGCTTCTTCACCGCGCGACCTCGTCTTTCCTTGGCGTAGGGGACTTCTGGCGCCCGACTATACACACCGATCGATACCGATCGGTGACCTGGATGCACC
This sequence comes from Streptomyces sp. NPDC002795, assembly GCF_042888725.1. Taxonomy (NCBI): domain Bacteria; kingdom Bacillati; phylum Actinomycetota; class Actinomycetes; order Kitasatosporales; family Streptomycetaceae; genus Streptomyces; species Streptomyces sp. NPDC002795. The sequence goes on from NZ_JBIAQB010000014.1 coordinate 64,139, forward strand.
TCAACTCGGCCCCTGAAGAACGCAGTAGAAACGGCCGCTTGCGCCCATCCGGGTGGTGTTCATCTGAATATCGACGCCCCGCGAGCGTCGGTCCCCCACGAGCGGACCCCCATCCACATCATGAGGAAAGTAAGCAAATCGCCCAACCTGAAAGCGAGGGGCCATGACCAAGCAGAAGGTCATGACGCTGTGGACCGTCATCATCTCCACGTTCATCGCGCTGTTCTCGGCGCTCGGACTCACCTCCCCGGCCACCGCGGCCACTCCGGTCCAGCAGACGGAGAAGACCCAGACCGCGGCGGTCAGCGCTCCCGCTCCGGCGGAGGCCCGCCCCTACTGGTCGCTCAAGCGGTCCCTGCCACCAACGATGAAGCAGCGCATCCGCGCCGAGGCCCACGGTTCCTCCCCGAGCGTCCGCCACCGCCCGCCGGCCGACACCGAGCAGCGCAACGCCGACAGCCACCTGGCGGCCGAGACCCTCGCCACGCAGCTGTAGCCCGCACCACGCAGTAGAAGAAGCCGGAACAGCAGAACCGGCTGAACCAGCAGCAGAGACGGAACAGCCGGGCGTCCAACGCCCGGACAAGGCAAGACCGCACGACAGAGCCACACAGCAGAGCCACACAGCAAAGACGCACAACAGAGAAGCGCAGCAGAGACGCACAACAGCGACGCCCAACAGAACAGCAGGACTGTCGAACGAGGCCCCAGCCATTTCCTACGGCTGTGCGGGCCCATCGGCATGTCCGCTCGCCGCCACTGCGCACAGCAAAAGACCCCCAAGCGTTTCCGCTTGAGGGTCCTCGTGATGTGGGGCTAACAGGATTTGAACCTGTGGCCTCATCCTTATCAGGTCGATCGAGGCACTCTCTCGACCTCAACGAACGTCCCCTGCACCCCGGTTCGCCTGCCGCTGAGGTTCGGCGTTGATCGGCGTCGTTCGCGCTTGTTGGTGTCAGCCGCTGATGTCAGGCGACCTAGGCGCCCTTGACATCTGCCGCACCTACCCACCACACCCAGCCCACCACCCAACTCCAGCTCCCATCCCGTCCGCCGTCGACCCACACGCAGTGGAGCGGGCATGGCCCCTGGTGTCCAGGTGGAGCGCGCCACTGTACGAACGACCTGGACACCAGGGGCCATGTCTGCTCGGCTTCGCCTGGGTCGACGGTGGACGGGATGGGAGCTCCTCGCAACCACCCACGGATCCGCACCCGGCAGTGCTGCCCCCGGCCCCCGGTGCCGGCCGATCCCCCGCCGGAGGCATCGTCTTTGCCTGGGGCCGCGTACGTGCGTCGCGGTGCTCGACTCATCACCTCGGCCTATCCACGCGTGGGCGGGTGTCGGCGTAGCGCCCGTAGCGCGGGCCGAAGGCATGAGCGCGAAGGGCAGCGGAGCCGGGAAGCCCGCCCGGCGGAGCGGAGCGCAGCCGGACTTGATGAGGTAGAGAAACCTGTAACGGCTGCCTACTCCGGGCTTACCTGCTCGATGATCCATGCACGATAGGCGTCGGTTGCGTCGTAGATCGGAATGGCGATGATGCTGGGCACTTCATACGGGTGCTCGCTTCGCGTTCGGGCGATGATCTCGGGGACGCGATCCTTCACCGTACGCAGGGTGGCAAGGGCCTCGCTGGTGTCGTGCACTTCGCCGTTCCATCTGTAGATGGACTGGATCGGGGAAACATGCGCCACAGCACACAGCCGGTCGGACACCAGCCCACGTACGAATGAGGTCAGCCACTCAGCATCCGGTGCTGTGATCAGTACGGCGCACACACTCGTCACGGCGTCGTCCCATGTTCCGCCTGGAGCCTCTCATTCAGCTCCACCGCTTCATCCTTGGTCCGCGCGGCGGTACCCCACCCCGTCATGATCTTGCCGTCGTAGCCAAGACCAACCCATCGGCCGGTCATGCTGATCCCGTGCGGGTGCAGCACGAAGTACAGCGTCCCTTTCGAGCGCACGGGCCCGTCGGTGGCTACGTACCACCCCATAAGGACTTCTTGGTCCCACAGGCGAAGCTCTCCGCGCCAGTGGAACCCGCCCGCCTCGACGCTGAGACCTCGGGCAACGGTGTCGAGGTGGATCAACTCCTCCTGCTGGGCGAAGTTGACCTGCTGTGCGGCGACCTTCATCTCACCATCTCTAGAGGTCTGCCACGTCATCCACCAGGTGCCCGACAGGTCAATTCGATGCCGGGGCTGACCTGCGAGTTCATTGACAGTGATCCCTAGGGCGCTCGCGATGGCGACGGCGACGGTTAGTACCGGCTGCTGTTCGCCTGCCTCGTACCGCCGGATCTGACGTCGATCGACACCTGCCGCTGCTGCGAGTTCGGCTTGGGACATACCCAGCTCGCCGCGCCGCTTGCGGAGTACCTCATCCAGCTCCATGCCCCCATTGTCGGGGACGACTTAGTCCTTGACAAGCGGACGGATCCGTCCTCACCATGAGGGGGACGGATTGGTCCTCTCCGGAGGACTAATGAGCAGGGAGCGGCTCCCTACCGCCAAGCAGTCAGCCGCTCCCCTAACCCGTGAAGGGGTGCCTTCATGATGCCTGCCACGACAACCGCCTCGCACTCGCTGTCCCTGGTCCCCTCTGTCGTTCCGGTATCCAAGCCGCTGGGTGCCCCGCTCTCCCGCACTGATGACGCCACGGTGATCCCCTCGCCCTGCATGGCGTGCGGTGCCCCGGCTGATGTTGACGGCTGGCGCTGGGAGAACGTCGGCGGCCGTGGCCTGCTGATCCACGGTGACGACACCGTGTGCCCTGCCGCTCGCCCCTTCGACTGGGCCACTGGCGCTCCGCTGCCTGCGGAGGTTGCCGCGTGACGGCCTTCCCCGTCGCCCCGGAGGCCGTGGCCGGTGCTGCGGCCTCCATGGGCACCGACCCCCTGACCCTCGCGGACCTGCTTCGGGTGGCGAACACTCCGGGCTTCGACCGCTGGCAGGACCAGGTACGCCGTACCGGCGGCTGCTCCAACCCGATCCACCTGGTCGGCTCGACCGTCACCCGTGACGCCGAGTCCGGGCAGGTGCTCTACGCCTACAGCACCGACGCTGAACCGGGCGGACGGCTCCGGGTGGCCTGCGGCAACCGCCGTGCCTCGCAGTGCCCCTCGTGCGCCTGGACCTACGCGGGCGACACCTACCACCTGATCCGCTCCGGGATCACAGGCGGCAAGACGGTGCCCGGCACGGTCCGCGATCACCCGCGCGTCTTCGCGACCCTGACCGCGCCTTCCTTCGGCCCGGTTCACAACCGGCCTGACTCCGGCCGCTGCCGCTGCGGGAGCTCCCACGACGAGCACGCCCCGGCGCTGGGCACGGCGCTCGATCCCGCCTCGTACGACTACGCGGGCGCAGTGCTGTGGAACAACCACGCGGGCGACCTGTGGCGCCGGTTCACGATCTACCTGCGGCGCGAGATCGCTTCCCACGCGGGCCTGACCCAAGCCGCGATGAGCGAAGCCTGCCGGGTCTCCTTCGGCAAGGTCGCTGAGTTCCAGAAGCGCGGTGCGATCCACTTCCATGCCGTGATCCGCTTCGACGGCCCGGACGGTCCCGACTCGGCTCCGCCCGCGTGGGCCACGCTCGCGCTCCTGGACGATGCGATCCGCTCGGCCGCCGCTCGCGTCGCGGTTCCGGTCGCCCCCGCCGGCACTTTCCCGGCCCGCACTCTGCGGTGGGGAACGCAGATCGACGTACAGCCGATCGGCGCCCTCGGGCACGAGGAACTGACCGAACAGGCGGTGGCCTCCTACGTGGCCAAGTACGCCACCAAGGCGGCTGAGACCACGGGCACCGTGGACCGCCGCATCGGGGAACTGTCCGAGCTGGACGGGCTGCCGGGCCTGCCCGCGCACACCCGGCGACTCATCGAAGCCTGCTGGGACCTCGATCACGCGTACCCGGATCGGATGCTGGCGCGCTGGGCTCACATGCTCGGCTTCCGCGGGCACTTCTCCACCAAATCCCGCCGCTACTCGACCACCCTCGGGGCCCTGCGCCAGGTCCGCGCCGACTACCGCGCACGCCAGGAACGCCAAGAACGCGGCTACTCCGAAGACCTCGACGACTCGGAGGGCTCCACATTGGTGCTCGCCCACTGGACCTACGCCGGACACGGACACACCCCCGGCGAATCCTGGCTCGCCGCCTCGATCGCCCGCGAGATCCGAGAGAACCGCGAGATCGCCCGCGAAGCGCTCGCAGACCTGCCCGACCTCGACGACACGGAGAACTGGAATGACTGAGGAGCTCCTGACCGTCCCCGAGGTCATGACCTGGCTCAAGGTCGGCCGAACGACCGTCTACGACCTGATCCGCACGCATCGCCTGACCTCACTCACGATCGGCCGGAACCGTCGCATCCCGGCTGACAGCGTGCGCGCGTACCTGGCTTCGCGACTCGAATACGAGAGGGCTGCCTGATGGCCAAGCGTCGCCCCAATGGTGGGGGAACGATCACCAAGCGGAAGGACGGTCGGTATCACGGGGCCGCCTACGTAACCGACACGGACGGCAACCGCGTCCGGAAATACGTCTACGGCGCCACGTATGACGAGACGTCAGAGAAGCTGGCCAAACTCCAGGATCAAGAGCGCAACGGCGTGCCCGTGCCCGCCAAGACCTGGAACCTGGGCGAGTGGCTGGCCTACTGGCTTGAGCACATCATCAAGCCGGAGCGCGAGCACAACACGTACATGAAGTACGAGTCCAAGGTCCGGCTGTACATCCTGCCGCACCTCGGCAAGAAGCCGTTGACCAAGCTCACCCCGGCACAGCTCCGGGCGTTCATGGCCGCGCTCACCCGCGAAAAGGTCGGCGCGGCTACCCGCTTCGAGGTGCTGCGGACGCTCCGGAACGCGCTCAACCGCGCTGTCCGTGAGGAGCTGCTGACCCGGAACGTCGCCCTGCTCGTCGACATGCCCAAGGTCAGCAAGGACAAGGGGCGGGCCTGGAGCGCACGGGAAGCGATCACGTTCCTGCGGACGGCTCGGGCTCATCGGCTATACGCGGCCTGCGTCCTGGTGCTCGTCCTCGGCCTTCGCCGCAGTGAGGTGCTGGGCCTGCGCTGGCAGGACATCGACTTCGAGACTCGGCAGTTCGAGCCGGTCAAGCAGGTGCAGCGCGAGAAAGGGAAGGGACTGATCCTTAAGGACCTCAAGACCGAGTCCTCACAGGCGGTGCTTCCCCTGCCGGAGTTCTGCGCTCGCGCCCTCGAAGAACGGCGGGAGCTTCAAGAGCTGGAACGGAAGATCGCTGGCGACCAGTGGAAGCAGGCTCCGGGCCAAGACCTGATCTTCTCGTCCGAGCATGGCGGGCTGCTCGATCCGGTGGGCTTCTCTCGGAGCTTCGGGCGCCTCGTGAAGCGGGCCGATGTCCGCCGGATCACGGTCCGGCTTGCTCGGCACACCTGCGGGACCCTGCTCGCCTTCCTCAAGGTCCATCCCAAGGTGGCCCAAGCGATCCTGCGGCACAGCCAGATCAGCATGACCATGGACGTCTATACGCACGTGGTCGGCTCGGACGAACGGGAAGCGGTCGCGATGCTCGCGGAGCTGCTGGAAGATCCACTCATCGGTGAGTGAAGCGGCTGATGTCAGCCGTAGATGTCAAAGACCCCCAACCATGATCGGTTGGGGGTCTTTAAGCTGGTGGGGCTAACAGGATTTGAACCTGTGGCCTCATCCTTATCAGGGATGCGCTCTAACCAACTGAGCTATAGCCCCGCCGCGCTCTGCGGTGTGTGTCCCGCGCGCTGACTCCTGAAGATTAGCGCACTGGGGGGCCAGTCCCAAAATCGATAGTCCTGGCCCGCCCACCAGCGGGTCTTTCAGGCCTCAGCAAGGACTCAGCAAGCCGGGGGAACGGTCACTCGTCCTCGGCGAGCGTGAGCTCGACGCCGCCGACGAAGCCCGCGGAGAGGTTGTAGATGAACGCGCCGAGCGTCGCCAGGGCCGTGGCCAGCACGACGTCGATGACGGCGATGACCGTCGTGAACATCAGGACGCGCGGCAGCGACAGGAACGACTGAAGGTCGAAGCCGTTGGACTCGTTCGAGCCCGTGGCCTCGGAGATCGTGCCGCCGACCGTGGAGAAGACCCCCATGGCGTCCATGACCATCCACAGCACGGCGGCCGCGATGATCGTGCAGATGCCGAGCGCGATGGAGAGCAGGAAGCTGACCTTCATCACTGACCACGGATCCGCCTTGGCGACCCGCAGACGGGCCTTGCGGGTACGCGGGGTGGTGCGCGCCCCCGTGCGCGGCCTGCGGACCGCGTCCGGGGCGTTCTGGTACGCCTCCGGCGGGTGATACGGCTGGGCCGGCTGCTGCGGCCTCTCGCCCGGCAGAGCACCGCTGCCACCGGCCGCGTACTGCTGGGTCTGCGGACCTCGGGTGTCCGTCACAGTTCCCCCCTGGGATCCATGAGACTCGTTCGAGTCGGTCGAGTCGGTTGAGCCTTTGACGTCATCGACGTCGTGAGCGGAGCCACGGCCGCTCTCTGTATCCGTACCGGTGGATGTCCCGGTAGAGCCTGCGCCCGTGGCTCCGCTCACGATGACTCACTCCTCGCGCTACTCGGCCGAGGACGGTCCGCCCTCGTCCGTTCCGACGGCCGTCTCGCCTGCGGTGGAATCGTCGATCTCGGTGTCGTCCGCGTCCTGCGGGACGGCACCCTCGACTTCCTCCGCCTCACGGCCGGCCTCGGCGTTACGAGCGATGCCGACGACGGCATCGCGCTTGCCCAGGTTGATCAGTTGGACGCCCATGGTGTCACGGCCCGTCTCCCTGACCTCGTTGACTCGCGTACGAATCACACCGCCGGACAGCGTGATGGCGAGGATCTCGTCGGTCTCCTCGACCACCAGGGCGCCGACGAGCTCTCCGCGGTCCTCCACGATCCTGGCGGCCTTGATACCGAGGCCGCCGCGGCCCTGGACGCGGTACTCGTCGACGTTGGTCCGCTTTGCGTACCCACCGTCGGTGGCGGTGAACACGAACGTACCGGCACGCACGACATTCATCGAGAGCAGTTCGTCACCCTCGCGGAAGCTCATGCCCTTGACGCCGGACGTGGCACGCCCCATGGGACGCAGTGCGTCGTCCGTGGCGGTGAACCGGATGGACTGCGCCTTCTTACTGATGAGCAGCAGGTCGTCCTCGGAGGAGACCAGCTCGGCACCGATCAGCTCGTCGTCCGAACCGTCCGCCGCCTCGCGGAGGTTGATGGCGATGACACCACCGGAGCGCGGCGAGTCGTAGTCCTTCAGAGGCGTCTTCTTTACGAGGCCGGCCTTCGTGGCGAGGACCAGGTAGGGCACCGCTTCGTAGTCGCGGATCGCGAGAATCTCGGCGATCGACTCGTCCGGCTGGAAGGCGAGCAGATTCGCGACGTGCTGGCCGCGCGCGTCCCGCCCGGCGTCCGGGAGTTCGTACGCCTTCGCGCGGTAGACGCGCCCCTTGTTGGTGAAGAAGAGCAACCAGTGGTGCGTCGTCGACACGAAGAAGTGGTCGACGATGTCGTCTTCCTTGAGCTTCGTGCCGCGCACGCCCTTGCCGCCGCGCTTCTGGGAGCGGTAGTCGACGGTCTTGGTGCGCTTGACGTAACCGCCACGCGAAATGGTGACGACGATGTCCTCTTCGGCGATGAGGTCCTCGACGGACATGTCGCCTTCGAAGGGCACCAGCTTGGTGCGGCGGTCGTCGCCGAACTTGTCGACGATGTGCTGCAGCTCCGAGCTGACGATCTGCCGCTGCCGCTCGGGCGAGGCCAGGATCGCGTTGTACTCGTTGATCTTCTGCTGGAGCTCGTCGTGCTCCTGGACGATCTTCTGGCGCTCCAGGGCGGCCAGTCGGCGCAGCTGCATCTCGAGGATGGCGTTCGCCTGGATCTCGTCGATCTCCAGGAGCTCCATGAGGCCCCCGCGCGCGATCTCGACGGTGTCACTGCGCCGGATGAGCGCGATGACCTCGTCGATGGCGTCCAGGGCCTTCAGGAGGCCACGCAGGATGTGCGCGCGCTCCTCAGCCTTGCGCAGGCGGAACTTCGTCCGGCGGACGATGACCTCGATCTGGTGCGTCACCCAGTGGCGGATGAACGCGTCGAGCGACAGCGTGCGCGGCACGCCGTCCACCAGCGCCAGCATGTTGGCGCCGAAGTTCGTCTGAAGGTCGGTGTGCTTGTAGAGGTTGTTCAGCACGACCTTGGCGACGGCGTCCCGCTTGAGCACGATGACGAGGCGCTGGCCGGTACGCGACGAGGTCTCGTCGCGGACGTCCGCGATACCGCCGACCCTGCCGTCCTTCACGAGGTCGGCGATCTTCTGCGCCAGGTTGTCGGGGTTCACCTGGTAGGGCAGCTCCGTGACCACCAGGCACTGGCGGTTCTGGATCTCCTCGACCGCGACGACCGCGCGCATCGTGATGGAGCCACGGCCCGTGCGGTACGCCTCTTCGATGCCCTTACGGCCCACCACAAGGGCGCCGCTCGGGAAGTCGGGGCCCTTGATGCGCTCGATGAGGGCGTCAAGGAGCTCCTCGTGCGAGGCCTCCGGGTTCTCCAGGTACCACTGGGCGCCGGACGCCACCTCGCGCAGGTTGTGCGGCGGGATGTTGGTGGCCATGCCGACCGCGATGCCCGCCGAACCGTTGACCAACAGGTTCGGGAATCGGGCCGGCAGGACGGTCGGCTCCTGCGAGCGGCCGTCGTAGTTGTCCGTGAAGTCGACGGTGTCCTCGTCGATGTCCCGGACCATCTCCATGGACAGCGGCGCCATCTTGCACTCGGTGTAGCGCATGGCGGCCGCGGGGTCGTTGCCCGGAGAGCCGAAGTTTCCGTTGGAGTCCACCAGCGGCATGCGCATCGACCACGGCTGGGCCAGGCGGACCAGGGCGTCGTAGATCGAGGAGTCGCCGTGCGGGTGGTAGTTACCCATGACGTCACCGACGACACGGGCACACTTGTAGAAGCCCTTCTCGGGCCGGTAGCCGCCGTCGTACATGGCGTACAGGACGCGGCGGTGGACGGGCTTGAGGCCGTCGCGTACGTCGGGCAGCGCGCGGGACACGATGACGGACATCGCGTAGTCCAGGTAGGAGCGCTGCATCTCCGTCTCGAGCCCGACGGGCTCGATGCGCATCGCGATGGCGCTGCCGTCCTCGTTCTCCGAAGGAGGCGGCGTGGGGGTGTTCTCGTCGGCCATTGCTGGTCAAGATCCTTTCTGTGCGGTCAGCTGAGACCGACTCAGATGTCGAGGAAGCGGACGTCCTTGGCGTTGCGCTGGATGAACGAGCGGCGGGCCTCGACGTCCTCGCCCATGAGGACCGAGAACAGATCGTCGGCCTGGGCGGCGTCGTCCAGGGTGACCTGACCGAGCACGCGGTGCTCCTGGTCCATGGTCGTGACGCGCAGCTCCTCGGCGTTCATCTCACCGAGACCCTTGAAGCGCTGGACCGAGTCGTCACGGATCCGCTTGCCTGCCTGCCTGCCCAGCTCGATCAGGGCGTCGCGCTCGCGGTCCGAGTACGCGTACTCGAAGTCCTCACGGCCCCACTTGATCTTGTAGAGCGGCGGGCGCGACAGGAACACGTGACCGGCTTCGACGAGCGGGCGCATGAAGCGGAACAGGAAGGTCAGCAGCAGCGTGTTGATGTGCTGGCCGTCGACGTCGGCGTCCGCCATCAGGATGATCTTGTGATAGCGGAGCTTCTCGATGTCGAAGTCCTCGTGGACTCCGGTGCCGAAGGCCGAGATCAGCGCCTGGATCTCCTGGTTGTGCAGGATCTTGTCGATGCGCGCCTTCTCGACGTTCAGGATCTTGCCGCGGATCGGCAGGATGGCCTGGTACATCGGGTCACGGCCGGACTTGGCCGAGCCGCCGGCGGAGTCACCCTCAACGATGAAGATCTCGCACTTGACGGGGTCGTTCGACTGGCAGTCGGAGAGCTTGCCCGGCAGGGACGCGGTCTCCAGGAGGCCCTTACGACGGGTCAGGTCACGCGCCTTACGGGCCGCCACGCGCGCGGTGGCCGCCTGGATGGACTTGCGGATGATGTCCGTGGCCTCGACGGGGTTCCGGTCGAGCCAGTCCTGGAGGTGCTCGTAGACGACCTTCTGGACGAAGGTCTTCGCCTCGGTGTTGCCCAGCTTGGTCTTGGTCTGGCCCTCGAACTGCGGCTCGCTCAGCTTGATCGAGATGATCGCGGTCAGACCCTCGCGGATGTCGTCACCCGTGAGGTTGTCGTCCTTCTCGCGCAGCAGCTTCTTGTCGCGCGCGTACCGGTTGATGAGTCCGGTCAGCGCGGCGCGGAAGCCCTCTTCGTGAGTGCCGCCCTCATGCGTGTGGATCACGTTGGCGAAGGAGTAGACGCCCTCGCTGTAGCTGGTGTTCCACTGCATCGCGACCTCGATGGAAAGGAGCTTCTCCTTGTCCTCGGCCTCGATGTCGATCACGGAGGGGTGAACGGCATCTCCCTTGCGGGAGTTGAGGTACTTCACGAAGTCGACGATGCCGCCTTCGTAGTGGTACGACACCGAACGCGGCTCGAAGGCGGTGTCGTCGCCCGCCTCGTTCGTGTCCGCGCCGGCCGTGGCCTTCGCCGTGTCGCGCTCGTCCGTGAGGTTGATCCTCAGGCCCTTGTTGAGGAAGGCCATCTCCTGGAAGCGCCGCGACAGCGTCTCGAAGGAGTACTCGGTGGTCTCGAAGATGTCGCCGTCGGCCCAGAAGGTGACCGAGGTGCCGGTCTCCTGTGTGGCCTCGTGCTTCGCCAGCGGCGCCGTCGGAACGCCGGCCTTGTACTCCTGCGTCCAGCGGTAGCCCTCGGTCTTGATGTCGACGGCGACCTTCGTGGACAACGCGTTCACGACGGAGACGCCCACGCCGTGCAGACCACCGGAGACGGCGTATCCGCCGCCTCCGAACTTGCCGCCCGCGTGCAGGATGGTGAGGACGACCTCTACGGCGGGCTTGCCCTCGGAGGGGATGATGCCCACGGGGATGCCACGGCCGTTGTCGACGACGCGGACGCCGCCGTCGGGCAGGATCGTGACGTCGATCGTGTCCGCGTGGCCGGCCAAGGCCTCGTCGACGGAGTTGTCCACGACCTCCTGCACCATGTGGTGAAGGCCACGCTCACCGGTCGAGCCGATGTACATGCCGGGTCGCTTGCGGACCGCGTCCAGCCCTTCGAGGACGGTGATCGCACTGGCGTCGTACGAGGCCTCTGGGGCCTCGACGTGCTCTTCGGCGTCGGTGGACGGGATGTTCTCGTTGGGGTTGCCGGAATCGGCCACGAAGCGCCCTTTCTGGCACAGCACAAGCCAAGCTCCCGGTTGGTGGCCGGAGCGGCTGCGGCGTGTTTGTTCGGTAAGCCCTGATCAGCGTTGCTCGGTGCGTCCCACAAGTGGGGCGGGATCGCCTCCCAGTGTACCGGTAGCTCGGACATAGATGGGGGTTTGGCGGTGCCTGAGTCCTCATGTGCCGCCCTCAACCGGTCTCGGCCGACTCCCCCTATGCGGTGCGGGGCTCCGGGAGGCTCACAGCGGCACTCAGCGCTTCGGGGTGTGAACCACCAGCTACGGTGGCCGATCGTTCACCCGTAGGTGTCGCCGGGACCCGTGCTTCCGGGGGCTCGCAAGGGGCCGTAGCGGCGCGGGCCGCCACCGGGATTCTTGATGTCGATGCGCCGCACGGCGCCGTGCCCGAGATCCTCGTTCAACCGCCTGACCAGCTGCGGAGCCAGCATCCGCACCTGCGTCGCCCAAGCCGTCGAATCACACTGCACGACCAGGACCCGCTCAACCTCGTCGTACGTCTGCGGAACACAGTGCTTGGCGAGGTCCTCGCCGACGATCTGCGGCCAACGCCCCATGACACCGCCGACCGCGGCCGGTGTCTCCCAGCCTCGCTCGGTGATCAACCGGTTGATGGCGGGGCCGAGCCCCATCGGATCCCGCCCGTCGGAGCGCGCCCCGGACCTCAGTCCGCCACCGCGCCGTGCCTGCTTCTTCTGCTGCACGGAGTCACCACGCGCGCGTGCGGCTTCTTTCGCCGCACGTAGGGCTACACGGGCCAGGTCCACACCAGAAGGCTCGGGTTCGCCTTTTGGTTCCCGCTTGCCCTTCGCACTTTCGGGGGGTTCGCCGGCGCTCACAGTCGCTCCACCGTTCCGTCCGACACCGCGTAGCGGGTACCCGCCAGCACGCCCGGTACGTCGTCCTCGACGGCCGCCGTGACGAGAACCTGCTCACCGGGCGCCACGAGCTCCGCCAGGCGCTCCCTGCGGCGCGCGTCCAGCTCGGCGAAGACGTCGTCGAGGACGAGCACCGGCTCGTTCCCCTCGGCCCGCAACAGGTCGTACGAGGCCAGGCGCAGCGCCAGCGCGTACGACCAGGACTCACCGTGGCTCGCGTAGCCCTTGGCGGGCAGCTGGCCGAGCCTGAGGACCAGTTCGTCGCGGTGCGGGCCGACCAGCGTGACGCCCCGCTCGATCTCCTGCTTGCGCGCCCCTTCGAGAGCGGCAAGAAGTTGCTCGTAGAGCTCCTCGCGCGCGTGCCCGACGATTTCGGGGGACGAGGGCTTGTATTCCAGGGCGATCGGCCCACCGCCCGGCGCCAGCTGCTCGTACGCCTTGTCGGCCAGCGGCTGCAACGTCGCGATCAGGTCGAGCCGCTGCGCGAGGAGTTCCGCGCCCGCGCGCGCGATGTGCTGGTCCCACACGTCGAGCGTGGACAGGTCCATGGAGCGCCCGCCGTGCCGCCGCGCGAGCGCCGCGGTCTTCAGGAGCGTGTTGCGCTGCTTCAGGACACGGTCGTAATCGGAGCGCACGCCCGCCATCCGCGGCGAGCGCGCGGTGACCAGCTCGTCGAGGAAACGCCGGCGCTCGCCGGGGTCGCCCTTCACCAGGGCCAGGTCCTCCGGCGCGAACAGCACCGTCCGGACGATCCCCAGGACGTCACGCGGCTTGACCTGCGAGGACCTGTTGATCCTGGCGCGGTTCGCCTTGCCCGGGTTCAGCTCCAGCTCGACGAGCTGCTGGCGCTCGCCCTGCCGTACCTGCGCCCGGATCACGGCGCGCTCGGCACCCATGCGCACCAGCGGAGCGTCCGAGGAGACCCGGTGACTGCCGAGCGTGGCGAGATAGCCGACGGCCTCGACGATGTTCGTCTTGCCCTGCCCGTTCGGACCCACGAACGCGGTGACGCCCGGGTCGAGAGAGACCTCGGCCCGGGCGTACGAGCGGAAGTCGGCCAGCGACAGATGCGTGACGTGCATGGTCGTGGGCCGACCTCCCCCAGAGTTCTGAACAGCGGTTTTCTACAGGTGTGGATTACTTCTTCTCGACGGCGTGGCCGCCGAACTGGTTGCGCAGCGCCGCGATCATCTTCATCTGCGGCGAGTCCTCCTGGCGGGAGGAGAAGCGCGCGAAGAGCGACGCGGTGATCGCCGGCAGCGGCACCGAGTTGTCGATCGCGGCCTCGACGGTCCAGCGGCCCTCACCGGAGTCGGCGGCGAAGCCGCGCAGCTTGTCCAGGTGCGTGTCCTCGTCGAGGGCGTTGACGGCGAGGTCGAGCAGCCAGGAGCGGATGACCGTGCCCTCCTGCCAGGAACGGAACACCTCACGGACGTTGTCCACGGAGTCGACCTTCTCCAGGAGCTCCCAGCCCTCGGCGTAGGCCTGCATCATGGCGTACTCGATGCCGTTGTGGACCATCTTGGAGAAGTGACCCGCACCGACCTTGCCCGCGTGCACGTAGCCGAAGTCGCCCTCGGGCTTGAGCGCGTCGAAGACCGGCTTGACCTTCGCGACGTTCTCCTCGGAGCCGCCGACCATCAGCGCGTAGCCGTTCTCCAGGCCCCACACACCACCGGAGACACCGGCGTCGACGAAGCCGATGCCCTTGGCCGCCAGCTCCTGCGCGTGCTTCTCGTCGTCCGTCCAGCGCGAATTGCCACCGTCCACGACGATGTCACCCTCGGAGAGCAGGCCGCCGAGCTCGTCGACGGTCGACTGGGTCGCGGCGCCCGCTGGAACCATCACCCACACCACACGCGGGCCCTTGAGCTTGCCCACAAGCTCCTCAAGGCTGTGGACGTCCGCGAGGTCCGGGTTGCGGTCGTAGCCGAAGACGGTGTGGCCCGCGCGGCGCATGCGCTCGCGCATGTTGCCGCCCATCTTGCCGAGGCCGACGAGACCGATCTCCATCAGTGGTTCCTTACGTTGCGACGAGGCGTGAGGTGCTGCGGGGGAAGTACGAGAGCACGCACGCGTGGCGTCTCGTACCTGCGTCCGAGCCTAAACCCGGACGCTCCCGCACACCTGTGGGCATAGCCGCTCAGGCGAACCCGAGCGGCCAGCCCCTCAAGCTCCTCAGCCGGAGAGCCGCACCGGCATGATCAGGTACTTGTACGCGTCGTCCGCCTCGGCGTCCACGGCCGGCCTGCCGGAGAGCAGCGCGGGCTTGGTGGACGTCGTGAACGACAGCTGGGCGACCGGGGAGTCGATCGCGCTCAGGCCGTCGAGCAGGAAGGTCGGGTTGAAGGCGATCGAGATGTCGTCGCCGTCCAGGTTGGCGTCAACCCTTTCCACAGCCTGTGCGTCGTCGCTGGAGCCGGCCTCCAGGATGAGCACGCCCTGCTCGAAGCTGAGCCGCACCGGGGTGTTGCGCTCGGCGACGAGAGCCACACGCTTGACGGCCTCCACGAAGGGCGCGGTCTCGATGACGGCCACGGAGTTGAACTCCGTCGGGAACAGCGTCCGGTACTTCGGCAGGTCGCCCTCGAGGAGACGGGTGGTCGTGCGTCGACCGGCACCCTCGAAGCCGATGAGGCCCTCGCCCGCGCCGGAGCCCGAGAGCGCCAGGGTGACCGTGTCGCCGCTCGTGAGCGCCTTGGCGGTGTCCAGGAGCGTCTTGGCGGGCACCAGGGCGACCGCGGAGGCCTCCGGGTCCTCCGGCTTCCACAGGAACTCGCGGACCGCGAAGCGGTAGCGGTCGGTGGACGCCAGCGTCACCGTGTCGCCCTCGATCTCGATGCGCACACCGGTGAGGACGGGCAACGTGTCGTCACGGCCGGCGGCGATGGCCACCTGCTGGGCAGCCGACGCGAAGACCTCACCCGGGACGGTGCCCGTGGCGGTCGGCATCTGCGGCAGCGCCGGGTACTCCTCCACAGGAAGCGTGTGGAGTGTGAATCGCGAGGAACCGCAGACAACGGTCGCTCGTACACCGTCTGTGGAGATCTCCACCGGACGGTTGGGCAGAGCGCGGCAGATGTCGGCGAGCAGGCGACCGGAGACGAGCACCGTGCCTTCCTCGTCGACTTCCGCGTCCACCGATACGCGTGCCGAGACCTCGTAGTCGAAGCTCGACAGGCTGAGTGCGCCCTCCTCGGCCTTCAGGAGAAGGCCCGCGAGGACAGGCGCAGGCGGTCGTGCCGGGAGGCTGCGCGCCGCCCAGGCCACTGCCTCCGCGAGTACGTCGCGTTCCACCCGGATCTTCACCGTAAGCCGCCTCCTGCTGTTGCTGGCTGCTCTCGCCCTGCTTGGTCTTCGGTCAGCCGTCTGCATCGGCAGACGGGATGTCGCTCGGCCCACTGCTGGGGAGAACACCGGGGACCAGTCTGACGCACGGCACTGACAGTCGTTGCCTGCCTCGGTCAAGTCGCGGCGAACCGAGGTCGAGGTGCCGGGAGCGAGTTGTGCACAGCCCCCACTTCGAAACGGATTCCCAGCTCTTACTAGTTGGTCTTAGTAGTAGGGGCTGTGGAAACCGTGGATAACCGCTAAAGCGCAGGTCAGGGGCTGTTTTTTGTCCACCGAGCCTGTGGGTGGAGGCGGTGGACAACCGCCTCTCGCTGTGGATGGCGAAAAGTTCTGCACACTCGATGCACAGGCTTGGGCGACTTCTCCCCAGCGCCGTCCCCAGCTTTACCCCTGTTCTCCCCAGCCCAACCGACCACCTTGGTGTGACGCCTTTCACTCGCGGAGGTGAGATGGCGCGTTGCGTTGCCGAACAGTGGACAGCCGTGTGGAGAAGCTCTTGATCGCTGTGCACAACATGAGCCGGCCTGTGGGTTGCCAGTGGACAACTTCATGCACAGCCTGTGGAGAAAAGTTCTCTCCACAGGCTGTGGAGAGAACTTTTCCACGAATCCACAGCCGTCTGACCTGGCTTGATGCCCTGTCACCCGGGTGCACTGTGGATGGCATCTGGACAACTTCTCAGTCCCCAGGGTGTGGACCGCAAAAACTTGGCAGATCTGTGGAGAACACCCGTAACGCGGCTGGGAATCGAACACCGGCCGAGTGTGCGGAGTCCTCGGACCGGTGGCCGACACGACGGCGGGCCCGCCCGCAGGCACGAAAAAGGGCGCCCCGGGAGTCCTTCCCGAAGCGCCCTGCGGGTCGTAACCGGCCTGCTGTCAGCCGTTCTTGATGCGGTTGGTGAGCTCGGTGACCTGGTTGTAGATGGAGCGCCGCTCGGCCATCAGCGCGCGAATCTTGCGGTCCGCGTGCATCACGGTCGTGTGGTCGCGGCCGCCGAACTGAGCACCGATCTTCGGCAGCGAGAGGTCGGTCAGCTCACGGCAGAGGTACATTGCGATCTGCCGGGCAGTCACCAGGACGCGGCTGCGCGAGGATCCGCAGAGGTCCTCCACGGTGAGCCCGAAGTAGTCCGCGGTCGCCGCCATGATGGCCGGGGCGGTGATCTCGGGAGCCGCGTCCTCGCCGCCGGGGATCAGGTCCTTGAGGACGATCTCCGCCAGCCCCAGGTCCACAGGCTGTCGATTGAGCGACGCGAACGCCGTGACGCGGATCAGCGCCCCTTCCAGCTCACGGATGTTGCGCGAGATGCGGGACGCGATGAACTCGAGCACTTCCGGAGGCGCGTTGAGCTGCTCCTGCACTGCCTTCTTACGAAGGATGGCGATACGGGTCTCCAGCTCCGGCGGCTGGACGTCCGTGATCAGCCCCCACTCGAACCGGTTGCGCAGCCGGTCCTCCAGGGTCACCAGCTGCTTGGGCGGCCGGTCACTGGACAGCACGATCTGCTTGTTCGCGTTGTGGAGCGTGTTGAAGGTGTGGAAGAACTCCTCCTGCGTCGACTCCTTGTCCGCGAGGAACTGGATGTCGTCGACCAGAAGGATGTCCATCTCGCGGTACCGCTTACGGAAGGAGTCGCCCTTGCCGTCACGGATCGAGTTGATGAACTCATTGGTGAACTCCTCGGAGCTCACGTACCGCACGCGCGTGCCCGGATAGAGGCTGCGCGCGTAGTGCCCGATGGCGTGCAGCAGGTGCGTCTTGCCGAGGCCCGACTCCCCATAGATGAACAGGGGGTTGTACGCCTTGGCCGGTGCCTCGGCGACGGCGACCGCGGCCGCGTGCGCGAAGCGGTTCGACGCGCCGATGACGAACGTGTCGAAGAGGTACTTGGGGTTCAGGCGGGCCGTCGGCTCGCCGGGGCCGGTGGCCGGCGCGGGCTGGGCTGCCAGGGGGCCGGGTGCCCCACTGGGTACGCCACGATTGCCGTGGCCGTGCCCGCCGTCCTGGTTCGGACGGCCGCCCATCGCGGGCTTGCCGGGCTCTCGCCGCTGCGGCCGCTCGCGCGCAGGCTCGTAGGAACCGCGCTCCTCATAGGACGACCGCTCTTCATAAGAAGAGCGGTCCTCGTAGGAGCGGTCTTCGTAAGGTCGCTCTTCATAAGAGGAACGGCCTTCGTAGGAGGAACGGTCCTCATAGGAGGGGCGACCGTCCCCCTTCTGCTCGTACGGGGGGCGCTCCTGCTGGTCGTAGCGACCGCGCTCCTGCTCGTAGGGCGACCGTTCCTGCTGCCGGTAGTCGTGCTGCGGCTGCTGTGTGGGCGTCGCGTACGGGTCGCGCTCCGGGAAACCGAGCCGGGGCTGCTGCCAGTTGTATTCGTCCTGCTGCGGGCGAGGCCAGGCGCCCGGCTCGGGGCGCTGGTAGTCCGGGTAGGCGGGGCGGGCGGTCGGGAGCTGGTCGGGGCGGGGGCCCTGGCCGTGCTCGTCGGCGCCGCGGCGCTCGTAGCCCTCGTAGGTCTCGCGGTTCTCGTACGTCTCCCGGTTGTCGAACGCGTCGCGCGGCTGGCCGGGAGACGGCTGCGGCTCGGGGGCCTCGTAGCGGTGCTGCGGGGCCGGTGGGGGTGTGGGGGCGGGCGGCTCGCCCACGGAGTCGTCGACGGTGATCGCGATCCGGATGGGGCGGCCGCACTCGCGGCTGAGGGTCTCGCTGACGACCGGGGCCAGCCGGCCCTCGAGTACGCCCTTGGCGAATTCGTTCGGAACGGCGAGCAGCGCGGTGTCGGCGACGAGCGCCAACGGCTGACAGCGCCGGATCCAGTGCTCGTCCTTCGTCTCGACCCCTTGCCCACGGCCTTCCCCGAGGAGTTGCTCCAGAACTCGTGGCCACACTGCGGCAAGATCGGCAGGTACGTCAGCCACAGGGCACGCTCTCTCGCTGGTCCCACGAACGTGTGATTCCTGGGACGGATCGGGAAGAAAATCGGGTGGTGCGGTGAGAAGGGAACGAATCGGAGTTCAGCCACGGTAGTCAGCGCGACCGCTGCGGTTCAAGTTGTTGTCCCCAGCCTGTGGACAGTGTCCCCCGCATGACGTCGGTTTGACCGGATGGCGTAGCCGCGCGTACCGTGACCAGGTCGAGTTGTCGATGGCTGCTGCCGCCTGCCTCCGATGGGCAAGGTCACGATCCACAGTTCTTGCGGACCGTGTAGCGGTGCACTCGGGCGTATTCGCGAGCTACTCGTGGGCGCACGGTGACAGCCAGGCGATGTCCCGCCACCACACGTTTTTCAGGAGCCCCCGAGTGAGCAAGCGCACCTTCCAGCCGAACAACCGTCGTCGTGCAAAGACCCACGGCTTCCGCCTTCGCATGCGGACCCGCGCCGGTCGTGCGATTCTCGCCAACCGTCGTGGCAAGGGTCGCGCCAGCCTGTCCGCCTGATCTCGTAATCAGGTCATGACGTGCTGCCTACCGAGTATCGGCTGAGGCGGCGCGAAGACTTCGCGACCGCGGTACGCCGGGGACGTCGGGCCGGACGCCCGCTTCTCGTCGTTCACCTACGTAGCGGTTCAACGGACCCGCACGCGCCCAGGGAGACTCTCTCCCCGCCGCGTGCGGGTTTCGTCGTGAGCAAGGCTGTGGGTGGCGCCGTCGTACGGAACGCGGTGAAGCGCAGGCTTCGGCACCTCATGCGCGACCGAGTGGCTTCGTTGCCCCCAGGTAGCCTGGTAGTCGTACGCGCGTTGCCCGGAGCGGGCGACGCTACCCACGCACAGCTGGCCCGAGACCTGGATGCCGCCCTGCAGCGGCTGCTGGGAGGGGGCGCGCGATGAAGTACCCACTGCTCGCCTTGATCAAGATCTATCAGTGGACCATCAGTCCATTGCTGGGTCCGGTGTGCAAGTACTACCCGTCGTGCTCCCACTATGGCTTCACGGCCATCGACCGGCACGGGGCAATCAAGGGAACAGCGCTCACCGCCTGGCGGATCCTTCGGTGCAATCCGTGGTCGCTGGGCGGCGTCGACTATGTTCCGCCACGCAAGCGTCCGCGCTGGCACGAGATGCTGCGCGAGGCATGGCGCGGGGACAAAAAGACGGCCCCCGCCGTTGAGGGCGACAGCCCCTCTGCACAGGACAATAAGTCCGGAGCGACTTCGCCCAACGCCCAAGGAGCCTGATCAGGGACATGATTTCCGATATCGTCAACGCCGTTTCAGGCGTTTTCGCGTTCCTCACGACCCCGGTGTCGTGGGTCATCGTCCAGTTCCACACGGTCTATGGGGCGATCTTCGGCCCTGATACCGGCTGGGCCTGGGGCCTGTCGATCGTGTCCCTGGTGGTCCTGATCCGGATCTGCCTGATCCCGCTTTTCGTGAAGCAGATCAAGTCGACCCGGAACATGCAGGTGCTCCAGCCTCAGATGAAGGCGATCCAGGAGCGCTACAAGAACGACAAGCAGCGTCAGTCCGAAGAGATGATGAAGCTGTACAAGGAGACGGGTACCAACCCGCTCTCCTCGTGCCTTCCGATCCTCGTGCAGTCGCCGTTCTTCTTCGCCCTGTACCACGTGCTCGCGGCCATCGCCGAGGGCAAGACCATCGGCGTGATCAACCAGTCGCTCCTGGACAGTGCCCAGAAGGCGCACATCTTCGGCGCTCCGCTGGCCGCCAAGTTCACGGACAGCGCGTCTGAGATCGAGGCCATGGGCGCCTCGCTGACCGACGTCCGCGTGGTCACCGCGATCATGATCATCATGATGTCGGCGTCGCAGTTCTACACGCAGCGCCAGCTCATGACGAAGAACGTCGACCTCACGGTGAAGACGCCGTTCATGCAGCAGCAGAAGATGCTGATGTACGTCTTCCCGCTGATCTTCCTCTTCATGGGCATCAACTTCCCCGTCGGTGTCCTCGTCTACTGGCTGACCACCAACGTGTGGACCATGTGTCAGCAGATGTACGTGATCAGCCGGAATCCCACTCCGGGCTCCAAGGCCCAGTCCAAGATGCTCGAGGGTCTGCAGAAGCACGTCGTCGAGCACAGCGCCACGCGGAACAAGCGCGAGCGGAACATCGTCAAGGCGATCGTCGCCAAGGGCCGTGACCGCAACGAGTACGAGCGCAAGTTCATCAACGGGCTGAGCAAGGCCGGTCTCGCGGCTCAGACCGATGGCACCGTGGCCAAGGGCTCCGCGGCCGCGGAGGAGTTGGACGAGGACGGCACGCCGAAGGGCGCCCCGAAGCGCCAGCAGCCCAAGCGCCAGTCCAAGTCGCAGCGCCAGACCGGTGGCTCGACGGCCCAGGGATCGGAAAAGGACGACTCCCCCTCCTCTGAGAAGACCTCGCTGGAGAAGGAGGACGAGCCGCGGGACGCGAAGCCGCAGTCCAAGGCCAAGCAGTCCGGTGGCGCCAAGGCCGCGGGCAGTTCACAGCAGCGCAGCAAGGCCAAGTCCGGGCAGCGCAAGGGTGGCCCGCAGCGGCCGAAGTCCCCGTCCAAGAAGTAAGACCTCGACGTAAGACGTTGGCGCAAGCCTTGACGCAAGAAGGAGCCCATCCCGTGACGGAAGGCACCACCGCCGCTGCTGAGGCTGGCGACACTCTGACCCGCCTCGAGCAGGAGGGTGAGATCGCCGCGGATTACCTCGAGGGTCTGCTGGACATCGCCGACCTCGACGGCGACATCGACATGGACGTCGAGGCCGACCGGGCCGCCGTGTCCATCGTCAGCGATGGGAGCAGCCGCGATATGCAGAAGCTGGTCGGTCGCGACGGAGAGGTCCTCGAGGCGCTCCAGGAGCTGACCCGCCTCGCGGTGCACCGCGAGACCGGGGACCGCAGCCGCCTGATGCTCGACATCGCCGGCTACCGCGCAAAGAAGCGCGCCGAGCTCACCGAGCAGGGCGCCAAGGCCGCGGCCGAGGTGAAGAACACCGGTGAGCCGGTCAAGATGGATCCGATGACGCCCTTCGAGCGCAAGGTCGTGCACGACGCCATCAAGGCGGCCGGCCTGCGCAGTGAGTCCGAGGGCGAGGAGCCGCAGCGCTTCGTCGTCGTGCTTCCTGCCTGAGCGGCAGCACGTCGCCTTCCGGCCCCGTCTGTTTCGCAGGCGGGGCCGATCTTTGTCAGCCTGTTAGTCAGCCACTTACTGCGGTAGAGCGGTACGGAAGGACGGTCCCCGTGACGGAGGCAGCAGAACTCCCCCCGGCCCCGGAGCAGGCCCGGGTGGTATTCGGCGAGCGCTTCGCGGACGCGGTCCGGTACGCGGAGCTTCTCGCTGACGCGGGAGTGCAGCGCGGCCTCATCGGCCCTCGCGAGGTGCCGCGTCTGTGGGAGCGGCACATCCTGAACTGCGCCGTGCTCTCCGAGGTGGTCCCCGAAGGCCTCACGGTGTGCGACGTCGGTTCGGGTGCGGGCTTGCCGGGCATTCCGCTCGCCCTGGTCCGCCCGGACCTCAAGATCACCCTGCTGGAGCCGTTGCTCCGTCGTACGACCTTCCTGACCGAGGTCGTCGAACTGCTCGGTCTTGACCATGTGACCGTGGTGCGAGGGCGGGCCGAGGAGGTCCTCGGCACGTTGCAGCCCGTCCATGTCGTCACCGCTCGCGCCGTGGCCCCGCTGGACCGGCTGGCCGCGTGGGGCGTCCCGTTGCTCAGGCCGTACGGGGAAATGCTCGCGCTCAAGGGCGACACGGCCGAGGAAGAGCTCAAGAGTGCGGCCACCGCCCTGAGCAAGCTCGGTGCGGTGGAGACGTCGGTCCTGCATGTCGGCGAGGGCGTCGTGGATCCCCTGTCCACCGTCGTGCGTGTAGAGGTCGGAGAGAGCCCCGGCGGCGTGCGTTTCGCGGCGAAGCGCGCCAAGGCGGCCCGCACGGGGCGTGCTCGGCGCAGGCGCTGACAACCAGCAGTACTCCACAAAAGCTGTCAAACGTACGCATCTCGGGGTGTCGCGCGGGAGCGCATCCCGCTGCGGTGCATCGTGTTTCACGTGAAACGTCGCTCACTGCTGCAGGGCATCATCAGTCGCGGCCGCGCGGCCGCTTCTCCCCGCGACCGAAAACCTCTCGGATCCCTCGATACGGGCACGGAGTTGTCCACAGAGGGGGATTCGTCCACAGAAGCACGGGCCTCGCTGGTTCTCGACCCCGAAGGCATGGGAGGCTCTGTTCATTGCGAGCCTGAAGTCGAGGAGAGTGAATCCTTGCGGTCCGACGCCAACATCGCGGGACCGATGACCGATCCGGTCCCCGGTCCCCGTACCGAGTCGGTGGGGGAGGATGTTTCACGTGAAACACCGCCCCCGATGGACGACACACCCATCGGTCGCGCTGCCCAACTGGCAGTAGAAGCTCTCGGTCGTGCGGGCGAGGGCCTGCCACGTCCTGAGCGGACCCGCGTCATGGTGGTGGCCAACCAGAAGGGCGGGGTCGGTAAAACCACGACAACGGTCAATCTTGCCGCGTCACTTGCGCTGCACGGCGCACGCGTCCTGGTGGTGGACCTGGACCCACAGGGCAACGCCTCCACGGCTCTGGGCGTCGACCATCATTCGGAAGTGCCCTCCGTTTACGACGTGTTGGTCGACAGTAGGCCGCTCTCCGAAGTCGTCCAACCTGTCCCTGACGTGGAAGGCCTCTTCTGTGCCCCGGCCACCATCGATCTCGCCGGTGCGGAGATCGAGCTGGTCTCTCTGGTCGCGCGGGAGAGCCGGCTGCAGCGCGCCATCCAGGCGTACGAGCAGCCGCTGGACTACATCCTCATCGACTGCCCACCGTCGCTCGGGCTCCTGACGATCAACGCCATGGTCGCTGGGGCGGAGGTGCTGATCCCGATCCAGTGCGAGTACTACGCACTGGAAGGCCTCGGACAGCTTCTGCGGAACGTGGACCTCGTGCGCGGGCACCTCAACCCTGCCCTGCACGTCTCCACGATCCTCCTCACGATGTACGACGGGCGTACTCGGCTGGCGTCCCAGGTCGCAGACGAAGTACGCAATCACTTCGCTGATGAGGTCCTCCGAACGAGCATTCCGCGCTCGGTGCGTATCTCGGAGGCCCCCAGTTATGGGCAGACCGTGTTGACCTACGATCCAGGGTCGAGCGGGGCACTCTCCTACTTCGAAGCGGCACGAGAGATGGCGCTGCGCGGAGTCGGGATTCACTACGACCCCCAGAACGCCCACACGGGCACTCAACTTGATCAGCAGAGTACGTCGGAGGGGATTCAGTGAGCGATCGACGGAGGGGACTTGGCCGAGGGCTCGGCGCGCTGATCCCGGCTGCCCCAACCCCCGAGAGGACGGGCCCGGCCACCCAGGCGGGAGGAGCGTCGACGTCTCCCGCCTCAGTGCCGGTGCTGACAACCGAGCGTGGGGTGGCGGCCGCGAAGGTGGCCGCGCTGCCACAGCCGCCTGTTTCACGGGAGACCGAGGAGCCGGCGACCACGACAGCCGAGACCTTCGAGGGTCCGGCGGGAGCACATTTCGCCGAGCTGCCGATCGACGCCATCACGCCCAACCCGCGCCAGCCGCGTGAGGTGTTCGATGAGGACGCGCTCGCCGAGCTCGTCACGTCCATCAAGGAAGTCGGCCTGCTGCAGCCTGTCGTCGTACGACAGGTAGCGGCCGGCAACTACGAGCTCATCATGGGCGAGCGTCGCTGGAGGGCCTGCCGAGAGGCAGGGCTCGAGCGCATCCCGGCCATCGTGCGTGCCACGGACGACGAGAAGCTCCTCCTCGACGCGCTCCTTGAGAACCTGCACCGCGCACAGCTGAATCCGCTGGAAGAGGCTGCTGCCTACGACCAGCTGCTCAAGGACTTCAACTGCACGCACGATCAGCTGGCCGACCGGATCGGCCGGTCCCGCCCGCAGGTGTCCAACACGCTGCGGCTGCTGAAGCTTTCTCCGGCCGTCCAGCGCCGGGTGGCCGCAGGCGTGCTGTCGGCTGGGCATGCGCGTGCGCTGCTCTCCGTCGAGGACTCCGAGGAGCAGGACCGGCTGGCCCACCGCATCGTCGCCGAAGGGCTCTCGGTGCGGGCCGTCGAGGAGATCGTGACCCTCATGGGGTCGGGGCCCAAGAGCAACGCACGGGCCAAGGGTCCGCGGGCCGGTGCCCTGGTCTCGCCGGCGCTCAGCGATCTCGCCACGCGGCTCTCGGACCGCTTCGAGACGCGGGTGAAGGTCGACCTGGGGCAGAAGAAGGGCAAGATCGTCGTCGAATTCGCTTCGATGGACGACCTGTCGCGCATCCTTGGCTCCCTCGCTCCTGGCGAGGGGCCGGTACTCCAGAACGGTCTCCCGGAGGAGACCGACGGCGACGAACAGGACTGACCACCGCCCTGTTGCGACCAGAGAGCGGGCCGTGTTCCGGTGTGTACCGGAACACGGCCCGCTCTTTGCTTGTCTACGGTATCGAGCTAATCCCATCGTGGTTACGATGCGACGGGAAGAGCGCATCCACCCGGCGGCACCTCATACAGGAGGCGGGTCATGCGATCGGTGAGTCGCACCGGACTGATGACCGCAGGTCTCGGCCTTGGGGCGGTCGGCGGATTCGTCGGCAGCCTGCTCAGGGAACGGAGCGCTCTGACGGCCGCCCGCGCAGCGGCGGGCGAAGGAAGCGAGGAACTGCCTTCATGGGGCGTCGGCTCGTACCGCTCACGCTGGACAACCTCCCGGACCTTCCCGAGCGCTGCCGTTCGTGTGTCTTCTGGGAGCTGGACCCGGTCAGCGGCCAGGCCGCGGTAAAGGCGGGCACGCCCCAACTGGAGAAGGAAGCGT
Source organism: Streptomyces sp. NPDC002795 (assembly GCF_042888725.1). Lineage (NCBI taxonomy): Bacteria > Bacillati > Actinomycetota > Actinomycetes > Kitasatosporales > Streptomycetaceae > Streptomyces > Streptomyces sp. NPDC002795. Next base: position 89,470 of record NZ_JBIAQB010000014.1, read on the forward strand.
GGATCTCCGCTGTCCTGCTGGAGTGGGGCTCCTGCGGACGCGTCGTCTACGTGGATGACGTTCCGGTCGGCTTTGTGCTCTACGCACCACCCGCGTACGTCCCACGGGCGACTGCCTTCCCGACGAGCCCGGTGTCCCCCGACGCCGTTCAGCTCATGACGGCCTGGATCTCGCCCGACTATCAGGGGCAGGGCCTGGGCCGGGTCATCGTGCAGACTGTCGCGAAGGATCTGCTGCGCCGGGGCTTCAAGGCGATCGAGGCCTTCGGGGACGCCCGGTGGAAGGGGCCCGCCTGTCTGCTTCCCGCGGACCATCTGTTGGCGGTCGGGTTCAAGACCGTACGGCCCCACCCCTCGTATCCGCGGCTGCGCCTGGAACTGCGGACGACGCTGTCCTGGAAGGAAGACGTCGAGATGGCCCTGGACAGGCTTCTGGGAGCTGTACAGAAGGAACCGGCACTCCGCCCGCTGTGACAAGCGACGGGCTCTTACAACGGAAACGGGCCGACCCGGGAAGGGTCGGCCCGTTCGTGTTTCACGTGAAACAACGACCGCCGTCTGTGAATCGGCGGCGCCTGATTACTCGGCGATGAAGTCCTCGAGGTCGCGCACGATGGCGGCCTTGGGCTTGGCACCGACGATGGTCTTGGCGACCTCGCCACCCTGGTACACGTTCAGGGTCGGGATCGACATGACGCCGTACTTGGCGGCCGTGCCCGGGTTCTCGTCGATGTTGAGCTTGACGACCTCGATCTTGTCACCGTGCTCGGCGGCGATGGCCTCGAGCGACGGCGCGATCTGGCGGCACGGGCCACACCAAGCGGCCCAGAAGTCGACCAGGACGGGCTTGTCGCTCTTCAGGACGTCCTCGTCGAAGGTGGCGTCCGTGACGTTCTTCAGGTTGCCGGCCACAGCAGGCTCCTCATTTCTAGGGGGGTACGTGAGTGGGAGTTCGGGTCAGACGCTGGCGGTCTGGGTCTTCTCGGGCTCGGCGGCCTCGCCGTCGGCGAGCGAGGCCAGGAAGCGCTCGGCGTCGAGAGCGGCGGAGCAGCCGGTGCCGGCCGCCGTGATCGCCTGCCGGTAGGTGTGGTCCACGACATCGCCGGCGCCGAAGACACCGGTGAGGTTCGTGCGCGTCGAGGGTGCCTCGACCTTCAGGTAGCCCTCGTCGTCGAGCTCGAGCTGCCCCTTGAACAGTTCCGTGCGCGGGTCGTGGCCGATCGCGATGAACAGGCCGGTGACCGGCAGCTCGGACGTCTCGCCCGTCTTGAGGTTGCGCAGGGTCAGACCGGAGAGCTTCTGCTCGCCCTTGACCTCGGCGATCTCGCTGTCCCAGATGAACTTGATCTTCGGGTCGGCGAAGGCACGCTCCTGCATCGCCTTCGAGGCGCGCAGGGTGTCGCGGCGGTGCACGATCGTCACGGACTTGGCGAAGCGCGAAAGGAAGGTGGCCTCCTCCATCGCGGTGTCGCCGCCGCCGATCACGGCGATGTCCTGGTCCTTGAAGAAGAAGCCGTCACAGGTCGCGCACCAGGAGACGCCGCGGCCGGAGAGTGCGTCCTCGTTCGGGAGGCCGAGCTTGCGGTGCTGGGAGCCGGTGGTGACGATGACGGCCTTCGCGCGGTGCACGGTGCCCGCGGTGTCCGTCACGGTCTTGATCTCGCCGCTCAGGTCGACGGACACGATGTCGTCGGGCACGAGCTCGGCGCCGAAGCGCTCGGCCTGGCCGCGCATGTTGTCCATGAGCTCGGGGCCCATGATGCCGTCCTGGAAACCGGGGAAGTTCTCCACCTCGGTCGTGTTCATCAGCGCGCCACCAGCGGTGACGGCACCCTCGAACACGAGCGGCTTCAGCGACGCGCGCGCGGTGTAGAGCGCCGCCGTGTAGCCGGCGGGCCCGGAGCCGATGATGATCACGTTACGGACGTCGCTCACGGCTTGATTCCTCGTCTCTGCGGGACTGCTGCGTACTGCCAGGGGAGGCCATTGGGAGGACTCTCACCCCACCCAACGGATCCTACGGGGCATGCATTCCCGACGTGCCCGGCCACACCTAGCGAGTGTTCTTGGGCACCGCGGAGCCGTGGTCGTAATCGTGCTTGTACAGCAGCGTGCCGGCCGTGGAGGAGGACGAGCCGACGCAGGAGGAATCGATGACGAAGGCCGTGACCTGGTGGGCCGGGTCGGTCTTGTGGGGCAGCACGACGAGGTAGGCGTTCTTCCCCTCGTACGTGCCTGTCTCCGCGCCGAGGGGATCTTCGTTCCGGTGGGTCCCGAGCTGGACGCACGGGGGCACCGAGACGGCGCGTTTCTGCATGGGCGCCTTCGTGCCCTGCGTGCTGGGCCCTGCCTTTTCCGTGCTGAGTGTCGAGGGGCCGATCAGTGACGTGACCTTCGTCTCCAGCGTGTCCTTGGCGAAGGTGGACGGGCCGTGGCTCTTCCCCGCGACCGGTGAGCCGCCCTCGTCGTTCTGGATGAGCAGGGCGCCCACGCCGATCGCGGTGACCGTCAGGACGGCCCCGAGCACGGCACCAGCGCGCCTCCGGCTGCCGCGTGCCTTGCGCCCCGGGCCGGTGGCTCCGTGCGGATGCCCGGCAGGGCGGCCGGCGGCGGTCGGTGTTTCACGTGAAACGGGACCCGGTTCACGTGACCCTTCGAAGGCCAGGGCGGCATCGATCCGGCTCGCGATCTCCTCAGGCATGCGCGGCGGGGCCGACACGGCACCGAGCGTGCCTCGAATCTCTTCCAAGGACGCGAGGACATCGGCGCAGAGCGCGCAGCCGTCGAGGTGCTGCTGGACGTCGGTCGTACGGGAGGGAGGCAACAGGCCCTCGGCGAGTTCGGAGATCTCGGTGACCTCCGGGTGCTCTGCAGTGTCGGTCGTGGATGTCACGCTCGCCCACCTCCGCCCTTCACCGCAGCCGAATCGTCAGGTCCCGTCGCGTCACGAGGTCCCGCTGCGGGTGGGACGGATGTCCCCTGCGCCCGGTTCCTTTGAGGGGGCGGGTTCTCGCCACCTTCCTGGCTCCCGCCCTCCGTGCGGAGGTGTTTCAGCAGCGGAAGCAGTTTGGCGCGGCCGCGCGCGCAGCGGCTCTTGACCGTGCCGGTGGGCACGTCGAGGATCCGTGCGGCCTCGGCGACCGGGTACCCCTGCATGTCGACGAGGACGAGGGCCGCGCGCTGATCGCCGGGCAGGACCGAGAGCGCTTCCAGGAGCTGACGATGCAGATCGCCCCGCTCGACGGGGGCGTCCGCGGACTCGTGCGGTTCCAGGAGCTGGTCCAGACGGTCGGCATCGTCCACGGGCGCGGTCCTGCGCGAGGCCATCTTGCGGGCCCGGTCCAGGCACGCGTTGACGGTGATGCGGTGCAGCCAGGTAGTCACCGCGGACTGGCCGCGGAAGGTGTGGGCGGCGCGATAGGCCGAGACCAGTGCGTCCTGCACCGCGTCCGCCGCTTCCTCCCGGTCCCCCAGGGTCCGCAGGGCCACGGCCCACAGGCGGTCGCGGTGGCGTCGGACGAGTTCACCGAAGGCGTCCTTGTCGCCGGCGACATGACGGGCGAGGAGGTCCTGATCGTTCGCTTCGCCGTAGGCGTCGTCCACTGTCGAACCCCCTCCCCGTGGTGAGCCGTGCCCGTCAGCCGGTGAACTCCACATCGGTGATGCCCTGCTTGAAGCCCGCGCTGCTGTAGCCATCCTGGCCTGCGCGGGGCAGGGCGGTCAGCCAGACGAGCAGATAGCGCGTCTTGACCGGGTCATCGGCCGTGATCTTGGCGGAGGTGGTCTTCGAATCCGTGGTGGACCCGATCTGCTTCAGGCCGGACACCGAGCCCGGATCGAGGGACGGCGAGGCGTACAGAGAGACCGTGGTGTGGTCGCCGCCGTATCGGAGCCCTATCGATGCGGCCGACACGTCCTTGGCGGAGCCGAGGTCGTAGACGATGCCGACGCCGGGCTTGATGACCATCTTCGGGCCGTCGACGAAGGACTTGGTCCGCCAGTACGTCGACGTGCTGGCGTCGTACGTCTTGTCGACGTCGCCCGGAGCCTGGGCGCCACCTTCGGCGACGAACTCCTTGGCGCCCTCGATGGAGATCGGCTTCGTGTGCTGCTTGCCACCCTTGCCGCTGTCGTGCGAGGTGTCCGTGGACCCGGAGCTGCCCGTGTTGCCACGGTCCATGAGGGCGTCGGCGAGCTGCCAGCTGCCCAGGCCGAGGGCCGCGATGAGCAGCGCGGAGACGGCCCACTTGAGGGCCTTGCCGGTACGGCTGTGCAGCGGGGGCGGCGGCGTGGGGACGGGCTGGGTGGCGCGCGGGGCGGAACGGCCGTAGCTCCCCTGCTGGTACGTGGTCCGCTGGTAGTCCGGGGGCGCGGTGAAGGCGGGCTCCGGTGGCCGGATCTTGGGCATCTCGCCGATGGCCTTCACCAGGTCCTCCGGCGTGGTGCACGGCGGGTCCTGGCGGGACGCGGTCGCGCCGTCGTTCGCGAGCGCACGCATGGAGAGCTCTGCCAGACCGCGGTGGACTCCGGCGCGCACCTGGTCGGGGGCGATGAGGCCGACGCCCTTGGGCAGCCCGGAGAGACCGTAGGCGTCGTCCTCGTACGGCCAGCGCTGGGTCAGGCAGGCGTACAGGAGCGCGCCGATCGCCTCGGCGTCGGCGCGCTGCGGAGTCTCGCAAGTGATGCCGCGCAGCGCCGCGTTCACAGCGAGGCCGCGGATGCGCCACTGCCCGGTGGAGGTGCGCAGTACGGCGCTCGGCGTGAGGCGCAGGTGGGCGAGGCCCTCACGGTGGGCGGCCGTCATGGCGTGGGAGACCTGGCTGACCATCTGGTACGCGTCGTGCGCTTCGAGGGGGCCGAGGGCGAGCAGGGTGGTCAGTTCCGTGGCGTCGGGCAGCCACTCGTGGACGACGTAGACGAGATCGTTCTCCTCGACCGCGTCCAGCACCTGCACGAAGCGGGGGTCGCCCAGGAGGGCCGACGAGCGGGCGGCGGCGAGCACCGAGCGGCCTCTGGGGTGGTCGGCGGGGAGGATGTGCACGCCGACGGCGCGGCGGAGTTTCTCGTCCATCGCACGCCAGCTGCTGAAACCGTCCAGACGGGTGACGCACTCCTCCAGCCGGTAGCGTCTGGCGAGCTTGTGGCCGCTGTGCAACTCGGGCGGCGACGCGGCGCCGGGGCTCAGATGAGTCCCGGTCTCCGCGGTGTCCACGGCCTCCTCGCGCTCCGGCGCGTCCTGCTCCCCGGTATTGGCCACCCCGTCGGCCGTGGCCTTGTCCGCCTTGGCGGCCAGCGGCTCATCACCGCTGTTGTCGGCCACGTCGACGGCAGCCGTGCTCCGTTCCGCCACCGTCGTTCCTGCCTCCCCATCCGTTGCACTCACTCCGACGCCAAAGCCAATTGTGCCCACAGTCCGGCGCTATGCACGACACGCGATGGCCGCCGATGGTTGCACACCGTTCCGGCCGACTCAGCGGCCGAGACGACCGCGGACCATGCCGACCAGCGAATTCAGTTCTTCGATCCTCATTTTGCGGGCTGCCACGTAGAAGACTCCGAGCAGCGCCGCACTGCCCACGACCAGCGCCGCGATCGAGCCGAGCACACCGTGGCCCAGTGCTCGCGTGACCGCGTACCCGATGCCACCGCCGACGACCGTCGCCGGCAGCGACGCGAGGCAGAGCCGGGCGTAGGTACGGACGACGTGCGCGCCGTCCAGGTCGCCGCCGAGCCGGTTGCGCAGCCGCCGCCATGCCACACCGACGCCGATCGCGTACGCGATGCCGTAGGAGAGTGCCATGCCGACGACGGCCCACTGAGCGGGCAGGATCAGGAAGCAGATGCCTGCTGCGGCGGCGTTGACCGCGGCGACGATGACCGTGTTGTAGAAGGGTGTGCGGGTGTCCTCGTAGGCGTAGAAGCCGCGCAGCACGACGTACTGCACGGAGTACGGGATGAGGCCGAGGCCGAACGCCATGAGGATGTAGCCCATGGACTGGGCGGACTCGATGCCGCTGGAGCCGAAGAGCAGGGTGCACATCGGGACGCCGAGCGCGACGAACATGAACGAGATCGGGACGATCGCCACGGCCGAGGTGCGCAGGCCGGAGGAGATGTCGTCGCGGACCGCGCCCGGGTCGCCGTCGTGGGCGGAGCGCGAGATGCGCGGCAGCAGGGCGGCCATGACGGAGACGGTGATGATCGCCTGCGGCATGCCCCAGATCAGCTGGGCGTTCGAGTAGCCCATGATGCCCGAGCCGGCCTGGCCGGACGCCTTGCCGGCCGCCGTGGCGAGCTGGGTGACGACCAGGACGCCTGCCTGGTTGGCGAGGACGAACAGGACGGTCCACTTGGCGAGCTTCACGGCCTTGCCCAGGCCGTGGCCCTTCCAGTCGAAGCGCAGGCGGAACCGGAAGCCGGTCTCGCGCAGGTACGGGATCATCGCGAGGGACTGCACGACAAGGCCGAGCAGCGTGCCGATGCCAAGGAGGCGGATGCCCTCGTCCGGGATGGTCGTGACGCCCATCTGCGACTCGGCCGCGGTCCCGTAGACCCAGATGAACAGGCCGAACGTGATGATCATGACGATGTTGTTGAGGACCGGAGTCCACATCATCGCGCCGAACTTCCCGCGCGCGTTCAGGATCTGGCCCATCACCACGTGGATGCCCATGAAGAAGATCGTGGGCAGGCAGTAGCGGGCGAAGGCGACGCCCACGCTGTTGGCGTCCGCGTCGCCGGCCACTGTGTTCGACATCAGGTGGATCAGCAGTGGTGCCGCGAAGACGACGACCGCGGTGATGGCCGCGAGCGCCACCATGACGAGGGTGAGCAGGCGGTTGGCGAAGGCCTCGCCGCCGTCCTCGTCCTCCTTCATGGCGCGGACCAGCTGCGGTACGAACACCGAGTTCAGGCCGCCGCCGACGGTCAGGATGTAGATCATTGTCGGCAGCGTGTACGCGACGGTCCAGGTGTCACCGAGCAGTCCGGCGCCCAGCGCCGCGGTGATCACCATGGTGCGGACGAAGCCGGTGAGGCGGGAGACCAGCGTGCCCGCCGCCATCACCGCGCTCGACTTCATGATGTTGGAGGCGCGGCCGCCCTTCTTCGGCGCGGGGGCCGGTGCGGGGGTGGCTGCCGGTGGCGGCGGGGGCTGCGGAGGGCCGAGCTGCGTGGTCGGGTTGTCGACGGGCTCGACCGGCGGGCGGCCTCCGCTGTGGCCGGGCTGCTGGTCGCGGTACAGGTGCGCGAAGGCGTCCGGTTCGTGGCTCTCCTCCGCGGAGTGCGTCACCAGGTCGTCGACGCCCACGAACTGCGTCGTACGGGCGTCGTCGCCGTACGGCAGATGCTGTGTGGGGCCCGCCGGCTCCGGCGCGGGCGTCTGGGCCCACACGCGGGGGTCGGGCTGGTACTGCTGCGCGGACGGCGGCGCGTACAAGGGCTGCTGCGCCTGCTGTGCGCCCGGGGGCGGCGGAGGGTGCGCGGCGCGGTCGTACAACGCCTCGGTGACCGGGTCCTGGGCGGTCAGGTCGTGCGCCCGGTACGGATCCTGCTCGTACGCGTCCTGAAGGTACGCGTCCTGCGGATACGTGTCGGGAGCAGGCTGCGGCGGCGGCACCTGCCCCTCGGGCTGTGGTGAACCGGCGTACGGCCGGCCATCGCCCGAGGCGGAGCCGCCCGAGCCGTGGCCACGCTCACCGTCGTACGGCGCGTTCATGGTTACCCCACCTCATCGTCCCCGGCCCAGCGGCCCCGACATCGCTCAACGGTCCACTCTCTCACCCGGGCCCGACGGGGCCGTGCTTTCCGGAGCGGTGTCAGCCGTCGGGTCACTCGGCTGCTTCGGAACGTCTGCCCGTGCCGTGTCGGCCGGGTCGCCGTCCGGCTCGTCGCCCTTGTCGTCGTCCGCGGCCACGGAGTCGCCCTCAGGGGCGTCCTCGTCGGGCTGTGCGGCGACCGCCCGCTTGCGCTGCTGGTACATCCGGTAACCGGCCAGGACGAGCAGCAGGACACCGCCGGCGATGACGAGCATCACGGTCGGGGTGACCTCGGTGACGTCGACCTTGAAGGCGAGCGGTTCGCCATAGGGCGCACCGTCCTCGGTGTACAGCTGGGCGTGCACCGTGATCGGGCCCGTCGCCTTGGCCGTGGTCGTGAACTTCACGGACTGGCTGTGTCCGCTGGCGATCTTCACTTCCTGTTCCTGGAAGGTGTCGCCGCCGATCTTGAGGCGGGTGCCGTTGCCCGAGGTGAGGCGGAGCGTCAGGTGGTCGACGTCCTGCCACAGGTTGTTCTGCACCGACACCGGGATCGTCGCGCTGCGCCCGGAGAGCTTCACCTCGGACTTGTCGATGAGCGCCACCTGTTCGGTGAGGCCCGACAGGTACGAGGAGACGCCGTCGCGGAAGTTCTCCGAAGTGCCCGACTCGGCACGCCACGACGTGGACATCTCCCGGTCCATCGCACGACCGAACGGTGTCACCACACGGGACTGGTCGGTGAGGACGACCCTGAAGTTCTCGAGGTCGCGCTGGGTCGCCTGGATCTGCTCGAAGGCCGACTGCGGGAGCTCCTGCTTGCGCAGCGACGAGGGGTACGCGTGCGGGACGCGCGTGGTGGCGGCGGGGTCGGGCTTCGCCTTCGCGGCGGCCGACAAGGTCTGGGGCTGCGACCAGGTGCCGTCCTGCAGCGCGTGCAGCGCCTTGGCCATGGTCTGCGCCTGGCTCGCGGTGGGCATGCGCTGAGGGGCCATCACGACGCTGCGCTGCTTGTGCGTCTGCATGTTCAGCATCAGGGACTGCGCGAGGAACTTCTGCACGGCGAGCGTGGAGTTCTCGGCGCGCGTCATGTCGCCCTGGAACGCGGTCGACAGCCGGCCGTCGGCGACCACGGCCGAGGCGCCGCCGCCGATCGGGCGGGCGGCGGACGGCGTGTACGTCAGGCCTCTGGTCTCCGGGAAGCGGTCGCTGCGCGCGATGATCTTGTCGGCGCCCGCGGACGTGGCGACCTTGACGATGTCGCGGTCGACGGCGCCTTCCGCGGGCCATGCGTACGACGTGTCCGGCTTGGTGTGCAGGATCGTCTGCACCGTCAGCATGGCGGCGTCCGTGGCGTCCTTGAGGTGGCCGAGGGAGCCGGTGACCTTCGTGCCCGTGTGCGCGAGCGACGCAAGGTCCGGGTCGGCGAACGGAAGCGTGACCACTTTCTGGCCCTGCACCGCGGTTTCCAGGTCGCTCAGCCACTGCTTGGCGTCCGCCTGGTTCCTGCCCGGCCTGAGCTTTCCGTCGGGGCCTTTGACCTTGTACGGCTCCGTCATGGCGTCGACCGACGCCAGCAGGTCGGGGTCGATCACCCAGGTCACGTCGAGTTCGCTGCCGAGGGCCAGCATCTGCTGGAGGCGGCCGCCCGGACCGATCTGTTTGGCCAGGTCGTTGTCGTCGAAGACCGGCGTCTGCTGTTCGTTCGCGCCCGTCTCGGCGGTGAGATGGGAATCGGAGATCAGCGGCCACATGGCCGTCGTCTTCGTGGTCGTGTCGGCGTCGCTCGGCTGCCAGGGCAGGAAGGTCCGCTGGATACCGAGCGTCTGCTGGTACGGCTGTGCGGCGGTCTGTCCCATCAGGGCGACGCTGAGCTGGTAGACGCCGTCGGCGCCGAGGCGCAGCGCCTTGACGGGTACGGACAGCGTGAAGTCCTGCGTGATGCCGGGCGCCAGTTTGGCGAACTTCTTCCCGTACTTGCGGGAGATCTCGCTGCCGTCCGCGGCGCCGCCGGTGCCGTTCTTCGCGGCCTCGTCGACGGCCGTGCGGCCGCCGTAGGACGTGCCGACCCGCAGGCCCACGTGGGCGCCGGTGACCGCCTGCTTGCCCTTGTTCGTCACCGTGCCGCTGACCGTCACGGTGTCGCCGTCCGTCGGCGCGCTGGGCGAGAGGGAGTTCACGGCCACGTCGACCGTGCTGGTCCCTGTCGCGCTCGAGGCGGCGGTGGCCGGGGTGGCGGCGCCGGCCGGGGCCGCGGCAGGCAGCAGCGGCAGCGATGCCAGGAGCGGCGCAGCCGCGAGCAGGGCTCCGGTGCGCCGCAGCAGTCGCCTGGCAGGTGAGGGACTCACCGTTGGGAAGTCTGCCGCCTCGGCCACGTGGTCGTCCGTCCCTCGTCGTCGTCGGTGGTCGCAGATGTGTCCACGCATGGTAACGAGGAGCGCTGTGGCTGAGTGCCACGGTCTGCCCGGCATGATCGTGGGGGCAAGAGTAGGGGGCCGCCAAGGTGCTCCTGTTGCGGGCCCGGCAAACAAGTTCGGCTCGGGCGGCTCGGGCCACGTACCCTGTCCTGTTGTGCCGAACGCCAATGAAGACACCCCCAGCACCCTGAGCCAGGTGCAGCACCGCGCGGTCAGCGAGCTGCTGCGCGTCTCGCCTGTCGCAGACGACCTCGCCCGCCGTTTTCAGGAGGCCGGGTTCTCCCTCGCCCTGGTCGGTGGTTCGGTGCGGGACGCACTGCTCGGCCGGCTCGGCAACGACCTGGACTTCACCACTGACGCCCGCCCCGAGGACGTACTGAAGATCGTTCGGCCGTGGGCCGACGCGGTCTGGGAGGTCGGGATCGCTTTCGGCACCGTCGGTTGTCAGAAGGACGCCCGCGTCGGAGACGTTGATCACCGCTTCCAGGTGGAGGTCACGACCTACCGCTCGGAGGCGTACGACCGCACCTCGCGCAAGCCCGAGGTGTCGTACGGCGACTCCATCGAAGAGGACCTGGTCCGCCGGGACTTCACCGTCAACGCGATGGCTGTGGCGCTCCCCGAGAAGGAATTCATCGATCCGCACGGCGGCATCAGCGACCTTTCCGAGCGGGTGCTGCGCACGCCCGGCGCACCGGAGGACTCCTTCTCGGACGACCCGCTGCGGATGATGCGGGCCGCCCGCTTCGCCGCTCAGCTCGACTTCGAAGTCGCTCCCGAGGTCGTCGCCGCCATGAAGGCCATGGCGGGCCGTATCGAGATCGTCTCCGCGGAGCGAGTACGTGACGAGCTCAACAAACTGGTTCTCTCCGCGCACCCGCGCAAGGGCCTGACGCTGCTCGTCGAGACGGGTCTGGCCGATTACGTACTGCCCGAACTGCCCGCTCTGCGCCTGGAGCGTGATGAGCACCACAGGCACAAGGACGTCTACGACCACACGCTGATCGTGCTCGAACAGGCGATGGCCTTGGAGACCGAAGGCCCCGATCTGACGCTGCGCCTCGCCGCGCTGCTCCATGACATCGGGAAGCCGCGCACTCGCCGCTTCGAGAAGGACGGTCGAGTTTCCTTCCACCACCACGAGGTGGTCGGCGCCAAGATGACGAACAAGCGCATGACCGCGCTCAAGTACTCCAATGACTTGGTGAAGGACGTCTCGCGCCTCGTCGAGCTGCATCTGCGCTTCCACGGCTACGGCACCGGCGATTGGACGGATTCCGCCGTGCGTCGTTACGTACGGGACGCGGGGCCGCTCCTTGGGCGGCTGCACAAGCTGACCCGTTCCGACTGCACGACGCGCAACAAGCGGAAGGCCAACGCGCTTTCGCGTGCGTATGACGGCCTTGAGGGGCGCATCGAGCGGCTCCAGGAGCAGGAGGAGCTGGACTCGATCCGGCCCGACCTCGACGGGAACCAGATCATGCAGGTACTCGGCGTCAGCCCTGGCCCGGTGATCGGGCAGGCGTACAAGTTCCTGCTGGAGCTGCGCCTCGAGAATGGGCCGATGGAGTACGACGCGGCGGTGTCGGCGCTCAAGGAATGGTGGGCCGACCGCTCTCAGGACTGAGACGTGCGGAACGCGTAGGGCTCTGTTTCACGTGAAACAGAGCCCTACGCATATCTGGTGAGTCTGAGGAGGCAATGTTTCACGTGAAACGGCGCCGCCCCAGCAGCGTCAGAGTGGTCGCTCCGTAGAGGACCGACACCAGGACCACGAGGGGGACCGAGCGTCCGTCCGGCGGCAGTATCAGCGCCGCCACTCCGGCCGCGCCGACAAAGGAGACGTTGACCAGCACGTCGTAGACGGAGAAGATCCGGCCGCGGAAGCCGTCGTCGATGGAGGACTGCACCACCGTGTCGGTGGCGATCTTCGCGGCTTGTGTGGTCAGGCCCAGGACGAACGCAGCCACCACGATCGGCGCGGGTGCGAAGGTGAGGCCCAGGGCGAGCTCCAGTACGGCTGCGGTGCCGGCGCAGAGGACGATCCACCCGGCCACACCGAACCGCCCCACGGCTGCCGGGGTGATGACTGCCGCGACGAAGAAGCCGGCCCCCGAGACACCCATGGCGAGGCCGAGCAGGGCCAGGCCTTCGGACTCCGTGGATGACCACGCGTACCGGCACAGCATCAGCACCATGACGAGCAGGGCGCCGTAGCAGAACCGCATCACCGTCATCGCGGCAAGGGCGCGCGCGGCGGGCGGTCGGGCGGCAAGGTGCCGGACGCCGGCGGCGAGATCCCGGGCGGTGCCGGTCACCGCGGCCCCTAGGCGCGGTTGGATCAACTCCGGATCGGGGCCGAGGAGTTGTGCGTCCATGCGCAGGGAAGCGAGGGCGGCGCACAGGTAGAGCAACGCCCCGATGAGTACCACCGCGGCATCCGAGTCGTCGGCGATCAGGCGCACGCCGAAGGCGAGGCCTCCGCCCAGCGTTGCCGCGAGCGTCCCCGCGGTCGGTGAGACGGAGTTGGCCATGACGAGGCGCTCGGCGTCCACGACACGGGGCAGTGCGGCCGAGAGCCCGGACAGAACAAAGCGATTGACCGCGGTGACGCACAGCGCGGACGCGTAGAAGAGCCAGTCCGGGGCGTGGCTCAGCATGAGGGCGGCTGTCGCGGAGGCGAGCAGTACCCGCAGCAGGTTGCCGTAGAGGAAGACCTGACGGCGTCGCCAACGGTCAAGGAGGACGCCTGCGAACGGGCCCACGAGGGAGTACGGGAGCAGCAGTACGGCCATGGCCGACGCGATGGCGGCGGGTGAGGTCTGCTTCTCCGGCGAGAACACCACGTAGGTGGCGAGCGCCACCTGATACACGCCGTCCGCGCCCTGGGAGAGCAGCCGAAGCGTCAGCAGACGCCGAAAATCGTGCAGGCGCAGGAGTACGCGCAGGTCACGGACGACAGCCATGGAGCACAGCCTCACATATGAGGCGGGCCCCCGGCGCGCACCACATGTGTGCGCCGGGGGCCTCAACAGCCTTCAGGAGGTGGGTGTTTCACGTGGAACACCCGGGCCGCCCTTCAGGACAAGGTCAGCGCTCGACCTCACCCTTGATGAACTTCTCGACGTTGTCGTAGGCCTCGTCGTCGAAGTACTGCACCGGCGGGGACTTCATGAAGTACGAGGACGCGGAGAGGATCGGGCCGCCGATGCCGCGGTCCTTGGCGATCTTCGCGGCGCGTACGGCGTCGATGATGACGCCCGCGGAGTTCGGGGAGTCCCAGACCTCGAGCTTGTACTCCAGGTTCAGCGGGACCTCGCCGAAGGCGCGGCCCTCGAGGCGGACGTACGCCCACTTGCGGTCGTCGAGCCACGCGACGTAGTCGGACGGGCCGATGTGGACGTTGCTCTCGCCCAGTTCGCGGTCGCGGATCTGCGAGGTGACGGCCTGCGTCTTCGAGATCTTCTTCGACTCGAGGCGGTCGCGCTCCAGCATGTTCTTGAAGTCCATGTTGCCGCCGACGTTGAGCTGCATCGTGCGCTCGAGGCGGACACCGCGGTCTTCGAAGAGCTTCGCCATCACGCGGTGCGTGATGGTCGCGCCGACCTGCGACTTGATGTCGTCGCCGACGATCGGGACGCCTGCCTCGGTGAACTTGTCCGCCCACTCCTTGGTGCCGGCGATGAAGACCGGGAGGGCGTTGACGAACGCGACCTTGGCGTCGATGGCGCACTGGGCGTAGAACTTCGCCGCGTCGTCGGAACCGACGGGCAGGTAGCAGACGAGAACGTCGACCTGCTTGTCCTTGAGGATCTGGACGACGTCGACCGGGGCCTCGGGGGACTCCTCGATCGTCTCGCGGTAGTAGCGGCCCAGGCCGTCGAGCGTGTGGCCACGCTGGACCTCGACGCCCTTGTTCGGCACGTCGGCGATCTTGATGGTGTTGTTCTCGGAGGCGCCGATGGCGTCCGAGAGGTCCAGACCGACCTTCTTCGCGTCGACGTCGAACGCGGCGACGAACTCGACGTCACCGACGTGGTAGTCGCCGAACTGTACGTGCATCAGGCCCGGGACCTTGGTCTCCGGGTCGGCGTCCTTGTAGAACTCGACGCCCTGCACCAGCGAGGCGGCGCAGTTGCCCACGCCGACGATGGCTACGCGAACCGAACCCATTCCGGTTGCTCCCTGTGTGTACTCGGTGAAGCCCTGACCGGGCTTCACGTGGCGGTGTCGTCGGACGGATCCGGCCGGGTGCTGTCCCGGTGCCGGGGCAGGCCGCCCGTCTCTCCAGTTGTGTCCTGCTGAGCCGCGTCCCCCGGGCCGGAGCTTCGTTGGTCACGGCCCGCGCGCTCGCTCTCGATGAGCTCGTTCAGCCAGCGCACTTCGCGCTCCACGGACTCCATGCCGTGCCGCTGCAACTCGAGCGTGTAGTCGTCCAGGCGCTCGCGGGTGCGGGCGAAGGAGATGCGCATCTTCTCGAGGCGCTCCTCCAGACGGCTGCGACGGCCCTCGAGGACGCGCATGCGCACGTCCCGCGACGTCTGCCCGAAGAAGGCGAAGCGCGCGGCGAAGTGCTCGTCCTCGTATGCATCGGGGCCGGTCTGCGAGAGCAGGTCCTCGAAGTGCTCCTTACCTTCCGCCGTCAACCGATAGACGATCTTGGCGCGACGTCCTGTGAGTGGAGCCGCAGGAGTGTCGTCGGGTGTTGAGCCCGGTTCCTCGATCAACCAGCCGTTGGCGACCAGCGTCTTGAGGCAGGGGTACAGCGTCCCGTAGCTGAAGGCTCGGAAGATTCCGAGTGAAGTGTTGAGTCGCTTGCGCAGCTCGTAGCCGTGCATCGGGGACTCGCGGAGCAGTCCGAGAACGGCGAACTCGAGGATGCCGGAACGTCGGCTCATCGTCGCCCCCTCTCTGCCGCGGTCCCTTGTATCGACTCTTTATGTCGAGCTGATGTATCGACTCGATACATCCCGACGATAGAACTGCTCCTCGGCTGCGGCAAGTGCGATCACGGTGAACGGCGTCACATCGTCGATTCGTAGGAAACGAGTTGCCTGATTTGGGGTGAAGTTCGGCCCTAGGAGGGTTTTGACGGTGCGTAGTCTGTCCGCCATGCAGAGCACCGGGAACCGAGTGACGCCTGTGAGCGTCGTCGTCCCCGGTGTAGTGCGGGTGAGTGCCGAGAGGGGCGCATCCGTACTCCGGGGGGACCGGAAACCCGACGCCGTTTCCAGGCGCGCGACCTCGCGCCTGCCCGAGGAGTAGTCGTTCGATGAGCGAGCACCGTCGCAAACCGCCGCAGCCGCAGGGCGGTGGGCGCGCCGCGGCCCGTCGCGGAGCATCCGGAGCACCATCGGGCCGCCGCGCGGCACCGCGTGGAAGTTCCGCCTCGCCCGCCGCTTCCTATGACCCCCCGAGTTCAACGGGCCCGCACGGGAGCCCGGAAGAGGACCGCCCGTGGGGAGGCCGAGCCGAAGCCCGTAAGGCCGCCCAGCGCGGCGGCCGACGCAGGTCGGCCGATGGCGCCGGAGGCGGTGGCGGCGGTCGCCGCGGTGGCGGCGGCCCCGGTGGACCCGGCGCGTACGGCGCGGGGCACGGCGGCCCCGAGAAGAGGAGGGTCGTCGACTACCCGCGTGCGTACAAGCACGGCTGGCGCCGCTGGGTCCCGTCCTGGCGTCTGGTGACCGGCATGTGTGTCGGACTGTTCGGCAGCATGATGGTCGCGGCCGGCATCGCGTACGCCCTGGTGGGTGTGCCCGACCCGGCGAAGACGGCGACGGCGCAGAACAACGTCTACTACTGGTCCGACGGATCGCAGATGGTCGCCACCGGTGGCGAGACCAACCGGCAGATCATCAAGTACGAGGACATCCCGAAGTCCATGCGCTACGCCGTCATGTCGGCGGAGAACAAGACGTTCAAGACGGACAAGGGCGTCGACCCGATGGGTATCGCCCGTGCCGTGTTCAACATGGCCAAGGGCGGCGAGACCCAGGGCGGCTCGACCATCACCCAGCAGTACGTGAAGAACGCGATGCTGGACGACCAGTCCCAGACGGTGACCCGAAAGCTCAAGGAGCTGTTGGTCTCCATAAAGGTCGGTCGGACGGTCGAGAAGGACGCGGTTATGGCCGGCTATCTGAACTCGGCGTACTACGGGCGCGGTGCCTACGGCATCCAGGCCGCGGCCCGCACCTACTTCGACGAGGACGCCACGAAGCTCAACGCGAGCCAGACCGCCTTCCTCGCATCCGTGCTGAAGGGCTCGACGTACTACGACCCGGCGGGCTCGCCCGGCATCGACCCGGTCAACGCGACGCCGCAGAAGAACCGCGAGCGTGCCACGAAGCGTTGGTCGTGGATCCTTGGCGAAGAGGTCAAGGACGGGCACCTGAGCCAGAGCCGGCGAGCCCAGTTCACGGACTTCCCCAAGCTGCAGAGTCCGCGCGCCAACGCGCAGCTCGGCGGCCAGACCGGCTATCTCGTCGACCTCGCCAAGGCGAACGCCGTCAAGAACAGCAACGGCGAGATCACCGAGGACGACCTGCAGAAGGGCGGCTTCGAGATCCACACCACGTTCAACAAGAACAAGGTGAAGAAGCTCGAGGACGCCGTGAAGAAGGTCCGCAAGGAGAACCTCCAGAAGAACCGCAAGGTCGACGGGAAGTACGTGGACCGGCACGTCCAGTTCGGCGGTGCCTCGGTCAGTCCCAAGACCGGCGCGATCGAGGCCATCTACGGCGGTGAGGACGCCACCAAGCACTTCACCAACAACGCCGATGTCACCGGCGCCCAGGTCGGCTCGACCTTCAAGCCCTTCGTTCTCGCGGCTGCCTTCAAGGACGGAGTCAGGGACCCGGAGGGGCCCGAGGTCCAGGACGAGACCCAGCGCAAGATCGCCTCCCCCAAGAGCCTGTACAGCGGTAAGAACGGTCTCAAGATCAAGGACTGGAAGGGGGACATCTGGACGAACGAGAAGGGCAAGCAGTGGAACCAGACCAACGACGGTAAGCAGTCGTACAACAGGCCGAGCTACCAGATCGATCTCCGCGAAGCCATGCGCGAGTCCGTGAACTCGGCCTATGTGCAGCTGGGCATGGATGTGGGTCTGGACAAGGTGCGGGGCGCCGCGAAGCGGGCCGGCATCCTGGACGACAGCTTCGCCGATTCCAACTACCCCTCGTTCTCCCTCGGTACGTCCGACCCGAGTGCGATCCGCATGGCGGGCGCCTATGGCACGTTCGCGACCAGTGGCCAGCAGAACGACCCGTACTCGGTGACGTCTGTCGACCGTGAGGGCGAGAATGTCTTCCGGCACGAGACCAAGCCGAAGCGCGCCTTCGACGCGAAGGTCGCCGACAACGTGACCGACGTCCTCAAGACCGTCGTCGACAAGGGCACGGGTACGGCGGCGCGGCTGCCCGGGCGCGACGTCGCCGGCAAGACCGGTACCACCGACGGCAACAAGTCGGCCTGGTTCGTGGGCTACACCAAGCAGCTGTCCACCGCGATCACGATGTACCGGATGGACGACAACGAGAAGTCCCAGAACCGCAAGTTCCTCGAGATGTACGGAACCGGTGGTCAGGAGAAGATCCATGGTGCGTCGTTCCCGTCCGAGATCTGGCACGACTACATGGCGCAGGCCCTGAGGGGGCAGCCGAACATGCCGTTCCCGACGCCGGAGCCCATCGGAGAGGTCGTGGGCGCGACCCCGAGTCCCACGCCGACCCCGTCGGTCACGGCGACCCCGTCGGAGACCGCCTCGCCGTCCCCGTCGACCAGCGAGACCACGTCGCCCTCCCCGTCGCCCTCGGAGACGTGCAGCGACTGGGACTGGGCCTGCAAGAACGAAAACGACGGGGACCCCGGAGGTACGGACACCGGAGGCGCGACCGACGGCGGAGCGTCGTCGACGCCGAGCGGCGGAAGTACCGACGACACCGGAGGCCCGGGCAATGGAGACGGCGGCGGCCTCTTCGGAGGCCCGGGCAATTAGCCGACCTGGCCTCAACGCACCGTGTTTCACGTGAAACGCTGCGTGTTCCACGGCGATCGAGGGCCGTCACACCCACCGGGTGTGGCGGCCCTCGCCCCGTTCTCAGCCTCGTACGGCAGGATGTGCCGCATGCCCAGTGCAGAGACGACGAGCGCGAATCCGCAGCAGCCTGAGCCGGATCCGGCTTCGGAGCAGGTACGGCCGACCAGAGAGGACAAGGTCGCGGCCGTCGGAGCCGAGTTCATCGGCGGGCCCATCGGGCGACGGGCCCTGCTCGGGGTCTCGTGGTGGACTCCCGCGCGGGTGATCGCACTGGTCATGCTCGGCATGTTCGCGCTCGGCATGGTCCAGAAGTTCCCCTGCTACGACGGCGCCTGGTTCTACGGCACCAGCTCCCAGTACACACACGCCTGTTACTCGGACATCCCGCACCTCTACCAGGGACGCGGCTTCGCCGATGGCCTCGTGCCGTACTTCGACAAGCTCTCCGGCGACATGAACTACCTCGAATACCCGGTGCTCACCGGCGTGTTCATGGAGGTCGCCGCGTGGCTGACGCCGGGCAGCGGCTCCATCCAGCACCAGGAGCAGGTGTACTGGATGGTCAACGCCGGGATACTGATGATCTGCGCGGCGGTGATCGCCGTGTGCGTCACCCGCACCCACCGCAGGCGCCCCTGGGACGCTCTGCTGGTCGCTCTGGCGCCCGCCTTCGCGCTGACCGCCACCATCAACTGGGACCTCTTCGCGGTGGCGCTCACGGCGGCCGCGATGCTGATGTGGTCGCGGGGCAGGGCCTTCGCCTTCGGCGTTCTGCTCGGACTCGCGACAGCCGCCAAGCTGTATCCGGTGCTGCTGCTCGGACCGCTCTTCGTACTGTGCTGGCGGGCGGGCAGGTGGCGGGAGTTCGGCAGGGCGGCCCTTGGCGCCGCCGTCTCGTGGCTGGCCGTGAACCTGCCGGTGATGATGCTCGCGCCCGAGGGCTGGTCGAAGTTCTACACGTTCAGCCAGGAGCGCGGAGTCGACTTCGGCTCCTTCTGGCTGATCATCTCCCAGCACCGGGACACGCCCCTCGACACCAACGTCGTCAACACCCTGGCCACGACGCTGATGGTGCTCGCCTGCCTGGGTGTCGCGGCGCTGACGCTCACCGCACCGCGTCGGCCGCGCTTCTCCCAGCTCGCGTTCCTGGTGGTCGCGGCCTTCATCCTCACCAACAAGGTCTACTCGCCGCAGTACGTCCTGTGGCTGATCCCGCTCGCCGCGCTCGCGCGCCCCAAGTGGCGGGACTTCCTGGTCTGGCAGGCGTGCGAGGTCGCGTACTTCCTGGGGATCTGGCTGTACCTCGCGTACACGACGAGCGGGGACAAGCACCAGGGGCTGCCCGAGGACGGATACCAACTGGTCGTCGCGGCACACCTGCTGGGCACGCTCTACATCTGCGCGGTCATCGTGCGGGACATCTGGCTGCCCGAGCGGGACGTGGTGCGTCGATCCGGCGAGGACGACCCCACGGGCGGTGTTCTGGACGGCGCCAAGGACGTCTTCGTGCTGGGGCAGGCGGCCCGTCCGCGGCGGCACCGGCACGCCGCTCGTGCCGCGGAAGGGCCGACCGCGGTCGACTGGGGCCGGACGCCGGAGAGTTCACTCTGAGCGAACACGCTCGTGGAAGGCAACGAAAAGCGGGTCGGGCGCCTCATGGGAGCCCGACCCGCTTTCGTGTGTCCTACGTAGACCAGGCACGCCCTACGTAGAGGCGTGCTCAGTGGTCAGCGATCCACGATGCGGTCGAACTGTGTGGTGGTGTGCCGAAGGTGGGCGACCAGTTCCTCGCCGACCTGCGGCTCGGGGGCGTCGGACGGCACGAACAGGATCGACACCTGCATGTGCGGCGGCTCGGCGAACCAGCGCTGCTTGCCCGCCCAGACGAACGGCGCCAGGTTCCGGTTCACCGTCGCCAGGCCTGCCCGTGCGACTCCCTTGGCGCGCGGCATGACGCCGTGCACGGCCTTCGGAGCCTCCAGGCCCACACCGTGCGACGTACCGCCCGCCACGACCACCAGCCAGCCGTCGGAAGGGGCCTTCTGCTGGCGGTATCCGAACCGGTCGCCCTTCGCCACGCGCGAGACGTCCAGGACGGCGCCGCGGTACTCGGTCGCCTCGTGGTCGCCCAGCCACAGCCGCGTACCGATACGCGCGCGGAAGCGCGTCTGCGGGAACTGCTGCTGCAGGCGCGCCAGTTCGTCGGCCTTCAGGTGGCTGACGAACATGGTGTGCAGCGGCAGGCGGGCCGCGCGCAGCCGGTCCATCCAGCCGATGACCTCGTCCACGGCGTCCGTGCCGTCGGTGCGGTCGAGCGGCAGGTGGATCGCGAAGCCCTCGAGGCGCACGTCCTGTATGGCGTGCGCGAGCTGCGGCAGGTCCTGCTCGGTGACGCCGTGCCGCTTCATCGAGGACATGACCTCGATGACGACGCGGGCGCCGACGAGGCCGTGCACGCCGTCGACGGAGGAGACGGAGCGGATGACGCGGTCGGGCAGCGGAACCGGCTCCTCGCCGCGCCGGAACGGCGTCAGGACCAGCAGGTCAGCGCTGAACCAGTCCTTGATCCGGGCGGCCTCGTACGTGGTGCCGACGGCAAGGACGTCGGTACCGAAACGAGTCGCCTCCTCCGCCAGCCGTTCGTGGCCGAAGCCGTAGCCGTTGCCCTTGCAGACGGGGACGAGCCCCGGAAACTGCTCGAGCACCTGCTTGTGGTGTGCCCGCCAGCGCGCGGTGTCGACGTAGAGCGTGAGCGCCATGGCCGGTCCCGGAACCTTTCGTGGAGTACGGAGCTAGGTCAGATTGTGCCGGGTGCTCAGCGCCGCGACATGTAGATGTCGAGCGCCTTGTGCAGCAGCTTGTTGAGCGGGAAGTCCCACTCGCCCAGGTATTCGGCGGCCTGGCCGCCCGTACCGACCTTGAACTGGATCAGGCCGAAGAGGTGATCGGTCTCGTCCAGCGAGTCGGAGATGCCGCGCAGGTCGTAGACGGTGGCGCCGAGCGCGTAGGAGTCGCGCAGCATCCGCCACTGCATGGCATTGGAGGGGCGCACCTCGCGGCCGATGTTGTCGGAGGCGCCGTAGGAGTACCAGACGTGCCCGCCGACGACGAGCATCGTGGCCGCCGCGAGGTTCACGCCGTTGTGCCGCGCGAAGTAGAGCCGCATCCGGTTGGGGTCCTCGGTGTTGAGGGCCGTCCACATGCGCTGGAAGTACGACAGCGGGCGCGGCCGGAAGTGGTCGCGCGTGGCCGTGATCTCGTACAGGCGCTGCCACTCGGCGAGGTCCTGGTAGCCGCCCTGGACGACCTCGACGCCGGCCTTCTCGGCCTTCTTGATGTTGCGCCGCCACAGCTGGTTGAACTGCTTGTGCACTTCTTCCAGGGAGCGGTTCGCTAGCGGCACCTGGAAGACATAGCGCGGCTGTACGTCGCCGAAGCCCGCGCCGCCGTCCTCGCCCTGCTGCCAGCCCATGCGGCGGAGCTTGTCGGCGACCTCGAAGGCGCGCGGCTCGATGTGGTCCGCCTCGATGTCACGCAGGCGCTTCACATCCGCGTCCTGGATGCCCTTCTTGATGGAGGGCGCGTCCCAGCGGCGAATGATGACCGGCGGGCCCATCTTCACGGAGAAGGCGCCCTGCTGCTTCAGATGCGCGAGCATCGGGCGCAGCCACTCTTCGAGGTTCGGGGCGTACCAGTTGATGACCGGGCCCTCGGGCAGGTACGCGAGGTAGCGCTTGATCTTGGGGAGCTGGCGGTACAGCACGAGGCCCGCACCGACCATCTCGCTGGTGCGCTCGTCGAACCAGCCCAGGTGCTCGGAGCGCCACTCCGCCTTTACGTCTGCCCATGCGGGGACCTGCATGTGGCTGGCCGAGGGCAGGCTCTGGATGTAAGCCAGATGCTGCTCTCGGCTGATGGTCCTCAGGGTCAGGCTCATTCGGGGCGCTCCTCGGGCTGGTGTGTCCCCATGGGTACAGGGGCTCCGGCTCTCGCGCCGAAGCCTACTGCGCCCTGTGAGCGCCCCGACCGGCCGTATGGGACGTCGGTGGCGAAGGCGACCTTTCGGCGGCCTACGAGGCGGGCCGCCTCAGCCGATGACCCCGCCGAAGAGACCTCCATGGGCCATGCCGATGAAGAAGCCGATCGCCGACGCCCCCAGGCCCAGGATCAGGCCGAATCGTTCACGGGTCGTCTCGGAGACGAACTGGCCGTAGGCCCCGGCCAGGATGCCGACGAGCCCTGCCCAGGAGCTGAGGAGATGGAGATCGGTCCAGAGCGAGGAGATGATCGCGATCGCTCCGAGCACCACGGTCACCCCGAGCAGGGTGTCCGGCAGCACATGGGGCTTGCCGTCCGTGGCGAAAAGGGATGAGGAAACGGTGCTGTTGGGACGCATTGCTTGTGCCATGGGGCACCTCCTGCGGAAGCGGCGCATCGTAGCGCCGTACACACCCGATGTGTACAGATTGCGGCCCCGGGCTGCCGGATTTCAACCGGAAGCAGAGGTGCGGGTAGTCTGTACGGTCTGCACCGGTGTCTGTTCACGCCCCCGACCAGGGGCTCACTCCACTGATCTGCGCGGATCCGCTCGGCGGGACCCGATTGTCAGTGGTGGCCGATACCGTTGCACACGCATAACAACCCTCCTGCCACGGAACGACCGTGGCCGCTGAGTCCAAAGGAGGTGGGTTCTACATGCGTCACTACGAGGTGATGGTCATCCTCGACCCCGATCTGGAGGAGCGCGCTGTCGCCCCCCTGATCGAGAACTTCATGTCTGTTGTCCGTGAGGGCGACGGCAAGGTGGAGAAGGTCGACACCTGGGGCCGTCGTCGGCTCTCGTACGAGATCAAGAAGAAGCCCGAGGGCATCTACTCGGTCATCGACCTGCAGGCCGAGCCTGCGGTCGTCAAGGAGCTCGACCGCCAGATGAACCTGAACGAGTCGGTCCTCCGGACCAAGGTCCTCCGTCCCGAGACCCACTGAACTTCCTAGTTCAGCGGCACTCGGGATTCGAGTAGCAGCAAGCAGCCAGCAGCAAACCCGCCGAGAGGTTCCCCCATGGCAGGCGAGACCGTTATCACCGTCGTCGGAAACCTGACCGACGACCCCGAGCTGCGCTTCACCCCGTCCGGTGCGGCCGTCGCGAACTTCACGATCGCGTCGACGCCCCGGACGTTCGACCGCCAGACCAACGAGTGGAAGGACGGCGATGCGCTGTTCCTCCGCGCGTCGATCTGGCGTCAGGCCGCGGAGAACGTCGCCGAGTCGCTGACGCGCGGCATGCGCGTCGTCGCTCAGGGACGACTGCGGCAGCGTTCGTACGAGACCCAGCAGGGCGAGAAGCGGACGGTCGTGGAGCTCGAGGTCGACGAGATCGGCCCCTCGCTGCGCTACGCCACCGCCAAGGTCACCAAGACCCCTGGCGGCCGTGGTGGCGGCCAGGGTGGTGGCGGCGGCGGCGGTGGCGGCTGGGGCGGCGGCCCCGGCGGTCAGCAGGGCGGCCAGGGAGGTGGCCAGGGCGGAGCCCCGGCCAACGACCCCTGGGCGACCGGTGCGCCGGCCGGCGGCGGCCAGCAGGGCGGCGGCGGTGGCGGCTGGGGCGGAAGCTCCGGCGGCTCCGGCGGCGGCTACTCGGACGAGCCCCCCTTCTAGGGATCAGTCCCTGTCGGGGCTGGGCTCGCACCCCACACTTCTTGATCACACAGGAGAAACACCATGGCGAAGCCGCCTGTGCGCAAGCCTAAGAAGAAGGTCTGCGCTTTCTGCAAGGACAAGGTCACGTACGTGGACTACAAGGACACGAACATGCTGCGGAAGTTCATTTCCGACCGCGGCAAGATCCGTGCCCGCCGCGTGACCGGCAACTGCACGCAGCACCAGCGTGACGTCGCCACGGCCGTCAAGAACAGCCGTGAGATGGCGCTGCTGCCCTACACGTCCACCGCGCGATAAGGAAAGGGTGACCGAAACATGAAGATCATCCTGACCCACGAGGTCTCTGGCCTCGGCACCGCCGGCGAGGTCGTCGACGTCAAGGACGGGTACGCCCGTAACTACCTGATCCCGCGGAAGTTCGCTATCCGCTGGACCAAGGGTGGCGAGCAGGACGTGGCGCAGATCCGCCGCGCCCGCAAGATCCACGAGATCGCCACCATCGAGCAGGCCAACGAGATCAAGGCCAAGCTCGAGGGCATCGCGGTCCGCCTGGCCGTCCGCTCCGGCGACGCCGGTCGTCTCTTCGGTTCCGTCACCCCGGCCGACGTCGCTTCGGCGATCGAGGCTGCCGGTGGCCCGAAGGTCGACAAGCGTCGTGTCGAGCTGGGCTCGCCGATCAAGTCGCTCGGTGGCCACGAGGCCTCCGTGCGTCTGCACCCCGAGGTTGCCGCCAAGGTCAACATCGAGGTCGTCTCTGCCTGAGCACTGCCCTGAGCAGAGCTGAAGCACATGTGGGGCCGCACCCTTCGGGGTGCGGCCCCACACGCTTGCGGTCTGCGTTTCACGTGAAACAGCGGAACGGCCTGGTTCGCGGTTTGCGGTTCGCGGTTTGCGGTTCGCGGTTTGGGGTTCGCTGTTTCACGTGAAACAGGCCGCCTCGCGTCAGCGCGTCGCGCCTGTCACGGCCCAGCGTCCTGATCGGTAGCGGATCCAGAGCGTGACCATGCGCACCGTCATCATCAGCGCCATCGCGCCCCAGACCGCGGTGAGACCGCCGCCGAGGACGGGGACCAGCAGCGCCACAGGCGTGAAGACCGCGAACGTGACCAGCATGGCCCAGGCCAGATACGGCCCGTCGCCCGCGCCCATGAGGACACCGTCCAGGACGTAGACGATCCCGCAAATGGGCTGGGAGAGCGCCACGACGATGAGAGCGGGCAGAGCGGCGTCCTGTACGAGCTGATCGCTCGTGAACAGCGGGACGAACAGCGGCCTCGCGATGACGATCAGTACGCCAAGGACGACTCCCGCGGCGATCCCCCACTCCACCATCCGGCGGCAGACAGCCTGTGCGCCCGGAGCGTCGTCCGCTCCGAGGTAGCGGCCGATGATCGCCTGACCGGCGATGGCGATGGCGTCGAGAGCGAAGGCCGTCAGGCTCCACAGGGACAGGATGATCTGGTGCGCGGCCACATCGGCGTCACCGAGCCGGGCCGCGACGGCTGTCGCGATCATCAGGATCGCCCGGAGCGAGATCGTGCGGACAAGGAGCGGCGCGCCTGCCTGGGCGCAGGCCCTGATGCCGGCCGCGTCCGGACGCAGCGAAGCCCCGTGGCGGCGGGCGCCGCGGACCACGACGACGAGGTAGACGGCGGCCATGCCGACCTGGGCGATGACGGTGCCCCAGGCCGAACCCGCGATCCCCAGGCCGGCACCGTAGACGAGCGCGACGTTCAGTCCGGCGTTGGCGATGAAGCCGGCGCCCGCCACATAGAGCGGGGTCTTGGTGTTCTGCAGCCCGCGCAGCACGCCGGTGGCGGCGAGGACGATGAGCATCGGGGGGATGCCGAGCGAGGAGATGCGCAGGTAGGTGATCGCGTAGGGCGTCGCCGTGTCGGAGGCGCCGAAGAGTTCGACCAGCGCCGGGGCCGTGGGCAGGGCGACCGCGACGACGACGGCCCCGAGGAACAGGGCGAGCCAGATGCCGTCCATGCCCTGCTGGATGGCGGACTTCAGATCGCCGGAGCCGACGCGGCGGGCAACCGCCGCGGTGGTCGCGTAGGCGAGAAAGACAAAGATGCTGACCGCGGTCTGCAGCAGGGCCGCGGCGACGGCAAGTCCGGCGAGCTGTGAGGTGCCGAGATGGCCGACGATGGCGCTGTCGGCCATGAGGAAAAGGGGCTCAGCGACGAGTGCGCCGAAGGCGGGAACGGCGAGGGCGACGATCTCTCGGTCGTGCCGGCGTCGGGCAGCCTTGGGTGTCGCGGGAGCCTGTGTCATGGGCACCAATCTAATCTTCCACAGGTAAGAGATGCAATGCGCGAATGACCCTTACTTTGGGAGGTCTTCCGCGTGTCGCGCGGCGGGGCCGACGGAGAACTTGGGCCGACTGGGAAAGTTTTTCTTCTGCACAGCCGGTGGATGGGGAAACTGCAGGTCAGAGCCTGTGTATGGAATCGCCTGAGGGCTTGTTCACAGGCCTGTCCACCGTGTCGTGCACAGGTTTTCCCGAGTTCTCCACAGCGAGGAGCCCGTCATCCACACCGCCTGTGGATAACCAGATTGGCTGACGGTGCCCACAGGCCTACCGTGGTGCGGCGCCCACCGTGTCCCGCGAGCCCGGAAACCTCACAAATCCGACGCGTCAGAAGCGGAGTTGGGCCTCTTATTTGTCAGTGTCGTGCCGTAGGAATGAGGGGCACGGCGAGGTCCGCTCGGCGGACGGGAGGAGGCGGCCCGGTGAGTATCTCCGAGCCATTGGACGACCCCTGGGCCGACGACGGTCCCAGCGATCGCCTCCCCCCTGCCCGGCCGTTCCGGGGCGGTGGCCGAGGCCAGGGCGACCAGCATGAGCGGGGCAGCGAGGGCGGCGGCTGGGACGAGGGCCCAGCCACCTTCGAGCGCGTCCCGCCGCAGGATCTGGACGCCGAGCAGTCCGTGCTCGGTGGCATGCTCCTATCGAAGGACGCGATCGCGGACGTCGTAGAGGTCATCAAGGGGGCCGACTTCTACAAGCCGGCCCACGAAACGATCTTCCAGGCGATCCTTGACGTCTACGCCAAGGGGGAGCCCGCCGACCCGATCACCATCGCCGCGGAGCTGACCAAGCGCGGCGAGATCAACAAGGTCGGTGGTGCATCGTATCTGCACACCCTCGTGCAGACGGTCCCGACGGCGGCCAACGCCGAGTACTACGCGGAGATCGTCCATGAGCGCGCCGTACTGCGCCGTCTCGTCGAGGCGGGCACGCGGATCACGCAGATGGGATACGCGGGCGACGACGACGTCGACGAGATCGTCAACAGGGCGCAGGCCGAGGTCTACGCGGTCACCGAGCAGCGCACCAGCGAGGACTACCTCCCGCTCGGCGACATCATGGAGGGCGCGCTCGACGAGATCGAGGCGATCGGTTCGCGCAGCGGCGAGATGACCGGTGTGCCGACCGGCTTCACCGACTTCGACTCGCTCACCAACGGTCTGCACCCGGGCCAGATGATCGTCATCGCGGCCCGCCCCGCCATGGGTAAGTCCACGCTGGCACTGGACTTCGCGCGCGCCGCGTCGATCAAGAACAACCTGCCCAGCGTCATCTTCTCCCTCGAAATGGGGCGCAACGAGATCGCGATGCGCCTGCTGTCGGCCGAGGCGCGGGTGGCCCTGCACCACATGCGCTCCGGCACGATGACGGACGAGGACTGGACGCGGCTCGCGCGCCGGATGCCCGAGGTCTCGGCCGCGCCGCTGTACATCGACGACTCCCCGAACCTGTCGATGATGGAGATCCGCGCGAAGTGCCGCCGGCTCAAGCAGCGCAACGACATCAAGCTCGTGATCATCGACTATCTGCAGCTGATGCAGGCCGGTGGCTCGAAGCGCTCCGAGAGTCGACAGCAGGAGGTCTCGGACATGTCCCGAAACCTGAAGCTGCTGGCCAAGGAGCTGGAACTGCCGGTGATCGCGCTCTCTCAGCTGAACCGTGGTCCCGAGCAGCGCACGGACAAGAAGCCCCAGGTGTCCGACCTGCGTGAATCCGGCTCGATCGAGCAGGACGCGGACATGGTGATCCTGCTGCACCGTGAGGACGCGTACGAGAAGGAATCACCGCGCGCGGGCGAGGCGGACATCATCGTCGGCAAGCACCGTAATGGTCCGACGGCCACGATCACCGTCGCTTTCCAGGGCCACTACTCACGTTTCGTGGATATGGCGCAGACCTGATCAGGCCTTCGACGTACGCGGCGTGCCTGGCCAGCAGTTCGTCGTCCACCACGCCGAGCCAGGCAGAGCCGACGCACCCGGAGATCGGCGGCGGAGATCTGCCTCCGGTGAAATCCGCTCGACGCCGGTCGTCGGCCGGGATGGACTGGGCCCATGACGACATCCCCGGAAGAGCTGTTGCCCACCACGCGTCGGGCCCTCCTGCACCGCATCGCCGTGGCCCAGAGCGAAGGGCGGGCGCCCTCACTCGTGGCCGCGGTCGCGCGGGACGGTGAGTTGGTGTGGACCGGGTCGCGTACCTCGGTGGACGGGCACGGGCCGGACGAGCATGTGCAGTACCGGATCGGTTCGATCACCAAGACGTTCACGGCCGTGCTGGTGCTGCGGCTGCGCGACGAGGGGCTGCTCGACCTTGCGGACCCGCTGGAGAAGTACGTGTCCGGCACTGGTGTCGGCACGGTCACCATCGCCGAACTGCTCGCCCACACCGGTGGATTGGCGGCCGAGACTCCGGGGGAATGGTGGGAGCGGAGCCCGGCGAGCCGGCGTCCGAACCTCGCAGACGTCCTCGGCGAGCAGCCCTTCCGGCACCCCGTCGGGCGTCGCCACCACTACTCCAACCCCGGCTATACGCTCCTGGGCGCCCTGGTCGAGGCGGTGCGCGGGGTGTCCTGGGAGGAAGCCCTGCGCGACGAGGTCCTCGAACCGCTGGGTCTGACCCGCACCAGCGCCCAACCACAGCAGCCGCACGCCGGGGGCTGGGCCGTGCACCCGTACGCAGATGTGCTGCTCCCGGAGCCGAGCGAGGACCTGGGCCTGATGGCTCCTGCTGGTCAACTGTGGTCCACCACGCGGGATTTGACTGTCCTCGCGTCCTTCCTCACGGTCGGAGACGACCGGGTGCTGAGTGCGGACTCCGTCCGGGAGTTGCGGACCCCCGCCGCGCCTACGCTGCCGGGCGACTGGGAGGCCTCGTACGGGTTCGGCATGCAGGTGGTGCGGGGCGGCGGCCTCACCTTGGCCGGACACAGCGGCTCGCTGCCGGGGTTTGTGGCGGGGCTGTGGCTGTGCGAGGAGGAGGGTCTCGTGGCGGTCGCTCTCGCCAACTGCACGACGGGGGTGCCCGCGGCGACACTGGCCGCCGAGCTGTTGGCGATCGTCGCAGAGGCCGAGCCGAGGTTGCCCGAGCCGTGGCGACCGCTCCCTGAAGTGAATGCGTCCGAGCTGGAGCTGGTGGGGCCCTGGTTCTGGGGGACACAGGCCGTGGTGCTGCGCTTGGTGGCCGACGGTGGCGTGGAGATGGGGCCGGCGGCCGAGGGCGGGCGGCGCTCGCGGTTCCGGGCGAACGGGGACGGTACCTGGACCGGGCTCGACGGCTACTACGCGGGAGAGCTGCTCCGGGCCGTCCGGCGGGACGATGGGGCGGTGAGCCACCTCGACCTCGGTTCCTTCGTCTTCACGCGGGAGCCGTATCCGGCGGGCGGCCCGGTTCCTGGTGGGGTGGATCCGGAGGGGTGGCGGGGCATTCCGCGGTGATGCGTGGCTCTGTCGGTCGGCTGTTTCACGTGAAACAGCCGACCGATCGACTCCCCGTCGATGATCTGCGAGCCGAGGCCGCTGCGACCCTCGCGCAGGGGACAATACGACGCTGATTCGCGTCGGCCGTCAGGGCGGCCATCTCCGGAACGTCCCTGCCGCGGACGCCCTAGTCTCAAGGCCCCCCCCATGGGCCCGTGGACCCGCAGCGCGGGTGGGGCCCCGTCTTCCGCGATCCGCCGCCCATGCTCTGCCCCCCCCCCCGGGTCAGGCGACGGCGTGCAGCCCCTCGACCGCCTTGACCAAGGGGGCGAGCTCCGGGTTCTCGGCCGCGACGTCGAGGGCTTCCCGCAGCGCCGTGGAGTTCGTGGGGCGTGCCTCTTCGAGGAGCTTGAACCCGGCTTCGGAGACGTTTGTGTAGATGCCCCGACGGTCGGTCGGGCACAGGTAGCGCGAGAGTAGGCCGCGCTCCTCGAGCCGGGTGACCAGGCGCGTGGTCGCGCTCTGGCTCAGGACGACGGCGTCGGCCACCTGCTTCATCTGGAGGTGTCCGCCCTCCCCGTCGTGCTGGCGGCTGAGAACGTCAAGCAGCGAATACTCGCGCACGCTCAGCCCGTGCCGGGCCTGCAGTGCGCGCTCGATGTGGGACTCGATCTTCCCGTGCAGCAGCGAAAGCGCGCACCAGCCCTGCGAGAGGGCGGTCAGTGCGGGGTCTGTGGCGGTCATGGCTCGTGGTTCCTCCGTCCCGGAGCGGCTCAGCCCAGAGTAGTCGATGCTCGGGGTTTCCCGCGTTTGCAATTAACCCGCGCCTGCAATTATTGTGAGGTCCCGTAAAGCGCACCCGCAACAGTCTGGAAGGGGTCCCTCCATGCCTCTCGCGCTTCTGGCCCTCGCGATCGGGGCCTTCGGTATCGGAACCACGGAATTCGTGATCATGGGATTGCTCCCAGAGGTCGCGGGTGACTTCGGCGTCTCCATCCCCACGGCGGGCTATCTGGTGACCGGCTACGCACTCGGTGTGATGTTCGGTGCCCCGCTGATGACCGCCCTGGGCACGCGCATCCCGCGCAAGCGGATGCTGATGTTGCTGCTCGGCTTCTTCATCGTCGGCAACCTGCTGTCCGCCGTCGCCCCCGTCTTCGCCGTCATGCTGATCGGTCGCGTGGTCGCCTCGCTCGCCCACGGAGCGTTCTTCGGCATCGGCTCGGTCGTCGCGGCCGAGCTGGTGGCACCGGAGAAGAAGGCCGGAGCGATCGCCATGATGTTCACGGGCCTGACCGTCGCCAACGTCGTCGGCGTCCCGCTCGGCACGTTCATCGGCCAGTCGGTCGGCTGGCGCGTGACGTTCACGGTCGTCGCCGGACTCGGCGTCATCGGCCTCGCCGGTATCGCCAAGCTCGTACCCGACCTGCCAAAGCCGGAAGGCGTGCGGCTGCGTCACGAGCTGGCCGCGTTCAAGAACGTGCAGGTCGTGCTCGCCATGGCGATGACCGTGCTCGGCTTCGGCGGCGTCTTCGCGGCCGTCACCTACATCGCGCCGATGATGACGCACGTCGCCGGCTTCGCGGACGGCTCCGTCACCTGGCTCATGGTCCTTTTCGGCCTCGGTATGGTCGCCGGCAACCTCATCGGCGGAAAGTTCGCCGACCGGGCCTTGATGCCGATGCTGTACGTGTCGCTGAGCGCGCTCGCCCTCGTGCTCGCCCTGTTCACGGTCACCGCGCACAACCAGGTGCTGTCCGCGATCTCCCTCGTGCTGATCGGCGCGTTCGGCTTCGCGACGGTGCCGCCGCTGCAGAAGCGTGTCCTCGACCAGGCCTCCGGCGCCCCGACGCTCGCCTCGGCCGTCAACATCGGCGCCTTCAACCTCGGCAACGCCCTCTCCGCCTGGCTCGGCGGCATGGTGATCGCCGCGGGCCTCGGCTACACCTCGCCGAACTGGGTCGGTGCCGTGCTCGCCGCGTCCGCCCTCGTCCTGGCCGTACTGTCCGCGGCCATCGAGCGCCGCTCGTCCGCTCCGAGCCTGATCGTCGCGGCCGCCGAGCAGCCGCGCACAGAGCCGGCCCACCACTGATCCGCATCGGGTCGACGTGGCCGACGCCCCACCTCATCTCTCAGCACCACCGCGCAAGGAGCATCACCTCATGAGCACCACCGCCGTCACCCCGCTCAGCACGCAGGACGCCGAGACCCTCGTCTCCGCCGCTCGCCTCGCCGCCGAGGCGGCCGGGGTCACCGTCAGCGTCACCGTCCTCGACGCGGGCGGACACCTCCTGGCCTTCCGCCGCGACGACCGCGCCGTCCTCATCTCCGGCGAGACCAGCACGCGCAAGGCGTACACCGCGCTCCAGCTGAACGCCCCCACCGCCGACCTCGTCGACCTGGTCAAGCCCGAGGGCCCTTTCCACACCCTGCCCACCGCGCTGGACCGGCCGTTGCTGTTCATCGCCGGCGGCCTGCCGGTCCACCGCGACGGCCGGCTCATCGGTGCCATCGGTGTCGGTGGGGGCGCCCCCGAGCAGGACCACGGCTTCGCCACCGCGGCCGTGGAGGCCCTCGCGTAGCAGCCGCAGCGCCCCCGCATCCGCCCCAAGGCGTCGCAGCACAGCGGCACTTGGGGCGGACGTGTATTCAGCCCGCGGCCACGGTCAGCGGTGCGAAACGGCGGGTCCAGTCGCCGGGCAGGTCCGAAGCACCGTAATTCATCACCGTGTTGAGGCCGACAGCCTCAAGTCCGCGCTCCTTGAGCCACACCAGCAGTTCCTCATGGCGCAGGTCGATGTCGGTCCGCAGCGGGCGGTCCGTGCCCGCCGCGATCGAGGCCACGAGAGCCTGCGCCGTCGCGGTGTCGTGGGCCACGAGGGGACCGACGACGTGGGTGTCCTCGTTGGGCCAGGCGGCGGCGAAGCCGATGAGCCCGCCACCGGCACCGCCGTCCACAGCCACCCGCAACTGGTCCGCGAAAGCGGGAAGTCGGGCGATGACGTGCGTACGGTCAGGGCCGAAGATCTCCGCGTCCAGGCGGAGGATCGCAGGGAGGTCCTCCGCCGTGGCCGCGCGGGTGGTGACGTCGGGCAGGAACCCGCCCGCGGAGAAGTGGCCGCGCACCATCTCGGCCCGCCCTGTGACCTTGAAGCCCAACTCCTCGTAGAGCGGCCGTCCGTACGGCGTCGCGTGGAGTGTGAGCGGTGTCGTGCCCGCCCGCTCGACGATGTGGCGCATCAGACGCCTGCCGACACCCTGACGTGCATGCCGTTCGGCGACCAGGACCATGCCGATCGCGCCGAGTTCGGGTCGCTCCCGGGGGCCGTACTCGGTCACTACGCAGGCGCTGACGAGGCCGCCGTCGGGGTCGTCGATGCCATGGCCGGTACCGGCGGAGAGCAGCAGCCGCCACTTGTGTTCCTCGCGGGGCCAGCCCCGGTCCTCGGACAGGTCGGCGCACGCGAGGACATCGCGGGGGGTGAGGCGACGGATGGGCAGGCCGGAGAGGGAAGGTGTCGACACGCAGGTCAGGCTGTCGGACTTCGCCCCGTGCCGTCCACCGCTTTGTGGAGAGTGGCCCTGCGCTTTCGGCCGCGACGGGAGTTTCACGTGAAACATGGCGCCTGGGGCGGCTCTTGCTCGCGCTCGACGGCGCCGGGCATGCGAATTGGCGCTCCGAGGCCGCTAATTGAGCAATTTACGAAGCGGCTGAGGTTCGCCTAATGCGCAGTTATGCCGGGAGGGGGTTGTCGACTTCGTGGCGGCCGGTATCGTCGGGTCCGGATGGCTTCGGGCGGCCGAAGAAGGGCGAGGGGAAGCCCGTGGTGCGCGCAGGCCCAAGCAGCCTAACGGGACGGGGAGATCGAAGACCTGCACTTTCCGCTTTGCGTTCTGGGCAATGACACCGGGTGGCATGCTGCGGTGAGGGGACTGCGGACAATGTCACACTCTTACCTTACTTGTCGGTAGCCGTCCGGAATGCAGTGTTCAATGTGGGCTGCATTGTTATCGAGGTACGCGGGGGAAAGCCCACAGTTTCCGGGCGCGGAACAGCTCGGGAGTACGTTGACCGACCGAAATATGTTCGAGGCGAGGCACAGCATGGACGCTCCGACCACTACGCCGTCGGCCGGTTCCGGCTCTGACGGTTCGGACGGTGGGGGCGGCTGGTTCACGCCGCGCACGGCCGCGGCCCCGCAACCGCCCACCACCGGTTCCGGCCAGGAGGTGACGCAGGAGGAGCACCGAATACCGGAGCCGCGTCAGGCGCCGGCCGAGCAGCAGACGCAGCAGCCCGCCCCGCCGCGCGCCGCCGAGACGCCCGGCCCCATGGCCGCCTCCGCGCGCCCCGCTCCCGCGCATGCCTCCCCCGACGCGATCCTCGTCCGCCGCACCATGGAGGAGATCGGTCCCGTCGCGGACAGGGTCACCTCGTACTTCTACGCGCTGCTGTTCGTGCGTCACCCCGAACTGCGCCCGCTCTTCCCCGCGGCGATGGACACCCAGCGCGACCGGATCCTCAAGGCGCTGCTGACCGCCGCCGAGCACATCGACAACAAGGACGTCCTTGTGGCGTACCTGAAGAACCTGGGCCGCGGTCACCGCAAGTACGGCACGCAGCCCGACCATTACCCGGCCGTCGGCGAGTGCCTGATCGCCGCGCTCACCCAGTACGCCACGACCACGTGGAACGCGGAGACCGAGGCCGCCTGGGTCCGCACGTACACGACGATCTCCCAGGTCATGATCGACGCGGCGGCCGAGGACGAGCTGAAGGCGCCGGCCTGGTGGATGGCCGAGGTCGTCTCGCACGACCTGCGCACCCCCGACGTCGCCGTGGTGACCGTGCGGCCCGATCAGCCCTACCCGTTCCTGGCCGGGCAGTACACGACGCTGGAGACGCCCTGGTGGCCGCGGATCTGGCGGCACTACTCGTTCGCGTCCGCGCCCCGCTCGGACGGGCTGCTCTCGTTCCACGTGAAGGCGGTCCCGGCGGGCTGGGTCTCCAACGCCCTGGTGCACCGGGCCCGCCCCGGCGACGTGCTGCGCCTCGGCCCGCCCGCCGGCTCCATGACCGTCGACCACACCACCGACAGCGGGCTGCTCTGCCTGGGCGGCGGCACCGGCATCGCGCCCATCAAGGCGCTCGTCGAGGACGTGGCCGAGCACGGGCACCAGCGCTCGGTCGAGGTGTTCTACGGCGCCCGCACCAACCACGACCTGTACGACATCGACACCATGCTGCGCCTCTCACAGAGCCATGCGTGGCTCTCGGTGCGTCCCATCGTCGACCAGCAGGCCCACCTCCAGCTGCCGGATGCGGTGCGGGAGTACGGCCCCTGGAACGAGTACGACGCGTATCTCTCCGGGCCGCCCGGCATGATCCGCAGCAGCATCGACACGCTGCGGCGCATCGGTATCCCTGGCAGCCGCATCAGGCACGACTCGGTCGAGGATCTCGTCGCGGCGACGGACTGAGTCCCGCAACGAAACCCGGTACCGCGAAGCGTCAGCCCAGATCGGGCGCGTGCATCGCCCGTACGCCCTCGATGTTGCCGTCCAGGTAGTGGCGCAGCGAGAGCGGCACCAGATGGACCGAGGCGATGCCGACGCGGGTGAACGGCACCCGCACGATCTCGTAGCCGCCGCACGGGTCCTCGATCTCGGGCCCGTGCCGTTCGTCGGTGTCCATCGACTCCAGTCGGCAGACGAAGAAGTGCTGGACCTTCACGCCGGTCGCGCCGCCGTCCTCGCCGATGTGCTCGACGGTGTCCACGAAGCAGGGCACCACGTCGATGACCTTGGCGCCGAGTTCCTCGTGCACCTCGCGATGGAGGGCGTCCACGACGGTCGTGTCCTCCGGCTCGACTCCGCCACCGGGGGTCACCCAGTACGGATCGACACCGGGCTTGGTCCGCTTGATCAGGATCAGGTCGTCGCCATCCAGCAGGACGGCGCGTGCGGTGCGCTTGACCACGGGTCGGACGGTCATGGGAGAAATGTGGCCCGGCTGGTTCCACGTGAAACATCCCGCATCGCTCGGCGCCCCGCTCACGACCAGTCGACGGCAGCGCGCAGCAGCCACTCATGCGCCCGCGCGATGTGCGGCATGGCGAGTGTGCCGGTACGCACCACCAGGAAATACGTACGCAACGGTGGCACGGGCGGGTCGAGCAGAGCGACGATCTCCCCGCGTTCCAAGTTCTCCTCGCACAGATAGCGCGGCAGGACGGCGAGGCCGGCGCCCGCGATCACACAAGCGAGCACCGCGCGCAGATCGGGCACGACGACCGTGCCGGAGACAGCGGGCCGGGAGTCGAAGACAGCGGCCCAGTAGCGGCTGACCAGGGGCAACGACTCGTGCACCTCGACCACAGGGAACTTCTCCAGGGACGGCGCCGCGTCGCGGTGCAGCATGCCGCGGCCGATCCGGGCAGCCAAGCGAGGGGCGGCGGCCAGCACGTGCTCCTCGTCGCAGAGCGGAGTCGCCGTGTGCAGCGCGCCGCGCGGACGGGCCGTCGCGATGGCCAGATCGTGATGCCCCGCAGCGAGCCCCTCCAGGGTTTCCTCGGCCGTTCCGAAGCTTGCCCGTAACGCGATGCTCTGCCCGTCGTCGCGGGTCAGGGCCGTCAGCGCGGGCAGGGCGCGCTCCGCGGTGAACTCCGGCGGCCCCGCCAGGTGCAGAGTGCGTACGGGGGACTCCTCGTCGAGCCCGGTTTCGGCGATCTCCACGAGGGCGTCGAGATGCGGAGCCGCCTTGTGGGCCAGCTCGTCGCCGATCGTCGTGGCCGTGACACCGCGCGCCTGGCGCAGGAATAGCGGGCGCCCCAGCTGCCGCTCCAGCGTGCGGATCTGGGAGGTGACCGCCGGCTGGGACAGGCCGAGCAGAGCGGCGGCGCGCGTGAACGAACCGGCCCGGTGCACCGTCACAAAGGTGCGCAGCAACGCGAGATCCATCGCGGCACGCCTCCCTCCCCAACCCCCGGCCGCGCCCAACTATAAATAAGTCGATAGGTTTCTGTCGCTACCGTGATTGGACACTGACACAGAGTCAACTAGCCTTGCTTGCGCGGTTCTTAGCGCGCAGGAACCGGGACGGTCCGAGCCACGAGGGGGGAGGCTCGGACCGTCCGTTGTACGTAGCGCGGTACTAGGGCCTGTCTTCAAACTCCCGGCGATGTCACCGTTCGTGGGCCTCGTCCAGCGCCCGCAGCACGTCCGCCACCAGGTCCTCGGTGTTCTCGGCGCCCGCGGAGAAGCGGATGAAGCCTTCGGTGACGGCGTCCCCGCCCCAGCGCCCGCGCCGTTCGGCGGTGGACCGTACGCCGCCGAAGCTCGTCGCGTCGTCCACCAGGGTCAGAGCGTCGAGGAACCGCTCGGCCTGTGCGCGCGAGGGCAGTTCGAAGGAGACCACGCAGCCGAAGCGCCGCATCTGACCTGCGGCGACGTCATGGGACGGGTCGCCGGGCAGACCCGGATGACGCACCCCGGTGACGTCGGCGCGCGCCAGCAGGGCGTGCGCCACGGCCAGCGCGTTGGCGCTCTGCCGCTCGGCACGCAGCTCGAGCGTGGCGAGGGACCGGTGCGCGAGCCAGGCCTCCATCGGCCCCGGAATCGCCCCGACGATCTTGCGCCAGCGCTTCACCGAGGCGATCAACTCGGCGTCGGCACAGGCGACGTAGCCGAGCAGGAGGTCGCCGTGGCCCGTGAGCTGTTTGGTGCCGCTGGCCACCGCGAAGTCCGCGCCGAGCTCCAGCGGGCGCTGCCCGAGCGGGGTCGCGAGCGTGTTGTCCACGGCGACGAGCGCCCCGCGCGCGTGAGCGGCGTCGGCGAGGCGCCGGATGTCGCAGACATCGAGTCCGGGGTTGGACGGCGTCTCCAGCCACAGCAGCCGCGCCCCTTCGAGGACGTCGAGCTGCGCGTCTGCGCCGGTCGGCGCGGTGCGCACCTCGATCCCGTACGCCGTGAGCTGCTCGCGGACGAGCGGGAAGACCTGGTAGCCGTCGGCCGGCAGGACCACCGCGTCGCCGGCGCGCAGCTGCGAGAAGAGGACCGCGGAGATCGCGGCCATGCCGGAGGCGAAGGCCAGCGTCTGCACGCCGGAGCGCCCTGGAGCCTCCAATTCGCTGATGGCGCGCTCGAGATGCGTCCACGTCGGGTTCTCGTCGCGACCGTACGCATAGGGCCCCGACACATCGCCGGGCAGATGGAAGTGTGCGGCGAACACGGGTCCCGGCAGGGTCGGTTCGTTCTTGACCGGCTCGGGAAGACCGGCACGGACCGCCCGCGTGCCGTCTCCCGGCTCCTGTGCCGAGGGCTTCGTCATGCGATCTGTCCCTCCACCGCTTCGCGCACGGACACGAGAAGGCCCTCCGAGGCCGCCTCGACCAGCTTCAGGCACTCCTCGAAGCCGCCCAGATCGCCGTAGTACGGATCGGGGACATCCAGGTCCGAGGCAGCGGCCCCGGCGTCGTAGGAACGCAGCAGACGCACCTTCTCGGCGTCCTCGGGCGTCGACGCCAGGCGGCGCAGCGTGCGCAGATGGCCGTGGTCGAGGGCGACGACCAGGTCGAGGCGGGCGAACCAGTCGCCGTGGAACCGGCGGGCCGTGTGCTCGGAGGCATAGCCGTGCTCGGTGAGGACCTGGACGGTGCGCGGATCGGCGCCGTCGCCCTCGTGCCAGCCGTCCGTGCCCGCGCTGTCGACCTCGACGAGGCCGTCGAGCCCCGCCTCCTCGACGCGGGCGCGGAAGACGTGCTCGGCCATGGGCGAGCGGCAGATGTTGCCGGTGCAGACGAAACAGACGCGGTAGGTCATCCTCGGCCGCTCTCAGTCCTTGCCGTCGGGCAGTACGACGTTCAGCGCCCAGGAGACGACCGCGACGATCAGGCCACCGACGATCGCCGTCCAGAGGCCGTCGACGTGGAAGCTCAGGTCCACCTGGTCGGCGAGCCACGAGGTGAGCAGCAGCATCAGGGCGTTCACGATCAGCGTGATCAGGCCGAGCGTGAGGAGGAACAGCGGCAGGGTCAGAAGTTTTACGATCGGCTTCACGATCACGTTGACCAGGCCGAAGATGAGGGCGACGAGGACCAGCGTGCCGATCTTCTTGCCGGTGCTGTCGCCGGTGAGGGTGATCTTGTCGAGCACCCAGACCGCGACGGCCAGGGCTCCCGCGTTGGCGAGCGTCTTGACGAGGAAATTCTTCATGTGTCTGATCGTTGCAGACATGACTGGTGACAGGGGTGGGAGAGCGCGATGAAGGCGTTCCGGTTGGATGAGCTCGAGGCGGAGAGAGCCGCCAACGACGGGGCGTATCTGCAGTTTCTGCGGGAGCGCAATATGTCGGTCGGGCTGTACGCGCTCGACGCGGGCGCGCAGGACCCGCAGCAGCCGCACAGCCAGGACGAGGTCTACCTCGTGGTCAGCGGCCGCGGTTCGATCACGGTCGGCATGGAGACCACTCAGGTCGCCCGGGGCAGCGTGGTGTACGTGCCGGCCGGTGCCGCGCACAAGTTCCACCACATCAGTGAGGACCTGCGCGTTCTCGTCGTCTTCTCGCCTCCGGAAGGCTGACGGGTCGGCCCCGGGGACGGGCCCCACCTCGGGGTTCCCTAGGGGACGGGTCAGGGGAGGACAAGGGATCAGAAGGGCCCGCACGGCCCTTCGACGTGCCAGCATCGAGTCAGAAGCTCGAAGCAGAAGCATCCAAGGGACAACGAAGGAGCGATGGCAGTGCGAGAGATATTCGCGGACATGCCGTGGTGGGTGAAGTGGGTCGCGGTGCCGGTCATCGCCATCGTCGTGTTCGGCGGTCTGATCGCCAGCGTCGTCGGCTTTGTGATCGGCCTGCTGTTCAAGGTGCTCGTGTTCGCCGCTCTGGTGGGTGGACTCATCTACGTAGTGCGGAAGTTCCTGGTCGGATCGTCGTCGCGGAGCCGCGACTGGTGAAGCCGCACGCACTTGTGTGCGGGTCCCGGTCGTTGCGTCGCGCGACCTTTCGCACGACCGGGGGAAGTTTCCTTGCGCGGCAGGCGCCAATCGGTGGCCAAGGGTTAGAGTCCGGAATTCGATGGCTTTAGCCCCCTGCGAGCCTCGAATACGCGGGGGTCCCCCACGCGCATCGGGAGTGAACCTTGGCCACGGTCGATACCGCGCCCGCCGCCCCGCAGACACTCATCGGCTCCGTACAGAGGGCCATGCGACTGCTTGAGGCGGTCGCTTCCCATGACGACGGGGCGCCGGCCAAGCAGCTCGCGCGGGAAGCCGGCCTCGCCCTTCCCACCGCGTACCACCTGCTGCGCACGCTGGCTCATGAGGGATATCTCCGCCGGGAGAACGGCGTCTTCGTTTTCGGTGACGCCACCGAGCGTTTGAGCAGCAGCGGCGCACAGCAGAATCGTCGCAGCATGATCACCGATGCGCTGCGGCACTGGCGCGACACCATCGGCGTCCCGGTCTACTTCGCGGTCTACCGAGACGGCGAGATCGAGCTCGTCGCCGTCGCCGACACCCCGGCCAATCCGGCCGTCGAGGAGTGGGCCGACTTCCGTGAGACCGGCCACGCCCATGCCATCGGCCAGTGTCTGCTCTCCCAGCTCGACGAGGCGGCCCGCAAGGACCACCTCGACCGCTATCCCGCGCAGTCCATCACTCCGTATTCGGTCCGCGACGACCGCGCGCTGCTTCGGAAACTGGACCGGGTGGGCCGCATGGAACCGGTCGTCGAGCATCAGGAGTACGCGCTGGGCGCGGCCTGCGCCGCGTTCCCCCTGACGATCGGGTCGGCCGCGGCAACTTTGGCCATTTCTCTCCCTTCCCATCAGGCGGAGAAACTGCTGCCCACAGCCCGTCGGTTGCAGCACGAGATCGGCAAGCTGGTAGGAACACTCGCCTTCTCTATCAGCATTTGAAAACTCACTCCTTGTGATCCTGTGTGTACGTTGAGCAAGATGCCAGCAGTGTCAGGCAGGTAATTCCTGGCCAATCGACGGCAAGTTGACGGGGTAGGCGATGCGCGAGTCGGTACAAGCAGTTCAAGCAGAGGTCATGATGAGCTTCCTCGTCTCCGAGGAGCTCTCGTTCCGCATTCCGGTGGAGCTCCGGTACGAGTCCACCGATCCGTACGCCGTGCGGCTGACCTTCCATCTTCCCGGAGACGCGCCCGTGACCTGGGCGTTCGGCCGGGAGCTCCTCGTTGACGGGGTCAACGGGGCCAGTGGCGAAGGGGATGTACAGGTCACACCGGTGGAGCGGGTCGGCGGCGCCGTCGGTGAGATGCCGGGAGAGGTGCACATCAGGCTCCAGGTCGGGGCGGACCAGGCCCTGTTCCGAGCCGGGGTCGCACCGCTCGTCGCGTTCCTCGACCGGACGGACAAACTCGTCCCGCTGGGACAGGAGGAGACGGGCGCGGACTTCGAGTCCGACCTCGACGAGGCTCTCGACCGGATCCTCGCCGAGGAACAGAGCGCGGGCTGATTCCCCATCGGCTCGCACGACAGCAGACGGCTCACGCGCCACCAGATGGCCTGTACGACACCGGACCAGACGTAACGCTTCAGCAGCGCGGTGCACCCGAGCAGTTCCGCGCCTTTCAGCGTTTACGCCGCCGGCCTCCGCCACCGCGTCCAGGAGCGGGGGCGGCCTTAGCGGGCTCCCGCGTCTCCGGGCGGTCGGCGGAGACCACGAGCGCGGCCAGCGCGGTGGTCACCGGCACCGAGGCGACGAGGCCGATCGAGCCGACCAGCGTACGCACGATCTCCTCGGCCACCAGCTCGCTGTTGGCCACGTCGGCGACGCTGCTCTGCGCGATCGAGAAGAGCAGCAGCAGCGGCAGCGCGGCGCCCGCGTAGGCCAGGACGAGCGTGTTGACGACGGATGCGATGTGGTCGCGGCCGATGCGGATGGCCGCCCGGTACAGGGCACGCCGGCCCAGCGTCGGGTTCGCCTCGTGCAGCTCCCACACGGCAGAGGTCTGCGTGACCGTCACGTCGTCGAGCACACCGAGCGAGCCGATGATGACGCCGGCGAGCAGCAGACCGCTCATGTCGATGTCCGGGTACAGGCCGTGGATAAGACCCGTGTTGTCGTCGGTGTTGCCCGTCAGGGCCGCCCAGCCGATGAACAGCGAGCCCAACAGGCCGATCAGCAGCAGGGAGACGAGGGTGCCGAGCACGGCGACGGAGGTTCTGGCCGTCAGGCCGTGACACATGTAGAGCGCGATCAACATGATCGCGCTGGCCCCGACCACCGCGACGACCAGGGGGTTCGACCCCTGAAGAATCGCGGGCAGGATGAAGAACGTCAGCACCATGAAGCTGATCGCGAGAGCGACCAGTGCCATGACGCCGCGCATCCGGCCGACCACGACCACGGCCAGGGCGAAGATTCCGGCCAGCAGCACCATC
This sequence comes from Streptomyces sp. NPDC002795, assembly GCF_042888725.1. Lineage (NCBI taxonomy): Bacteria > Bacillati > Actinomycetota > Actinomycetes > Kitasatosporales > Streptomycetaceae > Streptomyces > Streptomyces sp. NPDC002795. Next base: position 131,488 of record NZ_JBIAQB010000014.1, read on the forward strand.
GGAACCTTGCGGTTCACATCGGTGACCGAGTACTGCAGGTCCTTCGGTGCGTCCGGCGCGTAGGCGGCGATCACCTTCTGGCCCTCGTGCAACTGCCGCGGTGAATCCGGCTGGACGACCTCGGTGAACGTACGGCCCTTGTCCTTGCCGCTGTCGATCCGGATCGTCGCGTTCTCGCAGGTGCCACCGGTCTTCTGCTCGCCCGTGGTGCCCTGTTGCGCCGTGGGGTCCCCGGTCGGGCTCTGCCCCTGGGCGTGCACGGACGAACAGTCGACCTGCTCGACCTGGGTCACCGTGGCCTGTTGCGTCTGCCGGTCGAAACCGACACCGCTGCGCTCGTGCGGCGGTGCGCCGCCCGGCCAGAGCACCGCGAGGCCCACGACGACCGCGACCGAGAACGGGATCAGGACGGCCGCGATCACTTTGCGCAGGTGCCGCGAGACAGGCGCCGCTGGGCCATGGCTGTGGGAGTGCCCATGCGGGGGGTGAGACGGCGGAGCTGGAGGCTGCTGGCTGGTGGTCACCGCCCGATCATCGCAAGAACGGAGGGGGCCCTCTGGTCAACGCGGCGTACGTCACGTTAGCGTGGAGCCGCTTTTGCCATCGCGGGAGCTCGGAGCACCGGGCTGAGAGGGCGCTGACCTTCGTCCCAGCGCGTTTCACGTGAAACAGCGTGGAACTGCGTGACCAGGGGACGGATATCGCTGCGTCGACCGCTGAACCTGTTACCGGGTAATGCCGGCGTAGGGAGTAGGTCTCATGACCACAACGGACGCGCACACGCCTGCCTCCAGCTCGACCGAGGAGGCCGGCCGGTCCATCGGCTGGCACAAGGGGTACATCAGGGGCTCGCGCCCCGACCTCCAGGTGCCGGTCCGTCAAGTGCATCTCACCAATGGGCAGTCGGTGACGCTGTACGACACCTCAGGTCCGTACACCGACCCGACCGTCGACACCGATGTCCGCCGCGGACTCGCGCCGCTGCGGGAGAACTGGATCATCGCCCGCGGCGACACGGAGGAGTACGCGGGCCGCCCCGCCCGCCCTGAGGACGACGGCATCAAGCACACGTCGCCGCGCGGCGGGCTGCGCAACCTCGACGCGGTCTTCCCCGGCCGCCCGCGCCAGCCGCGCCGCGGCCGGGACGGGCAGGCCGTGACCCAACTCGCGTACGCGCGCCGGGGGGAGATCACCCCGGAGATGGAGTACGTGGCCATCCGGGAGAACGTCGCGCCGGAGGTCGTGCGCGAGGAGATCGCGGCGGGCCGGGCCGTGCTGCCCGCGAACGTCAACCACCCGGAGATCGAGCCGATGATCATCGGCAAGCGTTTCCTGGTGAAGGTCAACGCCAATATCGGCAACTCGGCCGTGACGAGCTCCATCGAGGAGGAGGTGGACAAGATGACCTGGGCGACCAAGTGGGGCGCCGACACGGTCATGGACCTCTCCACCGGCCGCAATATCCACACCACGCGCGAATGGGTGCTGCGCAACTCCCCTGTCCCGATCGGCACCGTGCCGCTCTACCACGCACTCGAAAAGGTCGACGGCAAGGCAGAGGAACTGACCTGGGAGGTCTACAAGGACACGGTCATCGAGCAGGCCGAGCAGGGCGTGGACTACATGACGGTCCACGCGGGCGTCCGCCTCCCGTTCGTCCCGATGACCGCCGACCGCAAGACCGGCATCGTCTCCCGCGGCGGCTCGATCATGGCCGCGTGGTGCCTCGCGCACCACAAGGAGAGCTTCCTCTACGAGCACTTCGAGGAGCTCTGCGAGATCCTCGCGGCGTACGACGTCACGTACTCGCTCGGCGACGGCCTGCGCCCCGGCTGCATCGCGGACGCCAACGACGAGGCCCAGTTCGCGGAGCTGAGGACGCTCGGCGAGCTGAACTCCATCGCCAAGCGCCATAATGTGCAGACGATGATCGAGGGCCCGGGCCATGTCCCGATGCACAAGATCAAGGAGAACATCGACCTCCAGCAGGAGATCTGCGAGGAGGCGCCGTTCTACACGCTCGGCCCGCTGACCACCGACATCGCCCCGGCGTACGACCACATCACCTCCGGCATCGGGGCCGCGATGATCGCCTGGTGGGGCACGGCGATGCTCTGCTACGTCACGCCGAAGGAGCACCTGGGGCTGCCCAACCGCGACGACGTGAAGACCGGCGTCATCACGTACAAGATCGCGGCGCATGCGGCGGACCTCGCCAAGGGCCACCCGGACGCGCAGGCCTGGGACGACGCGCTCTCCGACGCCCGCTTCGAGTTCCGCTGGGAGGACCAGTTCAACCTGGCCCTCGACCCGGACACGGCGCGGGAGTTCCACGACGAGACGCTGCCGGCGGAGCCCGCGAAGACGGCGCACTTCTGCTCGATGTGCGGGCCGAAGTTCTGCTCGATGAAGATCTCGCAGGACATCCGGCGCGAACACGGCAGCACGTCCTCGGAGATCGAGGAGGGCATGGAGCAGAAGTCCAAGGAGTTCGCGCGGGCCGGCAACCGCGTGTATCTGCCGATCGCCGACTGACGGCATGACGGTGGGGCCCCTCGTGCACGAGGGGCCTCGTCGTCGGGCACGGCCCGGTGGCCGCCGGAGGGTCAGTCCGGCTGGTGGTCCGGGCCGCCGAAGTCCGGGCTGGAGAAGTCCGGGCTCGAATAGCCGGCGCGCTGGCCCGTGGCGGTGCCACCGCCGTCGGGACTGCTGAACCCCGGCCTGTTGTAACCGAGTTGCGGCATGCGCCCGCCGGAGCCTCCGCGGCCCCCGAGGTGCGAGCCGCCGCCCGCCGAGGGATCCGCCAGGGCGTCCCGCAGGAACGGCAGGATGCCCCGGTCCAGGAGCGCGACGCGCCAGGCCTCCCTGGCCTGCTTCACTTCCTCGCTCGCCTCGCCGTGCGCGCTCGCCTGGAGCGACGTCGATCCATTGCGCAGCGCCGCGAGCAGCAGGCAGACGGCCGCGACGAGAATGCTCGCCGCGGTGATCGCGCCGAAGACCCAGCCGAAGGTGAGCAGCGTTCCGGCGAAGGCCGGTACCGGGTTGAGCATGTTCAGGACGTAGCCGACGATCAGGAAGATCACGGCTGCGGTCCCGGCCAGGACCGGGGCGAGCACGACGGCGACCGCGGCGACGCCCGGTCCCGTGCTCTCCCCGCTGGAGTTGCCTCCTTCGCGTAGCGGACGCAGGAGCCGCGGCGTGGAGCGCAGTTCCTCGCGGACCTTGACGTAGCGCTGGTACTCGTCGGCTGCCGCCGTGTTGATCAGTGCGGCGGCGCCGAGCGCCATGGTGCGCAGCTGTTCGGGGTTGAGCCGCCGGCCCACTGCGGCGAGTTCAGGCCGATTCGGTGCGGTACGCAGCGCGTCATCGAGGAGCCGCTCGAACTCGGGACGGTCCTCGTTCAGCAAATGCGGAGCGCTGTTCATGTGCATCCCCCGATGCTCCGTAGGGCTTGGTGGCCCGCATGGGTGCGAGCCGTCGGGCAGAAACGGAGGGGAGCCTGCTACGGATAAGCCGATGGTAGAGCTGTCACGGCACGCGGTGACAGGGGGTTTCCGGAAATTGGCCCGTGGCCAGTCGGATCCTCCGCTTTCGCGTCTGCCCCGCGAAGTGTCAGATATCCATGGGGAGTTGCTGGACAAGCAGTTTTCCGGCCATGGTCACGCCGCCGTCCATGGCGATGGCCAGGCCGTTCGCGTACACATGCGGGCCCTCGACGGGGGGCCTGCCGTCCTCGCTGTCCCCGTCCTCGCCACCGACCTCGCCGAGCAGGTACGGGATCGGGCTGTGGCCGTGCACGATGCGCGAGCCGCCGAAGACGTCGAGTAGCTGCCGCACGGCGCCAGGTCCCGACTCCTCGTCCTTGAACGCGAACCGCTTGGTGAACTTGCGGAACAGGTCCCAGCACTCGTCCGCGTCATTGCGCGTGAGGGTCTCGCGCACCGTGTCGTTGACGGCCTCGATGGAGTCGCCGTAGTCGAGATACGCGGTGGTGTCCGAGTGCGTGAGCAGGTGGTCGTCCTCGATCTCGATCGCGTCGAGCCGGGACATCCACTGCAGATGTACGTCCTGGAGGCGGTCCATGTCGGCCTTCTGCCCGCCGTTGAGCAACCAGGCCGCCTGGAACGTGGCGGTGCCCGCCCCGGAGTTCACGGGCGTGTCGCCGAACCGCTTCGCGCCGAGCAGCAGCAGCTCGTGGTTGCCCATGAGCGCCTTGCAGTAGCCGCCCGCGGCCGCCGCCTCCGCGGACAGCCGCATGACGAGGTCGATGACGCCGATCCCGTCCGGCCCGCGATCGGTGAAGTCGCCGAGGAACCACAGGCGCGCGGTGCCCGCCGCCCAGTTGCCCTCCGCGTCGATCAGGCCCTGCTCGCGGAGCGCGGCCAGCAGCTCGTCGAGGTAGCCGTGCACATCGCCGACGACGTACAGCGGGCCGAGGCCCTCGTCCCCCGTGGGCGCGGGCTGCGCCGCCTCGACCTGGACGGTGTCGCCCTGGTTGATGACCGGCAGATCGCGCTCGGTCGGCGTGTAACCGTCGGAGAGATCCTCGGGATTCCCTGCGCCGGGCGGGGGTACGTCGGGGTCCGTCGGCTGCACGTTCGCCGGTACGTCATGGACGTACGCGGGAACACGGAAGTCGCGCAGCGTCCCCGTGCCCGCTGCGGATCCCAGACCGGCCCCCTGAGTCATCGACCCCTCCACCACCATTGCGCCGCCTGTGCACCGTATCGGACTGCCTGGTCGCAGCGGCCCGCGGTGTCGTGCGCCCATCATAGGAATGCGGCTCGCGCTGTGTGATGCACCAGGGGTGGTGAATCGGTGACGGGCGGCTGATCGCCGTGCATTTCTCCCGAATTGGTGTGGACTTTTCTCTTCGCAGAAGTCGATGGAGGGGGCGGACCGGGGCGGTCAGCCCTTTCCCGGCGAGCGGGGAGGGTTGACCGTGGTGCGGTGCGGGCGCCGCTGGGACGAGGTCCGCACGATGAGTTCGGTCGGCATCACCTGCTCGACCGGCTGGTCGGACTCGACGCCTTCGATGGCGTCGATGAGAAGCTGCACGACGGACGTCCCGATCCGCCGCGGTTTGAGGGAGAGGGTGGTGATGGGCGGTTCCGTGTTCGCATAGACCGTCGACTCGCTGCAGCACACCAGCAGGAGATCCTCCGGGACGCGCAGCCCGTAGCGGCGCGCGGCGGCGAGCAGATCGGTGCCGTTGGGATCGAAGAGGCCGTAGACCGCGTCGGGGCGGTCGGGCCGGGCGAGCAGCCGGTCGGCTGCGACGGCGCCCGCGCACGGGTCGTGCGCGGGGTACGACTCGTAGACCGGTTCCTGTCCGATCCGCTCGCACCAGCGCAGGTACGCCGAGGTGGAGAGGTGTGTGTACGTGTCGGTGGTGGTGCCGGTCAGCAGGCCGATGCGGCGGGCGCCGGACTCGGCGAGGTGGTCGAGGATGCCGAGCACGGCGGCCTCGTGGTCGTTGTCGACCCAGGCGGTCACGGGCAGGGTGCCCGCGGGACGTCCGTCGGAGACGACAGGCAGGCCCTGGCGGACCAGCTCGGTGACGACCGGATCGTGGTCGGAGGGGTCGATGACGACGGTGCCGTCGAGTGCGACGTTCGACCACACGTCGTGGCGTGAGGTGGCGGGCAGGATGACGAGGGCGTACCCGCGGGCGAGCGCGGCGGAGGTGGCGGCGCGGGCCATCTCGGCGAAGTACGCGAATTCTGTGAAGGTGAAAGGTTCATCCCCGTACGTCGTCACGGTCAGGCCGATGAGGCCCGATTTCCCGGTACGGAGCGTGCGAGCGGCGGCGGATGGGCGATAGCCCAACCGCTCGGCGACCTCGCGTACATGGCTTCGGGTGGCGTCCGGGAGCCTGCCCTTACCGTTGAGCGCATCGGACACAGTCGTGATCGAGACCCCGGCGGCTGCGGCAACATCTCTGATGCCTGCCCGGCTCGGCCGGGTGCCCCTGCGGGTCGTCTCTGCCCGGCTCACCTGGTGCTTCCCTGCTGCTGTCATGGCGAGCCGATAGTAGGGCTCATTCGGCTGCATGGTGGGGGCGCATATGCAGGCGTTGACAGGCACGTTTCTGCAAGGTGATTACCCATCATCAACCTTGAAATTAAAGGGAGTTGAGGGGTTGGGCTATGGCACTTCGCTTGTCGTCACGCATGGGCCTGCCAAGTCGGCGATGTTGCGAGTAGGTCTCAACTCACCTTCACGGGTGATGCGCGCCACGGCGCGAGCCACCGGCGCGCGTCAGGACGGGGAGCGCTCCCCCCTCTCCGCACGCCTCGGGGAGGGGTCGGGACCCGGGCCATTGGGGAGCGCGGCGAATCCTCTTAAGGTGAGCAGTATTGGAACGGTGCCCACAAGGAGGACTGCGGTGAGCGAGATCAACCCCAAGCTGCGTGCGGAGCTGGCGGGGATCCCTGCCTACAAGCCCGGCAAGCCGGCCGCTGCTGGGGGGCCGGTGGCGTACAAGCTGTCCTCCAACGAGAACCCGTATCCTCCGCTGCCCGGGGTGATGGAGCAGGCGATCGCGGCCGCCGGGACCTTCAACCGCTACCCGGACATGGCGTGCACCGGCCTGATGAACGAGCTGTCCGACCGTTTCGGTGTGCCCGTCACGCATCTGGCCACGGGGACCGGCTCGGTCGGCGTCGCGCAGCAGCTGCTCCAGGCGACCTCGGGACCGGGTGACGAGGTCATCTACCCGTGGCGGTCCTTCGAGGCGTACCCGATCATCACGCAGATCAGCGGTGCGAAGTCGGTGCAGGTGCCGCTCACGCCGAGCGAGGACCACGACCTCGACGCCATGGTCGACGCGATCACCGATCGCACGCGCCTCATCTTCGTCTGCAACCCCAACAACCCCACGGGCAATGCCATCCGCCGGGCCGAGCTGGAACGGTTCCTCGACCGGGTGCCCTCCGATGTGCTGGTGGTCCTCGACGAGGCGTACCGCGAGTTCATCCGCGACACCGAGGTGCCGGACGGCGTCGAGATCTACCGGGACCGGCCGAACGTGGCGGTGCTGCGGACCTTCTCGAAGGCGTACGGGCTCGCGGGGCTCCGTGTGGGCTTCGCCATCGCGCACGAGCCGGTCGCCGCGGCGCTGCGCAAGACGGCGGTGCCGTTCGGTGTGAGCCAGCTCGCACAGGACGCGGCGGTCGCCTCGCTGCGCGCGGAGGACGAGCTGCTCGGCCGGGTCGGCTCGCTGGTGACCGAGCGCACGCGGGTCGTCGAGGGGCTGCGGGCGCAGGGCTGGACGGTGCCCGAGACGCAGGCCAACTTCGTGTGGCTGCGCCTGGGGGAGAAGACGATGGACTTCGCGGCGGCCTGTGAGCGGGCGGGCGTGGTCGTACGGCCGTTCGCGGGTGAGGGTGTGCGCACCACGATCGCGGAGACCGAGGCCAACGACATCTTCCTGAAGGCGGCCGAGGAGTTCCGCAAGGAGCTGTAGGGCGCCGCGGGTTGGCCGCGCACCGTAGCCGCAGGGGGTCTCCCGAAGTAAAGGGGGACCCCCTCTCGTATGCCGACAACCAGTACGACATAATGCTTGTGAATGTGAACGCGTTCACAAGCGTGTCCTGGTTCCTCCCGGGATTTGTGGGATTAAAGGGGCAAACTGCCGCTGTGACTACGGCGATGTAAGGAGAAGACGCAGTGGACCCGACAACGGTCGCCCTCGCGCCGGAGACCCTGGCGCGATGGCAGTTCGGCATCACCACCGTCTACCACTTCCTGTTCGTGCCGCTGACGATCTCTCTGGCCGCGCTCACGGCGGGCCTCGAGACGGCGTGGGTGCGCACGGGCAAGGAGAAGTACTTCCACGCCACGAAGTTCTGGGGGAAGCTTTTCCTGATCAATATCGCGATCGGTGTCGCGACCGGGCTCGTGCAGGAGTTCCAGTTCGGCATGAACTGGTCGGACTACTCGAAGTTCGTCGGTGACGTCTTCGGCGCTCCGCTCGCGATGGAGGCGCTGATCGCCTTCTTCTTCGAGTCCACCTTCATCGGGCTGTGGATCTTCGGCTGGGACAAGCTGCCGAAGAAGATCCACTGCGCCTGCATGTGGATGGTGTCGATCGGCACGCTGGCCTCCGCCTACTTCATCCTGGCGGCGAACTCCTGGATGCAGCACCCGGTCGGCTACGAGATCGACGGCAAGACCGGCGTGGCCCGTCTCAACGACATCTGGCACGTCCTCTTCCAGAACACCGCGGTCGTCCAGTTCGCGCACACCATCTCCTCCGCCTTCCTGACCGGCGGAGCGTTCATGATCGGCGTCTCCAGCTTCCTGCTCTGGAAGATCAAGAAGCAGAAGGAGGCCGGCGAGCAGGTCGACCGCAAGCGGACCATCACGCTGCGCAGCTCGCTGCGGATCGGACTGGTCACCGCGATGATCGCGGGCGTCCTGGTCGCCCTCTCCGGCGACCAGCTGGCCAAGGTGATGTTCAAGCAGCAGCCGATGAAGATGGCGGCGGCCGAGGCGCTGTGGGACACCGAATGCCCCGCACCGTTCTCCATCTTCGCCGTCGGCAACGTGAACAAGGGCCACAACTCCGTCGAGATAGAGCTTCCCGGCCTGCTGTCCTTCCTGGCCGACGACAACTTCACCAGCTGCGTCCCGGGCATCCACGAGACCGCCAAGGCCGAGGCCGACAAGTACGGCGGCTCCCCCAACGACTACATCCCCAACATCTTCATCACCTTCTGGGGCTTCCGCCTGATGATCGGTATCGGGCTCACCGCTGCCGTCGCCGCGGGCGCCGGATTCTGGCTGACCCGGAAGAAGCGATGGCTGTTGCCCGAGCATCGAAGGGGCGAGGACGAAATCCCCAAGCTGATGCTCACCAACAAAAAGGAACTCGGCCCGACCGTCACGAAGTGGGGCTGGCGGGTCGGCATGGCCTCGCTGATCTTCCCCTTCATCGCCAACTCCATCGGCTGGATCTTCACCGAGATGGGCCGTCAGCCCTGGGCCGTCTTCGGGCTGTTCAAGACCGCGGACTCGGTATCCCCCGGAGTCAGCCAGACCGAGATGGCGATCTCTCTGAGCGCGCTGACCCTGCTGTACGCGGTGCTGTTCTGGATCAACGTCCGGCTGATGAAGAAGTACGCCGTCAAGGGGCCCGACACGGACGAGGAACCGCCGACCAAGGATCCGAAGCTGCGTGGGCCCTGGGGGGACGACTCCGATGACGACGATGCCGACAAGCCACTGACCTTCGCGTACTGAGAGGAGAAACGCCATGGGCCTCAACGACTTCTGGTTCCTTCTGATCGCCGTTCTGTGGACCGGCTACTTCTTCCTCGAAGGCTTCGACTTCGGGGTGGGCATCCTGACGCGGCTGCTGGCGCGCGACCGGACCGAGCGGCGCGTGCTGATCAACATCATCGGGCCGGTGTGGGACGGCAACGAGGTCTGGCTGCTCACGGCGGCCGGCGCGATGTTCGCCGCGTTCCCTGTTTGGTACGCGACGTTCTTCAGCGCCTTCTACATGCTGCTCGTGCTCGCGTTGCTGCTGCTGATCGTGCGTGTGCTGTCCTTCGAGTACCGGCACAAGCGGACGGAGGAGAGCTGGCAGCGCAACTGGGAGCTGGTGCTCTTCGGCAGCTCGCTGCTGCTGCCGTTCCTGTGGGGTGTGATGTTCGCCGACATGGTGCACGGTGTGCCGATCAACTCCCAGCAGGACTTCGCCGGTTCGTTCAGCGACCTGCTGACCTGGTGGGGACTGCTCGGCGGCCTCGCCTTCACCGCCGTGTGCACGCTGCACGGGGCCGTGTTCACCGCACTGAAGACGGTGGGGGACATCCGGGTGCGGGCGCGTGCGCTCGCGACGAAGGCGGGGGTCGCCACCGTGCTGCTGGGTGGCGGGTTCCTCGCCTGGATCCAGGTCGAGCGCGGAACGGTGTGGACCGCGGTGGCGTTCGCCGTGGCGGTCGTCGGGCTGCTCGGGACGCTCGTGATGAACGCCAGGGGGCGCGAGGGCTGGGCCTTCAGCTTCAACGGGATCGCGATCGCGGCGGTGGTGGCGGTGATCTTCCTGTCCCTGGTGCCGAACGTCATGCCGTCCTCGCTCAATGAGGCGTGGAACCTGACGATCGACAACACGTCCTCGGGTCCGTACACGCTGAAGGTGATGACCTGGGTCGCCGGGATCATGACGCCGCTGGTCCTGCTCTACCAGGCCTGGACCTACTGGGTGTTCCGCAAGCGGCTCGGCACGAACCACATGCCTGCCGAGGCGCACTGAGCGCTTTCGCCCGTCTGCGTTCGCCTACGTTCGTCTACGTGAGGGTGTGTTTCACGTGAAACCGATCGACCAGCGTCTGTTCCGGTACGGCCGGGCCTCTCGCCTCTTCCTGATCGCGGTGGTGGCCCTGGGCGCCGCCGGGGCGGGACTGGTCATCGCGCAGGCGATGCTCATCGCCGAGGTCGTGGTGGGCGCGTTCCAGCACGGCCTCGACGTGGCCGAACTGCGGACGCCGCTGCTGCTGTTGGCGGCGGTCGCGGCCGGACGCGGGCTCGTGGCCTGGCTGACCGAGCTGGCCGCGCACCGGGCGAGCGCGGCGGTCAAGTCGGAGCTGCGCAGGCGGCTGTTGGAGCGGGCCGCGCGGCTCGGCCCGGGGTGGTTGAGCGGGCAGCGCACCGGGTCCCTCGTGGCGCTCGCGACGCGCGGCGTGGACGCCCTCGACGACTACTTCTCCCGCTATCTGCCGCAGTTGGGGCTCGCGGTGGTGGTCCCGGTGGCGGTGCTCGCCCGCGTCGTCACCGAGGACTGGGTGTCGGCGGCGATCATCGCCGGCACGCTGCCCCTCATCCCGATCTTCATGATGCTGATCGGCTGGGCGACCCAGTCCCGGATGGACCGTCAGTGGCGGCTGCTCTCCCGGCTTTCGGGACACTTCCTGGACGTCGTCGCGGGCCTGCCGACCCTGAAGGTGTTCGGTCGCGCCAAGGCGCAGGCCGAGTCCATCCGCAAGATCACCGGCGAGTACCGCAAGGCGACGATGCGCACCCTGCGGATCGCCTTCCTCTCGTCGTTCGCGCTGGAGCTGCTGGCCACGCTGTCGGTCGCGCTCGTCGCCGTGACCATCGGCATGCGGCTCGTGCACGGCGAGATGGATCTGTACATCGGGCTCGTGATTCTGGTGCTCGCGCCCGAGGCGTATCTGCCGCTGCGGCAGGTGGGCGCGCAGTACCACGCGGCGGCCGAGGGGCTCGCCGCGGCGGAGGAGATCTTCGCGGTCCTGGAGTCGCCGCTGCCCGAGGCCGGTACGCGGGACGTCCCCTCGGCCGGCGGAATCGGGTTTGAAAGCGTTTCTGTTCGCTACGAAGGGCGGTCTTCGGAGGCCGTCTCCGATGTCTCCTTCAAGGTCGCCGAGGGCGAGACCGTGGCCCTCGTAGGGCCGAGCGGGGCGGGCAAGTCGACGCTGGTCAGTGCCCTATTGGGTTTTGTACGCCCTTGTGGTGGGCGGATTTCCGTCGGCGGTGTCGACCTCGCCGAGGTACGGCGTGAGGCGTGGCACGCGCGCGTGGCGTGGGTTCCGCAGCGGCCACAGCTGTACGCCGGGTCGATCGCGGACAACGTACGGCTCGCGCGGCCCGAGGCCGATGACGCCGCGGTGCTCGCCGCGCTGCGGGAGGCGGGGGCCCTGGAGTTCGTCGAGGCGTTGCCCGAGGGCATGGCGAGTGTGCTCGGGGAGGACGGCGCCGGGCTCTCCGCCGGGCAGCGGCAGCGGCTCGCGCTGGCGCGGGCGTTCCTCGCGGACCGGCCGGTCGTGTTGCTCGACGAGCCCACGGCCGCGCTCGACGGCGGGACCGAGGCGGGCATCGTCGACGCGGTGCGCAGGCTCGCCGTGGGGCGGACCGTGCTGCTCGTCGTGCACCGTCCCGCGCTGCTCGCCGTAGCGGACCGGGTCGTACGGATCGAGGCGCCCGGCGCGGTGCCGGCGCAGGCGCGTGGCGCCGCGCAAGGGAGCCCGTCCGCGCGAGCCTTCGCCGATGCCGTCGACGCCGCCCCGGTGGAGGTGCGCGCAGACGTATCGGCGGACCGGCGCCATGCGCTCGCACGGCTGCGCGCCGCCGCCAGGCCGCGCCGCTCGCGGCTCGTCCTCGCCCTGCTGCTCGGTGCGCTCGCGCTCGGCAGCGCGGTCGGCCTGATGACGACGTCCGGGTGGCTGATCTCGCGGGCTTCGCAGATGCCGCCGGTGCTCTACCTGATGGTCGCGGTGACGGCCACGCGCGCGTTCGGCATCGGGCGGGCGATCTTCCGGTACCTGGAGCGGCTCGTGTCGCACGACGCGGTGCTGCGGATGCTGGCCGACACCCGGGTCGCCGTGTACCGGCGCCTGGAGCGGCTCGCCCCGGCGGGGCTGCGCACGACGCGGCGCGGCGACCTGCTCTCCCGGCTCGTCGCCGATGTGGACGCCCTGCAGGACTACTGGCTGCGCTGGCTGCTGCCCGCGTCGGCCGCCGCGCTCGTGGGCGTGGGGTCGGTGGCGTTCACCGCGTGGCTGCTGCCTGCCGCGGGCGTCGTGCTCGCCGTGGGGCTGCTGCTCGCCGGGGTCGGGGTGCCGCTGCTGTCGGGCGCGGTGTCCCGGCGCGCGGAGCGGAGGCTGGCCCCCGCGCGCGGGGTGCTCGCCACGAAGGCCGCCGAACTGCTCACCGGTACCGCCGAACTGACGGTCTCGGGCGCGCTGCCGCGACGTACGAAGGAGGCCGCGGAAGCTGACTCCGTGCTGACGCGGATCGCCTCGCGCGCCGCCACCGCGACCGCGCTCGGAGACGGGCTCACCGCGCTGATCACCGGCCTGACCGTGGCGGCCGCCGCACTCGTCGGAATCCAGGGTGTGCGCACGGGCCAGCTCCACGGGGTGTCGCTCGCGGTCGTCGTCCTGACGCCGCTCGCCGCGTTCGAGGCGGTGCTCGGCCTGCCGCTCGCCGTGCAGCACCGCCAGCGCGTCCACAAGAGCGCTGAGCGGGTCCACGAGGTCCTGGACGCGCCGGAACCCGTACGGGAGCCCGAGCGGCCCGCACAGGCGCCGCAGGACCCCTTCCCGCTCGCCGTGCGCGGCCTCACCGCCCGCTACGAGGGCCAGGAGCGGGACGCGCTCGCCGGCCTCGATCTGACGCTGGAGCGCGGCCGTCGCGTCGCCGTCGTCGGCCCGTCGGGTTCGGGAAAGACGACCCTCGCCCAGGTGTTGCTGCGCTTCCTCGACGCGGACGCCGGGACGTACACGCTCGCCGGGGTCGACGCGTCGGACCTCGACGGCGACGCGGTCCGGCGCCTCGTCGGGCTGTGCGCCCAGGACGCGCACCTCTTCGACAGCAGCCTCCGCGAGAACCTGCTGCTCGCCAAGAAGGACGCCACCGAGGACGAGCTGTGGGCGGTGCTCGGCCGCGTACGGCTGCGCGAGTGGGCGCAGGCGCTGCCGGACGGGCTCGACACCCTGGTGGGTGAGCACGCGGCGCGTCTCTCGGGTGGCCAGCGGCAGCGGCTCGCGCTCGCCCGCGCGCTGCTCGCCGACTTCCCCGTCCTCGTGCTCGACGAGCCCGCCGAACACCTCGACCTGGAGACTGCGGACGCACTCACGGCGGATCTTCTGGACGCCACGCGGGGGCGGACGACAGTGCTGATCACGCACCGGCTCGCGGGTCTGGAGGCCGTGGACGAGGTGCTCGTGCTCGACGGAGGCCGGGTCGCCCAGCGCGGTCCGTACGCCGACCTTGTCGCGGTCGACGGGCCGCTCCGGGAGCTTCGGCGTCAGGAGGGCGCGGCGGAGGCGCTGGCCTGCGCGGGGAGCTGAGGTCCTGCCTCGGGCAGCCGCCCGCCAGCATCCCGACTTTCCTCGCCAATCGGCACTAATTAGGCTCGCAGCATGGCAGCACCCACGGACTCCGGCGCCCCGCCTCCCGACGAGCCCGCCGCGGCTTCCCTGGAGGCGGCGACTCAGGCGACACGCAGCCTTCACGGGCTGTCGGCCGAGCTGACCGCACGGCTGCCGCAGCTCCTGGAAGCGATGCGTTCCGTGGGCACAGGCCTCGAACTGCACACCACGCTCGACCGGATCTGCGAGACGGCCGCCGAACTGACCGACGCCAAGTACGCCGCGATCGGCGTCATCGCCGAGGACGGCGAAGGACTCTCGGACTTCGTTTACTCCGGAGTCGACGAGGAGACCGCGCGGCTCATCGGGCGGCTGCCCGACGGGCACAGGGGGCTGCTCGGCGCGCTCATCCACGACCCGGTGGCAGTGCGCCTCGCGAACCTCGCGGACGACCCGCGCTCCTGCGGCTTTCCCGCGAACCATCCGCCGATGCACACGTTTCTCGGCCTCCCCATCCGCGTACAGGGCGAGATCTTCGGAAACCTCTACCTCACGGAGAAGCACGGCGGAGGCGAGTTCAACGACGACGACCTGAGCATGGTCCGGGTGCTCGCCACGGAGGCGGGCATCGCCATCGGCAACGCGCGTCTCTACGAGGCGGCCAAGCAGCGCGAGCGGTGGATCGACGGCTCGGTGGCGGTGACCACCGCGCTCCTCTCGGGCGGCGACGCCGACGACGCGCTCCAGGTGGTCGCCGAACAGTCCCGGAACCTCTCGGACTCGGCGGCCGGCATAGTGATGCTGCCCGCGGAGGAGGGCGGCATGGAGATCGTCGCCGTCGACTCGGACGGGCCCTCCACCGCGCTTGGCGCGATCGTGCCGCCGGAGAGCGAGGTCATCTCCGAACTCCTCGAAGGCCGGGCCGTGTTCGTCGACGACGCGGCCACCGACCCCCGCATGCTGACCGGCCTCGCGAAGGAGTACGGGCCGTCCATGATGCTGCCCCTCCAGAGCGGCGGGCGGGTCCTGGGGACGTTGGTGATGACCCGCGCGCGTGGAGGGCGTCCTTTCACCGAGGCGGAGCGCACCCTGGCCACCCAGTTCGCCTCCCAGGCCGCGCTCGCCCTGGTCTCGGCCGACGCGCAGCGCGACCGGGAGCGCCTCGCCGTCCTGGAGGACCGCGACCGGATCGCGCGCGATCTGCACGACCTCGTCATCCAGCGCCTCTTCGCCACCGGGATGATGCTGGAGACCGCCCAGCGCCGCTCCGTGGTGCCCGAGGTGCAGACCGGCGTCGGCAAGGCGGTCGACGAGCTCGACACCACGATCCAGGAGATCCGCACCGCGATCTTCGCGCTCCAGCAAGGGCCGACCGAGGCGCCGTCGGGCCTGCGCACCAAGGTGCTCCGCGAGATCAACATGGCTGCCGTGCCGCTCGGGTTCAAGCCCTCGCACCGCTTCCTCGGCCCCGTCGACACGGTCGTCGGCGAGCTCACCGGCAAGCACCTCATCGCGGCGCTGCGCGAGGCCCTCTCGAACGCGTTCCGGCACGCGGAGGCCGACCGCATCGATGTCGTCGTGGACGCCACGGTGCTCCTGCCCGACGGGCGGCAGGGCGTCCGTCTGACAGTCGCGGACGACGGTGTGGGCATCAGGGAGGGGGGCCGGCGCAGCGGACTGAAGAACCTCCAGAAGCGGGCCGAATCGCTCGGCGGCGCCAGTTGGCACGGGCCGGGGCTCGACGGGGACGGCACGACGGTGGTGTGGCAGGCGCCTCACTGAGGGCCGGCCGCGTCCGTCCGATGACGGCGCCGCCCGCCCCGGTTTGGCGGTACGTTCCTGCGCCGTACGGGGCACCCGTTCCCTCGGCCGTACCAGCCCCACAGGAAGCCCGGCGTGCGGCGGTCGACGATCCGATGCATGCGTCATGGACCCCGCCGCACCAGCACATCGCTCGTCCTCCCGGTGCTGCTGTGCGCCCTCGTCGCCCTCGGTGGCCCGACCACGGTCTCCCAGGGCGCGGAGGGCCCCGAGGCGAGTGCGGACGTCGCGCGCCTCTTCGAGGACGCGTCCACGGCGACGCAGCGCTACGAAGCGGGCCGTAGAGCCGCATCCGTACAGAAGGCGGAGGCACGGACGATGGAGCGGCTGCTCGTGCGGGAGCGGCGGCAGATCGCCGTGCTCCACGACGACCTCGGGCGGATCGCCCGCGCCCAGTACCGCAGCGGTGGCGACATCCCCGTCGAGGCGCAGATGCTGCTGGCCGGGGACCCCGAGAAGCTGATGCGCGGTCAACGGGCGGTCTGGCAAGCCGATCTGGCTCTCAACAACGCTGTCGACAGAGCAGGCGCGCCGAGCGGAGGCTCGCGGACGGACAGCGCAGGGCGGCGCACGCGTGGCGCTCCCTAAAGAAGCGCAACGCACGGCTCGTCATCCTTAAGAAGAGCATCGAGAGCAAGCTCGAAGCGGCGCGCTGGCAACTCCAAGGACAGGCCGACGCATCGGTCGCCGCGGGGAAGTGCCGGGGCGCCGTACGCCTCAAGGAGCCGAAAAACCCAACCACGCGCGCGTGGCTGCCTCCTGTGAAGAAGTACGAGCTGTCCGCGGGCTTCGACAGTGCGGGTGAGCGCTGGTCGCACCGGCACACCGGGCAGGACTTCGCTGTCGACATCGGCACCCCGGTGCGGTCGGTGGGCGCGGGCCGCGTCGTGAGCGTGTCCTGCGGCGGCGCCTTCGGCATCGAGGTCGTCGTGCGGCATCCGGGCGGCTACTACACGCAGTACGCGCACCTCGCCGCGGTCACCGTCGACCAAGGGCAGAAGCTCCGCGCGGGGCAGTGGGTCGGCCAGTCTGGCACCACCGGCAACTCGACGGGGCCGCACCTCCACTTCGAGGTGCGGCTCACGCCGTATCTGGGGTCCGGGGTGGACCCGGTGAAGTGGTTCACCGAGCGCCACGTGAAGCTGTAGGCGTCGTGCAGCCACCTGGTCCGGTGGGGCTACTTGGCCCGGTGGGGCTACCTGGCCTGGTGGAGCTACCTGGCGGGGGCGTGCGCGGCCAGGATGTCCTCGATGACGCGGGCCACGCCGTCCTCGTTGTTGGTCGCCGTACGGCCGGTCGCCGAGGCCAGGACCTCGGGGTGCGCGTTCCCCATCGCGTAGGACGTGCCCGCCCAGGCGAGCATCTCCATGTCGTTGGGCATGTCCCCGACGGCGACCACCTCGGTGGGCGCGATGCCGCGCTCCGCGCAGCACATGGCGAGCGTGCTCGCCTTGGAGACGCCGGGGCCGCTGATCTCCAGGAGCGCGCTCGGACTCGACCGGGTGATGGCCGCCCGGTCGCCCACACCCGCGCGGGCCAGGGCGAGGAACGCGTCGGGGTCGAGCTCGGGGTGGTACGCGAGGAGCTTGAGCACCGGCTGGTCCGCGACGGACGCGTCCTCGAAGTCCGCGGCCAGCAGCTTCTCCGCGGGGGCGACGGTCTCCCCGGGGTCCAGGTGCAGCGGCGGGTACGTCGGCTCGTGGTGCAGGCCGCCGGTGCGCTCGACGGCGAAGGTGGTGCCGGGGGCGGTCGCACGCAGGATGCGGACGACGTCGAGCGCGTCCGGGACCGTCAGCTCGCGGATCTTGACGAAGCGGTGCTCGCCCGCGCCGCCGTGCAGGTCCACGACGGCGGCGCCGTTCCCGCAGATCGCCAGGCCGTGGCCGTGCACATGGTCACTGACGACATCCATCCAGCGGGCCGGGCGTCCCGTCACGAAAAAGACCTCGATGCCGGCCTCCTCCGCGGCGGCGAGCGCGGCGACCGTACGCGGCGAAACGGTCTTGTCGTCGTGCAGCAACGTTCCGTCGAGGTCGGTGGCGATCAGCCGGGGCGTGGGGGCGGAGGGGGCCGGAGTCCGGGGCCCGGGAGTCGGTGAGGTCACCGACCCATGGTCGCGCATATGCGCGCACGGGCGTGCTGCGGGGCGCACAGATGAGTACGCGCCTGGCTCATGCGCCCCGCCCGGGTCCCGGCGTGACGGAGTCCGATTCAGTCGAGTTGGGCCAGGGCCTCCGTGGCGATTGCTTCGAAGGTCTTCTGGTCGGCCGCGAACCCGGTGTCGGGGATCGGCCAGTGCAGGACGAGCTCGGTGAAGCCCAGCTCCCGGTGCCTGCCCGCGAAGTCCACGAAGGCGTCGACGGAGGTGAGGGGGCGGCCGCGGTCCGGGGTGAATCCGGTGAGCAGGATCTTGTCCGGTTCGTTCGCGTCGCGGCCGATGGCCTCGCACGCGGCGGCCAGCTTCGAGACCTGCCCGCGAATGGCCTGAATCGACTCCTCCGGGGTGCCCGTCTCGTACAGCTTCGGGTCGCCGGTGGTCACCCAGGCCTGCCCGTGCCGCGCGGCGAGCTTCAGGCCGCGCGGACCCGTCGCGGCCACCGCGAACGGCAGCCGGGGGCGCTGCACGCAGCCAGGAATGTTCTGTGCGCCGACATCGCCGCCCGCCGAGTAGAAGGTCCCGTCGTACGAGACCGTGTCCTCGGTGAGCAGCCGGTCGAGCAGCGGGACGAACTCCGCGAAACGGTCGGCGCGCTCTCGTGGGGTCCACGGCTTCTGCCCGCTGTGCGCGAGGGCGCTCGCGTCGAAGCCCGTGCCGCCCGCGCCGACGCCGAGCGTGATCCGGCCACCGGAGATGTCGTCGAGCGAGAGCAGTTCCTTGGCGAGTGTGACGGGGTGCCGGAAGTTCGGCGAGGTCACGAGGGTGCCCAGGCGGATCCGCTCGGTTGCGGTGGCCGCGGCCGTCAGCGTCGGGACCGCCCCGAACCACGGCCCGTCCCGGAACGGCACGCGCCAGGACAGGTGGTCGTACGTGTACGCGGTGTGGAAGCCCAGCTCCTCCGCGCGCAGCCAGGTCTCGCGGGCGCCCTCGCGCCAGCGGCGGTGAGGCAGGATCACGGTGCTCAGGCGCAGCGGGCAGGGCGATGTAGCGGGAGCGTTCTCGTTCATGTCTGTGAGCGTATGCGGATTTACCTCACATCTCGCCCGGAGCGCTCTCGGAGCTCTTCCGGAACTCCCGGAACTCTCCCGGATTCGATCCAGAAATTTTGGCCCGCGTGTTTGATCCACAGCCAAGTTCAGTTATCCACAGGCCAGTTGGCGATTCTGTGAACAACTCTCAAGCAGGAAAGGGCTTTTGGTCAACAGTGGGCGTATTGCTGGTATTTGATGCCAATGCGTCCAATGTCCTTGTCTGTACTTCGCGTTCAGCCGCTGCCGCGATGAACGTCGAGACGTGCTCCGCGCCAACAAGCCTGCGTACAGCCCGCATTGTCTGCGCAGGTATGGGGACGGATTGCGGCTCGTCCACCACTTCGGCCACCGGCCCCTCGGCGAGGTGACGATGGAGGTGACGGGTCGCGAACGTCCGCATAGCCCGGGCGAGTTCGGCATCCACGGACTGCTGCGCGAGCGGCCGAAGCCGCCGCACGAGCGAGGCCGCCTCGGCCGCTTCCGCGTCCGTCGGCGGCTGCGGGCCGAGATAGCGCGCGAAGACATGCTCGGTGGTGAACTCCAGGAAACGCGCCGCTATATGTTCGACCTGCCCCCTCAACTCCCGTAGATGACCGGCAATCGCGGACAGCGGAACGCCCGCCGCGTGCAACTCGACCGCGACCGCGAGCTCTTGAGGGCTCGGCACGAGGAACTCGTCGTCCTTCCCGGGCACGCGCTCCAGCACGCCGAGTTCGAGCGCGTCCCGCACGGCGGCCTCGTCCGGTTCGCCGCCGAACCTTCCGTCCAGCTCCGCGCGCGTGATGCGCCCCGCCCGCTCGTCCGTCCACGGGCCGTCCACCTCCGCGACCAGGCCGAGCACGCCGCCCAGGCCGCGCCCCGCGTCCCAGGCCTCCAGCAGCTCCTTGATGGACGCCAGGGTGTAGCCGCGGTCCAGCAGGTCGGCGATCTGGCGCAGCCTGGACAGATGCGTGTCCGCGTACACATTGGCCCGCCCGCGGCGCTCCGGCCGCGGCAGCAGGCCACGGTCCTGGTAGGCGCGGATCGTGCGGACCGTGGCACCGCTGTGGTGCGCCAGGTCCTCGATCCGGTACTCGGCAGTCGACCGCGCCGCCCCGTCCCGTGGCCTCGGCGCCGGTGCGTCGGTGCTCACAGGGGTGGCTCCATCCGTGCGACCGCCCGCAGGGCCTTGGGCGTGAAGCGGGACATGAGGTGGGCGCCGCGGGCCTCCGGGGTGACCGGGACGACCGCCTTGTTGTGCACGACGGCGCCCAGGATCGCCGCGGCGACCTTCTCCGGCGGGTAGTTGCGCAGGCCGTACAGGCGCGAGGACTTCTTCTGGAGGCGCCGCTCCTCCTCGGCGTCCACCCCGGCGAAGCGGGCCGTCGCCGTGATGTTCGTGTTCACCAGACCGGGGCAGATCGCGGAGACCCCGATGCCCTGCCCGGCCAGCTCGGCGCGCAGGCACTCGCTGAGCATGAGGACGGCGGCCTTGGAGGTCGAGTACGCGGGGAGCGCCTTCGAGGGCTGGTACGCCGCCGCGGACGCGGTGTTCACGATGTGGCCGCCCTGCCCGCGCTCGGCCATCTGCTTGCCGAACAGGCGGCAGCCGTGGATGACGCCCCACAGATTGACGTCGAGGACCTTCTTCCAGTCCTCCGTGGTGGTGTCGAGGAAGGAGCCGGACAGGCCGATCCCCGCGTTGTTCACCAGGACGTCGACCACGCCGTACTCGGCGGCGACCTTCTCGGCGAGCTTCTCCATGGCCTGCTCGTCGGCGACGTCCACGGTCTCGCCCCACGCCTCGGGGGCGCCTATGAGCTGGGCCAGCTCGGCGGTCCGCGCGGCGCTCTCGGCGTCCCGGTCGACGGCGACCACGCGCGCGCCGGCCTCCGCGAAGGCGAACGCGGTGGCCCGGCCGATGCCGCTGCCCGCGCCGGTCACCAGGACCAGCTGGCCGGCGAACCGGTCCGCGTGCTTGCCGTCGGCCACCGGGCGCTGCGCGGGCACGCCCGCCTCCTGCCCCTCGTGAGCGGTGACGAACTCGGTGATCCAGGAGCTGAGTTGATCGGGGCGGGTGCGCGGAACCCAGTGCTTGGCGGGCAGCACGCGGCGCGTCAACTGGGGCGCCCACAGCTCCAGCTGGTCGTACAGCTTCGGCGACAGGAAGGCGTCCCCGAGCGGCGTGATGAGCTGCACGGGCGCGTGCGCGTACGCGTCCTCGCGCGGGTGGCGCAGCCGCGACCGGATGTTGTCCCGGTAGAGCCAGGCCCCGCGGGCGGCGTCCGAGGGCAGTGACGACGTCGGGTAGTCGTCGGCCGGGACCCGCTCGACGCGCTCCAGGATCTTCGGCCAGCGCTTGCCGAGCGGACCGCGCCAGGCGAGCTCGGGCAGCACGGGTGTGTGCAGCATGTAGACGTACCAGGACTTGGCGCCCTGGCCGAGCAGCTGGCCCACCTTGGCGGGCGTGGGCTTCTTCACGCGCTGCTTGATCCAGTGCCCGAAGTGGTCGAGGGACGGGCCGGACATCGACGTGAAGGACGCGATGCGGCCCTGTGTGCGCTTGACCGTGGTGAACTCCCACGACTGCACCGAACCCCAGTCGTGCCCCACGAGGTGCACGGGCCGGTCCGGGCTCACCGCGTCGACGACCGCCAGGAAGTCGTCGGTCAGCTTCTCCAGGGTGAAGCCGCCGCGCAGCGGCTGCGGGGCCGTCGACCTACCGTGTCCGCGTACGTCGTAGAGCACTATGTGGAAGTGGTCCGCGAGGCGCGCGGCGACCTCCGACCACACCTCCTTGGAGTCCGGGTAGCCGTGCACGAGCACCACCGTCGGCCGCTCGGGCCCGGGTTCGCCCAGCTCGACGACGCACAGGTCGATACCGCCCGTGCGCACCCGGCGCTCACGCGCGCCTTCGATCTTCATCAGGTCCGTCATCAGATGCCCTCCGCCCAGCGCCGCACGTGCGGCAGATCGTCGTCCAGCCAAAAGGCGCTCTCCTGCGGGTCCTTGGAGTCGGTGACCACGAGGAGCTCCTCGAACTTGGCGCCCGTGCCCCTGAATCCGAGGTGCGGTTCGACCGCCCAAAGGCCCGGCCGCGGCGGATGGTCGGAGAACTTGTACGGCGACCACAGCGGCGACCAGCCGTCCCGGTGCCCGTGCAGCGCGTCGCTCGCCAGGCCCTTCAGGGACTGGGTGCCGAAGCCGAACAGCGTGGGGTTGATGCGCCGCTCCTTGACCCGGTCGACCTTGTGCGCGATCACGCCGAAGGGATACGCCCGGTGCCGGTTCGCATAGCCCTGGCGGACCATCAACCGCTCCACGTCCTCGTAGATCTCCCGCAGGGAGCGGCGCTCGCGCACCTCGCGCAGGAGCAGCTCGCGGTGCGCCTGAAGGTCCGAAAGCAGCTTGTCGTGCACGGGGTTGAGGCCGAGACAGCCCGAGTAGCCGATGTCCGCGGTGCGGCCCTGGTGGACTGGCGCCATGTCGAGGATGAAGGGCATCCCCGCTTCCAGCTTCCGGTTCGTCGGGAAGAACTGAAGCGGTACGCGGAAGTTCACGAACGCCGTGCGGTCCCCGAACCAGGCGAACGGCAGATGGAACCAGTCCCGCACCCCGCGCTCGCGCAGCCACTCCCGCTGCATCCGCGCCGCCTCGCGCTCGGTCACACCTGGCTTGAGCTGCGCCGCGACCGATTCCGCGCACGCGTACGCGAGCCTCTGTACCTCTCTGAACCCCCGCAGTTCCGCCGAGAGTTCACGTACCACCGCTGAGGTCATGCCACCGTCCGTCCCGGTCGCGGCCGCCCCGGTTCGTGACCGGGTCGTCGCCGTACGCGCTCGTAACTTGACACTGATGAATGTGACAATGCCTGGCGGCGACGTCAAGGGGTCTGCACGGCCTACTCAGGGCGGACCCCTAGGGACCCGTAATACTCAGGTCTTATGCGAGGTCGACCCCACGGTCTGACGAATTCGTGTGGCCTGCGCCACTACGGTCGAACCGTGACTGTGATCGCGACCGAAAGCCTGAGCAAGCGGTTCCCCAAGGTGACCGCACTTGACCGGCTGACCATGGACATCGGGCCCGGTGTGACCGGACTCGTCGGATCCAATGGAGCCGGCAAGTCCACCATGATCAAGATTTTGCTTGGTCTGTCCCCCGCGACGGAGGGCCGTGCCGAAGTGCTCGGGTTCGACGTCGCGGACCCGTCATCGGGTCCCAAGATCCGTGAGCGCGTCGGCTACATGCCGGAGCACGACTGCCTGCCGCCGGACGTCTCGGCGACCGAGCTCGTCGTCCACATGGCGCGCATGTCGGGCCTGCCGCCCACGGCCGCCCGCGAGCGCACCGCCGACACCCTGCGGCACGTCGGCCTCTACGAGGAGCGCTACCGACCCATCGGTGGCTACTCGACGGGCATGAAGCAGCGCGTGAAGCTGGCCCAGGCGCTGGTGCACGACCCGCAGTTGGTGTTCCTGGACGAGCCGACGAACGGGCTGGACCCGGTCGGCCGTGACGACATGCTCGGCCTGATCCGGCGCGTGCACACCGACTTCGGCATCTCCGTCCTCGTCACCTCGCACCTGCTCGGTGAGCTCGAGCGCACCTGCGACCACGTCGTCATCATCGACGGCGGCAAGCTGCTGCGCTCCAGCTCCACCACGGACTTCACGCAGGCCACGGCGACGCTGGCGATCGAGGTCACCGACAGCGACGAACACCCGGACGGGACAAAGGCGCTCCGCGAGGCGTTCGCGCAGCGCGGCATCGAGAGCAGCGCCGGCGGTGAACTGCCCGGCGCCGGGCACACCGTCCTCATCACGGCGCAGGGCGAGGAGACGTACGACATCGTGCGCGACGTCGTCGCGGACCTCGGCCTCGGCCTGGTCCGCATGGAGCAGCGCAGGCACCAGATCGCGGAGGTCTTCCGCCCCGAGGGCGAGGCGCAGCAGGAGCAGGGCTCCGAGCGCGCCGCGGCCTGGGCGGCCACCGCCGCACCGCAGCAGACGGGAGGCGCGGCGCGATGACCACCGAGCCCAGCCCTGTGGACCGCGCGTCCACCCAGATCCACAACATCGGCTACCGCCACTACGACGGCCCGCGCCTGGGCCGCGCGTACTCCCGCCGCTCGCTCTTCTCACAGAGCCTGCGCGGTGCCTACGGACTCGGCCGCTCGGCCAAGTCCAAGGTGCTGCCGATGCTGCTCTTCATCGTGATGTGCGTCCCGGCGCTGATCATGGTCGCGGTGGCCGTCGCCACGAAGGCGAACGACCTGCCCGTCGACTACACGCGCTACGCGGTCATCCTCCAGGCGGTGATCGGCCTCTACGTGGCGTCCGCCGCTCCGAACGCGGTCTCCCTGGACCTGCGCTTCAAGTCGATCCCGCTCTACTTCTCGCGCCCCATCGAGCGGGTCGACTACGTAGTCGCGAAATTCGCCGCCATGGCATCGGCCCTGTTCATCCTCACGGCCGCGCCGCTGATCGTGCTCTACGTAGGCTCTCTGCTCGCCAAGCTGGACTTCACAGAGCAGACCAAGGGATTGGCCCAAGGACTGGTATCCGTGGCGCTGTTGTCGCTGCTCTTCGCCGGGATCGGACTCGTCGTCTCCGCCGTCACCCCGCGCCGCGGGTTCGGCATCGCCGCCGTCATCGCCGTCCTGACCATCTCCTACGGCGCGGTGTCCACGGTCCAGGCGATCGCCGAGGCCCAGGACAACAGCGGGGCGGTGACCTGGCTCGGCCTCTTCTCACCCATCACGCTCATCGACGGAGTGCAGACCGCGTTCCTCGGAGCGAGCTCGTCCTTCCCCGGGGCAGATGGACCCTCGGCAGGCCAGGGCCTCGTCTACCTGCTCGTCGTCCTCGGGCTCATCGCCGGCTCCTACGGGCTGCTGATGCGCCGCTACCGGAAGGTCGGACTGTGACCACGATCAACATCGACCACGTCTCACGCTGGTTCGGCAACGTGGTCGCCGTCAACGACGTCACCATGAACATCGCCCCCGGCGTCACCGGCCTGCTGGGTCCGAACGGCGCGGGCAAGTCCACGCTCATCAACATGATGGGCGGCTTCCTCGCCCCCTCGAACGGCTCGGTGACCCTCGACGGACAGCCGATCTGGCGCAACGAACAGATCTACCGGCACATCGGCATCGTCCCCGAGCGCGAGGGGATGTACGACTTCCTCACGGGACGCGAATTCGTCGTCGCCAACGCCGAGTTGCACGGCCTCGGCAAGAAGGCGGCAGGGGAGGCGCTGGCCACGGTCGAGATGGAGTACGCACAGGACCGCAAGATCTCGACGTACTCCAAGGGCATGCGGCAGCGCGTGAAGATGGCCTCCGCGCTCGTCCACACCCCCTCGGTGCTGCTGCTCGACGAGCCGTTCAACGGCATGGACCCGCGCCAGCGCATGCAGCTCATGGAGTTGCTGCGGCGCATGGGGGACGAGGGGCGCACGGTCCTGTTCTCCTCGCACATCCTCGAAGAGGTCGAGCAACTGGCCTCCCACATCGAGGTGGTCGTCGCGGGCCGGCACGCTGCGAGCGGCGACTTCCGCAAGATCCGCCGCCTGATGACCGACCGTCCGCACCGCTATCTGATCCGCTCCAGCGACGACCGGGCGCTGGCCGCCGTGCTGATCGCGGACCCGTCCACGGCGGGCATCGAGGTCGACCTGAAGGAGGACGCGCTGCACGTCCAGGCCGTCGACTTCGGCCGGTTCACGACGCTGCTCCCGAAGGTCGCGCAGGCGCACGGCATCCGGCTGCTCACGGTCTCGCCGTCCGACGAGTCCCTCGAGTCCGTCTTCTCGTATCTGGTCGCGGCGTAGGAGGCCCTGATGTACGACCCCACTGTCGCCCGACTCACCTACCGAGCCCTGCTCGGCAGGCGCCGGGCCCTCATCCTCTTCGCGCTGCCCGTGCTGCTGGTCGTGATCTCCGCGCTCGTGCGCGGGCTCACGGGGGCCGACGACCAGACCGCGTCCGATCTGCTCGGCGGCTTCGCGCTCGCCACAATGGTGCCGCTGATCGGTGTCATCGCGGGGACCGGAGCCATCGGCCCGGAGATCGACGACGGCTCCGTGGTCTATCTGCTCTCGAAGCCGCTCAAGCGCCCCACGATCATCTTCACCAAACTCATCGTGGCCATCGGCGTGACCATGGTGTTCTCGGCCGTCCCGACGCTCATCGCGGGCTTCATCCTGAACGGGAACGGGCAGCAGATCGCCGTCGCCTACACGATCGCCGCCCTGGTGGCCTCGATCGCCTACGCGGCGATCTTCCTCCTGCTCGGCACGGTCACCCGGCACGCGGTCGTCTTCGGCCTCGTCTACGCCCTCGTCTGGGAGGCCCTCTTCGGGACCCTGGTCTCCGGGGCGCGCACGCTCAGCGTGCAGCAGTGGGCCCTCGCGGTCGCCCAGAAGGTGGCCGGCGGCGACCTCGTCACCTCGGACGTCGGGCTGCCGCTCGCGACGGTGCTCCTGGTGGCGGTGACGGTCCTGGCGACCTGGTACGCGGGGCAGAAGCTGCGGACCCTGAAGCTGGCCGGGGAGGAGTAGGACCCGGCCGCCGCACGGGCTCCGGTCCGTTTCCTGACGCAGATTTCACCCTCCCACCCGGACACTGGTGGGAGGGTGCGCCGTTCGGCAGGCGCCCCGATGAAGACCCGGAGTACCCGGAGGACCCGCGATGGCACACGAACCGAACCGCGAGGGGGACCGGCCCGGTCAGGGCGACGACACCTGGGACGACGTGGTCCTGGACACCGACTTCATACGCGCCGCCGAGTCGAGCGAACCGTCCGCGCGGGCCCGCATGCTCGCCGAGCGGTGGCGCGAGGGCAGGCCCGAACCCCAGCCGTGGCGCTCCGACGAGCCACCCGCCGGGTGGTTCTTCAGCAAGGCGCGGCGGCGCGGGCTGCTGCGCAGGTGGCGCCGCCGGTAATTCGGTGGCGGCGAACTCAGCGGCCCGGCACAGTAGTTGTGTCAGCACGCCGACCGTGGCGTCCGAGGACCGGGAGAGGAGCGCGGCGATGTCCTTCAGTAGTTCGTCGAGCTCCCGGCAGGGCGGCCCGAGGCAGGCTCCGGAGTAGTCACTGCACTCCGTCGAGCCCCGCCCAGGGTGTAGCCCGGGGCGGCCGCTTCGAGCGCGTGCCCTTCTTCCGTGGCACGCGGGCCGCCCACCCTTCGCATCGAGGGCCGGCCCCGGTTCAACCGGGACCGGCCCTCGATGCGGTTCAGGCAGATCAAGCCGCGAGCAACCGCTCCAGCACCACCGCGATGCCGTCGTCCTCGTTCGACGACGTCACCTCGCTGGCCACCGTCTTGAGCTCCTCGTGGGCGTTGGACATGGCCACGCCGTAGGACGCCCAGCCGAACATCGGGATGTCATTGGGCATGTCGCCGAACGCGATGGTGTCGACGGCCTTCGCGCCCAGGCGGCGGGCCGCCAGCGAGAGGCCCGTGGCCTTGGAGAGGCCGAGCGGGAGCAGCTCCACGATCCCCTCGCCCGCCATCGTGACGCCCACCAGGCCGCCGGCGACGGTGCGCGCGACCTCCGCCATCTGGTCGTCGGTGAGGCCCGGGTGCTGGACGTACACCTTGTTGAGCGGCTGCGCCCACAGCTCCGCGAGTTCCGTGAACGGGACGACCGGGAGCGGGCCCTCCTGCACCTCGTAGCCCGGGCCGACGATGACCTCGCCCTCGAGGCCGTCGCGGCTCGCGGCGAGCGCCAGCGGGCCGATCTCGGCCTCGATCTTGGCGAGCGCGAGCCCGGCCAGCTGCCGGTCGAGCGTCACCGAGGTGAGCAGCCGGTGCTCCCCCGCGTCGTAGACCTGCGCGCCCTGGCCGCACACCGCGAGGCCCTCGTAGCCGAGGTCGTCGAGGATGTGCCGGGTCCAGGGCACGGCCCTGCCGGTCACGATGATGTGCGCGGCGCCCGCCGCGGTGGCCGCGGTGAGCGCCTCACGCGTGCGCTCGGAGACCGTGTCGTCGGAACGCAGCAACGTTCCGTCGAGATCGGTCGCCACGAGCTTGTACGGAAAGGCGGGGGCGAGGGGAGCGGGGTGGCTCACTTGGCTTTCGGCTCCAGGCTGTACAGGCTGCGCAGGCCGTTCAGGCTGCGATTACTTGGGGTCCAGGGTGGTGCGTCCCCCAAGGTAGGGCCGCAGCATTTCCGGCACCCGCACCGAGCCGTCGGCCTGCTGGTGATTCTCCAGGATCGCGACGATCGTGCGCGGGACGGCGCACAGCGTGCCGTTCAGCGTCGAGAGCGGCTGCAACACCTTCTTGCCGTCGCGGTTGTCGCGCATCCGGATCGACAGGCGGCGCGCCTGGAACCCGTCGCAGTTCGACGCCGAGGTCAGCTCGCGGTACTTGCCCTGCGTCGGGATCCACGCCTCGCAGTCGAACTTGCGCGAGGCCGAGGAACCGAGGTCACCAGTGGCGACGTCGATCACCTGGAAGGGCAGCTCGAGGCCGGTCAGCCACTGCTTCTCCCACTCCAGGAGGCGCTGGTGCTCGTTCTGAGCGTCCGCCGGGTCGACGTACGAGAACATCTCGACCTTGTCGAACTGGTGCACGCGGAAGATGCCGCGGGTGTCCTTGCCGTACGTGCCCGCCTCGCGGCGGAAGCACGGCGAGAAGCCGGCGTAGCGCAGCGGCAGCTGGTCCGCCTCGAGGATCTCGTCCATGTGGTAGCCGGCGAGCGCGACCTCGGAGGTGCCGACCAGGTAGTAGTCGTCCTTCTCCAGGTGGTACACGTTGTCGGCGGCCTGGCCGAGGAAGCCCGTGCCCTCCATGGCGCGGGGGCGTACCAGGGCCGGGGTCAGCATCGGCGTGAAGCCGGCCTCGGTGGCCTGCGCGATCGCCGCGTTGACGAGCGCGAGCTCGAGGAGCGCGCCGACACCGGTCAGGTAGTAGAAGCGCGAGCCGGAGACCTTCGCGCCGCGCTCGACGTCGATGGCGCCGAGCGCCTCGCCGAGCTCCAGGTGGTCCTTGGGCTCGAAGCCCTCGGCGCCGAAGTCGCGGATCGTGCCGTGCGTCTCCAGGACGACGAAGTCCTCCTCGCCGCCGCGCGGGACGTCGGGATGCACGATGTTGCCCAGCTGGAGGGCGAGGCGGTGGGTCTCCTCCTCGGCCTCACGCTGCTCGGCCTCTGCGGCCTTGACGGCGGCGGAGAGCTCGCCCGCCTTCTTGAGGAGGTCCTGCTTCTCCTCGGGCGTGGCCTTGGGGATCAGCTTGCCGAGCGACTTCTGCTCGGAACGGAGTTCGTCGAAGCGGAGCCCGGACGACCTGCGCCGCTCATCGGCGGACAGGACTGAGTCGACAAGCGCGACGTCCTCTCCACGGGCGCGCTGGGAGGCGCGAACACGGTCGGGGTCCTCACGGAGCAGGCGAAGGTCAATCACCCCTCAAGGCTACCGTTGCCCGCTTCCGGCCCACGACCCGATATCCGTTGCACTCCCTTATGCCCTATTTGACAGGATATGAATTGAGGGCGGAGTGAGGCTGGAAAAGATCCACAAGAGGGGTGTCGGGGCGCGTCAAGGAAAGCTGCCACTTTCCCTTGAAAGGGGCAGATGCGGCACTTCGCCTTGACTCGATCCCCTTGTCGCGGGCGGCACTTGGGGGTCCGCTGTCCACAGCGACGCACGGTCCTGGAAAGTTATCCACAGGCTGTGAAAATGATCTGTGGATGCCGGAAGAGATCATTCCGAAAGCCACATGCGTAACGAAGAATTCCCCTCTCAAACTGCGCGCAAGCTCACTTTCGGGTGGAAATGCTTCACTCCAAAGAGTTGATCACGACAAATGCATGGACGAAGGGTGACCTGACGGTCTGTGGATGCATCTGGGCGCTGTGGGCCGATTTATCGACCAACCAGCACCTTCCTGTCGACTTGTCCCCAGGTCGAGAAGGAGGCCTGTGGATAACTTCTGTGGATGAAGAAAATCCGCTGGTAGGACCGGGTGTCCAGGCAAAAAGGAGCCGGATCCGACGGTGGACAACTTTTTCGGATCCGGCAGGGACTACGCCTGGCCAGGCCGGCTACGGCCGATGCGTGAGAACCGTTAGAACCGGCCGTCCTGGCAGCGCGCCAGCCAGTCCGACGCCGCCACGAACTCGCCGTCCGAGGTTCCCGAGCGCGGCGGGCGCACGTCCTCGACGGCGACCCCCGCCCGCGGGTACGAGCCGAGGAAGCGCACCTCCGGGCACGCCCGCCTCAGCCCCATCAGCGCCTCCGCCACCCGGCGGTCCGCGATGTGCCCCTCCGCGTCGATCGCGAAGCAGTAGTCGCCGATGCCCGTGCCGGTGGGCCGCGACTGCAGCAGCACCAGGTTGACCCCGCGGATGGCGAACTCCTGGAGCAGCTCCATCAGCCCACCGGGGTGGTCCTCGCGCTGCCAGATGACGACCGAGGTCTTGTCCGCGCCGGTGGGCGCCGCGGGCCGGGCCGGCTTGCCGACCAGGACGAAGCGGGTCTGCGCGTTCTCCGCGTCGTGGATCTCGGTGACCAGCGGCACGAGCCCGTACTTCTCGGCCGCGAACTCGCCGGCGAACGCGGCGTCGTAGCGCCCCTCCTGTACGAGGCGCGCGCCGTCGGCGTTCGACGCCGCGGACTCCCAGGTCACGTCCTCGGCCAGGTGGGCCTTCATCCAGTTGCGCACCTGCGGCTGGGCGGCAGGGTGCGCGGTGACGGTCTTGATGTCGGTGATCGCGGTGCCGGGGCGGACGAGCAGCGCGAAGGTGATGTCGAGC
Source organism: Streptomyces sp. NPDC002795 (assembly GCF_042888725.1). Classification (NCBI taxonomy): domain Bacteria; kingdom Bacillati; phylum Actinomycetota; class Actinomycetes; order Kitasatosporales; family Streptomycetaceae; genus Streptomyces; species Streptomyces sp. NPDC002795. The sequence continues at coordinate 162,085 of NZ_JBIAQB010000014.1, forward strand.
AGCACCTCGCGGTAGATCATCAGCGGCTCGCCTGCGACCAGCTCGTCGAGGGTCGTGGTGATGCCGCCCTCGACGGAGTTCTCGATCGGTACGAACGCGGCCTCGGCCTCGCCGCTGCGGACGGCGTCGAGCGCCGCGGGCACGGACACCACGGGGACGAGTTCCCGGGTGGCCGTCTCCGGGAGCGTGCGCAGGGCGACTTCGGTGAAGGTGCCCTCGGGGCCGAGATACGCGTAGCTGGCTGGCATGGGCTCACCCTAATGCGCCGTACGGGGCCGGGCTCACGGATGCGTCAGGAGCCACCCCACCCGGCGACAGCACCTGCGGCCCCGGCTGTCCCTCCAGCTATCCCTCCAGCAAGGCCTGCCCCACGTAGCCGCCCTTCTCGGCGCCGCCCGGTACCGCGAAGAGCCCGCTCGCCTCGTGCCGGATGAACTTCGACAGGGCGTCGCCCCGGTCGAGCTTGCGCTGCACCGGCACGAAGCCGCGCAGCGGGTCCGCCTGCCAGCAGATGAAGAGCAGGCCCGCGTCCGGGGTGCCGTCCTCGTCGAAGCCGTCGTGGTACGAGAACGGGCGGCGCAGCAGTGCGGATCCGCCGTTCTGGTCGGGCCGGGTGATGCGGGCGTGCGCGTTGAGCGGGATGACGAGGTCGCCGTTCGCGTCCGTCTTCTCCAGGTCGGGCTCGGTGGTCTCCTTGCCGCCGGTCAGCGGGGCGCCGCTCGACTTCTTGCGCCCGATGACGTGCTCCTGCGCCGTCGTCGACAGCTTCTCCCAGTCGTCGAGGAGCATCCGGATCCGGCGTACGACGACGTACGAGCCGCCTCCCATCCAGGCGGGGGACTGCGCGGAACCGGAATCGGAACCGGAGCTCGAACCCGAACCCGGCACGAAGACGCGCTTGTTGAAGTCCGCGTCGGCGGGCTTGGGGTTGCCCGTGCCGTCTACCTGGCCCATCAGATTGCGGACCGTCATCGGGTGGGCGGTGGCCCCCGGCGAGCGGTTGAAGCCGTTCATCTGCCAGCGCAGCCTGGCGGTGCTGCCGGCGTCCTTCTGGATCGCCCGCAGCGCGTGGAAGGCGACGAGCGAGTCGTTGGCGCCGATCTGCACCCACAGGTCGCCGTTGCTGCGCGCCTTGTCGAGGTGGTCGGAGTAGAAGTCTGGCAGCGGGTCGAGGGCGGCGGGGCGCTGCTTCTGGAGTCCCGTACGGGAGAAGAAGCTGTGGCCGAAGCCGAAGGTGACCGTCAGCGAGGAGGGGCCCGCGTCCCGGGCCACGTCCGTGTCGTCCGAGGCCGAGGGCTCGCCCGCCATCAACCGCTCTGCCGTCGCCGACCAGCGGCGCAGCAGGGCCGCGGCCTCCTTGCGCCCCGCGCCCGCCGCCAGGTCGAACGCGACGAGGTGGCCGCGGGCCTGCATCGCGGTGGTGATGCCGGGCTGATGTTTCCCGTGAAACATCACCTCGTCCGCCCCGATCGAGGTCAACGTGGCTTGCTGCTCGGGGGAGTTCGAGGACGCGGCGGCGTACCCAGCGCCCGCACCGACGGCTCCGAGGGCGACGCCGGTGGCACCCGCCGTCCCGATCAGTCGGCGCCGCGAGATGCCCGCGGCCTGCGGGGTGGATCCGGTGCCGTTCTTGGTGTCAGCCGTGTCAGCCGTGTCAGCCGTGTCAGCCGTGCCGGCCGTGTCAGTCGTGTCAGCCATGGGGCAGGTCAGCCGATCTTCGCGTTCTTGTTGATGGTGATCTGGTCGATGTCCGACGTACGCACGGTCAGCGCGACCTTCCAGTCGCCTGCCACGGGGATCTGCACGCCGCTCGCCGTCCAGTGTCCCGTGGCGATGTGGTCGGGCAGGACAGGCAGTGGCCCGATCTTCTTCGCCTCCTGGGTGAGGGCGAGTTTCACCTCGGGGACGTCGAAGGCCTTGCCGTTCGGCCGCTCTATGTAGAGGTGTATTTCGTTGTTGCCGGTGCGTCCGGGGTCCATCTCCAGGAGGGCGGTGCCCTTGCCGTCCGCGCCGCCGGTGTCGAAGGGGATCTTCAGGGAGAGCGGCCCGGCCTGTGCCTGCGCGGCCGAGGTGGCGGACTTCGCCTCCTCCTCCGTGCGGCCTGGTTCGGTGGACGTCAGCACGGTGGTGACGGCCAGCAGCGCGACCGCGATGCCCGCCTCGACGAGCACCGAGCGGCGCAGCCCGAAGCGGTGCGGATCGGCGTCGCGCACCCGCTTCTCGCGCGCGCTCGCCATCGCGGCGCGCTGCCGGGCGAGTTGGGCGGCGCGCTCGGGGTCCGCGCCCTTCCCTCCGACGGCCACGGAGACGGGCTCCTTCTCCTCGGAGACCTCGGGGACCTGCTCCTGTGCCACCGGCGCGGCGTCCGCGGTCTCGGTGAGTCGCGCCGTCCACTTCCGGGAGATCCAGGCGACGCCGACGAGCACGGCGACGAGCCCGACCTTCACCATCAGCAACTGTCCGTACGACGTCCCGGTCAGCGCCGACCAGGAGCCGACCTGGCGCCACGACTGGTAGAGCCCGGTCGCGACGAGGACGAGGACGCTGCAGAAGGCGACCCGGGAGAAGCGGCGTACGGCCGAGCCCTCGATCGTCGGCACCCGGTACAGGGCGACGAGCAGCGTGGTCAGCCCGCCGAGCCAGGCGGCGACGGCCAGCAGGTGCAGTACGTCGACGGGCATCGCGAGGGCCGCCTGGATGCCGGTCGAGGCGTGCTCGGCCATGGCCCAGGTGGCGGCGAGCCCGGCCGCGACGACGGCGCCGCCGACGGAGAGCCCGAAGGTGAGATCGTTCCGTTCCTTCTCCCTCTCGCTCTCTTCGATCTCGCTCTTCTTTACGTAGGCGCCGAAGAGCACCGCGATGAAGAGGGCCGCCGCCGCGAGCAGCAGCAGCCGGGAGGTGAGCGCGGCGCCGGTCTTCGTCTGAAGGACCTGGCCGAGCAGCGCCATGTCGAAGATGTCGCCGAGCTTTCCCGACCCGGTGTACGAGCCCCGCATCAGCAGCATGACCAGGGTGGCGGCGGTGAGCGCGGTCCAGGAGCCGACCACGACGCGCTGTACCGGCTTGCTGCCCGCGCCGCGCCGCCAGCATCCGAGCACGAACGCGGCACCGCCCACCAGCAGCGCGAAGCCCGCGTACGAGACGTAGCGCGCGACGTCGTAGATCCCGCCGACGACTCCGCCGCCCGCGTTCTGGTCGGCGACCACCGCGGTCGTCTTGGAGGGCGCGCCGATGGAGAAGGTGTAGGCGCCGGCGACGGGGTGGCTGTCGGCGGAGACGACCTGGTAGGCGACGGTGAACGTGCCGTCGGGCAGGCCCGAGTGCAGTCCCACCGCGTAGGTCGTGCCGCCGGGGTGGGCGACCTTTCCGTCGTCGACGCGCTTGCCGGAGGGGTCGAGGACACGGACCGCGCCGTCGGAGATCGCGACGCTCTCGGAGAAGGTGAGCGACACCTTCTTCGGTGCCGTGTCGACCACCGCTCCCTGCTTGGGGTCGCTCCCGGTCAGCGCGGCGTGCGCGGACGCGGGAGCGGCGCAGGCCAGGAGTGCGCCGGTGACGGCGAGGAAGAGCAGCACCAGTTGCCAGGTGCGGGGAGCGATGGTCTTCACGTACAGGTCAGCCCCTTCAGTGCGAAGCGTGCGACGGGTTGTAGGTGGCGACCTTCACGGGGAAGGAGACCGTGACGGTCCCGGACTTGGCGAAGTGCAGCTGCACCGACACCTTGTCGCCCTCTGCGGGCTTGCGCTTCAGGTTCTCGAACATGAGGTGGTTGCCGCCGCGTTCGAAGTCGAGCTCGCCGTTCGCGGGCACGGCGAAGGACCTCTGCTCCTTCATCACACCGCCCTTGGTGCTGTGCAGGGTGACCTTCTGGGAAATCGCGCTGCTCACGGACGTGAGGGTGTCGGCGGCTCCCTTGTTGTGCACGGTGAAGAACCCGGCCGCCATGTCGCCGGAGGCGGGCGCCGGAAGGAACGCGCTCTCGACCTTCACGTCGGGCTTGTCGGCGGAGTCCTCGGAGCCGGAGCCGCAGGCGGTCAGGGCGAGCCCCGCCGCGAGCGTGAGGGCGCCGAGGGCGATGGGTGTGCGCCTCACGGCTTCTCCCCCTTGACGATCTTGGGGAGGTCCTTGGTGTAGTCGTCGACGGTGGCGTCCTCGCCGTACAGCACGTAACCGGCGTCGTTCTTCGGCGAGAAGGCGATGACCTGTGTGCCGTGCATCGACACGACCTTGCCGTTCTTGTCCTTCTGCGTCGGCTCGATGGAGATGCCGAGGGTGCGGGCGCCGCCCTGGATGGTGGCGAAGTCGCCGGTGAGGCCGGTGAAGTCGGGGTCCTGCGCCTTGAGCCACTTGCCGAGCACGGACGGGGTGTCGCGGTCCGGGTCGGTGGTGACGAAGACGACCTGGAGCTTGTCCTGCTCGGACTTGGGGAGCGACTTCTTGGCGACGGCGATGTTGCTCATCGTCAGCGGGCAGACGTCGGGGCAGTGCGTGTAGCCGAAGTAGATCAGCGTCGGCTTGTTCTTGGTCTGCTCGCGCAGGTCGAACTTCTTGCCGTGGGTGTCGGTGAGGACCAGATCCGGCTTCTTGAAGGGCTTGTCGAGGACCGTCGCGGCCTTCTTCGGACCGGCGTCGGAGGACACCTCGGCGACGGGCTTGCCGCTGTCGTCGCCGCTGCCGCAGGCGGACAGGGCGAAGCTCGCGACGGTGACGAGCCCGACCGCGGCCAGCAGGCTCTTCCTGTTGAACTTCGTGTTCTTGCGGGGGTTGCGCATAGAAAAATGTCCCAGATGTGAGGTGGCCGGCGGGTGCCGGGGTCGCCCACCGCGACCCCGGCACCCCCCGAGGGTGGCTCAGCTGTTGGTACGCCGACGGCCCGCCGTGACGCCGAACGCCACACCGGCGGCGCCGACGACGATGCCGACGATGCCGAGGGTGCGGGCGGTGGTGTCGCTGCCCGAGCCGGCATCCGTGGAGGCCGCGGCGGTCTCCTTCTCGCCGGTGTCGTCGGAGGCGCCTGCGGCACCGTGCCCGTCGTCCGAGGCGGCCGAGAGCTCAAGGGCGGGGGCCGGGAACTCCGGCTCCTCCTGGCCCTTCTGCTGCGGCTCGATCCAGCGCACGACCTCCTTGTTGTCGTAGGTCTGGAGCGCCTTGAAGACGAGCTGGTCGGTGTCGGTCGGCAGCTGGCCGATGGACACCGGGAACTTCTGGAAGTAGCCGGGCTGCACGCCCTCGTCCTTGCCGGAACCGGTCGCGGTCCAGGTGACCTTGGAGACGGCCTCGGTGATCTTCTCGCCGTGCATCTCCATCGGCTTGTCGAGCTTCGTCTTGGTGACGTCGGCCTTCCAGCCCGGCACGGGCTCGGGCATCACCGAGGCGAGCGGGTGCTCGGTCGGGAAGTTGATCTCGACCTTGGTCGTCGCGGCGTCGTCGCGCTCGTTGGGCACCTTGAAGTCGACGACGGCGTAGTCGCCCTTGGCGGCCTCGCCCTCCGGCTGCACGCTCACGTGCGCGAAGGCGGGGGCGGACAGGAGGACGACGGAGGAGACGGCGGCGGCACCGACGAGAGCGGCGCGGGACATCTTCTTCATGACAGGGAGAACTCCACGTTCAGCGGGATCCAGCGAAGGGTGAAGGGGCGCGACCGCGAAACACCGCACTACGTAGGCGGCGACAGAAGAAATAGCGGGTACGCGCGCGTGCCGCACGGCACGGCTCACCCCACGCAGTACGTGGTGGAGTACGCGTGCCGTTCAGGCAGCGAGAAGGAACGTGCCGGCCGTGGGCGGTCCGCGCCGGCTCACGGAGTGCTGAAGTGCCGCCGCCCGCAGGGCCGGTGGTTCGGCGAACCCGGCACGAGCGGCGCACGGCAGGGCGAGGGCATCCCGGAGCCCGGCTCTGAGGACGCGTACGAGGCCGAGGACGGCCCGCAGCGAACGCATGGGTGCCGCATGGGCGACGACGCTCTGCGCGGAGAGCCGCGAGAGCCGCACGATGCGGCTCAGGGCGAGATCCCCGTGGCGCAGCAGCCAGCCCGCGCCGGCCGCGGCGAGCAGGTGCCCGAGGAGCATCGGCAGGGACGGCAGCAGCGACATCGCGGAGTCCGCCGCGCCTGCCATGTGGTGGGTGTCGCCGGACGGCACGCGCGCGTTGTCGAGGATCCGCTGGGCCTGCGCCGGGCTGAGCGTCGACGCGCCCGCCCCGCACATGAGCCGCGCGGCCCGCTCGACCGCCGAGGGTTCGCCCGACGCGGCGGCCATGGTCATGGTGTGCTGCTGGCCGAGGCCGAAGAGGCTGTGCAGCGCGATCTGTCCGGCCCCCAGCGTGGCGGCGATGCCCGGCAGCGACCGCTCGCGTCCCGCCGGCGGCAGGGCCACACAGAAGACCGCGAGGAAGCCGAGCGACAGCGTCCACAGCGGGACGGTGGCCGTCGAACCGACGACGTGCCCCGCCGCGGACAGCATGACGCAGACCGCGGCGAACACCGCGGCCCTGAGCAGCCGGAGACCGGCCGCGCTGCGCGCCTGGCGCTCGTGGGGGGCAGACATGGCGGCCTCATCATCGCACTGGCTTCACACCCTCCATACAGCAGGTCCGCAAGGTCCCGAATCTCCCGTACACCGACGACCCCCGTATGCGCGTCGGCCGTATGGGCGTCATCACGTCAACTACGCGATTGCGCCGGGCCGCCGGTGGCAATACGTATCGGTATGTCGAGTCGCGGCCGGGAGGCGGGAGCATGAGCATCTGGTGGTCCCTCCAGCTACGGCGCGATGCCGCGAGCGTGCCGCTCGCCCGGCGCCTCCTCATGGGCACCATGGAGACCGCGGGCGTCGATCCCGATGTCTCCTACGATCTGTCGGTCGCGCTCAGTGAGGCGTGTGCGAACGCCGTGGAGCACGGCGGTGCGGCGACGAGCGAGGCGACGGACGCGTTCCGGGTCACCGCGTACCTGGACGGCGAGATGTGCCGCATCGAAGTGGCCGACGCCGGGCCCGGCTTCACCGCGGCGGGTGGTCGTGCGGCGGTGTCCATCCACCCGGCACCCGACTACGCGGAGCACGGCCGTGGCCTGTGCCTGATTCAGGAACTCGCCGACCACGTGCACTTCGTGAACAGACCTGGCAAGGGCGGCGCCGTGGTCAGCTTCGACAAGATCCTCAAGTGGCGGGAGGACGCGCCGCTGATGGCGGTGTGAGCGCGTTTTTTCGCAACAAGGAGCGCATTTACGCGACAAGGAGGGCCGCACCATCGGGTGCGGCCCTCCTTGTCGCGTTTTTCCGAGCTCAGCCCTTCAGGCGGGCCATCCACGCCTCGACCTCGTCCGCCGCGCGGGGCAGCCCGGCCGACAGGTTCTTGTTGCCGTCCTCGGTGACGAGGATGTCGTCCTCGATCCGCACGCCGATGCCGCGGTACTCCTGCGGCACCGTCAGGTCGTCGGCCTGGAAGTACAGACCGGGCTCGACGGTGAGGCACATGCCGGGCTCCAGCGTGCCGTTCACGTACGACTCGGTCCGCGCGACCGCGCAGTCGTGGACGTCCATGCCGAGCATGTGACCGGTGCCGTGCAGGGTCCAGCGGCGCTGGAGGCCCAGCTCCAGGACACGCTCGACCGGGCCCTCGACCAGGCCCCACTCGACGAGCTTCGTGGCGAGCACACGCTGCGCGGCGTCGTGGAAGTCCCGGAACTTGCCGCCCGGCTTGACGGCCGCGATACCGGCCTCCTGGGCCTCGTACACGGCGTCGTAGATCTTGCGCTGGAGCTCGCTGTACGTGCCGTTGATCGGCAGCGTGCGCGTGACGTCGGCGGTGTAGTACGTGTGCGTCTCCACACCGGCGTCGAGCAGCAGCAGGTCGCCGGAGCGGACCGCGCCGTCGTTGCGGACCCAGTGCAGCGTGCAGGCGTGCGGGCCCGCGGCGCAGATGGAGCCGTAGCCGATGTCGTTGCCCTCCACGCGCGCGCGCAGGAAGAACGTGCCTTCGATGTAGCGCTCCGAGGTGGCCTCGGCCTTGTCGAGCACCTTCACGACGTCCTCGAAGCCGTGCACGGTCGCGTCGACGGCCTTCTGCAGTTCGCCGATCTCGAACGCGTCCTTCACGACGCGCGCCTCGGAGAGGAAGACCTTCAGCTCGTCGTCGCGCTCGGCGGTGACCTTGTCGGCCAGGGCGGCCTCGACGCCGGCGTCGTAGCCGCGCACGACGCGCACAGGGCCTGTGGCCCCGGCCAGCCGCCCGGCCAGCTCGCGCACGTCGGAGGCGGGGATGCCGTAGTGCTTCTCGGCCTCGGTCAGGGAGTGGCGGCGGCCCACCCACAGCTCGCCCTGGCCGTCGAGCCAGAACTCGCCGTTCTCGCGGTTGGAGCGCGGCAGGAGGTAGATCGTGGCGTCGTGGCCCTCTGCCCTGGGCTCCAGGACGAGGACGCCGTCCTCGGTCTGGTTGCCGGTCAGGTACGCGTACTCGACGGAGGCGCGAAAGGCGTACTCCGTGTCGTTCGAGCGGGTCTTGAGGTTGCCCGCGGGCACCACGAGGCGCTCGCCGGGGAAGCGGGCGGACAGGGCGGCACGGCGGGCGGCGGTCTCGGCGGCCTGCGGACACGGCTGCAGGTCGTGCAGCTCGGTGTCGGCCCAGCCGGACTTCATGTTCTCGGCGAGCTCGTCGGAAACGCCCGGGTAGAGGCCGTTCTTGCGCTGCTTGATGGGCTCGTCAGCTTCCGGGGTCTCCGGGTTGAGCTCCTCCGACACAGTTCCTCCTGAATAGGGCAATGGACCCCCTCCATCGTACGAGCGTACGGAAGGGGGTCCAGGGCCGGAGGGCCTGTTGCACACAGCGTCTCGGAGGTCACTCGAAGCGCGCCGCGAGCAGCACCACGTCCTCCTCGCTCTCGGCCGTGTCGAGGCCGTCCGGGAGCACCGACCGCAGCACGTGGTCGGCGATCGCCCCGGGGTCGTCACGGATCGTCTTGGGCACGCCCGCGGCGGCCGCGTGCAGCCGGGCGAACGCGCGGTCCATGGGATCGCCGGTGCGGCGCAGGAGACCGTCCGTGTAGAGCAGCACGGTCTCGCCCGGCGCCGGCGTGATCTCCACGCTCGGCGCCTCCCAGCAGGCGAGCATCCCGAGCGGCGCGGAGAGCGTCGTCTCGGCGTACTCGGTGCGCCGCTCGCCGATCACCAGGGGCGGGCTGTGCCCGGCCCCGGCGAGGACGATCTTGCGCTGCGCGGGCTCGCAGTACGCGAACAGGGCGGTCGCGCTGCGCGCCGGCTCGGTCAGGCGCAACAGAAGTTCCAGGTCGGACAGGACCGCCACGGGGTCCTCCCCCTCCATGACGGCGTACGCCCGCAGAGAGGCGCGCAGCCGGCCCATCGCGGCGACCGCGCTCGCGCCGGAGCCGCTGACCGAGCCGACCGCGAGCCCGAGCGCCCCCTCGGGCAGCGGCAGCGCGTCGTACCAGTCGCCGCCGCCGCAGGGCCCTGTGCGGTGCCGCGCGGCGAGCTGCACTCCGGCGACGCGGGGCAGGCGCGGTGGCAGCAGCTCGTCGGCGACGGTGCGTGACCACGCGCGCGTGCGCTCCAGTTCCAGGAGGCGGGCGAGGTGCTCGGTGGCGTAGCGCGTGTACAGGCCGATGAGGTGGCGCTGGCGCTCGACGGGCTCGGCCGGCTCGTCGTAGAGCCAGACCGCGGCGCCGAGCCGGCCGGCCGCCTCGGTGGCGAGCGGCATCGTGTAACTCGCGGCGTAGCCCAGGCGCGCGGCGACCTCGCGGTGGCGCGGGTCGAGTGCGTCCTCCTCGAGCAGATCGGCGCGCGTCTCGGGCTCTGCGGACAGTCCGTCGAGGATCCGCCCGTACGAGGTCGCGCCGCGCGGCACCGTCTCGATGTGCCCGAGGTCGGGCCGGGAGAGGCCGAGGCCGATGGTGGTGTCGGGGCCCCGCCCGTCGCCCGGTTCCAGGACGACAAGTCCGCGCCGGGCGCCCACCAGGGCGGCTCCGGCGCGCAGCAGTTCGTGCAGTGCGTCCTCGAGTGCTGCCGTGCGGGCGAGGCGTTCCGTGAGTTCGTGCAGCGTCGTGAGATCGGAGACCCAGCCCGCGAGCCGGTCCTGGATCACGGCTCCGGGTGCCACGGCGGAGGGAGTGACCTGCGACACGGAGGGAGCGGGCGCGGCACTGGGGGCGGGAGGGGGAATCTGTCCAGGAGGGGAGTCGATTCCGGCCACTTTCGGCAGGCGTGGGGTTGTCATGGTTTCCGGCTTTCCGGCCGGTGCATATTGCTCATTAGCATCGCAAACCCCCATGTCATTCTGCGCCGCTAGCAATGCCTCCACATGTACACGGACTCGTTGGGGGATGTCCAGCATTGTCCCGTTGGGATTGCCCGGTGTCTGCCGTGGTCAAGCGGTATCCGCGGCAAAACGATCTCGGTTCTCATATGTGATCCCGTCCCGATCCCGAGCTGATCCCGATCGTTCGAAGATGGCCAAAAACTGCCTGGGGGAAGCGCCCATTGCGGTCGACTGGCATTGTTCAGCTGTGGTCGACAGAGCGTCATAGCGGCCGCGATGGGTACGTAGTCGGTGAAGACCAGGGGTAGTTGGGATCCGCCCGGAACCTGGTGACGGAACCGCGCGTCATAACCATCGGCGACCGTGTCCCATCCTCCCGTGGCGGAGGCGGCGAGAAATACGCGGGACGGCAAACGCCAGGCGCCGCCACCCCACGCCAGGCTTTTCAAGCACACAGCAGGCGCTCGGACTATAGGGGGGTTCCCCCTGCCTCAGGCCGGCGATCAAGGCTGGGGTGCGACGCTCCAACACGTACGCGTAGTGACTGATCGACACATGGTGTGATGTGGCCCATAGCGTTCTCTTCGGTCTACGGAAAGGAACGAGCGCTCATGCGCGAGATCCTCGGAAGGCGACGCAGGCTCCTGTCCAGGCGTGACAACGGGAAGTCTGACCTGATCAGCGCGGCCCTCACGTTCGCGACAGCGTGGCAGTGGCCGGTCCTGCCGGGCATAGGGCTCGAAGCGGGAGGCCGTCGTGACGGCGTCCGCTGCGCATGCCCCGACCCTGAATGCACGGTGCCAGGCGCGCATCCCTTCGACCCGGGGCTGCTCGCCGCGACGACCGATGAGCGCATGGTCTGCTGGTGGTGGACCAACCGCCCCGACGCGCCGATCGTGCTCGCCACTGGTGCCCCGTCCGGGGCCTCTGGGGGGCGCGCACCCTGTGCCGTGAGCCTCCCGGCCGTCGCGGGCGCCCGCGCGCTCGCCGCGCTCAACCGCAGGGACGTCCGGCTCGGCCCGGTCATCGCGACGCCGGAGCGGCTCGCGATCCTCGTGGCGCCGTACTCGTTGGAGCAGCTCGGCGAACTCTTGTACGCGCAGGACTTTGTGCCCGGTTCGCTGCGGTTCCACGGCGAGGGTGGATATCTCGCCCTGCCGCCGTCGATCTCCGGCGCGGGGCAGGTGTGTTGGGAGCGTGCGCCGCTGCCCGGCTCGGCGGCCCCGTGGGTGCCGGATGTGGAGGCCGTGGTCGGCACGTTGGTCGACGCCCTCACCCGTACGGGTGTGAGCGCGCCCGAGTTGTAGCGGAATCCGGCGCGCGGCGGGCCGGTGGGCAGGGCGTGCGCCGATATCTTCGGCGCATGCCTCCCGCGCCACGCCTCCCCCAGCTCCCGGACGAGATCGAGCGGGAGCGGCCGCGCACGCGGCTCCGGCTGTTCGGTCTGCTCGCCGTGGTGGTTCTGACAGCGGCGCTGCCGCTGGCGGGTGCGTCCGCGGGGCCGGTGGATGACGGGCCCACGCGGCAGGCCACCGCCGAGGCCAAGGCCACCGAGGCGGAGGCCAACGGGGACGACAGCGGGGACGCCAAGCCGGCTGAGCAGAAGACCGGTAAGCCCGGGAAGCCCTCCCTGCTGACCGGACTCGGCCTGGCCACCGAGGCCCACTGCGGTCCCCAACTATCCGCTCCGGACGGCATCGAGGCGCAGACCTGCGTGCTCGTCCAGGGCCACGAGACCTGGGCGCGTACCTATTACCGCAACGCGACGGGCTCGGGTCTGGCCGCCGTACTGACCCTGATGGCACCCGGCGGACGCACCGTGCAGCTGCACTGTGCCGTGGGCGCGGAGGACGAGCCGGGGATGTGCGAGACACCGCGGGGACCCACGCGGGGAGAGAGCGACCAGTACACGGCGGTGGCGGAGTACGCGAAGGGCGAGGAGGGCCCGCTGCTGCTGCGCTCCGGAAGCAACTCGGCGCCGTCGCACGGGGGTTGAGACCCGACGGGCGCGGAGCGCACATGGAAGCGCCCGGTTGCTGGCGACGGGGGATGCACCAGCAACCGGGCTACTTGAACGGTAACAAGAGATCGCCGGTTAGCAAATTCGATCTCTTCTATTCGGACATGGATTTACCTGCAACTACCGGGAGTTGTGACCCGGCTCACCTCGCGGTTCGGTGCGGTGTTCCCGTCCCGGTGGGCTGACTGGTCGGTCAGCCCACCCGAAGCTGTGAATCAGCTGAGCGTCACCTGTCGGTTGGTGAGCCCTCCGCGCGCGCGACGCTCGTCCGGGGTCAGCGGTGCGTCCGTGGCCAGTGCACCGGCCAGCCGCTCGGCGAACTCGGCAGCCGGCTTCTCGACGTCCTCCGCCCGCATCGGGCTGGGCAGGTCCCAGACCGGGACGGTCAGGCCGTGCGCCCGGAAGGAGCCCACCAGACGCGTGCCCTCGCCGAGCGACGACGTGCCCGCCGCGTGCAGCCGCGCCAGCGCGTCGAGCAGCTTCTCCTCCGCGTGCGGCATGACCCACCGGAGGTGGTTCTTCTCCGGCGTCTCGCACCAGTAGGCGCTGTCCACGCTGGACAGCTTCACCGTGGGGATCGCCGCCGCGTTGGCCCGCTCCAGGGAGGCGGCGACCTCGCCCGACGTGTTCTCCGAGTCCGGCACCCAGAATTCGAAGCCGGTGTGGACGGCGGGCTCGAAAGTGGCCTCGGTGGCGAGTACGTCCTGAAGACGCGGCCCGTCGGCCGGTGCGCGGCGCGTCTGCACCGGGTTGCCCGGCTCCGCGGCCAGCGCGCGCAGCAGAGTGTCGGCCAGGTCGCGGCTGATGTCCCCGGATGGCGTGTCGTTCTGCAGGCCGAGCAGGACCGAGCCGTCGTCGCGGCGCAGCGCCGGCCAGGCCATGGGCAGCACGGTGGCGAGGGTCACCGAGGGGACGCCATCGGGGAGGCCGTCCTTCAAGGTCAGCTCGGCCGTCGCGGCGGGGACCAGCTCGCGCAGCGCGACCCAGTCGCCCTCGCCCGGCAGGCCCTCGAAGGGGCGCTGTACCAACTCGGTCGCGGCGTGCGCGGCGACCCGGCCGTGGCAGGCCTTGTAGCGGCGACCGCTGCCGCAGGGGCAGGGTTCGCGGGCACCGACGACCGGGAAGTTCCCCTCAGCTCCTCCGGCACGGGCGCCATCGGTGACGTGCGGCTTGCCCTTGGACTGCGGGCGCTTTTTGGCCATCTTGGGTGTCTCCCGGATACGGCTCTCGTACGTACGGCGCGAGCCTAGCCGCTCGTACTGACAACAGGGGGATTCGCCCAACTGGCCGCGCCCGACCGGCTTTCAGCCCAGGTCGTCGAAAGCGTCCGGGAAGCCCAGGTCGGCCAGGTCCGCGACGGGCGGCGTGGCCACCCGCGAGGCGAAGTCGTCCCGGCGCTGCGCCATGGCCTCCGCGTGGACGTCCTTGTGGACGATCACCCAGACGGTGACCTCGCCGCGCATGCCGTCGCGTACGCCCCAGTCGTCGGCGAGCGCCGTGATGATGTTGAGCCCGCGGCCGCCGTGCGCCGTGATCGAGGGTGTGGCCGGAACCGGGCGGGTGGGCCCGCCGCCGTCCGTCACCTCGACCGCGAGGCAGCCACGGTCGTCGACCCGCCATGCGGCGCGTACGTCACCGTCGCCGGCCAGATCGTCGCCGAGCGGCCGGCCGTGCCGACACGCATTGCTGAGCAGTTCGGAAAGGATGAGAACCGCATCGTCGATCACCGTTTCCGGAACGTCACTGATGCGCAGCTGTTCACGCATGCGACGTCTTGCCGCGCCCACGCCCGCAGGGCCATGGGGTACGGCCATGCTCGACGACGCGGGCACCTCCTGTGCCACCACCAACGCCACCCCCGAGACCTCCTTTGCCCCACGCCACGGTGTGAATGCCCCAATGGACTGGACCGGAAACCGGCCATCCCGCTTCCGGTGACGCACTCGTGACGATCGAATACGTTCCGAACGCGCCGGGGCACACCCTGTGACGGTGTGGCGGAAAGGTGGCCGGATTCCGTCCCTGCTTCAGGTCCTGCCGAGCCGGCGCAGCACCGCCGCCGGGCGGTTGGTGATGATCGCGTCGACGCCCAGCTCCGCGCAGAGGTCGACATCCTCGTGCTCGTCCACCGTCCAGACATGGATCTGGTGACCCGCGCGCGCGAGTTTCTCGACGTACGCGGGGTGGTTGCGCACGATCCGGATGCTGGGCGCCGCGATGTGCACGCCCCTGGGGAGACGTCCTTCGCGGTGGCGGGGGGAGACGAACTGCATCAGGTAGACCGTCGGCAGCGTCGGAGAGGCCTCCTGGACACGCGACAAGGAGCGCGCGGAAAAGCTCATCACGCGTACGCGCGAGGGCTCGTCGGGTGCCGGGGCGTCCAGGCCGAACCGCTTGAGCAGGAGCAGCAGCCGCTCCTCCACCTGCCCCGCCCACCGCGTGGGGTGCTTGGTCTCGATCGCCAGCTCCACCGGGCGTCCCGCGTCGGTGACCAGTTCCAGCAGGCGCTCCAGTGTCAGGACGGAGGTGTCGGCCGCGCTGCCCGTCCATTCGGGGCCCTCGTCGCGGTCCTTCCAGGAGCCGAAGTCGAGGGCGGTGAGGTCCGACAGCTCCAGTGTGGAGACGGCTCCGCGGCCGTTCGACGTACGGTTGATGCGACGGTCGTGCACGCATACGAGATGACCGTCCGCCGTCAGCCGCACATCGCATTCGAGGGCGTCCGCGCCGTCCTCGATGGCCTTCTTGTAGGCGGCCAATGTGTGCTCGGGGGCGTCCTGAGAGGCACCGCGGTGGGCGACGACCTGGATGCGCTGCTGTTGTGCGAGGGTCACCGCGTCATGGTGCCACCGCGCGGCGGTCGGCCAGGAAAAATTCGGCCCAGCGGATGCGTCCGTTTTGCCGGACGTAAAGGATGTCAGGTGACGCACAGGAACGTCTTACGGTGGCCTGACGTCCCGTGGGAAAGGCTGACGACGTACAACAGCACAAGTGGACCGTGACAGGACCATGCCGGGACGGCCTCGCGCGCGACAGGTGCCGTCCCTGAGCATCCAGACAGGACGGATCGGCGACGCCAGCCGTGGATCGAGGAGAGAAAGCTGTGAGCACCGAGAACGAGGGCACTGAGGTTCCCCCGGCCCCGTCCGCACCTCCTGTGCCGGTGGACGCTCCCGCTGCTCCCGCGCCGGCTCCCCAGGGGGCCGCACCCGACTTTGCCGGCCAGGAGCCGAGGCCCGCCGACCACGGGGCGCCCGGAGTGCCCGCCGCGTCCGCGGCATCCTCCGGGGGCACCGCACAGGGTGCGGCAGGACCGGCCCACGGCGGCGACTGGCCGCCCCCACCGCCCGCCATGCCGGCCTACGGGTCGGGCGGTGGCGGCGGAGGCTGGGGCGCCTCTTACGAGCCGCCGCAGCCCAAGCCGGGCGGCCGGCGCGGCGGCCTGGTCGCCGGGATCATCGCGGCGGCACTGGTCGCGGGCGCGGTCGGCGGCGGCGTGGGCTACTGGGCGGCCGAGCGGGGCGACGGGTCGGACACCGGCTCGACCACCGTCTCCGCCTCCAACCCGGCCGACCTCAAGCGTGACAAGGGCACCATCGCGGGCGTGGCCGCCAAGGCGCTGCCCAGCACGGTCACCATCGAGGCCGAGGGCAACAGCGGCGAGGGCGGCACCGGCACGGGCTTCGTGTACGACAAGCAGGGCCACATCCTCACCAACAACCACGTGGTGGCGGAGGCCGCGGACGGCGGCAAGCTGTCGGCGACGTTCTCGAACGGCAAGAAGTACGCCGCCGAGGTGATCGGCCACGCGCAGGGCTACGACGTCGCGGTCATCAAGCTCAAGAACGCGCCGGACGACCTGAAGCCGCTCACTCTCGGCAACTCCGACAAGGTCGCGGTCGGCGACTCGGCCATCGCGATCGGCGCGCCCTTCGGCCTGTCGAACACGGTGACCACAGGAATCGTCTCCGCCAAGGACCGCCCGGTGGCGTCCAGTGACGGCACCGGCAGCAGCAAGGCCTCGTACATGAGCGCCCTGCAGACCGACGCGTCGATCAACCCGGGCAACTCCGGCGGCCCGCTGCTCGACGGCAACGGGCACGTGATCGGCATCAACTCCGCCATCCAGTCCGCCTCCAGTGGTGGCATGGGCGGCGGTTCGGGCCAGTCCGGCTCGATCGGTCTCGGCTTCGCCATTCCGATCAACCAGGCCAACATGGTCGCCCAGCAGCTCATCAAGACCGGGCAGCCGGTCTACCCGGTGATCGGGGCCTCCGTCTCCCTGGAGGAGGGCACCGGCGGCGCGAAGATCACCGAGCAGGGCGCGGGAGGCTCCGCGGCCGTCACGCCGAACGGTCCGGCGGACAAGGCGGGCCTCAAGCCCGGTGACGTCATCACGAAGCTCGACGACCAGCCCATCGACTCGGGACCGACGCTGATCGGCCAGATCTGGACGCACAAGCCGGGCGACTCCGTGAAGCTCACCTACACGCGCGACGGCAAGGAGCAGACGGCCGACGTGACCCTGGGCGAGCGCAAGGGCGACAGCTGACCGGACCCGCGACCCGACCCGCTACGCTGGTCCCGCGCCTCGACGGTCCTCAGGACCGCTGCGGCGCGGGGTGGGTTGCCCGAGCGGCCTAAGGGAACGGTCTTGAAAACCGTCGAGGCGAGAGCCTCCGTGGGTTCAAATCCCACACCCACCGCGCAGTTGAGCGAGCCCCCGACCCGGGATCAGGGTCGGGGGCTCGCCCCGTGTTCGGGAGGCCTCGGTAGAGGGCTTCGGAAGGGCTCTATGGGCCCGCCGTGAGGCGCGCCGCCGAGGCGATCGTGGAGCGGGCCTCGCGCTCCGTCAGGCCGGTGTGCACCGCCGCGTCCGTCAGGGCGTCCGCGAGGGTGTCGCCGACGCCGTTCTCGTACGCGCGGCAGGCCGCCCAGAAGAGGCGCGTGTTGCGCTGGCCCTCATGGGCGCTGAGAACGAACTGGACGAGGCCCGCACCGTGTTGACCGGGGCGGCCCGTCATGGGGTGGTGCGTGCGCGGCGAGGGCGTGAGCAGGCGCAGAAGCGCCGGTGGGCAGGGTGCGGGCGGCAGGTGCCCGGTGCCCGGGACCGCGCCGTAGACGCCGTACTCGGTGCGGGAGCCGGGCCCCACGAGGTAGCCGCCGGCGCCCCGGATGTCGATGCCGGGGGCGAGGCGGCCGGCGGAATTGGGCACCACGGCGTCCGGCGGCCCGGAGAGCCACAAGTGCCTGCCGCCGCTCGGTGTGGCCACGACCACCGTGTCGGGGATTGTGAAGAGATGCCGTAAGGCCAGCTCGCGCAGGGAGGCGGAGGCATCCGTACCGGACTTGGTGTCCAGGTCGACGCCGATGAGGTGGTGCGGGGCCAGGCCGCACGCGATGCCGTAGCCGGTGGCCCGGGGCGCGGCCGCGAAGAGCGCGCGGATGCGGCGCGGGTCGGTCGAGGCGTCGTACACGCCGTGCCCCGGGAGGCCGCATTCGCCGTGGCAGCGCGGGGTCGAGGGCGGGTCGCTGCGGTGCGGCGAGGGCAGCGCCGGGAGCTTGGTCCTGGCCAGGGGGATGACGGCGAGCCCGCGTTCGGCGGCGGACAGGGCGTGCGCGAGGGCCAGGGTCGCGAGGGACGGGTGGGGTGGGCAGTGGGGCGGATGCCGGTCCATGGTGGCCATGCCCTCATTTTCGTACGCATGTTCGAAGAAGGGAAGTGGGGTAGGTCGTCCGAGGGAAGCATTTACCAAAAATGTGCTGAAACGCTTCGTCGTTTGGGCCGCTTGGGCGGGGCTGGTCCAGAGGTGTGCCGTTCCGGCCTGAGCTGGGGTTTTCCGGGCGTGAAGAGGGTTTATCGACATGTCCTCACGCTTGCGAGCGAATCACGGCTTCCGGGGTGGTTCGCCGGGGATTCGGTGGGCAATTCTGATCTCGCGACGTCGTGAACATCGCCGAGGCGGTCGGCCAACTGCCTTGGTACATCCCGTACTTAATGGGTGGCCGGACCCCGTCCGAGCGCCCGGAGCGTACTTCGTTTCCTGGAGGAACAGACATGGCTTCCATCCGTACTGCCCGCGCCATCGCCGCCGTCGCCGCTCTGCCCCTTGCCGCAGCGCTCTTCTCCGGAGTGGCCATGGCCGACAACGGCTCCTTCGCGGACAACGGATCGAACGCGGGGGTGGCGACGGTCAGCGGCAGTGGTGTCGGTGACGACAACTTCGGCAACTCGTCGACCACGCAGCAGCAGGCCGTCGGCAACGGCGCCTCGAACCAGAACAACGAGGCTCAGGTGAACGGTTCGGGCTTCACGGCGATCGACCAGTCGAACGTCAACGTGAACTTCACCCAGCTCTGGTAACCCGCCGGCTCCTGCACGGCGGGGGTCTCGCGTGGGGTGCGTGACAGTCTGCGCGGCGGTGCTTCGGCGCCGCCGCGCAGGCGTTTTCGCGACTACGCGCGCGTGCTGGTGAGGCGTATGTGCGCGCGTGCCGGTGAGGCGTACGCGGGCGTGCCCATGACGTGGCCGATCTCTTGACACCCGTCGGTATCTGACGGACAGTCAGAAACCCTTGTCGGTACGAGGCCAGTCCTGGAGGGCAGCCGCCGTGCACCTCGCCCCCACCGAGCGCCAGCGCGAGCTGCGCGCTCAACTACGAGAGAGATTCCGTACGTTGATGCCCGGCGGACCGCCGGCGGCCGACGCCCCGAGCGGTCAGCGCAGGCTGCTGCGCCGCATCGGTGACGAGGGCCTCCTGGGCCTCGGCTGGCCCGTCGAGTACGGCGGACAGGGACGCGGCGCGGACGAGCAGTTCGTGTTCTTCGACGAGGCGTACCGGGCCGGTGCACCGGTCTCCATGGTCACGCTCAACACGGTCGGCCCGACGCTCATGAAGTACGGGACCGAGGAGCAGAAGGCCTACTTCCTGCCCCGGATCCTCAAGGGCGACCTGGTCTTCGCGATCGGCTACAGCGAGCCGTCGGCGGGCACGGACCTCGCGTCCCTGCGCACGCGCGCGGTGCGCGACGAGGCGAGCGGCGACTGGGTGATCGACGGGCAGAAGGTGTTCACGTCGAACGCGCAGAACGCCGACTGGATCTGGCTCGCCTGCCGGACCGACCCCGAGGCGCCCAAGCACAAGGGCATCTCGATCATCCTCGTGCCGACCGACGCGCCCGGTTTCTCGTGGACCCCGATCGACACCGTCGGCGGCCTGACCACGACGGCCACGTACTACGACGGGATCCGGGTCCCCGGTTCGCATCTCGTCGGTGAGGAGAACGAGGGCTGGGGGCTGATCACCAACCAGCTCAATCACGAGCGGGTCGCCCTCGCCGCGATCGGGATGCAGGCCGAGGACTTCTACGAGCGGGTGGCCGACGCCGCCCGCACCCCCGATCCGGTGACCGGCGAGCGCCGCGTTGACGCGCCGTGGGTCCGATCTCAACTGGCCGAAGCGCATGCCCGGCTGGCGGCAACGCGCCTGCTCAACTGGCGTTTGGTGGGGGATGTCGGGGCGGGCAGGCTGGCCCCCGGAGACGCCAGCGGCGTGAAGTTCGCGGGAACGGAATCCGCCGTCGAGACGTATCGAATATGTCAGCAGATCGCGGGCGACGCCGGGTGGGTGCGGGCCGGTTCGCCCGGCGCGTTCGGTGATACGGGGGGCGGTGCAGCGGGCGTGGGCAGTGGCGAGTTGGAGCGGATGAACCGCGCGGCACAGATCAACACCTTCGGTGGCGGGGTGAGTGAGGTGCAGCGCGAGATCGTGGCGACGATGCGGCTCGGGATGCGGAGGGGGAAGCGGTGAGCGCGGGTGTTGCGGGACAGGAGTTCATGGGGCACGAGCCCTTGGCGTACGAGAAGTTGAGGACCTTCGAGGGGCGGGTGGCGGCCACCGAGGCCGAGGGCAAGGACCCGGTGAACGCGCCGATGATCCGGCACTGGTGCGAGGCCATGGGTGACACGAACCCCGCCTACGAGGGGCCGGACGCGATCGCGCCGCCGACCATGCTGCAGGCCTGGACGATGGGCGGCCTGTCCGGCTTCGAGGGGCGCTCGCCCGCCCACGACGAGCTGTTCGCGCTGCTCGACGGGGCGGGGTACACCTCGGTCGTCGCCACCGACTGTGAGCAGGAGTACCTGCGGCCGCTGCGGCCCGGTGACGCGATCGCGTACGACTCGGTGATCGAGTCGGTCTCGCCGCTGAAGACGACGAAGCTGGGCACGGGGCACTTCATCACGACGAGGATGAACGTCCGGGTGGGCGGGGAGCTCGCCGGGACGCATCTGTTCCGGATCCTGAAGTACACGCCGGCCAAGCGGAGTTCCAGCGACGGGGCTGCGAAGAAGGACAAGAGCAGGAGGCCACGTCCCGTCGTCAACCGGGACAACGCGGGCTTCTGGGAGGGCGTCGCCGACCACCGGCTGCTCATCCAGCGCTGCCGCGCGTGCGAGGCGCTGCGGTTCCCCTGGCTGCCGGGGTGCAACACGTGCGGCGGGCAGGAGTGGGACACCGTAGAGGCGAGCGGCGAGGGCACCGTCTACAGCTATGTGGTCATGCACCATCCGCCCTTCCCCGCCTTCGATCCGCCGTACGCGGTGGGCCTCATCGAGCTGGCCGAGGGCGTGCGCATGGTGAGCAATGTCGTGGGGGTGCCGAGCGACAAGGTGCGGATCGGGATGCCCGTACGGCTCGAATTCCTCGCTGTGGACGATGAGTTGGAGCTACCCGTCTTCCGCGTGGACGAGGAGGCGTGAGATGGACTTCACCCCTACCCCGGAGCAGGAGGCGGCGCGGGACCTCGCCGCGCGGATCTTCGGCGATCTGTCCACGCCGGAGCGGCTCGCGGGCCTCGGAGGCGGCACGGACGGCGAGCTCTGGAAGGAGCTGGGCGCGGCGGGCCTCGCGGGCGCGGTGGAGGAGACCGGGCTGCTCGGGCTCGTCCTGATGCTGGAGGAGCAGGGCAGGACGACGGCGCAGGTGCCGTTCGCCGCGAGCTGTGTGTACGGGCTCCTGGCGGTGGCGGCGCACGGTACGGACGAGCAGAGGGAGCGGCTGCTGCCGGGGCTTCGGGACGGTTCCGCCGTGGCGGCCGGGGCGTTTCCCGCGCGCGGTGGGATCGTGGTGGACGCCTTGCGGGACGGGCGGGCGCGGCTGAGCGGGGCCGTGCCGTGGGTGCCGTGGCTGCGGGACGCCACACAGGTGCTGGTGGCGGTGCGGGGCGAAACCGGAAAAGATATCCACAGCCTGTGGATGGTGTGGGCGGATGACGCCGTGCGCGAGCCGGTCGAGCTGACCGCGCCCTGGTCCGCGGGGCGGCTCGTGCTCGACGGCGTGGAGGCCGAGCGGATCGGTGGGCCCGAGGCCTACCAAGACGTGCTCGCGGCCGCGCGGACCGCCTTCGCCGGGCTACAGGCCGGGGTCGGCGCGGGATCGCTCGACCGGGCCGTGGAGTACACGAACGAACGGGAGCAGTTCGGCAGGCCGCTCGCCGCCAAACAGGGCGTCCAACTCCGCGCCGCGGAGGCGTACATGGACATCGAGGCGATCCGGGTCACCGCGTACGAGGCGGCCTGGCGGCGCGACGCCGGGCTCGACCACGAGAGCCATGCGCTGACCGCGGCCTGGTGGGCCTCGGAGGCGGGCAAGCGGGTCGTGCACACGGGCCAGCATCTGCACGGCGGCATGGGCGCCGACCTGGACCACCCGGTGCACCGGCACTTCCTGTGGGGCCGGCAGCTGGACGGATATCTGGGGTGCGGCGCCGAACTCCTGGAGGAGCTGGGCGAGGTGATCGCGTCGGGAGCGGGCGCGGCCGACGGAGGGGAGGCCGCATGAAGGCCGAAGGCGGGACGAAGGCCGAAGGCGGGATGAAGGCCGGGGACGAGCTCGAGCCCTTGGCGATCCCGATCACCCGGACGCTGATCGTCTCCGGGGCGATCGCGTCCCGTGACTACCAAGATGTGCACCACGACGCGGAGTTGGCGCACCAGAAGGGCTCCCCCGACATCTTCATGAACATCCTCACGACGAACGGTCTGGTGGGGCGCTACATCACCGACCACTTCGGGCCCGACGCCGTCCTCCGTAAGGTCGCGATACGCCTCGGGGCGCCCAACTACCCGGGCGACACCATGGTGTTGAGCGGCACGATCGCCGCCGTGGAGGGCGACACGGCACAGGTGAAGATCCTCGGCAGGAACGGCATCGGCAGCCACGTCACCGGCACGGTCACGGTCGTCGTCCCCGAGAGGAGCGCGGCATGAGCGTGCGCGGCAAGGACCGGCTCGGCGGGAAGGCCGCCATCGTCGGCATCGGTGCCACGGAGTTCTCCAAGGACTCGGGGCGCAGCGAGCTGAAGCTCGCGGTGGAGGCGGTGCACGCGGCGCTCGACGACGCGGGCCTGTCCCCGTCCGACGTCGACGGCCTGGTCACCTTCACCATGGACACCAACCCGGAGATCACCGTGGCGCAGGCCGCGGGCATGGGGGAGCTCTCCTTCTTCTCGCGGGTGCACTACGGAGGCGGCGCGGCTTGCGGCACCGTGCAGCAGGCGGCCCTCGCGGTGGCGAGCGGCGTGGCCGACGTGGTGGTCTGCTACCGCGCCTTCAACGAACGCTCGGGCAGGCGCTTCGGCTCGGGCGTGCAGCACAGGGAGCCGTCGGCGGAGGGCGCGGCGCTCGGCTGGAACCTGCCGTTCGGGCTGCTCACCCCGGCGTCCTGGGTGGCGATGGCGGCGCAGCGCTATCTGCACACGTACGGGCTGACCCCCGAGGCGTTCGGCCATGTCGCGGTCACCGACCGCAAGTACGCGGCGACGAACCCGGCGGCGTACTTCTACGAGAAGCCGATCACGCTCGCCGACCACGCGTCGTCGCGCTGGATCGTCGACCCGCTGCGGCTGCTCGACTGCTGCCAGGAGACGGACGGCGGGCAGGCGATCGTCGTCACCAGCGTGGAGCGGGCCCGCGATCTGCCGAACCCGCCCGCGGTGATCCGGGCGGCGGCGCAGGGCGCGGGCCGCGCGCAGGAGCAGATGACGAGCTTCTACCGGGACGAGCTGACGGGGCTGCCCGAGATGAGCGTCGTGGCGCGGCAGTTGTGGCGCACGGCGGGCATCGGACCCGACGACATCGACGTCGGTATCCTCTACGACCACTTCACGCCGTTCGTGCTCATGCAGCTGGAGGAGTTCGGGTTCTGCGCGCCGGGCGAGGCCGCCGGGTTCGTGGCGGAGGAGAGGCTGCCGCTCAACACCCATGGGGGACAGTTGGGCGAGGCCTATCTGCACGGGATGAACGGCATAGCGGAAGGCGTGCGGCAGGTGCGGGGCACGGCGGTGAACCAGATATCCGGCGCGTCCACCACCCTGGTCACGGCGGGCACGGGGGTCCCCACATCGGGTCTGATTCTGGGGGCGGACGGCTGAACCGGGTGGGCGCCCCTCGCTCCCGTGGAGCTCCCGCGCGAAGGGGAGTCAGGGCCGTCCCCCAGGGGACCCCGCCCCCGACTCCACCTTCAGGAGGTGGGGCCAGCACCCCTCGTACAACCTGAGGCGGACGCCGCTTCGGGACCTCCGGCCGATCCCCGGAAGTAGGGGGCGCTCATAGCGTGGAGCCATGACCGCAACCCTGGTGCCTGTCTGCTCCAGCGCTTCCGAGGCCGCTCCGCGCACCCATGCGGGGAAGCGCCCGGCAGCCGCTGCGTCCCCGGCGTATCCGTCGTTCGCGTCGTACGTCCGGGCCCGTCAGCCGGTGCTGCTGCGCACCGCCCGGTCGCTGACGTCGAACCCGTGCGACGCCGAGGACCTGTTGCAGACCGCGCTCGCGAAGACGTACGTCGCCTGGGACCGGATCGAGGACCACCGGGCGCTCGACGGCTATGTGCGCAGGGCCCTGCTGAACACCCGGACCTCGCAGTGGCGCAAGCGCAAGGTCGACGAGTTCGTCTGCGACGAGCTGCCGGAGCACCGGGAGACGCCCGCCGGGGACCCCGCCGAGCAGCAGGCGCTGCACGACGCGATGTGGCGCGCCATCACGAAACTGCCCGCGCGGCAGCGGGCGATGGTCGTCCTGCGCTACTACGAGGACCTGAGCGAGGCCCAGACGGCCCAGGTGCTCGGCGTCTCCATCGGCACCGTGAAGAGCGCGGTGTCGCGCGCGCTCGGCAAGCTCCGTGAGGACCCGGAACTGCGGCACACGGCGTGACCAGCGGTGAGTCCTGGGTTATTCACTGATCGATCATCCCCGAAAGTAGTGACATACCGCCTGGTATGCAGTGAGAATCAGCGGACCTTTACTGCTCCGTAGCGCCCACCGGGAGGACGCCGTGCTGAGCACGATGCAGGACGTACCGCTGACCGTGACCCGCATTCTGCAACACGGCGCGCGGGTGCACGGATCGTCCCAGATCACGACGTGGACCGGCGAGGCCGAGCCGCACCGCCGCAGCTTCCGCGAAGCCGCCGAGCGCACGCACCGACTCGCGAACGCGCTGCGCGACGAGCTCGGCGTGCGCGAGGACGACCGTGTCGCCACGCTCATGTGGAACAACGCGGAGCACGTCGAGGCGTACTTCGCCGTGCCGTGCATGGGCGCGATCCTGCACACGCTCAACCTGCGGCTGCCCGCCGAGCAGTTGGCGTGGATCGTGAACCACGCGGCCGACAAGGTCGTCCTCGTCAACGGCTCGCTGCTCCCGATGATCGCCCCGCTGCTCCCGAAGCTGCCGACGGTCGAGCACATCGTGGTGTCCGGGCCCGGCGACCGCTCCGTACTCGACGGTGCCCGTGCGCAGGTGCACGAGTACGAGGAGCTGATCGCGGACCGGCCGACCACGTACGACTGGCCCGACCTGGACGAACGCAGGGCCGCCGCGATGTGTTACACCTCGGGCACCACGGGCGACCCGAAGGGCGTCGTCTACTCGCACCGCTCCATCTACCTGCACTCCATGCAGGTCAACATGACGCAGTCGATGGGCCTCACGGACGCCGACACCTCGCTCGTCGTCGTCCCCCAGTTCCACGTCAACGCCTGGGGACTGCCGCACGCCACGTTCATGACCGGCGTGAACATGCTGATGCCGGACCGCTTCCTGCAGCCCGCGCCGCTCGCCGAGATGATCGAGTCCGAGCGCCCCACGCACGCCGCGGCCGTCCCCACCATCTGGCAGGGACTGCTCGCCGAGCTCACCGCCAAGCCGCGCGACGTCTCCACGCTCACGCAGGTCACCATCGGCGGGGCGGCCTGTCCGCCCTCGCTGATGAAGGCCTTCGACGACCTGGGCATGCGGGTCTGTCACGCCTGGGGCATGACCGAGACGTCCCCGCTCGGCACGGTCGCCCGTCCCCCGGCGAGCGCCGAGCCGGGCAGCGAGGAGGAGTTCGCGTACCGGCTCACGCAGGGCCGTTTCCCGGCCGGCGTCGAGGGGCGGCTCACGGGCCCCGGCGGCGAGCAGCTGCCCTGGGACGGTGAGTCCGCGGGCGAGCTGGAGGTGCGCGGCCCCTGGATCGCGGGCGCGTACTACGGCGGCTCCGGCAAGGAAGTGCTGCGTCCCGAGGACAAGTTCAGCGAGGACGGCTGGCTGAAGACCGGCGACGTCGGCACCATCAGCCCCGACGGTTTCCTCACGCTCACCGACCGGGCCAAGGACGTCATCAAGTCCGGCGGCGAGTGGATCTCCAGCGTCGACCTGGAGAACGCGCTGATGTCCCACCCGGACGTCGCCGAGGCCGCGGTCGTCGCCGTTCCCGACGACAAGTGGGGCGAACGACCGCTCGCCACTGTGGTGTTGAAGGAGGGCGCGGGCGCCGACTTCGAGACACTGCGTTCGTTCCTCGCCGAGAAGGTCGCCAAGTGGCAGCTTCCGGAGCGCTGGACGATCATCCCCGCGGTGCCGAAGACCAGCGTCGGCAAGTTCGACAAGAAGGTGCTGCGCAAGCAGTACGCGGAGGGGGAGCTGGACGTCACGCAGTTGTGACGGCCTGTTTCACGTGAAACAGGGGCGGCCCGAAAGGGCCGCCCCTGTACGTGTGTTGAGGCTCAGTTCGTCCCGATCTTCGCCAGTACGTCCACGATCCGGCCCTGCACCTCGGTGCTCGTCGACCGCTCCGCCAGGAACAGCACCGTCTCCTCCGCCGCGAGCCGCGGCAGGTCGGCACCTTCCACAGCGGCCGTGTAGACGACCAGCGGGGTGCGGTTCAACTGCCCGTTCGCACGCAGCCAGTCGATGATGCCGGCCTGCCGGCGACGTACCTGCAACAGATCCATGACCACGAGGTTCGGCCGCAGCTCGGACGCGATGGCCACCGCGTCCGCGTCGTTCGCGGCCCGCTCGACCTGCATCCCGCGCCGTTCCAGGGTCGCGGTCAGGGCGAGCGCGATCTCCTCGTGCTCCTCGATCAGCAGCACCCGCGGCGGGTGCTGCTCGCTGTCCCGAGGGGCGAGCGCCTTGAGCAGCACGGCGGGGTCGGCGCCGTACGCGGCGTCGCGCGTCGCCTGTCCGAGGCCCGCGGTCACCAGGACCGGCACCTCGGCCGCGACGGCGGCCTGGCGCAGCGACTGCAGTGCGGTCCGCGTGATCGGCCCGGTCAGCGGGTCCACGAACAGCGCGGCGGGGAACGCCGCGATCTGCGCGTCGACCTCCTCACGGGAGTGCACGGTCACCGGGCGGTAGCCGCGGTCGATGAGCGCCTGCTGCGTCGCCACGTCCGGCGCGGGCCAGACGAGGAGCCGACGCGGGTTGTCGAGCGGCTCGGGCGGCAACTCGTCGTCCATCGGCATCGGCTGCGGCCGGTTCGCGACCTCCACGGCACCGCCGGGACCGTCCAGCGGCTCGGGGCCCTCGACGCCGTCCTGCTCGGGCGCGCCGATCGCGTACGAACGGCCGCCGTCCTCGGAGGAGTTCGGCGAGAGGAGCGGGGGCTGCGGGTGCGGCCTGGCCTGCGTGCCCTGCGGAGGCGTGCTGTGAGCGGTGCCCTGGGCCGGGGTGTTCGGCTTCGGGGCGTTCTGCGCCGGGGGCTGCGCGGTGCTGCCGGTGTCCGGCTGCTCCTTGCGGCCGTCCTTGCGGCTTTCTTGACGGTTCTCCTGGCGGTTCTCCTGGCGGGTGGACAGCTTGCGCCGCCGCCCGGAGCCGCCGAGCGTGCCGGAGCCGCCGATCGTCCCCGAACCGCTCTGCGTCTGGCCCTGCGCCTGGCCTTGCGCCTGGCCCTGCTGCGGCGTGGCGCTCGGCTGCGGCGGAGCCTGCGGCGGAAGCGGCTGCACCGGCGGCTGCGGACGACGCGGCTGCGAGGCGACCTGACGCCCGAACGGCACGCCCTGCCCCAGCGTCCGCACGCTGAAGGCGCGCCCCTGCGTCGAGTTCGTGTCACCGGACGGGGCCTGGTCCTGAGCCTGGGGCTTCGGAGCCTCGGCGGGGAGCGGCTGGGCAGCGGCAGGGGCAGGGGCCGGGGTGCTCTCCGGTTCGTCGGCCGGGTCGCTCTGCGGCTGGGGTTCCGGCTGGTCCTCCGCCAGTTCCGCCGGCTTGCTGTCCGGCACACTGGCCGGCTCGCTGTCTGGCCTGGTCTCCGGCTTGTCCTCCGGCGGCAGCGCGGCGCCCGTGCCACCCGCAGGGGTCGCCTGCTGCAGCGCCGTGGGTGTGCCCCGAGCGGGCGTGGGCTGCGCCGGGTGCGGCTGCGGCGGCGTGTGGTCCGCGGCCGGGTGTGCCTCGGCGGTGTCGTGCTGGTGCGTCTCGTCCGGCAACGGCAGGGGCTGCGGCTGCGGCTGCGTGCCGGTTTCCCGCAGGGCGTCCTGCGATTCCTGAGCGTCCTGCGGTACGTCACCCGGGACGGCCTGC
Source organism: Streptomyces sp. NPDC002795 (assembly GCF_042888725.1). Taxonomy (NCBI): domain Bacteria; kingdom Bacillati; phylum Actinomycetota; class Actinomycetes; order Kitasatosporales; family Streptomycetaceae; genus Streptomyces; species Streptomyces sp. NPDC002795. The sequence continues at coordinate 190,210 of NZ_JBIAQB010000014.1, forward strand.
ACATCGGGTCGCGCCTCGGCCTCGGCCGCGGCCCGGGATTCCGGGGTGCGGTCGGCCTCGGCGGGCGGCAGCGCGAACACCTCGCGCGGACCCGACTGCTGTGCCCTCGACTGCTGCGTCCTCGACTGCTGCGCGTCCTGTTCCGGTTGCGCGCTGCCGAGTGCGCGCCGCGCCCGCCGGCCGGAGGGCTGCGCGGACCCGGCACCGGCCAACTCCAGCTCGCCCTGAGCCGGTTCGGCGCCCTGCTTCGACTCAGGGGTGGACCCGGACGGCAGCGCGGGCAGGGCGGCCTGCTCCTGGTCCCCGGCGCGTCGGGCCCTGCGCCCGGTCGGCGCGGGCACGCCCTGCGGCGGCACCGTCTCGCCCAACGCCGGGGAGCCCGCCTCGTGTTCGGCCGAGGTCACCACGGAGCCCTTGGCGGCAGCCTCCTCCGGGGCAGGCCGTCCGCGCCTGCGCCCCGTACCGCTGGAGGGAGCCGATGCAGGTTCCTCGCCGCCCGAGACGCTGCTCTCCAGGAACGCGTCCGTCGAGGGACCCGCGGCCCGCCGCGCCCTGCGGCGCCTGCTGCCACCACCGGTGGCCTGCGCGGGAAGGTTCGGATGCGCCTCGGCGGAGGCATCCTGGGACCCGGTGGCCTCGGAGCCCTCGACGGAGACATTGGCGGGCACGCCGCCGGGAGCCTCATCCGGCCCCGCTGCCTGCTCCGCAACACCGTCGGCGCCGGGAGCGACCCCGGCATCAGGGACGACCGCGGCGGCGGGAACGGCCCCGCCCCCCGTCCCGATCGGCACTTCGAGGACGTACGCGCTGCCGCTCATCCCCGGCATCTCGTGCGTCTGCAGCACGCCGCCGTGCGCCCGCACGATGCCATGCACGATCGGCTCGTGCACCGGGTCGCCGCCCGAGTAGGGACCGCGCACCTCGATGCGTACGTTCGCGCCCCGCTGCGCCGCGGCCACGACGACGGTCGAGTCGACGTACCCGGAAGTGGCGGGCACCCGGGCATTGCCGGTCGCGTCGATCCCGGCGACGTCGGCGATCAGATGCGCGAGCGCGGTCGCGAGCCGTCCCGCGTCCACCTCGGCCTCGATCGGCGGCGCGTGCACGGCGAACTGCACCCGGCCGGGACCGATCAGCTCGACGGCCCCGTCGACACCGGCGGCCACGACGGCGTCGAACATGACATTCGTACGGGAGAGCAGGGAACCGCCCTCGTCCAAGGTCTGATACGCCAGCACGTTGTCGACGAGCGTCGTCATCCGCGAGTACCCGGCGGCCAGGTGATGCAGCACCTGGTTGGCCTCGGGCCACAGCTGCCCCGCGTCGTCGGCGGCGAGCTGGCTCAGCTCCTGCCGCAGCTCGTCCAACGGCCCGCGCAGCGACTGCCCGAGCACGGCGAGCAGCTGCGTGTGCCGCGCGGCCAGGGCCTCGTAACGATCCTTCTCGCGCTCCGCGAGCGCGGCGCCCCGCTCCTTCTCGGCGGACAGCTCCTCGGCGTGCTGCTCGCGGACGGCGGCGAGTTCACCGGTCAGCTCCTCGCGTACGGACGTCAGCTCGGAGCCCAGTTCCTCGCGTACCGACGTGAGCTCGGAGGTCAGCTCATCGCGCACCCGCTCCAGCTCGGCAGCGCCCTCTTCACCGACCCGCCGCAGCTCGGCGGCGTGCTCCTCGCGCTCCCGCTCGGCGGCCTCGTCGCGCCGGGCGATCTCCTCGGCGTGCTCGACGGCCAGCTTCTCCGTGGAGCGGCGGTCGGCGAACGTCATGACGGCGCCGACCAGTTGTTCCCCGTCGCGCACCGGCGCCGTCGTCATGTCGACGGGCACCTTCGCGCCGCTCTTGGCCCACAGAACCTGACCGCGCACCCGGTGCTTGCGCCCGGAGCGCAGCGTGTCGGCGAGCGGGGACTCCTCGTACGGGAACGGTTCACCGTCCGGACGCGAGTGCAGGATGAGCGGGTGCAGCTCCTGCCCGCCCAGATCACTGGCCCGGAAGCCCAGGATCTGCGCGGCGGCAGGGTTGACGAGCACGATGCGCCCGTCGGTGTCGGTGCCCACGACGCCCTCGGACGCGGCACGCAGAATCATCTCGGTCTGCCGCTGCGAACGGGCCAGTTCGGCCTCGGTGTCGACGGCCCCCGACAGGTCCCGTACGACGAGCATGAGCAGCTCGGAGCCGCTGTAGCTCTGGCCGCTCCCGGTGGCGTACGGATCCACCGCGTCCCGTACGCCGTCGGCGAGATTGGCGGAGGTCACCTCGACGGGGAACTCGCTCGCGTCGGTGCGCCGAGCGGTCATCCGCGTCGGCTTGGTCCGCCCGCGTTCGTCGGTCACGGTGTCCGGCCGGCGCATGGAGCCGGGGATCAGCCGCGAGTCGAACTCGGGCAGTAGGTCGAGCAGGCCGCGCCCCACAAGTGCCGTGCCCGGGGCCTCGAAGGACTCCAGGGCGATGGAGTTGGCGTTGACCACGGTTCCGTTGGTGTTGACGAGCAACAACCCGTCCGGAAGCGCGTCAAGTATGGCTGCGAGGCGAGCAGCGCCTCGGGATGGCCTGCTGCTCACGACGACGGTTCCTCCCTGATTACTGCGACTTGCCGACCGCGCGGACCATCCTGCTGCGCGGTCCACGGCGTATCACGGGAGGGAGTCTACGGGCAGAGGTTGGACTGGAGGCGCCGGATGCGACGGAGCCCACGTAGAGGATGTGGGGATCCCGGGCGGGCAGAGTCACGAGCCTGTGACCATTGGACCGAGGGTCACGGCCCGGTCGCAGGCAGCACGGGCTCGATCTGCTGCCACCGCGCGATCTCGCACCCGTTGCTCAACGCGTAGGACGAGTCGACGAAGCGCCCGTGCCAGGTCCCCGTGACACGGGCGGTGGCCGCGCCCCCGTACTGCATGGTGCAGCGCGCGTCGCCGGCGACGGGAGCGAACGGGTCCACGCCCTGCGCCTCCAGTTCGTCGAGCCGCCCGCAGGCCGCGCCGGGATCCGAGTGCGTCCCGCCTACGGGCGCACACTCCAGCTCGTACGTCCCGTCGCTGCCGTTGTCCGAGTCGGCGACGGTGATGGTCAGGTGGTCGAGCCCGGCGTCCGTGTGCCCGGCGTCCGCGTGTGCGGCGACGGGGGCGGCCGCGAGGAGGACGAGCGGGCCGACGACGGACGCGACGGAGCCGATGAGCCGAGAAGAAACGCGCATGAACATGACGTGCTCAACGCCCGTACCCACCCCGACGTTGCGGCCCGACACCCAGGCTTTGCCCTGTGGCCTGCCCTCCTAGTACCGTGGGGGGCGATTGGTGACGCGGCGTTCAGCTGTGTCATCATCTGCACGCACCCACTCGCGCATCCGCGAGAGGGAGCAGAGCTGGAGGCGTCGCCTAGTCCGGTCTATGGCGCCGCACTGCTAATGCGGTTTGGGGTTTACCCCCCATCGAGGGTTCAAATCCCTCCGCCTCCGCCCTCTGACCAGGGAGCTCGTGTCTGATGACGCGGGCTCCCTGAGTCGTTCCGGAGCGGATTCAGTCCCCGGATGGCACGGAAATGGCAGCGACAGCCGAAATCTTGCGCGCCGCGGTCGTGAAGATCTTTTGTGGCTGGATCCGACCTATGCCACTCCGTGTGCCCTTGACCACCCTCACCTCGTCGGGCAACCGTCGTGCAAGACGATGCAATCGGCTCGGCTCTGGAGGCGGTCATGGCGTTACGGTTCATCGGGATTGATCCAGAAACCGGCCAGCAGGGCTCGCCCACGGTGTGGGTCGACGAGGAGAACGCGGAGCTGGTGTTCCAGGGCTGGAAGCCCAGCACCGAACTGGAAGCCGAGTGCGCGGCGACCGAGGTTCCCGGCCACGCCAAGGGGATTCCGGACCATGAGGCCGTCGTACGGGTCCCGGCCCGCATGGTGTCGATGATCAGGGAGGCGTGCGATGTCGCAGAGCGACGAGCCGGGATTTGAGGAACTGCTCGCCGGCGCCCACCGTTCCGCGTGCCACCTGGAGATGCGCGACGTGTACGGGGTGGGCGACGAGGCGGCCGACTTCGAGCACTGGAAGCGCACCGGCGAGCGCGACACGGACCCGACCTCGGCGTACTGGACGCCCTGGGTCGACCTGGTCAGCAGCACGGTCGCACGCGGTGTGGCCATGCGTCGGGCCCGCATCGTCTCCGAGCCCGTCACCGACTACATCGGTTACGAGCACGCCGGAGCGACGGTCAACATCCATGCCGGTGAAGACGTGCGATGGCTGCCCCGGAGGCTCGCCTCGGACATCGCTCTGCCGGGCAATGACTTCTGGCTCTTCGACCGCACAGCGGTGCTGTTCAACCACTTCTCCGGCGACGGGAACTGGGCCGATGTGAAGTGGGAGGTGCGCACCGAGCCAGCCGTCGTGCAACTGGCCGCGAGCGCCTTCGAGACGGTGTGGGAACGCGGAATCCCGCACGAGAAGTACACGATCTGACCAGCGCGACCGAAGAGCCAGCCACCTATGACCACCTCCCCTTCATCCGCAGCCCAGGCCGCCCGTGAACGCCTCGCGGTACGTCTACGGGACATCCGCCGGGATGCCGGCCTGTCGGGTGGGGAACTGGCTTTTCGGTGCGGGTGGAGCCCGTCGAAGCGATCCCGGATCGAGAACGCCAAGACCCCGCCCTCGGACACGGACGTACGGGACTGGTGCACGGCGTGCGGCGTCGAGGACCAGGCCGCCGATCTGGTCGCCGCCAACCGCCAGGCCGACCAGATGTACGTGCACTGGAAGAAGCTGCACCGGCACGGCATGCGCCGCGCCCAGGACGAGGTACTTCCCCTGTACGCCGGCACCCGACGCTTCCGGATCTACTGCTCCAACGTGGTGCCGGGCATCCTCCAGACCGAGGCCTACGCGACCGCGCTGCTGTCGACGATCGCCCGCTTCCAGGGGACGCCGGACGACGCACCCGATGCTGCCGCCTCCCGCATCGAGCGCTCCGGCGTCCTGCACGAGGGAGACCACCAGTTCGCGTTCCTCCTCGAAGAGACGGTGCTCCGCTACCGCATCGGATCGCCGGACACGATGGCCTCCCAGCTCGGCTACCTCCTGGCCGTCATGGCGCTGCCGAACGTCAGCCTCGGCATCATCCCGTTCGACGCCGAACGCCGCATGTGGCCGTTGGAAGCCTTCTACATCTTCGACGACCGCCAGGTGAGTTCGGAGCTGCTGACTGCCGCCGTGAACGTCACCGCGCCCGGCGAGGTCACCACCTACGCGAAGGCGTTCGCCGAGATGAGCAAAAACGCTGTGTACGGGGTCCGCGCCCGCACGCTGATCACGGACGCGATCAACACCTTCGGGTAATCCACGTGCAAGACCGTGCAACAACGTGGTGCGCCCTTCCCAGCCACTTCTAGCGTCCTAGGTATGGCGATCAGCATCAGCGTCTACACGATCCACGCCGACGGCACCCGCACCGAGCCGCGCACCTTATACGCGGGCGAGGGCGGCCCGCCGCTGACGTCGAGCGTGCTGCCGATCTGCCGGTGCCATCGCTGCAAGGCATCCGCCTCAGCGTCCCCCAGCAGGAGAAGGGACCGCTCGACGTGACCACAGCCCTTGAACCCCGCACCGCACCCTCGCGCATCCGAGACCCGCGTGAACTCCTCAACGCGGTACAGCAGCACGTGAAGCACCTGCCCATCAACGTCTTCGACAGCGGCATGACGCTCTGGGACCGCGAGATCGCCCTGCTGCTCCGCGACAACGAGATGGTGCGCGACATGGCCGAGCGCATCCTCGGCAACGCCGTGATGTACATGATCACCGCGATCGAGCGCCCCGACTGGCACCTCGGCGTCGGCAAGCTTGTCGACAAGGGCGTCCACCAGATCTACCTCGACACCCCCGTCCTCTTCGCCTTCTTCACCGCCTACAACGACGGCGAGTTCAAGCACCACGCACCCTTCATCCAACGCCGCCGCGACGGCATCGTGCTGCGCACCGCCGACATGCTGCGCGAGAACGGCTTCACCCCCGACGAGGAGCTGTGGGCCGTGGACGGCGCCAACTGCTCACCCTGCGACGACAAGGTCCCCGACTCCCACTGATCACCTTGGCCCGCTTCGCGGAGGTCCCGAACCCCTCGACGAGCCCCCGGCCCGATCGAGGAACCGGCCTCCGCAAGGTGGGGCCCACCCCCCGTCACGTCACCAAGGAAGACCCCGTTGCCTGCACACCACAACATCGCTGCCGAACGCGAACTCTGGGACACCTACGCTGAGAGCGCCTTCAAGCCCGACGCCGAACCGGTCTTCTGCTGGACCCAGTACGCGGGCCACGGGCCCGGCCCCGAACTCCTCGGTACCCCGGCCACCGTCCTGGAGATCGGATGCGGCACCGGCCGCGCCCTCGCCCACCTCGCCGAACAAGGCGTGAAGGCCACCGGCGTGGACCTCTCCCCGGTCATGGTCGACAAGACCCGCGAACACTGGCAGGCAACCGGCGCCCGAATCGAATGCGCCGAGGTCCTCGACTACCTCGCGGAGACGACCGACACGTACGACGCCGTGTACTCCATCTTCGGCGCGGCCTGGTTCACCGACCCCGCCCGGCTCTTCCCTCTCGTCGCTCAACGCCTTAACTCCGGCGGAGCGTTCGTCTTCTCGCAGCCCCCCGCGATCCCCGGCGCGTACGGGCCACAGGGCATGTACAAGGGCGGATTCGCCGGGCCGGCCCTGTTCACGTACCGCTACAGCCACACCCCAGAGACCTGGGAGGAACTGCTTCGGACCGCCGGATTCACCGAGGCACAGGCCCAAGTGCTCGACGCCCCGCAGCAGGGCCACATCGGAACCTTGATCGTCCAGGCCGCCCGATAGTGACCGAGCTGCGTGTCCAGTTGAGCCCGGTTGGTTCGCCGGGATGAGGCGGTTGGTCTGATCGCCTTCGCCGCGCTCGACGCACATGGCACAGTCGTCGCTGTCGAGCGGAACAGAATCCCGCGAGCTGACACACCAGCACAACAGATGAGGCACTGTTCGCACGCATCGACGGAGGGCTGATGAGCGCTCTTTTCCGTTCCAACGCCGAACAGAACGGCAGCCTGGAGATCACCATCGCCCTCACTCCATTGGAGACCGAGGCGATCGGCGAGGATGCCACGTTGATGGTCGAGATTCTCGACAACTGTCTGTGGGCCATGGGCATGCTTCGCACCGGGATCAACTCCCGCGACCGGAACGCATCTGCACCAACTCCCGGTGACTGGGCCTCGGCTCTCCGCGGCCTTGACCGGCTACCACCACGCGTCCAGGGCGTCTGCTCAGCCCTGATCCGAGCCCATGCCGCCGCGAACGGAAAACTCGATCACCTGGCCAGCGCCACAAACGTCAGCATGACGACCGCACAGGACCGCCAAACGACGGTCACCCATCAGCCCCCCGGAAGCTGGGAACAGTGGGCGGTGACTGTCCGCATGGCACGCCCGACCGGCAACGATGCAGGCGCCCCCACCTGACCGCTCCTTCACACATCGATACGCCTGTGCGGCTACCAGTTCATGTGGCGGGGCATACGGCACTTCCCAGCAAAGTCCGTCGAGGGGCAGTCGTCGTCGCCGATCGCGATGACGAGCGCCGCGCACAGCGCCAGTACGACGAGGACGACCACCAGGCCGATACGGCTGAGCAGGAACCGGCTGAAGCGGGTGCCAGTGCGGCCGAGGCGCCGGTCACGCTGCACTGTGGCTCGGCGCAGGTTCCAGACGCCGCAGACGGCCACGGTGACGGCACCGAAGGCTGCCGACACCCAGCCGTCGTGGAACAGGCCCTGGGCGACGTAGGCGATCATGCCGCCGAAGATCAGCGCGTACATGATCCGGACGAGCCCCTTATTGATCATCGGCGCTTCACCTCGTCGCGCATGAGGCGGTCGAGGCGCGTCAGCAGGGCCTGGCGCCGGGCCAGGCGCTTACGGCGCTTCACCCGGAGATCCCGGAACACGGTGCTTACGCACAAGACGCCAAGGGCCAGGAAGAACGCACGGGCCCAGCCGCTGTACTCCAGGACGAGGCTGACGGTGGACAGGGCCCCCGCGACCAGGATCACAACCTGCCACTTGTCTTCGCGCGGCATCATTGGTGCTGCTCCCCCGCTTTGAACGCCGAGCGGAACATGAAGACGCCGAGGACGCAGAGGGCGATCGGCGCGACGCCGATCCACCACGGCCACCCAAAGGCGAAGATCCCGATCACGCCGAGAATCTCCAAGAGGGCGGACGAGACGGCCATCATGAGTGACGCGCCCTTGCGTATCGCGATGTTCTCGGGGCGGTTCGCGGGCGATGCGGCTCCGTCGCGGCGCGCCTTGTACCGGCCGTAGACGATCATCCCGAACAGGCCGACGAAGATGAGGATCAGCAACGGCAGCTCGGCCCACTCGGGCACCACGGCGTCAATGAGTCTGCCGACGAGGCCGCTGCTGCCGTACGCCAGGTGAGTCACCGTCTTGCTCCCGCTCGATTAGCCCCCCGGCTGTTGATGTGTCCGGGGGACGTTAGGCGGCGGGCCGGGCGGCGCGGAAATTGATCACGGGGGTTCGTTGCGGGTCTCACACACCGGGCCCACGTGCCTCGTGATGGCACCAACTGGCACAGCCACCCTTGGCCGCGAGACATCAAGGTGGGACTGTCCCTTCGCACGACCTGCGATGACGCGATGGAGGAGTCACCCCCCGTCGTCGTCCGACGAGGGGCAACACACTGCTAATGCGGTTTGGGGTTTACCCCCCCCATCGAGGGTTCAAATCCCTCCGCCTCCGCAGCAAGATCCGAAGCCCCGGTCCCTCTGGACCGGGGCTTCGGCGCTTCCCGGGTCCGGCCGCGGCCCGCCCGGCCCCCACAGTGCGTTTTCGCAGGTCAGGAGGGGTGGGGCAATCGGATTTCACATGGCGGCGGCAGTCATGTAATGTTCTTCTTGTCGCCGGGACGGGCCGAAAGGCCGGGAACGGAGACAACAAAAAAGAAAAAACAAGCACTCGTAGCTTAACGGATAGAGCATCTGACTACGGATCAGAAGGTTGCAGGTTCGAATCCTGCCGAGTGCACACAGACAAGAGGCCCCGGAGAAATCCGGGGCCTCTTGCGTTTTCCGGGTGTTGTCAGTGCCGTGCGTCATCCTGGTTCGTATGACGTGGTGGTGCACCGGAATGCGGTGGCGTGGGGGCGGGCCGGTCTTCGGGTGGGTGGGGGACGGCGGGGGCGAGCGGGAGAGCGGGGTGCGGTTCGGGGAGAGCGTCGCGTTCCGGGTCGGTGGGGAGCGGCGGTGTCTCGGGGTGTGGCGGGCAGGGCGGTGGACCGTCTGTCCGGGGCGGGACACGGTGCCGGTGCGGGGGACGCGGGCGCAGTGTGCGGAGTGTGCCGCGATCGACCGGTCCCGGTCCGTGGCCGCCGACACCATCGCCGATGACCCGCGGCCGTACCACGTGTATTTGGCGTGGTTCGGGGACGGACTCGTGAAGGTGGGGATCACGGGGACCCGGAGGGGGAGCGATCGGCTGCTCGAGCAGGGGGCCGTCGCCTTTACGTGGCTGGGGCGGGGGCCCCTGATGGCGGCCCGGCGGGCCGAGGAGCTGCTGCGGGTGGCGCTCGGGGTGCCGGACCGGATTCCGTACGAGCGCAAGCGCGCCGTGCGGGGCGGGCTGCCGGGGGTGGGTGAGCGGGGCGCCGAGCTGGTGCGGGCGCACGGTGTCGCGGCGGGGCTCGACGGCTGGCCCGAGTCCCTGGAGCGGTTGCCGTGCCGGGTGGTGGATCACGGGGAGGTGTTCGGGCTGGATGGGATCGACCGGGTCGATGCTGTGGTGAGCGGGCTCGGGGAAGGGGCCGTCGTGGCGGGGAAGGTCATTGCCGCGGCCGGGCCCGATCTGCATCTGGTGGAGGGGGACGACGGGCGGCGCCTGGTCGTGGACGCGCGGGTGCTGGCCGGGTGGCCTTTGGAACGGGCGTTGGAGGGGGCCGGCGGTGCGGGGCCCGAGGTGCGGGAGGTGCCGGCGGTGCAGGGTGGGCTCTTCTGAGCGGCCGGCCCGCCGTTCGGCCAAATCCCTTTCCTCGCGCACGGGAACGAGAGATCGTACGGACATGAGTGATCACGCCGATGTGGCTGACGGGGCGGCGGCGCACCGGCCGCTACCCGCCTTCGAACCGCCCTACTACGTCGTGGTGTTCAGCTCCGTGCGGACCCCGGGGGACCGCGGGTACGGGGAGGCGGCCGACCGGATGGACGAGCTCGTCAAGGAGATCCCGGGATACCTGGGCCACGAGTCCGCGCGCGATCCCGGTGGGCTCGGCATCACCGTCTCGTACTTCCGCGACTCCGCCGCCATCGAGCAGTGGCGCTCCGTCGGTGAGCACCGCGCCGTGCAGAAGCAGGGCCGCGCCGAGTGGTACGAGCGGTACACGGTGCATGTCGCGAAGGTTGAGCGCAGCCAGGAGTTCGAGCGTGAGTGACGTGGGTGAGACGTCCTCCGAGACCGGCCAGGTCGCCGCGTTTCTCGACCGGTACCGGCTCCCCGGCCTCGTCGACGTGCACACCCACTTCATGCCCGAGCGCGTGCTGCGCAAGGTGTGGGCGTACTTCGACTCCGCCGGGCCGCTGGTCGGGACCGAGTGGCCGATCACGTACCGCGAGGAGGAGGGGCAGCGGCTCGCCAGGCTGCGGGAGTTCAAGGTCGAGGCCTTCACCTCGATGCTGTATCCGCACAAGGCCGGGATGGTGCCCTGGCTGAACGAGTGGGCCGCCGGGTTCGCCGCCCGTACGCCCGACTGTCTGCACACCGCCACCTTCTTCCCCGAGCCGGGCGCCGAGACGTACGTGCGCGAGGCGCTGGACGCGGGGGCGCGGGTGTTCAAGGCGCATGTGCAGGTGGGGGCCTACGACCCGAACGATCCGCTGCTCGATCCCGTGTGGGGGCTGCTCGCCGAGGCCGGGACGCCGATCGTGACGCACTGCGGCTCCGGGCCCGCGCCCGGAAAGCACACCGGGCCCGAGCCCATCGCGCGGCTGCTCGCCCGGCATCCGCGGCTGCCGCTGGTGGTCGCGCACATGGGGATGCCCGAGTACACCGACTTCTTCGAGCTGGCCGAGCGGTACGCGGAGGTGCGGCTGGACACGACGATGGCGTTCACCGACTTCGTCGAGCGTCAGGCGCCGTTCCCGAAAGGCGAGTTGGGGCGGCTGGCCGATCTCGGGGACCGGGTGCTGCTCGGCAGCGACTTTCCGAACATCCCGTATCCGTACGTGCATCAGTTGGAGGTGATCGAGGGGCTAGGTCTCGGGGACGACTGGGTGCGGGCGGTGTGCCGGAACAATGCCGCCGCGCTGTTCGGGCTGGACTGAGACCCAGGGGATCCAGGGGACCCAGGGGGCCCAGGAGAGCCCCAGCACACTCAACGGGTTTCTCAGAGTTTTCACAGGTTCGGGAAAGGGTGCTCTCAGAGGCGCGTCGCAAGCTGGCGCCATGACCGCGACCTCGCCCCAGGGGCGTACCGAACTGCTGAGGCCGGATGGAAGCCCCGTCCGGGTGCTTGTCGTGGACGACGAGCAGTCCATCACCGAGCTGTTGTCCATGGCCCTGCGCTACGAGGGCTGGCAGATCCGCACCGCGGGGGACGGGGGCGGCGCCATGCAGACGGCCCGTGAGTTCCGGCCCGACGCCGTCGTGCTCGACATGATGCTGCCGGACATGGACGGGCTGAGCGTGCTCGGGCGGATGCGCCGTGAGCTGCCGGAAGTGCCTGTTCTCTTCCTGACCGCCAAGGACGCCGTCGAGGACCGGATCGCGGGGCTCACGGCGGGTGGCGACGACTACGTCACCAAGCCGTTCAGCCTCGAAGAGGTCGTCGCCCGGCTGCGCGGTCTGCTCCGCAGGACCGGCGCCGCCGACCGGCGCAGCGAGTCCGTGCTTGTCGTCGGCGATCTGATGCTCGACGAGGACAGCCACGAGGTGTCGAGGGGCGGGGACAACATCCACCTCACCGCCACCGAGTTCGAGCTGCTGCGCTTCCTCATGCGCAACCCGCGGCGCGTGCTCAGCAAGGCGCAGATCCTGGACCGCGTGTGGTCGTACGACTTCGGGGGGCAGGCGAACGTCGTCGAGCTCTACATCTCGTACCTGCGCAGGAAGATCGACGCCGGGCGCGAGCCGATGATCCACACCCGGCGCGGCGCCGGCTATCTGATCAAGCCGGCCATGGCCGCCACCACGGCGTCGTGAAGCGAAGGGGCCGGCCCCAGACGCTCCGTACCCGGCTCGTCGTCACGGCCGTCGCGCTGATGGCCGTCGTCGCGTCCGTGATCGGTGTCGTGTCCGCCGTCTCGCTGCACTCGTACCTGTACGACGAGCTCGACAAGCAGGTACGCGGCATAGCGATGCGGGCGAGCGGGCCGAAGGGCGACTTTCCCGGGGCCGGCCCCATGGGGCAGAAGGAATTCGGTGACCTGGCGTTCGTGACCCTGGGCTCCCCCGAGGGCACCCTCGGCGCCGAGGTCGACGACGGTCAGGCCACCGAAGGCAAGGTCAGCGTCGAGGCGACGAACGACGAGGGCGGCAGGCAGCTCCGGACCGACGGACTCTCCCAGGCCGTGCTCGACGCGCTGGAGGACGTCCCCCAGACCGACGACCATTCCGACCACCACTCCGCGCACACCGTCGACCTCCCGGGCCTCGGCAGCTACCGCGTCCAGTACGTCTCCGGATCCAACGGCGACTACTACGTGGGCCGCCCCACCGCCCAGGTCGACTCCACCGTCAACAAGCTCATCGTCACCGAGCTGCTCGTCGCCGCCGCGGCCCTCGTGGCGGCGGGCGCCGCCGGAGCCATCATGGTCGGCGTCAATCTGCGGCCGCTGCGCCGCGTCGCCGCGACCGCGACCCGGGTCTCCGAACTCCCGCTGCACAGCGGCGAGGTGACCCTCTACGAACGCGTACCCGAGTCAGAGGCCGACCCCAGGAACGAGGTCGGGCAGGTCGGCGCCGCGCTCAACCGCATGCTCGACCATGTGCACGGCGCCCTCGAATCGCGGCAGCAGAGCGAGACGCGGGTGCGCCAGTTCGTCGCGGACGCCAGCCATGAGCTGCGTACGCCGCTGGCCTCCATCCGCGGCTACGCCGAGCTGACGCGACGTGGCCGCGAGGAGCCAGGTCCCGACACCCGGCACGCGCTCGGCCGCATCGAGTCCGAGGCGGACCGGATGACCGGGCTCGTCGAGGACCTGCTGCTGCTCGCCCGCCTCGACGCCGGAAGGCCGCTGTCGTACGAGCCGACGGACCTGTCGCCGCTCGTCGTCGACGCGCTCAGCGACGCCCGCGCAGCCGACCAGGGCCACGCCTGGCGACTGGAGCTCCCCGACGAACCGGCCACCGTGCTCGCCGACTCCGCGCGCCTGCACCAGGTCCTCGTCAACCTGCTCGCCAACGCGCGCACGCACACGCCGCCCGGCACCACGGTCACCGCGCGCGTGCACCGGCACGGCCCCTGGGTCTGCCTCGACGTACAGGACGACGGGCCCGGCATCCCCGCCGAGCTGCTGCCGCGCGTCTTCGAACGGTTCGCGCGCGGCGACTCCTCGCGGTCCAGGAAGGCGGGCTCGACCGGCCTCGGCCTCGCCATCGTGCAGGCGGTCGCGGCGGCGCACGGTGGGTCTGTGACGGTCGAGAGCGCGGCCGGCCGCACCGTTTTCACCGTGCATCTGCCGGCCTACGCGGCCGTGGCAGCCACCCGTGCCGACGTCGCGGGGCTCTGCCCCGGACCCCGCGCCTCAATCGCCGGCGGGGCTTGAATTTCTCACAGCCCGTCCAAAGCCTCACCACACAGCCCTAACAGGGCAGTTGGCGAATGTCGGTGGCATGCGAACCGACTCTTCTCCGGGCATCGATCCGACCTCCGTCTCCGCGCGGTTCGGGGCGCTGCCGGCGCGGGAGCACCTCCCGGTCGGCAGCGGCGATGTGCCGGTCCTGGACGTTGTCATCCCCGTCTACAACGAGGAGAAGGACCTCGGTGCGTGCGTGCGCAGGCTGCACGCCCACCTGGTCCGCACCTTCCCCTACCGCTTCCGCATCACCGTCGCGGACAACGCCTCCACCGACAGCACGCCCCAGGTGGCGAACGACCTGACGGACGAGTTCCGCGAGGTCGAGCACTTCCGGCTCGAACAGAAGGGGCGCGGACGCGCCCTGAACACCGTGTGGTCGGCATCCGACGCACCGGTCCTCGCGTACATGGACGTGGACCTGTCCACCGACCTGAACGCGCTCCTCCCGCTGGTGGCGCCGCTGATCTCCGGGCACTCCGACCTCGCGATCGGCTCGCGGCTCGCCCGCGCGAGCCGGGTCGTGCGCGGCTCGAAGCGCGAGTTCATCTCGCGCACGTACAACCTCATCCTGCGCGGCTCCCTTCAGGCCCGCTTCTCCGACGCCCAATGCGGGTTCAAGGCGATCCGGCGCGATGTCGCGCAGGTGCTGCTCCCGCTCGTCGAGGACACCGGCTGGTTCTTCGACACCGAGATGCTGGTGCTCGCGGAGCGGGCCGGGCTCCGGATCCACGAAGTGCCCGTCGACTGGGTCGACGACCCGGACTCGACCGTCCACATCGTCAAGACGGCGACCGAGGACCTCAAGGGCGTCTGGCGCGTGGGCAAGGCGCTCGCGACGGGCTCGCTCTCCCTCGACCGGCTCGCGCGCCCCTTCGGCGACGATCCGCGCGACCGCCAGCTCACCGATGTCCCCAAGGGCCTTGCCCGCCAGCTGCTGGGCTTCTGCGTCGTCGGCGCCATGTCGACGCTGCTGTATCTGCTGCTGTACTCCGGCTTCCGTACGTTCTCGGGGGCGCAGCTCGCCAACGCGGCCGCGCTGTTCGTCTCGGCCCTCGCCAACACGGCGGCCAACCGGCGCCTGACGTTCGGCGTGCGCGGCCGGGACAAGGCCGTACGCCACCAGGCCCAGGGCATCGTCGTCTTCGGCATCGGCTGGGCGCTGACCAGCGGCTCGCTCGCCGCGCTCCAGACGGCCTCCGGCAACCCCGCGCACTCGACCGAGCTGATCGTGCTGATCGCGGCCAACCTCGCGGCGACGATCCTGCGCTTCCTGCTCTTCCGCGCGTGGGTGTTCACGGACCGGACCACTCCCACCGACCGGAGCACCCCCGAGCCCGCCCCCATCCCCGTACGGAACTCCGAGGTTCCGCAGGCAAGGACGACCCAGCGATGACCACAGACATCCGACCCTCGTACGACGCGCCTTCCGCGGCGCCCGCCGAGTCCCCGCCCCCGGCCGCGTTCCTGACGCGTGTGTGGCGCGGCAGGCCCGAGGACCCGCGCTGGGCACGCCCGGCCTTCCTCGGCATGCTCCTCGTGATCGCGGCCGCCTACTTCTGGAACCTCTCCTCCTCCGGTTACGCCAACTCCTTCTACTCGGCGGCCGCCCAGGCGGGCAGCGAGAGCTGGAAGGCGTTCTTCTACGGCTCGTCCGACGCGGCGAACGCGATCACCGTCGACAAGCCACCGGCCGCGCTGTGGCCGATGGGTCTGTCGGTACGGCTCTTCGGCCTCAACTCGTGGGCGATCCTCGGCCCGCAGGTCCTGATGGCGGTGGCCACCGCCGGTGTGCTGTACGGGGCGCTGCGCCGCCGGTTCAGCGCCACCGCGGGACTGATCGCCATGGTGGTCCTCGCGACGACCCCGGTCGCCGCGCTGATGTTCCGCTTCAACAACCCGGACGCGCTGCTCGCGCTCCTGATGACCGTCACGGTCTACTGCGTGCTGCGCGCCATGGAGCACGGCCGGACCACGTGGCTGATCTGGGCGGGCGTCGCCGTCGGCCTCGCCTTCCTCACCAAGACGCTGCAGGCCTTCCTGGTCCTGCCGCCGCTTGCGGTCCTCTACGCGGTGTTCGCGCCGGTACGGGTGCGCAAGCGGTTCGGGCAACTCGCCCTGTCCGCCGCCGCGATGGTCGTCTCGGGCGGCTGGTGGGTGGCGATCGTCGAGCTGTGGCCCGCGTCCTCGCGGCCGTACATCGGCGGCTCCCAGAACAACTCGTTCCTTGAACTGACCTTCGGCTACAACGGACTCGGCCGCATCAACGGCGACGAGGCCGGCTCCGTCGGCGGCGGTGGCGGCGGCATGGGCGGCGGCACGGGGCAGTGGGGCGAGACCGGCCTCACCCGGATGTTCAACTCCGAGATCGGCGGCCAGATCTCGTGGCTGATCCCCGCCGCGCTGATCCTGTTCGTCGCGGGCGTGGTGCTGACCTGGAAGGCCGAGCGGATCGACACGGCGCGCGCCGCGTTCCTCGCGTGGGGCGGCTCGCTGCTGATGACCGGCCTGGTCTTCAGCCTCATGGCCGGCATCTTCCACCAGTACTACACGGTGGCCCTGGCCCCGTATCTCGCGGCCGTCGTCGGCATGGGCGCGACCGTGCTGTGGGAGGAGCGGAGGCATCTCGGCTGGTCGGTGACGCTGGGCGCCTCTGTCGTGGCGTCGGCCGTGTGGGGGTACGCGCTGCTCGGCCGGACCGCGGACTACCTGCCGTGGCTGCGGTGGGCCGTGCTCATCGGCGGCCTCGTGGCGGGCCTGGGCCTCGCCCTCGGGGGCCGGCTCAACCGTCAACTGGCGCTCGGCGCCGCTGGGTTGGGCCTCGTGGCCTCGCTGGCCGCGCCCTCCGCGTACACCGTCTCCACGCTGAACACCGGGCACACCGGGTCGATCGTGACGGCGGGTCCCTCCGGGGCCAGCATGATGGGTGGTCCCGGTGGGGGCGGCGGCAAGGGTGGCGGCCCTGGCGGTGGCGGCGGTGGCGGCGGGATGCCGGGCAAGCAGGGCGGTCAGGCCGGCAAGGGTGGTCAGATGGGCCAGCCACCGACCGGCGCCCAGGGCAAGGGCAACGGCATGGGCAAGGGCAAGCAGCAGGGCGGCTTCCCCGGCGGCGGCATGCCCGGCCAGAACCAGAAGAAGGGCGGCAAGGCCGGAGGCGGTGGCATGGGCGGTCTCCTCAACGGCGCCCAGGTCAGCAGCAAGGCCAAGAAGCTCCTCCAGCAGAACGCCGGTGACTACACCTGGGTCGCGGCCACGATCGGCTCGCAGAACCAGTCGAGCTACCAACTGGCCACCGGGGACCCGGTGATGGCGATCGGCGGCTTCAACGGCACCGACCCGTCCCCGACACTCGCCCAGTTCAAGCAGTACGTCGAGGACGGCAAGATCCACTACTTCATCGGCTCCGGCTCTTCGTCGAAGATCACGAAGTGGGTCGCGGCCAACTTCAAGAAGGTGACGGTCGGCAGCAGCACGTTCTACGACCTGACGCAGGCCAAGTAACCAAGTAGCAGAGTAAGCCGCTTGTACGGCGTACAGCACATCCTCTACGGTGTATGGGAGACGTCAGCCCCATACACCGTAGAGGAGTGTCCATGGCCCCCACGGCCGACCCGGCCACCCAGGCACCCCAGGTCACCGCAGGCCACCCCCAGCGCTGGCTCATCCTCGGCGTCATCTGCGTCGCCCAGCTGACCGTGCTGCTCGACAACACCGTTCTGAACGTCGCGATCCCCTCCCTCACCCGGGAACTGGGGGCCTCGACGTCCGACATCCAGTGGATGATCAGCGCCTACTCGCTCGTCCAGTCAGGACTGCTGCTCACTGCGGGGAGCGCCTCCGACCGCTACGGCCGCAAGAAGATGCTCGCGGCGGGCCTCGCGATCTTCGGCGTCGGCTCGCTGACCGCCGCGTTCGCCGGATCCACCGCGCAGCTGATCGCCGCCCGCGCGGGCATGGGCGTCGGCGGCGCGCTGATGATGACGTCGACGCTCGCGGTCGTCGTCCAGGTCTTCAGCGAGGCCGAGCGCGTCCGGGCGATCGCCCTGTGGTCCACGGTCAGCACGCTCGGCTTCGCCGTCGGCCCGCTGGTCGGCGGGGTGCTGCTCGACCACTTCTGGTGGGGCTCGATCTTCCTGATCAACATCCCCGTCGCGCTCGTCGGCCTCGTCGCCGTGATCGCGCTGGTCCCCGAGTCGAAGAACCCCCAGGGCGACCGTCCCGACCTGCTCGGGGCGGTGCTCTCCACCATCGGCATGACCGGCGTCGTCTACGCGATCATCTCGGGCCCCGACGACGGCTGGACCTCCACGACCACGCTCGCCTCGGCCGTGATCGGCGTCCTCGTGATGGCCGCGTTCGTGGCGTGGGAGCTGCGGATCCCGTATCCGATGCTCGACATGCACTTCTTCCGCAACCGCACGTTCACGGGCGCGGTGGCCGGGGTCGTCCTCGTGGCGTTCGGCATGGCCGGCTCGCTGTTCCTGCTCACTCAGCACCTCCAGTTCCTGCTCGGATACGGGCCGTTGGAGGCGGGTCTGCGCACCGCGCCGATGGCGCTCACCGTCGTCGCGCTCAACCTCACGGGGGTCGGCGCCCGGCTGCTGCCCAGGATGGGCACACCGCTCACCATCGCGGTCGGCATGACGTGCATGGCGGCGGGGCTCGCGGCCATCGCGCTGCTCGGCGGCGAGGGGTACGGCGGGATGCTGCTCGGCCTGGTCGTCATGGGCGTGGGCATGGCACTCGCGATGCCGGCGATGGCCAACGCCATCATGAGCGCGATCCCGCCGGAGAAGGCGGGCGTGGGTGCCGGGGTCAACGGCACGCTCGCGGAGTTCGGCAACGGCCTGGGCGTCGCCGTCCTCGGCGCGGTCCTGAACGCCCGTTTCGCCGCGCTCGTATCCGTCTCCGCGGCCTCGTTCCCGGCGGCGCTCGCGGCGGCGGACTCGGCCGGGGAGAAGGCCCGTATCAGCGAAGCCTTCGCCTCCGGTCTGGAGACCAGTCAACTGGTCGGCGCGATCGCCGTCCTCGCGGGCGGCCTGCTCGCGGCGGCCCTGCTGCGCAGCGCTGAGCGGGCACAATCAGCAGCGGTGACTTCCGCTTAGCATCGGTGCGGGTGGGGAGCGGTCCTGTGCGCAGGCCGGTCCCGCCCGCGTACGAGGAACCCCTGGGAAGGAACGCCATGGCGAAGGCAGCGCGGATGAGCGTCTGGCTCGAGGACACGGATGGCGCCGTGGAGCCCAGGCCCAGAGCGTCGCGCGGCCGGCGGGCCGAGCAGCCCAGCGGGCTCGACCGGGAGCGGATCACCCGGGCGACTGTGAAGCTCCTGGACGCGGAGGGGCTCGCCAAGTTCTCGATGCGGCGCCTGGCGGGGGAGCTCGGCGTCACCGCGATGTCCGTCTACTGGTACGTCGACACCAAGGACGATCTCCTCGAACTCGCCCTCGACCAGGCCTTCGGCGAGCTGGAGATCCCGGACACGGACGCGGAGGTCCTGCCGGACTGGCAGACGCAGCTGCGCGAACTGGCCGCCACCTACCGGAAGTTGCTCGTACGGCACCCGTGGATCTCGCCGCTCGTCGGCAACTTCCTCAACGTCGGCCCGAAGTCACTGCTGTTCTCGCGCGCGGTGCAGCGGGTCATCGCCCGCACCGGCCTCACGCTCGCCCAGCAGCGCGGCGCGGTCTCCTCCGTCTTCCAGTTCGTGTACGGCTACGGCACCATCGAGGGCCACTTCCGCCAGCGCTGCGCCGAGGTGGGCCTCACGCAGGACGAGTACTTCCACAAGGCGATGGCCGCGTTCTCCGTCCCGGAGGAGATGGCGGACGACTTCTCGCACGCCGAGCGGATGATGGAGGCGGTGGAGGAGGGCGGCGACGTGGACGCGATGCGCGACATGGACTTCCAGGTGGCCCTGGACCTCCAGATCGCGGGCATCGAGACGCTGGTGGCCCAACGGGGTTGACGCCTCGGGGCGCTGCCCCGGACCCCGCGCCTCAATCGCCGGCGGGGCTTGATATGCCCACCCGACGCTCGGACAGGGGCTCGAAGCAACTCAATTCAAGCCCGTCCGGCGATTGAGGACCGGGGTCCGGGGCGGAGCCCCGAGGCGTCAACCCCGGTACCGGTTACGCCAACCTCGCCGGGAACCCACCCGTGGCCACAGGACCCCACTTCTCCGGCGTGACACGAATGATCGACTTCCCCTGCTTGACCATCGCCTCGCGATACTCGTCCCAGTCCGGGTGCTCCCCCGAAATGCACCGGAAGTACTCGACGAGCGCCTCGACGGAGTCGGGCGAGTCGATGACCTCCGCCGCACCGTCGACCTGCACCCACGGCCCGTTCCACTCGTCGCTGAGCACGACGAGGCTGACCCGCGGATCCCGCTTCGCGTTCCGCGTCTTGGCCCGCTCCGGGTACGTGGAAACAACGATCCGCCCGTCGCCGTCGACCCCGCAGGTCAGAGGTGAGGCCTGCGGGGACCCGTCGGCGCGGGCGGTGATGAGGAGGGCGCGATGCCGGGGGCGTACGAAGTCCAGCAACTCGTCCAGTGAGACACGGGTGTTGGTCGCGATGTTCGGAGCCATGCTTCGCAGCTTAGGGCCCTTCTGACGGATCTTGCTGGAGTCGCGGGCCCTGGCACGCCCTCCCCCAAGCTCTTAAGGAGCAGGGGGGACCCCCTCGGCGTTGTCGTCGGTTGCCAACGCTCCGCGTTGACGCCCTCCTCCGCCTTGCAGCTGCACGCACCAGACCCCGCTCCCCGGCACCGAACACGCGCGGCCACCCGCATCCAGCCTGATCCGTCAGAAGGACCCTAACCCCGGCCACCGACACCCGCCGGTGTCACATCTGCGGCAGCGCGTCTCCCTGGACGGCCTGGATGTCGAGCTCGACCTTCAGCGTCGCGCCGATCGCGGCGATGCCGGCCTGCACGACCTGGTTGTAGTTCATCGCGAAGTCCTCGCGCTTCAGCTCGGCCGTCGCCTTGAACGCCGCCCGCGTGCCGCCCCATGGGTCGGCGCCCGTGCCCAGGTAGCTGAGGTCGAGGTCGACCTCGCGCGCCACGCCGTGCAGGCTCAGCTGGCCGTGCACGGTCCAGCGGTCGGTGCCCGCGGGCTCGATGCCGGTCGACCGGTAGGTGATCTCCGGGTACGACTCCACGTCCAGGAAGTCCGGGGACTTCAGGTGGCCGTCGCGCATCCCGTTGCCGGTGTCGATGGACGCCGACTGGATGACGGCCTCGACCCGCGACTTCTCCACGTCCTGCGCTATGTCGATGCGCGCCGTGAAGTCGGTGAACCGCCCGTGCACGGACGTGATGCCGAGGTGCTGCGCCGTCGCGGCGACCGAGGAGTGCGCCGGGTCGACCATCCAGGGGCCGGGCGGCGGCAGCTCGGCGCCGCCCTGCCGGTGCAGCACGATGCTGCCCACGTCGGCCCGTCCGCTCGCCGTCACCATCGCGGTGGAGGCGGCGGGGGCGTAGCCGACGGCGGTCACGATCACCGTGTAGGGACCGGGCGCGAGCGCGGCCGGGTCGTGCACACCGCCCTCGTCATCGGCCTCGGCCCGCAGCACCTGCGATCCGGTCATGTCGGTCACCGTGACGACGGCGTGCGGCAGGGCCCACCCGTCCCGCGTGCGGATCCGCGCGCTCAGTCCCATGCTTTTGCTCTCCTAGCTCAAGTTCTCAGTCACGTACGGAATCCGGAGGTTGTCCGGAAGGTCGGTCCCGTACGTGGACGGGCCCCGGTCGGCGGCGTCACGGCCGTCCCCTGCCGTTGGCGACGCCGCCGGGTCCGGGGCCCATTCTCACAACCGGGCCTGTGCGGTCCGCGTCCGCTCAAAGCGCGAACCACACCTTCAGGTGGCCCGGGGCCCAATGAGGCCTCCCCTGACGGATCTTGCTGGAGTCGCGACCGGCCATTGCGGCCTCCCGCATCCAGCCCGACCCGTCAGAGAAGCCCTACTCGCCGGGGTGGGCGAGTTCGATGTCGTGGCCGTCGACGCCGCTGCCGTTCACGCTGAGGCCGGTGGCCACCGGCGGGTAGCCGGTCGCGATCACGGTGTACTCGCCGCCGTCCAGGTCGGTGAAGGCGTACGCGCCGTCCTCACCGGTGGTGGCGGTGGCGACCACGTTGCCCGCGGCGTCCACCAGCGTGACCCGCGCGTCGTTCAGCGCGCGGCCCGCGGCCCGGACGGTGCCCTGAACCTGGGAGCCGGAGTGCAGGTCGATCTCGACGCGGGTGACACCGGAGCCGGTGACCTCGACCGGGAGTGCGGTCGGCCGGTGACCCGGCGCGTTCACGGCCACGGTGACCGGGCCCGGGATCAGCTCGGCGAAGGTGAACTCGCCGCCAGGTCCCGACTGACCGGTGGCGAGGACATCGCCGCGGACGTCGGTGACGATGACCATCGCCCCGGCGACCGGCGCCTTGGTCTCGCTGGCCCGCACCAGGCCGGTGAGGCCGCTGGTCCCGCTGAGCAGGATGTCGTACGTGACCGGCTCCTCGCCCACCAGCACGGTGGAGGCCTGCGGCTGGTAGCCGTCGGCCGAGGCGATCAGGACGTAGGAGCCGGCGCCGGGGGCGTCGACGTTGTAGGAGCCGTCGCCCTGGGCCACGGCGCGGCCCAGCTGACGGCCGCCGAGGGAGATCAGGGTGACCGCGGCGCGCGGCACCGGGGCGGACTCGGCGCCGCGGACGAAGCCGCGGACCGGGGTGCCGCCGACGGGCACGTCACCAGCGGTGGCGGCGACGGTGGCCAGGCGCTGGGTCTGCGTGTCGGCCACGGGCGCACCCGCACCGACGAGGCTCGGCACCTGCTCCGGCGCGGGCGCGGGGGCAGCGGCCTGGGCCGAGGCGGCCGCGGGCGTCGAATCGCCCGACGCGGCCTGTTCGAGGGCTCCGGTGGTACGCAGGGGAACCTCCTTGATGAAGATCGTGAAGATGAATGCCAGGAACGCGATCGGCGCGGCGTACAGGAAGATGTCGGCGATGCCGCTTCCGTACGCGGCTTCCAGCCAGTTGCGGATCGGGCCGGGCAGCACGGACATGTCCGGCAGCGAGCCGCCGCCCATCGCCTTGCCGGCCGCCTGCTGGTCCTGCGGGCTGAGGGAACCGATGGTGTCGGTGGCGTGCGTGCTGATGCGGCTGGTCATCACGGAGCCGAGCGCCGAGACACCAATCGTGCCGCCGAGGGACCGGAAGAAGGTCACCATCGAAGAGGCGGAACCGAGGTCCTGGGGGGCGACCTGGTTCTGCGTGCTCAGCACGAGGTTCTGCATCATCATGCCGACGCCGAGGCCGAGCAGCGCCATCCAGATCCCGACGCGCCAGTACGGGGTGTCGTACTCGATGGTGCCGAGCAGACCCAGACCCGCGGTCAGGAAGAGACCGCCGGCGACGAGCCAGGCCTTCCACTTGCCGGTCCGGGTGATGATCTGCCCGGAGACGGTGGAGGAGATGAACAGTCCACCGATCATCGGGATCGTCATGACACCCGACATCGTGGGCGTCTTGCCGCGCGCCAGCTGGAAGTACTGCGAGAAGTAGACGGTGCCCGCGAACATCGCGACACCGACGAACAGCGAGGCGATCGAGGCCAGCGTGATGGTGCGGTTCTTGAAGAGGCGCAGCGGGATGATCGGCTCGCTGGCCTTGGACTCGACGAGCACGAAGATCAGCGCGAGCACGATCGAGCCGCCGACCATCGTGTACGTCTGCCACGAGAGCCAGTTGTACTTGTCGTCGGCGAAGGTGACCCAGACGAGAAGCAGGCAGACCGCGGCGGTGATGAAGAAGGCGCCGGCCCAGTCGACCTTGACCTTCCGCTTCAGCACCGGCAGGTGCAGCGTCTTCTGCAGCACGACCAGGGCGATCAGCGCGAAGGGCACACCGACGAAGAGGCAGTAGCGCCAGCCGAGCCAGTCGGTGTCGGTGATGACGCCGCCGAGCAGCGGACCGCCGACGGTGGCGACGGCGAACGTGGCGCCGAGGTAGCCGGAGTAACGACCGCGCTCACGCGGCGAGATCATCGCCGCCATGATGATCTGCGCCAGGGCGGACAGACCACCGGCGCCGATGCCCTGGATCGCACGGGCGGAGATCAGCATGCCGGGGTTCTGCGCGAGGCCGGCGACGATCGAGCCCACGATGTAGACGAGCAGGGCTATCTGGACCAGGGCCTTCTTGCTGAAGAGGTCGGCCATCTTGCCCCACAGGGGCGTGGTCGCCGTCATGGCAAGCAGGGAGGCCGTGACCACCCAGGTGTAGGCGGACTGGCCGCCGCCAAGATCGCCGATGATCTTGGGAAGGGCGTTGGTGACGATCGTCGACGAGACGATGGCGGCGAACATGCCGAGCAGCAGCCCGGACAGTGCCTCCATGATCTGCCGGTGAGACATCGGGGCACCCTCTTCGGGGGCGGCCCCTGAATGCTTGGGATGGCTGCCCCGCACACCGGCTGGTGTGGTTGTTGCCATGGGATTCCTTTTCTTACCTGTTACGCGGGTGTACGGGTGGTGGTCTGAGCGGTCGACTCGGCGGTCGGCTCAGTGGCGGCCTGCGGAACCGTCGTTCGGGACCCCGTGGTGCGGCAGTCACCGAAGCTCTCGCGCAGTCGTGTCATGAGGGCGATCAACTGATCGACCTCGGCGTCGGACCAGTCGCTCAGCCGGTCGGCGAGCAGTTGGGTGCTCCGTTCATTGAGCACCTCCATCTGCTTCAAGCCCTTTTCGCTGAGGCTGAGGATGCGCGAACGTTTGTCAGCGGGGTCGGGATGACGCTCGATCCAACCGCGGTCCGCGACGTGTGCCACGTGCCGGCTGGCCACGGACACGTCCACGGCGAGCAGCTCGGCGATGCGGCTCATCCGCATGTCGCCGTAGCGCTTGAGCAGCGTGAGAACCGCGGCCGAACCGGTCGGGCAGTCGTGCGGAAGGATCCGCGCCATGTCCCTCTTGACGGCTCCGAAGGCACTCATCTGTCGCGCCAGCTCGTCGTAATGACGTTGTGCGGCCACGGCACCTCCTGACCAAAAGATCTTTATTTGTTGCTTAGGGCAACCATAGAAGCAGTTGGTTGCCACAGGCAAACGAAACCGGGTGATCGCGAATAAAATCGCGGCAAAGATCGAGTGCAAATCAGTAAAGCCGCAGCTCAGATGGCGCGTGCGCGGACTGTGGCGCCCTTCGCGGCAATTCGCTAGGGTCCTGCCCCATGGCTAACAACCCCCAAGGCCCCGGCCCCCAGGGCAATAACGACCCCGCGGGCAACACCCAGATGTTCCGCGCCTTCGTCGACGAGCAGCCTCCCGCACGTCAGCAGGCGGCCGCCGCGAAGTCCGGCCCCAGCGTCGGCCTGATCATCGGCATCGTGCTCGCGATCGTCGTGGTGGCGGGCGTGGCCTGGCTGGCGCTCAAGTAAGCAGGCACGGTCACTGGAGGCAGTTCACTTCCAGTCGACGTCGACATCCTTGGTCTCCAGCCGCATGCCGAGCGGGACGCGCCACTCGTCGACGCACACGGTCCACGTCTTCCGCTTCTTCTCCCCGGACCCGATGGGTACGGGGAGCTTTTTTGTGACGTCGATGGTCGCCCAGTCGATGCCCAGGGCGCCCATCACGTGCGTCTCGAAGGTCACCTTGCCCGAACGCACCGCGCTGCCACCGGAGTTGTGCAGGGCCAGCGTCACGTCCTGACACCAGCGCTTGTCGGCGTCCTTGAACACGGGGTCGCCGACCTTGAGCGCGGCGGGGCCCGGGGGGCCCGAGGGTGAAGGGGTGTCGTCGCCCCGGTCGGGGGCGGTGCCGGCGCTCCCGGAGCCGCCGGATGGCTTGTCGGCGGCAGGTGGTGTGCCGCTGGCGCCGGGGGACTCGCCGGGGACCTCACGGGCCGGAGGGGCGCCGCCCGCGTCCGAACCGCCTCCCGTGGCCTTGCCCCCGCCCGCGGTGCCCGCCGCGCCCTTCCCCGGGGAGTCCGGGGAGCCCGAGGCGCCGGGGCCGTCCGCCTGTGGCGGGTCCAGCGGTACGAGCTCCACCTTGCCGCTGGGCGCGACGCGGTCGCCCGGCTGGGTCGGCGCCGCTCCCGCCGCGCCCACGGCCACGTACGCATCGGGCCCGTCGCCACCGTCGAGGGCGACGACGGCGCCCGCGCTCGCACACACGGCGGCGACCGACGCGGCCCCGACGGCGAGCTTTCTGTGACCGAGCAACCAAGTCCGCAGCATCGCGCCAGTGTGTCTGACGCCCCGTCAAATCGGAACCCCGCGGACCCGGTTGAAGGATCAGCCGGCGTCCGTCAGTCGGCGATCAGGCCTTCCCGCAGCTGCGACAGCGTCCGCGTGAGCAGCCGGGAGACGTGCATCTGCGAGATGCCGACCTCCTCGCCGATCTGCGACTGCGTCATGTTCGCGAAGAACCGGAGCATGATGATCTGGCGCTCCCGCGGCGGCAGCTTGGCGAGCAGCGGCTTGAGCGACTCGCGGTACTCGACGCCCTCCAGGGCCGTGTCCTCGTAACCGAGCCGGTCCGCGAGCGAGCCCTCGCCGCCGTCGTCCTCGGGCGCGGGCGAGTCCAGGGAGGACGCGGTGTACGCGTTGCCCACCGCGAGGCCGTCGACGACGTCCTCCTCGGAGACGCCGAGCACCACGGCGAGCTCCGGGACGGTCGGCGAGCGGTCCAGCTTCTGCGCGAGCTCGTCGCTTGCCTTGGTCAGGGCGAGGCGCAGCTCCTGGAGGCGGCGCGGCACGCGCACCGACCACGAGGTGTCCCGGAAGAACCGCTTGATCTCACCGACGACCGTCGGCATCGCGAACGTCGGGAACTCCACGCCACGTTCGCAGTCGAAACGGTCGATCGCCTTGATCAGGCCGATCGTGCCGACCTGGACGATGTCCTCCATCGGCTCGTTGCGACTGCGGAACCGGGCGGCCGCGTACCGCACCAGCGGCAGGTTCAGCTCGATCAGGGTGTCGCGGACGTACGCCCGCTCCGGGCTGTGCTCGTCGAGCGTGGCAAGACGCAGGAACAGGGAGCGGGACAGCGTGCGGGTGTCGATGGACCCGCTCGTCCGAGGTGTCGCGGACACCTCGGGACTCTCGGCGGCCTGGGCCGGAACCGAAGCGGGAACAGGAGCGTCGATCAGCGCGGCAGGCGTCTGCTCGCTCATGTCATCGGTCGCGGCGGGCGCGCCGGGCGTGAGCGTGAGCACCTTCGAGCTGCCCTGGTCTGCGGACATGCCACCCCCTTGAGGTCGCGGACGGTCGCGGCGGACGCTCCCGTCAGGTAAGAGCGCAGCCTCCACCTGAATACCGGACGAGGGGCTGCGCCAAACGCCGTTCCAGCAGAATGTCACATGTCGGCAACACGCTGTAGTGACATGTCGACATGTATGGGATGGATCGGTGCAGGAAGCAAGGGGTGTGGCGGGAGTTGGCGCGGTTTCCGGCGGGAAATGCGCCGCGCGCCTTGTCTACCCGTTCGAGTTAGGCATCGATCCTGTTTGCGGACCGAAGCCGAGCGAAGCTGCGGGCGAGGAGTCTTGACACGTGCATCTGCGAGACACCGAGTTCCGCGCTGATCTGAGATTGCGTCAAATTGCTGTAGTAGCGCAGCAAAAGGATCCGCTGCTCCCGCTCGGGCAGCTGTACGAGGAGGTGGCGTACGAGATCGCGGTGCTCGACGCCGTCCAGCTCCGGGTCCTCGTAGCCGAGCCGGTCGAGCAGGCCCGGCATCCCGTCGCCCTCCTGCGCCGCCTCCAGGGAGGTCGCGTGGTACGAGCGGCCCGCCTCGATGCAGGCGAGCACCTCGTCCTCGCCGATCCGCAGCCGCTCGGCGATCTCGGAGGTGGTCGGGGAGCGCCCGAAGGCGGTCGTCAGATCCTCGGTCGCGCCGTTGACCTGCACCCACAGCTCGTGGAGGCGGCGCGGTACGTGCACGGTGCGGACGTTGTCCCGGAAGTACCGCTTGATCTCGCCGACGACCGTGGGCATCGCGAAGGTCGGGAACTGCACGCCGCGGTCCGGGTCGAAGCGGTCGATGGCGTTGATCAGGCCGATGGTGCCGACCTGGACGACGTCCTCCATCGGCTCGTTGCGGCTGCGGAAGCGGGCGGCCGCGTACCGCACCAGCGGCAGGTTCGCCTCGATCAGGGCGCCGCGTACCCGGGAGTGCTCGGGGCTGCCCGGCAGGAGCTCCTTGAACTGGCCGAAGAGGACCTGGGTCAGCGCGCGGGCGTCGGCGCCCCGGCTCTTCGCGGGTGCGGGCGGCGCTTCGGGCGGTGCCTCGGGCGGTGCTTCTTGAGGCGCAGTACTGGCCGGCACGGTCAACTCCACCTCTGTTTCCGTCAACTCATCGGTCAAAAGCGGTCATAGCATCACAAGACATGTGCACTGTGTGCAAGCACCGCATAACTCCGTGTTGAAGGCCGAGTTGGGGGCCGGGGCGGGGCCCGGGACGCACGAAAGCCCCTCACCGTTCAGGTGAGAGGCTCCTCGAAGGTGTGACGGTCCGGAGAGTCCGCTCAGAACTCGTAGTCCGCGATCACCCACGTGGCGAACTCGCGCCACATCGCGACGCCCTCCTGGTGCGCGGGGTGCTCGATGTACCGCTTCAGGGCGTCGGTGTCCTCGACGGCCGAGTTGATCGCGAAGTCGTAGGCGATCGGCCGGTCGGTGATGTTCCAGTCGCACTCCCAGAACGCCAGTTCGGGGATCTTCTCGCCCAGCGCGCGGAAGGCCTCGACGCCCTCGGCCACGCGCGGTTCGTCGCGGCTCACGCCGTCGTTGAGCTTGAAGAGGACCAGATGGCGGATCACGGGTGCTCCCTGGGGGTGCTGACGGGCGGCTTGCGGCTACTTCCCGCCATTGACGACCCAGGTCATGAAGTCGCCTATGGACTGGGCGGCGGACGAGACGCCTTCGAACCCTATCTGGACGTAGTCGGCGGCCTTGGAGGGATCGGTGATGATCACATAGAGCACGAAGACCACCCCGACGAAGAGTGCGATTTTCTTCGACTGCACCACGTTGCCTCCCCGTACCCGTGTCTGGTCCCCGTCGACCCCTGTCGGCCGGCGGCGAGTCTAACGCGGACGATCACCGACACGACCTTTAAGGACCAACGGCCTCCGGTTACGGGCCCTTTGCCGACGCCCAGCACCCCCGCAAAGCGGCAGTATTGGTGATGAGCCCGGAGGGTCTGGCAGGAATCCGAAGGGCTGGGACGTGACCCCGACTGCGGGGTCCGCGCCGCGACTTCCCCCCTGAAGCGGCGCGGGCTACGGGAGTCCGTCCTCATCGGGGGGAGTGGTTTGTCCCCCCGATGCCACTCCCCCCGTCCTGAACGGGACGCAAGAGCCCCGGTGCCTTGGGCAGGCGCCGGGGCTCTTCGTGTACGCGGGTGGGCCGAGCAAAGCGAAGGGGCGGATCCTTGACGGATCCGCCCCTTCGGCCGGCGGTAGCGGTGGGATTTGAACCCACGGTGAGTTTCCCCACACTCGCTTTCGAGGCGAGCTCCTTCGGCCGCTCGGACACGCTACCGAGAGGAACTCTAGCCCATGGTGGGCCGTGGTCCGAAATCCGTATCTCTGAAGAAACGGGTGAGCTGTGTCGCACATTTTTCGGCGAGCACTCCGGAGATCACTTCGGGCCTGTGGTTGAGCCGCCGGTCGCGGATCACGTCCCACAGCGACCCGGCCGCCCCCGCCTTGTCGTCGCGGGCCCCGTACACGACCCGGTCGACACGTGACTGCACGAGCGCGCCCGCGCACATGGTGCACGGCTCCAGGGTGACGACGAGCGTGCACCCCGTGAGCCGCCACTCGCCCACTTCTCGCGCCGCCCTGCGCAGCGCCAGCACCTCGGCGTGCGCGGTCGGGTCCCCGGTCAGCTCCCGCTCGTTGTGCGCCCGAGCGAGCACGGTCGTCCCGTCCGGCGCCAGCACGACGGCGCCGACGGGCACATCACCGTCCGCCGCGGCGAGCCCGGCCTCGGCCAGGGCCTGCCGCATCGGCGGCTTCCAGGGGTCTCGTACGGGATCGGGGGCGGGAGCGGCGTCGGTGGGTGTCACGGCGAGGAATCTATCCCCGCCGCGGTCAGCGCACCGTCTCCAGGACCTCCGATGCGCCCAGGGCATCGGCGATCTCGCTCAGCGCGTCCGCCCCGTCGAGGGTGAGCAGTTCCTTGTCCGGGACGCCCAGGTCGGCCAGGACGCCGCTGTCGCCGAGCGGGCCCGGCGGCACCACCTCGGCTCCGGCCTCGGCCTCCTCGTCGTCGGACCCGGCCTCGCCGTCCGGTTCGCCGTCCTCCGTCCCGTCCAGGTCCAGGGCCTCCAGGTCGTCGATGGCGTCCGAACCGTCCGGAGCCTTGCCGAGCAGTTCGTCGGTGAGCAGGATCTCGCCGTAACTGCTGCGGGCGGCGGCGGCCGCGTCGGAGACGTAGATGCGAGGGTCCTCCTCGCCGTCGATGCGGACGACGCCGAACCAGGCGTCCTCTTGTTCGATGAAGACGAGGATCGTGTCGTCCTCGGCGCCGGCCTCGGCCGCCGCCTCGCGGGCCAGGTCGGACAGATCCGACAGGGTCTCCACGTCGTCGAGCTCTGTGTCGCTCGCTTCCCACCCGTCTTCGGTGCGCGCGAGCAGTGCGGCGAAGTACACCGTGACTCTCCCACTGGTCTCAGGTGTGCCGGTCGGGAATCCCCCCGGCGGGGTTGTGGAGGCGGGGAGCCCCGCCCACTCGGAATCGTGGCAGAAAGTCCGGCTCCAAGAGAGGTCTTCCGCGCGCTGTGTTCGTGGCGCGTCTTCCGCACAGGCCCGCGGGACGGGCATCCCGCGCGGACCGGCGGGGCCCGTCACCAGCGAAACGTGCGCATCCGCATCTGCTGCCGCATCCGCGCGGCCCGGGCGCGGCGCGGCTGGACCCGGGCGCGCAGCTCCCGCGCCTCCGTCAGCTCCCGCAGGAACACGGCCCGCCTGCGCCTGCGCTCGGCGTCCGTCTCCGGCTCGGGTGCGCCCGGCCCCCGCTCGGGCCGCTCCCGACGCTTCTCGTCCGCCATCGGCCACACCACCCCAGTCCGCCCAGTCGGCGCCAGTCGGCGAGTCCCTTCCACCTTCCCTCCGTAGCGGCCGTTGATGCCACCGCGCGGGGGAGCCGCGGCCCTGTGGCCCGGTTACTGTTGAGGACATGCGGATCCACGTCGTCGACCACCCTTTGGTGGCGCACAAGCTCACCACGCTGCGCGACCAGCGCACCGACTCCCCGACCTTCCGGCGCCTGGCCGACGAGCTGGTCACCCTGCTCGCCTATGAGGCGACCCGGGACGTGCGTACCGAGCAGGTCGACATCGACACCCCCGTCTCGCGGACGACCGGCGTCAAGTTGTCGCACCCGCGCCCGCTGGTGGTGCCGATCCTGCGCGCGGGCCTCGGCATGCTCGACGGCATGGTGCGCCTCCTGCCGACCGCCGAGGTGGGCTTCCTCGGCATGGTCCGCAACGAGGAGACGCTGCAGCCCGCGACGTACGCGACGCGGATGCCGGACGACCTCTCCGGGCGCCAGGTGTACGTCCTGGACCCGATGCTGGCCACGGGCGGCACGCTCGTCGCGGCGATCCAGGAACTGATCAAGCGCGGTGCCGACGACGTCACGGCCGTGGTGCTGCTCGCCGCCCCCGAGGGCGTCGAGATCATGGAGCGCGAGCTGGCCGGCACGCCGGTCACCGTCGTGACGGCCTCGGTCGACGAGCGGCTCAACGAGAGCGGGTACATCGTCCCGGGCCTCGGCGACGCCGGGGACCGCATGTACGGGGTCGCGGAGTAGCCGACGCCGTACAGGAACTACAGGAACGGAGAAAGCCGCGGACGACCGTCCGCGGCTTTCCGCTGTACGGGTCCCGTCAGCAGCCCGCGCCGGACGCCGAGGGCTTCGGCTTCGGGTGGGTCAGCGCCGAGAGCGCCTTGTCCGCGGCCGGCTTCTTCGCGAGCTTCTTGAAGCCGGAGCCGATGATCAGGTCGACCTCGGTCGGCTTCGCGCGCTTGTCCGCCTTCAGCTCGGCGCCGGTCAGCTGCGTGCCGAGGACCGGGAGGGCCGCTTCGGTGGCCGCGGAGGCGCCGAGCAGCAGGCCGGGCCCCTTGACCTTCTTGTCGTACGCCTTCGTGGCGTTACCGACGTCACCGATCTTGAAGCCGCGCTTCTTCAGCTCGTCCGCGGTGTCCTTGGCGAGGCCGCCGCGGGCCGTGGCGTTCAGAACGTTCACGGTGATCTGGGAGGGGTTCGGCAGCTTCTTGGCCGCCTTGCCGGGGGACGGCGACGCGCTCGGCTTCTTCTCGCAGGAGCCGGGCTTCGCCCCCGCGGCGCTGGCCTTGTCGCCCCCGGTGAAGATGTCGACCAGCTGGAACGAGCCCCAGCCGATCAGCCCGATCGCGGCGACGGACGCGACCACCGCGAGCACGATCCTGTTGCGCGGGCGCCCGCGCCGCATGCGGGGGTACTTGTCCCCTGTGATGCGGTACTTGCCGCCCATGCCGGGTGGAGTGAGCATGCTCATGAGCGCAGCGTAATCCTGTGTGACGACGATGCCTATTAAATGATCACGGTCAGTCGCTCAGTCCAACCCAAAAGGGCCAATACGGACCTGAAGCGCCGTCAGCCGGGAAGTGCCCTCAGCCGAGCTCGAGCACGCGCGCGTGCAGCACCTGGCGCTGCTGGAGCGCGGCGCGCACGGCGCGGTGCAGGCCGTCCTCCAGGTAGAGATCGCCCCGCCACTTCACGACGTGCGCGAAGAGGTCGCCGTAGAACGTCGAGTCCTCGGCGAGCAGGGTCTCCAGATCGAGCTGGCCCTTGGTCGTCACCAGCTGATCGAGGCGGACCGGGCGCGGCGCGACGTCCGCCCACTGCCGGGTGCTTTCCCGGCCGTGGTCGGGGTACGGCCGGCCGTTTCCGATGCGCTTGAAGATCACACGGAAAGCCTACCGGGCGAGGCTCTCCGGGCGCAGCCATGGGGACGCGGTACACAGCCGGGAAATACCGTGCTGAACCGGCTCCAACCGGGTCCAGTCGAGCCACCCACAGGGGCCTGAAATGAGTGGCGCCGTGGGTGAGTTGGCGGGAAGAAGGCGTGTCCGTGGCTCTTCCGGGGTAGTCACGCGCGCTTCGTTGACGGGTGGTTCCCCGCGTCCCGTGCGGGGGCGCGGGGAACCGGCTTCAGCGGCCGTTCTTGCTGCCCGGTGCCGGCCGTTCCCGCGAGGTGGGCGGGGGTGTCTTCTCCGTAGAGGTGCGTTCGCCGCGTGCGGCCTCCGCGCGCATCAGGGCGCGCAGAAGCGCGTAGGGGTCCTTGGTCATGAGGGTGCTGCCGTCCTTTTCGAAGTCGTGCGTGCTGACGGATCCGGGGCGGGTCCTGTCAGCAGCGCAGGACGACGGTGCGCAGGGCGCGGTGGGACGGCGGTGCGGGGTGCGCCGTGGTGTCGGGGCGCGCGGCGACGAGGGGGCGCGGAGGGGCGCACGGGGGCGGGGTCGTGAGGAGCCGGACGGGGTGGCCCGTCGGCAGCCGGAGGGCCTCCTCGGAGGCGTCCCTGGTCCCCTCGCCCGGCTCGCAGGAGGAGGCGGCGGCGGGCGGCGGCGCCGAGGCCCCGGCGGGCGTGGCGGCGAGCGGCGCGAACAGCAGGGCGAGCACCATCACGAGCACACGCGCCAGGGCCGGGGCCCGGCGGCCCGGGGCGGCGGTGGAGGGCGCGGCGCTCATGCCACGTCATGTGCCCGCCACCGGCCACGAGGCGATCCACGGAGCCGTAGATCCGCCCTCATGGGCTACGAGGAGGTCAGCGGGCTGACGCGCCCCGCCCGCCCTGCTACTTTTCGGCCTTCGCCGCCTTCTCCGCCTTCGCGGCTGCCTTCATCTCCTGCTTGTGGGCGCGCACCTTGGTGAGGGACTCGGGTCCCGTGATGTCGGCGACCGAGCGGAACGCCTTCGGCTCGCCGTACGCGCCCGCCGCCTCGCGCCAGCCCTGCGGCCGCACCCCGAGCTGCTTGCCGAGCAGAGCCAGGAAGATCTGGGCCTTCTGCTTGCCGAAGCCGGGCAGCTCGTTGAGGCGCCGCAGCACTTCCTTGCCGGTGTCGACGCCCTCCCACACGGCGGCCGCGTCCCCGTCGTAGTGGGCGACGAGGTACTGGCACAGCTGCTGCACGCGCTTGGCCATGGAGCCGGGATAGCGGTGCACGGCCGGCTTCTCGGAGAGCAGTGCGGCGAAGGCCTCGGGGTCCTGGGCGGCGATCTCGTAGGCGTCGAGGTCCTCGACGTTCAGGCGCGTGGCGATGGTGCGCGGGCCCGCGAACGCCCACTCCATGGGCACCTGCTGGTCGAGCAGCATCCCGACGAGCGCGGCGAGCGGACTGCGGCCGAGGAGTTCGTCGGCGGCGGGTTCCTGGGCGAGGTGGAGGGTGACGTCCATACGGCTCATACGTCGATGATCGCGCGGCGCCGTCCGGGTCGCACAGCGGCGCCGTCCGGGGTACCCCTGACGTCATGACTTCCACGACGCCCGCCCCGTACGATCTCGCGGCCCTCGCCGACGACCACCTGACCGCGGCCCGCAAGGCCGAGCACGGCCGCAGCGCCGAACTCCTCATCAAGGAGGACCCGCTGCTGCGGCAGAGCGTCATCGCGCTGACCGAAGGCAGCAACCTGGAGGAGCACAACGCCCCGCCGGCGGCCACCCTCCAGGTGCTGCGCGGCCAGGTCCGCCTCACCGCGGTCTCCGGCGACGTCACCCTCACACAGGGCCAGCTGCACCCGATCCCGCAGGAACGGCACGGGCTCCTCGCGCTGACGGACGCGGTGGTGCTGTTGACGGCGGTCACCGCCTGACCTGATCGTGTTCCCGTCGCTAGGGGAGCCCTGTCGCCGGGGGCTCCGCGGGCCGGGTTCTGCGCAAAGGAGTGCGGGCATGCCGTCGTACGAGGAAGTCTTCCGAGCGAGCACCGATGACCCAGAGGGCTTCTGGCTCACGGCGGCCGGCGCGATCGACTGGGACACGCCCCCGACCAGGGCCCTCGACTCCTCGCGGGCCCCCTTCCACCGCTGGTTCCCCGACGGTGAGCTGAACGTCTGCCACAACGCGCTGGACCGCCATGTGGCGGCGGGCCGCGGCGCGCAGCCCGCCCTCGTGTACGACTCCCCGGTGACGGACACCAAACGCACGTACACCTACGAGGAGTTGACCGACCAGGTCGCCACCTTCGCCGGGGTGCTCGCCGGTCTCGGGGTCGGGCGCGGCGACCGGGTCGTCCTCTATATGCCGATGGTCCCGGAGGCCGTCGTCGCGATGCTCGCCTGCGCGCGGATCGGGGCCGTGCACTCGGTGGTCTTCGGCGGTTTCGCGGCGAACGAGCTGGCGGTGCGGATCGACGACGCGGCGCCGAAGGTCGTCGTGTCGGCGTCCTGCGGGGTCGAGGGGGCGCGGGTCGTCCCGTACAAGCCGCTCCTCGACCGGGCGGTGGACCTGTCGCGGCACAAGCCGGACGCCTGTGTGATCCTCCAACGTCCGCAGGGACCGGGCGAATTGACGCCGGGCCGGGACGTGGACTGGGCGGAAGCGATGCGCGAGGCGCGCCCCGCGGACTGCGTCGCGATGGCGGCGACGGACCCGCTCTACATCCTCTACACGTCCGGAACGACCGGAAAACCCAAGGGGGTCGTCCGCGACTGCGGCGGTTACGCGGTGGCGTTGCGCTGGTCCATGGAGGCCGTGTACGACGTGGGCCCCGGCGAGACCATGTTCACCGCGTCCGACGTGGGCTGGGTCGTCGGCCACTCGTACATCGTGTACGCCCCGCTGCTTGCCGGCGCCACGACCGTCCTCTACGAGGGGAAGCCGGTCGGCACCCCGGACGCGGGCCAGTTCTGGCGGGTGGCGGCCGAGTACGGGGTGAAGACGCTGTTCACGGCGCCGACGGCGTTCCGGGCGATCAAGAAGGTGGACCCGGAGGGGCAGTTCACGCGCGCGTACGACCTGAGTGGCCTGAAGTACCTGTTCCTGGCGGGGGAGCGGCTCGACCCGGAGACGTACCACTGGGCGAGCGAGCTGCTCGGCATCCCGGTGATCGACCACTGGTGGCAGACCGAGACGGGCTGGCCGATCGTCGCGAACCCGGTGGGCATCGAGGCGGCGCCGGTGAAGCCGGGCTCCCCCACGTTCCCACTACCCGGCTGGGACGTACGCGTCGTGGACGGCGACGGCAAGCCGATGCCGCCCGGCGAGGACGGCGCGATCGTCGTCCGCCTCCCCATGCCGCCCGGCTCCCTGCCCACCCTCTGGAACGACGACGAGCGCTTCGTCTCCTCGTACCTCTCGGCCTTCGACGGCTACTACCTGACCGGCGACGGCGGGCACGTGGACGAGGACGGCTACGTGTTCGTGCTGGGGCGGACGGACGACGTCATCAACGTGGCCGGCCACCGCCTGTCCACGGGTGGTATGGAGGAGGTCCTCGCCTCGCACCCTGACGTGGCGGAGTGCGCGGTCATCGGGGTGGCGGACTCCCTCAAGGGCCAGGTGCCGCGCGGCCTCGTGGTGCTCAAGGCGGGTGTCGCGTCCGATCCCGCGGTGATCGAGGCGGAACTCGTCCAGCTCGTACGGGACCGGATCGGCGCCGTCGCGTCCCTGAAGGAGGTCGCCGTGGTGGCGGCCCTGCCCAAGACCCGCTCCGGCAAGATCCTGCGCCGGACGATGCGCGGCATCGCCGACGGCCTGGACGAACCAGTGCCGTCGACGGTCGATGACGCGGCGGTCCTGGACGCGCTGCGCCCGGTCCTCACGCGCGGGTCAGCGGGTGCCGCCGAGCAGTGACCGGACCGCGACACGGTCGAGGTGCGTCAGCCCGCGCACCAACTGCGGCGTCAGGAACACGAGCACGAACCCGATGGCCGAGACCGCGGCGATCTGGACGGGCGACTCCACGTAGTACGCGTGGTGCACGCCGGCGTCGGTCGTGAAGTCGTAGATCGGGTAGCCGGGCCAGTCCAGGTAGCGGTGGAAGACCCAGGAGTAGGCGGGGAAGAGCGCGACCACCCAGCCCGTGACCAGGAAGGTGACGGACAGGACGAAGGACAGCACCCGCCACGGGAACATCACCGTGTGGAAGAGCAGCGCCTTCCACCCGGCGGCGTCGGCGAGCCGCCCCCGCAGCCCGGCTCCCGGCGCGGCGGGCGCCGCCACGTCCAGACCGAGCAGACCGCGCGCCCTGCCCCGCTCGGCCGCACCGAGACCGCGCGCGCCGCCCAGCGCCGCCGCGAGGACCGGAAGGCCGATCCACACGACGAGCGTGCTCACACCCAGAGCGAACATCGTCACGGCGAAGACGAACCCGGCGATCGCGACGGGGAGCGACGTGAGCGTGTGGCCGATCTCGCGGTAGGTGACGCTGGAGAACGGCGCGCGCCAGAACCCCGGGCGGGAGTACGAGCGGTCCGGGGCCTGCGGCGCGGTCGGGGTGGTGCTCGCGTAGGACAGCGTGGTCGAGGTCATGCCACCAGCTTCGCGATTCGAGAGCGCCGGGGACATGGGGCTGCGGGGTGTCTTGGGGGTGGGGTTTTCCCCAGGGCGGGGCGCTCCGCGCTGGATCCGGCCCGAGAAAGACGAAGGCCCGGACCGATTGCTCGGTCCGGGCTTTCTGCCTGCGGAGGATACGAGATTCGAACTCGTGAGGGGTTGCCCCCAACACGCTTTCCAAATGTTCGCCCGGAGGTCCGCAGGTGTGCGAGAGCGTCCTGACCTGGGCCGCAGTCGGTGGCGGTCGGTCTTCCGAACGGTGCTGTACGACGGTGAACGCAACCAGAACCGCAACCACGGTTCACCGTGTTCTGCGCCGACAGGACCTCCGGGGATTGCGCACTGACCTGCTCATCGCTCGTGCTCGGAAGGTGGGTTTCCGGGAGCGAGGTCTGTCGGGCCACGGCATCGGCGATGGTCGCGATCAGCTCGTCGGTGTTGGCCCAAAACCAGCGCTTGAACTCATCGCTTGCAGCGGCACCGAGCGCGCGTCAGGCACTCTCTCGTTGTGCAGGTGGAGCCAGTCGGCGAAGGCAGTCGTGACGCCCTGTTCTCATGCCATCGCTTCAATGGTCTGCTGGCGCAGAAGGCGTCGGGTGGAGCCGAGGCCCGCTCCCAGGGTCGCTGTCACCGCCACTGCAACAATTCCGACGAACAGCCATGGCGTGACGGCGGGGATCCATTGATCGGTGCGGACCATGCTGTAGGGGATCACCGTGCACATCCCGGCCACAGCGCCCGCCACGATGCCGGTGAGGACCACCAGGGCTCCTTCGGCGCGGACCGTGGCCAGCACCTGCGGCGGGGTGGCTCCGGCCAGGCGCAGTTGGGCGAACTCGCGGGCCCGCTGTGTGGTGGCGGCGATGATCGTATTGATGAGCATGATGCACGCGAAGGCCACGATCATGCCGATGACGACGAGGTTAAGCGTCTGGATGTTGGTCTGTTCGTTGGTGGCCGTGTATCCGGCGGCCTCTGCGGCCTGGTTCTCGATCAGTTGCAGATAGAGGATGCCGGTGCCGATCCCGGTGAACAGGATGACCGGCGTGAGTGAGGCCGCCGCCTGGCCGGTGCGGTGGCGCAGGTTCTGCACCATCAGGTAGCCGGCGGTGCTCCGATGCGCGAGCAGCCGGCCGACTGCGGCGATGGCCAGGCGGACCAGCCCGGGGGCGAGGAGCGCCAGTCCTATGGAGACCAGGATGGCGGACTGCCCGGCCACCGGCATCGCGTCGGGACCCTTGTCGCGCAGCGCGGTGAGGGTGAGCACCCCCAGATACACGCCGGCGACGATCAGCACGACCGCTGGAACGATCCGCTTCCACGTCATCCGGCCCGTGTCGGTGGCGGCGTCGAGGAGGACCTCAGTCACCCTGCTCCGCGCCTTTGCTCGTGCGTTCGTCCAAGCGGCGAGCACGCTGGAGAGCACGGTGACGCCGAATCCGATCGAGAGCGCGATCGGGCCGAAGGCGAAGCTGACCTGCGCGTCGACCTGCCCGGTGTCCACCAGCAGACGGAGCAACTGCGAGCCCGCGGCGTACGCGGGAGCGACGGCTGCCGCCGCGGCGACCAGCGCGACCAGTCCGGCCTCGGCGACGACCATCCTGGTGATCTGAGCGGGAGTGGCGCCCGCGCTTTTCAACAGGCCGATTTCAGCGGAGCGTTGGCGTACGGACAAGCCGATGGTGGAGGCGGCGGCGAAGGCGACCAGGCACAGACCCCAGCCGCCGACGACGCTGCCCATCGTGGTGAGCGTCTCTTCGCCGGCCGCGGAGATGCGGTCGGCCTGGCCGGCGGTGTCCAGCATGGCGGCGAACGCCATGATCATGACTGCACCGAACAGAAGCACCAGGAAGGTCGCGAGGAACGTGCCCGCGCGGCGGGTGAGCGAATTGCGGGCCAGACTCAGCATGACGGTGTCACACCCTTCCGGCGGCGGTGGCACGGTGGGCGACCTCGTCGGCGAGCAACGTCATCCACTCGGCCACCCCGGCGGCCGTCGGGTCGGCCAGCCGGCCCACCAGAACCCCGTCGGCGAGGAACAGCACCTGGTCGGCGTAGGAGGCCGCGACCGGGTCGTGCGTGACCATCACCAGCGTGCGGCCGTCGATGCGTACCGCCTCCTGCAGCAGCCCCAGCACCTCACGGGCGCTGCGGGTGTCCAGAGCCCCAGTGGGCTCGTCGGCGAAGACCAGTTGGGGGCGTGTCACCAGGGCGCGGGCGATGGCCACTCGTTGCTGCTGGCCGCCCGACAACTGCGAGGGCAGGTGGTCCAGGCGGCTTCCGAGCCCGACGCGGGTGAGTACCTCGACGGCCTGATGACGGTCGATGCGCTTGCCGGCGAGTCTCAGGGGAAGCGTGGTGTTCTGCAGGACGGAGAGGGTGGGCAACAGGTTGAAGTGCTGGAAGACGAATCCGATCCGGCCACGCCGGAACTTCGTCAGCTCCGCCTCGCCCACCCCGTTCATCTCGACTCCGCCGACCAGGATGCGCCCCGAAGTCGGGGAGTCGAGTCCGGCCGCGCACTGGAGCAGTGTGCTCTTTCCCGAGCCGGACGGGCCCATGACTGCGGTGAACGTGCCTTTCTCCAAAGCCAGAGTGACGCCGTCCAGCGCGGTGACGTCGCCGCTCGCCGAACGGTAGACCTTGGTGATGCCGTCCAGGCACAGGGCCTGTTCGGTGTCGAGGACAGAAGGGGGTCCGGGCATGGTGATTCCTCCATGATGGTGGGGCTTGTGATGGCGGAGCGCCCGGAAAGGGCGGTAACTGCACCGTGCCAGCACCGAAGTGGGTGATCAACGGCCGTCTGCGACGGTCAGCGATTACCTTTCACTTATCGGTCCGAGGGGGGTCAGTGGAGCTGCGGGACATCGAGATCTTTCTGACGCTGTCGGAGGAACTGCACTTCGGGCGGACCGCCGAGCGCCTCCATGTGACTCAGGCCCGGGTGAGCCAATCGATCGCCAAACAGGAGCGGCGCATTGGCGGGTCCCTGTTCCGACGCACCAGCCGACGGGTGGAGCTGACCTCCATCGGTGCGCGCCTGTATGCGGAACTCAAACCCGCGTACCAGCAGATCCTGACCAGCACCCGGACTGCGGCCGAAGCGGCACGCGGCATCCACGGCATGCTCACGATCGGCACGATGGGCGCGCTGTACCAGATACTCACCAACGCCAACGCTGCGTTCCGCCGGCAATACCCCGCCGCAGAACTCAGCTTCGTCGAGGTGCAGCCCACCGCTCCCTTCGCCGGGCTGCGCTCCGGCGAGGTCGACCTGGCACTGCTCTGGCTTCCGGTCCGCGAAAGCGAT
Organism: Streptomyces sp. NPDC002795; assembly: GCF_042888725.1. NCBI lineage: Bacteria > Bacillati > Actinomycetota > Actinomycetes > Kitasatosporales > Streptomycetaceae > Streptomyces > Streptomyces sp. NPDC002795. The sequence continues at coordinate 230,895 of NZ_JBIAQB010000014.1, forward strand.
CTGACGGTGGGCCCGGTCATGAGTGAGCGGCCGTTGGTCTGCATGGTCGGATCCGAGCACCCGCTGGCGAAGCGGAGCTCGGTACGCATGGAAGATTTCGGCGACTACGAAGTCCCCTCGTCCAGACCTCCCCTCCCGGCGTACCACGAGGAGGGGTTGATCCCCTTCCGTACGCCCAGCGGACGCCCCATCAGGCGCGGCACCAAGATCTCGACCTGGCAGGAGACGCTGATAGCCGTCGCCGTTGGCGAAGTCATCCAGTCGATCCAGGCGGAGGCCGCCGACTACTACCCGTGGCCCGGCATCGTCTACCTCCCTATCGACGACGCACCGACCGGCCGCTGGGCCCTCGTGTGGCGAACCGATGCGGAGACCCCGCTGCTTCGCGCCTACATCGAAACTGCCGGGTGCGTTGCGTAGCGGTCCGGCAGGTGCGGGAACGCAGCAGCCGACGGACATGTCGGACGAGGAGTGGTCGGCTTCCCCACTGCCTGCTCGGAGATGACCCCACTCCTGTTCGATGGATCTCCCTACTAATACGGCACTTGACCTGCGGACGGACGCCGTAAGGAGGGGCCGCCCTTCCTGAGAGGCCCTCGCCGCCGGCATCACCCCGACGACGGTGATGCCGGTCTCCAAGCCCTGCATGGAACGGCGGCCGTTCGCGACCGCTCACAAGTTGTGGCCCGATGTCGAGATCATCTGCGCGTCTGAGCCGCTGGAGTTCGACGACTAAGACGTCGTCTCATTTGGTGCATCGGCGGTAGCAGATGAGGGTGCTGGCGATGCCGACGAATGCGAGGAAGTGTTCGGCCTTGCGCTCGTAGCGA
>NZ_JBIAQB010000015.1:0-207194 GCF_042888725.1 Streptomyces sp. NPDC002795
TACTGCAGGGGGGACCCTGTGGGAGAGTAGGACGCCGCCGAACTAATTTTATAGAAAAGCCCGGACCGGGATACGGTCCGGGCTTTTCTGCGTTCTATGGGCGCGTCACGCGCCCATTCACTCAAAGGCGGCCGGCGGATTTCAGAGCCAGGTAGGCGTCCGCAAGGGCTGGAGCCAATTCGGATGGGGTGGCGTCCACGACGGTGACGCCGTGGCGGGTGAGTTGTTCGGCGGTGCGCAGGCGCTCGGCCTTTGCCTGGGCCGCTGACGCGGCATCGTAGACAGCTTCGGTAGTGCCCCGGGCCGACGCCATTGATTCGATTCTCGGGTCGGCCACCGATGCCAGGACAACCGTGTGGCGTTTTGTGAGACGCGAGAGTACGGGGAGGAGGCCCTCTTCGATGGGGGCCGCGTCCAGGGACGTAAGAAGGACGATCAGGGACCGGCGGTGTGCCGTGTGCAGGGCTGTTGCCGTGAGGCCTCGGGCGTCAGTTTCGATCAGTTCTGGTTCCAGGGGAGCCATGGCGTTGACCAGGGCAGGAAGGACGTCGCCTGCGGTTCGGCCCTGGACCAGGGCGCGGGTGCGGCGGTCGTAGGCCAGAAGGTCCACGTGGTCGCCGGCCCGGGAGGCCAGGGCGCCCAGGAGGAGTGCGGCGTCCATGGAGGCGTCGAGGCGCGGGGCGTCGCCGACTCGGCCGGCGGAGGTGCGGCCGGTGTCGAGGACCAGGAGGATGCGGCGGTCGCGTTCCGGGCGCCAGGTGCGTACGGCCACCGCGGAGTGGCGGGCCGTTGCGCGCCAGTCGATGGAGCGGGTGTCGTCCCCGGGAACGTACTCGCGGAGGCTGTCGAATTCTGTGCCCTCGCCCCTCGTCAACACGCTGGTGCGGCCGTCGAGTTCGCGGAGGCGGGCCAGTTTGGAGGGGAGGTGCTTGCGGCTGTGGAAGGGCGGCAGGACACGGACCGTCCAGGGGACCCTGTGCGTGCCCTGGCGGGTGAACAGGCCGAGGGGGCCGTAGGAGCGGATGGTGACGCGGTCGGCCGTGCGGTCGCCTCTGCGGGTGGGCTGGAGGCGCGTCGTGACGCGGCGCCTTTCGCCTGCGGGGATGTTCACGCGGTGGCGGGACGAGTCGTACTCCATGCCTGAGCGCCAGCTGCTGGGGGGCCAGGCGTCGCGGAGGGCGGCGCGCAAGGGGCGGCGTGCGGGGTTGGTGATCGTGAGGGTGACGTCGGCCGGTTCTCCGAGACGTACTGAGGTGTCGCCCGAGCGGGTAAGGCGCAGGCGGCGTACGGGGGCGGCCAGGGCGAAGTCGCAGGCGCAGGCCAGGGCGAGCGGGGTGTTGACGGCCAGGATGCCGGTCCAGCTGGGGTCCCAGATGCCGACGGGGAGGGAGCCCAGGGCCGCGAGAAGGGCCGTACGTCCGGTCAGTGCCATCGTTGTGTCGTCCTCCGTTGTGCGTCGAGTCAGCGGGGGACGGGGACGTGGGTCAGGATCGCGTTGATGACGGAATCCGGGGTGACGCCCTCCATTTCGGCCTCCGGGCGTAGTTGGACGCGGTGGCGGAGGGTGGGCAGGGCCAGGGCTTTGACGTCGTCGGGGGTGACGTAGTCGCGGCCGGTAAGCCAGGCCCAGGCGCGGGCTGTGGCGAGGAGGGCCGTGGCTCCTCGCGGGGAGACGCCGAGGGTGAGCGACGGGGATTCGCGGGTCGCTCGGCAGATGTCCACTACGTAGGCGGTGATTTCGGGGGAGATCGTTGTCTTGGAGACGGCCGCGCGGGCTGCTTCTAGGTCGGCTGCCGTGGCGACCGGGCGGATACCAGCTGCCTGTAGGTCGCGGGGGTTGAAGCCGGAGGCGTGGCGGGTGAGGACGTCGATCTCGTCCTGTCGGGTGGGCAGGGGAACGTTCAACTTGAGGAGGAAGCGGTCCAGTTGGGCCTCGGGGAGAGGGTAGGTGCCCTCGTACTCGACCGGGTTCTGGGTCGCGACCACCATGAACGGGTCCGGGAGTAGCCGGGGCGTGCCGTCCACCGTCACCTGGCGCTCCTCCATCGCTTCGAGGAGGGAGGACTGGGTCTTGGGCGGGGTGCGGTTGATTTCGTCCGCGAGGACGAGGTTGGTGAAGACCGGGCCCGGCTGGAAGGAGAAGCGGGCGGTGTTGGTGTCGTAGACCAGCGAGCCCGTCACGTCGCTCGGCATCAGGTCGGGGGTGAACTGCACGCGCTTCGTGTCGAGTTCGAGGGACGCGGCGAGGGCGCGTACGAGGAGGGTCTTGGCCACGCCGGGCACTCCCTCGAGCAGGACGTGGCCCCGGCAGAGCAGGGCCACGACGAGGCCCGTGACGGTGGAGTCCTGGCCGACCACGGCCTTGGCGATCTCCGTGCGCAGGGCTTCCAAAGACGCCCTTGAGCTGCGGGGATCCGTCGTGGGCCCGGCGTTGTCAGTGGTCGGGTCCATCATGAGTTCCGTACCTCTCTTTCGAGGGCGTCGAGGTGGTCGGCGAGTGCGATGAGTGCTGCGTCGGTCGCGGGGGGCGGGCCGAAGAGGAGGGCGTGCGGGTCCCGGGCGGGCGTGGGGAGTTGGTGTGCCAGGGCCGGGAGGAAGGTCTCGGGCGAGTGGGCCTGGGAGACGGGGACGCCGATGAGGGGGGCGAGGCGCGTGCGGGTGGAGATACGTAGAGCTGTGGCGGCGCGATCGCGGGCGTTCGCCTTGCGGTAGAGGCGGGCGCGGCCTTCGACGGTTTCGGAGGCGCGGATCGCGACAGGCAGGCGCTCTTGGACGAGGGGGCCCAGACGGCGTGCGCGCCACAGGGCGGCCAGTGCTGCCGCGATGAAGAGCTGAAGTGTGCCCCAGAGCCAGCCCTGGGGGATCAGGTCGACGAAGCTGCGGTCGTTCTGTGCGTCGTCCGCCGCCGAGTCGTCGGAGAGGGAGGGGAGGTACCAGACCAGATGAGGGCGCGAACCGAGGAGTTGAAGGGCGAGCGAGGCGTTGCCCTGTTCGTCGAGGCGGTCGTTGAGGAGGATGTCGGGGGCACCGAGGACGACCGTGTCGCCTTCGTCGGTGGGGGACGGCAGGCGCAGCAGCGTGGGGGAGCCGTGGCTCGGGTAGCAGGAGTCGGCGCCGGTGAGCGTCGTGCTGTAGCGGTGGCCGCCGGTGTTCGCGGGGCCGGCGCGGCGGGCCTCGGGCAGCGCGCAGCGGGGCGCGAGGGGCTGGTCGGCGGCGGGCTCGGGGTCGGAGACGCCGGGGGCCAGCGTCTCGACCGCGGCGGCGCCGGGGGAGACGAGGACGGTGCGGCCGCCGGAGTCGGCGGTGGTGGCCCGGAGCCGGGACTGCTGGCGGGCCGTGAGCCGGTCGGGCGAGGCGACCAGGAGGGTCGTGTCGGGACCTGTCGCCGCGCGGGCCTCGTCGGTCGTGGTGACCACGCGCGTGTCGACGCCGCGGGCGGCGAGGAGTTCGGCGACGGCGCGGCTGCCGCGCTGGTCGGCGGAGCGCGGATCGAGGGCGCCGTGCTGGTCACCGGAGCGGACCACCGCGATGGCCACGGCCGCGACCAGGAGGAGGACCAGGGCCAGGGCGATGCCGCGGGTGCGGGTCCAGATCTGGCGGGCGGTGGGGGTGGTGGAGGTGGTGCCGTCGGGTGCCGGTGGCGATGGGGGCGCGGTGAGCGTCGCCGAGGTCGTGTTTCCCGGTTCGGCTCCTGGTGGGTGGCCCGGGGTCGGGACGTGGGGATCGGTCGGTTCGGTCACCGGGGCGCTCCCGCGGTGGGGGCGAGGACGGGGGTGGTGCGCTCCACCTCGGTGTCCAGGGTGGACAGGCGCTCGTACGTCTCCGGGGCCGCGGTGCGGCCGCCGTACGCGATGTCGTCGAAGTCGCGGGCTGCCGCGCGGAGGCGGTCCGCGTGCTGGGGCAGCGGGCGGGCCGCTTCGGAGGCGGCCTCGTCGGCGGTCCGGCCGGGGCGCGGGTCGAGGAGGGCGCGCTCTTCCAGAGAGCGGACCAGGGCGCGCATCCGTTCCTGGACGGCCTGGTTCCAGTGGCCCTGGGCGGCGTGTGCCGCGGCGGCCGCGCGGTGCTCGGCGGCGCTGCGCGGGCGGTCGTCGAAGAGCGGGGGCGCGGAGGTGGGGGAGCGGCGCGGGGTGCCGAGGCGCCACCACAGGGCGGCCGCCACGGCGACGACGGCCAGCAGGATCACGATCAGGCCGACGGCGCCGCCGGGGGTGGCGCCGGACGCGGCGGAGAAGAGCTCGTCGATCCAGTCCCAGAACTTGTTCAGGGCGCGCATGAACCAGTTCGGGTCGTCCTGGTGGTACGCGGGCTTGGACAGCTCGCGTTTCGCCGCTTCCCGCGCGGGGTCGCGCGGGATCCTCACCGGCGGCTCGTCGCCGCCGGTGAGGACCGACGAGATCGTCGTGTGGAGCACTCCCCCAAGTGCGCTCACCCCATCAACTCCCCGGAGTGGCGCCGGAGGCGGACCCGTAGTCGTGCAGGCCTGCGGCGCGGGCGAGTTCGAGGTCGAGGGCCTCGCGGCGGATCCGCTGGTCGATGTAGAGGAGCACGGTGACGCCGGCCGTGATCGGGAAGGTGATCGTGGAGCCGACGACCGAGCCGATGCCGGTGATGATGAGGAAGGCCCAGCCGAAGTTCCCGCCGCTCTCCAGGAGTCCGGTGAAGCCGTCTCCGCTGACCACCCCGGCGATGGCGGTGAACGGGAAGAGGATGATCTCCGAGACGATCGCGGCGATCAGGGACGCCAGGATCGTGATGCCGAAGACCCGCCACCAGGAGCCGCGGACGAGCTTGGTGGAGCGGCCCATGGCCTTGCGGACGGTCTGCTTCTCCAGCATCAGCACGGGCGAGGCCAGCGACAGGCGGACCATCAGCCAGATCGTCACGGCGAGGCCGGCGAGACCGCCGACGACCCCGAGGGCGAGGCCGCCCTCGGGCGAGCCGAGTGCGCCGACGAGGATGCCGGGCGCGACGCTCACGAGCATGATCGCCGCGGCGATCAGCGGGAGCAGCAGCGTCAGGCCGAGCAGCCTGAGGATCTGCGGCCGGGCGTCGCGCCAGGCCTCTCCTGTGGTGACGGGGCGGCCGAGCACGGCGCGGCTGGTGACGGTCGTCAGCAGGGCCGTCGCGACGATCGTGCCGAGCAGCGTGACGACCGCGACGAGCGCGGAGCCGATCAGGAGCGTGCCCAGGGCGCTGAAGATCTCGCGCGGGGTGGCGTCGGGGTTGTCGAGGGCCGTGGTGGTCGCCGCGTCGTTGAGGGCGAAGCCCTGGAGGAGGACCGCCAGGAGCTGGGTCACCACGGCGACCGTCAGCGAGATGCCGAGGACGGTGCGCCAGTAGCTGCGCATCGTCGACACCGCGCCGTCGAGGATCTCGCCGACGCCGAGCGGGCGCAGCGGGATGACGCCGGGTTTGGCTGCCGAGGGCTTGCCCTGCCAGCCGCCGCCCCAGCCGGGGTAGCCGCCGCCTCCGGGGCCGCCCGGACCCTGGCCGTAGCCACCGTGTCCGCCCTGGCCGCCCCAGCCCTGACCGCCCCAGCCCTGGCCCTGGCCGGGAGCCGGCGGGGGCGGGGGAGGGGTCTGGGCGGGGCCGGAGGGCGCGGACCACTGGGCGGGTGGCGGCTGCTCCTTGGACCACTTCGGGCCCTGGCCTGCGGCGTCCTGCGGGGTGGCGTCCTGCGGACCGCTGCCCTGTGCGTCGCCGTTCTGGCCGGGGCCGTCCTCGCGGTTGCCGTCCGGGCCGTCGGAGGGGGCAGATCCGGGCGATGCCCAGCCCGGAGTGTCGTTCATCGTCGCTCCTTCACAGTGCCCGACCGCGGTCGCGGCAGCAGGTTGGCTGCCATCGTGCCATGGGGTGGGTGCCGGATGACCTGGCCCCGGGAGGGCTGCACGCCTTCAATTGTCGGGTCGGTACGGGGCAGACTGGGCGGATGGCTGATCAGTACGCGCAATCCGGCGAGGACATACGGCCCATCCACGGCACACGGTCCCAGACCGTCGACATCGCGGCGATCCGGTGGGAGGAGCCGGCGGAGGGGCCCGTTCTGGTGCTGCTCGACCAGACGCGGCTGCCCGCGGAAGAGGTCGAGCTGGTGTGCACGGATCCGCAGGCCCTGGTGCAGGCGATCCGTTCCCTGGCCGTGCGCGGGGCGCCGCTGCTCGGGATCGCGGGGGCGTACGGGGTGGCGCTCGCGGCCGCCCGCGGCTTCGACGTCGAGGAGGCGGCGGGGGCGCTGGCGGATGCGCGGCCCACCGCGGTCAATCTGGCGTCCGGGGTGCGCAGGGCGCAGGAGGCGTACCGATCCGCGTTCGGGAGTGGGACGGGTGACGAGGCGCAGGCGCAGGCGCGGGCCGCCGCGGCGGCGCTCTCCTCGGCGCGGGCGCTGCACGCGGAGGACGCGGAAGCCAGCGCCAGGATGGCCGAGCAGGGGCTACGGCTGCTGGACGAGCTGCTGCCCGGTGGCAATCACCGCATCCTGACGCACTGCAACACCGGGGCGCTGGTCTCCGGCGGTGAGGGCACGGCTTTCGCGGTCGCGCTCGCCGCGCATCGGGCGGGGCGGCTGCGCCGGCTGTGGGTGGACGAGACGCGGCCGCTGTTGCAGGGTGCTCGTCTGACCGCCTATGAGGCCGCGCGGAGCGGGATGGCGTACACATTGCTTACGGACAATGCGGCGGGGTCGCTGTTCGCCGCGGGTGAGGTGGACGCCGTGCTCATCGGCGCGGACCGGATCGCGGCCGACGGTTCGGTGGCGAACAAGGTGGGGAGCTATCCGCTCGCGGTGCTGGCGCGCTATCACCATGTGCCGTTCATCGTGGTCGCGCCGGTGACGACGATCGACCCGGAGACCGCGGACGGGGCTTCCATCGAGGTGGAGCAGCGGGCAGGGCATGAGGTGACGGAGGTCACGGCGCCGCGGGCGCCGCTGGCCGGAGTGGAGGCAGGTGGCGGGATTCCGGTGGCACCACTGGGGACGCAGGCGTACAACCCCGCGTTCGATGTGACGCCTCCGGACTTGGTGACGGCGATCGTCACGGAGCGGGGCGTTGTGTCGCCTGTGACAAGTGATGGCTTGGGCGAACTGTGTGACAGTTCACTCCAGGCAACGATGAGCTAATGGGATGATGTGGTCCATGAAGGGACGAGTCCTTGTCGTCGACGACGACACCGCACTGGCCGAGATGCTCGGCATTGTGCTGCGTGGTGAAGGTTTTGAGCCGTCGTTCGTAGCTGACGGCGACAAGGCGCTGGCCGCTTTCCGTGAGACCAAGCCCGATCTGGTTCTCCTCGACCTGATGCTGCCCGGTAGGGACGGTATCGAGGTGTGCCGCCTGATCAGGGCGGAGTCCGGGGTGCCGATCGTGATGCTCACGGCGAAGAGCGACACCGTGGATGTGGTGGTGGGCCTCGAATCGGGGGCCGACGACTACATCGTCAAGCCGTTCAAGCCGAAGGAGCTGGTCGCCCGGATCCGGGCGCGGCTGCGGAGATCGGAGGAGCCTGCGCCGGAGCAGCTCGCCATCGGTGACCTGGTCATCGATGTGGCGGGGCATTCGGTGAAGCGGGAAGGACAGCCGATCGCGCTGACGCCGCTGGAGTTCGATCTGCTGGTCGCGCTCGCGCGCAAGCCCTGGCAGGTGTTCACGCGTGAGGTGCTCCTGGAGCAGGTGTGGGGCTACCGGCACGCGGCGGACACGCGTCTGGTCAATGTGCATGTGCAGCGGCTGCGCTCCAAGGTCGAGAAGGACCCGGAGCGGCCGGAGATCGTGGTGACCGTCCGAGGTGTCGGTTACAAGGCAGGACCGAGCTGACGTGTCCCGAAACAGTGCCGCTTCGGCGCCCGGGGCCCCGGGGTCCCGCCCGGAGCGGCCTGTGGGACCCGCGGCGGGTCCGACCGCCGCTCGCGGCTCACGGCTGCGCCGGGTCGTCGACAGGAGTCTGCTGCTCCAGGGCGGGATGAAGGGCAGCCCTGTGCTGCGCCTGTTCGCGCGCTGGGTGCGGCGTCCGTTGCTGCCCGCGATGCGGTTGTGGCGGCGGAACATCCAGCTGAAGGTCGTCGTCACGACGCTGCTGATGTCGCTCGGTGTCGTGCTGCTGCTCGGCATCGTCGTCATCGGCTCGGTGCGCAACGGGCTGCTCGACGCCAAGGTGAAGGCCTCGCAGAGCCAGGCCGAGGGCGGCTTCCGCGCGGCGAAGGACAAGGCGGACTCCGCGGCGGCCGGGGTGCGGGACGGCGCGTCCGGTGACAGTCGCACCACGTTGAACCCCAACAACTGGATGAGCGAGCTCGTCACGCAGCTCGCGAGTGGTGGCAAGGGCGCGTTCGACGTCGTGACCCTCAGCTCGAACGACGCCGACAGTGGCAACGGGCGGGCGCCGCGTGGCTCCGGTCCTGTGGACCCGAACCGCAGTGTGCCCGACGACCTGCGGGGACAGGTCGACCGGATCGCCGGCGCTTCGCAGCAGTACACGAAGATCGTCTACGACGGTGGCAAGGACTCGCAGCCGGGTCTCGTCGTCGGCAAGCGGCTCAACGATCCGCAGGGGAACGCCTATCAGCTGTACTACCTCTTCCCGCTGACGCAGGAGGAGAAGTCCCTCGGCCTGGTCAAGGGAACGCTCGCGACGGCGGGGCTCTTCGTCGTGGTGCTGCTCGGGGCCATCGCCTGGCTCGTCGTGCGGCAGGTCGTCACGCCGGTCCGGATGGCGGCAGGGGTCGCGGAGCGGCTCTCCGCGGGCCGCCTCCAGGAGCGTATGAAGGTCACCGGCGAGGACGACATCGCGCGCCTGGGCGAGGCCTTCAACAAGATGGCGCAGAACCTCTATCTGAAGATCCAGCAGCTCGAGGACCTGTCGCGGATGCAGCGGCGGTTCGTCTCGGACGTGAGTCATGAGCTGCGAACGCCGCTGACGACGGTACGGATGGCCGCCGATGTCATCCATGAGGCGCGGGTCGACTTCGATCCGGTGACCGCGCGGTCCGCGGAGCTGCTGGCCGACCAGCTGGACCGCTTCGAGTCGCTGCTGGCCGATCTGTTGGAGATCAGCCGGTTCGATGCCGGGGCCGCCGCGCTGGAGGCCGAGCCGATAGATCTGCGGGAGGTCGTACGGCGCGTGGTGGGTGGCGCCGAGCCGCTCGCGGAGCGCAAGGGCACGCACATCCGGATCGTCGGCGACGATCAGCCGGTGGTCGCCGAGGCGGACGCGCGGCGTGTGGAGCGCGTGCTGCGCAACCTGGTGGTGAACGCCGTGGAGCACGGCGACGGCCAGGACGTCGTGGTGCGGCTCGCGACCGCGGGAGGCGCGGTCGCCGTCGCGGTGCGCGACTACGGAGTGGGGCTCAAGCCCGGAGAGGCGACCCGCGTGTTCAGCCGCTTCTGGCGGGCCGACCCGGCACGCGCGCGTACCACGGGCGGAACCGGGCTCGGCCTGTCGATCGCCCTGGAGGACGCGCGGCTGCACGGAGGGTGGTTGCAGGCGTGGGGCGAGCCGGGCGGCGGCTCGCAGTTCCGGCTGACGTTGCCGAGGACGGTGGACGAGGCGCTGCGCGGTTCGCCGATACCGCTGGAGCCGGAGGACTCGCGGCGCAACCGGGGACTCGGTGACTCCGGTCTTCCGGGCGCCGACGGCAAGAAGCTGGCCACGGTGCCGGCCCAGGCACTGCCCGCGCCGGACAAGGCCCCGATCGCCGCGCACCACGCGCAGGCGGCGGTGTCCGCGGACCCCACGGCGCTGCCCGGCAGCGTCGCGCGCGTGGTGGCTCGTGGCGGGGCGACGAGCGAGCCGCGGCAGGCCGACGACGGCGCGGGGCACGGTGACCCGGATGGTCACAGTGGGCGCGACGGGTCGCGGGCGGCGGACGACGAGGCGTCGGAACCCGGGGCGCCCGCGCGGGCGCGTACGGAGCGGACCGCGGCGACATCGCGCGGTGAGGGGAGCGACGGCGGTCGTGGATGAGCAGCGGGTGCCGCGACAGCGGCGCGGGATGCGGGCCGGAATGCTGGCCGGGTGTGGTGCGCTCGTGCTCGCCGGCTGTGCGTCGATGCCGGACAACGGAGGCCTCGAATCGGTCGAGGCCTCGCAGCGTCCGGATTCGCAGGTGCGCGTCTTCGCCCTGCCGCCGAAGGACAACGTCGGGCCCTCCTCCATCGTCGAGGGCTTCCTGGAGGCGCTGACCAGTGACGACCCCTCGTACACGATGGCGCGCAAGTACCTGACGCCGAAGGCGGCGAAGAACTGGGAGCCCAAGCGGCAGACCGTGGTGCTCGACGAGGGCCCCAGCACGCGCCCGACGGGCCGGCCGAATTCGGGGAACGACGGCCGCTCCTACGAATTGACCGGGCATCAGGTCGCCACGGTCGACCAGCAGCAGGCGTACCAGCCGGAGGGCGGGTCGTACCAGGGGGATCTGCACCTGACGCAGGTGAACACCTCCAAGGGCAAGCAGTGGCGGATCGACGCCCTCCCGGAGGGGGTCGTCCTCGGCGAGTCCGACTTCCAGCGGATCTACAGCTCCGTCAACAAGTACTACTACGCGGTGGATTCGACGTCGGGCGGCGAGGCCGGGCAGCGGCGTCTGGTCGCGGACCCCGTCTTCGTACGACAGTGGACCGACCCGCTGACGGAGACCGTCAAGGAGCTGTTGCGGGGGCCGACGCGCTGGCTGAATCCGGTGGTGCGGACGGCGTTCCCGACGCATGCCGCGCTGAAGAAGGGCACCGATTCGCTGGCGCCCGACGACGCCAACAAGCTGACGGTGCCGCTGAACGAGGCGGGCAGCAGGGCCGGTCAGGCCAAGTGCAAGGAGATGGCGGCCCAACTGTTGTTCTCGCTGCGGGCCCTGTCGTCGTCGAGCGTGAACGAGGTCGAACTGAAGCGTTCCGACGGCCGGTTCATGTGTGCGATGACCGAGGACGGGGCGGACGCTCTCGCGGCGCCGCGCTCCACCGGGCGCGTCCCGGACCAGTACTTCCTCGACGCCAAGGGCCGCTTGGTGCGGATGCCGGGCAAGAGCAGGTCCGACAAGAGCCCCGAGGAGGTGCCGGGGCCGCTGGGCGAGGGCGAGCAGGTGCTGCGTTCCGTGGCGGTGTCGCGCGACCAGGAGCGCGCGGCGGGGGTCTCGAACGACGGGCGCTCGCTGTACGTGGCGTCGTTGATCTCGGGTGCCTCGTTGGGGGACCCGGTCGCGCGCAGCCAGGCCAAGGCGGAGAAGAACGGCTTCACGACACCCAGTTGGGACGGGAACGGCGACCTGTGGGCGGCCGACCGTGATCCCAAGCACCGGCGGCTGCTGATGTTCGGGCAGGGCCAGGCGGACAAGGTGCAGAAGGTCCGGGTCGAGGGCCTCGGCGACGACGTCACCATCGAGACGGTGAAGGCGTCCGCCGACGGAGCGCGGATCGGGCTTCTCGTGGCGGACAAGGACACGACGTCGCTGTGGATCGGGCGGGTCGAGCGACACGCCGACGCGAACGGCGACACGGAGGTCTCGGTGACCGAACTGCGCCGGGCCGCACCGAAGATGGAAGAGGTCACGGCCGTGTCGTGGGCGGGCGACAGCAGGCTCGTCGTCGTCGGCCGGGAGCCCGGCGGGCTGCAGCAGATGCAGTACGTACTGAGCGACGGATCGACGCCGACCGGGCAGGCGCTGCCGGGTCTGACCAGGGTCAGCGAGATCGCGGCGTCGGACAACGACGAGTTGCCGCTGCTCGCGCACTCCGACGACGGGATCGTCCGCCTGCCCTCCGGGGCGGCGTGGCAGTCGGTGCTGAAGGACGGGACGGCTCCGGTCTATCCGGGGTAGCGGCGCGGGCCGATGGCCCGGGTGTCACCCACACGAGTTCAACCCCTGGTCACAACCGTCGAGTTGTCCACAGGGCGTTGTCCACAGGGCTGGTGGGGCGGCCCGCGGATCGGCACAGTGGTGGGTATGCGGGGGTGGTGGCAGGACCTCTCCGATCTGGTGCTGCCGGCGGAGTGTGCCGGTTGTGGCAGGTCTCGTACGACGCTGTGCGCGCGGTGCTCGGCGGCGTTGCGCGGCGCCGTGCCCAGCAGGGTGCGGCCGCGACCGGCTCCGCCGGGGTTGCCGGTCGTGTTCGGCGCCGTCCCGTACCGGAACGCGGTGCGGGCCGTGCTCCTCGCCCACAAGGAGCGTGGTGCGCTCGGCCTCGCCCGGCCGCTGGGCGAGGCGCTCGCCGGGGCGGTGCGGGCCGGTCTCGTGGACGGTGGGGTCGGTGGGCGCGGCGCGGGTGGGAGGGCTCCTGGTGGCGTCCTGGGCGCCGTGACGCTGGTTCCTGTGCCGTCCGCGCCGCGGGCCGTGCGGGCGCGTGGGCACGACCCGACGCGGCGGATCGCGTACGCGGCGGCGGCCGAGCTGCGCCGTGCGGGGGTCGCGGCGCGGGTGCTCGCCGTGCTGAGGCAGCGGCGCGCGGTGGCCGACCAGTCGGGCCTGGACGCCCGGCAGCGGCGGGTGAATGTGACGGGCGCGCTGGAGGTGGTGGGCGGTGGCAGCGGGTTGCTCAGCGGAAATGGCCGGATCGTGCTGGTCGACGACCTGATCACGACGGGTGCTTCTTTGGCGGAGGCGGCGCGCGCAATAGCGGTCGCGACGGGTTACGCGAAGATCGAGAGGGAACACGGGACGGAGGGGAACGCCTCCGGGGCAGGTCCGGGAAAGGCGGACGAGATCAACAGGATCCCGTTCCGGGCGGCCGTCGTGGCTGCGTCACCGGATTCCTTCGAAATAAACCGGAACTAGTTGGGAATCTGCATCGTTGCAGGTAGAGACAGGGTTCATTCGCTCGGTTGGAGGTACGCGTCAGTAGAGGGTGCCGACAACCGTCCGGGCGAGATATGTTCGGTTGTGAGGAACTCGGCAGGAAAGGCGGGCGCCGCCCCTCACCATTGGATTGCCCTGTCAGGACATTGCACAGGCATTTTCGCAATCACCCGGCATGGGTGGGGTGGAGATCTTGTCCACGGGGGAGGAGGAGGTGGAAGTCACCGAGTCCGAGACTTCGGGAGTGGCCGGAGTCTGGTGCAAGAGGGAGATGCTCCGCCCAAGGAGCGGGGCTATCCGGGAACGGAGTTCTGCGTGGACATCGTCGTCAAGGGCCGCAAGACCGAAGTACCAGAGCGGTTCCGTAAGCACGTGGCCGAGAAGCTGAAGCTGGAGAAGATCCAGAAGCTCGACGGCAAGGTGATCAGCCTCGACGTCGAGGTGTCCAAGGAGCCGAACCCCCGGCAGGCGGACCGGTGCGAGCGCGTGGAGATCACGCTGCGTACGCGAGGCCCGGTGATCAGGGCGGAGGCCGCGGCAAGCGACCCGTACGCGGCGCTGGACCTGGCCACGGACAAGCTCGACGCACGCCTGCGCAAGCAGCACGACAAGCGGTCGTCGCGGCGCGGCAAGCGGATCCCGGCGGCGGAGGTCGCCGAGCACGTGCCGGACGCCGCCCTGCTCAACGGGGACGGCACGATCGCCACGGGCGAGGAGGCCGAGACCGACGGCGTACCGACCACCAAGATGGGCTCGCTCGAGGTCAAGGGCGAGGGCCCACTCGTCGTCCGTGAGAAGAGCCACGTGGCGGCTCCCATGACGCTCGATCAGGCGCTCTACGAGATGGAGCTGGTCGGGCACGACTTCTATCTGTTCGTCGACTCCGAGACCAAGGAACCCAGCGTCGTCTACCGGCGGCACGCCTACGACTACGGCGTCATCCACCTCAGCACCGACCCCATGGTCTCCGAGGTCAGGGGAGCGGACGCGGGCGACGCCATCGGCGGCTGACCACAACTGACACCCACTCATCGGGTGCCCCTGAGGTGCGCGTGCGCCCCCAGGGGCACCCTTGTGCGACCCCCTGGTGCACCGCACGGCCATCGCGCCGAGGCCGCGGCATGAAATCATGGCCGGGCCGGGTCAACCGGCGTGCTGGTGCCTCGGGTTGGCGCGGCACAGGAAGACGGGCCGCGGCCTTCAGGGGGGAACGATGGCGGACAGCTTCGGACTGATGCGGGGCGAGGACGCCGGTGCCGGCGAGGACGGCGCCGACATGGGGCCGGATGCCGGTTCCTCGCGCGAGGAACCCATCCGGGTGCTTGTGGTGGACGACCATGCCCTGTTCCGGCGCGGCCTGGAGATCGTCCTCAAGGCCGAGGAGGACATCCAGGTCGTCGGTGAGGCGGGCGACGGGGCGGAGGCCGTGGACAAGGCGGCCGATCTGCTGCCGGACATCGTCCTCATGGACGTACGGATGCCCAAGAGAGGCGGCATCGAGGCGTGCACCTCCATCAAGGAGGTGGCCCCCAGCGCCAAGATCATCATGCTGACGATCAGCGATGAGGAAGCCGATCTCTACGACGCGATCAAGGCGGGCGCGACGGGATATCTGTTGAAGGAGATCTCGACCGACGAGGTGGCCACGGCCATTCGCGCCGTGGCCGACGGGCAGTCGCAGATCAGCCCGTCCATGGCGTCGAAGCTGCTCACCGAGTTCAAGTCGATGATCCAGCGCACGGACGAGCGGCGGCTCGTGCCCGCGCCCCGGCTGACCGACCGGGAGCTCGAGGTGCTCAAGCTGGTGGCCACGGGCATGAACAACCGGGACATCGCCAAGGAGCTGTTCATCTCCGAGAACACCGTGAAGAACCATGTGCGCAACATCCTGGAGAAGCTGCAGCTGCACTCCAGGATGGAAGCCGTGGTCTACGCGATGCGGGAGAAGATCCTGGAGATCCGCTAGGGCCCTTCTGACGGATCAGGCTGGAACCGGGTGGCCGCAATGGCCGGTTCCGGCGCGTGCCAGGGCCCGCGACTCCAGCAAGATCCGTCAGAAGGGCCCTAGGCGAGGGCCGCGACGAGGGAACGCTTCAGGGGGGCCGAGTCCATGTGCTCCACTCTGACGCTGTCGCAGCCGACCCAGCTCGCCGCTTCGTGGAGCGCCGCCGCCACCGCCGGTACGGCCTTCGGGCCGTCCAGGGAGACCTGCTTGGCGACCAGTGTGCTGCCCGCACGCGCGGGGTCCACGCGGCCCACCAGGCGGCCGCCGGACAGGACCGGCATCGCGAAGTAGCCGTGGATCCGCTTCGGCTTGGGGACGTACGCCTCCAGGCGGTGCGTGAAGCCGAAGATCCGCTCCGTACGGGCGCGCTCCCAGATCAGGGAGTCGAAGGGGGACAGGAGCGTCGTGCGGTGGCGGCCGCGGGGCGCTGATTCGAGGGCCTCTGGGGCGGCCCAGGCCGGTTTGCCGCCCCAGCCCTCCACCGTGACCGGGACGAGGCCGGTGTCCTCGATCACCGCGTCGAACTGTTCGTTCTTCAGCCGGTGGTAGTCCGCGATGTCCGCGCGCGTGCCGACGCCGAGGGCGTCGCCGGCCTGGCGGACCAGGCGGCGGACGCACTCGAGGTCGTCGAGGTCGTCGTGCAGGAGGGCCGACGGGATCGCGCGCTCCGCCAAGTCGTAGATCCGCTTCCAGCCGCGGCGCTCCACGCAGACCACCTCGCCGTACATCAGCGCGCGCTCGACGGCGATCTTCGACTCGGACCAGTCCCACCACTCGCCCTTGTTCTTCGCGCCGCCCAGTTCCGTGGCGGTGAGTGGGCCTTCCGCGCGGAGTTGCTTGATCACCTGGTCGTAGGCGCCGTCGGGGAGATGGTGGTGCCAGTGGGGGCGGGCGCGGTAGGCGCGGCGGCGGAAGGCGAAGTGCGGCCATTCCTCTATGGGGAGCACGCAGGCGGCGTGCGACCAGTATTCGAAGGCGTGGGGGCTGCTGGAGCCCGTCCAGTACGCCGACTCGACCTTGGTCCGGGGCACCGCGCCCAGGCGGGCGTAGGGGATCAGCTCGTGCGAACGGGCGAGTACGGAGATCGTGTCGAGCTGGACCGCGCCGAGGTGGCGGAGCACGCCACGCACGCCGGCCTTGCGGTCGGGGGCGCCGAGGAAGCCTTGGGCGCGGAGGGCGATACGGCGGGCTTCGTCGGCGGACAAGGCGGCGGTGGGACGCGGCGAGGTCGTCATCCCCAAAACGATAGAGGGCGGGTCTGACAACGGGGACCGCGCTCGGGTCACCCCCGGGCCGGCAGGTACGGCAGCGGGGTCGGGAGGCCGAGGTCCGTGGGGAGGAGGGAGGCGAGCCAGCAGTCCCGTAGGACGCCCTTGTTGGGCAGGGCCGCCCGGAGGGTGGCCTCCAGGGTGAAGCCCGCGCGTTCCGCCACCGTGAGGGAGCCTACGTTGCCGACCTCCGCGCGCCACTCCACGCGCGTACAGGAGAGGTCGGTGAAGGCCCAGCGGGACACGCCCAGGACGGCCTCCGTCATATAGCCGCGGCCGCGGAACCGTTTGGCCGTCCAGAAGCCGATCTCCCAGGTACCCACGCGCGGGTGGTGGAGGGAGACGGCACCGACCACAGGGCCGGAGTCCTCGGCGCGTATCGCGAACGTGTACTCCGTGTCACCGCGCCAGCCGTCCGCGACGACACGGTTGATGAAGTACTCGGCGTCCACGCGCGCGTAGGGCGAGGGAATCGTGGTCCAGCGCTGGATGTCGGGATCCTGGGCCGCGACGTACACCTCGTCGATGTCGGCGGGCACGAACGTGCGCAGCTGCAGGCGATCGGTGGTCAGCGTCACGGGGTCCATCGCCCGATTCTGCTCGGCACGCGGCGGGGGCGCCATGACTTTTCATGGGTCGTACCGGCACCTTCGCGGCGGCCCGAGCGTTGGACCTGATGGCAGACCTCCCGGCACGGTGGGGTCCTCGCATACGATGGCCGTTGCTCCAAGTAGTCCTTGGTAGTCCCCAGTAATACCTAGAAGTTTCAGAGAAAACCGACCGTGCCAGGCCCGACCGGCAAGGAGACCAACCCCCGTGTCCGTCCTCCAGAAGATCATGCGTGCAGGCGAAGGCAAGATCCTGCGCAAGCTGCACCGCATCGCGGACCAGGTCAACTCCATCGAAGAGGACTTCGAGAGTCTCTCCGACGCCGAGCTGCGCGCACTCACGGACGAGTACAAGCAGCGGTTCGAGGACGGCGAGACCCTCGACGACCTGCTGCCCGAGGCGTTCGCCACCGTCCGTGAGGCCGCCCGGCGCGTGCTGGGCCAGCGCCCCTACGACGTGCAGCTGATGGGCGGCGCCGCGCTGCACTTCGGTTACGTGGCGGAGATGAAGACCGGTGAGGGCAAGACCCTGGTCGGCACGCTGCCGACGTATCTGAACGCGCTGTCCGGCAAGGGCGTCCACCTGATCACGGTGAACGACTACCTGGCCGAGCGCGACTCCGAGATGATGGGCCGCGTTCACAAGTTCCTCGGCCTGAGCGTCGGCTGCATCCTCGCGAACATGAACCCGGCGCAGCGCCGCGAGATGTACAACTGCGACATCACGTACGGCACGAACAACGAGTTCGGCTTCGACTACCTCCGCGACAACATGGCGTGGTCCCAGGACGAGCTCGTCCAGCGCGGCCACAACTTCGCGGTGGTCGACGAGGTCGACTCCATCCTCGTCGACGAGGCCCGTACGCCGCTGATCATCTCCGGCCCCGCCGACCAGGCCACGAAGTGGTACGGCGACTTCGCCAAGCTCGTCACGCGCCTCAAGAAGGGCGAGGCGGGCAACACGCTGAAGGGCATCGAGGAGACCGGCGACTACGAGGTCGACGAGAAGAAGCGCACCGTGGCCATCCACGAGCCGGGTGTGGCGAAGGTCGAGGACTGGCTCGGGATCGAGAACCTCTACGAGTCGGTCAACACGCCGCTCGTGGGTTACCTGAACAACGCCATCAAGGCCAAGGAACTCTTCAAGAAGGACAAGGACTACGTCGTCATCGACGGCGAAGTCATGATCGTCGACGAGCACACCGGCCGTATCCTCGCCGGCCGCCGCTACAACGAGGGCATGCACCAGGCGATCGAGGCGAAGGAAGGGGTGGACATCAAGGACGAGAACCAGACCTTGGCGACCATCACCCTCCAGAACTTCTTCCGCCTCTACAAGCGCGAGGGATACGACAGCGGCCTCTCCGGCATGACCGGTACGGCCATGACCGAGGCCGCCGAGTTCCACCAGATCTACAAGCTGGGCGTCGTGCCGATCCCGACGAACCGGCCGATGGTCCGTGCCGACCAGGCCGACCTGATCTACCGCACCGAGGTCGCCAAGTTCGACGCGGTGGTCGACGACATCGCCGAGAAGCACGGCAAGGGCCAGCCGATCCTCGTCGGTACGACCTCCGTCGAGAAGTCCGAGTACCTGTCGCAGCAGCTCTCCAAGCGCGGGGTTCAACACGAAGTGCTGAACGCGAAGCAGCACGACCGTGAGGCGACGATCGTCGCCCAGGCCGGCCGCAAGGGCGCCGTCACCGTCGCCACGAACATGGCCGGTCGTGGTACCGACATCAAGCTCGGCGGCAACCCGGACGACCTCGCAGAGGCCGAGCTGCGCCAGGCCGGTCTCGACCCGGTCGAGCACGTCGAGGAGTGGGCGGCCGCGCTGCCCGCCGCCCTGGAGAAGGCGGAGCAGGCGGTGCGGGCCGAGTTCGAGGAGGTCAAGGACCTCGGCGGGCTCTACGTCCTCGGTACGGAGCGGCACGAGTCGCGGCGTATCGACAACCAGCTGCGCGGACGTTCCGGCCGTCAGGGCGACCCCGGTGAGTCCCGCTTCTACCTGTCGCTCGGTGACGACCTCATGCGGCTCTTCAAGGCGCAGATGGTCGAGCGCGTGATGGCGATGGCCAACGTGCCGGACGACGTCCCGATCGAGAACAAGATGGTGACCCGCGCCATCGCCTCCGCGCAGTCGCAGGTCGAGCAGCAGAACTTCGAGACGCGTAAGAACGTCCTGAAGTACGACGAGGTGCTCAACCGGCAGCGCGAGGTGATCTACGGCGAGCGCCGCCGCGTCCTGAAGGGCGAGGACCTGCACGAGCAGGTGCAGCACTTCATGGACGACACCATCGACGAGTACATCGGCGCCGAGACCGCCGAGGGCTTCGCCGAGGAGTGGGACCTCGACCGGCTGTGGGGCGCGTTCAAGCAGCTCTACCCGATCAAGGTCACCGTGGAGGAGCTCGAGGACGAGGTCGGGGACCGGGCCGGTCTCACCGCCGAGTTCATCGGCGAGGCCGTCAAGGACGACATCCACGCGCAGTACGAGGCGCGCGAGGAGCAGCTCGGTTCCGAGATCATGCGTGAGCTGGAGCGCCGGGTCGTGCTGAGCGTGCTCGACCGCAAGTGGCGTGAGCACCTCTACGAGATGGACTACCTCCAGGAGGGCATCGGCCTGCGCGCCATGGCGCAGAAGGACCCGCTGGTCGAGTACCAGCGCGAGGGCTTCGACATGTTCACCGCCATGATGGAGGGCATCAAGGAGGAGTCCGTCGGCTACCTGTTCAACCTGGAGGTCCAGGTCGAGCAGCAGGTCGAGGAGGTCCCGGTGGCGGACGCGGTGCCGGCCGCGAACCTGGAGAAGCAGGACGCGGTGCCGGCGCAGGCCGGGGGCCGTCCGGAGATCCGGGCCAAGGGCCTGGACGCGCCGCAGCGCCCCGACCGGCTGCACTTCCAGGCGCCGAACGCCGAGGGCGGTGTCGACGAGGGCGACTTCGTGACCGAGGGCGGGCCTACGCGCTCCTCGGCGGACGGGATGACGCGCGCCGAGCGGCGCAAGCAGCAGAAGGGCCGCCGTCGCAAGAAGTGACGTGGCGCGTGTGACGCGGTGTGTGCGAAGGGGCTGGGCACGAGGTGCTCAGCCCCTTCCTTTTGCCCGAACCGCTGTACACCCAGAGGCCAGACCCCAGAGGTCACACCCCAGAGCTCACTCCCCGCGAGGTGGTCGGCCGCCCAGTTCCACCGCCGTGCAGCGCCACCGCTGGTCCTCGCCCAGGGCGAGCCGGAAGGCCAGGGCGTGCAGCCGGGGGCCGACCGCGATGCGGGCGAACACTTCGTAGCTGCCGGGGGCGGGTTCGAAGTGGCCGATGCCGTGCACGGTCGGGCGGTGCCCCGCGCCGGGCAGCAGCGCGCGGCGTTCCACCAGCCACAGCAGGTCGTCGAAGGCCTGGTGCGCGGCGTGCCGGGCGAACCAGTGCAGGGGCCTGTCGCCGCTGAGCACCAGGAGCAGGCGCTGTGTGAACAGCTCGGTGGGGTGCGGCGGGATCCGCGGTGGGACGCGTCGCGGTCCCGCGCCGGGGCGACGGCTGTCGCGGCGTGTGGGCGGCCGGGTGATTCCGCGTGGCCCCCGCCTGTTCATGACCTTCTGCATGACGCCTCCCGATACCGGCCGGTAACTCCTCGTGGAGATCTTTTACGAGGCCGGGGGCGCGGCGGCAAGCGCCGGTGGTGGGAGCCGGAGCGCGCCGGTGGGTTCGCCTATCAGGGTGACCGGACCGGTGGGAGGGCCCGGCCCCCGGGAGCGTACGGGGGTCGGCCGTGGGTGGGCGTTGACGTGTGGGCGGGTGCGGGCGGCGGCCCGAAGGGGGACGCCCGCACGTATCCTGAAGCCCCCGACGCAGAGCAGAAAGCAGCCGGACCATGCGCGTGTACGTACCTCTGTCCCTGCCTCGACTCGCAGAGGCGTACAAGGCCGGCGAGATCGGGCCCGCGCCCGTCACCGCCTTCGCCGTGACGCCCGCGCTGCGCGAGTGGTACCTGTCCGAGGACATCGAGGAGCTGGAGTACGCGGCGCTGGGCAGGGCCGCGCTCGCCTCGCTGCGGCTCGTCGCCGCCGATCCCGGAGCCGCGCGCCGCCGGGTCGTCGTCGCCGTGGACGTACCGGACCGGGCCGCCGTCACAGACCCGGACCGCGGGCTCGACCCGGTCGCGCTCGGTGAGCTGACGGTGCGTGAGGCCGTGTCGCTGGCGAAGGTCGCCGCCGTGCACGTCGACTCGGGCGATGCCGACGCCGATGTCGCGGCGGCCGCAGAGGCGCTCGCCGCGGCCGACCGGGGCGACGGTGACGCGCAGTTCGTCGTGGACGGCGCCGAGGACCACGACCTGCTGTGGTTCGCCACGCAGGAGATCCCGGGCCTCCTGGGTGAGGGCGGCCACTGACGGACCGCCCCGAGGTGGGTAGTTTCCTGCCATGGGGACGCACACAGGCACACACATCGTCTGGGACTGGAACGGCACGCTGTTCCACGACAACGACGCCGTCATCCGCGCCAGCAACGCGGCCTTCGCCGCGGTCGGTCTTGAACCGATCACGCTGGAGAAATACCGCGAGCTGTACTGCATACCCATCCCCAAGTTCTACGAGCGGATGATGGGCCGGCTGCCCACCGCCGCCGAGTGGACGGCGATGGACGGCGCCTTCCACCAGCACTACACGCGGTACGCGGTGGACTGCCGGCTCACCGAGGGTGTCGAGCTGCTGCTGGCCGGCTGGCAGGAGGCCGGGCGCAGCCAGTCCATCCTCAGCATGGCCGGACACGAGGAACTCGTCCCGCTGGTCAGCCAGTTGGGGATCGCCGAGCGGTTCGTGCGGGTCGACGGGCGGACGGGGCCCTCCGGCGGCAGCAAGGCCGAGTACATGGTGCGGCACCTGGGAGTCCTCGACGGAGTGGCCCCGGAGCGGACCGTGGTCATCGGGGACGCCGCGGACGACGCGGTGGCCGCGATCGCCGCGGGCGCGCAGGCCGTCCTCTACACCGGCGGCTCGCACAGCCGGGCCAGCCTCGAAGGGGTCGGCGCCCCCGTCGTCGACACGCTCGCGGACGCGGTGCGCGAGGCCGAGCGGATGGCCGCGGCGGCCTGAGCGGCCGGGCGGTCCCCGGCCGGAGGCCCTAGGTATACGGATCCGGGTCCGGTGTGCGCAGATGCGTATACGGCTCCCGGCCGATACCGATGCCGGGGGCTTCCCGCGCACGTCAGGCTGTACAGGTGTGGCGTGCTCCGGAGGATCGGCGCGGCGGGGCGCCGGACGGCATTGGTCAACTCCCCACGGCTGTCGTGGCATCGGTTCCCCGTCGCTGCGTCCGGGGCACGGCACGTTTCGGTGGCTGCCTTCGTCGGCGGGGCAGCCACCGCACTTTCCTCCCGGCCGCCGGGAATCACCAATGCGGCGTACTGGCCCGGACCGAGTTCGGGATTCCGGGTGCCGTTGGTCACACGCTCCTCCGCGCCGGGATCCGCCGTGTCGTGCGCCCGGCGTACCGCCGCGCCGCTCGCCCGGCAAGAGCCCGTACTACGCAAGGGCTTCAGGGGTTCTGTGCAGACTGTCAAAGTTCCACCCCCTGATTTGTACACAAGCGGCTCATGACGATGCCCCCTCGGGGAGAGATAGCCTGGTCCCGTGATCAGCGCGATATCTCGCGGGGGCATCGTCGCCCCCTGCCCGCGCCGGGAGATCACGACCTGCCACAGCGGTCGTGCCCGGCGCTCAGCCGCTGATCGTTTCGGGCGGATGGCCTCTTCGTTGAAAACGGCGCATTGTCGTCCACCCGTCTCTCATCCGGGCATAACGTCGTCTCAGACCGGACACCCCGCGTCGGGACGTTGTGCCGAGCGATACATCTACGCCACGTCTACGTCTCGCAACGGCGCGCGACAGGAGCCAGAGGACAATGCAGACCAAGCTGGACGAAGCCAAAGCCGAGCTGCTCACGAGGGCCGCCCGGGTAGCTGAGAACAGCCCGGTAGGGGGGAACCTACCGACTGGGGCGACGGGCGAGGACACGCAAGCCGCCGGGACCACCACCGACACCGACAGCGTGCTCGCGTTCCTCCAGCGCTACTACCTGCACACCGCACCGGAGGATCTGAGCGACCGTGATCCGGTCGATGTCTTCGGGGCGGCGCACTCGCACTACCGCCTCGCGGAGAACCGACCACAGGGCACCGCGAACGTGAAGGTCCACACGCCGACCGTCGAGGAGAACGGCTGGACCTGCAGCCACTCCGTCGTCGAGGTCGTCACGGACGACATGCCGTTCCTGGTGGACTCCGTCACGAACGAGCTGTCCCGGCAGGGGCGCGGCATCCACGTCGTCATCCACCCGCAGATCACCGTCCGGCGCGATGTCGCGGGCAAGCTCCTCGAGGTGCTGCCGTCCGGCGCGTCCACCGAGGGCCACGACGTACTCACCGAGTCGTGGATCCACGTCGAGATGGACCGCGAGACCGACCGCGCCGACCTCAAGCAGATCACCTCCGACCTGCTGCGCGTCCTGTCCGACGTACGGGAGTGCGTCGAGGACTGGGAGAAGATGCGGGACTCGGCGCTGCGCATCGCCGAGGAGCTGCCGAGCGAGCCGACCGCGGGCGATCTGCCCGACCAGGAGGTCGAGGAGGCCCGCGAGCTGCTGCGCTGGCTGGCCGCCGACCACTTCACGTTCCTCGGGTACCGCGAGTACGACCTCTCCGACGACGACTCGCTGGCCGCCGTGCCCGGCACCGGGCTCGGCATCCTGCGCTCCGACCCGCACCACGAGCGCGACGAGCACCACCCGGTCTCGCCGTCCTTCAACCGCCTCCCGGCCGACGCCCGCGCCAAGGCCCGCGAGCACCGCCTGCTGGTCCTCACCAAGGCCAACAGCCGCGCCACGGTGCACCGGCCGAGCTACCTCGACTACGTCGGCGTGAAGAAGTTCGACGCCGAGGGCAATGTCGTCGGCGAGCGCCGCTTCCTCGGCCTGTTCTCCTCCGCCGCGTACACCGAGAGCGTGCGCCGCGTCCCGGTCATCCGCCGCAAGGTCGCCGAGGTCCTCAAGGGCGCCGGGTTCACGCCGAACAGCCACGACGGCCGTGACCTCATGCAGATCATGGAGACGTACCCGCGCGACGAGCTCTTCCAGACGCCGCCCGACGAGCTGCGGTCCATCGTCACGAGCGTGCTCTACCTCCAGGAGCGCCGCCGGCTGCGGCTCTACCTGCGACAGGACGAGTACGGCCGCTACTACTCGGCCCTCGTCTACCTGCCGCGCGACCGCTACACCACGGGCGTACGCCTGCGGATCATCGACATCCTCAAGGAGGAGCTCGACGGCACCAGCGTCGACTTCACCGCCTGGAACACCGAGTCGATCCTCTCCCGGCTGCACTTCGTCGTCCGCGTCCCCCAGGGCACCGAACTGCCGGAGCTCTCCGACGCCGACAAGGACCGCATCGAGGCCCGCCTCGTCGAGGCCGCCCGCTCCTGGGCCGACGGCTTCGGGGAGGCGCTGAACGCCGAGTGCGGCGAGGAGCGCGCCGCCGAACTGCTGCGCCGCTACGGCCAGTCGTTCCCCGAGGGCTTCAAGGCCGACCACTCGCCGCGCGCCGCCGTGGCCGACCTGGTCCACCTCGAACAGCTCACGCAGGAGAACAAGGACTTCGAGCTCTCCCTGTACGAGCCGGTGGGCGCGGCCCCCGGCGAGCGCCGCTTCAAGATCTACCGGATCGGCGCGCCCGTCTCGCTCTCCGCCGTCCTGCCGGTGCTCCAGCGCCTGGGCGTCGAGGTCACCGACGAGCGCCCGTACGAGCTGCGGTGCAGCGACCGCAAGACCGCGTGGATCTACGACTTCGGCCTGCGCATGCCGAAGCCGTCGAACGGCAACGGGGACGACCTCGGGGCCGACGGCCGCGAGCGCTTCCAGGAGGCCTTCGCCGCCACCTGGACCGGCCTCGCCGAGAACGACGGCTTCAACTCCCTCGTCCTGGGCGCCGGTCTGAACTGGCGTCAGGCGATGGTGCTGCGCGCGTACGCCAAGTACCTGCGCCAGGCGGGCTCCACGTTCAGCCAGGACTACATGGAGGACACCCTCCGGACGAACGTGCACACCACGCGCCTGCTGGTGTCGCTGTTCGAGGCGCGGATGTCGCCGGACCGGCAGCGCGCCGGGACCGAGCTGATCGACGGGCTGCTCGAAGAGGTCGACGGCGCCCTCGACCAGGTCGCGTCCCTCGACGAGGACCGCATCCTGCGGTCCTTCCTCACCGTCATCAAGGCGACGCTGCGGACGAACTTCTTCCAGGAGGCGGGCGGCGGCAAGCCGCACAGTTACGTCTCCATGAAGTTCGACCCGCAGGCCATCCCCGACCTGCCCGCGCCGCGCCCGGCGTACGAGATCTGGGTGTACTCGCCGCGCGTCGAGGGCGTGCACCTGCGCTTCGGCAAGGTCGCGCGCGGTGGTCTGCGCTGGTCGGACCGGCGCGAGGACTTCCGTACGGAGATCCTCGGCCTGGTGAAGGCGCAGATGGTGAAGAACACCGTCATCGTGCCGGTCGGCGCGAAGGGCGGCTTCGTCGCCAAGCAGCTGCCCGATCCGTCGGTGGACCGCGACGCCTGGATGGCCGAGGGCGTCGCGAGCTACAAGACCTTCATCTCGGCGCTGCTCGACATCACCGACAACCTGGTCGGCGGCGAGGTCGTGCCGCCGTCCGACGTCGTGCGGCACGACGAGGACGACACGTACCTCGTGGTCGCGGCCGACAAGGGCACGGCGTCCTTCTCGGACATCGCGAACCAGGTCGCCGAGTCGTACAACTTCTGGCTCGGTGACGCCTTCGCCTCCGGCGGCTCGGCCGGCTACGACCACAAGGGCATGGGCATCACCGCCCGCGGCGCCTGGGAGTCCGTCAAGCGGCACTTCCGGGAGCTGGGCGTCGACAGCCAGTCCCAGGACTTCACGGTCGTCGGCGTCGGCGACATGTCCGGTGACGTGTTCGGCAACGGCATGCTGCTCTCCGAGCACATCCGCCTGGTCGCCGCCTTCGACCACCGGCACATCTTCATCGACCCGAAGCCCGACGCGGCCACCGGCTACGCCGAGCGCCGCCGGATGTTCGAGCTGCCGCGGTCGAGCTGGGCGGAGTACAACAAGGAGCTGATCTCGGCGGGCGGCGGCATCTTCCCCCGCTCCGCCAAGTCGATCCAGCTCAACGCCCACATCCGCGAGGCCCTCGGCATCGAGTCCGGCCTGGCGAAGATGACCCCGGCCGAGCTGATGAAGGCCATCCTCCAGGCGCCGGTCGACCTGCTGTGGAACGGCGGCATCGGTACGTACGTCAAGTCGTCGGTCGAGTCCAACGCGGACGTCGGCGACAAGGCCAACGACCCGATCCGCGTCGACGGCCAGGACGTGCGCGCCAAGGTGATCGGCGAGGGCGGCAACCTCGGCGCGACCCAGCTGGGCCGCATCGAGTTCGTCCGCGGCGGCGGCCGGGTGAACACCGACGCCATCGACAACAGCGCGGGCGTCAACACCTCGGACGTCGAGGTGAACATCAAGATCCTGCTCAACGGGCTCGTCTCCGACGGCGACATGACGGTCAAGCAGCGCAACAAGCTGCTCGCCGCCATGACGGACGAGGTCGGGCACCTGGTGCTGCGCAACAACTACGCGCAGAACACCGCCCTGGCCAACTCCTGCGCCCAGGCGCCGTCCCTGCTCCACGCCCACCAGCGGTTCATGCGTCGCCTCGGCAAGCAGGGCCACCTCGACCGGGGCCTGGAGTTCCTGCCCACCGACCGGCAGATCAGGGAGCTCCTCAACTCCGGCCGTGGCTTGAGCCAGCCGGAGCTCGCCGTCCTCTTCGCGTACACGAAGATCACGGCGGCCGACGAGCTGATCCAGACGTCGCTGCCCGACGACGCCTACCTGCGCCGCCTGCTGCACGCCTACTTCCCGAAGCCGCTGCGCGAGAAGTACGGCGAGGCGATCGACGGGCACGCGCTGCGCCGCGAGATCATCACGACGGTCCTCGTCAACGACACGGTGAACACCGGCGGTTCGACGTTCCTGCACCGCCTCCGTGAGGAGACGGGCGCGTCCCTGGAGGAGATCGTGCGGGCGCAGCTCGCCGCGCGCGAGATCTTCAACCTCAGCGAGGTGTGGGACGCGGTCGAGGCGCTCGACAATGTCGTCGCCGCGGATGTCCAGACCCGGGTCCGGCTGCACTCGCGCCGCCTCGTCGAGCGCGGCACGCGGTGGCTGCTCAACAACCGCCCGCAGCCGCTGCAGTTGGCGGAGACGATCGACTTCTTCAAGGAGGGCGTCACCGAGGTCTGGGCCGCGATGCCGAAGATGCTGCGCGGCGCCGACGTCGAGTGGTACCAGGGCATCGTCGACGAGCTGACCGGCGCGGGTGTGCCGGAGAAGCTGGCGGAGCGGGTCGCCGGATTCTCGTCCGCGTTCCCGACGCTCGACATCGTGCAGATCGCCGACCGTACGGGCAAGGAGGCGCTGTCCGTCGCCGAGGTGTACTACGACCTCGGCGACCGGCTCGGCATCACCCAGCTCATGGACCGCATCATCGAGCTGCCGCGTTCCGACCGCTGGCAGTCGATGGCCCGCGCGTCGATCCGCGAGGACCTGTTCGCGGCGCACGCGGCCCTCACCTCCGACGTGCTGACGGCGGGCAACGGTACGTCCACGCCCGAGCAGCGGTTCAAGGCGTGGGAGGAGAAGAACGCGGCGATCCTGGGCCGGGCGCGCTCGACCCTGGAGGAGATCCAGGGCTCGGACTCGTTCGACCTGGCGAACCTCTCGGTGGCCATGCGCACGATGCGTACGCTGCTGCGCACGCACTCGTAGCGGTTACGCGGTTACGCGAACGGGGGCGCCCCGAGCCGAATCCGGCTCGGGGCGCCCCCCTTTTTCGCTGGTGGGGCACGGTCAGGCGGCGACGGGAGCCTTGGCCTTCTTCGGCTTGGGCTTGCTGGCACCGGTCGCGGCGTTGGTGAACGCCTCGTACTCCTTGAGGACGTCCTCGGTCGGCCCGTCCATCCGCAGCTCGCCGCGCTCCAGCCACAGCACCCGGTCGCAGGTGTCGCGGATGGACTTGTTGCTGTGGCTGACGAGGAAGACGGTGCCCGCGCGCTTGCGCAGCTCCTTGATCCGCTGCTCGGACCGCTTCTGGAAGGCCCGGTCACCCGTGGCCAACGCCTCGTCGATCAACAACACGTCGTGCTCCTTGGCGACGGCGATGGAGAACCGCAGCCGGGCGGCCATGCCGGACGAATAGGTCCGCATCGGCAGCGTCACGAAGTCGCCCTTCTCATTGATCCCGGAGAAGTCGACGATCTCCTCGTAGCGCTCCCGCACCTGCTCGCGGGACATCCCCATCGCGAGCCCGCCGAGCCGCACGTTGCGCTCGCCGGTGAGGTCGTTCATGAGGGCCGCGTTCACGCCGAGCAGCGAGGGCTGCCCGTCGGTGTAGATGGCCCCGTTCTCGGTCGGGAGCAGCCCGGCGACAGCCTTCAACAACGTCGACTTCCCCGACCCGTTGGTCCCGATGAGCCCGATGGCCTCACCGCGGTAGGCAGTGAACGAGACCCCCTTCACGGCGTGCACGGTCCGCACTCCCGCCCGCTTCTCGGCCTTCTTCCGGCCGCCGAGGATGCGGCTGAGCGCGGCGGTAGCGGCGCCACGCCCCGCGCCGGTCCCATTGACGCGATAGACGATGTCGACGCTGTCGGCGATGACGGTCGGTACCTGTCCTGTGGTGTTGTCAGCCACGTCCGTACGTCTCCTCGGCCTTCCAGAAGTAGATGAACCCGCCGACCCCGGCGAGCAGCGCCCAGCCGGCCGCCAGGGCCCAGATGTGCGGCGGCAGTTGATCCGCGGTGAAGCTGTCGATGAGCGCGAAGCGCATCAGGTCGATGTAGACGGAGGCCGGGTTGGCCTGGAGCAGCGTCGTGACGAGCGGGGGAATGTCACGCCCCGCTGTCAGATGCGGCAGGCTCCACATCACGCCGGACATGTACATCCACGTACGCAGCAAAAACGGCATCAGCTGCGCGAGGTCCGGCGTCTTCGAACCGAGCCGCGCCATGATCATCGCGAGCCCGGTGTTGAACACGAACTGAAGCGCGAGAGCGGGCACCACCAGCACCCAGGACGGCGCAGGCGGCACGCCCGTCGCCAGCAGGATGACCACGAGCGCGCACATGGAGAACAGCAACTGCTGGAGCTGCTGGAGGCAGAACGAGACCGGGAGCGAGGCCCGCGGGAAGTGCAGGGCCCGGACGAGTCCGAGGTTCCCGGAGATCGCCTTCGTCCCCGCCATCACCGACGACTGCGTGAACGTCCATACGAACACGCCCGTGACCAGGAACGGGATGTAGTCCGGCACGCCCCGGCTGGTGCCCATGAGCTTGCCGAAGATGAGGTAGTACACCGCCGCGTTCAGCAACGGCGTCAGCACCTGCCAGACCTGCCCCAGCTTCGCCTGGCTGTACTGGGCCGTGAGCTTGGCGGTCGAGAAGGACGCGATGAAGTGCCTGCGCTGCCACAACTGGCGTACGTACGCGGGCAGCGAGGGCCGCGCGCCGCTGACGCTCAGTCCGTACCGGGCGGCGAGGGCCGCCGGATCCTCAGGGGTGGACGGCGGTGCCTCCTGCGGGAGAGGGGGAGGCGCGTCCAGGACCTGGCTCACATCCGCTGCTTTCGGTCGGGGTTCGTTCGGCTCCGCCGTCGGTTCCGGCTGTTCATCCGCCGTTCACGTCGGGACGGGTCCGTATCGTCGTGACGTGAGCGTAGGGCGGAACGACGTCGGAACGCAACCGTTTCGTCGTCGCGGAGCCGCGCCCTTATGATTCGCCCTATGCCGACCAACGCCGACTCCCCCAAGCCGCCGCGCCGCAGGGCCCCGGCCGGCGCGGCCGTCCTGCGCGAGGACGTGACGGAAGCCATCCGCGCGGCCGTCTTCGAGGAGCTGGCCTCGGTCGGCTACGCGCGCATGTCCATCGAGGGCATCGCGCGCCGCGCGGGCGTCGGCAAGACGGCGGTCTACCGCCGCTGGAAGTCCAAGCTCCACCTGGTCCTCGACCTGGTCTCGGCGATCGCCGTGCAGGGCCTGCCCGCCCCGGACACGGGCTCCCTGGAGGCCGACCTCCGCCTCCTCTACGAGGTCACGTCACGCGCGCTGCGCCACCCCGTGGCCGGCCAGATCATCCCCGACCTCCAGGCGGAGGCGGCCCGCAACCCGGAGATCGCCGAGGCCCTGCAGAAGGCGCTGCGCGAGGGTCAGCACGGGGTGGCGAGCGGCATCGTACGAGCGGCGGTGGAGCGCGGCGAGCTCCGCGCGGGCCTCGACGAGGAACTGGCCCTGGACCTGATCTCGGGCCCCCTGTACTGGCGCACGCTGGTCGTCCGCACGCCCAAGCTCCCGAAGGGCCACCTGAAGCGCTTGGCGGCGGCGACGGCGGCGGGGCTGGGGGCGCTCTGAGCGGGGTGCCGCGGGGGCTGTGACGTAGGACTACGGCCCATTCGTAGTCCTACGTCACAGCCCCTCGCGCTTTCGGTACGGATCAGGTCGTGGCCAGGAGGAAGTCCTCGCCGCTCGACGGGCGCAGAGCGTCCTCGCGGGCCGCGAAGTAGCGGGTCGCGAGGTCCGTGCCCGGTACGTGGTGGGTGGTCGCGAAGCCCGCGGCGTGGGCCAGCGTGAGAATGTCCTCGGGGGCGTAGAGGCTGAGGAAGGGGGTGCCGGAGGCGCTCGCGCCCTTTTTGCTGGTCTCCATGCCCGAGCGGTCCGCCTCGTCGAGGAGGTCGGCCGGGAGGATGAAGGAGAGGGCCAGGGTGGAGCCGGGCGCCAGCTTCGCGATCTGTTCCAGGGTCGCGGCCGTGGCCTCGCGGGTGAGGTACATGGCGACGCCCGTCGAGACGACGACCGCCGGGCGGCGGGGATCGAATCCGGCCGCCGTGAGCCCGTCCCACCAGGACTCCCGCTCGAAGTCGACGGGGACGAGGTGCAGGCGGGGCGGGACCCCGTAGCCGAGCGCTTCGAGGCGGGCGCGCTTCCAGGACTGCGGGCCCGGCTGGTCGACCTCGTAGATGTCGAGGCGGGCGGCGAGTTCCGGGCGGCGCTGGGCGAGCGTGTCCAGGCCCGCGCCGAGGATGACGTACTGGTCGACGCCGCGCTCCGACTCGCGCTCCACCAGGTCCTCGACGAAGCGGGCGCGCGAGACCATCGCGGCCCGGAAGCCGCGGGTCGCCATCGGCTCCATGTCGGGGCGCTCGCGCCAGTCGGAGGCGGGGGCGAGCAGGCGCAGGCCCACCTCGTCCTCCAGCACGTGCGGTGCGTCGTCGACCTGGACGTGCATCGCCCGCCACAGGGCGCAGCGCTCCGCCGTGTTGTCCGGTGCGGAAGTTGGTTCCGTGCTCATGCCCATTCCTTGGTGAGGTCGAGCTTCTCGTTGCGCTCGGTCAGCGAGTACCAGTTGCCGTTGTCGTCGCGGAAGACGGCCTCGATGCCGTACGGGCGCTCCTTCGGTTCCTGGAGGAATTCGACGCCGCGTGACGTGAACGTCTCGTAGTCGCCGCGGCAGTCGTCCGTGCGCAGGGCGCCGCCGCCGAGCACGCCCTTGGCGACCAGTTCCGTGAGGGCCTTGGCGGACTCGGGGTCGACGCCGTGGCCGTCGGGGCGCATCAGCGCGAGCTCGAACTCCGGCTGGTCCTTGGCGCCGACGGTGATCCAGCGGGAGTCGCCCATGGACATGTCGGTGCGGAGCTCCATGCCGAGCTGGGGGCTCCCGCCATGTGCTTGTCCTGGCCGGTCCATCGTAGGCAGTGGAGGCGTCAGTCGGCTTCTTCGGAATTGCTGTCTCTGGTCGGGTGGAAGCCGCCTGCCCACAGCAGGGCGTAGCAGCCGGGGATGAGTGCGGCGCCGCGGGCGATCTTCGACCGGCGGTACTCGCCAGGTGTCTGCCCGTACGCCGTCTTGAACGCCCGGACGAAGTGCGAGCGCGAGTAGCCGGCGTGGGTCGCCACCGTGTCCAGGTTCAGGGTCTCGTCGGCCCAGTCGCGGTCCATGGCGTCCTTGGCGGCGCGGAGCCGGCGGAGATGCGCGAGGTGTCCGTCCGTGGCTGTGTCCATCGTTTCGATCCTGGCACGGGAGGCTTAAGTCGGTTAAGTGTGATGTCCGTT
Organism: Streptomyces sp. NPDC002795; assembly: GCF_042888725.1. Taxonomy (NCBI): domain Bacteria; kingdom Bacillati; phylum Actinomycetota; class Actinomycetes; order Kitasatosporales; family Streptomycetaceae; genus Streptomyces; species Streptomyces sp. NPDC002795. The sequence goes on from NZ_JBIAQB010000015.1 coordinate 31,839, forward strand.
ACGCTCGATTTGTATGCTTTCGAGGACTCGCCCCATCCCCGCCCGTGACCGCGCCGACCCCTGGCTGGCCAAAGCGCTGCCCCGGCTGCGCGGCATCGAGCCGATCAGAAGTTACGGGTACGGCGGGGAACTGTTGCACGACGACGGCCGGGTCGACATGGAGGCCTACGGCGCCCGCGTCGCCGAGCTCACGACGCGGCTCGGTGAGGCGCTCCTGGCGTACGGGGCCTCCGCCGAGGAGGCGGTCGCCGGGATGCTGGTCGTCGCCGAGACGTACGGGCTCAGCTACTGCGAGCCGGGCGTCACGCTCGCCTCCGTGTCGCTGTCCGCGCACGCGCCCGGTGAGCTGACACCGCTGCACGCGAACCGCGTGATCCGTAAGCACGCCACCGACTTCCGTGTCCTGGGGCGCATCCACGCTCTCGTCGAGCGGATCAGTGCCCGCCAGCTCGGGCTCGACGAGGCGCGGGCCGCGACCGCGCGGATACTCGACGCGCCTGCGGAGCGGGGGCGGTGGGCGCGCTGGAGGGTGCCCGTGCAGACCGGGCTCGTGGCGGCCGGCGGTGGCATCGCGTTCGGTGGCGGCGCGCTGACCTCGGTGTGCGCGTTCCTCGCCGGGCTGCTCGGGGCGCTGTTGAGCGGCTGGTTGGGGCGCAACGGCGTGCCCGCGTTCTACCGGTCGGCCGTCGCCGCGATGCCGACCGCCGTGCTGGCCGTCGCGATCAGTCACAGCGCGCCGCCGACGACCGTGCAGTCCGTCGTGGTCGCCGGGGTGCTGGGGCTGCTGCCGACCGTGACCTTCGTCAGCGCCGTGCAGGACGCGCTCACCGGGCACTATCTGACCGCGCTGGGGCGGCTCGTCGACGCGATGCTGGTGTTCGCCGCCGTCGTCACGGGCGTGGTGGCGGTGCTCGGACTGGGGCGGCTCGTCGGGTTCGAGGCGCCGGTCGTGCCGACGGCCGCGCGGGCCGGGTATCTGGGAGCGCCCGCCGTGGGCGCCGCCGTGTTCTCGGTGGCCGTGGCGGCGCGGGCGCGTACGCCGCGGCGTGACTGGTTGCCTGCCGCGCTGCTCGGGCTCGGCGGGTTCGTGGTGGCGGCCGAGTTCGCCGCCCTCGGGCTTCCCTCGCTCGTCGGTACGGCGGTGGTGGCGGCCGGTGTCGGGTGCGCCGCGCATGCCGTGGCCCGGCGGAGGCGGGAGTCGGCGCTGCCGCTCGTCGTTCCTGGTATCGCCCCGTTGCTGCCGGGCAGTGCGTTGTACGTGGCGTTGGCCGCGCTTGCCTCCGGGCGGACCACGACGGGGGTCGGGGGGCTGGTGCATGCGGCAGCGGTGACGTTGGCGATCGCGGTGGGGGTGGGGCTTGCGGGGGAGGCGGCGCAGCTCGGGCGGAGGGTTCGGGGGGCCGGGGGGTCTCGTGCGCCGCGACGGGGGCCACGTCACGGGGCTCCGCCCCGGACCCCGCGCCTCAATCGCCGGCGGGGCTTGATGGTGGTCTTGCGCGCTCGGCGGACGGTGAATGCGCCCACTCGGCCTGTGCCGAGCCGGCCGCCGCGGCGTTAGAGGGCCGCGTTGTCCAGTGCGGTTGTCAGGCGGTCGAGTTGGGAGCGGAGGGTTTCGATTTCCTGGAGGTCGAAGCCCGTTGCGGCGGCGATCTTGCGGGGGACCTCGGCCGCGCGGTCCTTCAGGGGCGCGCCGGAGTCGGTGAGCGCGATGGTCACCGAGCGCTCGTCCGTGGCGCTGCGCTCGCGGCGTACGAGGCCGTTCGCCTCCAGGCGCTTGAGGAGCGGGGAGAGCGTGCCGGAGTCGAGGCGGAGGCGCTCGCCGAGGCGCTTGACCGGGAGCGGGCCCTCCTCGGGCGCGGCCTCCCAGAGCACCAGCATCACCAGGTACTGCGGGTAGGTGAGGCCCAGGTCCTTGAGCAGCGTGCGGTAGACGCCGCCGAAGGCGCGTGACGCCGCGTTGAGCGAGAAGCAGATCTGGCGGTCGAGCCGGAGGAACTCGTCGGTGCTGGCCATGGAGTCAGGATACCGTTGCGCGATTGAGTTGTGTGCAATTGAATTGTGTGCTCTATTGGTGAGGGACGAAGACAGTCGCGAAGAGATTTACGGAAACGAGAGGCAGGTCCACCCATGGACGCCATCTACACCGCCGTCGCCACCGCCACCCACGGCCGCGACGGGCGTGCCGTCTCCTCGGACGGCGTGATCGACCTTCAGCTCGGCATCCCGACGGAGATGGGCGGGAACGGCCAGGGCTCCAACCCGGAGCAGCTCTTCGCCGCCGGTTACGCGGCCTGCTTCGGCAGCGCGCTCGGGCTCGTCGGCCGGGGCGCCAAGGTGGACGTCGCCGACGCCGCCGTCACCGCCGAGGTCTCCATCGGCAAGCAGGGCGAGGGCTTCGGGCTCGCCGTCGTGCTCCGCGTCGAGCTGCCCGAATCGGTCGACGCCGAGACCGGCCGCAAGCTGGTCGAGCAGGCGCACCAGGTGTGCCCGTACTCGAACGCGACCCGCGGCAACATCGACGTGCAGATCGTCGTCGAGTAGGCGTCAACCCCGCCTGGGCGAGCCCCCGTTGACCCGTGCGAGTGCCTCGCCCGTCCGTGGGCTCCACGCCACCAGGACCGCCTCCGACGGCAGCCGCTCGCCGCGGTCGAGCAGCAGCCAGCGGACGCGGTAGTGGTCGGCGATGGTCTGCCGTTCGGTGCGGGTGGCCGTGGGGGAGAGGTAGGCGCGCACCGCCGCCCGGCGCCGGTTCCAGTCGGCCCTGTCGACGACCGCGTCGGGGCGGGCGGGCGCGACCAGCGTCGGCCCGTGGCCCGGCAGCGCGCGGGTCGGACGGTAGCCGCTGGTGAGGACCGTGTCGCCGGGCGGAATGTGCTGCGCCGCCCAGGTGTACGCGGGCCAGCTCGGCGGCGGGTCGAGGGCGGTGGCCAGGAAGCCGAGTGCCGCGCCCGTCGCCGCCAGCGCGCCGAGCGCCCGGCGTTGCCGTGGCCACGGGCGGGGCGCCGCGAGCGCGATCGCCAGGGCGAGCTGGAGCGGCACCACCGTGAGCACCATGGCCGCGCCGTACGCGGAGGGGTGGGCCAGCGCGGCGTACGCGAGGGCCGCGATGCCCGCCGAACACAGGAGCACGAGCGGGTCCTTGCGGTCGCGGCGCAGGCGCAGCCACAACGGCGGGAGGCCGATCAGCGCGAGCCACGGGACGTGGGGCGACGCGGGGTCCGTTTCCGGCCACAGCCACACCAGTCCCACCGCCGCGATCCCCGCCACCGCCCAGCGCGAGCCATCGCGTCGCAGCCGCCACGCGCCCGCCCACACCCACAGGGCGAGCCCGATCGCGAACGTCGACGGGTAGCCGAGGTCGATCATCAGGGAGCGCAGCGCGAGCGGTTCGGTCCGCCAGTCCGTGCTCGTTCCCCAGAGGAGTGTCAGCGTCAACAGGGCGAAAACCGGGGCCCATTGGCGGGGCGTGAGGGTGCGGAGGAGGCGGTTCAGGCCTGTCAGCAGGACCAGGAGGTTGGCGGGGCCCGCGAGTTTCATGACCTCCCAGCCCGTCAGGCCCGTCGCCCGCGCGAAGGCGGCCTCCGCCATCGCGTACGGGGAGTAGAGGTACCAGCTGCCTGCGCCCGGGAGGTCGACCAGGGGGTGGCGCGGGTGCGGCAGGCTCACCTTCAGGCGTTCGATCACCGCCGCGTGCAGCCCGTAGTCGTAGGCCATCGGCACCCACCAGTACGCGAGCGTCAGCAGCAGCCAGAACAGGCCGCCGAAGACGAAGAACGGGGTCGGGCGCCAGAAGTGGCCGCCGCGCAGCGCCGTCGCGCCGCGCGCCACGCCCCGGGCGAGTGCGGTGGTCGTCATGTACGGCATGGGGCATGCGTGCCCCGCCAAAGCGGTCCGCCCCGCCTTTCGTGGGCCGTGCGGGTGAGGCCCGCCGGTCCACGAAAGGCGGGGCGGGGGTGTCAGCGGCCCAGCAGTGAGCGCAGCAGGTTCTTCGGGCGCGGGGGCTGCGTGGGCACGGCCGACGTGGTCGGCTTGTGGCGCGACGCCGGCTGGGCCGGGCGCTTCGCCTTCCGGCCGTCGATGCGGATCATCGAGTGCCCGGCGACCTCCTCCGCGCCGTGCCAGAAGTCGTCGCGCCCCGAGAGCATCGCGCCCAGCTCGGTGCGCACCGGCTCGAACGAGCCCCACGTCCCGTAGAACTTGGTCGCCGTGATGCACAGCGGCTTCAGCCCAGTCGTGGCGACGGCGCCCCACGTCGCGGCCGCGACACCCGGGCAGTGCTCGGCGCGGAAGTCGTCGAGCACGACGATGCCGTCCTCGCCGAGGAGTTCGCGGGACGCCTCGATGTCGCCGTGCACGTGCTCGTACAGATGCGAGGCGTCGACGTGCACGAAGCGGCAGCTGCCGGGGGCGACCAGGGACGTGATCACGTTTGAGGGGCCCTGCACCACCTCGGGCAACTCGTCATGGAAAGCAAGATAGTTGGCCTCGAAGGCGGTCCGCGTGAGGGTGCTGTAGGACTTGTTCATCTCCTTGTCGTTCGCCACGTCGTCGGCGGGCGAGTCGAACAGGTCGCAGACCGTGAAGGCCTCCTTCTCCTCCAGGTACTGCCCCATGAAGATGGCGCTCTTGCCCAGGTAGACGCCGAGTTCGAGGAGGTCCCCGCCCTGGCCGAGCGCGCGCTGCCGGCTCAGGAACCAGTCGAAGAGCACCTGGTCGATGTTGTGGAACCAGCCTTTGACGTCGTCGAGCGCGGCCGGGCGCGGCAGCTCGGCGGGTGCGGTGTGGGACTCGTGCTGCATGTCAGCTCCAGTACGGATGACGTGGGTGCGGTCCCTGCGGGCTACGCGCTCGGTCCGCAGGGACCGGGAGGCCATCAGCTCTGGGTAGGTGCGCGGGGTGTCCTGGTGGTGGACGGGAGGGAACGGGACGCCCTCTCGCGCGATAAATCCTGGTTGTGTGGCTTGTTCCTGTCCTCCGGGGTCGTATGACGTTACTTGACGGCGCCCGCCATCACGCCGGACACGAACTGGCGTTGGAACGCGAAGAACACGGCCAGGGGCACCACCATCGAGATGAAGGCGCCGGGACCGAGCACGTCGACGTTGTTGCCGAACTGGCGGACCTGGGTCTGGAGCGCGACGGTGATCGGCTGGCTGTCCGTGTCCGTGAAGATCAGCGCGACCAGCATGTCGTTCCACACCCACAGGAACTGGAAGATGCCGAGCGAGGCGATCGCCGGAGCGCCGAGCGGCATCACGACCCGCAAGAACAGGCGCAGTTCGCCCGCGCCGTCCAGGCGGGCCGCCTCCAGGAGTTCGCGCGGGATCTCCGCGAAGAAGTTCCGCAGCAGGAACACCGCGAACGGCAGCCCGAACCCGACATGGAAGAGGATCACGCCGAAGATCGAGCCGAAGATGCCGATGTCGCCGAAGAGCCGGGCGATCGGCACGAGCGCGACCTGCACGGGAACCACGAGCAGCCCGACCACGACCAGGAACCACCAGTCGCGGCCCGGGAAGTCCATCCACGCGAACGCGTAGCCGGCCAGTGAGCCGATCACGATCACGAGCAGGGTCGCGGGCACCGTGATCAGTGCCGTGTTGACCAGGGAACGCGTGATGTCCGAGTTCTCCAGGAGGCTGCTGTAGCTCTCGAAGGTCAGCTGCGCCGGTTTGCTGAACACCGTCCACCAGCCGCTGTCCGCCATGTCCTCCGGAGAGCGCAGCGAGGAGAACAGCAGGCCGATCGTGGGCACCAGCCACAGCGCGCCGACCAGCAGCAGCACGAACTGGACGAACCCGCCGCTGAGCCTGTCGCCGATCCGGCGCGCGAGCGAGCGCGGGGCCTTGACGGTCTCGCCGAGAGTGGTCATCGCCTTGTCTCCCGCCGCAGCCGCCTCATGTTGAACCACATCACCGGGATCACGAGCAGCAGGAGCAGCACGGCGATCGCGCTGGCCAGGCCCTCGTTGTCCTCGCTGAACGCCGAGCGGTACAGCTGCAGGGCCAGCACGTTGGCGTCGTCCTGCGAGGATCCCGGCGCGATGATGAAGATCAGGTCGAAGACCTTCAGTACGTTGATCATCAGCGTGACGAGGACGACCGCGAGCACGGGCGCGAGGAGCGGCACCGTGACCCGGCGGAACACCTGCCACTCGGAGGCGCCGTCCACGCGGGCGGCTTCGAGGAGCTCGCGGGGGATACCGGCGAGACCCGCCCCGATGAGCACCATCGCGAACCCGGCCCACATCCACACGTACGCGACCATGATCGAGGTCGTCACGATGTTGAGGTACAGATCGAATCCGCCGAGGTGGACCGTGAAGAACTTCTTGTCGCCGAGCCAGTCGGCGCCGTTGTACGGCTCCTTGAAGTTCGCTGCGGGCAGCCGGAGTTGGGCGCCGTCCGCCGCGGCGGGAAGCGCGAAGGTGCCGTCCGCCTCTGCTGTCGTGGAGGCGACGACCTTGCCGTCCTTGACGGCCTCGACGCGCATGCCGGGGTAGCCGTCCTCCGTCGCGTCGATCTTGTTGAGGCCGCCCGCGCCCTTGCCGAGGGTGAAGTCCTGCCACACCGTGCCGGTGACCCCGGCCTTCCCGGTGGCGGGCTGCTTCGCCGGCTTGGCGTCCTTGGGCATCTGGTCGGCGGCGACGCCAACGAGCGGGAGCAGTACGGGAGTTCCGGCCCGCACGGGTTCCTCGGTGAGGAAGGGGCCGCCGCTCTTCCCGGCGAGCGAGCCGTTCGGCCGCGGATGCGCCTTCGGGAACGCGGAGGACTCGGCGAACGTGTCGTGGACCCCCGTCACGACCGCGTTCACCGCGCCCTTCTCCGGGTCCTGGTCGTAGACGAGCCGGAAGATGATGCCCGCGGCCAGCATCGAGATGGCCATCGGCATGAAGACGACCAGCTTGAACGCGGTGGCCCAGCGGATCCGCTCGGTGAGCACGGCGAAGATCAGGCCGAGCGCCGTGGCGACCGTCGGGGCCAGCACCACCCACCAGATGTTGTTGTTGATCGCGGCCTTGGTGTCCTCGCGCGTGAACAGCGTCTCGTAGTTGTCGAACCCGATGAACGAGCCGCCCGAGGCGTTGAAGAAGCTCCGGATGACCGAGTACCCGATCGGGTACACGACCAGGGCGCCGAGCAGGACCAGCGCCGGCAGCAGGAAGAGCCCGGCGACGGACTTGCGGGTGCCGGCGACGCTCTTGCGTTTGCGTGGTGGCGTCGCGGCGGCCGCCCCGGGATCCGGGGTGCCGCCGCCGGTGGCGGATGTCATCGCCGCGTCAGTCCTTGAACGCCTTGGCCGCTTCGGCCTCCAGGGTCTTCTGGGTGCCCGCGATGTCCTTGGGGTTCATCAGGAAGTCCTGAAGCGCCTTCCACTCGCCCTTGCCGGGCGTACCGCCGAAGGCCTGCGGCATCTGGTCCGACATGTCGAAGCGGAAGTCGTCGCCCGCGCCCACGAGCGCCTTGGCGATCTCGCGCTGCACATCGTTCGGATACGAGGCGAGGTCCACGTTCTTGTTGGGGGAGAGGTAGCCGCCCAGCTTGGCCTGGATGGTCGCCGCGTCCGGCGAGGCCAGCCACGTCACCAGGGCCTGCGCCGCCTCGGAGTCCTTCAGGATCACCGCGGCGTCGCCGCCGCTGACCACCGGCTTGTCACCGGAGCCGACCGCGGGGAACGGGAACACCTTCGCGTCCGTGCCGACCTTCGCCTTCGTCTGCTGGATGTTGACCTGCGCGAAGTCGCCCTCGTAGACCATGGCGCCCTTGGGCTGATCGCCGCCGGTGAAGGTCTGCTCGACCGACTTCGTGAACTCGGTCTGCACAGCGCCCTTGTTGCCACCGGCGAGGAAGTCCTTCTTGCCCCACAGCTGGGCGAGCGTGGTGAGCGCGTCCTTCACGGACGGGTCGGTCCACTTGATCTCGTGCTTCGCGAGCTGGTCGTACTTCTCGGGCCCCGCCTGCGACAGATAGATGTTCTCGAACCAGTCGGTCAGCGGCCAGCCGTCGGCGCCGCCGACGGAGAACGGCGTGACGCCGGAGTCGTAGATCGACTGCGAGGTGGCGAGCAGTTCCTTCCAGGTCTTCGGCTCCTTGGCGGCCGCGTTCTCGAAGACCTTGGTGTTGTACCAGACCAGGGACTTGTTGGCCGCCTTGTAGTACGCGCCGTACGGCTTGCCGCCGACCGTGCCGAGGTCCTGCCAGCCCGGGGCGTAGTTCTTGCTCAGCTGCGCCTGGACTTCCTTGCCCAGCGGCTTGGCCCACTTCTTGTCGACGGCCTGCTTGATGGCGCCGGGCTGCGGCAGCATCGCGATGTCCGGCGGGGCGCCGCCGGCCACCTTCGAGCCGAGGAAGTTGATGATCGGGTCCTGGGCGGGGACGAAGGTGACCTTCGCGCCCGTCCGCTTCTCGAACTCCGCGAGCACCTGCTTGAAGTTCTTCTGCTCGTCGCCGGTCCACACGGCGGCGATCTCCAGCGACTTGCCGTTCAGCTTCGGCAGCTTGAGCGAGGACGCGGGCTTCGTGCCGCCGTCCCCGCCTTCCTTGCCGTTGTCGTCATCGCCTCCACAGGCGGTGAGCGTGAGCGCGAGGGAACCGATGGCGATGCCCACGAGGGCCGTGCGGAAGGTGCGGGTCCTGGGGGTGCGTATACCAAGAGTGCTGCGAGTGCTGCCCATCACTGCCCCGTTCTCGTCCTGAACGCTGAACGTACGTACTGAGCGCTGTCCCGTGCGCACTGGTCTACGCCCGGCCAGGGAGAACCGGCAAGGGTGCCAGTGCTGTAAACCGGGTGATCGTGACGGGGTCGTGATGCGCCAACCCTGCGGTGCCGTACGGCATTTCAAGCCCCTGCGGCGATTGAGCAGCGGGGTCCGGGGCGGAGCCCCGCGGCCTCTCGCCCTGGAGCGGTCTCAAGGATTGGGGCTCTGCCCCATACCCCGCTCCTCAAGCGCCGGAGGGGCTCGAAATACCGGCGGGGCTTGAGCATTCAGAGGAGCGACGGAACCTCGGTGGCCGATACGGAGCGCGCCGCGCGTTCCAGGGCGCTGGCCAGGAGGGCCAGGTCCGTGGGCCCGTTGCCCAGTTCGCGGACCGGGCGGCGGTCCGGCGGGTCGCCCATGCGGGCCCACTCCAGCGCCACCACGGTCGGCCGCTGCGTCGCGGTCCGGGGGATGCGCCCGGTCACCCGCCCCGACTGCACCTCCACGTCACGCCCGTCCGCCCCGTACAGCACCCCGCGTCCCGGCGCCGGATCCTCGCTGCCGGTCCCCGGCGCGTCGAGCACGACCCGCGGCCGGGCGGCCCACCCCCCGGCCCCGCCGGAGGCGAACGCCGCGACGAGGTGCACCCCGAGCCGCTCCCCGTCCCGCACCACGGCTTCCAGCGCCCGCACGACCGACCCGGCGGCCGGCCGGCCCGGCGAACCGAGCGGCGGCGAGAGCAACGCGTCCAGGTCGTCCACGACCACCACGAGCCGCGGCAGCGGGGGCCCGGCCTCCGCCTTCTCCCGCGTGGCCCCGGGACGGAGCCGCATCGTCGAACTGGGCGGCACGTCCACGTCCCCGGCGTTCTCGGAGGACGGCGCGCCGCGCTGGGACACCACCCGGCCCGGCGCGGCCCGCTGCGCGTGCCACTCAGAGAAGTGCGTACGCCCTATGAGCTCGGCCCGCCGCTTCAGCTCGGTGCTCAGCGCCTGGGCGAACTCCCGCATCCGTACGGGGTCGTTGGCGGCCAGATGCGTCGTGACGTGCGGCAGGTCCGTGCAGACCCGCAGCCCCTCCGCGCGCTCCCCGCCCGACGTCCCGTCGACCAGCACCATCCCGAGCCGGTCAGGACGCTCCGCCGCCGCGAGCGACGCGGCGACCGAACGCAGCAGCTCCGTACGGCCACTGCCCGCGGGCCCCTCGACCAGCAGATGCGGACCTTCGGCGGCCAGGTCCACGGTCAGCGGGCCGCGCGGCCCGGACCCGAGCACCGCCCACACCCGCCCGCCGAGCGAGTCCGGATCGTCTCCGGCCGCCGCCCAACGGGCCATGAGGGACGCCGGGGTGGCGCGGGCGAGCCCCAACTCGTCCAGCAGGCGGGAGGTTTGCGGCAGCGGCGCCGACACGCGCGAGCCCGGCCGGTCAGCGGAACCGCCCACCGCGTCCGTACGCAACGGGGCGAGCGCCCGCGCGAACCGCTCCGCCCAGGCGAGCGACACCGCGTCGGCCGTGCCGACCGTCCCGTGCCCCACGAGCTGTCCCTGCGCCGCCCGGTGCAACCGCAGCGTCGTCGCCACATCACCGCTGAGCAGCGCCACCGCCCCGCACGCGCGAAACGCCGGGCTCTGTGCGCACGCCGCCTCGTAGCTCTGGGTGGCCGGTGAGGCGGGCGAGGCGGCGGGCGCCTCGGCCAGACATACGACGTGGATCCCGGCCGCGGCCCCTTCGGCGGCGAGCCGCACCGTGGCCTCCCGCAGCGCCGCGCTCCCGGGGTCGCCGTCGATCACGACGACCGTGGCGGCGGGTTCGTCCGGGGCCTGCGCCGAGGGCCTGAGCCCCGCCGCGTGGTCGTCGAGGCGGCGCAGCAGCTCGTTCGTACGGGCCGCCGCCTGCTCCCGGTCGTACGCGAGCAGCAGCCGGCAGTCCTGGCCGTGGGCGGGCCGCACCTGGGGCAGCCAGCCGAGCCAGGACCAGTCGGCGACCCGCTCCTCCAGGGAGCGCGCCCGGTCGGTCGAGATCAGTACTAGTTCCAGGCGCTCCGGCGCGTGCAGCGTCGTGAGCTGGGCGACGGCGCAGCGCGCCAGACCCGCGAGCCGCGCGCGCGGCCCCGCGAGCCCCAGGGCTCCGGCCTCGGCGAGGCCCACGGTGACCGGCACCGCGGGCAGCAGTCCCACCCCGCCGGGGCCCGGCCGGTCGACGCTGCCCAGCCGCACCGCGAGCGCCTCCGCGTCACCGGGGCCGCGCTCCCACAGTCGCGGCCCGGGGCCGAGCGCGGTGAGCAGCAGCGCGGCGGCGTCGGGCCAGGTCTCGGCGGCGACGGGCCTGGGCTCCTCCTCGTACGCGGGGATCTCAGGGGGTGTGGCCGGGTCGGTGGCGGGTTCGGAGCGCTGTGGGGTGCGCAGCACGTGCGGCTCGTGGATCTCGTGCTGCTGGTCCTCCATGTCGAAGCCGTCGCGCTCGTCGCGCTTCCCGCGGCGCAGCAGCCGAGAGAGACCGCCCCGCTTGCGTGGGGCGGACGGCAGCGAGGTGCCGCGCGCGGGGGTGCCCACGCGCGGGCCGTGCGCTTCTTCTGCCGCTTCCTGCTCGGGCACCAGCGGCCGCGCGCCCCCTTGAGCGGCATCGCTGGCCGCGCCCCAGGCGGAGTCCCCGTACGCGTGCCGGGTCTCGTGGTCGGGGTCGGTGGCGGGGTCCTGCGCGGGCGGGTCCTCGGGCTTCTCGGCGAACAGCACCCGTACGTGCCCCTCCCCGTCCGGCGCCGTCCGCAGCGGTCTGGGGCGGGCGGCGTCACCCGCGACGGAGACCCGCAGCGCCGATTCGCCGAGGCGCACCAGTGAGCCGGGGGACAGGCGGACGGGGCGGGAGCCGAGGGGGCGGCCGTCCACCGACGTCCCGTTCGTCGACTCCAGGTCCTCCACCGAGATCCGGCCGTCGCCGCCGAGCGTCACCGCGCAGTGCAGGCGGGACACGTCCGGGTCGTCGAGGGGGACGTCCGCGTCGGCGGAGCGGCCGACGCGGATCTGGCCGCCGTGCAGCAGGTGGACGCCGCCCGCGTCGGGGCCCGCCACCACATGGAGCTGGGCCGCCGCGTCGTCCGGCTCGGGCCCCGGGTCCACGGGGGCGCCGAGCGCGATCACCGCGCCGTCGATCAGCGGGGGCTCACCTATGACGCAGCGGTGTGCGTCGAGCCGCTGTGTGCCCGCGTACAAGGTCGTGGACCCCGCCTCGCCGCCCGCGACGGCCGTGGCCAGACCGGAGGCGACCGCGGCGAGTGCCGTGCCCACGGGGGCCGTGACCAGTACGTCAACACCGCGCGCGAGTGTGTCGTCACCACGTGCGAGCATGTCGGGGCGCGTGCCCAGGGGGTCTACGACGGTAAGCCGGATCTGCATCGCCGCCTGCGGTCCCTTCTGCGCGGGCGCCCGGAAACAGAGGGGCTGCCCCGCGGTCCCCCACCGCAGATTCCCCCCACCGCCACGGGCACGTCAGCCAGTGCTGGAGGCATCCTTGCACTTGCCGCTGACAACACGCCCGCCAGCCACCCGTAAGTGATCTTGATTGGTCGGCTCTGCCCGTAAAAGTGCCTGCTCGTTGCCTGCTTGAGATCGATCACGTCGTCCCTCGGCAACCAACGGCCCCAAGCGTGCGTCTTTCCGTCGAACACGGGTAGGCCCGAGGCCGTGCACGGGTGGGCAGGACAGTGCCGGTGCGAACCGAAAGCCACAGAAGATCGACAGTCGGTACCGGGGGATCCGCCACTAGAGTGGGTCGGAACACCCGGAACCAGGTGACCCAAGCAAGTACCGATGCAGGGAGCGCATGACGTGCGGCCGGTAGGCAGCAAGTACCTGCTCGAGGAGCCGCTCGGACGCGGCGCCACGGGCACCGTCTGGCGAGCCCGCCAGCGCGAGACGGCGGGCGCCGAGGCGGCGGTCGCCGGGCAGCCCGGCGAGACCGTCGCGATCAAGGTCCTCAAGGAAGAGCTCGCCAACGACGCGGACGTGGTGATGCGCTTCCTCCGGGAGCGCTCCGTCCTGCTGCGGCTCACCCACCCGAACATCGTGCGCACCCGCGACCTGGTCGTCGAGGGGGAGCTGCTCGCCCTCGTCATGGACCTCGTCGAGGGCCCGGACCTGCACCGCTACCTGCGCGAGAACGGCCCGTTCTCGCCGGTCGGCGCCGCGCTCATGACGGCCCAGATCGCCGACGCGCTCGCCGCCTCGCACGCGGACGGTGTGGTGCACCGCGACCTCAAGCCGGCGAACGTCCTACTGAAGCAGGACGGCGGTGAGATGTACCCGATGCTCACCGACTTCGGCATCGCCCGCCTCGCCGACTCCCCGGGCCTGACCCGCACCCACGAGTTCGTCGGCACGCCCGCCTACGTGGCGCCCGAGTCCGCCGAGGGCCGCCCGCAGACCAGCGCCGTCGATGTCTACGGCGCGGGCATCCTGCTGTACGAGCTGGTCACGGGCCGGCCGCCGTTCTCCGGTGGCTCGGCCCTCGAAGTCCTGCACCAGCACCTCAGCGCCGAACCGCGCCGTCCCTCCACGGTCCCCGACCCGCTGTGGACGGTCATCGAGCGCTGCCTGCGCAAGAACCCGGACGAGCGGCCGAGCGCGGAGAACCTCGCGCGCGGCCTGCGCACCGTCGCCGAGGGCATCGGCGTGCACGCGAACAGCGCGCAGATCGCCGCCGCCGAGGGCGTCGGCGCGCTCCTGATGCCGGACCCCGCCCCGGCCCAGGTCCCGGGCAGCCCCGGCACCTCTGACGCGGACCCCACGCAGGTACTGCCGAACAACGCGGCGGCCGCGGGCCTCGCGGGAGCGGCAGGAGCGGCGGCCGGCGCCGCGGCGGCGGGCGCGTACGACCCGAACGCGGCCACCAGCGTGATGCAGCAGCAGGGCAACGCCCAGAACGGCGACGCGGCCGACCCGACGGCTGTGCTGCCGCCGATGCCGCAGGGCCCGCCGCAGCAGATGCCCGACGCCTGGGGCGACCAGCTGCGCGCGGCCCGCGACCGCAACGAGCAGACGCAGGTCCAGTACCTCGACCCGAACGAGGACCCGCTGCGCCGCCGCCCGCAGCGCCAGGTCGCCCGCCCGCAGCAGCAACAGCAACCGCAGCACCAACAGCCGCAGCAGTACGCCCCGCGGCAGCCGCAGCAGCAGCCCCAGCAGTACGCGCCGCCGCAGCAGCCGCCGCCCCGCCAGGACCCGCGCCCGGCCCCTGAGCCGCGCGAGCCGCGCCGCCGCAGCCCCAACCGGATGCGGATCCCGGGCCTCGGCTGCCTCAAGGGCTGCCTGTTCATGATCGTGATGCTCTTCGTGGTGAGCTGGCTGGTCTGGGAGTTCACCCCGCTCCAGGACTGGATCGGCACCGGCAAGGGCTACTGGGCCCAGATCTCCGACTGGTTCTCCACGGTGTCCGGCTGGATCGGCGATCTCGGGAGCAAAACCGGCAACTAGTCGGTGGCGTTGGCGATTTGTCGACACCCAGCGGGTGAATTCCCCTTCTGATGCGTAGGTTGGCGTCCGAGCCGCGTAGCTTGGGCGCCAACACGCGTCTGTAGGAGCAGCCTTGGCACGGAAGATCGGCAGCCGGTACACCGCACACCAGATCCTGGGGCGCGGCAGTGCGGGCACGGTGTGGCTGGGCGAGGGACCCGAGGGTCCGGTCGCCATCAAACTGCTGCGCGAGGACCTCGCCGCCGACCAGGAACTGGTCGGCCGCTTCGTCCAGGAGCGCACCGCCCTGCTGAGCCTCGACCACGCGCGCGTGGTGGGCGTGCGCGACCTGGTGGTGGACGGCAACGACCTGGCGCTCGTCATGGACCTCGTACGCGGCACGGACCTGCGCACGCGGCTCGACCGTGAGCGCCGGATGCCGCCCGAGGCCGCGGTCGCCGTCGCCGCGGACATCGCCGAGGGCCTCGCCGCCGCGCACGCCGCGGGCATCGTGCACCGCGACGTCAAGCCGGAGAACGTGCTGCTGGACATGCAGGGCGAGCTCGGCCCCGGCGGCTCCCACCCCGCGCTGCTCACCGACTTCGGCATCGCCAAGCTGATCGACACCCCGCGCCGCACGCGCGCGACGAAGATCATCGGTACGCCCGACTACCTCGCCCCCGAGGTCATCGAGGGCCTGCCCGCGCGCGCGGCCGTCGACATCTACGCGCTCGCGACGGTCCTGTACGAACTCCTCGCCGGTTTCACGCCGTTCGGGGGCGGCCACCCCGGTGCGATCCTGCGCCGGCACGTCACGGAGACGGTGGTCCCGCTCCCCGGCATCCCCGACGAGCTGTGGCAGCTGCTCATCCAGTGCCTCGCCAAGGCCCCGGCCTCCCGCCTGCGGGCCTCCGAGCTGGCCGCGCGCCTGCGCGAAGTGCAGCCGATGCTCACGGGCCTGCCCCCGCTCGACGTGGACGAGCCGGAGACGGAGCCCGCCTCCGACGAGCCGGAGCCGCGGGCCGATACGCCCGAGGAGCCCCCGGAGCGGCCCCGCCGCGGCGCCGTCTCCCTGATCCCCGGCTCCGCGCCGAAGGACTCCAACCGCGACACCCATACGTCGATGAGGGTCCCGGCGCCGGACGAACTGGCCGGAGGCGCCCGCGGCACGGCCCGCGCGCCCCGCGCCCACGGATCGCCCCGGCCCGGCTCGGCCCGCAACCGGCACTCCGCGCGCCGCAGACGGATCACGCTCTCGGTGGCCGGGCTCGTCCTGGTGGCGGCGGTCGGCGGCGGCGTATGGGCGGCATCCTCAGGGTCCTCAGGCTCCGACGAGGCGCCGCCCGCGGACAGCAACAATTCCGCGCCCGCACAGCCGTAGCACGGAGCCCGAGGACGGCCGGGGCGGATCACTTGCACCAGCCGTTAGGCTGGTCCTGTGGCAGTCGTCGATGTATCCGAAGAGCTGAAGTCCCTCTCCTCGACCATGGAGTCGATCGAGGCCGTCCTGGACCTCGACAAGCTGAGGGCAGATATCGCCGTGCTCGAGGAGCAGGCGGCCGCGCCGTCCCTGTGGGACGACCCGGAGGCGGCGCAGAAGATCACCAGCAACCTGAGCCACCTCCAGGCGGAGGTCCGCAAGGCCGAGGCGCTGCGCAGCCGTCTCGACGATCTCGGCGTGCTGTTCGAGATGGCCGAGGAGGAGGACGACCCGGACACCCGTGCCGAGGCCGAGTCCGAGCTCAAGGGCGTGAAGAAGGCGCTGGACGAGATGGAGGTCCGCACCCTCCTGTCCGGCGAGTACGACTCCCGCGAGGCGCTGGTCAACATCCGTGCGGAGGCCGGCGGCGTCGACGCCGCGGACTTCGCCGAGCAGCTGCAGCGCATGTACCTGCGCTGGGCCGAGCGCCACGGCTACAAGACCGACGTCTACGAGACGTCGTACGCGGAAGAGGCCGGCATCAAGTCGACCACCTTCGCCGTCCAGGTCCCGTACGCCTACGGGACGCTCTCCGTCGAGCAGGGCACGCACCGCCTGGTGCGCATCTCGCCGTTCGACAACCAGGGCCGCCGCCAGACGTCCTTCGCGGGCGTCGAGGTGCTCCCCGTCGTCGAGCAGACCGACCACGTCGAGATCGACGAGTCGGACCTGCGCATCGACGTGTACCGCTCCTCGGGCCCCGGCGGCCAGGGCGTGAACACGACGGACTCCGCGGTCCGCCTGACCCACCTCCCCACCGGCATCGTGGTCTCCTGCCAGAACGAGCGCTCGCAGATCCAGAACAAGGCCACGGCCATGAACGTTCTGCAGGCCAAGCTCCTTGAGCGCCAGCGCCAGGAGGAGCGCGCCAAGATGGACGCCCTCAAGGGCGACGGCGGCAGCTCCTGGGGCAACCAGATGCGTTCGTACGTCCTGCACCCGTACCAGATGGTGAAGGACCTGCGCACCGAGTTCGAGGTCGGTAATCCGCAGGCCGTTCTCGATGGCGAGATCGACGGCTTCATCGAGGCCGGAATTCGCTGGCGCAAGCAGCAGGAGAAGTAACTCCGGGATTCAACGAATCAAAGGGCAACTGCCGTTCGACGAGCGGCAGTTGCCTTTCGTTTTGCCCCGCACTCCATTCCAAATGTGCCGCACTTGTGAAGACTGGCCAGCCATTTACGTCACAGTCACATGTTCGTAAGGCGGTCAACTCGCCCAAGTGTGGACATAGCGTGCGCAACGCCCTTGACGTTGATCCCAAAAGTGGAAAGGCTGGCGCGCGGCATGCGTATTAGTGGGACGCGTGTGAACGGGGGAGGGGTGAACGAGGCCTCTGCTGCCTCCGGTTGAACGCGGTCCCTGGCGCTGCTCCACTGACGATTGGCTACTGGGGGTAGCAGACAGATGACCAAGAAGACGCGGATCCGCTTTGCGCGGATAGCGGCCGGTGCGGTAATTGCGGCCGGCGCCTCGCTGACCGCCGCGGGTGCGGCATCCGCCGCCACCGTCGACGAGCAGAGCGGCGAGACCTGCGGCCCGCTCGGCCTTATTTGCTGGCCCACCAAGGACGACGGCGCGGACGACATCTCCGACGGCGACGAGGGCGACGACCCGGGCAACGGCATCGCCGGTGTGACCGAAGGGAACACCAACGGCGGCGTCGCCGGTGTGACCGAGGGCAACACCAACGGCGGCGTCGCGGGTGTCACCGAGGGCAACGACAACGGCGGTGGCAACGGCGGGGACGACTCCACCGGCGGCACCGGCGGCGACGACTCCACCGGTGGTTCCTCCACCGGCGGTTCGTCCTCCACCGGCGGTTCCTCCACCGGCGGCGACGACTCCACCGGTGGTTCCTCCACCGGCGGTTCGTCCTCCACCGGCGGTTCCACGACCGGCGGCGACGACTCCACGGGTGGCGGCTCCAGCACTGGTGGCTCGTCCACCGGCGGTGGCGACAACACCAACCCCGACGGCAACAACAGCCCCGTCGAGCAGGGCCAGGGCAAGGACAGCCTGCAGGACACCGGTTCCGCTCCCACCGAGCAGACCGGCACGGGCTCCGGCAACGCCAAGGCCAGCGGCGAGCTCGCCGAGACCGGTTCCTCCGGCACCACGTTCCTGGTGATCGGTGCGGCCACGATGATCGCGGGCGGTGTCGGCTTCCGACTCCTGCCGCGCCTCGCGAACAACCGCGGCGGCGCCGCCGCGTAGCACTACGCACACGCAAAGGGCCCGGAGCCGATCGGCTCCGGGCCCTTTCGCATGTCCGAGTGCGGCGGCTACACCGTCTGATGCGCGAGGAGCGCCATCGCTGCCACGAGCACCGCCACCAGGGCGACCAGCGCCATGGGGCTCAGTGCCGCCAGCGGGTTCTGCTGCTGAAGCCGCTCGCGATTCGCCCGGCACACCGAGCAGCGGCCCTCGCTCACGGGGGACGCGCAGTTCGCGCACACCAATCGGTCGTAGGTCATGCGCTTCTCCTCCTCCCGCGCGGCGGAGCCGGCCACCGGGTACCCCTGGGTTCTCTCCGCTCAACGCTCCGGGAAACGCAACCGTTCCCCCTACCACTGTGCCAGCTTCCCGGAATTTCGGCGCGCCCCCCTGGAAGTACCGCCCTGACCAGGTACTGGGCGGACAATTCCGGCGCCCTACCCGCCATCACAGCGGGACAAAACGCTCAACGAGGGACGGCGCCTGCGCTCCGTGCGCGGCTTCGCGTATGGTCACGCACACCTACCTCCGGCTACCCGTGGTGCACCCGTGATCCGATTCGACAACGTCTCCAAGGTCTACCCCAAGCAGACCCGGCCCGCCCTCAGGGATGTCTCCCTTGAGGTCGAGCGTGGTGAGTTCGTCTTCCTGGTCGGCTCGTCCGGCTCCGGCAAGTCGACGTTCCTGCGCCTCGTGCTGCGCGAGGAGCGGGCCAGCCACGGCCAGGTGCACGTCCTGGGCAAGGACCTCGGCCGCGTATCCAACTGGAAGGTCCCGCAGATCCGCCGCCAGCTCGGCACGGTCTTCCAGGACTTCCGGCTCCTGCCCAACAAGACGGTCGGTGAGAACGTCGCCTTCGCCCAGGAGGTCATCGGCAAGTCCCGCGGTGAGATCCGCAAGTCCGTGCCGCAGGTCCTCGACCTCGTCGGCCTCGGCGGCAAGGACGACCGCATGCCCGGCGAGCTCTCCGGTGGTGAACAGCAGCGCGTGGCCATCGCGCGGGCCTTCGTCAACCGGCCCAAGCTGCTGATCGCGGACGAGCCGACCGGCAACCTCGACCCGCAGACCTCGGTCGGCATCATGAAGCTGCTCGACCGGATCAACCGGACGGGCACCACCGTGATCATGGCGACCCACGACCAGAACATCGTGGACCAGATGCGCAAGCGCGTCATCGAGCTGGAGCACGGCCGCCTCGTCCGCGACCAGTCGCGCGGCGTGTACGGCTACCAGCACTGAGAACCGCGAGAAGTACCGAGAAAGAAAGCTGCGAAAGGCGTTAGTGACGCTATGCGTGCCCAATTCGTTCTGTCGGAGATCGGCGTAGGACTCCGCCGTAACCTCACGATGACCTTCGCCGTGATCATCTCGGTTGCCCTCTCGCTCGCCCTGTTCGGCGGCTCGCTGCTCATGAGCGACCAGGTCAACCAGATGAAGGGCTACTGGTACGACAAGGTCAACGTGTCGATCTTCCTGTGCAACAAGGGGGATGCCGACTCCGACCCGAACTGCGCCAAGGGCCCGGTCACGACCGAGCAGAAGAACGAGATCCAGCGGGACCTCAAGAAGCTGCCGGTCGTCGACTCCGTGTCGCACGAGTCGCAGGACCAGGCGTACAAGCACTACAAGGAGCAGTTCGGCGACTCCCCGCTGGCCAGCTCCCTCACGCCGGACCAGCTCCAGGAGTCGTACCGGATCAAGCTGAAGAACCCGGAGAAGTACAACGTCATCGCGACCGCGTTCAACGGGCGGCCCGGTGTGCAGTCGGTGCAGGACCAGAAGGGCGTGCTCGACAACCTCTTCCGGCTGCTCGGCTACCTCAACTACGCGGCGGGCGCGGTGATGGTGGTGATGCTCGTGGTCGCGCTGCTGCTGATCGTGAACACCGTCCGGGTGTCCGCGTTCAGCCGCCGCCGCGAGACCGGCATCATGCGGCTCGTCGGCGCGTCCGGGTTCTACATCCAGGCGCCGTTCATCATGGAGGCGGCGGTCGCCGGGCTCATCGGTGGCGGCATCGCCTGTGTGTTCCTCGCGGCCGGCCAGTACTTCGTGATCGACAACGGAGTGGCCCTCTCCGACAAGCTGCAGCTCATCAACTTCATCGGCTGGGACTCGGTGTTGACGAAGCTGCCGCTGATCCTCGCCGTGAGTGTGCTGATGCCGGCGCTTGCCGCGTTCGTCGCGTTGCGCAAGTACCTGAAGGTGTGACGAGAGTCCTTCGCGCCACGGGGCGTCGTGCGGGTCAACGGCCCGTACGACGCCCCTGGTTGTCCTAGACTCACCGACATGTCAGGTCCGGAGCTGTACTCCAGACCCCGCCGTATCGGCCGCGGGGCGACCCTGACATTGATCTTCGTGACGGTCCTCGCGGCGGGCGCCGCGACCGGCTCCTGGCCGGGGGAGCAGCAGAAGACCACGAAGAGCGCGGACAGCTCGCTCGTCGCCGCGCACGAGAAGCCGACCGTGGGGCCGACCGATCCGGGCGACGCGGCGGCCGAGGCCATGGTCGACGGGAAGTCGCCCACGAAGGCCGCCCAGGACGCCGTCAGCCGCAGCGGCGACCGCTGGGGCTCCGTCTACTCGCACAGCGAGTACAAGAAATTCGAGCAGTCCCTCGACGGCGAGTACACCGGCATCGGCCTGCGGGCCCGCCGCACCGCCGACGGCCGGGTCCAGGTCTCCAAGGTCCGCCGGGGATCGCCCGCGCAGCTCGCCGGAATCCGCGAGGGCGACCGGATCGCGGCCGTCGACGGCGAGCCGGTCACCGGTCGCCCCGTCACGGAGGTCCTCGCGCTCCTGCGGGGCAAGCACGCGGGCACCCCCGTCCACGTCGGCCTGCAGCGCGGCACGCGCGCGTGGAGCGAGACGCTGCGCCGCGCCAACCTGTCGACCGACTCCGTCACCTCCGCGCGGCTGCCCGACGGCGCGACGCTCGTGAAGGTCAGCGCCTTCACCAAGGGCGTCGGCGACCAGGTGCGCACCGCGGTCGGCGCGGCACCCGCGCGCGCGGGCGTCGTGCTCGACCTGCGGGGCAACTCCGGCGGCCTGGTCACCGAGGCGGTCAGGGCGTCCTCCGCGTTCCTCGACGGTGGGCTCGTGGCGACGTACGACGTACGCGGGGCGCAGCGGGCCCTGCACGCGCAGCGAGGGGGCGACACGGCCAGACCGGTGGTCGTGCTCGTCGACAGCGGGACGATGAGCGCGGCCGAGCTGCTCACCGGCGCCCTCCAGGACCGCGGCCGCGCGGTCGTCGTGGGCTCCAGGACCTTCGGCAAGGGTTCGGTCCAGATGCCGAGCCGACTGCCCGACGGCTCCGTGGCGGAGCTCACCGTCGGGCACTACCGCACCCCCTCGGGCCGCACGGTCGACGGCCGTGGCATCACGCCCGATCTGGAGACCGAGGCGGACACCCTGCGGCGTGCGGAGACAGTATTGACTGGCCTCGGGGCCCCCTCGTAGTGCGAAAATGGCCAGCACTATGGCCAAGGCAATGTATGTACCGAAGGAGTCCCAGCCCAAGCAGGGCAAGGGGGCGGCGTCCGAGAAGAAGGACGGCAAACGCAAGATGGTGGCGCAGAACAAGAAGGCGCGCCACGACTACCTGATCATGGACACCTACGAGGCCGGCATCGTGCTGACCGGCACGGAGGTCAAGTCGCTGCGGCAGGGCCGCACCTCGCTGGCCGACGCCTTCGTCCAGATCGACGGGGGTGAGGCGTGGCTGCACAACGCCCACATCCCCGAGTACAACCAGGGCACCTGGACGAACCACGCGGTGCGTCGCAAGCGCAAGCTGCTGCTGCACCGTGAGGAGATCGACAAGCTGGAGTCGAAGTCCGAGGAGACGGGTCACACGATCGTGACCCTGGCGATCTACTTCAAGGACGGCCGGGCGAAGGCCGAGATCGCGCTCGCCAAGGGCAAGAAGGAGTACGACAAGCGGCAGACGCTGCGCGAGAAGCAGGACCGGAGGGACTCGGACCGGGCGATCGCGTCGGCGAAGCGGCGGCAGCGGAACAACGAGCGGATGGGCTGACGCCCGCCCGTCGGGAATACGCTGGCATCGTCGGGCGTTGGTCACGTACGATGGCAGTGTTCCTCACCGCAGGGACACGGACCGCAAGGTCCACCTTTGAAAAAACAACATGGGGATGATCGGTTTCGACAGCGGATGTCGAAGCAGGGGAAGCGTGTCGAGGAAGCGACAATGATCTCGTTAACCATATGTCGCAACCAATAATCGCCAATTCTAAGAGCGATTCCCAGTCCTTCGCCCTCGCTGCCTAATAAGCAGTGAGTGAGGGACCCTAAAGGGTGTCAGCCCGGGAGTGTTCCCGGCCCGGATCCTGGCATAATCTAGGGGACTAAACTTTTCCGTCCGGCCACGGGGCGGAAAAGGAAATCAAACAGTGGCTGGGCCCGTCGGCGACTTGTTCGCGTGATCACCGGGGCCGAGAAAATCGAAGCGAACTGCACACGGAGAAGCCCTGCTGCTGCACCGTTGGACGCGGGTTCGATTCCCGCCATCTCCACCACCCCATGCGATAAGGCCCGACTGTTCACACAGTCGGGCCTTTGTCGTGTGTGGTGCGGTCTTGGCGGGGCCCTGCGGTTCCGGGATGCTCCTGTGGCATGAGGAGACGTAAGGGATCGAGATGGGCCCTGCCCGCCGTAGTCATCTTCGTTGCCGCGACGCTGAGTTGGGGTGGTGGCCCCGCCGGCGCCGATTCCACCCCCAGTGGGCTGCCGGAGGCGATCGACACGATTCTCGGGGACGCGCGGATGGAGGGCGGCGCCGCGAGCGTCGTCGTGGCCGACGCGAAGACCGGGGAGACCCTGTACCAGCACAATCCGACCGGGCGGCTGATGCCCGCCTCCAACACGAAGCTCGCCACCTCCGCCGCCGCCATGGGGACTCTCGGCCCCGACTACCGGTTCGGCACGGACGTGCTCGCCGGTGGGCGGGTGCGCGGCGGGGTGCTCGACGGGGACCTGTATCTGCGCGGCACCGGGGACCCGACCACGCTCGCCGCCGACTACGACAAGCTCGCCGCCGACGTCGCCGCGGCCGGTGTGAAGCGGGTGAGCGGGCGGCTCGTCGCGGACGACACCCGGTTCGACGACCACCGGATCGGGGACACCTGGGGCGGCGACGACGAGTCCGCGTACTACGCCGCCCAGATCAGCGCGCTGAGCGTCGCGCCCGACACCGACTACGACACAGGGACCGTCATCGTCGAGGTGAAGCCCGGCGCCAAG
Organism: Streptomyces sp. NPDC002795; assembly: GCF_042888725.1. Taxonomy (NCBI): domain Bacteria; kingdom Bacillati; phylum Actinomycetota; class Actinomycetes; order Kitasatosporales; family Streptomycetaceae; genus Streptomyces; species Streptomyces sp. NPDC002795. Next base: position 54,940 of record NZ_JBIAQB010000015.1, read on the forward strand.
TCCGGGGACAAGCCCGCCGTCAGCGTCACGCCGAAGAACGACTACGTGCGCGTGGACGTTCAGGCGTCGACCGTCGGGGCCGGGGGAGAGGACACCGTCGCCGTCGAGCGGCGGCACGGGGCCAACACGATCACCGTGAGCGGCACCGTGCCGGTGGGCGGGGACACCACGAAGGAGTGGGTGACCGTGTGGGAGCCCACCGGATACGCGGCCGCCGTGTTCCGGGACGCGCTCGCCGCGCACGGGGTGAAGGTCGGCGGTTCGACCAAGCTGGGGCGGGCCACGCCGCAGGGCGCGAAGCGGCTCGCCGCGCACGACTCCATGCCCCTGAAGGACTTGCTGGTCCCCTTCATGAAGCTCTCCAACAACATGCACGCCGAGTCCCTCACCAAGGCCATGGGATACAAGGCGACCGGAAAGCCCGGGAGTTGGGGTGACGGCACCGACGCCGTCGCCGGCTATCTGAAGGGCGCGGGGGTCGACGCCACCAAGGTGCGGCAGGTCGACGGGTCGGGTCTGTCGAGGAAGGACAACTTCGCCGCCCGGCAGCTCGCCGACCTCCTCCTCTCCGTACAGGACGAGCCCTGGTACGCCGACTGGTACGCGTCGCTGCCCGTGGCCTGTGACCCGGACCGGTTCGTCGGCGGGACGCTGCGGAGCCGGATGTGCGACACGCCCGCGGCTCTCAACGCCCGTGGGAAGACCGGGTCGTTGACGGGCGCGTCCGCGCTCTCGGGCTACGTGAAGGACGCCGACGGGCGGCTGCTCGTCTACAGCGTCGTCCAGAATAACTACCTCGTCGACTCCGTGAAGCCGCTGGAGGACGCCGTCGTCGTGACCCTCGCGAAGTCGACGTCCAAGGAGGCGAAGGCCGTCGTGCCGAAGTCCACGCGCGCCGTCCCGGCCGCCGAGCGGGACGGTGGCCTGGAGTGCTCGTGGCGCAAGCCGGCCACGTGCTGAGCCGTCAACGGGCCGCGCGTACGTAGGCGTACAGCGCAAGCAGCAGAGCGCACACCGCCGCCGTGACCGGCACCGTGTACGCCGCGGTGGGGCCCCAGCGCTCCACCGCGGCGCCGCCCGTCGCGGAGCCGCAGGCGATGCCGGTGAGGATGCCGGTCACGGCGAGCGTCATGCCCTCGTTCAACTGGCCCTCGGGCGTGCGCTGTTGAACCAGGGTCATGCCCGTCACCATCGTCGGCGCCGTGGCCATGCCCGCGACCAGGAGCGCGCCCCCGAGGACGTACAGGGAGCCCGTGAGCCAGGCCGCGAGCAGGGGCAGCGTCATCAGGGCCGCCATCGCCGCCACGCAGAGCGGATGGCGGCGGGCCGCCGGGCTCGCCGGGCGCCATGCCCCGTAGACCAGCCCCGCCGCGCAGGAGCCCGCCGCCTGGAGCGCCAGGACGCCGCCCGCCCACACCTTGTGGCCCTGCGCGTCGGCGAAGGCGACCGTGACGACTTCGAGCGAGCCGAAGATTGCGCCCGTGGCGAGGAAGGCGAGCAGCAGGGGCGGCATGCCACGCGCGCGTAGTGGCGTTTTCGTCGCCTTCGTACGCGCGTGGGGCGGCGGTTCCGTCGCGCGTTGAGCGGTGAAGATCAGCACGCCGGTCACCATGAGCACGGCGCTGACCAGGGTGCCCGCCTCAGGGAAGAGCGAGCCGCACAGGAAGGCGGCCGCGACGGGGCCGAGCATGTAGCAGAGCTCGTCCGCCGCCTGCTCGAAGGAGTTCGCCGTGTGCAGGGCGTCCGGGGTCTCCTTCAGCAGGTGCGCCCAGCGGGCCCGGGACAGGCCGCCGGTGTTGGGGGTCGTCGCGGACGCCAAGTAGGCGGCGAACAACGTCCAGTTGGGCGTCCCGAAGTGCACGCACAGGAGCAGGGCGAGCGAACCGCACGCCGATATGACGGTGGCCGGTACCGCGATCCGCGCCTGCCCGTGGCGGTCCACGAGGCGTGCCGTCCACGGTCCGACGAGTGCGTTGGCGACCAGTCCGGTGGCGGTGACGGCGCCCGCGAGCGCGTACGAGCCGCGCGACCCGGAGATCATGATGACGGCGCTGATGCTGAACATCCCTTGCGGGAAGCGGGCGATGAGGTTGCCGAGGGTGAAGGCGCGGGCGCCGGGGATGGTGAACAGCCGGGTGTAGGACGTGGCGGTGGACATGTGAAGAGCGTCGCCGCAGGTCAGGTGTGGGGTCCAACACCTGCTCGGTGCCGATTCACACGTTTGTGTTGTAAGTTCGCGCGATGTCGCCCCCGTCGAACGTCGACCCCCGCCTCCTGCGCGCCTTCCTCGCTGTCGCCGACGAGCTGCACTTCACCCGCGCCGCCGCCCGGCTCTACGTCGCTCAGCAGGCGCTCAGCCGCGACATCCGACGTCTGGAACGGGAGTTGGGCGTCGATCTCTTCGGCCGCACCACCCGTCAGGTGACGCTCACCACGGACGGGGCCCGGCTGCTGCCGCACGCGCGGCGCGTGATCGCGGCGCAGGACGAGCTGCTCACGGCCTTCACCGGGCCCGCCGCCACCGACCGGCCGCTGCTCGTCGACGTCAACAGTCCGGGTCTCGCGCACGAGCGGGTGCTCGCACGGGCCCGCGAACTCGCCCCGGACCACGAGCTGATGGCCCGCTACGAGAGCGGTCTGACCGGCGCCGCCGCCGAACTCCTCGCGGGGCGGCTCGACGTGTCCTTCGGCCGCTTCGCCGGGCTCGACCCGGCCGTGCGCGCCCGGCTCTCCCAGCAGCCCGTGCGCTACGAACCGATGGCGATCATGCTGCCCGAGGACCATCCGCTGGTGGCGCTCGACGCCGTGCCCCTGGGCCGGCTTGCCGGTGAGACGGTCTACGCGGGCGCCGGCAACCCCCGCACGCCCGAATGGACCGATCTGGCCCGGCTGTTGTTCGAGGGCCGGGGCATCCGCGTCGCGCCGCCCGCGCCGCTCGCCGTCGGCAAGGAGGAGTTCCGCCGGATCATGGACAAGTACCGGAATCCGGTTCTCACCGGGGTGGATTTTCCGGCCATGCCGGGGTCGGTGCTGCGCCCGCTCGTCGACCCGGTGCCGCTGTCGCCCGTGTCACTCGTGTGGCGAAAGGGACGTAAACACCCCGGAATCACGGCACTTCGGGCCGCCGCGGCCGCTCTCGCGGAGGAGAGCGGGTGGCTGGAAAGGCCTGCGGAGGCGTGGATTCCAGCCGCAGATGTGCAGATTATGTTGAGTCGTGAATGAGGTGTGTGCGTGGGTGTCACTGGTGTGCGCTACATTCTGGACTTGGGTGCGATGTGATAGTGGGGGCGCTCGGATCGGGTGGGGGTCCGGTCCGGTCTGTGAAGGCCCGCGACATCGCCCGCGCACCCGTGAATGTGTCCTTGGGGGGATGTGCGTACGGTGGAAGATCCGCGAGAAGACGGCCTGTCCGGGCCGACCCATGACCCGCACGAGGTGACGGTCCAACTCGACTTCACAGGCCGCCAGTTGGGCGGTCTGCCCGGCGCGAGACCGGGTGCGGCCGGGAGCGACGCGGGCGACGGTGAGGGTCGGGCGGGCGGAGCGGTCGCCGGCGACGCCGAGGACAAGGAACTCCCCGTCTTCGTCGACGACTCGGGGCGGCGCGGCCGCAACTTCCGCCGTTTCGGCGTGGCCGCAGGGCTGGCCATCGCGGTCTACGCGGTCGTCATCGTGGTCACCGTCTTCTCCGGGAACTCCGACGCGCCGTGGCTGCCGCTGCCCGCCGAGGGCAAGCGCGCGAGCAAGGTGGGCACCGAGCCGTCCGAGCCCACGCCGTCCGTCTCGTCGTCCGGGTCACCGGGCGCCACCCCGCAGCCCAGCGCCTCCGGCAGCGTTCTCCCGAGCGCCCCCGCGGCGCCCGGCGCCAGCGCGCCGCCGTCGGCCGGGGCCGGCACGTCCGGGAAGCCGTCCACCGGGACCTCGCCGTCCAGCGGGCCCACGGATGGTGACACGTCGCCGAGCACGAAGCCCACGAAGCCGGACGACAGCGACCCGCCGACGACCGAGCCGTCCGGAGGCGGCTCCGTCGACCCGCCGACGGACCCCGGCGGCCAGCCGAGCGGTCCCGCGGAAGGGTCCGGGGCCGACGGCACGGGCACCCTCGCCGTCAGCGGCCTCGTACACCTGCTCGTGGCGCCCCTTGTCCAGCCTGTCCCGCCCCTGGAAAGCAGCGTCCTGTAGATGTCCGACCGCTCACACCGTGCACCGGCCGCGGCCCGCAGGCGCCGCCTTCCGCTGCGCTACCTGCTGCCCTCGCTGCTGCTCGTCGCCGTGATCGCGATGCTGATGCTGCGCGGCTACGTCCACAGCGAGATCCTCGCCGATCACCGCATCCGCCCCGGGGCGGCCACCGACAAGGTGCCGGAGAGGATCCTCGACGGCGGACCCGTCATCGACACCAGGAGCGGCCGGGAGACCAGCCACTCCATAGGCAAGCACCAACTGGTGCTCACCTTCGACGACGGCCCCGACCCCGAGTGGACCCCGAAGGTCCTCGACGTGCTCAAGAAGCACGACGCGCACGCCGTCTTCTTCGTCACCGGCACCATGGCCTCCCGCTACCCCGACCTGGTGCGCCGCATGGTGGACGAGGGGCACGAGATCGGCCTGCACACCTTCAACCACCCCGACCTCTCGTACCAGTCGAAGAAGCGCATCGACTGGGAGCTGTCGCAGAACCAGCTGGCGCTCGAAGGCGCGGCCGGTGTGCGCACCTCCCTGTTCCGGCCGCCGTACTCCTCGTTCGCCGACGCCATGGACGACGCGTCGTGGCCGGTGACCAAGTACATCGGCTCGCGCGGCTACATCACGGTCGTCAACAACACGGACAGCGAGGACTGGAAGCGCCCCGGTGTCGACGAGATCATCCGGCGTGCCACGCCCAAGGGCGGCGAGGGCGCGATCGTCCTGATGCACGACTCCGGTGGCAACCGCTCGCAGACCGTCGCCGCGCTCGACCGCTTCCTGCCCGAACTCCAGGGCACCGGCTACAAGTTCGCGAACCTGACCGAGGCCCTCGGCATGCCCGGCGCGCACACGCCCGTCAGCGGCGTCGAGCTGTGGAAGGGCAAGGCGTGGGTCTACGCGGTGGAGGCCTCGGACAACATCACGGGCGTCCTCGTCGTCGGCCTCGCCGTCATCGGCGTCCTCGTCATGTCCCGCTTCGGCCTGATGCTGATCCTGTCCGGGGTGCACGCGCGCAGGGTGCGCCGCAAGGGCTTCGCGTGGGGGCCGCCGGTCACGGAACCGGTGTCCGTCCTCGTGCCGGCCTTCAACGAGGCCAAGTGCATTGAGAACACGGTCCGTTCGCTGATGCAGAGCGAACATCCCGTCGAGGTCGTCGTGATCGACGACGGGTCGACGGACGGCACCGCGCGCATCGTGGAGAACATGCGGCTGCCCGGCGTCCGCGTCGTCCGGCAGCACAACGCGGGCAAGCCCGCGGCCCTCAACAGAGGCATGGCCAACGCCCGGTTCGACCTCGTCGTGATGATGGACGGCGACACGGTCTTCGAACCGGCCACCGTGCGCGAGCTGGTCCAGCCGTTCGGCGACCCGAACGTCGGCGCCGTCGCGGGCAACGCGAAGGTGGGCAACCGGGACTCGCTGATCGGCGCCTGGCAGCACATCGAGTACGTGATGGGCTTCAACCTCGACCGCCGCATGTACGACATCCTGCGCTGCATGCCGACGATCCCTGGCGCGGTCGGTGCCTTCCGCCGCAGCGCCCTGGAGCGCGTCGGCGGGATGAGCGACGACACGCTCGCCGAGGACACCGACGTCACGATGGCGCTGCACCGCGACGGCTGGCGCGTCGTCTACGCCGAGAAGGCGCGCGCCTGGACCGAGGCCCCGGAGACCGTCCAGCAGCTGTGGTCGCAGCGCTACCGCTGGTCGTACGGCACGATGCAGGCCATCTGGAAGCACCGCAGGGCCCTCGTCGACAAGGGGCCCTCGGGCCGCTTCGGCCGGGTCGGCCTCCCGCTGGTCTCGCTCTTCATGGTGCTGGCCCCGCTCCTCGCGCCGCTGATCGACATCTTCCTCCTCTACGGACTCGTGTTCGGCCCCACGGAGAAGACGGTCGGCGCCTGGTTCGGCGTGCTCGCGATCCAGGCGGTCTGCGCGGCGTACGCCTTCCGGCTCGACAAGGAACGCATGACGCACCTCATATCCCTCCCGCTCCAGCAACTCCTGTACCGGCAGCTGATGTACGTCGTGCTGCTCCAGTCCTGGATCACCGCGCTCACCGGTGGCCGCCTGCGCTGGCAGAAGCTGCGCCGCACCGGCGTAGTGGGCGCGGGACCCGGCGGCCGGGTGCCGCACCAGCGGACGAGCTCCGTCTCCGGTGACGAGCGGAGGCCGGTGGCATGACGCACTTGGTGCCCGAACAGGGCGACCCCACGCGCGCGTTGCCCACACAGCCGACGCCCACGGAACAGGCCGTCGCGCCCCAGCGGCCCGGCCGGGACCGCTACCTCGACCTGCTGCGGTCCATCGCGCTCGTCCGGGTCATCGCCTACCACCTGTTCGGCTGGGTCTGGCTCTCGATCCTCTTCCCCTCCATGGGCGTGATGTTCGCGCTCGCCGGATCGCTGATGGCGCGCTCCCTGAGCAGGCCCGCGCTGAGCGTCATACGGGGACGGCTGCGGCGGCTGCTTCCGCCGATGTGGGTGTTCAGCGCGCTGGTCCTTCCGCTGCTCTTCGTAAGCGGCTGGAACCCGGGCAGCGACCCGGACACCGGCGGCGGCACCTGGGGCTGGCTCGACCTCGTCGACTACGTGATCCCGTTCGCGTCCCCCTCCTACCCGTGGGAGATCGCCAACCCGCCCGGCTTCCTGGAGACCACGTGGGCCGAGCAGGGCATCGGCCCGCTCTGGTACCTGCGCGCGTACCTGTGGTTCGTGCTCGCGTCGCCGCTGCTGCTCAAGGCGTTCCGCAAGCTCCCCTGGGCGACGCTGTGCGCGCCGCTCGCCCTCACGGCCGTGATCGGCACGGGCCTGGTGGAGATCCCCGGCCGCACCGGGGAGGCCGTCACCGACTTCGCCGTGTACGGAAGTTGCTGGGTCCTCGGCTTCGCGCACCAGGAGGGCGTGCTCCAGAAGGTGCCGCGCTACGCCGTGGTGTCCTGCGCCGCGCTGCTCATGGGCTTCGGCCTGTGGTGGGCCTCGGGCCACCTCTCCGAGGAGGGCTGGGACCTGAACGAGATCCCGTTGGCGCAGGCGGCATGGTCCCTCGGGTTCGTCGTCATCCTGCTCCAGTACGCGCCTTCCTGGCAGAAGCTGCCGGGCCGCCTCGCGCGCTGGGACCGCCTGGTGACGCTGGCCAACAACCGGGCCGTCACGATCTACCTCTGGCACAACCTGCTCATCATGGCGACGTTCCCGCTGATCGACCTGCTCTACCAACTGCCGTTCATGGACGACCGGTTGAGCTCCGCGCTGGACACGACGTACATGCTCTGGGCGTTCGTCCTCGTCTGGCCGCTCATCGGCCTCGCGATCGTCGCCACCGGCTGGGTCGAGGACCTGGCCGCGAAGCGCAGACCGCGCCTGTGGCCGGACGGGTCGCGGAAGGGCCGGAAGCAGGCGCGGCACTCCTGACGGCCGCCGGGCCGCCGGGTCACGATGTGATGGCGATGTGGATTTTCGGCATTCAAGTGATGGAGGGGCTCGGTAGCGTGGTTCCGGGGCGCTCGCGACGGACGAGGGCCGACGGGGCGACCAGGTGAAGGTGTGACGTGCAGGCGACGGTGGACGGGTTCGGCTATGGGGCGGTGACCCCAGTGGCAGCGTTCTTAGTGGCCAGTCTGGGAGGGGGAATCGGCCTGCGCTGCACCGTGCGGGCGCGGCAGCTCGACACGGGACGCCCCAAGTGGCTGACGTACAGCGCGCTTTCGCTGGGCGTCGGCATCTGGTCCATGCACTTCATCGCGATGATGGGCTTCCAGGTCCACGGCGCGCACATCGACTACGACGCCCGGCTCACCTTCCTGAGCCTCGCCGTCGCCATTCTCGTGGTCGGCGTGGGGGTCTTCGCCGCCGGCTACGGCGCGCAGCGCACGCCGGTCCTGCTCGGCGCGGGGCTCTTCATGGGGCTCGGCGTCGCGGCCATGCACTACCTGGGCATGGCCGCCATGGAGTTCGCCGGGTCCCTCCACTACAGCGCGCCCGTGGTGGCCGCCTCGGTGGGCGTGGCCGTGGTGGCGGCCACCGCCGCCCTGTGGCTGATCATGAACGTACGCGGGTTCCTCGTCAGCCTCGGCGCCAGCCTGCTCATGGGCGTGGCCGTCTGCGCCATGCACTACCTGGGCATGGAGGCGCTCACCGTCGAGCTGATGGCGCCGTCCAGCGGCACGAGCTCCGCGGTGTTCACGGTCCTGGTCCCGTATCTCATCGGCCCGTTCCTCACGCTGTTCTTCGCCGGCGCCGTGCTGCTCTTCGACCCGCAAATGCTGGAGGGCGACCCGGCGGCGCGCTCCTGAAGCTCCGCCCGAGCCTCACCACCTGCCCACCGGCCGGGTGAGAGCAACGTTCCCCGCCGGTCACTCCACGCCACAGGCCGGAAATCCCGCCTCTCTACGTTCGGTCACGTCAGCTGCGAACCGTGACCTGGAGGCGTGAGATGCCTGGCCCCAAGGAACAGCCCCGGAGCCGGAGTTGGATCGAGCGGTGGGATCCCGAGGACGAAGTGTTCTGGAAGGAGACGGGGGCCAGGGTCGCCCGGCGCAACCTCGCCTTCTCCATCCTGTCCGAGCACATCGGGTTCTCCATCTGGACCCTGTGGTCGGTCATGGTCCTGTTCATGGGGCCCGAGTACGGGATCGACCCGGCGGGGAAGTTCTTCCTCGTGTCGATGGCGACGCTGGTGGGCGCCTTCGCGCGCGTGCCCTACACATTCGCCGTCGCCGTCTTCGGCGGCCGCAACTGGACGATCGTCTCGGCGAGCATGCTGCTCGTGCCGTCCGTCGCCGCGTTCCTGGTCATGGAGCCGGACACCTCGTACACCACCTTCATGTGGTGCGCGGCGCTCACCGGCGTCGGCGGCGGCAACTTCGCCTCCTCCATGACCAACATCAACTCCTTCTTCCCGCTGCGGAAGAAGGGCTGGGCGCTCGGCCTGAACGCGGGCGGCGGCAACATCGGCGTCCCCGTCATCCAGCTCGTCGCGCTCGCCGTGATCGGCGCGAGCGGCGGACCGCGCGTCCTGCTCGGCATCTACATCCCGCTGATCGTCGTCGCGACCGTCTGCTCCGCGCTGTTCATGGACAACCTGGCGACCGTCAAGAACGACACCGGCGCCGCGAAGGACGCCGCGCGCGACGCCCACACCTGGATCATGTCGTTCCTGTATGTCGGCACTTTCGGCTCCTTCATCGGCTACTCGTTCGCCTTCGGCCTCGTCCTCCAGACCCAGTTCGGCCGTACGCCGCTCCAGGCGGCCGGCGTCACCTTCATCGGCCCGCTGCTCGGCTCGCTCATCCGGCCCGTCGGCGGCAAGCTCGCCGACCGTTACGGCGGCGCGCGCATCACGCTGTGGAACTTCGTCGGCATGGCCCTCGCCACGGCCGTCGTGATCCTGGCCTCGGTCGAGAAGTCGCTCACCCTGTTCACCGTCGCGTTCATCGCCCTGTTCGTACTGAGCGGGCTCGGCAACGGGTCCACGTACAAGATGATCCCTGGCATCTTCCAGGCGAAGGCGCAGGCCAAGGGGCTCACGGGCGAGGAGGCGGCCGCGTACGGGCGGCGGCTCTCCGGCGCCTCCATGGGCCTGATCGGCGCGGTCGGCGCGCTCGGCGGGCTCGGCATCAACCTGGCGTTCCGGCAGTCCTTCCAGACGGCGGGCACCGGCACAGGCGCCTTCGTCGCCTTCCTCGCCTTCTACGCCGTGTGCTTCGCCGTGACCTGGGCCGTATACCTTCGCCGCTCGGCGTCGCGCACCGTCGCGAGCTCCACGGCGGAGACGAAGCCGCAGCTCAGCTACGCGGAGGTGTGACATTTGGCCCCGTAACACGTACGCAATAGCGTTGATCCGGGTCCGACACGGAGCGTTGACAGGCTCGGACGACGCACCGGTGGACCCGGTGCACGGAAGAAACGTCGAGCGGGGCGAGAACCAGCATGGACGAGGAACAGCAGGCCACGACGCCGGAGCAGGCCCACGGGCCGCTCGCGGGCTTCACCGTGGGCGTGACCGCGGCGCGCCGCGCCGACGAACTGGGCGCGCTGCTCCAGCGGCGCGGCGCCCAGGTGCAGCACGCGCCCGCCCTGCGCATCGTGCCGCTCGCGGACGACAGTGAACTCCTCGTCGCCACCAAGGAGTTGATCGAGCACGCGCCGGACGTCGTGATCGCCACCACCGCCATCGGCTTCCGCGGCTGGGTCGAGGCCGCCGACGGCTGGGGCCTGGGCGAGGACCTGCTCGGGCGCCTGCGCGGCGTCGAGCTCCTCGCGCGCGGCCCGAAGGTGAAGGGCGCGGTGCGCGCGGCCGGCCTCACCGAGGAGTGGTCGCCCTCGTCCGAGTCGATGGCCGAGGTCCTGGAGCGGCTGCTCGACGAGGGTGTCCAGGGGCGCCGCGTCGCGGTGCAGCTGCACGGCGAGCCGCTCCCCGGCTTCGTCGAGGCGCTGCGCGAGGCGGGCGCCGAAGTGGTCGGCGTCCCCGTCTACCGCTGGCTCCCGCCGCAGGACATCGCCCCGGTCGACCGCCTCCTCGACGCCACGGTGTCGCGCGGCGTGGACGCGCTGACGTTCACCTCGGCGCCCGCGGCGACGGCGCTGCTGCGCCGCGCGCAGGAGCGGGGCCTCACGGCGGAACTGCTCGCGGCCCTGCACCACGACGTGCTCGCGGCGTGCGTCGGCCCGGTCACGGCGGTGCCGTTGCAGGCGCACGGCGTGGACACGGTGCAGCCGGAGCGCTTCCGGCTGGGCCCCCTGGTGCAGCTGCTGTGCAAGGAACTGCCGACGCGTGCGCGTACGTTGCCGATCGCGGGCCACCAGATGCAGATCCGCGGGCAGGCCGTGGTGGTGGACGACGAGCTGCGCCCGGTGCCGCCCGCGGGCATGTCACTGCTGCGGGCGCTCGCGCGGCGGCCCGGGTGGGTGGTGTCCCGCGCGGAGCTGCTGCGCGCGCTGCCGGGCGCTGGCCGCGACGAGCACGCGGTGGAGACGGCGATGGCCCGCCTCAGGTCGTCCCTGGGCGCACCCAAACTGATCCAGACGGTGGTCAAGCGGGGGTACCGGTTGGCCCTCGACCCGGCGTCAGACGCGAAGTACGCGGACGCCGAATAAGCCCCTGCGGCGATCGAGCAGCGGGGTATGGGCAGAGCCCCAATCTGTCGCCCCGTCCGGCGCACGGCCTCGGGGCTCCGCCCCGGACCCCGCTGCTCAATCGCCGCAGGGGCTTTGAATGGTTACCGTACGACGATGCTGATCAGTCCCGACATGGAACTTCGCCGCGCCGTCCCCGAGGACGCGGAGCGACTCGCCGAGGCCGTCGTCCGCAACCGGGAGTTCATGACGCCCTGGGAGCCGTACCGCCCCGAGGAGTACTACACGGTGCGGGAGCAGGCCGAGCGGATCGCCGAGCCCGGCGGAGCCATGTGGCTGCTGTTCGACCGCGCCGCAGGCGACCGCGTGGTCGGCCGCGCCGCGCTCAACGGAATCCACCTCGGCCCCCTGTGCAGCGCCAACCTCGGCTACTGGGTCGACGCCGACTACCGGGGCCGCGGCCTGATCCCCGCCACCGTCGAGGAGGTCTGCCGCGCCGCCCGCGACGAACTGGGCCTGCATCGCGTCGAGGCGGGCACGCTCACCGACAACGAGGCGTCCCAGCGCGTGCTCGCCAAGTGCGGCTTCGTCCGGTACGGGCTCGCGCCCAAGTTCCTGCACATCAACGGGGAGTGGCGCGACCACGTCCTCTTCCAGCGGATCCTGCACGACGAACCGCCGGCGTACGGTCGCCCGTAGTCCGCCAACTCCCGTTCCGGCAGCAGGGGTTCCGGCCGTGCCCGTGGGCGGGCACTGTAGAGGGCATGGCAGCAGTACCCACTGGGCCCCACCCGCCTGCCCCTGCCCCCTACGAGTTGCGCTTCGACTCCGGGCGTCTCTGCCTGGACCTCGTCGCGACCGCGCATCCCGACGAACGCCTCACGAGCCTCGACCCGCTGTGCGCCTGGCTGATCGGGGCGGGGCTCGTCCCGGACGCCGCCGCGCTGGCGGACCGCGCGCCCGCCTGGCTCGTCGCGTTCCGTGAACTGCGCGGCCACATCACCCAGTTGGTGCGCGGCGAACTCTCCGGCCGCCCGGTCCCCGCCGCCCTGGAACGGGTCAACCTGCTCGCCCGCGCGGCCCCGCCCGCACCCCGCGCCGTACGCGCCGCCGACGGCACCCTCGTACGCTCCCTGGACCTCGAACCCGGCTGCCCGGCCCTGCTCGCGGCCGTCGCACGAGACGCCATCGACCTCCTCACGGACCCGACCGTGCGCGACGCCCTGCGCCAGTGCGAGGGCGACAACTGCCCCATCATCTACCTCGACATGTCGCGTGGCCGCAGGCGCCGTTGGTGCTCCAGTGAGGTGTGCGGGAACAGGGAGCGGGTGGCGAGGCATCGGCGGAGGGCGGCGGCTCTGGCCAGGGCGTGAAGGCGGCTCCGTAACTCCCGTTGAACATACGTGAGTTCGTCTGCGTATCCCTCCCGTGAGCCCAGCCGAGAGACATGGCCGAACAGGGGACACCGGAGGTAGGCGTGCGCAAGGATTCCGCCGTGGCCGATGAACGCCCGCCCCGGGCCCGACATCGCGCTCCCCGGCCCCCCGAGCCGGACGAGGAGCTGATGCGCGCGCTCTACGCCGAGCACGCACGGCCGCTTCTGGCCTATGTGCTCCGCCTGGTGGCGGGCGACCGGCAGCGTGCGGAGGATGTCGTACAGGAGACGCTCATCCGCGCCTGGAAGAACGCCGGCCAGCTCAACCGAGCGACCGGTTCGGTACGCCCCTGGCTGGTGACGGTCGCCCGGCGCATCGTCATCGACGGCCACCGCAGCCGGCAGGCCCGGCCGCAGGAGGTCGATCCGTCGCCGCTGGAGGTCATCCCCGCGGAGGACGAGATCGACAAGGCGCTGTGGCTGATGACCCTTTCCGACGCGCTGGAGGACTTGACCCCGGCCCACCGGGAAGTGCTCGTGGAGACGTACTTCAAAGGACGTACGGTCAACGAGGCGGCCGAGACGCTCGGCATCCCCAGCGGCACGGTGCGCTCGCGGGTCTTCTACGCGCTGCGCTCGATGAAGCTGGCGCTGGAGGAGCGGGGGGTGACGGCATGACGACGGGGCACGGATCGTACGGTCCCTTCGGCCACGAGCCGGTGGGTGACGTGCACGAGACCGTGGGCGCCTACGCGTTGGGCATCCTGGACGACATCGAGGCGAGCGCGTTCGAGGCACACCTGGCGACGTGCGAGCGGTGCGCGCGGGAGCTGGAGGAGTTCGCGGGCATGGAGCCGATGCTCGCCGCCCTCGCCGACCTGCCGCCCGAGCGCGGCGCACCGCGCGAGCCGACCCCGCAGGTCGGAGACTCCCTCGCGGCCCGCCCGAGCGCCCGCCTCGCGGAGTCCCTCGCCGACGAACTGGGGCGCCGCCGCGCGCGCAAGCGCAGGCGCGGCCTCTTTCTCGTCGCGGCCGCCGCGGCCCTGATCATCGGCGGCCCGCTGACGGTCATGGCGGTGACGGACGACGGCCGCGTCGGCAGCACCCTCGCCGATCCGCACCCCACGAGCCCCGCGGAGGACGCGTTCTTCCACCACATGCCCGAGAAGGTGAAGGCCACGGACGCCAGGACGAACGTCACCGCGACGATCGGCATGGAGAAGAAGGCCTGGGGCACCCACACCGTCCTGGAACTGAAGAACGTCAAGGGCCCGCTGAAGTGCTCCCTCGTCGCGGTCGGCAAGAACGGCGAGCGCGAGACCGTCACCACCTGGGCCGTCCCGAAATGGGGCTACGGCATCGACAACAGCACGAACGCGAACGCGAAGCACCCCCTGTACGTGCACGGAGGCGCGGCCTTCGACCGGGGCCAGATCGACCACTTCGAGGTCGAGACGCTCGACGGAAAACGGCTCGTGGAGGTGAACGCCTGAACGTACGGGCGCCGCACGTAGCCCTACGGGGCCCCTTTCGCGTACCTTTGACGGCTGCCCAGCACGTCAGAAGGGGGCCCGGTGGCCGCTCAGGCTCCGCACGATTCAGCGGTGAAATCGGATACGAATCCAGGTGGGGACGAGGCCGCGGACACGGTCCGCGACCGCGAGCTCGGCGTCGAACAGAACCATCTCGACGCCGTCTACCGACGCCTTGAGGAGAAGATCCACGAGGCCGAGTTCCTGATGGAGGACGCCACCAAACGAGGCCAGGTCGGCACGCCCGGCGCGCTCGCCGAGCGCGACGCGCAGGTCTTCCGCGCGGGCATCCACCTCAACCGCCTCAACAACGAGTTCGAGGACTTCCTCTTCGGCCGTATCGACCTGCTCCAGGGCAAGGACGGCAAGAAGGGCCCGGACGGCGCGTACACATCGGTCGAGCCGGCCGACGGCGCCGTCCGCGAGGACAACACGGCCGACATCGCCGAGACGCTGCACATCGGCCGCATCGGCGTGCTCGACGCGGACTACTCGCCGCTCGTCATCGACTGGCGCGCCCCGGCCGCCGCTCCCTTCTACCGCTCCACGCCGGTCGACCCCGGCCGCGTGGTGCGCCGCCGCGTCATCCGCTCCAAGGGCCGCAAGGTGCTCGGCGTGGAGGACGACCTAATGCGCCCGGAGCTGGCCGCGTACCTGGACGGCGAGCGGCTGCCCGCCATCGGCGACGGCGCGCTGATGGCCGCCCTCGGCCAGGCCCGCAGCCACTCGATGCGCGACATCGTCGCCTCCATCCAGGCCGAACAGGACCAGGTCATCCGGGCCCCCGCCGCATCCGTGACGTACGTCGAGGGCGGCCCTGGCACCGGCAAGACGGCGGTGGCGCTGCACCGCGCCGCGTACCTCCTGTACCAGGACAGGCGCCGCTACTCGGGCGGCATCCTGATCGTCTCCCCGACGCCACTCCTGGTCGCCTACACCGAGGGCGTGCTGCCCTCGCTCGGCGAGGAGGGCCAGGTCGCGATCCGCGCGGTCGGCTCGCTGGTCGACGGGGCGGAGGCCACGGTCTACGACTCCCCGGCGGTGGCCCGGATCAAGGGCTCCTCGCGGATGCAGAGCGTCCTGCGGAAGGCGGCGCGCGGCGCACTGGAGTCGGGGCGCCCTGGACGGCCCGCCGCCCAGGAGCAGCTCGCGTTCGGCGACGACGACGAACCCGAGGCCGGTCCCGCGGAGACCCCGACACGGCTGCGCGTCGTCGCCTTCGGCCGCCGCCTGGAACTGGACGCGGACCGGCTGAACCGGATCCGGCAGGCGGCCCTCGGCGGCACGGCCCCCGTCAACCACCTGCGCCCGCGCGCCCGCAAGCTCCTCCTCGACGCGCTGTGGGACCAGTCGGGCGCCGGGAGCCGGCACTCCGACCCGGAGCTCTCGGCCGAGCTGCGCTCCTCCTTCGACGAGGACGTCACGAGCGAGGACGAGTTCCTCCGCTTCCTCGACGCGTGGTGGCCCGAGCTGACGCCCCGTGCCGTCCTGTCCGCCATGTCCGACGAGCGGCGCCTCGGCCGCTGGGCCCGCCGCATCCTCAACCCCGGCGAGACCCGCAGGCTCGCCAGGTCGCTGCGCCGCGACGCCCTCTCGGTCCACGACGTCGCGCTGCTCGACGAGCTGACCGCCGTCCTCGGCGCCCCGGCCCGCCCGAAGAAGAAGCGCGCGTACGACCCGCTCGACCAGCTCACCGGCCTGGAAGAGCTGATGCCGCAGCGCGAGGAGTCCCAGCGCGAGCGCGCCGAGCGCCTCGCCCAGGAACGCACCGAGTACGCGCACGTCATCGTCGACGAGGCGCAGGACCTCACGCCGATGCAGTGGCGGATGGTCGGCCGCCGCGGCCGGCACGCGACGTGGACGATCGTCGGGGACCCCGCCCAGTCCTCCTGGTCCGACCCGGACGAGGCGGGCGCCGCCCGTGACGAGGCCCTCGGCTCCCGGCCCCGCCGCCGCTTCACGCTGACCGTGAACTATCGCAATCCGTCCGAGATCGCCGACCTGGCCGCGAAGGTCCTCGCGCTCGCGATGCCCGGCTCCGAGTCCCCTTCGGCGGTCCGCTCGACGGGTGTTCAGCCGCGTTTTGTGACAACGAACAAAGGACACGGCGAAGTCGTACGGGGCAAGGCCGCGGACATCGTCAGGGCCGAGGCCGCCCGGCTCCTGGAACAGGTCGACGGCACCGTCGGCGTCGTCGTGGCGATGAACCGCAGGGACGAGGCGGCCCGCTGGCTCTCCGGGCTCGGCGAGCGCGTCGTGGCGCTCGGCTCCCTGGAGGCCAAGGGCCTGGAGTACGACGCCACGATCGTGGTCTCCCCGGCCGAGATCGCCGACGAGTCCCCTGCGGGCCTGCGCGTCCTGTACGTCGCCCTGACCCGCGCCACGCAGCAGCTCACGGTGGTCTCCGGCGAACGCGACGAACCGGACGCGAACGGGGTGCCGGACCTGCTCCGTGACTGACCCTTGCCCCCGCAGTCTCCGGTGTTACCGTTGATGACGGCACCGGCTCGATCCAAGCCCCCGGGCCCAACCATCGTCCCTTAGAGGGACCACTTGCCGCGAGGCGAGCATGGCGGGTCGGTGTCATGAATGTGAGGCGAGGCCCACGTCACTTCCGTGACGTGGGCCTCGTTCTGTTCCCTCTTCCCGTTTCCCCCGACTTCTCGTATGGTGGAAACTACTTTCCAAAAGATGAATGAACGTTAGCTTCAAAACCCGATGCGACTACCACGTACTCACCGGTAGGTGGGACCATCGGACGGCAACAGCTACACGGTGAAAGCAGAGGAAGTCGGCCATGGCAACGGCGCCCAGCGTCTCCTACTCGATGACGGTCCGGTTGGAGGTCCCCGCGGGCGGTAACGCCGTCTCGCAGCTGACCACCGCCGTGGAGTCCTCCGGAGGCTCGGTGACCGGCCTCGACGTCACCGCTTCCGGTCACGAGAAGCTCCGGATCGACGTCACGATCGCGGCCACGTCGACGTCCCACGCGGACGAGATCGTCGAAGAGCTCCGCGGCATCGAGGGCGTCACGCTCGGGAAGGTCTCCGACCGTACGTTCCTGATGCACCTCGGCGGCAAGATCGAGATGCAGTCGAAGCACCCCATCCGCAACCGTGACGACCTGTCCATGGTCTACACGCCGGGCGTGGCCCGCGTGTGCATGGCGATCGCGGAGAACCCCGAGGACGCCCGGCGTCTGACCATCAAGCGCAACACCGTCGCGGTCGTCACCGACGGCTCCGCGGTGCTCGGCCTCGGCAACATCGGCCCGATGGCCGCCATGCCGGTCATGGAGGGCAAGGCGGCCCTCTTCAAGCGCTTCGCCGACATCGACGCCTGGCCGATCTGCCTGGACACCCAGGACACCGACGCCATCGTCGAGATCGTCAAGGCCATCGCCCCCGGCTTCGCGGGCATCAACCTCGAGGACATCTCGGCGCCCCGCTGCTTCGAGATCGAGGCCCGGCTGCGCGAGGCCCTGGACATCCCGGTCTTCCACGACGACCAGCACGGCACCGCGATCGTGGTGCTCGCCGCGCTGACCAACGCGCTGCGGGTGGCCGGCAAGGACATGGGCGACATCCGCGTCGTCATGTCGGGTGCGGGCGCCGCCGGTACGGCCATCCTGAAGCTGCTGCTCGCGGCGGGCGTCAAGAACGCCGTCGTGGCCGACATCCACGGTGTCGTGCACGCGGGCCGCGAGGACCTGAAGGACGCCGACAGCGACTCGCCGCTGCGCTGGATCGCCGACAACACCAACCCCGAGGGCCTGACCGGCACGCTGAAGGAGGCGGTCGCGGGCGCGGACGTGTTCATCGGCGTCTCGGCCCCGAACGTGCTGAACGGTGACGACGTGGCCGCGATGGCCGAAGGCGCCATCGTGTTCGCGCTCGCGAACCCGGACCCGGAGGTCGACCCGGCGATCGCCCGCCAGACGGCCGCCGTGGTGGCCACCGGCCGCTCCGACTTCCCGAACCAGATCAACAACGTGCTGGTCTTCCCCGGCGTCTTCCGCGGCCTGCTCGATGCCCAGTCGCGCACGGTCAACACGGAGATGATGCTGGCGGCCGCGAAGGCCCTGGCCGACGTGGTCACCGAGGACGAGCTCAACCCGAACTACATCATTCCGAGCGTCTTCAACGACAAGGTCGCGGGAGCGGTCGCCGGAGCGGTGCGCGACGCCGCGAAGGCGGCCGGAGTGGCTGTGACGGGGGCCACGACCGCCTGATTACCGGCGCGTCGCGGTTTACGGGGCCCGCGGGCCCCATAGGCTGGCCGGGAAACAGGCCCCCGGCCCGCCCCTGCAACCGGTGCGGTGGCTCTTTCCGTGTGACCCCAAGGGGTGCCGGATTGGCTTTACCGCCGTGGGTAGGGGCAGGATGCCTCTTCAGGCGCAAGGGTCTGGAAGACGGACCCGGGTCCTGGGCCTGACCGAGACCCTGGCAGCATCAACTTTGCTGTTGCCCAACACGCGGCCTGGCCGCGTGGCACGCCTCAACGGCAAGAAGAACACGGGAGTACAAACATGAACCGCAGTGAGCTGGTGGCCGCGCTGGCCGACCGCGCCGAGGTGACCCGCAAGGACGCCGACGCTGTGCTGGCCGCGTTCGCCGAGACCGTCGGCGAGATCGTTGCCAAGGGCGACGAGAAGGTCACCATCCCCGGCTTCCTGACCTTCGAGCGCACCCACCGTGCCGCTCGTACCGCCCGGAACCCGCAGACCGGCGAGCCGATCAACATCCCGGCCGGCTACAGCGTGAAGGTCTCCGCGGGCTCGAAGCTCAAGGAAGCCGCCAAGGGTAAGTAGTTCCTAGGCGCAAGGACGGCCCCCCGGATTCCTCCGGGGGGCCGCCTTTTTTAGGGGCGCGGGGAACTGCGCGCCCCTAAAAGCAAAAACCAGGGCCGCCCCCCGGTAGACCGGAGGGCGGCCCTGGTGGCTACGCGGAGCGAACCGCTAGCCGAGCGCCTTGCCGGGCAGCTCGACCTTCGCGCCGAGCTCGACGAGCTTCTCCATGAAGTTCTCGTAGCCGCGGTTGATCAGGTCGATCCCGTGGACACGGCTCGTGCCCTGGGCCGCCAGCGCCGCGATCAGGTACGAGAAGCCGCCGCGCAGGTCGGGGATGACCAGGTCGGCGCCCTCCAGCTTCGTCGGCCCGGAGACGACCGCCGAGTGCAGGAAGTTGCGCTGCCCGAAGCGGCAGCTGGAGCCGCCGAGGCACTCGCGGTAGAGCTGGATGTGCGCGCCCATCTGGTTCAGCGCGGACGTGAAGCCCAGGCGCGACTCGTAGACCGTCTCGTGGACGATCGAGAGGCCCGTGGCCTGCGTGAGCGCCACGACGAGCGGCTGCTGCCAGTCCGTCTGGAAGCCCGGGTGGACGTCCGTCTCCAGCGCGATCGACTTCAGCTGGCCGCCGGGGTGCCAGAAGCGGATGCCGTCGTCGTCGATCTCGAAGGCGCCGCCGACCTTCCGGTACGTGTTCAGGAACGTCATCATCGAACGCTGCTGCGCGCCGCGGACGTAGATGTCGCCGTGCGTGGCGAGCGCCGCCGACGCCCAGGAGGCCGCCTCCAGGCGGTCCGAGAGGGCGCGGTGCGTGTAGCCGCCGAGCTTGTCCACGCCGGTGACGCGGATCGTGCGGTCGGTGTCCATCGCGATGATCGCGCCCATTTTCTGCAGGACGCAGATCAGGTCCTCGATCTCCGGCTCCACGGCCGCGTTCGAGAGCTCCGTGACGCCCTCGGCGAGGACGGCCGTGAGCAGGACCTGCTCGGTGGCGCCCACGGAGGGGTAGGGGAGGCGGATCTTCGTGCCGCGCAGGCGCTGCGGGGCCTCCAGGTACTGGCCGTCCGCGCGCTTCTCGATCGTCGCGCCGAACTGGCGGAGCACCTCGAAGTGGAAGTCGACAGGACGGCCGCCGATGTCGCAGCCGCCGAGACCCGGGATGAAGGCGTGGCCGATGCGGTGCAGCAGCGGGCCGCACAGCAGGATCGGGATGCGGGAGGAGCCCGCGTGCGCGTCGATGTCGGCCACGTTCGCCGACTCCACGTGCGAGGGGTCCATCACCAGCTCGCCCGGTTCCTCACCGGGGCCGACCGTCACGCCGTGCAGCTGCAGCAGGCCGCGTACGACGCGCACGTCGCGGATGTCCGGGACATTGCGCAGCCGACTCGGCGCACTGCCGAGGATCGCGGCGACCATGGCCTTGGGCACGAGGTTCTTCGCGCCGCGGACACGGATCTCGCCCTCCAGCGGGGTTCCGCCGTGGACAAGGAGGACATCGTCGGTGACGGTCATGAATCTCGCGTTCCGAAGAGAAGGGCAGGGACCAGGCTCAAGGGTAAGGGCCGCACGCCCCTTATTCGTATGCCCGTGGGCCCCGGGGAGCGTCATGAGTTCGCTACAACACGAAGCGCGCCTGGCAGAGCACAAGGCGTGACGGTTTTGTGAAGTGTGCGTATTCCACTTCCCCGCGCGCTGAGCTGCGTTCACGCGGGTGTTGCGCTTGGCTCCCCCCGCGGCGCGCAGATGCGGGATCATGTCAGGCATGACCGAGGTGTCCTCGCTCACAGGGCGGCTGCTCGTGGCCACACCCGCCCTCGCGGACCCGAATTTCGACCGGGCGGTCGTGCTGCTCCTCGACCACGACGAGGAGGGCTCGCTCGGCGTGGTGCTGAACCGGCCGACACCGGTGGACGTCGGGGACATCCTGGAGGGCTGGGGCGATCTGGCCGGCGAGCCGGGGGTCGTGTTCCAGGGCGGCCCGGTCTCGCTCGACTCGGCGCTCGGCGTCGCGGTCATCCCGGGGGACGACGAGCGGGAGGCACCCCTGGGCTGGCGCCGGGTGCACGGCGCGATCGGCCTCGTCGACCTGGAGGCCCCGCCGGAGCTGCTCGCGGCGGCGCTCGGCTCCCTGCGGATCTTCGCCGGCTACTCGGGCTGGGGCCCGGGGCAGCTGGAGGACGAACTGACCGAGGGCGCCTGGTACGTCGTCGAGTCGGAGCCGGGCGACGTTTCGGCGACCCGCCCCGAGGGCCTGTGGCGCGCGGTCCTGCGGCGCCAGCGCGGCGAACTGGCGATGGTGGCCACATATCCGGACGATCCCTCGCTCAACTGACCTCGTTCCGGGACCGGGCGGGCTTAAGTACCCTTGGCGGTTATGAGCACTCTTGAGCCCGAGCGCGGGACAGGTACGGGGACCCTCGTAGAGCCGACGCCACAGACGTCGAGTGGCGACGGCGATCACGAGCGCTACGCCCACTATGTCCAGAAGGACAAGATCATGGCGAGCGCGCTGGACGGCACGCCCGTCGTCGCGCTCTGCGGCAAGGTGTGGGTGCCGGGCCGTGACCCGAAGAAGTACCCCGTGTGTCCCATGTGCAAGGAGATCTACGAGTCCATGGGCGCCGGCGGCGACAAGGACAAGGGCGGCAAGGACGGCAAGGGCGGCGGCGGCAAGGGCAAGTAGGCAGCCCTTCCTCTCCTCTTCTTTCCCGGTGGACCCCGGTCGTGCGGTGACGCATGCCCGGGGTTTCGCGCGTCCGCCCCACCATTGCGCGAATTGGTCCAGTCCTCTTAGCCTCCCGTCATGGATCTCATCCCCGCACCCGGCCGGCTGACGCGCTCGGGGGACGGACGCCGCGCGCTCGGCGACCGCACCGGCATCGCCGCGGGGGAGGGGACCCAGGGCGCCGCGCGCTGGCTGCGCGCGACACTCGGCGCGGCGACCGGTCTCGCCCTGCCGCCCAAGGACGCGGACGATGGTGACGTCGTCGCCCTGCGCGTCGACCTCTCCCTCGAACCGGAGGGCTACCGGCTGCGCGTGACGGACGCGGGCATCACGATCGAGGGCGGATCCGCGGCAGGCGTCTTCTGGGGCGCCCAGACGCTGCGTCAACTCCTCGGCCCCGACGCGTATCGCCGGGCCCCGCTCCCCGGGCGCACCTGGACCGTCCCGTACGTCACCGTCGACGACGCTCCCCGCTTCCGCTGGCGCGGCATGATGCTCGACGTCGCCCGCCACTTCACTCCGAAGGCCGGGGTGCTGCGCCAACTCGACCTGATGGCCGCCCACAAGCTCAACGTCCTGCACTTCCACCTCACCGACGACCAGGGCTGGCGCGTCGAGATCAAGCGCCATCCGAAGCTGACGGAGTCCGGCTCCTGGCGGTCACGGACGAAATTCGGCCACCGCGCCTCGGAGTTGTGGGAGGACAAGCCGCACGGCGGCTTCTACACCCAGGACGACATCCGCGAGATCGTCGCCTACGCCGACGCGCTGCATATCGCGGTCGTCCCCGAGATCGACCTGCCGGGCCACTCGCAGGCCGCCATCCACGCGTATCCGGAACTCGGCAACAGTGATGTCGTCGACACGTCTTCCCTCCCCGTCTGGGACACCTGGGGCGTCAATCCGAACGTACTCGCCCCCACTGACAACACCCTCCGCTTCTACGAGGGCGTCTTCGAGGAGCTGCTTGAGCTGTTCCCGTCGACTTTCGTCCACGTAGGCGGCGACGAGTGCCCCAAGGACCAGTGGAAGCAGTCGCCCACCGCCCAGGCCCGCATCAAGGAACTGGGGTTGGCCGACGAGGACGAGCTCCAGTCCTGGTTCATCCGGCACTTCGACACTTGGCTCGGTGCGCGCGGCCGGCGCCTCATCGGCTGGGACGAGATCCTCGAAGGCGGCCTCGCGCCCGGCGCCACGGTCTCCTCCTGGCGCGGCTACGAGGGCGGCATCACCGCGGCGAGGGCGGGCCACGACGTCGTCATGTGCCCCGAGCAGCAGGTCTACTTGAACTACCGCCAGGCCCCGGGCGACGAGGAACCGGTCCCCATCGGCTACGTGCGCACCCTGGAGGACGTCTACCGCTTCGAACCGGTGCCCCCGCAGCTGAGCGAGCGGGAGGCGCGGCACGTCATCGGCACGCAGGCCAACGTGTGGACCGAGGTGACGGAGAACGAGCAGCGCCTCGACTACCAGGTGTATCCGCGGCTTTCCGCCTTCAGTGAGGTCGCGTGGAGCGAACTGCCCGCACCCGGTGCGCGTGACTTCGCGGACTTCGAGCGCCGAATGACCGCGCACTACCGGCGACTTGACGCGCTGGGCGTCGACTACCGGCCGCCGGGCGGCCCGTTGCCCTGGCAGCGGCGACCGGGTGTGCTCGGACGTCCCTTCGAAGGGGCACCCCCGAACGTGTGAGCTTCTGCGGCGGCGAGAACCACACGTCACCGCGCACCTCACCTCATACGTAGGCGCAGAGTGCCAATTCGCTCCCACAGGTGATCTGGTGCGATATCGGTCATCTGTGAGGTGGAAGGGGCGAATGCCTCCTACCGGACCCCCTCTCCGGGCCGGGAGGAAGATGTGCCAGAGTTGCCACGTCCGGCCTGTCAGCACGTACCGTACGGCGGAACAGGCGTAACGGCGGGAACGGCGGTCACGCGCGGACCATGCGGGGACCGGCGCCGTTGCCAGGCACGCGGCCGGACATCGGGAAGGGGCAGCCGGTTTGACCACGCACGCACCGCAGGCGACGACACAGGCCGCGGTACTTCCGGGTTCGCTGGACGAGGCAGTCGCGGCGCTCGCCGCCATGCCCGCCGCCGTACCGGTGGCCGGAGGCACTGACCTCATGGCCCAGGTCAACGCGGGCGGGCTCCGCCCCGCCGCCCTCGTCGGACTCGGCCGGATCAGCGAGATCCGCGGCTGGCAGTACCAGGACGGGAACGCGCTGCTCGGCGCGGGCCTCACCCACGCGCGCATCGGCCGCCCCGACTTCGCCGCGCTGATCCCCGGCCTCGCCGCCGCCGCGCGGGTCGCGGGCCCGCCCCAGATCCGCAACGCGGGCACCCTCGGCGGCAACATCGCCTCGGCCGCCCCCACCAACGACACCTTGCCCGTACTGGCCGCGCTGGAAGCCACGTTGGTCATCGCGGGGCCGGGCGGCGCGAGACGCGAAGTGCCGGTCTCGCACCTGCTGGCCGGCATGGAGATGCTCGCCCCCGGTGAGCTGATCGGCTACGTGCGCGTGCCGCTGCTGCACGCGCCGCAGGTCTTCCTGAAGGCGACCGGGCGCACCGGCCCCGGCCGCGCCATGGCCTCCGTCGCGCTCGTCCTCGACCCGGCGCGGCGCGGGGTGCGCTGCGCCGTCGGGGCCATCGCGCCGAT
Organism: Streptomyces sp. NPDC002795; assembly: GCF_042888725.1. NCBI lineage: Bacteria > Bacillati > Actinomycetota > Actinomycetes > Kitasatosporales > Streptomycetaceae > Streptomyces > Streptomyces sp. NPDC002795. The sequence goes on from NZ_JBIAQB010000015.1 coordinate 79,283, forward strand.
GCCGCTGCGGCCCCTGGAGGCCGAGCAGTGGGTGGCCTCGCTCATCGACTGGGACGGCGAACGCGGCGCCCTCGTACCGGAGGCCGTGCACGCCTTCGGCGAATACGTCGCCGCGGCCTGCGTCCCCGACCCGGCCCCCGCTCCGGACGGCACGCAGGAGCAGCTGCCGCCCGCCGTACTGCATCTGCGGCGCACCGTCGCCGTGCTGGCCCGACGTGCACTTGGGAGGGCGCTGTCGTGACGAACGAGTACCCCGGTCCCGACGGCTGGGAGCCGCTGCCCCAGGGCGAGTACGACTCCGACGCCACGGCCTTCGTGCAGCTGCCCCCCGAGGGCTTCCCGGACGCGGCGCCGCTCGAGGCGCCGGGCCACGGCTACGTGCCGCCGCCGATAACGGTGGGCCCGGCCACGGGCGCCGCGGCGACCGACCCCGCGGCGACCGGTGTGTGGGTGCTGCCTGTTGCCTCCGGCGGTGCGGTGGAGTCCGTGGCGGCCGAACCTGTGGAGCAGGCGCCTCACCAGGGGCAGACCGGGCAGTGGTCCGTGCCGTTGGCCGAAGGGGAACTTCCGGACGAATCGGGTGAGTTCACGGCCTCCGTGGTGGCGGGGCAGCAGTGGGGTGGCCACGCGCCGCCTGCGACGTTGCCGGGCGGTGCGGTTGCGCCGTGGGCGAGGCCGGAGGTCCCGGAGCGTTCGGTCGGCCGCCCGGAGCAGCCGACCGAGCCTACGCCGCGGGGCTCCGCCCCGGACCCCGCGCCTCAATCGTCGGCGGGGCTTGATGTGGACCCCGCGTCTCAATCGTCGGCGGGGCTTGATGTGGGCCCTGCGTCTCAATCGTCGGCGGGGCTTGGTGTGGGCCCTGCGTCTCAATCGTCGGCGGGGCTTGGTGTGGGCCCTGCGTCTCAATCGTCGGCGGGGCTTGGTGTGGGCCCCGCGTCTCAATCGTCGGCGGGGCTTGGTGTGGGCCCTGCGCTTCAATCGTCGGCGGGGCTTGGTGTGGGCCCCGCGTCTCAATCGTCGGCCGGGTTTGATGTGGACCCCGCGTCTCAATCGTCGGCGGGGCTTGATGTGGGCCCTGCGCTTCAATCGTCGGCGGGGCTTGATGTGCACCCTGCGCCTCAATCGTCGGCGGGGCTTGATGTGGACCCCGCGTCTCAATCGTCGGCCGGGCTTGAAATGCCGGAACCTGCGCACGAGTCGCCCGTGGAGCCTGATGAGGCCGCGGAGGCTCCCGAGGTCGAGGCCTCGGCGGACGGGCCGGCCGCTGCTCTCCCGCTTCACGACGACCACCCCCTGGCCAGTTACGTCCTGCGGGTCAACGGTGTGGACCGGCCCGTCACGGACGCCTGGATCGGGGAGTCGCTGCTGTACGTGCTGCGGGAGCGTCTTGGGCTCGCGGGTGCCAAGGACGGCTGCTCGCAGGGCGAGTGCGGCGCGTGCAACGTGCAGGTGGACGGCCGCCTCGTGGCCTCCTGCCTGGTGCCGGCGGCGACCACCGCGGGCAGCGAGGTCCGTACGGTCGAGGGCCTCGCCGCCGACGGCCGCCCCTCGGACGTGCAGCGGGCGCTGGCCGCGTGCGGCTCGGTGCAGTGCGGCTTCTGCGTACCCGGTATGGCGATGACGGCGCACGACCTCCTGGAGGGCAACCCGAACCCGACCGCCCTGGAGACCCGCCAGGCGCTGTGCGGCAACCTGTGCCGCTGCTCCGGATACCGGGGCGTCGTGGACGCGGTGCGCCAGGTGGCCGACGAGCGGCGGGCGGCGGCGGATGCCCCGGCAGAGGCATCGTCGGCCGAGGGCAGCGCGGAAGAGCCGCACATCCCGCGCCAGGCGGGCCCGTTGTCGACCGAGGACATCCAGAACCCGCAGGACTTCCAGGACGGAGGCCAGGCATGACGAACGATACGGCCACGCCGTCCGTGGCCCCAGCTGCTCCGGAAGCGGAGAGCTTCCCGCACGGCCTCGGCATGTCGCTCCCCTCGGAGGAGGCGCACGCCAAGGCGGAGGGCACGTTCCCGTACGCCGCCGACCTGTGGGCCGAAGGACTGCTCTGGGCGTCGATCCTGCGCTCCCCGCACGCGCACGCGCGCGTAGTGAGCATCGACACCAGCCACGCGCGCGAGATGCCCGGCGTCCTCGCGGTCGTCACGCACGAGGACGTCCCCGGCGGCCCGTTGTCGGGACACCGCGCGTCGGACCGCCCGATGTTCGCCTCCGAAGTGGTGCGTCACCACGGAGAGGCGCTCGCCGCCGTGGCGGCCGACCACCCGGACACGGCGCGCATGGCCGCGGCCGCGATCACCGTCGAGTACGAGGTCCTGGACCCGGTCACGGACCCCGAGCAGTCCTTCGGGGCGGAGCCAGTGCACCCCGACGGCAACCTGATCCGCCACATCCCGCTCCAGCACGGCGACGCCGAGGCGACGGGCGAGGTCATCGTCGAGGGCCTCTACCGCATCGGCCGCCAGGACCCGGCGCCGATCGGCGCGGAGGCCGGACTCGCGGTGCCCCGCCCCGACGGCGGCGTCGAGCTGTACATCGCGTCCACCGACCCGCACGGCGACCGCGACCTCGCGGCGGCCCGCTACGGCCTGGAGCGCGAGCGCGTGAAGGTCGTCGTCACCGGCGTGCCCGGCGCGACGGCCGACCGGGAGGACCCCAGCTTCCACCTCCCGCTGGGCCTGCTCGCCCTGCACACCGGCTGCCCGGTCAAGCTGGCGGCGTCCCGCGAGGAGTCCTTCCTCGGCCACCCGCACCGCCACCCCACCCTCCTGCGCTACCGCCACCACGCGGACGCCGACGGCCGGTTGGTCAAGGTGGAGGCCCAGATCCTGCTGGACGCGGGCGCGTACGCGGACACGTCGTCCGACGCGCTCGCGGCGGCGGTGTCCTTCGCCTGCGGCCCCTACGTAGTGCCGCACGCCTCCATCGAGGGCTGGGCGGTACGGACGAACAACCCGCCCTCGGGACACGTACGCGGAGAGGGCGCGCTGCAGGTCTGCGCCGCGTACGAGGCGCAGATGGACAAGCTCGCGAAGAAGCTGGGCGTCGACCCGGCCGAACTGCGCCTGCGCAACGTCCTGGCGACCGGCGACATCCTCCCGACGGGGCAGACGGTGACGTGCCCGGCGCCCGTGGCCGAACTGCTGTCCTCCGTAAGGGACTTCCCGCTGCCGCCGCTCCCCAAGGACACCCCGGAGGAGGACTGGCTGCTCCCCGGCGGGCCCGAGGGCGTCGGTGAGCCGGGCGCGATCCGCCGCGGCGTCGGCTACGGCATCGGCATGGTGCACATGCTCGGCGCCGAGGGCACGGACGAGGTCTCGACGGCCACGGTGAAGGTCCAGGGCGGCGTCGCGACGGTCATCTGCGCCGCCGTGGAGACGGGCCAGGGCTTCGCCACGCTCGCCCGCCAGATCGTCCAGGAGACGCTCGGCGTCGAGGAAGTCCACGTGGCGCCGGTCGACACGGACCAGCCGCCGGCCGGTCCCGGCTGCCGGGGCCGCCACACATGGGTGTCGGGCGGAGCGGTCGAGCGGGCGGCCAAGATGGTCCGCACCCAGCTCCTCCAGCCCCTGGCGCACAAGTTCGGCATGTCCACGGAGCTGCTCCAGATCGCGGACGGCAAGATCACGTCGTACGACGGCGTGCTCTCGACGACCGTCGAAGAGGCCATGGAGGGCAAGGAGTTGTGGGCCACGGCGCAGTGCCGCCCGCACCCCACGGAGCCGCTCGACGCCTCGGGTCAGGGCGACGCCTTCGTCGGCATGGCCTTCTGCGCGATCCGCGCGGTGGTGGACGTGGACGTGGAGCTCGGCTCGGTGCGCGTGGTCGAACTCGCGGTCGCCCAGGACGTCGGCCGCATCCTCAACCCCGCCCAGCTCGCGGCCCGCATCGAAGCGGGCGTCACCCAGGGCGTGGGCGCGGCCCTCACGGAGAACCTCCGTACCCCGAAGGGCATCGTCCGCCGCCCCGACCTGACCGGCTACGCCCTGCCCACCTCGCTCGACGCCCCCGAGATCCACATCGTCAACCTGGTCGAGGAGCACGACGTGATCGCCCCCTTCGGCGCGAAGTCCGCGAGCGCGGCACCGGTGGTCGCGTCCCCGGCGGCGGTCGCCTCCGCGGTCCGCGCGGCGACGGGCCGCCCGGTCAACCGGCTGCCGATCAGGCCGCAGGCGGCGGTGGCGGAGCCGACCGGCTGAGCGACACCCCACGCACGACGAAGGGGCGCCCCGCGGAAAGCGGGGCGCCCCTTCGTCGTGCGTGGAGGCCGTGACCGGAATCGAACCGGCGTGCTTCCCGCGGGCGGAGCCCGCTGATGGATGCAGCGCAGGCGAATCCCTCAGCCACTCGGGCACACGGCCGAGCAGCCCCGGACCTACGACCAACGGACCACCCACGGACCGTCCTCCGGACAGGCGTCAAGGTCCAGCAAGCCCCTTACTCTGAACCGCATGTCCGCCCTCGAAGACGTCACCGACGACGCCCCCGTCCGCCCCGTCCTCTCCGAGACCGAAGGCGTCCTCGGCCGCACCTATCGCGCGCTCAGCATCGGCATCGTCACCGTCGTGCTGCTCATCGCCTTCGAGGCCACCGCGGTCGGGACCGCGATGCCGGTAGCGGCACGGGAGTTGGACGGGGTGTCGCTGTACGCCTTCGCGTTCTCCGGCTTCTTCACGACCAGCTTGTTCGGAATGGTGCTCGCCGGACAGTGGGCCGACCGGAGCGGGCCGCTCGGGCCCGTCACCGCGGGGATCGGAACCTTCGCCGCGGGGCTGCTGCTCGCCGGGACCGCGGGCACCATGTGGATGTTCATCGCCGGACGGGCCGTGCAGGGGCTCGGCGGCGGCCTGGTGATCGTCGGGCTCTACGTAGTGGTCAGCCGGGCCTACCCGGAGCGGCTGCGGCCCGCGATCATGGCGGCGTTCGCGGCGAGCTGGGTCGTGCCGTCGATCGTCGGCCCGCTCGCGTCCGGGGCCGTGACCGAGCATCTCGGCTGGCGGTGGGTGTTCCTCGGGATCCCCGTGCTCGTCGTGCTGCCGCTCGCGCTCGCCCTTCCCGAGGTGCGACGCCGGGCCGGAGGGCCGCCCGGCGGCGCCGCGTCCGCCGCCTTCGACCGGCGCAGGATCCGGCTCGCCCTCGGCATCTCGCTCGGCGCGGGACTGCTCCAGTACGCCGCCCAGGACCTGCGGCCGCTGTCCCTGCTGCCCGCCGCCGTCGGCATCGCCCTCCTCGTGCCGTCCGTGCTCGGGCTGCTGCCCCGCGGCACGTACCGGGCCGCGCGCGGGCTGCCGTCCGTGGTGCTGCTGCGCGGGATCTCGGCGGGGTCGTTCATCGCGGCCGAGTCCTTCGTGCCGCTGATGCTGGTGACCCAGCGGGGCCTCAGCCCCACGCTCGCCGGGTTCTCGCTCGCCGCGGGCGGCGGGACCTGGGCGCTCGGCTCGTGGCTGCAGTCCCGGCCGCGGGTCGAGCCGTACCGGGAGCGGCTCGTCGCCGCGGGGATGGTGCTGGTCGCCGCGGCCGTCGCCGTCGCGCCGAGCGTGCTGATCCCGGCCGTGCCCGTATGGACCGTGGCCGTCGCCTGGGCCTTCGGCTGCCTGGGGATGGGGCTCGTGATCTCGTCCACGTCGGTGTTGCTGCTGCAACTGTCCGCGCCCGAGGAGGCCGGGACGAACTCCGCCGCGCTCCAGATCTCCGACGGGCTCTCCAACGCGCTGCTGCTCGCCGCGGGCGGCGCCGCCTTCGCGGCGCTCGGCGGGGGAGCGGTGGGGCACGGTGTCGCGCAGGGGGCCGGGGGCTCTCACCCCGCCGCGTTCGTCGCCGTGTTCCTGCCGATGGCGGCCGTCGCGCTGGTGGGCGTGTGGGTGGCATCGCGGCTGCGTGTGCACCGGTGACGTACCCCTGACTCCCCGTAGAGATCCACCAGTTGATCTGTGACGCGCGTCCCAACCGGAGCGCTCGCGGCCTCGCCGGGCGCGCCCGTCAACCGTGTCACCGGTAGGGTGGCCCGGTTGTCATACGTAGCCGTGCCGTCCAGCTTTGAGTAACCGGAGACCGTGACTACTACATCCACCACTCCTTCAGCCTCGTCCGCCCACCTGTCACCCGCCTTCCCCGGCCGCGCCCCCTGGGGCACGGCCAACAAGCTGCGTGCCTGGCAGCAGGGTGCGATGGACAGGTACATCCAGGAGCAGCCCCGCGACTTCCTCGCGGTCGCCACCCCGGGCGCAGGTAAGACCACGTTCGCGCTCACCCTCGCGTCCTGGATGCTGCACCACCACGTCGTGCAGCAGGTGACCGTGGTCGCGCCGACCGAGCACCTGAAGAAGCAGTGGGCCGAGGCCGCCGCGCGGATAGGCATCAAGCTGGACCCGGAGTACAGCGCGGGCCCGCTCAGCAAGGAGTACCAGGGCGTCGCCGTCACGTACGCGGGTGTGGGCGTGCGGCCGATGCTGCACCGCAACCGCAGCGAGCAGCGCAAGACGCTCGTCATCCTCGACGAGATCCACCACGCCGGTGACTCGAAGTCGTGGGGCGAGGCCTGCCTGGAGGCCTTCGAGCCGGCCACCCGCCGCCTCGCGCTCACCGGTACGCCGTTCCGCTCCGACACCAACCCGATCCCCTTCGTCGCGTACGAGGAGGGCAGGGACGGCATCCGGCGCTCGGCCGCCGACTACACGTACGGCTACGGCCAGGCGCTCGCCGACAACGTCGTGCGGCCGGTCATCTTCCTCTCGTACAGCGGCAACATGCGCTGGCGCACGAAGGCCGGTGACGAGATCGCGGCCCGGCTCGGCGAGCCGATGACCAAGGACGCCGTCAGCCAGGCCTGGCGCACCGCCCTCGACCCGCGCGGCGAGTGGATGCCGAGCGTGCTGCGCGCCGCCGACGCCCGCCTCACCGAGGTCAGGAAGGGCATCCCGGACGCGGGCGGCCTCGTCATCGCCGCCGACCAGGACTCGGCCCGCGCGTACGCGAAGCTGATCCGGGAGATCACGGGCAGCAGGGCCACCGTCGTGCTCTCGGACGACACCGGTTCCTCGAAGCGGATCGACGACTTCGCGGCGAGCGACGACCGGTGGATGGTCGCCGTCCGCATGGTGTCCGAAGGCGTCGACGTCCCGCGCCTGGCGGTCGGTGTGTACGCCACCACGATCTCCACCCCGCTCTTCTTCGCGCAGGCCGTCGGCCGCTTCGTACGGTCCCGCAGGCGCGGCGAGACGGCCTCCGTCTTCCTGCCCACCATCCCTGACCTGCTCGGCTTCGCCAACGAGTTGGAGGTCGAGCGCGACCACGTCCTCGACAAGCCGAAGAAGGACGAGGAGGAGGACCCCTACGCCGAGTCCGAGAAGGAGATGGACGAGGCGAACAAGGAGGAGGACGAGGACACCGGAGAGCAGGAGCAGTTCTCCTTCGAGGCTCTTGAGTCCGAGGCCACCTTCGACCGGGTCATGTACAACGGCGCCGAGTTCGGCATGCAGGCGCACCCGGGCAGCGAGGAGGAGCAGGACTACCTAGGCATCCCCGGCCTCCTCGAACCCGACCAGGTGCAGATGCTGCTCCAGAAGCGGCAGGCGCGGCAGATCTCGCACAGCAAGAAGAAGCCCGACAGCGAGGCCGACCTCCTCGAACTGCCCGCGGACCGCCGCCCCGTCGTCTCCCACAAGGAGATGATGGAGCTGCGCAAGAAGCTGAACACGATCGTCGGCGCGTACGTGCATCAGAGCGGGAAGCCGCACGGTGTCGTCCACACCGAGCTGCGCAGGGTCTGCGGCGGCCCGCCGAGCGCGGAGGCGACCGGCGGACAGCTGCGCCAGCGCATCGCCAAGGTGCAGGAATGGGCCACCCGCATGAAGTGACATGGGGATCAAGTGCGGGCAATCGCGCACATCTGGGGCCGTTGACTGACCGGATTCTGGACGGAGTCTTCCGCTCAGCGGGACGACCTCGCTACATTCCGGGCAACGCACACGCCCCGTGGCAGAGCCGCCGCGGAGCGCAGCCGGTGCGCCAAAAGACAGCCGTAAGCAGCCCAGCGCCTGATCACCGACCGGCGGCCACTGACGCGCGTCGCCCACGGGACAGGTGACGCGACCCCCGCGCAGCAGGCCACCGTCCCTCACCACTAAGGAGTGGGCGTCGTGACCGCGGAGACCTCCCAGACGCTCGACCGGGGACTGCGCGTCCTCAAACTGCTCGCCGACACCGACCACGGCCTGACCGTCACCGAGCTCTCCAACAAGCTCGGCGTCAACCGGACCGTCGTCTACCGCCTGCTCGCCACCCTCGAACAGCACGCCCTCGTCCGCCGCGACCTGGGCGGCCGCGCCCGCGTCGGCCTCGGCGTCCTGCGCCTCGGCCGCCAGGTCCACCCCCTGGTCCGCGAGGCCGCCCTTCCGGCCCTCCGCTCACTCGCCGAGGACATCGGGGCGACGGCGCACCTGACGCTGGTGGACGGTACGGAGGCCCTCGCCGTGGCCGTCGTCGAGCCGACCTGGACCGACTACCACGTGGCGTACCGCACGGGCTTCCGCCACCCGCTCGACCGGGGCGCCGCGGGCCGCGCCATCCTCGGCGCGAGGCAGGGCGTGCTCCCCGAGACCGGCTACACCCTCACGCACGGCGAACTGGAGGCCGGCGCGAGCGGGGCGGCCGCGCCGCTGCTGGGGGTGACCGGGCTTGAGGGCAGCGTGGGCGTCGTCATGCTCTCGGACTCCGTCCCGGAACGGGTCGGCCCGAGGGTGCTTGATGCGGCCCGCGAGGTGGCGGACGCGCTCAGGTAGTCATTTCCAGCCCCGCCGGCGTTTGAGGCGCGCATTTCAAGCCCCTGCGGCGATTGAGCAGCGGGGTCCGGGGCAGCGCCCCGCGACCGCAACACCGTCGCCGCTGAAACGACACGTCACGTTAGAGTCAACCCGTGCTCAATCGCCTCAGCCGCCCCACCGCCCTCGCCCTCTGCGCCGCCCCCGTCGTCGCCCTGCTCGCGGTCGCGGGTTTCGCTCCGCTGCCGTTCTCGGTCGCGCAGCCGGGGCCCACGACGAACGTCCTGGGGAAGTCGGACGGCGAACCCGTCATCGACATCAGCGGCGCGCCCACCCGCCCCACGGAGGGCAAGCTGCGCGCGGTGACCATCGTGGCGACCGGGCCCGACGCCTCCGTGCACCTCGGTGACGTGCTCGACGGCTGGTTCGCCGAGGACCGGGCGGTCATGCCGCGCGACGCGGTGTACCCCTCGGGCGACTCGACGAAGGAGGTCGAGCAGCACAACAAGCAGGAGATGAAGGGCTCGCAGGACGCCGCCACCGAGGCCGCCCTGTCCTATCTCGGCAAGCCCTCGAAGGACATCGAGGTCGACCTCCAGCTCGGCGACGTCGGCGGCCCGAGCGCGGGCCTGCTCTTCTCCCTCGGCATCATCGACATGCTGGACGGCGACGGCAGCGGCGGCGACCTCACCGGCGGGAAGTCCATCGCCGGCACCGGCACCATCGACGCCGAGGGCAAGGTCGGCCCGGTCGGCGGCGTATCGCTGAAGGTGCAGGCCGCCGACCGGGACGGCGCCACGGTCTTCCTCGTACCGAAGGCGGAGTGCTCGGACGCGAAGGCGTCCGCGCCGAAGTCGATGAAGCTGATCTCGGTGAGCACGCTCAAGGGCACGATGACCGCGCTGACGAACATGGAGAAGGGCTCGGGCGCGGTCCCCACCTGCTGAGCGGGCGGGCTCACTCCTTGACGAAGCCCTCCTTGACCAGCCAGTCCTTCGCCACGGCGTGCGGGTCCTCCCCGTCGACGTCCACCTTCGCGTTGAGGTCCCGGGCGACGGTGTTGTTGAGCTTCTTCGTGATCGGCTCCAGGATGTCCGCCATCTCCGGGTACTTCTTGAGCGCCTCGCTGTTGATCGAGGGCGCCGCGTTGTAGTTCGGGAAGAACTTCTTGTCGTCCTCCATGACGTTCAGCTTCATCGCCTTGATCCGGCCGTCGGTCGTGTAGACCTCGCCGTAGGTGCAACTGCCCTTGGACGCCTGGGTGTAGATGATGCCGCTGTCCATCTGCGTGATGTTGGCGGGCGGCAGCTTCATCCCGTACGCCTTCTGCATACCGGGAAGTCCGTCGGCCCGGTTGGCGAACTCGCTCTCCACGCAGAGCGTGACGGCCTTCTGGTTCTTCTTGGCGAGGGCGGCGACCTCGGAGAGCGTCGTGGTGCCGTACTTCTTGAAGTTGGCGTCGTTCATGGCGAGCGCGTAGGTGTTGTTGAGCTCGGCCTGTGGCAGCCAGGTGATGCCGTTCTTCTTGTCGGCCTTGGCCACGGCCTCGTACTGCTTCTGCGGATCGGTGATCGGGTCCGAGTTGCCGAGGTACGTGATCCAGGCCGTGCCCGTGTACTCGTACATGGCGTCGGCGTCACCGGACTTGATGGCCTCGCGGGCGCCGATGGAGCCCTGGATGCCGGTCCGGTCGAGGACGTCCGCGCCGGCCGCCTTGAACGCGATGCCCATGATCGCGCCGAGTACCAGCTGCTCGGTGAACTCCTTGGACGTGACGGTGAGGGACGCGCCCTCCAGCGGCTTGCCCTTGCCGACGGAGCCGGGCTGCACGTCGTCGACCAGCGGGCTGCCACTGGTCAGTCCGCAGCCGCTCGCGAGGAGCGCGATCCCGCAGCTCGCCGCGACGGCCACACGTACGCGGTACTTCGTGGGCTTCATGTGCGCACCTCCAACCCGCGCGGGCGCAGCATCAGTTCGGCCAGCGAGGCCAGCCAGTCGACGAGCAGGGCCAGTGCGATCGTCAGGATCGAGCCGAGCATCAGGACCGGCATGCGCTGGTTGGTGATTCCGGTGGTGATGAGGACGCCGAGGCCGCCGCCACCGCCGAAGGTGGCCAGCGTCGCCGTGCCGACGTTGAGGACGAGCGCCGTGCGCACGCCCGCGAGGATCAGCGGGACCGCGAGGGGGAGTTCGACCTTGCTCAGCACGCCCATCGGCGACATGCCGATGCCCTTCGCCGCTTCGAGGAGCGTCGGGTCGTTGGCCTTCAGGCCCGCGATGGTGTTGGAGAGCACCGGCAGGATCGCGTAGATGATGATGCCGATGAGGGCCGACTTCTCGCCGATGCCCAGCCAGATGACGAGCAGGGCGAGCAGGCCGATGGCCGGGGTCGCCTGGCCCATGTTGGCGATCGCCAGGGCGAACGGGGTCGCCTTGCGGAACATCTTGCGGGTCAGCACGATCCCCAGCGGGATCGCGATGATCAGCACGAAGAACGTCGAGATCACCGTCAGGCTGATGTGCTGACGCAGCGCCTTCCACACCTTGCCGTCCGAGATGGCGTTCTCGGAGATCGTGTCGAGGTCGGCGTTGCGGAACCAGAGCCAGGTGATCAGCAGGACGAGGATCAGGAACACCGGAAGGAACGTCAGCTTCTTCCAGGTGATGCGGGACGGCCGCTTCCGGGTGGGCGGGGAGGGCGGCGGTGCCTCCTGCTCGCCCTGGCCCTCGTCGCGGAACGCGAGGCCCTTGACCTCGTGCTCGCCCTCGGGGCGCGCGCCCTTCGGAGGCGATTTTCGGGACGGTGTGCTCACGCCTTCACACCCCCGCCGGCGCCCTGGGAGCCCTCCTGCTCGTGATGTGTCTGCTCGGCGCGCTTCTCCTCCAGCTCGTGCTGGTGCTCGACCGCTTCGAGACGGTCGGCCTCCAGGAGTTCCTGTACGGAGTTCATCAGCGTCTCCATGTCGACGACGCCCTCGTACTGGCCGCGCCGCCCGGTCACCGCGACGCGGCCCGCGTTGTCGGTGAGGACCGCTTCGAGGGCGTCGCGCAGGGTGGCGTCCCAGGTGACGGTGTCGTGCACGAGGGTGCCCGCGCGGGCGAGGGAGCCCTTGGCGCGCATCAGGTCGCCGCGGCGCAGCCACTTGTAGGGCCGGCCGCGCTTGTCGAGCAGCAGCAGCTCGTTCGTGCCGGCCGCCCGCAGCTTGTTGAAGATCTCCTGCAGCGGGTCGTCGACGCCCACCGTCGGGTAGTCGGTGACCTCCACGTCGCGTACGCGGGTCAGGTTGAGGCGCTTGAGTGCGGCGCCCGCGCCCACGAACCCGGAGACGAAGTCGTCCGCCGGGTTGGTGAGGATCGCCTCGGGGGTGTCGAACTGCGCGATGTGCGACTTCTCGCGGAGCACCGCGATCCGGTCGCCGAGCTTGATCGCCTCGTCGAAGTCGTGCGTGACGAAGACGATCGTCTTGTGCAGCTCGTGCTGGAGCCGGATCAGCTCGTCCTGGAGGTGGTCGCGGGTGATCGGGTCGACGGCGCCGAACGGCTCGTCCATCAGCAGGACGGGCGGGTCGGCCGCCAATGCCCTTGCCACTCCCACGCGTTGCTGCTGCCCGCCGGAGAGCTGGCGCGGGTAGCGGCCGTGGTACTCGGCGGCGTCGAGGCCGACCAGGTCGAGCATCTCCTCCACCCGCGCCTTGATCTTCGACTTGGACCAGCCGATCATCTTCGGCACGAGCGCGATGTTCTGGGCGACCGTCATGTGCGGGAAGAGCCCGGAGGACTGGATCGCGTAGCCGACCTTCCGGCGCAGCTTCACCGGGTCCATGTCGGTGACGTCCTCGCCGCCGATGCGGATGCGCCCGCCGGTCGGCTCGATCAGGCGGTTGATCATCTTCAGCGTCGTGGACTTTCCGCAGCCCGAAGGGCCGACGAAGATGATCAGCTCGCCCGCCTTGATCTCCATGTTGACGCTGTCCACGGCGGGGTCGCTGGAGCCCGGGTAGCGCTTGGTGAGGTTCTCCAGCTCGATGCTGGCCCCGGACGCCTCGGGGGCTTCGGTCGTGGTGGTGTCAGGCACGGATCCCCCTCGGGATGGTCAGCCGTCCGATGAGGACGTACGCGGCGTCGAAGAGCAGGGCGAGGATGATGATGCCGAGCGTTCCGGCGAGCACCTGGTTGAGCGCGTTGGCGCTGCCCAGGGAGGCGATGCCGCGGAAGATCTCGTTGCCGAGCCCGGGGCCCGAGGCGAACGCGGCGATGGCCGCGATGCCCATCAGCATCTGCGTGGAGACCCGGATCCCGGTGAGGATGGGCGGCCAGGCGAGCGGCAGTTCCACCTTGAACAGCCGGGCGGTCCGCGACATCCCGATGCCCTTCGCCGCGTCGATGAGGGCGGGGTCGACGCCGCGCAGGCCCACGATCGCGTTCCGCACGATCGGCAGCAGCCCGTACAGGGTGAGCGCGATGACGGTCGGCGCGACGCCGAGGCCCACGATCGGGATCAGCAGACCGATCATGGCGAGGGAGGGGATGGTCAGAATGGTCGAGGTGGCGGTCGTCGCCAGGTTCCCGGCCCATTCGCTGCGGTACGAGAAGATGCCGATGACGATGCCGATCAAGGTCGCGAGGACCATGCACTGGAAGACGGCGCTCGCGTGTTGATAGGCGTCGGCGAGCAGCTGCTGGTGCCGGGCGCCCAGGTAGTCCCAGAAGTTCATCGCACCTCACTCCCGGGCGGTGCTCGGATAGCCGTCAGGAATCTCCTGACGCCTGCTCCACGAGCGGGATGAACCGCAGCGGAACAGGATTTTCCATGACGATCGCCGTGGAAGCCCGGACGATGCCATCAAAACCGACAACCCGGTCGATCACACGTTGGAGATCCGCGTTCGAGCGGGCCACGAGCCGGCACAGCATGTCCCCGCTGCCGGTCGTCGTATGCAGCTCAAGAACCTCGGGGACGCCGCCCAAATGGGTCCTGACGTCGGCGCCTTGCCCCTGCCTGATCTGCAGCGTCGCGAACGCGGTGACCGGGTAGCCGAGCGCCGCCGGGTCCACCTGGGGGCCGAACCCGCGGATGACTCCGTTCGAGGTAAGCCGGTCGAGGCGGGCCTGCACGGTGCCGCGCGCGACGCCGAGCCGGCGGGACATCTCCAGGACCCCGATCCTCGGTTCGCGCGCGAGCAGCACGATGAGCCGCCCGTCCAGATCGTCGATCGCCATGTACGCCTCCGTGTCCGCCGCCCCGTCTCCGGGTGGTCACCCTGTACAAGAAGCCCGCAGAAACGGGCCCCGCACTGGTCACATTGCCCAGCGAAAACGCAAACTATTGCGCACCTTGCGGACCGGCGGGAACCTCACGGTATGACGCAGACCACACACCACACCCCCGACACCGCACGGCAGGCAGACCCCTTCCCGGTCAAGGGCATGGACGCGGTCGTCTTCGCCGTGGGCAACGCCAAGCAGGCCGCGCACTACTACTCGACCGCCTTCGGCATGAAGCTCGTCGCCTACTCCGGACCGGAGAACGGCAGCCGCGAGACGGCCTCCTACGTCCTCACCAACGGCTCGGCCCGCTTCGTCTTCACGTCGGTCATCAAGGCCGCCACCGAGTGGGGCACCTTCCTCCAGGACCACGTCGCGGCGCACGGCGACGGCGTCGTCGACCTCGCCATCGAGGTCCCGGACGTGCGCGCCGCGTACGCCTACGCGACGCAGCACGGCGCCCGCGGCATCGAGGAGCCGCACGAGGCGAAGGACGAGCACGGCACCGTCGTGCGCGCCGCCATCGCCACGTACGGCAAGACCCGCCACACCCTGGTGGAGCGCTCCGGTTACGACGGCCCGTACCTGCCCGGCTATGTCGCCACCGCCCCGATCGTCGAGCCCCCGGCCAAGCGCACCTTCCAGGCCATCGACCACTGCGTCGGCAACGTCGAACTCGGCAAGATGAACGAGTGGGTCGCGTTCTACAACAAGGTCATGGGCTTCACGAACATGAAGGAGTTCGTGGGCGACGACATCGCGACCGAGTACAGCGCGCTGATGTCGAAGGTGGTCGCGGACGGCACCCTCAAGGTGAAGTTCCCGATCAACGAGCCGGCGGTCGCGAAGAAGAAGTCGCAGATCGACGAGTACCTGGAGTTCTACGGCGGCGCCGGCGTCCAGCACATCGCGCTCGCCACGAACGACATCGTCGCGTCCGTACGGACCATGCGGGCGGCCGGAGTTCAGTTCCTGGACACCCCGGACTCGTACTACGACACCCTCGGCGAGTGGGCGGGCGAGACCCGCGTGCCCGTCGAGACGCTGCGCGAGCTGAAGATCCTCGTCGACCGCGACGAGGACGGCTACCTGCTGCAGATCTTCACCAAGCCGGTCCAGGACAAGCCGACCGTCTTCTTCGAGATGATCGAGCGGCACGGCTCCATGGGCTTCGGCAAGGGCAACTTCAAGGCGCTGTTCCAGGCGATCGAGCGGGAGCAGGAGAAGCGCGGAAATCTCTGACGCGGGCTCCTAAGCTGGCCGTATGGCCAGAATGAACGACGTGGGCGGAACGACAGGGTTCGGCGCCATCGACACCAGCGATGACGCCGAACCCTTCCACGCGGACTGGGAGGCGCGGGTCTTCGCGCTCCAGCGCGCGCTGCTCGTGCGGAAGGTCTTCAACCTCGACGAGTTCCGGGACGCGATCGAGACGATGCCGCCCCAGGAGTACCTGGCGGCCTCGTACTACGAGCGCTGGTTCCACGCGATCCGCACGCTCCTCGAACGCAAGGGCGTCATCGAGGAAGGGGCGCTGGACGGTGCCTGAACTCCGTTACGCACCCGGCGACGTGGTCCGCACCTACCGGCACGACCCGCCGCACCACACCCGCCTGCCGCGCTACGCCCGCGGCAAGCTCGGCGTCGTCGTCGAGCCGGAGGGCCGGGCGCCGCTCGCCGACGTGCGCGCGCAGGGGCGCGAGGACGCCCCCGTCGAGATGATCTACGCGGTGCGGTTCGCGGCGCGCGAGCTGTGGGGCGAGGGCGAGCACGACGTCGTCCTCGATCTGTCCGAGAGCTATCTGGAGCCTTTCGAGGAGGTCGGCGCCGATGTCCGGTAACCACGACGACGCGGTGATCTCCCGCCAAGTACGCCTCCTGGAAAGCCTGTTGGAGGACAAGGGCATCGTCGGCGGCGAGACGGTCGACGAGGTCATCGACGGCTTCCTCGCGGGCGCGTCTCCGGTCAACGGCGCGAAGGTGGTGGCCCGCGCCTGGACCGACCCGGCGTTCAAGGAGCGGCTGCTCGCGGACGGCTCGGCGGCGGTGGCCGAACTCGGCTTCTCCTCCGGGGGAGTTCAGCCCCAGCGGCTGCGGGTCGCCGAGAACACGGAGGACGTGCACAACATGATCGTGTGCACGCTCTGCTCCTGCTACCCGCTGCGGCTCCTCGGCCCGTCCCCCGGCTGGTACAAGAGCGAGGCGTATCGCTCGCGCGTGGTGCGTGAACCCCGGGCGGTACTGGGCGAGTTCGGGGTGACGCTCCCGGACGACGTCGAGGTCACGGTCTGGGACTCCAGCGCGGAGACCCGCTACATGGTGCTGCCACGGCGTCCCGCCGGGACGGGTGGGTTGAGCGAGGCGGATTTGGCCTCCCTGGTCACCCGCAACGGCCTGATCGGCACGGCGCTGGTGTGACGCCTTCAAGCCCCTGCGGCGCTTGAGCAGGCGGCTTCGGTGTTGCGGCCTCGGGGCTCTGCCCCGGACCCTGCTGCTCAATCGCCGCAGGGGCTTGATGTGGCTGCACCGGGCTGAAGGGAGTCGCATGGTTGGGGGTTCACACCGGTGGCACGGAGTGCAAAGGTGTGATCATGAGCCGCACCCTCATGGAAGAGCTCCGCACGGGCCTGCCCGCGGAAGCGATCATCGTCGACGCCGACGTCACCGCCTCGTACGCCCACGACATGGCGAGCTTCTGCGACGCGGGCACCCCCGCCGTCGTCGTGCTGCCGCGCACCGTCGAAGAGGTCCAGCACGTGATGCGCACGGCGACCGCGCTGCGCGTCCCGGTCGTCCCGCAGGGCGCCCGCACGGGCCTGTCGGGCGGGGCCAACGCGAGCGAGGGCTGCATCGTCCTCTCGCTCGTCAAGATGGACCGCATCCTGGAGATCAACCCGGTCGACCGGATCGCCGTCGTCGAACCGGGTGTCATCAACGCCACGCTCTCCCGCGCGGTCAACGAGCGGGGGCTCTACTACCCGCCGGACCCCTCCAGCTGGGAGATGTGCACCATCGGCGGCAACATCGGCACGGCCTCCGGCGGCCTGTGCTGCGTGAAGTACGGAGTAACGGCGGAGTACGTCCTCGGGCTCGACGTCGTCCTCTCCGACGGACGGCTCTTGCAGACGGGCAGGCGCACCGCGAAGGGCGTCGCCGGCTACGACCTGACGCGGCTCTTCGTCGGCTCCGAGGGCAGCCTCGGTATCGTGGTGAAGGCGACGCTCGCGCTGAAGCCGCAGCCGCCCCAACAGCTGGTACTGGCAGCCGAGTTCGCCTCGGCGGAGGCCGCGTGCGATGCGGTCTGCCGGATCATGGAGGGCGGGCACGTTCCGTCCCTGCTCGAACTCATGGACCGTACGACGGTGAAGGCCGTCAACGACATGGCCAACATGGGCCTGCCGGAGACCACGGAGGCGCTGCTCCTCGCCGCCTTCGACACCCCGGACCCCACCGCGGACCTCGCGGCCGTCGGCGCGCTGTGCGAGGCCGCGGGCGCCACCCAGGTCGTGCCCGCCGAGGACGCCGCCGAGTCCGAACTGCTGCTCCAGGCAAGGCGCCTGTCGCTCACCGCCCTCGAAGCGGTCAAGGGCACCACGATGATCGACGACGTGTGCGTGCCGCGCTCCAAGCTCGGCGAGCTGCTCGAAGGCGTCGAGCGGATCGCCGACAAGTACGCCCTGACCATCGGCGTCTGCGCGCACGCGGGCGACGGCAACACGCACCCCACCGTCTGCTTCGACGCACAGGACGCCGACGAGGGGCGCCGAGCCCGCGAGTCCTTCGACGAGATCATGGCGCTCGGCCTCGAACTCGGCGGCACCATCACCGGCGAGCACGGCGTCGGAGTGCTGAAGAAGGAGTGGCTGGCCCGCGAGCTCGGCCCGGTCGGCGTCGAGATGCAGCAGTCGGTGAAGGCGGCCTTCGACCCGCACGGCCTGCTCAACCCCGGCAAGCTGTTCTGATCGCGGGGAGTGCGGCCCCGGTGACGTACGGCCCGCATAAAGGACGAAAGCCTCATGTGGCGAGGGGCCCTGCGGCGGGATCCTGAAGGGGTCGCACGGCCGGCCGTCAGGGCGCCGGCCGGCATCCTGCATCCCGATGAGGTCCCGCCGATGAGCACCACCAGCAACGCCAGCCGTAACCACGACAAGTCCGCCCGCCGCCGCAGGACGACCGCCGCCGTACTGGTCGGCGCCATCGCGCTCTCCTCCGTCGGCCTCGGGGTCGGCGCCGCGGTCGCCGACCCGGGCCCCGCGCCCGCGGCCCCCTCGCTCACCGGCACGCCGGACCCGGGCGCACCTTCCGCGTGACCCCGCCCCCGCGCGAGGGCCCTCACAGGTCCTCGGAGGACGACTCGTCCCCCGGCCACGGGTCGCACAGGTACAGGTCGTCGGCGGCCGGCGTCGGGGTGAGCAGGGCGGCCAGGGCGTCGTCGATGCCGAGCTGCTCCGTCTCCGTGCCGGGCGGCACCGCCCGGAGCGTCCGCTCCAGCCAGGCGGAGACCTGCGCGGTCGGCATTTCGAGCAGCGCGTCCCCGTCCGGCGAACTCAGCGCCACCAGAACCACGCTGCGCCCGCCCACCTTCGTCGGCCACACCCGCACGTCCCCGTGCCCGCACGGCCGGAACACGCCCTCCACGAGCAGCTCGCGGGCGAACGTCCAGTTGACCGGGTGATGCGAGCCGATGTGGAACGTGACGTGGACGGCGTAGGGGTCGTCGGTTCGGTAGGCCAGTCGGGCCGGGACGGGGATGCTCCGCTCCGGCGAGAGCACGAGCTTCAGTTCCAGTTCGCGTTCCACCACGGTGTGCATGTCGTGCGTTTCCTCTCCGTCGTACGGGCCCGGAGCGGGCCCGTTGGAAGGTGAGAGCACGATCTGCCGGGATCATTACGCGAGTTCGACGAAGATATTTCTCCGTGTTGCGGCAGGGGCCCCACGTTCCCCGGAAAGTGGTCCGTAACGGCGGAGCGGCACGGGCGGGTGCGGCGGTCTGATAGATGTGGAACCCACAACAAGACCCCCGAGCAGATACGGGACGACGGACATGAGTGCGCCAACCCCGGCCCCCGGCGACGACAGGCCCCGCGAAGGCTACTACCCCGATCCGTCCATTCCCGGATATGTCCGGTACTGGAACGGGGCTGCGTGGGTTCCGGGCACCAGTCGCCCCGCCCCCTCCGACGGAACCTCCCTTCCGGTGCGGCCCGGAGCGGGCGCCGCCCCCGCCCCCACCTCGGTGTCCGAACCCCCTCCCGCGGAGGAGACGGGCCCCGTCTTCCTCGACGAGGAGCCCTCCGTACGTACGGAGATGGGGCCCTCGGAGCACGCCGCACCTGCACCCGCGGCGCCCGAGCCCGCGTCCGCCTGGCAGGCCAACACCGCCCGGCAGACGGGCTTCGGCGCCGAACAGGCCCATCGGGTCTCCTGGGGCTCGGAGCCGGGCGCGGAGACCCCCGAGCAGGCCTCCCCGGAGGCGTCCGCGCCGCCGGAGCGCACGGACGGCACGGTCAAGCTCCGCGCCATGCAGCAGCCGGGAGCCGGGCAGCCGGCCCCCGCCGACGGCACGATGGCGTTCCGCGCGCTGCCGAAGCAGGACGGGCAGAGCGGGCAGAGTGGGGCGGCCACCCCGGGGCAGTCCCAGGCGCAGGCCCGCGCGGGGCTCAACCCGCAGCCCGCACCGCAGGCGCCGGCCGCCCCGGCCCAGCCGAACGTCCCGCAACAGCAGCCGCAGCAGCACCAGCCCCAGCAGCCGCAGCAACAGCAGCACCACCAGCCGCCCCAGGCGCAGGCGCATCTCCAGAGCCCCATGACGCAGGGGCCCGGCGGCGGCTCCCCTTCGTGGCCGCAGCAGGTGCACCAGCTGGCGGGCCAGGGACAGGCTCCGATGCAGGGCCAGGCACCCGCACCCGCGGCCGATCCGAACGGTCCGGTGGCCCCGTTCAAGCCGGTGGCCAGCGACCCGTTCCTCGCCGCGGCGCAGGCCGCAGCGGCAGCCCGCCCGGCAGGTCTCGGCAAGCGGTTCGCGGCCCGGCTCATCGACTCGGTCGTCGTCGGCGGGATCACCGCGATCGCCGCAGTGCCGCTCGGCACCAAGGCCGCCGACCACATCAACGGCAAGATCGACGAGGCGAAGGAGTCGGGGCGCCAGGTCACGGTCTGGCTGCTCGACGGCACGACCGGCACGTACCTCGGCATCGTGCTCGCGGTGCTGCTCGTGGTCGGCACGCTCTACGAGGCGCTGCCGACGTCGAAGTGGGGCCACACCCTCGGCAAGAAGCTGCTCGGCCTGACGGTCCGTGACATCGAGGAGCACGAGGCCCCGACGTTCGTCTCGGCCCTCAAGCGCTGGCTCGCCTACAGCGTGCCCGGCCTCCTCGGGGTGGGCGTCCTCGGAGTCCTGTGGGGCGCCTTCGACCGCCCGTGGCGCCAGTGCCTGCACGACAAGGTGGCGCGCACGTTCGTGGCGGCCGAGTGACGGCCGGGTCATCCGGACGGCGGCCCGCCACGTGCAGGGCGGCCGGGTTCGCGTTCGACTCGGGCCATGAGCACCGAACCGCCGCCCTCCGGGTCCGGCCAGCCGCCGGACGACGACCCGTTCCGTAAGCCGCCGCCCACCGACCAGGGCGGCGGCTCGCCGTACGACAACCCCCAGAACCCCTACGGCTCGGCGCCCCCACCGCCACCGCCCCCGTACGGCGGTGATCCCTACGGTGGTGGCTACGGCGCCGCCGACCCGCTCTCGGGGATGCCGCCGCTGGCCGACAGCGGCAAGCGCGTCCTCGCGCGGATCATCGACATCATCATCATCACGATCGTCGTGGGCCTGCTGTCGTGGCTCTTCGGGGTCGGCCAGTACAACATCGACACCGACGAGATGGACGCGGGCAAGCGGCTCGCCCAGTCGCTGATCGGAGCCATTCTCTACATCGGCTACGACACGATCATGACGGCGAAGACCGGGCAGACGCTCGGCAAGAAGTTGCTGAAGCTGCGCGTCGCCAACCTGAGTGACGGCGCGACGCCCAGCATGCAGACCAACTTGTTGCGCGCGGCCGTCCTGTGGGTGCCCGCAGTGTTCTGCTGCGCCTGCATCTGGACAGCCATCTGCGGCGGCTGGAGCTTCTTCGACAAGCCCTACAAGCAGGGTCTGCACGACAAGGCGGCGAAAACCGTGGTGGTCAGCGCCGCCTGACCGAACCCCACACCGGACAACCGGCGGGCCCGTGTCTCACGGGCCCGCCGGTTCGCGTGCGCGTGCGGCCTCGGCCGAGGTCGGGGCGGAAGGGGAGGGGACCGTGGTGCTGAGACGCTGCGCCGGCACCCGCTCCTTCGCGGCGGCGGTCCCTCGCTTGCGGGTCGGCACCGACATCGCCACGAACAGGCCCAGGATGAGCGCCGAGACGGCGATGACGGGGATGCCTGGGCCCGACTCCGTCCGGGACAGCAGGACCATGGCGATGGTGGAGCAGACGACGGTGGCCGAACCGTAGGCGAGCTGAGCGACAGTCGGGCGAGGCATGGTGAGATCCGTCCTCGTGACATCGGGGGACTATTCGGACCTGTGCCCGAGCAGAGCACTCGGTAAGCATGCCCTAAGCAATGCCGCCGGAGCATGGGGGGCGCACGGAGTCACCGGGGCTGCCAAGGGGACGTCAGGGTGCGCCTGTTGCTCGTGGTCGCGGCCTCGGCCGACGCGTCCGCATTCCGAACCGGACGCTCTGCATAGTGCCAATTGAATGTCCCAGTCAAGGTCTGTTATTTCTCCTCCACTTCCGGTCGAATGACGTCACTTGTGACGCGTGGCGCTCATGCCACGGAGGAGGGGATCTCTCAAGTGACCACCAAGAGACGGGCGTTGAGATCGGTCGCCGTGTTCGCGACCCTCGCCGCCACCGCGGCCACGGGCTCGCTCGCGGCGACCACCGCCCAGGCCGACACTCCGGCCGCTACGAGTGCGACCGCCGACGGAAAGACGTACGGCGGTAAGGGGCACGTCTTCGACGGCCCGTTCAGCAAGCAGCAGGAGAAGCAGCGGCAGGCCGCGCTTCAGCAGGTCCTCCAGGGCACGTCGAAGGTCCAGGAGAAGCACGGCTCCAAGGTCGTGGAGCTGGCGAAGGGCAAGTACGTCGAGCTGGGCCGCGAGCGCACGGACAAGATCTTCACGATCCTGGCCGAGTTCGGCGACAAGGTCGACAACACGACGCTCGTCGACCGCGCGGACGACGACACCCCCGATCTGAAGCCCAAGTACGGCGGCACGCCGGGCCCGCTGCACAACCAGATAGCCGAGCCGGACCGTGCGAAGGACAACAGCACGGCCTGGCAGAAGGACTACAACTCCCAGCACTACAAGGACCTCTACTTCGGGTCCGGCAAGACCGCGTCGGGCAAGGGCGCCGAGTCCCTCAAGACCTATTACGAGAAGACCTCCTCGGGCCGCTACTCGGTCGAGGGCGAGGTCTCCGACTGGGTCAAGGTCGACTGGAACGAGGCCCGCTACGGCTCCAACTACTGCGGCGCCGACAACTGCCCGAACGTCGAGGACCTGGTCCGCGACGGCGTCAACGCCTGGGTCGCGCAGCAGAAGGCGGCCGGCAAGTCGGACGCCGACATCAAGGCCGACATGGCCCAGTACGACCAGTGGGACCGCACGGACCACGACAACGACGGGGACTTCAACGAGGCCGACGGCTACATCGACCACTTCCAGATCGTGCACGCGGGCGAGGACGGCTCGGCCGGCGGCGGCGCGCAGGGCGGCGACTCCCTCTGGGCGCACCGCGGTTACGCCTTCTCCCGTGACGACGGCGACACGGGCCCGTCCGGCTTCAAGGCGGGCGGCACCCCGATCGGCGACACCGGCATCTGGGTCGGCGACTACACGATGCAGCCGGAGAACGGCGGCCTCGGCGTCTTCGCCCACGAGTACGGCCACGACCTGGGCCTGCCCGACCTGTACGACACGACGTACTCCGGCGAGAACTCGGTGGGCTTCTGGTCGCTGATGTCGGCGGGCTCCTGGCTCGGCACCGGCAAGGACTCGATCGGCGACATGCCGGGCGACATGACCGCCTGGGACAAGCTCCAGCTCGGCTGGCTGAACTACGACAAGGCGAAGGCCGCCACCAGGTCGACGCACAAGCTGGGTGTCGCGGAGTACAACACCAAGCTCAAGCAGGCGCTCGTCGTCGAACTGCCGAAGAAGAACGTCACCACGGACATCGTGAAGCCCGCCGAGGGCACGAAGCAGTGGTGGTCGGACTACGGCGACGACCTCGACAACACGCTCTCGCGCACGGTCGACCTGACCGGCAAGACGTCGGCGGCCCTCGAACTCGACGGCTGGTACGACATCGAGAAGGACTACGACTACCTGTACACGCAGGTGTCCACCGACGGCGGCGCGAGCTGGAAGACGATCGACGGCACCGCCGACGGCTCCCCGATCCCGCGCGACGGCGGCGACAAGCCGGCCCTCACGGGCACCAACGGCACGTTCCAGCAGCTGAGTTACTCGCTCGACGCCTTCGCCGGCCAGAAGATCGACGTCCGCTTCCGCTACAAGACCGACGGCGGAGTGGCCCAAATGGGCTTCGCCTTCGACGACTTCACGGTCAAGGCGGACGGCGCGACGCTCTTCTCCGACAACGCCGAGACGGAGCAGGCGGGTTGGACCACGCGCGGCTTCTCCCGCGTGGGAGCGTCCATCTCCGGCGACTACCCGCAGTTCTACATCGCGGAGAACCGCCAGTACGTGTCGTACGACAAGACCCTCAAGGTCGGACCGTACAACTTCGGCTGGCGCGACGGCGGGGCCAAGCAGAACTGGGTCGAGCACTACGCGTACCGCCCCGGCCTCATGATCTGGCAGTGGGACACCTCGCAGCGCAACAACAACGTCGGCCAGCACCCCGGCAAGGGTCTGATCCTCCCGGTCGACGCGCACGCGAAGCCGCTGAAGTGGTCCGACGGCAAGCTGATCACCAACAAGATCACGCCGTACGACGCCGCCTTCGGCCGCTACCCGGTCCCCGGCATGAAGCTCCACAAGCTGGGCGTCGAAACGAAGATCCCGGCGCAGTCGGGGACGCCCGTCTTCGACGATCACAAGGGCACGTACTGGTACGAGGAGAACCCCACGGGGAGCGTGCGCACAACTGACACCAACACCAAGATCAGCATCGTGAAGCAGCCGCTCGACGGCTCCTCGATGACGGTCAAGGTGGGCCCCTCGACCAAGTAGCCCGGTAAAACCGCAGGTCAGAAACGTATCGGCCGCGACCCTCTAGCGGGGTCGCGGCCGGTCGTGTTTAGGTGCGTCCTGTGAGTTCCTTATTGACACTACGTCTCACGGGGGTGTGACAGTCATGTCCGCAGGAGGGTTCTGCAAGCTGCCGGGAGGCACCGTGGTGGTCGCTCTGACCCTGCCCGCGCCCGGCTCCGCCGACGGCGCCGTGCGGGTCCTGGTGCACGCCGCGACCCGCCCCCGGGCGCTGACCCGCCTGCGCAACCTGGGCCTGCGCGCGGTCTACCTCCGGGGCAACGCCCAGCCGCCGACCCCGGACGAGATAACAGCGGTCCTCCACCACCCGGACGGCCTCATCTGGCGCACGGCCCCGGACACGAGATCGGGCGAACTGTGGCACCCGATACGCGCCCTCCTCCCGGGCAGAGCGAGCCCGTCAGGCGTCTAACCGGAGCCCCACCGACGATCAAGCCCATCAAGCCCTGCGGCGACAGAGCCGCTGAAGCCCCTGCGGCGATTGAGCAGATCAAGCCCCTGCGGTGATAGAGCTGCTCAAGCCCCTGCGGCGATTGAGCAGATCAAGCCCCTGCGGTGATAGAGCTGCTCAAGCCCCTGCGGCGATTGAGCCGCTCAAGCCCTGCGGCAGTCGAGCCAATCAAGCCCCGCCGGCGATTGAGGCGCGGGGTCCGGGGCAGCGCCCCGCGGCGTCAAGCCACGACGGGCTTACCACTCAGCTCGACCCCAGCCGAGCGCAGCTCATCCAGCGCCGCCTCGGTGGAGGCCGCCGCAACCCCGGCCGTCAGGTCAAGCAACACCTTCGTACGGAACCCGTCCCGAGCCGAGTCGAGCGCGGTAGCGCGAACGCAGTGATCCGTCGCGATCCCGACCACATCCACCTCGGACACCTCCCGCGCACGGAGCCACTCCGCCAACGGCACCCCGTTCTCGTCCGCCCCCTCGAACCCGCTGTACGCCGCCGAGTACGCCCCCTTGTCGAACACGGCATCGACCGCGCCGGAGGCGACCGCGGGGGCGAAGTTCGGATGGAACCCCACCCCCTCGGTCCCGGCGACACAGTGCCGCGGCCAGCTGCGCACGAAGTCCGGCGCCTCCGAGAAGTGCTCACCGGGGTCGACGTGATGGTCACGCGTGGCGACGACGTGCTGGTAGCACCCGCCCCCGGTCTGCCCGACGAGATCGGTGATCGCGGCAGCGACATCGGCACCCCCCGCCACCGCGAGGCTGCCGCCCTCGCAGAAGTCGTTCTGCACATCCACGACGATCAGGGCGCGACGCATGATTGCTGTCCTTCTGCTTGGAGACTACGAGCGTAGAAGCTTCAAGTGCGTTGCGGGAGAGGGCATGGGGCGCAGTCGTGCGGCGGCCGCCCTCAGACGTACTCGGTCGGGATGACCGGCTCGCCCCTGGACAGCTGCGTGGCCGACAGCGGCAGCAGATCGCGCGCCGCGATGTGCCGCTCGCGCACCGCGTCGAGCGGCTCACGGGAGACCACCTCGCCGCCCTTGACCAGCTCGACGAGGAGCTGCCGGTCTGCGAGCTCCGCCGGGACGGCCCCCGTGCCGACGACCTCGGCCTCCGCGACCCCGTCCGCGTCCGGCCGGCGCGCGGCCCACTTGCGGCCGCCGATCGACGTCTTCCCGCCCGCCGACTTCTTCGCCACGGGCACCAGCGGCGCCTTCGGGTCGGCGGACTCGGCGCGCGCGACCAGCTTGTAGACCATCGAGCAGGTGGGGTGCCCGGACCCGGTCACCAGCTGCGTACCCACCCCGTACGCGTCCACGGGTGAGGCGGCGAGCGAGGCGATGGCGTACTCGTCGAGGTCGGAGGTGACGACGATCTTGGTGTTCGTGGCGCCGAGATCGTCCAGCTGCTGGCGCACCCGGTGCGCGACGAGCAGCAGGTCGCCGGAGTCGATCCGGACGGCGCCGAGCTCGGGCCCCGCGATCTCGACGGCCGTCGCGACCGCCTCCTGTACGTCGTACGTGTCCACCAACAGCGTCGTCCCCTTGCCCAGGGAGTCGACCTGGGCGCGGAAGGCGTCCCGCTCGGTGTCGTGGATCAGCGTGAAGGCGTGCGCGCTGGTGCCGACGGTCGGGATCCCGTACCGGAACCCCGCGGCCAGGTCCGAGGTCGTCGCGAAGCCGCCCACGTACGCGGCGCGCGAGGCGGCCACGGCGGCCAGCTCGTGCGTGCGGCGCGCGCCCATCTCGATCAGCGGCCGCTCGCCCGCGGCCGACGACATCCGGGACGCCGCGGCGGCGATCGCCGAGTCGTGGTTGAGGATCGAGAGGATCACCGTCTCCAGGAGCACGCACTCGGCGAAGGAGCCCTCGACGCGCAGCACGGGGGAGCCGGGGAAGTAGACCTCGCCCTCGGGGTAGCCCCAGATGTCGCCGGAGAAGCGGTAGTCCGCGAGCCACTGGAGCGTCGGCTCGTCGACGACGTCGCGCTCGCGCAGGAAGTCGAGCACGTCCGTGTCGAAGCGGAAGTTCTCCACCGCGTCCAGGACGCGCCCGGTGCCCGCGACGACGCCGTAGCGGCGCCCCTCGGGCAGGCGCCGGGTGAAGACCTCGAAGACGGAGTGCCGGTCGGCGGTGCCGCCGCGGAGGGCCGCCTGCAGCATCGTCAGCTCATAGTGGTCGGTGAAGAGCGCAGTCGACGGAACGTCCACCGGCAGGCCCAGGTCCGCTACGTTCACAGCGGTCTACCTCGCATGCATCGTCGGGGCCGACGCCGATTGTCGGCCGGGGGTCCGGGGGTTGTCCCCCGGAAGCTGGAGCATGGAATGGATGCTACCCCCGATTAACGTCAGGGTGACGATTTCTGCGCCCGTTTGTGCGTGGGCCGGGTGGTGGTGGCAGCATGGGCCCTGTGACGGCGCCAACACCCCTTGAGATCGAAAGGCCCGAGACGACGGAGGAGGTATCCGTCGTCCCTGAGCCGGACGTCCCCTGGATCACGCTCGTCCACAACGATCCGGTGAACCTCATGAGTTACGTGACGTATGTCTTCCAGGCGTACTTCGGGTACTCGAAGGACAAGGCCACCAAGCTCATGATGGACGTGCACCAGAAGGGCCGGGCCGTCGTCTCCGCGGGCAGCCGCGAGGAGATGGAACGCGACGTGCAGGCGATGCACGGGTACGGCCTGTGGGCCACGCTTCAACAGGATCGGAAGTAGCAGCATCCCGATGCCAGGACATTTCGAACCGATCCCCGGCGGCGGCGCGGCCGTCGCCCTCGACGACGTCGAGATCTCCATCATCCGCTCGCTCGCGGTCCAGCTCCTCGAGCTGATCGGGCCGGGCCCCGGCGGCGAGGTGAGCGACGACCCGCTCGCGGAGCTCTTCGCCGACGGACCGAGCGAACCGCCCTCCGACGCGGTGCTGCGCCGCCTCTTCCCCGACGCGTACGGCGGCCCGGGCACCGAGGACGAGACCCCCGAGGGCGCCGACGAACTGCGCGCCCACTCCTCGGAGTTCCGCCGCTTCACCGAGAACGACCTGCGGGCCGGCAAGCGCGAGGACGCCCTCGCGGTGATCCGCACGCTCGACACGCTCAGCCCGGCGGGAGACGGGGGAGCGGTCCTCAAGCTGTCTCAGGGCGAGTCCATCCAGTGGATGCGGGCGCTCAACGATCTGCGCCTCGCGATCGGCACCCGCCTCGACATCACCGACGAGGAGGACACGGACCTCCTCTACCGGCTCCCGGACGACGACGCGCGCAAGCCGATGGTGATGGCGTACCTGTGGCTCGGCGGGCTCCAGGAGACCCTCGTCGAGACCCTGACGGCCTGACCGCCGGTCAGGTTGGCCTGTTCGCTCAGCGGGCCCTCAAATCCGTATAACGATCCCGTCACCGCGCCCACCCAGCTTGCGGCGCGGTGATTTGTTTTGTCCCGTTTTGCTCGTGGCGTACGCCACACGCGCCTCGGCCGACCCCGGTGAACGCCGTGATAAATCTTCACGACCACCCGAAGGACGCCACCCCTGTCCTGTCGGAGGGCGCCCCGACCGGCCGACCGCCGGTAGGCACAAGCTCCATCCATCCAGGGGCCCAGACCCCGAAGGATCGTCACAGTCGATCCGAGCCGAGTACGGCACGGATCGGCATGGAGAAAGGCGCACACCATGACCTCAGTGCAGGTCGACGAGCAGCACGACGGCAATGAGGCCGCGCAGGCCGAGACCGACGAGGGTTACAAGCGGGGACTCGGGGCCCGGCAGATCCAGATGATCGCCATCGGCGGCGCCATCGGGACCGGCCTCTTTCTCGGCGCGGGCAAGGGCATCTCCAAGGCGGGGCCCAGCCTGATCCTGGCGTACGCGGTCGCCGGCGTGGTCATCTTCTGCATCATGCGAGCTCTCGGCGAGCTCCTCATGTACCGCCCCGTGTCCGGCTCCTTCTCGGAGTACGCGCGCGAGTTCATCGGCCCCTTCGCGGGCTTCGCGACCGGCTGGACGTACTGGCTGTTCTGGGTCATCACCGGAATGACCGAGGTCACCGCGGCGGCCACCTATATGACGTTCTGGTGGGACATCCCGCAATGGGTGTCCGCACTCGTCTTCACCGTCATCCTCTACGGCGCCAACCTGATCTCCGTGAAGCTCTTCGGTGAGCTGGAGTTCTGGTTCTCCACCGTCAAGGTCACCGCCATCATCGGCATGATCCTGATCTGCGCCGGCATCCTCACCATCGGCTTCTCCGACGCCGGTGACACCGCCTCCATCTCGCACCTGTGGGACATCGGCGGCTTCTTCGCCGGCGAGAACGGCATCGGCTCGACGCTGATGACCCTCCAGATGGTGATGTTCGCGTTCCTCGCGGTCGAGCTCGTCGGCGTCACCGCGGGCGAGGCCAAGGACGCCAAGAAGGTCCTGCCGAAGGCCATCAACACCGTGCCGTGGCGCATCGCCGTCTTCTACGTCGGCGCCCTGATCATGATCCTCTCCGTCGTGCCGTGGACGTCCTTCAAGGCCGGCGAGAGCCCGTTCGTCCACGCCTTCGACAAGATGGGCCTCGGCGTCGGCGCCGCCATCGTCAACTTCGTCGTGCTGACCGCCGCGCTGTCCTCCTGCAACTCGGGCATGTACTCCACCGGCCGCATGCTGCGCGACCTCGCGCAGAACGGCCAGGGCCCGCAGTTCTTCACCAAGCTGAGCAAGAACGGTCTGCCGGTCGTCGGCACCACGTTCTCCGCCGCGATGATGATGGTCGGCGTCTGGATCAACTACCAGTGGCCCGGCGAGGCGTTCAACTACGTCGTCTCCTTCGCCACCATCTCCGGCATGTGGGCCTGGATCATCATCCTGATCTGCCAGATCCGCTACCGCCTCAAGTCCGACCGCGGCGAGCTCCCGAAGTCCGAGTTCCGCGCGCCGTGGGGCGTCTGGGTCAGCGGCCTCGCGCTGGCGTTCATCTTCATGGTCATCGTCCTGATGGGCATCGACCCCGACGCGCGCGTCTCCCTGTACGCCGCTCCGGTCTGGGCCGCGGTCCTGGGTGTCTCGTACTTCTTCCTGAAGAAGCGGAACCCGGACAGCGCCTCCTTCGCGAAGCGCAACTGACGCACCACGTCTCACGCCACGTCTCACCAAGTGGGCCCCGCTGTACCGCACTCCGGTACGGCAGGGCCCATTTGCTTATGCTGGCCGCATGTTGAAGATTTCCCAGACCCTGGTCGACCAGATCGTCGAGCATGCCCGCAAGGACCACCCCGACGAGGCCTGCGGCGTCGTCGCGGGCCCGGTCGGCGAGGGCCGCCCCGAGCGCTTCATCCCGATGCTGAACGCCGCCCGCTCGCCCACGTTCTACGAGTTCGACTCCGGTGACCTGCTGAAGCTCTACCGCGAGATGGACGACCGCGACGAAGAGCCGGTGGTCATCTACCACTCGCACACGGCCACCGAGGCGTACCCCTCGCGCACCGACGTCACGTACGCGAACGAGCCGAACGCCCACTACGTCCTGGTCTCCACCGCCGACGCCGACGACGCGGGCCCCTTCCAGTTCCGCTCGTACCGCATCGTCGAGGGCGAGATCACCGAGGAAGAGGTCGAGATCACCGCCTGAACGGCACACTCCCGACCACGCGGTTCTCAGTCACCGGACGCATTTCGACCGCATGGTGAGATCACATTCCGGGATCCGGACCGGGAATCGATACGATGAGCCCATGGTTTCCCACGACGTGAGCGAAAAGACGCCGGGCACGCTGCTCGTGGCGCGGCTGCACGTCGACCTGTGCCGCCTCGCCAGCGCCATCTGTCCGCGCTGAGCCGGATCGCCGGGCGCCCCTCGACCGAGGGCCCGCGGCTCCCGCCACCCACGCACCTGACCGGAAACGCCCGCGCCCCGGCGCGCTCACCCACACGACTTCCGACTCCCGACAGGAGCCCAGCATGGCCATCGAGGTCCGCATCCCGACCATCCTCCGCACCTACACCGACGGCGCGAAGGCCGTCGAAGGCGCCGGGGACAACCTCAGCGAACTCTTCGCCGACCTGGACACCCGGCACACGGGCATCGCCGACCGCATCGTGGACAACGGCCAGCTGCGCCGCTTCGTGAACGTCTACCTGAACGACGAGGACGTCCGCTTCCTCGACGGCATCAGCACCAAGCTCGCCGACGGCGACAGCATCACGATCCTGCCGGCCGTGGCCGGCGGAATGCGCTGAGCGGGCTCATGCGCTACGACAGTCCGCTGGCCGCGGTGGGCAACACCCCCCTGGTGCGCCTGCCGCGGCTCTCGCCCTCCGACGACGTGCGGATCTGGGCGAAGCTGGAGGACCGCAACCCGACCGGCTCGATCAAGGACCGCCCCGCGCTCCACATGATCGAACAGGCCGAGAAGGAAGGCCGGATCAAGGCCGGGGACACCATCCTCGAACCCACCTCCGGCAACACCGGCATCTCGCTCGCGATGGCCGCCCGCCTCAAGGGCTACAACATCGTCTGCGTCATGCCGGAGAACACCTCGCAGGAGCGTCGCGACCTGCTCGCCATGTGGGGCGCGGAGATCATCCCCTCGCCGGCCGCGGGCGGCTCCAACACGGCGGTCCGCATCGCCAAGGAGCTGGCCGAGCAGCACCCGGACTGGGTGATGCTCTACCAGTACGGCAACCCGGACAACGCGGGCGCGCACTACGCCACGACCGGCCCGGAGATCCTCACCGACCTCCCGTCCGTCACGCACTTCGTGGCGGGGCTCGGCACCACCGGCACGCTCATGGGCGTCGGCCGCTACCTGCGCGAGCACAAGCCCGACGTCAAGATCGTCGCGGCCGAGCCGCGCTACGACGACCTCGTCTACGGGCTGCGCAACCTCGACGAGGGCTTCGTCCCGGAGCTCTATGACGCGTCCGTCCTCACCACCCGGTTCTCCGTCGGCTCGGCCGACGCGGTGACCCGCACGCGTGAGCTCCTCCAGCAGGAGGGCATCTTCGCGGGCGTCTCCACGGGGGCGGCGCTGCATGCCGCGATCGGCGTGGGCAAGAAGGCGGTGAAGTCGGGGGAGTCCGCCGACATCGTGTTCGTCGTCGCCGACGGCGGGTGGAAGTACCTGTCGACGGGGGTCTACACGGCCGCGACCACGGAAGAGGCCATCGAGGTCCTGCACGGCCAGCTCTGGGCGTGACGCTTCAGTTCGAGCCGTTCATCTTCAGCCCCTCCGGCGTTTGAGGAGCGGGGTCCGGGGCAGAGCCCCGGGACCGCAACGCCGGAGGGGCTTTTCAGTGCCCCAGGTGTCGCACCTGGTCCCACAGCCCGGGGTCGATGATCCCCGCCCGCCGCCGGAAATCACTCACCGGCACCGTACGGAGCTCATCCGTCTCCAAAAAGCTCGCCCGCCCGCGCGCATCCCCCACGGTCCCCGGCGGCAACGCGATCACGCCAGGCCGCTCGTCGTGATACCGACTGGTGATCTTGGCGACCGTGGCCACGCCCCGCCGCACCGAAAGGACCAGGCACGGCCGGTCCTTCCCGCCGGGCCCGTCCTCGTACGGCACGAGCGCCCACCAGATGTCCCCCGGCTCGGGCCCGCGGGCGTGCCCGTCCCGCGGCACATGCCGCTCCCGGCGGCGGTGCCGCGTGCCGCGCCCCCACCCGTCGACCAGCGTCGCGACGAGCGCGAGCAGTACGACGGCAGCGAGCGCGAGCCACCAGGACGTGTCCATAGGCATGACGGTACCGGTGAGGCGCGCGGGGTGCTTCCGCGGCCCCGGAGCCCTCCGAACCGGTGACAGTGCAGGTGAGTTCGCCCACAACGGCCCGTGACGGAGGAGCCACCCGCCCTTTTGCGCCTTACGCTCGACAGACCCCCTTGGGGCCCTGTGGCCCATGACTCCACCCCGCATTTCCGACCGCCAGCGCGGAGGTTGAAGGCTCTTATGAAGCTCACCGTCGTCGGCTGCTCGGGGTCGTTCCCGTCCGCGGATTCGGCCTGCTCGAGCTACCTCGTCGAGGCCGACGGCTACCGGCTGCTCCTCGACATGGGCAATGGCGCCCTGGGCGAGCTGCAGCGCCATGTCGGTCTCTACGACCTCGACGCGATCTTCCTCTCGCATCTGCACGCGGACCACTGCATCGACATGTGCGCGTACTTCGTCGTGCGCTACTACCGCCACGACGGCGGCCGTTGCGGTCCCATGCCCGTCTACGGCCCCGAGGGCACCGAGCAGCGCCTGACCACCGCGCACGCCGACACGCCCTCGGCCTCCGCGTTCAGCGAGGTCTTCGACTTCCACACCGTGAAGCCGGGCTCGTACGAGATCGGGCCCTTCTCCGTCCGCATGGAGAAGGTGTGCCACCCGGTGGAGTCGTACGCGATCCGGGTCGAGCACGGCGGGCGCTCCCTGACGTACTCCGGGGACACCGGGCCGTGCGCCGCGCTGGACGAACTGGCCCAGGACAGCGATCTGTTCCTGTGCGAGGCCGCGTTCACGCACGGCAAGGAGAACATCCCGGCGCTGCACCTCAACGGCCGGGAGGCGGGGGAGGTGGCGCAGCGCTCCGGCACCCGCAAGCTCGTCCTGACGCACATCCCGCCGTGGACGGACCCGCAGGTGAACCTCGCGGACGCGCGCGCGGTGTACGACGGGCCGGTGGAGCTGGCGGCGCCGGGAGTGTCGTACACGGTCTGAGAGCGGTACGAGGAAGGCCCCGGAACCTCAGCGGTTCCGGGGCCTTCCTCGTACGGGCACACGCTCGTACGGTCACACGGGGGAGTCGCTCACGCCTTGGTGAGGTCCTCGACCTCCTCCTCGGGCTCGCGGCCCGGGGTGGTGAGGTTGAACTTGATGATCGCGAACCGGAAGGTCACGTAGTAGATCACCGCGAAGACCAGGCCGACCGGGATGATCATCCATGGCTTGGTGGCATGGGTCCAGTTCAGCGCGTAATCGATGAACCCGGCCGAGAAGTTGAAGCCGGCGTGCACACCGAGGGCCCAGGTGACCGCCATCGAGACGGCGGTGAGCACCGCGTGCAGCACGTACAGGACCGGCGCGATGAACATGAACGAGAACTCGATCGGCTCGGTCACACCGGTGACGAACGAGGTCAGCGCGAGCGAGACCATCATGCCCATCACGGCCTTGCGGCGCTCGGGGCGTGCGCAGTGCGCCATCGCGATCGCGGCGGCCGGCAGGCCGAACATCATGATCGGGAAGAAGCCGGACTGGAACATGCCGGCCGAGGGGTCACCGGCCAGGAAGCGCGGGATGTCGCCGTGCACGACGTCGCCCGCGGCGTTGGTGAAGTCACCGAGCTGGAACCAGGCGACGGTGTTCACGAACTGGTGCATGCCGATCGGGATCAGCGCACGGTTCACGGCGCCGAACAGGCCCGCGCCACCGGCGCCGAGGCCCGTCATCCACTCGCCGAAGCTGGAGATGCCGCTGCCGATGGGCTCCCAGACCAGGCCGAAGAAGACGCCGACGACGATGCCGACGAAGGCCATGATGATCGGGACGAGCCGGCGGCCGTTGAAGAAGCCGAGCCAGTCCACCAGCTTGGTGCGGTAGAAGCGCTGCCACAGGACGGCGGCGAGCAGACCCATGATGATGCCGCCGAGGACACCCGGGTCGTTGTACGTCGCCGCGGCGTCCTCGCCCTTCTTGACCACCGCCTCGGTGACCGGGAAGGCCTCGAGGACCTTGCTGTAGACGAGGAATCCGACGACGGCGGCGAGCGCCGTCGAGCCATCGGACTTCTTGGCGAAGCCGATGGCGACGCCTATGCAGAACAGAAGGGGAAGGCTGCCGGTGAGGGCGCCGCCCGCGTTGTTGAAGACCGCGGCGACCTTGTCCCAGCCGAGGCCGTCCTTGCCGAAGATGTCGTCCTGGCCGAGCCGCACCATGATGCCGGCGGCAGGAAGCACCGCGATCGGCAACTGCAGGCTGCGGCCCACCTTTTGGAGGCCCTGGAAAAGGCCGGAACCCCGCTTCTTTGCGGGGGCCGCCGTAGCGCTGGCGGTGCTCATCAACTTCCTCCATGAAAAGCAGATGGTCTACACCACTCAGTGGTGTAGACCTGTTGTAGCACGGTGAAGGCGGGATAAGGAACCCTCGATTCCCGCAGCAATGGGCCCCCGGACCAAGTGGTCCGGGGGCCCATTGCCGCAGGCGCTCGCGGCGGCGCCGAAAGCGTTATGCCTTGGTGATGTCCTCGACTTCTTCCTCGGGCTCACGGCCCGGCGTCTTGATGTCCCACTTCGTGATCGCGAACCGGAAGATCACGTAATAGAGGACGGCGAAGGCGAGGCCGATCGGAATGATCAGCCATGGCTTGGTGGCCAGGTTCCAGTTGATCAGGTAGTCGATCAGACCCGCGGAGAAGCTGAAGCCGTCCTTGACGCCGAGCGCCCAGGTCACCGCCATCGACACACCGGTCAGCACCGCGTGCACCGCGTACAGCGCCGGCGCGATGAAGACGAAGGAGTACTCGATCGGCTCGGTGATACCGGTGACGAACGAGGTCAGCGCGAGCGACAGCATCATGCCCGCGACCACCTTGCGCCGCTCGGGCCGTGCGCAGTGGACGATCGCCAGACAGGCCGCCGGGAGCGCGAACATCATGATCGGGAAGAAGCCCGACTGGTAGATGCCCGCGGTCGGGTCGCCGCTCAGGAACATGTTGATGTCGCCGTGCACGGTCGTGCCGTCGGGCTTCGTGTACGAGCCGAACTGGAACCACAGCGGGACGTTGAGGAACTGGTGCAGGCCGATCACGAGCAGCGCGCGGTTGGCGACACCGAAGATCCCGGAGCCGATCGCGCCCAGGCTCTCCAGCCAGTTCGAGAAGCTCTCCAGGCCGCTGCCGATCGCGGGCCAGATCCACAGGCACAGCGCCGCGAAGACGATGCCGACGAAGGCCATGATGATCGGGACGAGCCGGCGGCCGTTGAAGAAGCCGAGCCAGGAGACCAGCTTGGTGCGGTGGTAGCGGACCCAGAAGAACGAGGCCAGGAAGCCCATGATGATGCCGCCGAACACACCCGGGTTCTGGTACGTGAAGGCCGCCACGGCACCGTCCGCCGCCTGACAGCCCGTCGCCACCGCCTTCGCGCCGCCCTCGCAGTCGATCGGGAACTGGTGCAGTACGCCCCGGTAGACGAGGAAACCCGCGACCGCCGCGAGAGCCGTCGAACCGTCCGCCTTCTTCGCCATGCCGATCGCGACACCGATGCAGAAGAGCAGCGGCAGACCGAGGTCGGCGTCGAGCAGTGCGCCGCCCGCGCCCGAGAAGACCTTGGCGACATTGGTCCAGCCGAGCCCGTCCTCGCCGAAGACGTCGGGCTGGCCGAGACGGTTGACGATGCCCGCCGCCGGGAGCACGGCGATGGGCAGTTGAAGGCTGCGCCCCATCTTCTGGAGCCCCTGGAAGAAGTTGCTCCAGGGGCTCGGTCGCGGTGCGGCGGCAGCGTTGGCGCTCATGGGCGTCCTCCCGGAACAAGCCACGTTTGGCGGTCGTTGGATACTGGTGTAGACCAGTTGCGGGGACGGGTCGGTCCGTGCTCGTCATCTTTCGTCACGGGTGGGGTCACCGCTCGCGAAGTTGGGCCAACCGTGGGTTACCGTGACAAAGCGGCCCATAGGCGGGCCCGGAGAACACAGGGAGAACGAAATGGCCACGAAGGCAGAGAAGATCGTCGCCGGCCTCGGCGGACTCGACAACATCGAAGAGGTCGAGGGCTGCATCACCCGCCTGCGTACCGAGGTCAAGGACCCGGCCCTGGTCGACGAGGCCGCGCTCAAGGCCGCCGGCGCCCACGGCGTCGTCAAGATGGGCACCGCGATCCAGGTCGTCATCGGCACCGACGCGGACCCCATTGCCGCGGACATCGAAGACATGATGTGAGCCGCTGAGGCCGCGCGCGCGAAGGCCCCACACTCCCACGCGGAGGGTGGGGCCTTCGCCGCACCCGATACGCTCCTCCCTATGTCTCGCATCGACGGCCGCACCCCCGAACAGCTCCGCCCGATCACCATCGAACGCGGCTGGAGCAAGCACGCCGAAGGCTCCGTCCTCGTCTCCTTCGGAGACACCAAGGTCTTCTGCACCGCCTCCTTCACCGAGGGCGTCCCGCGCTGGCGCAAGGGCAGCGGAGAGGGCTGGGTCACCGCCGAGTACTCGATGCTCCCGCGCTCCACGAACACCCGCGGCGACCGCGAGGCCGTCCGCGGGAAGATCGGCGGGCGCACGCACGAGATCAGCCGCCTGATCGGCCGCTCGCTGCGCGCCGTCATCGACTACAAGGCCCTCGGCGAGAACACCATCGTGCTCGACTGCGACGTCCTCCAGGCCGACGGCGGCACCCGCACGGCCGCCATCACCGGCGCGTACGTGGCGCTCGCCGACGCCATCTCCTGGGCCCAGGGCAAGAAGCTCATCAAGGCCGGCCGCAAGCCGCTGACCGGCACCGTGAGCGCCGTCTCCGTCGGCATCATCGACGGCGTCCCGATGCTCGACCTCCCCTACGAGGAGGATGTGCGCGCCGACACCGACATGAACGTCGTCTGCACCGGCGACGGCCGCTTCGTCGAGATCCAGGGCACCGCCGAGGCCGAGCCCTTCGCCCGCGACGAGCTCAACGCCCTTCTGGACCTGGCCGTCGCGGGCTGCGACGAGCTCGCCGTGATCCAGCGCAAGGCCCTGGAAGAGACCCTCTCCTAGGCCTCACCAAGTCCGTGACCAGGTAAAGAACTCCCCAAGTAGGGTGGCAGGGCACAGCAACCGCACAGCCATCGACTGCGTCACTACGGGTGGGTGGACGGCGCACGACACCAACTGCCGTCCAGCCGTCCGTACTTCAGGGGAGGACCCTTCCATGCCCGCGCGCCACCGACGTCTCGCCATACTGGCCGCCACCGCGGCACTCGTCGCGATTCCGGCCACCGTCGGCTGCTCGGCCGTCGACAAGGCACTCGACTGTGCCCGCACGGCCGACTCCATCGCCGACAGCGTGACCGACCTCCAGCAGGCCGTGGAGAACGCGTCCAACGACCCGACGCAGGCCGGCGAGTCCCTCGACAAGATCGACAAGAACCTCGACGACATCGGCGACAAGACCGACAACGCCGATGTCTCGAAGGCCGTCGACGACCTCAACAAGGCGGTGGACAACGTCCGTACGTCGATCAAGAACGGTGACGCGGCCCCGGACGTCACCCCGGTCACCGACTCCGCGGGCGAGCTGACCAAGGTCTGCACCTCGTAGCTCGGGCGGCCTGGATACTGGAGGCATGACCCGCCTCATTCTCGCCACCCGTAACAACGGCAAGATCGTCGAGCTCCGCTCCATCCTCGCCGACGCCGGCCTGCCCCACGAGCTGGTCGGCGCCGACGCCTACCCCGAGGTCCCGGACGTCCGCGAGACCGGCGTGACGTTCGCCGAGAACGCGCTCCTCAAGGCCCACGCCCTCGCCCAGGCCACCGGTCTGCCCGCCGTCGCCGACGACTCCGGCCTCTGCGTCGACGTACTCGGCGGCGCACCCGGCATCTTCTCGGCGCGCTGGGCCGGCAAGCACGGTGACGACCGGGCGAACCTGGAGCTGCTGCTCGCGCAGCTCGGTGACATCGACGACGACCGGCACCGTACGGCGCATTTCGCCTGCGCGGCGGCGCTCGCGCTTCCGGATGGTACGGAGCGGGTGGTCGAGGGGCAGATGCGTGGAGTGCTGCGGCATGCGCCTGCGGGGGCGGGTGGGTTCGGGTACGACCCGATTCTGCAGGTCGAGGGGGATGGGCGGACGGCGGCGGAGCTCACGGCGGACGAGAAGAACGCGATTTCCCACCGGGGGAAGGCGTTTCGGGCGTTGGTGCCGGTGGTGCGGGAGCTGTTGGGCTGAACCGGCGTTGCGGCCACGGGGCTCCGCCCCGGACCCCGCGCCTCAATCGCCGGCGGGGCTTGATGTGGGTATTTCAAGCCCCTGCGGCGATTGAGCAGCGGGGTCCGGGGCGGAGCCCCGTGACGGTGAACCGCTGGTGGGCGTCAGCCGTCCCCCCGGTCAAGGCCCCGCCGCTTGGCGCGGCGGCGGGCCTCCTTGAGGCGTTGGCGTTCCGCGCGGGTGACCTTGCGTTCTACGCCGACTCCGCCCCAGAACGCGAAACCGGTGACCACCACGCGCGGCGCGCCCGCGTCACCCGGCACACCTTCCTCGCTGTGGTCGAAGCCGCCCATGATGCCGATGCCGCGCACCACGACCTCCACGCCCGGCGGCACGACCACGTTCATCCCGCCCATGACCGCCACGCAGTTGATCACGACCTCGCGCGCCTCGAAGTCCGCCTCGCGCAGATCGATCTCACCGCCGCCCCAGAACGCGAAACAGTTGAACCGCCGCGGCGCCGTCCACCGCCCCTTGCGCTGGAACCCGGACATGATCCCGACGCCCCACGTGGAACTCGCCTCGCCCCGGATCCGCGAAGCCCAGTCGACGGCCCCCTCCGGCAGCGGCTCCTTCACGAAACTCACGGCCCCCGAAGCCCCCGCCCCGACCGGCAGGTCCTTCGTCAGCGGCGCCAGCTCCCCGTACGTACGCGCCTGATACGTCGCGTCGAGCCGCTCGCCGAACTCCTCCATGTCGAGGCGTCCCTCCGCGAGCGCGTCCCGCAGGCGCTCGGCGACGAGCTCGCGATCGGCGTCGGACGCGCGTAGTTCGGGGGTGCCAGCGGAGGGCCTGGGTCGGCCGGATTCGTCCGTCATGGGTGTCAGCGTACGGACGACTCACGTCAAGGCGCTACGGATGTGTCCCTCGCGTACATCCGCGCGATGACCGCCTCGATGTCCGGCTCGCGCACCGACAGGTCGACCATCGGATACCGCTCGGCGATCCGCGCCACGAGCGGCGCCGCCGACTGCCCGGCCGGGAACGCCAGCCACTGCCGCGCCCCCTCCACCTTCACCACTCGCGCGAACTCCACGTCCAGCGGCGGCAGTTCACGCTCCAGGTCCACGACGAGCGTCCGCTCGGCCGCCGCGCCGCCCGTCGCGTGCAGGCCCTCCAGCTCACCGTCGTACATGAGCTTCCCGTGGTCGATGACCATCACACGGCGGCACAGCTGCTCGATGTCGGTGAGGTCGTGCGTCGTGAGCAGTACCGTCGTGCCGTGCTCGGCGTTCAAGTCCCTGAGGAATCCGCGTACTTTGACCTTCGATACGACATCCAGGCCGATCGTCGGCTCGTCCAGGTACAGCACCTCGGGGTCATGGAGGAGCGCCGCCGTGATGTCCCCGCGCATCCGCTGACCGAGTGAGAGCTGGCGTACGGGGACGTCCAACAGGTCGCCCAGTTCGAGGAGTTCTACGCAGCGTGCCAGGTTCTGCTCGTAGCGGCTCTCCTCGATGCGGTACATGCGCCGCATCAGGCGGTACGAGTCGATCAGTGGCAGGTCCCACCACAGTGTCGTCCGCTGCCCGAAGACCACGCCCATCCGCTGCGCCAGGCGGGCCCGCTCGCGGGAGGGGTCGATGCCCGCGACCCGGAGCCGGCCGCCGCTCGGGGTGAGGATGCCCGTCAGCATCTTGATCGTCGTCGACTTCCCCGCGCCGTTCGGCCCGATGTAGCCGACCATCTCGCCGCGCCGCACCGTGAAGCTCAGCGAGTCCACGGCCCGCACCTCACGCCGCTCCCGCCGCATGAAGCCCGTCTTGCGCCGTACGTCGAAGACCTTCTCGACCTCGTCGAGCCGGATGAACTCGTCTCCCATAGGCCCCACTTCCAACGTCAACTCCCCGTGCTGCGGTACGTACGAAGCGCCGCCCGCCAGGCGGACAGCGCGAGGGCCAGACAGGCGGCCGCCACCAGCGGCGGCGCGAACGCCACCCACCGCGGCAGGTCGAGCGGATAGGGGCGGCCCAGGATGTAGAGGCCGGGCAGCCAGTTCACGAAGGCGAGGGGCAGAACGAACGTGACACTTTTCAGCAAAGTGTCACCGAAAACCGTGGGCGGGTAGCTGAGCATGGCGTTGCCGCCGAACGTCGCCGCGTTCTGCACCTCGGAGGCGTCCTGCGCGACGATCTGGAAGGCCGCGCCCGCGATGAACACGGCCGTGAAGATGGCGCCGCCGCTGATCACGAGGGCCGGGACGAGCAGCACCTT
Organism: Streptomyces sp. NPDC002795; assembly: GCF_042888725.1. Classification (NCBI taxonomy): domain Bacteria; kingdom Bacillati; phylum Actinomycetota; class Actinomycetes; order Kitasatosporales; family Streptomycetaceae; genus Streptomyces; species Streptomyces sp. NPDC002795. The sequence goes on from NZ_JBIAQB010000015.1 coordinate 120,180, forward strand.
CAGCGGCGTCCACGCCACGTCGATCGCGGTGAGGCCGTACCCGAGCACCACCACGCCCTGCGTGACCCGCCCCAGCCTGCGCAGCGCGAACCGGTCCGCCGCGACCTGCGCGAGCACCGGCGCGGGCCGCACCAGGAACGTGTCGAGCGTGCCGTCCCGCACCCGCTGCCCGAGCCGCCCCACCGACCCGAACGCCAGGTCCGCGAGCCCGAAGGACGTGCCCGCCGCCCCGTACAGGAAGGCGATCTCCGCGAGGCCGTACCCGCCGAGCCGGTCCACCTGCGAGAACATCAGCAGGATCCCGACGAACTCAAGGCCTGTCACCGCGAAGTTCCCGAAGACCGTCATCAGGAACGACGCCCGGTACGTCATCGTGGACCGGATCCACATCCCGCCCACCAGCCGGTACGTCCGCGCCGCCTCCCCGAGAGCGTTCCGCTCAGCCACCCTGCACCACCACCCTCCGTGTCGCGGCGGACTGCAACAGCCGCCCGGCGCCGAGCAGCACCACCGCCCACGCCCCCTGGAACAGCAGCGCCCCGCCCACGCCCCGCTCACCGAGCAGCACATCCGCCGGAACCTGGAGGAGCGCCGACCACGGCAGGGCGCGGGCGACCTCGCCGAAGGCGCCCGGGAACACGTTCAGCGGCAGCAGCATCCCCGAGAGGAACGTCGACACGAGCCCCGACATCTGCACGATCCCGCTGCCGTCCAGCAGCCAGAACGCCGACAGTGCCACCAGATAGCGGATCGCGAAACTCACCGCCGCCCCGGCCAGCAGCGTCAGCAGGAATGCCAGCCACCTCAACGGGTCGGTGGGCAGCGCGAGTTGGAAGATCAGTGACCCCACCGCCATCGGTACGACACCGCGCCCCAGGAACTGGAAGGCCGCCCGGCCGAGATCCTGCGCCAGCCACCAGCACTGCAGATCCACCGGCCGGTACAGGTCGACGGCGATGTCCCCGCTGCGGATCCGCTCCATCAGATCGGTCTCGAAGCCACCGCCGATCTGCAGCACCATCACCGCGAACATCGCCTGCCCGACCCACACGAACGTCAGCGCCTGCGCCTGGTCGTATCCGCCGAGCCGCGGCCGCTCGTCCCACAGCGCGATATAGGTGCAGGCGATGATCAGGCCGAACACGGTGTTCGTGAAGACCCCGGCGAGCGTCGCGCCGCGATAGGTGGCGTATCTGCGGAAACCTCCTGCGGCGACGGTCGCGTACAGCCGCACTGCTCCCACCGATCCCCCTCCCGAAAACAGGCCGAAGCGCAGGAGCTTAGGGCCCCCGCGCGTCGCCTGCCACAGATTTTCGGCTCCATGTAGCAGTCTTGGAGGTCATATGTGTCATACAGGGCGTACGTGATGTACGACGCGGATCAGGAGTTCCACAGGACATGAGCAGCGACGAGCCGGAGCAGCCCGAGCAGCCGACGCGGCCCCAGGAGCCGGGCACGCCCGACGCAGGCGCCACGCCCGCCGCCACCGGCAAGGCCAAGCGGCCCAGGCGCACCGGCTGGCGCCGCCTGATCCCCACCTGGCGGATGCTGCTCGGCGGCCTCGTCGGCTTCATCCTGCTGTGCGTCGGCCTGTTCGCCCTCGGCTACTTCCTCGTGGACATCCCCGCCGCCAACTCGGCGGCGACCGCGCAGAGCAACGTGTACCTGTACGCGGACGGCAGCCAGATCGCCCGCGACGGCGAGGTCAACCGGGAGAACGTGAGCCTCACCCAGATCCCCAAGTCGGTGCAGCACGCGGTGCTCGCCGCCGAGGACCGCGACTTCTACTCCGAATCCGCCGTCGACCCGCAGGCCATGCTCCGCGCCGCCTGGTCCACGCTCACCGGCAAGGGCAAACAGGGCGGCTCCACGATCACCCAGCAGTACGTGAAGAACTACTACCTGGGCCAGGAGCAGACGGTCACCCGGAAGGCCAAGGAGTTCTTCATCTCCATCAAGCTGGACCGCGAGAAGTCCAAGGACGACATCCTTGAGGGCTACCTCAACACCAGCTACTTCGGGCGCAACGCGTACGGCATCCAGGCCGCCGCCCAGGCGTACTACGGCGAGGACGTCCAGGACCTGTCGACCGCTCAGGGCGCCTATCTCGCGGCCCTCGTGAACGCCCCGAGCGCGTACGACGTGGCCGCACACCCCGAGAACAAGACGGCCGCGACCGCCCGCTGGAACTACGTGCTCGACGGCATGGTCAAGGAGGGCTGGCTCGACGCCTCCGACCGCAAGAACATGAAGTTCCCCCCGCCCGACCAGGCGAAGGCACCGTCGGGCCTCTCCGGACAGCGCGGCTACCTCGTGCAGGCCGTGAAGGACTACATCACCGACAACAAGATCCTCGACGAGGACACCCTCGCAGGCGGCGGCTACCGGATCACGACCACGCTGCAAAAGAAGAAGCAGAGCGCCTTCGAGAAGGCCGTCGACGACCAGCTGATGTCGAAACTCGACAAGGACGCCCGGGACATCGACAAGAACGTCCGCGCGGGCGGCGCCGCCATCGACCCGTCGAACGGCAAGGTGCGCGCCATGTACGGCGGCGTCGACTACACCAAGCAGTACGTCAACAACGCCACGCGCCGCGACTACCAGGTCGGCTCCACGTTCAAGCCGTTCGTGTTCACGTCCGCCGTCGAGAACGCCTCGACCACGCAGGACGGCCGCAGGATCACCCCCAGCACCATCTACGACGGCACCAACAAGCGCGCCGTACAGGGCTGGGACGGCGGCCGGTACGCCCCCGCCAACGAGGACGACCGCTCCTACGGCAACATCACGGTCAGCGAGGCCACCGACAAGTCCGTCAACGCGGTGTACGCGCAGATGGCCGTCGACGTCGGCTCCGACAAGGTCAAGCAGACCGCCCTCGACCTCGGCATCCCCTCCGACACCCCGGACCTGACCGCCTCCCCGTCGATCGCGCTCGGCCCCTCCACCGCCTCCGTCCTCGACATGACCGAGGCGTACGCGACGCTCGCCAACCACGGCGAACACGGCACGTACACGCTGCTCGACGCGGTCACCAAGAACGGCGAGGACGTCACGCTCCCCAAGAAGGAGACCCGGCAGGCCGTCCCCCGCGCGGCCGCCGACACCACCACGTCGATCCTCAAGTCGGTCGTCGACGGCGGCACCGGCACCGCCGCCAAGGCCGCGGGACGCCCCGCCGCCGGCAAGACCGGCACCGCGGAGGAGGACAAGGCGGCATGGTTCGCGGGCTACACCCCCGACCTCGCGACCGTCGTCTCGGTGATGGGCCAGGACCCGGTCTCCGGCGCGCAGACCCCGCTGTACGGGGCGACGGGCCTCGCCCGGATCAACGGCGGCGGGTACCCGGCACAGATCTGGGCCCAGTTCACGCAGGCGGCCCTCTCCGGCACTCCGGCGAGCGACTTCGACCTGGACCTCCAGAGCGGAGCCGAACAGGAACCGCTGCCCTCGACCTCGGAATCCGCATCGGAATCCGCGACCGAATCCCCCTCGGACACCGCCTCCGCGACACCCTCGGACGAGGAGACCCCGTCCGACGAACCGTCGAGCGAGACACCTCCCTCGCAGGACCCGACGGGCGGCGAAGATGAGCCCACCGATTCCCCGAGCCCCGGCGACTCGGGCCTGAACCCCCTCAGCGCCCCGAAGTCACCGTGAGCCCGCGGGCCCACCCGGCCGAACGGCTACAGGTACAGGCCCGTCGAATCCTCGGAACCCTCGAACCGGTCGGCCGCCACCGCGTGCAGATCCCGCTCGCGCATCAGCACGTACGCGACACCCCGCACCTCGACCTCCGCCCGGTCCTCCGGATCGAACAGCACCCGGTCACCCGGCTCCACGGCCCGCACGTTCTGCCCGACCGCGACGACCTCGGCCCAGGCAAGTCGCTTGCCGACGGCCGCCGTCGCGGGAATCAGGATGCCGCCACCACTGCGCCGCTCACCCTCGGAGGTGTCCTGCCGCACGAGCACACGGTCGTGCAGCATGCGGATGGGCAGCTTGTCGTCATGGCGGGTGCTGTGCTTATCGGGATTGGCGCTCACGCCGACGAACCTACCTGCCCCACGCGCACTTGTGGGCCGCCGGGTCAGCGCTTACGGCGCCGCGAACGCACCGTGACGAGCCCCACGACACCCACCACCACGAGCGCGACCGGCACGATCCGCTCCAGACGTGGCGCGCCCTCCTCCGAGACCAACTGCCCCTTCACCTCGGAGACCAGCCGGTTCGCCCCGACGTATGCCCGACCGAGCGTGTGGTCGACCTGCGAGGCGACCTTGGCCTTCGCGTCGCCGACGATCGTCTTCGGGTGGACCCGGATCCCGATCTCGTCGAGCGTCTCGGCCAGGGTCTCGCGACGGCGCTTGATGTCCGCCTCGATCTGGGCCGGGGTCCGCGTGTCCGGGGTATCCGGCGTACTGGACGTGTGCGACACCGCGCTGCCTCCAAGGTCGCTGCTCTCACTGCGTATGAGTAATGGACAGTCTGTCAGTTCACCGCCCACACCACCCCCCGGCACCCCCATTACGCTCAACCGAGTCCACTTGTCACGACGCCCCAGGAGGCCCCCATGAGCGAGCGACTGCAGCCCGGCGACACCGCGCCCGCCTTCACCCTGCCCGACGCCGACGGCAACGAGGTCTCCCTCGCCGACCACAAGGGCCGCAAGACGATCGTCTACTTCTACCCCGCTGCCCTCACCCCGGGCTGCACCAAGCAGGCCTGCGACTTCACCGACAACCTCGACGTCCTCGCCGAGGCCGGCTACGACGTCATCGGCGTTTCCCCCGACAAGCCGGAGAAGCTCGCCAAGTTCCGCGAGAAGGAGAACCTCAAGGTCACCCTGGTGGGCGACCCCGAGAAGAAGGTCCTGGAGGCCTACGGCGCCTTCGGCGAGAAGAAGCTGTACGGGAAGGTCGTCACCGGAGTCATCCGCTCCACGGTGGTCGTCGACGAGGAAGGAAAGGTCGAGCGCGCCCTCTACAACGTGAAGGCGACCGGCCACGTAGCGAAGATCATCAAGGATCTCGGCATCTGAGAATTCCCGCACCTCCTGGACCGCCTCCACGTGCGAAAGTTCGGGCATTGGCGGAAGTTAGGGACGAAAGGTTGTGACGAAAGTCCCGAAAGCTTGGGACTTTCGTTTGCAACGAACGTCCGTGAGCAGGTGGAACCTGGAAGCGCTTTGCAGTCAGAGAAGGGATCCACCCCATGACCACCGACACCGAGGAAGGGCTGGTGCCCGACCCGGAGGCGGTCAAGCGTCACCGCGCCTTGTTCCGCGCAGTCAAGCGGCGCAAGAACCCGCCGCTGCGCCGCACCGACATCACCGTCACCGACGACTCCGCTGTGAAGCGGGCGGTGAAGGCGGCGTCGCTCGGTAACGCCATGGAATGGTTCGACTTCGGGATCTACTCGTACCTGGCCGTCACCATCGGCCACGTCTTCTTCCCCTCCGGGAACGACACGGTCCAGCTGATCTCGTCGTTCGCGACCTTCGCGGTCTCGTTCCTCGTGCGCCCGATCGGCGGCATGGTCTTCGGCCCCATGGGTGACAAGGTCGGCCGCAAGAAGGTCCTCGCGCTGACCATGATCCTCATGGCCATCGGCACCTTCGCGATCGGCCTGATCCCGTCCTACGCGACGATCGGCTTCTGGGCGCCGGTCCTGCTGATCTTCTTCCGCCTCGTCCAGGGCTTCTCCACCGGCGGTGAGTACGGCGGTGCCTCCACCTTCATCGCCGAGTACGCCCCCGACAAGCGCCGCGGTTACTTCGGCAGCTTCCTCGAATTCGGCACCCTCGCCGGCTACGTCGGCGCGGCCGGCCTCGTCACGATCCTGACGTCCGTGCTCGGCAGCGACGGCATGGAGTCCTGGGGCTGGCGCATCCCGTTCCTGGTGGCGGGCCCCATCGGCCTGGTCGGCCTCTACCTCCGGCTCCGCCTCGACGAGACCCCCGCGTTCCAGAAGCTGGAGGACGAGTCCTCGCACCGCGCCTCCGACGCCGCCTCCTCCGTGGAGACGACGGCCAAGGGCGACCTGGCCAAGATCTTCCGCGACCACTGGCCGACGCTGATCCTCTGCATCTGCCTCGTCGGCGCGTACAACATCACCGACTACATGCTTCTCTCGTACATGCCGACGTACCTGTCGGACGAGATGGGCTACTCGGAGACGCACGGCCTGCTGATCCTGATCATCACGATGGTCGTCCTGATGTGCATCATCAGCCAGGTCGGCAAGCTCTCCGACCGCTTCGGCCGCAAGCCGCTCCTCATGACCGGCATGCTCAGCTTCTTCGTCCTCTCGATCCCGTCCTTCCTCCTGGTCAAGAACGGCGCCCTGTGGGCGGTCTCGCTCGGCATGCTGCTGCTCGGCCTCTCCCTGGTCTGCCTCCTCGGCACCATGTCGGCGGCCCTCCCGGCACTCTTCCCGACGCAGGTCCGCTACGGCTCCCTCTCGGTCGGCTACAACCTCTCGGCCTCGATCTTCGGCGGCACGACCCCCCTGGTCATCACCGCCCTGATCGGCCTGACCGGCTCCGACATGATGCCCGCGTACTACTCGATGGCCGCGGCACTCGTCGGCGTCATCGCGGTCGCCTGCATGAAGGAAACGGCCCAGAAGCCCCTGGCCGGCTCCCCGCCCTCGGTGGAGACGGACGAGGAGGCCGCGGAAATGGTCGAATCCCAGGCCCCGACACCGAAGTTCTGACTCGCCCTGCTCGTCGAACCGCTCCGTTGCCCTGTGGCGCGGGGCGGTTCGTCTCTGCCTCAACTGCCATGCACTGGCCAGGACTTGATGCCCGGTCGGCAGGTAAGCCTCTCGGTCGGGGAGCACCGTCGTACACTGACGAGGCGGAACAGGCCCGGAAGGTGATCTGCCCGTTTTGATGCGGTCGTGACGGAATTGGCAGACGTGTCGGGTTTAGGTCCCGGTGGGAGAAATCCCGTGAGGGTTCGAGTCCCTTCGACCGCACACATACGAAAGGGCGCCCCGGTAGCGGGGCGCCCTTTCGTATGTCGCCGGACTCAGCCGGACACGCCTTACAGCTCCGCCCCCGTCGACCCCCGCAGCGACGACAGGTTCAAGGACTCCGCCATCTTGCGGTAGCCCGCGTCGCTGGGGTGGAGGTGGTCGCCGGAGTCGTACTGGTCGAGGAGGCGGCGCGGGTTGTACGGGTCGCGCAGGGCGCGGTCGAAGTCGACGTGGCTGTCGAAGACCTTGCCGGCGCGGATCTGCTCGTTCACGGACTGGCGGACCGCCTCCAGGTTCGGGCGGTAGCCGGGGTGGCCCTGGAACGGCATGAGCGTCGCGCCGACGACCCGCAGGCCGCGCGTGTGCGCCTGCCGGGTCATCTCGCGCAGACCGTCGACGATCTTCGCGGGGTCGGTCTGCTGCGGCGTGCGCAGGATGTCGTTGATACCGAGGTCGATGATGACGGCGCGGGCGCCGGAGCGGCTGAGCGCGTCACGTTCGAAGCGGGAGAGGCCGCTGGGGTTGTTGGCGGGGCGGCCGAAGCCGTCGGCCAGTATCCGGTTGCCGCTGATGCCCTGGTTGACGACGCCGTAGCGCGGGGCGCCCGACTCCGTGCGCAGTCGCTCGGCGAGTATGTCCGTCCACCGGCGGTTGGCGCCCATGGTGGAGGTTATGCCGTCGGTGAGGGAGTCGCCGATGACGACGACGGTGCCCTGCGCCTCGTTGCTGAGCACGTCGAGGGCGCTGAGGTAGCGCCAGTACGGGCTCTGCTGGTTGTAGAGCGTGCCGCTGGACTCCTCGGTGCGGTCGCCCCGGGCGACGTACGACATCTGGCGGGCCTGCGGGTGGTACGTGACCGGCCCGGACGGTGTCGGCGAGTACGTGGTGACCAGCATGTCCGAGTCGCTCGGCACGGTGATCCGCAGCGCGTCGCTGACGGCCTGCTGGCCGGGCTGGATGACGACCGAGGAGTTTCCGGAGAACGTCAGGCGCCGCATCGTGTCGGACAGGGCCGTCGGGTTGTTGGGCGCCGAGGCCACGGCGATAGAGGCGTGCGTGATGCGCAGCGGTGACTGTCCGTACAGGTTCGACAGGGTGATGCGCGCGGCGCTGCCGCCCACGCTGGTGTGCACGATGTTGCGGATGGAGTGGCCGTAGAACCCGTTCGTCTCCGTGCCGGGCTCTCCGCCGGCGGGGGAGGCGGACCAGCTGCCGGCCCAGGTGCCGGTGGAGGCGGGGGCGGCGGAGCTGCGCGGGTGTGCGCCGCCGGCCTGTATGTCGTCGTCGCCGCCCAGGACTCCGGAGAAGCCCACGTAGATGGCGGCAGAGATCGTCACGACGACCGCGACGAGCGCGGTCAACAAGGCATAACCGTGACGCTTGGTCATGCGGTGTGTGTCTCCTCGGGCAGGGGGAGCCCGAGGCTCCGATGCGATGAACCCATGATGCGTCATGGGACGGGAGGGGGCCGACACTGCCCCCCTCCGGACATTCAGACGCCGGGAACCTTTGGTTCGTTCCGGGAGTAGGTCATGAAGGGACAATGTGTGAGGCGAATGACAGCCGAAGTCGAAGCCGACGAGAGTCGGGAGTGATGGCCGGTGACAGTCGGGCCGATGACCGATGCGGAGTGGGCTGAGTGGACGGCGACGTGAAGCGCGGGGCGCAGGGGCCCCAGGGGCGCCAGGGGGCTTACGGCACAGGGGACAAAGCAGCTGAAGCAGCCGAAGAGGTTGAAGGGGTCGAAGCGGCTGAAGCGGACACCGAGGAGCATTCCCGCGCCACAACGGGCCAATCCCGGCCCGCTCACCCCGCTCACCCCACCCACCCCGCCCGCCGCTTCGTCGCCGAGTTCACGGCGGCGGACGAGGAGAAGCGGCGCGGCGTGCGCCGGATGAAGCTGACGGCGGTCGGGCTGCTGGTCTTCGTCGCGCTCGTCTACGTACTGGCCACGTGGGCGGGGCACGCGGGCGCGGGCGCCTGGACGGGTTACGTCGCGGCGGCCGCGGAGGCCGGCATGGTCGGTGCGCTGGCCGACTGGTTCGCGGTCACCGCCCTGTTCCGCCACCCGCTGGGCCTGCGCATTCCGCATACGGCGATCATCCCGACCAAGAAGGACCAGCTGGGGGTCTCGCTGGGCGAGTTCGTCGGCGAGAACTTCCTGTCGGGCGATGTCGTACGGGAGCGGTTGCGCGCGGTCGGCATCGGCAGCCGCCTCGGTGCGTGGCTCGCGGAGCCGGATCACGCCGATCGGGTGACGGCGGAGCTGGCGACGGCGCTGCGGGGCGCCCTGACGGTGCTGCGCGACTCCGACGTGCAGGCGATCGTCGGCGAGGCCATCACGCGTCGGGCGGACAACGCGGAGATCGCGCCGGGGCTCGGCAAGATGCTGGAGAAGGTCGTGGGCGACGGCGGCCACAAGCGGATCGTCGACCTGGTGTGCGCCCGCGCCCACGACTGGCTGGTGCTGCACTCCGACTCGGTGATGGACGCGGTGGAGGGCGGCGCCCCCGGCTGGACGCCCCGTTTCGTCGACAAGCGGGTGGGCGAGCGCGTCTACAAGGAGCTGCTGCGCTTCGTCACGGAGATGCGCGACATGCCGGACCACCCGGCGCGCGGCGCGCTCGACCGTTTCCTCGCCGACTTCGCCGCCGACCTTCAGTCCGACTCCGACACGCGGGACCGGGTGGAGCGTCTGAAGTCGGAGATCCTGGGCCGTTCCGAGGTGCAGGACATCATCGCCTCGGCCTGGTCCGCGGTCCGCCGGATGATCGTCGCTGCGGCCGAGGACGAGCGCAGTGAGCTGCGTCTTCGGGTGCGGGCCTCGCTGCTCTCGCTCGGCCGCCGGATGTCGACGGAGCCGGATGTGAGCTCCAAGGTCGACGGCTGGGTGGAGGGCGCGGCGGTGTATGTCGTGACGACGTACCGCGCGGAGATCACGTCCCTCATCACGGACACGGTCGCGGGCTGGGACGCCGAGCACACGACCCGCAAGATCGAGGCGCACATCGGCCGTGACCTGCAGTTCATCCGGATCAACGGCACGGTGGTGGGTTCGCTGGCGGGCCTGCTGATCTTTACGGTGTCGCGGGCGCTGGGAGCGTAGCGCTCTCTGTACGGGGGCCCGGTACGGCCCTCGCGCCGCCCCAGACGCGAGACGCGCACCTGGCCACCCGGCTGGCCGGACGACCGCGTAGTGAAAGAATCTGGCCATGAGTACGCGACGTGCGCATGGCCCGACGCCGGTGGCGGTCCTCGTACGGGACGGTGTCCTGCCCATGGAGCTGGGCCTGGTCCATCAGCTCTTCGGTACGGCCCGGGATCCCTCCACGGGCGAGCGCCTCTACAAGGTGACGACGTGCGCTCCCCGCCCCGGCCGCATCCGCACGGACGCCGACTTCCCGGTCTACGCCGAGCACGGCCTGGAGGCGGTGGCGGCGGCGGACACGGTGCTGGTCCCGGCGTCGCACGAGACGGACGAGGAACTCCGGAAGGGGGATCTGGACGCCGAATTGGAGGAGTCGCTGTCGGCGGTCCGCGGCCGGGTCGCATCCATCTGTACGGGTTCGTTCGTCCTGGCGGCGGCGGGCCTCCTGGACGGCCGCCGGGCGACGACGCACTGGATGTCCTCGGACCGGTTCGCCCGTACGTTCCCCTCCGTGACGGTCGACGCGGACGTCCTCTACGTCGACGAGGGCCGGGTGCTGACCTCGGCGGGGGAGGCCGCGGGCATCGACCTGTGCCTGCACATGATCCGCGAGGACCACGGCGCGGCGGTGGCGACGGAGCTGGCTCGCCGCACGGTGGTGCCCCCGCACCGGGAGGGCGGCCAGGCGCAGTACATCCAGCGCCCGGTTCCGTCGGAGGGCACGGGCGGCCCGGCGTCGACGTCCCGCTCGCGGGAGTGGGCGCTGGGACGACTGGCGGAGCCCTTGTCCCTCGCGCAACTGGCGTCCCGCGACGCCATGTCGATCCGCACCTACAACCGCCGCTTCCGCGAGGAGACGGGCCTGACCCCGATGACCTGGCTGAACCGCCAACGGGTGGACCGGGCAAGGGAGTTGCTGGAACAGACGGACCACACGGTGGACCGGGTCGCGGCGGAGACGGGCTTCGGCTCCGGAACGTCGCTGCGCCAGCACTTCCAGGCGCTGCTGGGGGTGTCGCCGGGGACGTACAGGACGACGTTCCGGGGACGGTGAGCGAGCGACCATCAGCGACTCTGAGCGACCATGAGCGGCATGGCAACCGACGACGCGCACGCGCACGCGCCCGCGCACATCCGCAGAGCAGTCCCGAACGTCACGGTGCCCGACGAGGCGGCGATGGCGACGAACCGCACCTTCTACGGGGCACTCGGCTTCCGTGAGGCGATGAACATGGGCTGGATCATGACCCTGGTCTCACCCTCCGACCCCACCGCACAGATCCAGTTCTTCACGCACGAGGCGACGGCTCCGGTGGTGCCGGACATCAGCGTGGAGGTCGACGACGTCGACGCGGTGTACGCGGCGATGCGCGCGGCTGGCGCCGACATCGTCCACGACCTGCGGGACGAGGAGTGGGGCGTGCGCCGCTTCTTCGTACGGGACCCGCAGGGAAAGGTCGTGAACGTCCTGACGCACGCCCGGCCGTAGGGCCTCAGCCGGCCTTGCGGTCCACGAGTACGTAGGAGGCGGCGGCGACAGCCCCCGCGACCCCGAACACCGCAGGCCAGGCCCCCACCTTCTTGGCCAGCGGGTGCGACCCGGCGAACGCGGCGACGTACGCGCCCGTCAGCGCCCCCGCGACCTTCCCGCCCCGCGTCTTCGTCCACTGCGTCGCGGCGGCGGCCCCGGCCACGGCGAGCACGGCCCCGCCCAGCGGCCGCTTCTTGGTGAAACGGGCGGTGGCGTAGCCCCCGACGAGTCCGGCTGCGGCTATCGGGGCGGTGGGGAGGGCGCGGGCCATGGGGTGAACCTCCGGCGTCTGATGTCTCGGGGTGCGTCTCTTTTGTGAGGTTACGCCCGGCGGTACGGGCGCGGCCCTCGGGGGTGAGGGCCGCGCCCGCGCGGGGAGGGCGGCTCAGCCGAACTGGCCGGGCTGGTAGGAACCGGCGGGCATCTGCGCGATGACGTTCACGCGGTTGTAGAGGTTGATGATGGCGATCAGCGAGACGAGGGCGGTGAGCTGCTCCTCGTCGTAGTACTTCGCGGCGTTCGCCCACACCTCGTCCGGAACGCCGCCGGCGGCGTCGGCGATCCGCGTGCCCTGCTCGGTCAGTTCGAGCGCGGCGCGCTCGGCGTCGGTGAACACGGTGGCCTCGCGCCAGGCCGCGACGAGGTGCAGCCGCTGCACGGTCTCGCCGGCGTGCGCGGCGTCCTTGGTGTGCATGTCGGTGCAGAACCCGCAGCCGTTGATCTGGCTGGCCCGGATCTTCACGAGCTCCTGCGTCGCGGCGGGGAGGGTGGAGTCGGCGACGACCTTCCCGGCGGAGTTGATGTGCTTGATGACCTTCCCGGCGATGGGGCTGGTGAAGGGGTTGATACGGGCTTCCATGGCGGGCTCCTGTGGTGGTGGGTGGGGCGGTTGGTGTGGCGCGCTCGGTGCGGCGCCGCGCTTGCGGCTACGTAGATGTGACGGAGCGGGGGGTGGGGGTGTGACATGGGGAAGCGTGATGTGGGTCTCACGGGAGAGGGGGTCCGTGACGCGAAACTACGAAGAGATCGTGGCTGAGCGTCACAGCCCAAGACGCTTCCACTACGGAGAGTAACAACCCGGCTGAGAGGGGCAGAAGAACCCCATGAAAACCCAGCCCCACACACAGCGCACCTCATCCGCCCCCTCCATGGCGGCACTGACGCGCCACCCACTGGCCCTCACCCAGGACCAACTCCTCACCCGCGCCCAACTGATGGCGCTCGGCTGCGCGGATTCGACCACCAGCCACCGTTGCCGCCCCAGCGGCCCCTGGCAGCGGGTGCTGCCGCGGGTGCACCTCCTCCACTCCGGCACGCCGACCCCGCGCCAACGCATGCGCGCGGCACTCCTGTACGCGGGTGAGTGCGCGCTGCTCACGGGACTCGCGGCACTGTCCCTGCACAACTTCCGGGCGGCGCCGCGCCCGGAGCGGCTGCGCTACGTCGATGTGCTGGTCCCGTACGAGGGCGTGGGCGCGCGTGGTGCGTCCTCGTCGTACGTGAGGGTGCACCGCACGCGCCGTATGCCGGAGGACTTCCCGGTGGCGGGGCTCGGGGCCGCGGCCGTCGTGCGGGCGGTGGCGGACGCGGTGCCCGCACTCGCCTGCGAACGCGATGTGACGGCGGTCCTGGCGGAGGCGGTGCAGCGCGGCTTCTGCACACCGGAGGCGCTCATGGCCGAACTCGGCGCGTCCCATCGCGGCTACGCCCCGTACGTGGCGAGGGCGAAGGGCCACCTGGTGGCGGGCGTGCACTCAGCGTTGGAGGCGGACGCCCGTACGGTGGTCCACGCCTACGACCTCCCGGAACCCCTGTGGAACCCGAACCTCCACGACCCTGTGACCGGCATGTTTCTGGCCCGCCCGGACGCGTACTGGGCGGCGGAGGGCCTGGCCCTGGAGGTCGACTCCCGTGAGTACCACCTGGACCCGGCCTCCTGGCGCCGCACCCTCTCCCAACGCAACCGCCTCGCCCACGCGGGCCTCCCGGTCCTGGCCGTCACGGCGGAGGACCTGCGGTGGCGGGCGGAGGGGGTGGCGGGGGAGATTCGGGGGGCGTTGGCCGCGGCGCGCCGCCGTCCGGCGCCACCACTTCTCGTCAACCCGCCGCCGCGGGGCGCGAGTTCTACCTCACGCCCAGAGGGCCGCGGGGGCCTGCGGCCCGAAGGGAGAGCAGGAAGTCGCCCCAGGGGCGGGCGCCGAACGTAGCGACGTTCCCGTCGGGGGCCTTGGAGTCACGTATCGCCATTCCGCCGGTGACGGGGCAGGCTTCCACGCACTCAGTCGTATTGGCGCCGCTGTACGACGACTTGAACCATTTCTGAGCCGCTGGAAGCGCGGGCCCACCTTGCATTAGAGCTCCTTGCGTACGTTCTGGATCACAGCGGCGGATGCCTCCATGTCCAACGCTTGTGCGCGAAGGTATTCGAACGCAAGCCGGTAGCGCGCGAGTTCCTCCTCCTTCTCCAGGAAGAGCGAGCCGCTATGGAGGTCTACGTACACGACGTCGAGGGCTGTCTCGGCGGCCCCCAGGATCACGAAGCTTCCCAGAGCCGCCCCGTGCGCCCCTTTGGCGAACGGCAGGATCTGCAGCGTGATGTGCGCCGATTCACTCGCTTCGAGGAGCCGGTCGAGCTGCGCCTTCATGATTCTGGGCGAGCCGACGACGCGGCGGATCACGGACTCGTCCAGGACGGCCCACAGGTGCGGAGGCGTCGGGCGGTCCAGGATGGCCTGCCGCTTCATGCGGATGTCCACGAGCCGTTCGATCTCGGGCTGGGCGAGCCGCACTTCGTTGGCCTTCTGGAGGGCGGTGCTGTACTCGCGGGTCTGGAGCAGCCCAGGAACGTAGACCGAGCAGAAGTGGTCCTCGCGTACGGCCTCGTCCTCCAGCGTGAGCAGCAGGTTCATGCTCTCCGGGATGGAGTCGGTGAAGGAACTCCACCAGCCCTGCTGCTTGGCATCCTTGGCCAGCCCGACAACCGCGTCCCGTTCAGACTCAGTTGCCTCGTAGGCGCGGCAAAGGGCATCCACCACGATCCACTTCACGGGGCCCGACTGGGTCTCGTACCGACTGACGGTCGCCTTGGAGACGCCGGCCAGATTCCCGGCTTCCTCAAGAGTGAGCCCTTTGCGGGCACGGAGCTTCCGCATCGTGGCGCCGAGCTGGCGACGGCGCGTGGTGGTCCGGACGGCGGGCATGGGGTTCCTCCCCGTGTGGGCCGGGAAGTTCCCGGAGATCCCAAACAGGCTAGGCATGGCGGGAGTTGGCGTACCAGCGGATTCACTCGATGGATTCTCGTGAGAAGTTACACAGCGAGACTTCTCTGTGCCATTCTCGTGAGCGAACCGCTACGCAGTGCAGCCGTACGGATGCGGCGGGCGCAGCGCTGTGTGGCCTGGGAGGGAGTGCGGCCATGGCCGACTACGACGTCTCTTCTGAACTCCAACTCCGTTACGTGCTGCTCTTTGAGGCGGCCCCGAGAGAAATGCGGCGCCTGCGCCAGGAGGTCGTCGGCCTGCTTGAACGCTGGGAGCTAATGCCTCTCGTGGAGGAGGTCCAGCTCGTCGTGACGGAACTCGCGACGAACGTCCTGCACCATGTGGGATTGGGCGCGGCGGCCACGCTGATTCTGGAACTGCGGGGCGGCCGCTTCCGTGTCGAGGTCCATGACCAGAGCTACGCGATCCCACTGGCGACAGAAGCGGGCTGTGGTGCGGAGTGCGGTCGGGGGCTCCATCTGATCGCCGCGCTTGTGGCGGAGTGGGGGACCCTGCTCACGTCTTCGGGTAAGGCGGTGTGGTGTGAACTGGCCCTCCCGGGCTACCAGTTCACCTCCGGCGTGCGGCGCGCTAACGACGTGCTGCAGACCTATCAGGAACGTCGAGGGCGCCCGCTTCTGTTCGCGGTGAAGGCTCCGACGGGGCTCGCGCAACCTGCCGTCGAGCTGATCGCCGACTTGTTGCACTGGGCTGCGGCGCGAGGGTGCGATCCGGACGATCTGCTGGACCAGGCTGTGGTGCGGTATGAGGGGGAGGCCGCGTGATGGGTCGGGTTCGGGGGCTCTTCCGGCGGGTGAGGGGCCTGGTCGGGCCAGGGGTGGGACGTAGGCGGTCGGTGAGAGGCGGGGTGTCAGGCTCTGAGGGCGTCCCGGTGGCGGTGAAGTCGGCACCGAGTCGGCTGCTGAGCCTGCCGTCGCATCGTTCTCCGTACGGTTTCGAGACGCCGATCAAAGGTGAGGAGAACGCGCTGGTTCGGCCGTATCTGGCCGCGGTCGAGGAACGGTGCGGATGTGAGGTACAGGCGCACCGGCGCGTGTCGCTGACCCTGGCTGCCGATTTCGGAGTCGACTTGGACGAACATGTGGTCGGCGCGGCGGTCTAAGGCGGGGCCCGTGAAATGCGTATGTTTCAGGGCCCGGCAGAGATCAGCCGTCGGTGGAGTTCGCTATCTCGGCCTTCACCTCGTCGGGAGTGCGCCAGGATTTGTTGCGGAAGCTCTTGTGGCACATGCGGTGGCAGTTGGCACACAGGAAGGCCAGGTCGTCGAGCCTAGTCTCGGTGCGGCCGGATATGTGGAGAGGGAGCCGGTGATGCACCTCGATGTATCCACTGCCGAGCTGGCCGTACGCCGTGTGGAAATCGAAGAGGCACACCTCGCATCGGATCGCCTGCCTGCGTCGGCGAGCCTGTTCAATCTTGAGGCGACGCAGCTTGGGGTCCCGTTCCCGCCGGCGAACCAGTCGCGGGATGAGCTGCCCCTCGCGGCCGACGGTTTCCTCGCCTTCGTCAGCACCCTCACCCAGCGGTGGCAGATCGTGGAGCTCCCCGGAGCCCATGCCGATGCGAATGGCTTCAGCGAGATCCGCCATCTCGGCCGGGCGCTCCAAGAAGTCGTTCACCACGGCTTGGGTCGGCTGGCCGCCGCGAGTGCGAGTGCCCCGGTAGTCAGGGTGAGCTGTAGCGATGTCAGTGGTCTTCCGGCTGACGCTGTTCACCGAGCGGAAGCGGGGGTCGCTAGCAGCCGCATCACGACGGGTCGGGAGCGAGCGGAGCAGGCCGGACAGCTCATGTACTCGCTCGTCGGTCTGACGCAGTTCATGCCAGCCGTTCTGTGCAACGAGCGCGCAGGCCAGCAGCAGTTCGTCTTGACTCCAGGGTGTCCTCGCCACGAGCGATATCGTACGGGTATTCGATGGCGTGTCGGGAGTGGCTGGAGTCGGGTAAGTGATGGCGCAAACTGGGGTAGACCGCGAAGTCAGTCGCGATGTCAGTGGCGTCTGTCACCCTCTGTAATGGCTGGCGGTACGGGGCGTCAGCAGGGTTCGTGTAAGAGGAGGGTCCATGACCGGCACTGACCGGGAGTTCACGTCGATCGAGATCTGCGCGGGTGCGGGCGGTCAGGCAATTGGCCTGCATGCAGCCGGCTTCCGGCATCTCGCACTTGTCGAGATCGACAGGTACGCGGCGGCTACGTTGAGTAGCAACATCGATGTCCACCCGAAATGGGAGTGGGAGCACAAGCACTGTGATGTGCTGCCCATGGACGTAAACGACTTCGAGCCCGAAGAGAACCTGAAGAAGAGCAAGGGGGTCTACCGCAAGGGCGAGCTGGATTTGCTCGCTGGCGGTGTTCCGTGCCCGCCGTTCTCCCATGCGGGCAAACAGCTCGGGGCGGACGACGAGCGCGATCTCTTCCCGCGCATCCTGGAGCTGGCGGAGCGGATCCGACCCAAGGCCGTGATGATCGAGAACGTGCGCGGCCTCATGGATGCAAAGTTCGAGGCCTACCGCGAAAAGATTCAGACCTCCCTGGAGAAAATGAAGCCGGACGCTGACGGGCTGCCCGGGTACAAGGTCGAGGTGTGGAAGGTCTTCGAGGCTGCCGACTTCTCGGTGCCTCAGCTTCGGCCACGGTCGATTCTCGTTGCGTTCCGGACCGATGTGCTCCAGGACCTGAAGTACGAGGAGCCAGTGCCAGAGACTGAGGTGCGTACAGTATTCGATGCGCTAGGGGAGTCGATGGAGGAACGTTTCAAGCCTTTCCTCAATGGGCCCCGTGCAGCCGAGGCCAAGCGCATTCTTGATGAGTGGTCGCGCGATGCGGCCAGGGGGGTAGCGCCGACGCTCGTCGGTGGTTCGAAGAAGCATGGAGGTGCCGACCTCGGCCCGAGCCGCGCGAAGAAGGCTTGGCGAGCGCTGGGTGTTTCCGGCATGGGTGTCGCCAACGATCCTGAGGTGTGCCGGGTGAAGAGCACCGAAGACCGGGATCTATTCGGCGAGGACGGTCCGATGCTAACCGTTCGGCAGGCTGCCACCATCCAGGGATTCCCGGAGTACTGGGAGTTCACAGGCGGGAAGACCGCGAGCTACCGACAGGTGGGTAATGCGTTCCCGCCTCCGGTCGCGGCGGCCATCGGGAAGTCGATCATCGACGTTCTGGCGGCGGCTCGCGAGCGGGATAAATCTAAGGGTTAACCTGGCTCATTCTTGCGACCGAGTGCATCTCGCCGTTGTCTGACAGCAGCTGCAATCTGTTCCGCGCATTCGGCGGGTGGTTCGTGCTCCCAGAACCGGAGTACGAGCCATCCGGCTTTTTCGAGGTGCTGGCCAGTGTCTCGATCGCGCGCCATGTTTCGGGCCACTTTGTCGGACCAGTAGCCTGAGTTGGTCTTCGGCGGCACGTAGTGCTCCGGGCAGCCATGCCAGTAGCAGCCATCGATGAATACTGCGATTTTGGTCGGGCGGAAGACTAGGTCGGCGGTGCGTCGGAGGTTGGGAAGTGGGCGGGCCGCGATGCGGTACCGCAAACCTTGCGCATGAACGAGGTGCCGGATTGAGCGCTCAGGTGTGGTGTCGCGGTTGCGGATCGCCTGCATGTTGCGGCGGCGGGCTGCGGAGGATGCCCAGGAGCCTGCGGGGGGAACCCAGGCGTTTCCGTTATCACGCATTCCCCGTTCTCTCTCACTCGCTTCGGTCTAGTCTACTTCTTGCTCTTCGTTGGATACCTTGGGTAGCCGAGGAGCTATTTCAACGGGGTCGGTTTGTTCGGCTAAAACCCAGGAGTTTCCGTCAAGCTCGACTTGCGGCTGATCGCCGTGGTGTGCTTTCACCTTGGCGACTCGAAAGCTTACGAACTCGCCGCGGCGGGGGACTTCAGCGCCAAGCAGGCGTGCGATTTCCTGGTGTTTTCTGTAGGGTCCTACGATCAGTAAACCTTCCTCGCGAAGTACGGTTCTTGCGCGCCCTTTTCCTTCTCGCAGTCGTGCCATGTAGTCGAGCTGCCTGGCGGCAGTCCTTACGGCGCCGCGACCGATTGGGCGATTCTGCACCCTGCGGAAGAGTTCGATCACGCGACGCTGACCCTTTCGGGGCCCTTCGAGGAGGATTTTTTTCCGTAGCTCCTCGGGAATGTGAAGCAGTACGTTCTCGGGGAGAGGGGAGTTGCGCCACAGCCACAGGATTTTGTCTTTTCTGTGTTCAGCTTTCACCGTCAGTTTCTTGTCGCGATTTCCGCCAGTGTTTAGCCACTCCTCTCGGGCGCGCAGTAGCCCGGCACTCCATTGGCTTTGATAGTCATCGGCCCATACGACTAGGCAGAGGTGGCCAACGGCCTCCGGGGGGATCATCCAGCCCCCGAATTCTTGCGAGAATTTGCAGTCGACGTCGATCCCCTGGATCTGGTAGTCCATGGGGTGGCCGCCCGCAAGGTCGCGGCCGTCCTCGAATTTAAACTCGCGCTGTAGATTAATTTCAACTAGCGTCCCGGCATGGGTCTTTTCTGTCTTGTACAGGGACTTCCATGCGTAGCGTCCTGTTGATTCACCATTGAGTAATTGGTCGATGGTTTCGCGGAGTACGCGGGCGAAGCGCTTTCCTGAAGGGTCAAGGGACCAGATGTGTTCGGCGACAGCTACTAGTTCCGGGTCCTGCTTGATGAGCTCCTGGCTGACTACCCAGGAGGCCGCAGCTCTGTCTCTTTCGAAGGGGAGCAAGAGTCGTTCCTGTTCAGCGAGTTGGTTATGGGGTTGCCAGGCAGGCGAATCCGCACCAGTTCGGCGTCGAGTGCCTGTTCCGCGGTGTCACGCGGCGCCCCCGTGGCACGCCCCATACGCCACCCCCGACCCACACCAGCACTCCGCGTCCACCGCCGGAGGCCACCCCACCGCCCGCCCCCGCGCCGCCAACGTCGTCGCGTACTGCGGCAAGAGCGACACGTCCTCCGGTGACGAGCCCTCCGACGCCGCGAACGCCTCGTAGGAGGGGACCGTACCCGTGACGATGCCGAGGTTGGCTGTGCCGGATGACGACAGTTCCCTCAGGGAGGCCTCCGTGGCGGCCAAGTGGGCCTCGTACGACGGGTATTCGGCGGACAGGGACGGATACGCCGACAGGAGTTCCGTGTATTCGGACGACGGCCAGTGGAGGACCGCCACCGGGAACGGGCGCGACAGGGCCTCCCTGTACGTGCCCAACTCCGCCCGGATGCGGGAGATCTCCGCCTGGAGTTCCACCGGGTTCTCCGAGCCGAGCGCCCAGGTGCGCTTGGGGTCGTGGAGTTCGTCGAGGGAGACGGGCGTGCGGTTGGCCTGGTCGGCGAGGGCGTCCCACGCGTCGTGTTCCGATCCGAGCATGCGGCGCACGCGGTGGCGGCCCAGGAGCAAGGGGTGTTTCGGGAGTGGGACCCCGGCCTCCCGTTCCGAGTCCGGGACCAGGAGTTCCAGGCCCTCCGTGAAGGTGGCGTGGGCCTCTTCCAGCTCGTCGTGGGCTTCGAGGGATTCCGCCACGATCACCCACGGGGCCGGGTCCCGCGGGGCCGCCGTGCGGACGCCCGTGATGATGGCCCGGGCCTCCGCCTCGTGGCCGTACTCCCACAGGTTCGCGGCCTTGAGCGCGCGGATGAGGGCGGGGGACTGGGGGGCCTCGGCGGACAGCAGGCCGTCGTAGAGGGTCGTCGCGCGGTCGCGGGCCTCGGCCAGTTCGTAGTGGGCCGCGGCCTGGAGGAGCAGGTGCTCCGCGTCCTCCGGGTACATCGCCGCCGTGCGCTCCAGGCGCTCGGCTTCCGCGACATGGTTCGCACGGTCGGTCTCGGCGGGCGTGGCAGGGGTGTCGGGGCGCATGGGGGACACCGTACTGCCGGAACCTTGACAGGGGACCCGCCCGAGGGGGGCCGTTGCACCCGTTGCCCGCCATCGCCATCGCCATCGCCATCGCCATCGCCAATGCTATCGCCACCGCCTCGCCCTGCCTCTGGTGACTTCGCGCCCCGCGATCTATCTTGCGCGCGTGCTGCTGCAACGTATGCAAGGTAGGCAACGTATGCGACGTAGGCAACGTAGGCGGACCCATCGGCCTGCTGTCGTCACTCAAGGACGGTCCCGCAGGTCTACCGCCCTGCGTGTGCTGTGGAACGGCGCCGAGGTCGCCGTCACCCTCGGCCTCGTCGTGCTGCTGCTCGTCGTGCACCAGTTGTGGTGGACCAATCGGCAGGCCAGGGCCGGCGCCGACCGGGAGGTGCAGGCCCTTGAGCGGCAGTGGCAGGGTGGTCCGGCCGCAGGGACCTCCGAAGGCACCGAGCCCGCCGCCGGGACCGCCGAGCCCACCGACACTCCGACCGGCACCCCGGGCGACGATCCCTCCGTCACCCCTGACGACACTCGCGCCAAGCCCGCACCTCGGCCGAACTGGGACCAGGCCTACGCCATCCTCGGCATCCCCCGCCTCGGCCTGCGCGCCCCCGTCGCCCAGGGCATCAGCAAGTCCGGCGTCCTGAACCAGGGGTACGTAGGCCACTATCCGGGCACCGCCCAGCCCGGCGGCGCCGGGAACTTCGCGCTCGCGGGGCACCGGAACACGCACGGGGAACCGTTCCGGTACATCAATCGGCTGCGCAGCGGCGACACCCTCACCGTCCGGACGAAGACCGCCTCGTACACGTACATCGTCGACAAGACGCTCGCGCAGACCTCGGCCGGTGACGGGGGCGTGATCAATCCCGTGCCGCGGAGCCGGGTGGTTCCGGGCGCCGGGTATCGCGATCCCGGGTACTACATCACCCTCACCACCTGCACCCCCGAATTCACCTCCAAGTACCGACTCGTGGTGTGGGGGAAGCTCAGCGCCATGCGTCCGAGGTAGGCGAGTACGCGAGGGATGCGAGTGAGCGAGTGCGCCACCGATAGGCTGCCGTTTCGTGATCAAACGGCCCCATCTGCTCTGGCTCCTCGTCCCGTTCGTGCTCTACATCGGCGCGCTGCCCTTCGTGAACCGCGTCGAACCCGTCGTGTTCGGGCTGCCGTTCCTGTTCGCGTGGCTGCTCGGCGCGACGCTGCTCACTCCCGTCGCCACCTGGCTCACCTGGCGCGGGGACCGCAGGATGCGCGAGGCCTCGAAGTGAGCGATGCCGCCGTCGCCACCACCCTCTTCGGCGTCTTCATGGTCGCCACCGTCGCTCTCGGACTGCTCGCCGTACGCGGAAAGGGCAGCGGCGGCGGGCTCGCCGAGTGGTCGGTGGGCGGGCGGTCGCTGGGGGCCGTGTTCGTGTGGGTGCTGATGGCGGGGGAGGGCTACACCAGCTTCAGCTATCTCGGTGCTGCCGGGTGGGGGTACAACTACGGCGCGCCTGTGCTGTACGTCGTCGCCTACATGTCCTGCGGGTACGCCATCGGGTACGTCGTCGGGCCGATGCTCTGGTCGTACGCGCGGCAGCACGGGCTCGTGAGCATCACCGACATGGTCGCGCACCGGTTCGGGCGGCCCTGGCTGGGTGCCGCCGTCGCGATCCTCGTCACCGTGTTCCTGCTCCCGTACATCCAGTTGCAGATCACGGGGATGGGCGTCGTCGTCTCGACGATCTCCTACGGTGCCGTCAGCCTCAACTGGGCCTATTTCATCGGCTTCGCCGTCACCACGCTCTTCGTCGTGGTGAGCGGGCTGCGGGGGAGCGCCTGGGTGTCGGTGATGAAAGACCTGCTCGTCATCGTGACGCTCGCTTTTCTCGCCTTCTATGTGCCGCTGCATTACTTCGACGGCTACGGGCCGTTCCTCGGCCGGCTTGTCGAGGAGAAGAGCGAGTGGCTGACGTTGCCGGGGAACGGGGGATCGCCTTACGGGGGTGGGTGGTTCGCGACCACCACCTTCCTGAACGCGCTCACCGTCGTCATCTTCCCGACCACCGTCGCCGGGTATCTGGGCGCCCGCAGCGCCGACGCGTTGCGGCGCAATGCCATGTGGCTGCCCGCCTACAACGTCCTGCTGTTCGTGCCGATGCTGCTCGGGATGGCGGCCCTGTTCGTCGTTCCCGGGCTCACCGGGGCCGACTCGAACCTCGCGCTCTTCAAGCTCGTCGTCGACTCCCTTCCCGCGTGGATCGTGGGGATCGTCGGGGTCGCGGCCGCGCTGTCGTCGATCGTGCCGATGGCCGTCTTCATGCTGGTCATCGGCACGATGTGGGGGAGCAGCGTGATGTCGCTCGTGCCGCGGTGGCGGGGTTCGTCCCGGGCCCAGAAGGCCGGGGCGCAGGTCGTCGTCGTGGTGGCCGGGTCGCTCGCGCTCGTCCTCACGTATGCCGCGCCCAACACCCTCGTACGGCTCTCCCTCATCTCGTACGAGGGGATGGCGCAGCTCGTGCCGATGCTGCTGGTCGGCCTGGTGTGGCGGAGGCTGAGTCTCGTCGGGGCGTTGAGCGGGCTCGTGGTGGGGGTGGGCGTCGTGTGCGGGCTCGTGTTCAGCGGGCACGATCCGGTGTTCGGGGTGAACGCCGGGATCGTCGCGCTCGCCGTCAATCTCGTGGTGACGCTGGTGGTGACGTACGCGTTCCCGGCGGACCGGGACGAGCGGGCGGACGAGGACGTGCTGGCCCGGGATCCGGTCGGGGCGGCGGCGTAGCGCCTCCGGGCGCCCGGCCGCCGGTCCGGTCGGACGGGAACGCGTACGTCACCACCGGCCGGTCGTGACCGAGCCTGTATAACTGGCGGGGAGCCCCGAATCGGAAAGACCCGGGAGCGGGAGAGGAGGCAGGCGCATGGCACGCACGACCAACGGGTCCGTGACGCTGCGACCCGTCGCCCTGCTGCTCTTCGTCCTCCTCGGTGCGGCGCTCGCCGACACCGGCAGCCTCGTCGGCGCCGTCGCGCTCGCCACCGCGGCCGCGGGCTCCGCGCTCGCCGCCTGCGCCGTCCTGACCGCGCGCTCCGTGCCCACCGTGGCGCGTACCCGCGTCCGCACCGCCATCCGCGACCGTGAGCGGCGCACCGCGTTCCTGCCGCAGCGCGATCCCGACGCCTCCGGCCGACCCAGGCCCCGAGCTCCCGGACGCCTCGTCCCGACGGCCTGCTGACCTCTTCCGGTCAGCGGTCCGTCACGCCGACACATCTCCCGATCTCCTTGATGTCAGGCACGACGAGACCCCCCGGAGGGCTCACCCATGTCGTCGTTCATGTCCGTTTTCGCCAGTCTGGTCGAGCATCTGGCCGACCTTCTCCAGCCGCTGCTGCACGCCTCCGCCACGGCCGCGGCGATCGTCCTGTTCACCGCGTTCGTACGCCTCCTCGTCCACCCCCTGTCGCGGGCCGCGGCCCGTGGGCAGCGTGAACGGGCCAAGCTCCAGCCGCGTATCGCGGAACTGCGCAAGAAGCACAAGAACAGCCCCGAGGCGACGCAGAAGGCGATCATGGAGCTGCACCGCGAGGAGAAGGTCTCCCCGCTGACCGGCTGCCTGCCGATGCTCTTCCAGATGCCGGCGTTCTTCCTGCTCTACCACCTGTTCTCCAACCAGAGCATCGGCGGCGAGCCCAACGCGCTGCTCGGCCACACCCTCGGCGCGGCGCCGCTCGGCGGCCGGTTCCACGACGCGCTCGCGCACGGCGGACTCTTCGGGGAGCAGGGACTCGTCTACGTGGCGCTGTTCGCGCTCGTCGCCGCCGTCGCGAGCTTCAACTACCGGCGTACGAAGCAGCAGATGGCGCAGGCCCCGAAGCCGGGGGCCGATGCGGGTCAGCCGGTGCCGGGCATGGCGGCGATGGGCAGGTTCATGCCGCTGATGTCCTTCTTCACCCTCTTCACGGTGGCCTTCGTGCCGCTCGCCGCCGCGCTGTACGTCGTCACGTCGACGACGTGGAGTTCGATCGAGCGGGCGGTGCTCTACCGGGACATGCCGTACGCGGGAGGGGCGGCGGCCGCGCCGGCGCTCTGAACCCTCTCGGCGGCGGTGCGGGTCCAGTCCGTGAACGAGGTATTGCGGACTGGACGTTCACCTTGGAGGATCGACCAGTCCTCCGACGGTCGCACGCCGCACCGGGCCGTGGAGGCTCCTCCTACTGCAGAGGGAGTTACACCATGAAGCTGCTGCGAGTCGGTCCCGCCGGAGCCGAGCGCCCCGCGCTGCTCGACGCCGGGGGAACCCTGCGCGACCTGTCGGAACTCGTCACGGACGTCGACGGGGCGCTGCTCGCCGAAGACGCCGCGATCGAGCGCGTACGGGCCGCGGCCGCGGCCGGGGACCTGCCCGTCCTCGACGCGTCGGGGCTGCGGATCGGCCCGCCGGTGGCCCGCATCGGCAAGGTCGTGTGCATCGGGCTGAACTACCACGACCACGCGGCGGAGACCGGCGCCCAGCCGCCCGCCGAGCCGGTCGTGTTCTTCAAGGCGGCCGACACGGTCGTCGGGCCCGACGACACGGTCCTCGTACCGCGGGGCTCCGTGAAGACCGACTGGGAGGTGGAGCTGGCCATCGTCATCGGCCGTACCGCCCGCTACGTCGAGTCCCACGAGGCCGCTCTCGCGTGCGTCGCCGGGTACGCGGTCGCGCACGACGTGTCCGAGCGCGAGTTCCAGATCGAGCGCGGCGGCACCTGGGACAAGGGCAAGAACTGCGAGACGTTCAACCCGCTCGGCCCGTGGCTCGTGACCGCCGACGAGGTCCCCGACCCGCAGGCGCTCGGCCTGCGCCTGTGGGTGAACGGCGAACTCAAGCAGGACGGCTCCACCGCCGACCAGATCTTCCCGGTCGCCGAAGTCGTCCGCTACGTAAGCCAGTTCATGACCCTGTACCCCGGCGACATCATCAACACCGGCACACCGGCGGGCGTCGCCATGGGCCAGCCCGAACCGAAGCCGTACCTGCGGGCGGGCGACGTGGTCGAGCTGGAGATCGACGGCCTCGGCCGCCAGCGGCAGGAGCTCAAGGGGGCGTAGGTGCTCTGGTGGTCACGCCGCGGAGCTGAACCGCTCCAGGGCCTCGACCACCAGCTCGTGGTCCTCGATCTGGGGGAGGCCGGACACCACGACCGCACCCACGACTCCCGCTCCCCGAACGGTCAGTGGAAACGCGCCGCCATGTGCCGCGTACGTGTCCGGGTCGAGGCGCGAGGCGTTCTCGAACGTCGTGCCCTTGGCCCGGAAGCGGCTGCCGACCAGGTAGGACGAGGCGTGGTAGCGCTCCACGACGCGGCGCTTGCGGGCGATCCACGCGTCGTTGTCCGGGGCCGAACCCGGCAGCGCCGCGTGGAACAGCTGCTGGCCGCCGCGCGTGATGTCGATCGCGACCGGCGCACGGCGCTCGCGCGCGAGGTCCACGAGCAGGTTCCCGAGAGCCCAGGCGTCGTCGTACGTGAAGGAGTCCAGGACGAGACGGCGCTCCTGGTCCTCCAACTCGGGGATCTGCGGGGCGTTTTCGGGGTTTGCCATCACCATGTCCGTCACAGGGTCACCGTCACTCCGTCGCGGGCGGAGACGCGCGCCGCCTCCAGGACGTCGAGCGCTTCGGCGGCCTGCGTGGCGGGGACCGGGTTCGGGGTGCCGTCGCGCAGCGCCGCGGCGATGGCGGCGTAGTACGCCGGGTAGTCGCCGTCGACCGTCGCGAGCGGTCGGCCGCCACCCGTCAGCGGGGACTCGCCGGAGCCGACGCGGCCCCACAGCGACTCGCCCTCCACACCCCACGGCTCACCGGCCGTCGGGCGCTTGCCGTCGCGCAGCGCGGCCTCCTGCGGGTCGAGCCCGTATTTCACGTAGCCCGCCTGCGAGCCGAGCACGCGGAAGCGCGGGCCGAGCTGGGCGGTGGTGGCGGAGACGTACAGGTGCGAGCGCACCCCGTTCGCGTGGGTGATCGCGATGAACGTGTCGTCGTCGGCCTCGGCGCCGGGGCGGCGCACGTCCGACTCGGCGTAGACGGAGACGGCCGGGCCGAACAGGACCAGGGCCTGGTCGACGACGTGGCTGCCGAGGTCGTACAGCAGGCCGCCGATCTCCTCCGGGTCGCCGGACTCGCGCCAGCCGCCCTTGGGGTGCGGGCGCCAGCGCTCGAAGCGGGACTCGAAGCGCCAGACGTCGCCCAACTCGCCGTCCGCGAGCAGCTTTTGGAGGGTCAGGAAGTCGTTGTCCCAGCGGCGGTTCTGGAAGACCGCCAGGAGGACGCCCTGCTTCTCGGCCAGCTCCGCGAGCTCACGCGCCTCGGCGGCGGTGCCCGCGACCGGCTTGTCGACGACGACCGGGAGGCCCGCGGCGATGGCGGCCTTCGCGAGCGATACGTGGGTCTTGTTCGGCGACGCGATGACGATCAGGTCGAGCTCGTCCGCGTGCTGCCACAGCTCGTCGGGGGAGGCCACGAAGCGCAGGTCGTCGCCGTGCTCGGCGCGCGCCTGGGCCTGCCGCTCGGGGTTCGAGGTGACGACCGTGTCCAGGGTGAGGCCCTCGGTCGCGGCGATCAGCGGGGCGTGGAAGACGGAGCCCGCCAGGCCGTAGCCGACCAGGCCCACGCGCAGGGGGACACTTGTACCGGTCATACGTTCCAACCTTCCATACGTTCCATGCGATCCAGGCGATCCAGGCGCATCCATGCGTCCCACTTAAGCAACGGTGTTGCCAAAGTGCAAGCGCGAGGGACAATGGGCTGGTGGCAATAGATGTGAGGAGGACCATGGCGGCGACGGTGGGCGCGAACCTGAGCGCCCTGCGCGGGCACAACGCGGCGCTCGTGCTCGATCTGCTGCGTACGGCGGGGGAGGCGGGCATAAGCCGCCTGGAGCTCGCCGAGCGCACCGGGCTCACCCCGCAGGCCGTCAGCAAGATCACGGGGCGGCTCAGGGGTGAAGGCCTCGCCGTCGAGGCCGGCCGCCGGGCCTCCACCGGGGGCAAGCCGCGCACCGTGCTGCGACTGCTCGCGGGCGCCGCGCACGCGGTCGGCCTGCACCTGGACCGCGACGAGCTGCGCACCGTGCTCGCCGATCTGTCGGGCGCGGTCGTCGCGGCCCGGCGCGCCCCGCTCGACCTCGGCGCGGGCTCCGACGCGGTGCTCGCGGCCGCCGCCTGCGAGGTCGACGCGCTGCTCGACGCGGACGGCGGCCGGCGGGTCCTCGGCGTCGGCGTCGCCGTGCCGGGGCCGCTCGACCACACCGACGGGGTGCTGCACCGGGTCACCGGCTTCCCGCAGTGGGACGGCTTCCCGCTGCGCGACGCGCTCGCGGAGCGACTCGGTCTCCCGGTGGTCGTGGACAAGGACACGAACGCGGCGGCGCTCGGCCTCGCACTGGAGGGCGAGGGGGAACGCTCCTTCGCCTACCTCCACCTCGGCACCGGGCTCGGCGCGGGCCTCGTCCTCGACGGTGCGCTCTACCGCGGCGCGCGCACCGGCGCGGGCGAATTCGGCCACCAGGTGATCCAGCTGGACGGTCCGCGGTGCGGCTGCGGCAACCGGGGCTGCATCGAGGCGCTCTGCCTCGCGGCGGTGGCCTCCGGCACGGACCGGGGCCTGGACGAGGCGGCGCGGGTGCTCGGCGAGGGGGCGGCGAACCTGGTGAGCCTGCTCGACATCGACGCGGTGCTGCTCGGCGGGCGCACGGTGGCGGCGCACGAGCGGCGTTTCGTACGCGGGGTGGAACGGGTCGTCGCGGCCCGCGCCCGCCGCGAGGGCGGCGGCCCCACGATCCCCGTCCGGGCAGCACCCGGCGGCGATACCCAGGCCGTCGAGGGCGCGGCCCACATGATCCTGGCCCCCCTCTTCGGCCGGGAGGCCACGTCGTAACGCTCCCGTGGCCGGGGCCGCCGTCCTGGGCGCGCGGCACCGGGGCGCCGCCTTGCCCACCCTGCCGCCCAAGGCGGCAGATTGCCCAAGGCGGGGCGACGGCACCCCGCGAGGCCGACGCCCCCGGAGGGGGCGGGTGGTGGGAGATGGGCGGGGTAAATCAAGCCCCTGCGGCGTTTGAGACGCGGGGGTCCGGCACATCAAGCCCCTGCGGCGTTTGAGCAGCGGGGTCCGGGGCGGAGCCCCGAGACCGCAACGCCGGTTCGGCAAGATCAGCCCCGCCGGCGTTTGAGGCGCGGGGTCCGGGGCGGAGCCCCGAGACCGCAACGCCGGTTCGGCAAGATCAGCCCCGCCGGCGCTTGAGGCGCGGGGTCCGGGGCGGAGCCCCGAGGCCGTAACGCCGGTGCCGCCGAAACACTCCGCTCGGCCGATCGGGGGATTCGCACGCGCGCCGCGACGCGCAATCCCCGCCCCACCGAACCGCAATGGAAAAGTACTGGCCCACGACTGTCGTCAACTCCGCGACCAGTGAAGGGCCTTCATGCGACCGCGCCGCCCACTCGCCCTCGCCGCCACGGCCATCGCCGCCTCCGCCCTCACCTCGCTCGGCCCCACGCACGCGACCGCCGCCGCCGACCCCGGCACCCGGGCCTGCGCCGCCGACAAGCGCGGCGACTTCCCGATCGACACCCGCATCGACGACGGCCCCGCCACCTACCACCCCGGCGACGCCCCCCGGCACTTCTCGCTCGACCTCACCAACACCACCGCCACCCGCTGCGCCGACCTCCACCCCGTCCTCGTACTGGTCGACAAGACCCGGAAGCTGACGCCGAAGCGCATCGCGCTGGAGTTCCGCGACGGGGGCCGCTGGCGCCCCGTGACGGTCGAGCGGACGGCCCGGGACGAGAACATCGGCGTCTTCGACGGCTTCCCCGGATTCTCGGTCGGCGCGGGCGACAAGGTCACCGTCGACGTCCGCCTCGCGTTCGCCGACGGCACCGGTCCCGACGACGTCGTCGCCACCGCCGCGCTCGTCCGCCGCAAGGACGACGACGGCGACTGGGTGGGCGAGTCCGGCGACTACCCGTTCTCCATCGAAGAGGCCGCGGGCCCGACGCTCGCGGACGAGCTCGCCCGGACCGGCCCGCGCGCCCTGCTCGGACTGGGGGTCGCGGCCGGCACCCTCCTCCTGGCCGGCACGACCCTCGTGGTGGGAGCCCGGCGGCTCCGCGTCGGCGGACGCTGAGCCCCGCCCCACCACCGGCCCGGCCGCCGCCCCAGCCGAACAAGCGCGGCGGCCGGGCCCCAGGGAACGCGGGGCAGGGGACGTAAGGCAGGGGACGTACGGCAGATGTTCACCCACATCTGCGACCATCCCCGCGTGGACTACCCGAACGACCAGGCCCCCGGCGCCCCCGTGCGCGACGGCATCCCCGAGCACGGGCGCATACCGAAGTACTACGCCGTGAAGGCCCAGATCGCCGCGCTGCTCGACGAGTTGACCGAAGGCGAACCCCTTCCCGCCGAGCGCGAACTCGCCCTGCGCTACGAAGTGGCGCGCGAGACCGTGCGGCAGGCGCTGCGCGAGCTGCTGCTCGAAGGGCGGCTGCGGCGCCACGGCAGGGGCACCGTCGTCGCGGGCCCGAAGCTGGCGCAGCCGCTGTCCCTCGCCTCGTACACGGAGGGCGTGCGCAGACAGGGCCGGCGCCCGGGGCGCGCCCTCATCGGCCTCGAACGCTTCCCGTGCCCGCCCGCGCTCGCCGCCGAGATCGGCCTCGAACGCGGCGAACCCGTCTGGCACATGGAGCGCGTGCTGCTCGCCGACGACGAGCGCGTCGGCCTGGAGTCGACCTACGTGTCCGTGGCCCGGGTGCCGCGCCTGGACGCCGAGTTCGACCCGGACTCCTCGTTCTACTCCTACGTCCACCGCCTCGGCATCGAGTTCGGCTCGGCCGACGAGCGCATCGAGACGGTGCTCGCGACCCCGCGCGAGGCCCTGCTCATCGGCACGCCGCCCGCGCTGCCGATGCTGCTGATCCACCGGATCTCGTACGACACGGGGGGCCGCGCCACGGAGCGGGTGCGGACGCTTTACCGGGGGGACCGCTTCTCGTTCACCGCGCGTTTGGGCTCGGACGGCTGGTAACACGCCGCAGTCCGCCGGGAGTTGACCCCACATGCCTCGCTCGCATAACAGAACCATAACGGGTCTGGTCCAAGCTTGGGTGCCCGTTCACCGTCCCGTTGCCGGACCGCTCCGTGCGGGACACCCGACGCCAGCAGCGTTGCCGCCGTGAGAGACAACGACCAGAAGCTGAGCGGCATCCGGTTCGACCGGGTGTCGGTCGCGTACGGCGCCGCCACCGTTCTCGACTCCCTCGACCTGACCGTCGAGCCCGGCGAGGTGATGGCCCTGCTCGGCCCCTCGGGCTCGGGGAAGACCACCGCGCTGCGCGCCGTCGCCGGGTTCGTGCGGCCCGCGTCCGGGAGAGTGTTCCTCGGCGGGCGCGATGTCACCGACCTGCCGCCGCACCGGCGCGGCATCGGCATGGTCGTGCAGAGTTACGCGCTCTTCCCGCATCTGCGCGTCGAGGACAACGTCGCCTTCGGGATGCGGGCGCAGAAGGTGCCGAAGGGCGAGATCCCCGCCCGCGTCGCCGAAGCGCTCGAACTGACCGGCATGGCCTCCTACGCCAAGCGCTACCCGCGCGAACTCTCCGGCGGCCAGCAGCAGCGCGTCGCCATCGCGCGCGCACTCGCCGTCCGGCCCGGTGTGCTGCTGCTCGACGAGCCGCTGTCCGCGCTCGACGCGACGCTCCGCTCCGGAATGCTCGCCGAACTGGCCAGGCTGCACCGCGAGTTGCCCGACGTATCGATCCTGTACGTCACCCACGACCAGGTCGAGGCGCTCACCCTCGCCGACCGAATAGCCGTCATGGACAAGGCCCGCCTCCAGGACGTCGGCACACCGCAGGAGCTGTACCGGCGCCCGCGCACCGAGTTCACCGCCTCCTTCGTCGGCAACGCGAACCTCCTGCCGGTGCGGGTGGGCGCGGCCGGCCGGGACACCGTCTCCTTCGGCTCGACCGAACTGAAGGTCCCGGCACAGGGCGACGCGGCGGCGGGAGCCACGGCCACGCTGTGCGTCCGCCCGCACCTCGTCGGCCTCGGCGAAGGCCCCAACTCCCTTACGGGAGAGGTCGCCGAGGTCCAGTGGCGGGGCTCCACGCACCGCCTCTACGTCGACGTCGAAGGCCATCGCGTCAAGGCCGACCTGCGCGAACTGCGCGAGCCGCCGTCCCTCGGGGAGCGGATCACGGTGCACTTCGCGCCCGAGGACGCGGTCCTGCTCGGCGCCGGGGTCTCGTCGGAGGTGGGTGCTCATGGCTAGCGCCACGCTCGCCGCGCCCCGCCAGGGCGTCGCCAAGTCCCGTAGGCGCAACGGCGGTTGGATATGGGCCCTGCCGCCCGTCGCCGCCCTCGCTGTCGTCTTCCTCTACCCGCTCTTCCTCGTCGTCCAGCAGTCGCTCACCCCCGACACCGGCGGCACCTCCCTCAAGCCGTACGCCGACGTCTTCTCGTCCTCCGCGTTCCGCGAGGCGCTCGGCACGACGGTGTGGCTCGCCGTCGGGTCCACGGTCGGCTGCCTCGTCCTCGGGTTCGCGCTCGCGCTGATCGTCGCGTTCGTGCCGTTCCCCGGCGCGAAGGCGGTCGCCCGCTTCATCGACGTGTTCCTGTCCTTCCCGTCCTTCCTGATCACGCTCGCCCTGCTGTTCGTGTACGGGCAGGTGGGCATGGCCAACGGGCTGTGGACGGACGTCACGGGCGCCGCCACCGGGCCCTTCGACTTCCTGGCCACGCCGTGGGGCGTGCTGCTCGCCGAGATCACCTACTTCACGCCGTTCGTGATGCGCCCGCTGCTCGCCGCGTTCTCGCAGGTCGACACGGGTCAGCTGGAGGTCGCCGCGTCGCTCGGGGCGCGGCCCGCGCGGATCGTGCGGCAGGTGATCCTCCCCGAGGCACTCCCCGCGCTCGCCGCCGGCGGTTCGCTGGTCCTCGTCCTGTGCCTCAACGAGTTCGGGATCGTCCTGTTCACCGGCGCCAAGGGCGTTACGACGCTGCCGACCCTCGTCTACAGCAAGGCGATCCTCGAATCCGACTACCCGGGCGCGTGCGTCGTCGCGGTCGTCAACGTCCTTGTCTCCGTGAGCCTCTACGGCCTGTACCGGGTGGTGAGCCGCCGTGCTCGTGCGTAGGCGCTCCGCTTCGGAGGCCGCGCCCCACGGCCGCGCGACCCCCGATCGACACAGTCCCGCGCCCCTCGGGCGCGCTCTCCACCGGGAGGCGAATCCTCGTGCTGGTGCATAGCAAGCCGGGCCGGTGGGCCGCCTGGACGGTCTTCTTCGTCCTCTTCCTGCCGCTCTTCGCCCTTCCGCTCCTCGTCGTCCTCGCCGCGTCCTTCGCCACGAACTGGTCCGGCGCCCTGCCGTCCGGCGTCACCGGCGGGCACTACTCCGCTGCCACCAGCGGCGACTCCCTCACCGCCCTGACCACCAGCCTGGTCACGGCCGTCACCGCGAGCGTGCTCGCGCTGGTCGTCGGCGGGTGGGCCGCGCTCGCCGCCGCCGCGCAGAAGAAGCGCGGGCGCCGCGTCATGGACGCGCTGTTCATGCTGCCGGTCGCCGTGCCGTCCGTGGTCGTCGGCCTCGCCGTCCTCGTGGCGTTCAGCAAACCGCCGATGCTGCTCAACGGCACCCGCTGGATCGTGATCATCGCCCACACGATCCTGGTCACCGCGTTCGCCTACCAGTCCGTCTCGGCCGCCCTCCAGCGCCTCGACCCGGCGTACGAACAGGCCGCGGCCTCCCTCGGGGCCCGCCCCGCGTACGTCCTGTGGAAGGTGAAGCTGCCACTGCTCCTGCCCTCCCTGAACGCCGCCGCCGGCCTCTGCTTCGCCCTGTCCATGGGTGAGTTGAGCGCCACGATGATGCTGTACCCGCCGGACTGGATGCCGCTCCCGGTGCAGATCTACGCCACCACCGACCGCGGCTCCCTCTTCACCGGCTCCGCGATCGCGGTGGTCCTGATGGCCGCCACGCTGCTCGTCCTGCTCGCCGTCTCGCGGATCCGCACCAAGGCCGCGTACCGCTGAAGACCCCTCAAAACGCTTACGTACTACGGGAGTTCACCACGCCATGCGCAAGAACACGCTCACCACCGTCGCCGCCGCCACCGGCGCTCTCGCCCTCGCCGCGACCCTCACCGGCTGCGGCGGCAGCTCCGCCGCCTCCGACAAGAAGACCGTCACCGTCTACAGCGCCGACGGCCTCAAGGGCGAGAACGGCGACGGCTGGTACGACAAGGTCTTCAAGGACTTCACCAAGAAGACCGGCATCAAGGTCAACTACGTGGAGGGCGGCTCCGGCGAAATGGTGCAGCGCGCCGCCCGCGAGAAGGTCAACACCCAGGCCGACGTCCTCGTCACGCTGCCCCCGTTCATCCAGCAGGCCGACAGCAAGGGCCTGTTGGCGAAGTACAAGCCCAAGGGCTCGGACCAGGTCGACGGCGCCGACAAGGCGGCGAACGGCACCTGGACCTCCGTCGTCAACAACTACTTCGGCTTCCTCCACAACACGAAGGAGCTGAAGACCCCGCCCACCACCTGGGAGCAGCTCCTCGACGCCAAGTACAAGAACAAGCTCCAGTACTCCACGCCCGGCATCGCGGGCGACGGCACCGCCCTGCTCGTCAAGGCCATGCACGACTTCGGCGGCAAGGAACAGGCCATGGCCTACCTGAAGAAGCTGCAGGCCAACAACGTCGGCCCGTCCGCCTCCACCGGCAAGCTCGCCCCCAAGGTCGACAAGGGCGAACTCCTCGTCGCCAACGGGGACGTGCAGATGAACTACGCCCAGTCCAAGGACATGCCGAACCTCGGCATCTGGTTCCCGAAGAAGGGCTCGGGGAAGCCGACCTCCTTCGCCCTGCCGTACGCGGGCGGCCTCGTGAAGGACGCCCCGCACACCGCCAACGGCAAGAAGCTCCTGGACTTCATGCTCGCCGCGAAGCAGCAGAAGCAGGTCAGCTCCGTCGGCGGCGGCTTCTCGCCGCGCGCCGACGTGAAGGCCACCGACGACAACGCCGTCGAACTCGCCAAGATCATGGACGGTGTGCAGATCTTCGAGCCGGACTGGAACGACATCGCCAAGAACCTCCAGACGTACGTGGACGACTGGAAGACGGCGACCGACAGCTGACGGGCCTCAGACCAGGTCGACGAGATCCGCGATCGAGTCGGTCACCGTGGTCGGCCGGAACGGGAAGCGGTCGATGTCCGACTTGCTGGTCAGCCCGGTCAGCACGAGATACGTCGTCATCCCGGCCTCCAGACCCGCGAGCACGTCCGTGTCCATCCGGTCGCCGATCATCGCGCTGGACTCCGAGTGCGCCCCGATGGCATTGAGCCCGGTCCGCATCATCAGCGGATTCGGCTTCCCGACGAAGTACGGGTCCTTGCCGGTCGCCTTGGTGATCAGCGCCGCCACCGAGCCCGTCGCGGGCAGCACGCCCTCCGTGGAGGGACCCGTGTTGTCGGGGTTGGTGGCGATGAACCGGGCCCCGTTGTTGATCAGCCGGATCGCCTTGGTGAGCGCCTCGAACGAATACGTACGGGTCTCCCCGAGGATCACGAAGTCGGGGTCCGAGTCGCTGAGGATGTAACCGACCTCGTGCAGCGCCGTCGTCAGACCCGCCTCGCCGATCACGTACGCCGTGCCGTTCGGCCGCTGGCTGTCGACGAACCGGGCGGTGGCGAGGGCGGAGGTCCAGATGTTCTCGACCGGGACCTCCAGACCGATCCGGTTCAGGCGGGCGTGCAGGTCACGGGCCGTGTACATGGAATTGTTCGTCAGGACGAGGAACGGCTTGCCGGAGTCCCGAAGCTTCTTGATGAACGCGTCCGCGCCCGGGATCGGCACCCCCTCGTGCATGAGGACCCCGTCCATGTCGGTCAGCCACGATTCGATGGGCTTGGGCTCTGCCATGTGTGCGGACTCCTCGGCTCAGGATCGACTGACTGCCATCGTATTCACCTGCCCCGGCAGGTGTGACGTGGCACGGGAGCCTCTCGGGATGCGGACAGCGGCAGAAAGCGTGACCCTGCCTAGAGGAGGTTCACGATGCGTGCAGGACTGCTTGCTGTCGGTGTCGCGGGGGTGGCCGTCCTGGTGACCGCACCGGCCACCCCCGCCGCGGCGGCCGAAGGCGGCGCGGCGATCACCGTCACCCCGCGTGCCGCGCCCGCGGGCACCGACGTCGACCTGCGGGTGACCGGCTGCGACGGCGCCACGGGCAGCGCCGCTTCCGCCGCCTTCGTATCCCCGGCCCGGCTCGCGCCCTCCGCCGACGACCCCACCCTGTTCGCCGAGGCCCGCGTGAAGTCATCCGCCGCGCCCGACGCCTACCCGGTCTCGGTGACCTGCGACGGAGTGGAAGGCAAGGTCACCGGCACCCTCCGGGTCGTCGAGGGATCCGCCGCCGGCGCCTCACCCGCCGCGTCCCCGACCGCCGCCGTGCACGCGGGCGGCGGCGGCACCGCCGAACGGCAGGCGCTCGCCGTCCACCGCGCCCCGGAAGCCGCCCCCAGCGAGGGCCCCGGCACCCGGCACGCCCTCATCGGCCTGGGCCTCGCCGCGATCGCCGCCGTCGCCGTGGCCGTCCGCAGCGTGCGCCGCCGCAGGGCACCCGATTCACCGACGAGGCGCTGAGCCCGCCATGAACAACCGGTCACAAGGGGCCGGGCGGCTCCTCACGGGGGTCGCCTGGGTGGTGCTGCTGCTCGGCCTGTGGCTGTGGGGCCACGGCGCCACCGACCTGAACCTGTCCTCGCCGACGACCGGGGACGCGGCCGCCGTCGGCCGCCCCGCGGACGTCGACCTGCCGGCCGCTCACCAGCCGGTCCAGGGCGCGGACCCGCGGCGCGTCGACATCGCGGCGCTGCGCGTCCAGGCCCCCGTCGTGGCCCGCGGCCTGGACGCGGGCGGCGCCATCGACCCGCCGCCGTACGCGCGGGCCGGAGTCGTCGGCTGGTACGGCGACGGGGTGCGGCCGGGGGAGCGCGGCACCTCCCTGTTCGTCGGGCACCTCGACACCGAGAGCAGGCCCGCCGTCTTCTACCACCTCAGCGAGGCCGAGCCCGGCGACACGGTGCGCGTGACGCGGGCCGACGGCTCCGTCGCCGCATTCACCGTGGACGACGTCCGGGTGTTCTCCCGCGAGAACTTCGACCCGGCCAAGGCGTACGGGC
This sequence comes from Streptomyces sp. NPDC002795, assembly GCF_042888725.1. Taxonomy (NCBI): domain Bacteria; kingdom Bacillati; phylum Actinomycetota; class Actinomycetes; order Kitasatosporales; family Streptomycetaceae; genus Streptomyces; species Streptomyces sp. NPDC002795. The sequence goes on from NZ_JBIAQB010000015.1 coordinate 157,167, forward strand.
CGCACCGCTCCGAGCGCGCCGAACTCCGCCTGATCACCTGCGGAGGCGACTTCGACAAGGCCTCGGGCACGTACTCCGCGAACGTCGTCGTGTCCGCGTACCTGACGGACGTGGACAGCGCGCCCCAGAAGGCGAGTTGAGCGTGCGAGCCACCTGGTCCGGCCGGCGGCCCGCTCCCCCCGGAGCCGCCGGCCGGACTGGTCCTCGACCGCGCGGGCTGCGGGCTGCGGGAGGGCCCGGCCCGGGCACGGGAGGCTTCATGGATGGTCCGTTGGATCGGATCGGCCGGGGTCTTGGGCCACTCATCACGACTTTAGAACGCTTGGGCGGAACAGCACAGAGTGTGGTCGAGAGTTCACGAGGGGTTCGACCGCACCCGCCCGTCGGGCAGGGGCCGGCGGATCCCCGCGTACGCGACGTGGTCGCCGCCCACCCGGGCCGCGCACGCTGTAACAGGTCCTTGACAAGCGGCGTACGCGCTCGTGGCACGGCAGGGGCGTATGCCACGATTGAGAGCCAGGCAGTGCACCCAAGGGGGAGTGGATGTACCGGAAACTGAGGGCTGGAGCGGTCGTCGTGGGGGCGGCGCTGCTCGCGGCGGCGTGTTCGTCGTGCTCTTCCGGCGGTGGGGACAAGGACGAGGGGGGCGAGTCGACGGGGCCTGTGAAGCAGCAGCCCAAGGGCGCGGACCCGTTCTGGGTCAACCCCGAGAGCAAGGCGGCGAAAGCCGTCGCGAGCCTTGAGAAGGACGGCAAGGACGACGAGGCCGCGAAGGTCCGCAAGATCGCCGAACAGCCCAGCGGCGAATGGCTCCTGCCGGAGAACGCCAGGGAGCAGGCGCGCGGCTACACCGAGGCCGCACAGAAGGCGGACCGGGACGCGCTGCTCGTCGTCTACAACATCCCGCACCGCGACTGCGGCCAGTACTCGGGCGGCGGCGCCGCGGACGGCAACGCGTACCGGGAGTTCATCGACCAGGTCGCCGCGGGCATCGAAGACCGCCCCGCGACGGTGATCCTGGAGCCCGACGCGGTGCAGCACATGGTGGACAACTGCACGCCGGAGCAGTTCCACGAGGAGCGCTACGACCTGCTCAAGGGCGCCATCGCGAAGTTCAAGTCCCTGAAGGACACGAAGGTCTACCTCGACGCGGGCAACGCGGGCTGGGGCAAGCCCGACCAGATCTACGAGCCGCTGAAGTGGTCGGGCATCGACCAGGCCGACGGGTTCTCGGTCAACGTGTCGAACTTCTACACGACCGAGGAGTCGGTCAAGTACGGCAAGGAACTCTCGGCGAAGGTCGGCAACAAGCCGTTCGTGGTCGACACGAGCCGGAACGGGAACGGGCCGTACACGGGCGGCGCCGCGGACGAGCGCTGGTGCAACCCGCCGGGCCGGGCCCTCGGCGAGGAGCCGACCACCAAGACCGGCGACGAGCAGGTGAAGGCCTACCTGTGGGTCAAGCGGCCGGGAGAGTCCGACGGCACGTGCAAGGGCGGCCCGAAGGCCGGCGAGTGGTGGGGCGAGTACGCCATGAAGCTGGCGGGGGCCAAGTAGCCCAAGAGGGCGGGAGGTTCCCCTCCCGCCCTCTCACCTGCCACGCCTTCGCCGGTTACGGGACCTGAACCCACTGCGCCTTGCTGGGCGTCCCCTGATCGTCCGTCACGAACAGCATGTACCAGCCCGACTCCACCAGCGACCGGCTCCTCGGCACGGTCACCGACACCGAGTCGGCCGACTTCTTCAGGTCGAGCGCGATGGACGTCTGATCCACGTCCGTCACATGCGTCGAGGCGCTCGGCCGGATCAGCCGCGCCGTCTTGATGGACGACGCGTGCTCCGTCTTGTACGTCGCCGAACCGCCGCGCCGGATCGTCTTCTTGCCGCCCTCCAGGGTCGGCCGCGAGTCCCGGTACAGATACGGCGGCGTGTACATCTCGATGCGCTGCTCGAACGTGCCCGGCTTGGTGTTGGCCTTGTCGGCGTAGAGCGAGTCCGAGCCGAAGAACAGCACGCGCCCGTCGGGCAGGAGCAGCGAGCCCGAGTGGTAGTTGCGGCCCACGTTCGGATCGGCGACCCGCTTGAACGAGTTCTTCTTCGTGTCGTAGAGCCGCGCCTCAAGGATGTTCGTGTCGCCGCGCCCGCGGTAGTCCTCCGAGCCGCCGGAGACGAGGATCGAGTCGTCGGGCAGGATCGAGGCCTGCGGATAACGCGTCCCCTTGTCCAGCTTCGGACCGTCGACGAACCTCGGGTTCTTGTCCTCCAGGTCGACGAGCCGGGTCTTCTCGCTGGCGAGCTTGGACTCGCCGACGCCACCGCCGCCGACCACCATGTACTTCTGGTTCTGCGCGGGCGGCAGTTCGACGGTGTTGGCCGTCTCCAGCATGTCCGGGTCGGAAAGCCCGGGAATCTTCTGGAACTTGTTGTCCGTCAGATCCCAAATACCGGGCTTACGGCCGACGTTGTCGGGCCCGTAACCGGCATTCGCGCCCGAGTAGAAGATCTTCCCGTTCTCCATCTGGAACAGCGCGGGATACGTCGGGAACTGGCGGACGTCCTTCAGATACGTCCACTTCTTCGTCTTCGGGTCGTACACCTCGTTCTTGCCCGGTACCAGCTGCCCGATCTCGTCGAGCCCGGAAACGGAGAGGACCTTGCCGTCGGAGAGCGTGGTCAGCGTCGGATACCAGCGCGCCTCGTTCATCGGGTCGACCTTGATGTACTTCTCGGCGACCGGATCGAACTCGTAACTGTCCCTGATCCCCTGGAAGTCCTTCTTGTCCAGGGCGAGCTTCTGCGCGATGCCGTACAGATTGCGCGCGTCCTGGCCGGTCAGGCCCTGCAATCGGTAGTTGTCCTGCGTACCGGTCTCGTACTTGGCGCCGCGGCGCTGCGCCTCGACGTACACCCGGCCGAGGCCCGGCTCATTGCGCAGGAACCTGCCGGTCGCCTTGTCGAAGACCTTCTTGGCGCGCTCGACCGTGATGTTGTCCTTGGCGACGAACGACTTGCCGTTCTCCTTGCCGGTGAAGACCGTGCCTGCCTTGATGGTCTTGGGCGCGTCCGGGTCCTCGTTGTGCACGATCATCAGGCCGCCGGCCTTGGTGACATCGCCCTTCAGCTTCTCGTAGCGCTTGGTGCCGCCCGCGATCAGCAGATTCCCGTTCGCCAGCTGCGTATGTCCCGTGCAGAACAGGTCCGTCGGCGTGGGAATCTTCTTGATGGTCTTCTTCACCGGGTCGTAGAGCCGGGTGTCGAACTTCTTGGCGTCGAAGTTCTTCTGGTTGTTCCCCGACCCGGCGACGAGCAGGATCTTCCCGGTGTGCAACAGCGCCGCGTGAATCGTGTTCAGGCGCATGTTCTGGGGGAAATCGATGACGTCCCAGTGCCCGTTCTCGGCCTTGTACTCCGGTTTGTTGATCTTGTACTCGTGATACTTGGCCGACCCGAAGCGATACAGCCAGGGCCCGTTCATCCCGGCCAGCGCCAGGACCACCACCGTGCCGATGACTATGCGCCGGGCACGGCGGCGGCTCGCACCGTCTTTCACTTGTTATGTCCCCCCAGGGATATCTGCGCGGTCTGGTCATTGCCCCACTTGACCACGTCGTTCCTGCCGCTCGGCTGCGCGGCCCAACTCGGCTTCTGCTGGGGCGCGGTGTGCGCCCGCGGCGCTGGAGCCGGCTGCTCCGGACGCTCAGGCTGCGGGGCCTGCGCGGGCGGCTTCGGCTTTTTCTTGTCCTGGCGGAGCATGTAGCGCCACGCGAACATCGGGGCCGCGGTGATCAGCAGCGCGAAGCAGGCCCACGTGATCATCGCCGGGTGGGAGTGGCCGAAGTAGAAGCCCGCGCCGATCGAGCCGCCGAAGATGAGGATGAAGTACCAGTGGTAGCGGAAGGTCCCGAACCAGCGGTCGGGGCTTGCCGAATCGCCCTTGGGTGTCACCACGAACTTGCTCTTGCGGCGCAGCACGGCGTCGAAGAGCGCCTTCGCGTACAGCGGCGCCGACAGCGCGGACATCACCATGCCGGCCACACCGCCGGAGCCCTCCGGCTCGTGCGGCGAGACGTTGTGCCGGCGGTTCCAGACGTAGAGGCCGATCTGCAGCGCCGACGCGTTGCCGTACAGCATCAGCCAGATCGTCGGGTCGATGTTCACACCCGAGGCGCCGAGACCCAGGAACAGCGCACAACTCAGCGCCGCCAGGATCCAGTTCATCGCCGCCATCGGGTAGAAGATGATCATCATCGTGTAGTTGAAGAGCTTGCTCGGCGGGAGCGTGAAGAAGCCCTTCCAGTACTGCTTGAGGATCGTCTCGTACGTACCGCGCGACCAGCGCATCTGCTGGGTGAAGAAGTCCGTCCAGGCGCTGGGGCCCTCACCGACCGCGAGCACGTCCGGCGTGTACACGGAGCGCCACTTCTTGCCGGTGGCGGGGTTGCGGTGCCGGTGGATCTCGAAGCCGGTCGCCATGTCCTCCGTGATGGAGTCGTACAGGCCGCCGATCTGCTTGAGCGCGCTGATGCGCACGGCGTTGGACGTGCCGACGAACATGGGCGAGCCGTAGCGGTTGCCCGCGCGCTGGATCAGCGCGTGGAAGAGGAACTGCTGCGACTCGGCGGCCTTGGTGATGAAGTTGTCGTAGTTGCCGTAGACCTGAGGGCCGATCACGAACCCCACGTCGGGGTCGCGGAAGAAGCCGAGCATCCGCTCCAGGTAGTTGGGCAGCGGGACGTGGTCGGTGTCGACGGAGGCGAAGAAGTCGTACTCGCTCCCGTGCGCGTCCAGCCAGGCGTTGTAGTTGCCGTGCTTGGTCTTGGCGCGGTGCGGGCCCTTCGGCTGGTTCCACTTCGCGACGCCCTTGCGGGAGAAGTGGTGCACGCCGAGCCGCTCGCAGACCTCCTTGACCTCGGGGTCGTCGCCCTCGTCGAGCAGCCAGACGTGCAGCAGGCCCCGGTGGCGCAGCTTCACGGCCGCCTCCAGGGTCTTCGTCACCATCCCCAGCGGTTCCTTGCCGGGTACGAACGAGGTGAGGAACGCGACGCGCGTCCCGGTCTCGGGCACGACCGGGACCGGGTCTCTCGCGACCAGCGTTGCGTGCGCGTTCGACAGCACGTTCATGCAGCGGAAGAACTCGATGAGCCCGATCGCCACGAGCATCACGATGTCGAGAGCGGGCAGGAAGTCGTAGGCGGGGTAGTCCCGTTCGGTCCAGTGCGTGGGCTGCATCAGCCAGAACAGCAGGACGAGCGAGAGCAGCGGGGCGGCGCCCAGCATCAGCGCGGCCCGGAGCCTGTGCGGTTCCTGTGAGAGCAGTGAGCGGTAGCGCACCTTGTACGGCTTGTCCGGATCGGGCTGGGTCAGTGGCCCGGCGAGCCGGCTGTAGTGCTCGTAGTCGTAGCGCGGCAACGATTTCCTGATGCGCCGGAAACCGCCAGTGCGGTGCGGTGGCACTCGCAGCTGGGTCGTCTCGGACGGGTCGAATTCCGGCCGGGCGCCCGTCGGCGTCGACGTCATGAGTCATCCCCCCGCACGCGTCACCGCGTGGTCGTCGGTCCTGCGCCCGGGAACGGGCCCCCTGACCGTGCCCCCGGACGTATCACTGGCGGGCCACCGTCCCACCCTTACCTAAGACTGGTACGGCGGCCTTCCGGTTGCATGATGCCCCCCTCGACATCGCTTCATGAGCGGGGCCCCCTCCCCGCGCGCTCGGCAACCGGCTCGGGCCCGGCGTGACACGGTGCCCATTTCAAGTGCCTTGTACCGTAAGCATCTTGGGAGCCAATGGCTCCATGACAGAGTGCTGTGACCCGGTTCATGATCGCAAGGCCGATACGTGGTGTTTACCGGCCTTAATGAGGGTTGCACCGCTCCGGGGTTGCGGCCGCGGGGCGCTGCCCCGGACCCCGCTGCTCAATCGCCGCAGGGGCTTGATCTTGCCCACCCGAGCTCAACGCACGACGAAGGCCCCCCGCTGTTGCGGGAGGCCTTGTGTCTTGTGCGCCATCAGGGACTCGAACCCCGGACACGCGGATTAAGAGTCCGCTGCTCTAACCAACTGAGCTAATGGCGCCTGTCGACCAACAGAACTTTACCCGACCCTCGGTGGTGCTTCTGACCACTCGACACGCCGGGGCGAGGGGTGAATTCTGGGTATTTCAATCTTTTGGACCGTCAACATGCGATTTGTCATGACAGTTGAGACGCTTCCTGCGTGCGGAATCGAGGCTCGTTATTCCAAAATCCGGCACCGGAGTGTGAGGGGAATCGCATGGAGCGGATGGAGCGCGGGGACACGGCGGAGCCGATGGGCGTCCCGGTCTTCGAGGACGTGGACCCGGCGGAGGACTGCGGCTGCGCGGGCTGCGCCGAGTGGCGGCGCGCGGTGCCGCACCCGGTGCGCACCAAGGTGGGCGCCCGGCACGCCCTCGTCCTCGCCGCCGCCGCGGGCACCGTCGTCGGCGGCCTCCAGACCACCCCGGCGGCCGCGGCCGAACACCACGAGGCCAGGCCACTGACCCCGCCCCCGGTCGATGCGGGAGGCACGACACCGCAGGGCGGGTCGGGTCCGCTGCACGGATCGCCGGGCCAGGCCGCGGGGTCCGTGTCACTGGTCCAGTCCGCGGCCCTGCGCAAGACCTCCCGGGCCGCGATCCTCGACCGCGCCAGGACGTGGGTCGAGGCCAAGGTCCCGTACAACATGAACAAGTACTGGAAGGACGGCTACCGCCAGGACTGCTCCGGCTTCGTCTCCATGGCGTGGGGCCTGCCGGGCAACGAGTGGACCGGCAGCCTCTCCCAGTACGGCACCCGGATCACCAAGTCGCAGCTCCAGCCCGGCGACATGCTGCTCTTCCACAACCCGGCCAACCCGGAGAAGGGCTCGCACGTCACGATCTTCGGCGGCTGGACGGACGCGTCCCGCACCCGGTACATCGCGTACGAGCAGACCAAGCCGGGCGCGCGCGTGCAGGCCACCCCGTACGCGTACTGGAGCCACTCCAGCAAGTACCTCGCGTACCGCTACAGGGCGGTCACCGACGGCAGTTCCGGTTCGAGCGCGTCGTCGACGAAGTTCCCCGGCGCCAAGTACTTCGGCCCCGGCAAGAACAACGCGTACGTCACACGGCTCGGCAAGATGCTCGTCGAGCGGGGCGGCAAGCGGTTCTACCGGGTCGGGCCGGGGCCGAAGTGGAGCGAGGCCGACCGTAAGGCCACGCGCGCGTTCCAGCGTGCGCAGGGCTGGCGCGGCAAGGCGGCGGACGGCATCCCGGGGCCCACGACCTGGTCGTATCTGTCGACGGGGCAAGGGCGGAGCATCCCGTCCGCCGGCAGCGGCGGCGGCGAGCGGGCCCCGTCCCCCTCCGGTTTCCCCGGCAAGGCGAAGTTCCGGCCCGGCGCGGAGAACTCCGACGTCACGCGGCTCGGCAAGCAGCTCGTGAAGAAAGGATTCGGCAAGTTCTACCGCCAGGGCCCCGGGCCGCGCTGGAGCGAGGCGGACCGGCGCAATGTCGAGGCCTTCCAGCGGGCCCAGGGCTGGCGGGGCAAGGCCGCCGACGGCTACCCCGGCCCCGAGACCTGGCGCCGGCTGTTCTCTTGACGCGCAACGCGGAGGGTTCCATGAGCGAAACCGACGGAGGGACGCGCGCCGCGCGGCTCATCCGCAACGAGTCCACCACCGAGATCCCGGTCCACCTCCTCTTCCGCGACGACCCGGACCCGATGGCCGTGCCGCTGCGGCCCGCGGTGGTCACCAAGGCCCAGGTCGAGCGCACCACCGCGACGCCCATGGGCCGGACATCCCGCCCCGCTCCGGCCCGCACCCCGCGCAGGCCCGTCCCCTCCGTCGACCCCGGCCTGGAGGAGCGGTCCTGGCGGGCGCTGCCCGGCGCCCTCGGAGTGTTCGGCGGGGCGGTGGGCGCGGCCGGGACCGCGGCCTCGCTCGGCTGGGCGGGCGCGCTGCCCCGGATCATGACCGACCTCGCGGGCCTCGACGGATACGCGGGCGCCGGGTTCGGGCCCGCGCAGTGGGCGGCGCTCGCCGGGTCCGGCGCGCTCGCCCTGTTCGGCGTCGGCGGGCTCGCGCGCGGGCGGACGGGCGGGGCCTGGGTGCTCACGCGCTTCGGCCGCTACCGGGGGAGTGTGCGCAGGGCGGGGCTGCTGTGGCTCAACCCGCTGCTCGTGCGCCGCCGGGTCGACCTGCGGCTGCGGCACTGGCGCAGCGAGCCGATGCCGGCGGTCGACACCAATGGCGAGGCGCTGCGCGTCGTCGTGCTCGTCGCCTGGCGGATCAAGGACACGGCGCGGGCGACGCTCGGGACCGAGGACCACGAGGCGTATCTGCGCGAGTGCGTGGAGGCGGGCCTCGCGAGGGTGCTGTCGCGGCTGCCCGCCGTGGTCGGCGACCGGGACGCGCCGGTGCTGCGCAACGCGGAGGCCCTCGGTGATCTGCTCACCCGTCGCCTCGCCGAGGACGCGGAACCGGTCGGCATCGAGGTGTTCTCGGCGCAGCCCACGCGGATCGAGTACGAGCCGGAGGTGGCCGCGGCGATGCGGCGCCGCCGGATCGCGGCCCTCGACGCGCGGCGCCGGGACAGCGTCCTCACCACGGTCGTGGACTCGGTGGAGGACACGGTGACGCGGCTGACCGCGCGGGGGCTCGTGGATCTCGACGACTACGAGCGCAAGCTGCTCGTGAAGGATCTGACGGTCGCGTTCTACACGGGTCGGGGGGAGTAAGCGCCTGGGGGTGAGCGGAGGTGCTCGGGCCGGGAATTGCGATTGGTCTGGACATGCCCAACTCGCGGTCCTACATTGTGCGTTGGTCTAGACCTGAACTATCGCTGTGCGCACGGCTTCCGGCACCCCCAACACCCCCCAGGAGCGGCAGCATGCGAAAAACCTCGAAGCGTACGAAGGCGTACGCGGCCCTGCTCGGCCTGACGACCGCGGGAGCGTTCGCGCTCTCCGCGGGCGGCGCCAGCGGCCACGGCTACACCGACCTGCCCGTCAGCAGGCAGAAGCTCTGCGCCAACAGCGGCGTCAGCGGCTGCGGCAGCATCCAGTGGGAGCCGCAGAGCGTCGAGGGCGCGAAGGGCTTCCCGGCGGCAGGCCCCGCCGACGGCAAGATCTGTTCGGCCGGGCACGGCAGCTTCAGCTCGCTCGACGCCGCCAAGCAACCGAACGGGAACGCCTGGCCGGCCACGAAGGTGACGGGCGGTCAGAGCCAGACGTTCCGCTGGCAGTTCACCGCGCGGCACTCCACCACGGACTTCCGTTACTACATCACCAAGGACGGCTGGGACCAGAGCAAGCCGCTGACCCGGTCGGCGCTGCAGACCGCGCCGTTCCTCACCGTCCCGTTCAGCGGGCAGCCGCCGGCGACGCTCTCGCACTCCGGCACGTTGCCCTCCGGGAAGTCCGGGCATCACGTGATCCTCGCGGTGTGGACCGTCGCGGACACGGCGAACGCTTTCTATGCGTGCTCGGACGTCACGTTCTGAGCCAGTGCCCCCGGCGCGCTGCCCCATGGCGCGCCGGGGGCTCCGGTCGCCGGGGCCCCACGCCTCGGGGCTCCGCCCCGGACCCCGCGCCTCAATCGCCGGCGGGGCTTGATTGGCTTGATACGGTGTCGGCGCTCTCCACATCTGACGGGGCGTCAATTACCGTGCACCCGCATGGGATCCATGACGACGCACACCTTCGCGGAGCTCATCCAGGCGCGCTGGGGCGACCACAGGCCCGGACTCGCGTACGAGGACCAGGTGCTCAGCCACCACCAGGTCGCGGCCGGGGCGGCGACCCGCGCGGCGCTCCTCGGTGAGCTGCTGCCGCGGGCCGCGGACCCCCACATCGGCCTGCTCCTCGACAACACTCCCGAATTCCCCCAGTGGCTGGGCGCGGCCGCGCTCTCCGGCGCCGCCGTCGCGGGCCTCAACCCGACCCGGCGCGGCGCCGAACTCGCCCGAGACATCACGCACACCGAATGCCGCGTCCTGGTCACCGAGCGGGCCCACCTCCCGCTGCTCGACGGCCTCGACCTGCCGGGCATCCGGATCCTGGTGACCGACACCGGCGCGTACGAGGAGCTGCTCACGCCGTACGAAGGGGCGAAGCCGGAGGCCGACGAGCGGGTCGGCCCCGACACTCGCATGCTGCTCTACTTCACCTCCGGGTCGACCGGGGCACCGAAGGCGGCGCTGTGCACGCAGGGGCGGCTCGCGGCGGCGGGGCAGTCCCTGGTGTCGAACTTCGGGGTCCGCGCGGACGACGTGCACTACATCTGCATGCCCCTCTTCCACGGCAACGCGGTCATCGCGGACTGGGCGCCGGCCGTCGCGGCGGGCGCCGGGGTCGCGCTCCGCCGCCGCTTCTCGGCGTCCCGGTTCCTGGCCGACGTACGTACCTACGGCGCCACGTACTTCACCTACGTGGGCCGGGCCGTCCAGTACATCCTGGCCACCGAGGAACACCCGGACGACCGCGACAATCCCCTCCGGGTGGGGTTCGGCACGGAGGCGGGGGCCGTGGACGCGGCGCGGTTCGAGGAGCGGTTCGGGGTGCGGCTCGTCGAGGGGTACGGGTCCTCGGAGGGCGGCGCCGCGGTGCAGCGCACGGCCGGCACCCCGGCGGGCGCGATCGGCCGGGCGGCCCCCGGCAGCGACCTCGCGGTGCTCGACCCGCAGACGAAGGCGGAGTGCCCGCCGGCGCGCTTCGACGAGGGTGGGCGCCTCCTCAACGGAGCGGAGGCGATAGGCGAGCTGGTCAACCGCGGCCGCTCACCCTTCGAGGGCTACTGGCGCAACGACGCCGCGTACGCGGAGCGCGTCCGCGAGCACGGCTGGTACTGGACCGGTGATCACTTCTACCGGGACGCCGACGGGTTCTTGTACTTCGCCGGGCGCGGTGACGACAAGATCCGCGTCGACAGCGAGAACCTCGCCCCCGCCATGATCGAGAACATCCTCGCCCGCTGGCCGGACGCGGCGGCCGTCGCGGTCTACGGGGTGCCGGACCCGGTGGCCGGGGACCAGGTGATGGCGACGGTCGCCCTCCGCGAGGGCCTCGCCTTCGACCCGGCCGGCTTCGACGCGTTCCTCCGCTCGCAGTCGGACCTCGGTACGAAGATGGCGCCCCGCTTCGTCCGGGTGGTGGAGCGGATGCCGGTCACCGCGACGAACAAGGTGCGGCGCGGGGAGCTGCGCCGCGAGGGTTTCTGGAGCGGCGGCGACCTCTGGTGGCGGCCCCCGGGCGCCCCCGCCCATCGCCGCCTGACCACCCAGGACCGCGCGGACCTGGCGACGGCGTACGGGGAGCGCGGCCGCGAGAACCTCCTCACGCCCCCGTGACACCGGTGGTCAAAAGCACCCCCTGGGGCCGGGTAGTATTTACCTCGTCAACCGGCGCCATTAGCTCAGTTGGTTAGAGCAGCGGACTCTTAATCCGCGTGTCCGGGGTTCGAGTCCCTGATGGCGCACCTGATGCGAAGGCCCCCCGCTACTGCGGGGGGCCTTCGTCGTATGTGGGCTCCTGCTGCCTGCGTCAGATCGCCAACGACAAGAGGACCGGCGCCGCCTCCTTGTTGAGCTGCTCCGCCGCATCGTGCAGCCGATGCGCATGCTCGACCGGAAGCGACAGCGCCAGGCATCCGACGGAGGAACCCGCCGTGATGGGAACCGCGGCGCACACCGTGCCCACCGCGTACTCCTGGAGATCGAGCACCGGAACCGTCGCCGGCTGCGCCGCGAGGCGGGACAGCAGCTGCTTCTCGTTGGTGATCGTCCGCGAGGTGAGGCGGGCCATCTTGTGGCGGGACAGATGATCCCGCCGCCCGTTCATGTCGAGCTGGCCGAGGAGGCTCTTGCCGATGGCGCTCGCGTGCGCCGAGACGCGGAAGTCCACCCACTCGTTGACCGCGGGCGTGCCCGGCCCCGTCGCCACCTGCGTGATCCGGATCTCTCCGTCGACGTAACGGCTCATGTAGACCGCCGCGCCCACGTCGTCGCGCAGCCGGTCGAGGGTGAGCTGGAGCTTTGCGGTGAGTGCGGCCGCATGGCCTTCGGTGGCGCCGAGCCTGGTCAGGTTCTCGCCGGTGATGTACGCCCCGTCGGCGTTCTGCCGGACGTATCCCTCGCGGCGCAGCATGCGCAGCAGGACCGTCAAGTGGTCGGCGGGGAGCCCGGTGACGCGCGCCAGCTCCGTGTCGGTCACGCCCACGCCTCGGTGTGCGACGGTCTCCAGCACGCGCAACGCGTGCTGCACCGCCTCGTGCGGCTGGTGCGGGGTCGCACCCTGCTCGTGCTTCAGCGCCACGGTTCTTCCCCCTGCATGGACCGGTTCCGGACAGCTGGGCTTCGTCCACGATAGCCGCCAACACCCCCTTTGGGGGCGGTGGTTGAGGAGATTGGTGGCGCGTTCCGTGCCTCTCAGCAGGAACGCGCCACCGTGGCATATGCCAAAGTCATGCACCACTCGGTGAGCGGCTGGTCACAGCACGGCGCTCAGGAATTCCCGGGTGCGCTCGTGCTCCGGCTCGCTGAAGATCTTCTCGGGCGAACCGGACTCGATGATGCGCCCCGAGTCGAACATCAGGACCTGGTCCGAGATGTCGCGCGCGAAGGTCATCTCGTGCGTCACGCACAGCATGGTGATGTCCGTGCTGTGCGCGATGTCGCGCAGGACGTCGAGGACGCCGGCCACCAGCTCCGGGTCGAGCGCCGACGTGACCTCGTCCAGGAGCAGCACCTGCGGCCGCATCGCGAGCGCGCGGGCGATCGCGACACGCTGCTGCTGGCCGCCGGAGAGCTGCGAGGGGTACGCGTCGCAGCGGTCCCCGAGGCCGACCTGGTCGAGCAGCTCGCGGGCCCGCTGCTCCGCCTCGTCCTTGGGCAGGCCGAGCACGTTGACCGGGGCCTCGGTGATGTTGCGCAGCACGTTCATGTTCGGGAACAGGTTGAACTGCTGGAAGACCATCCCGATGTTCTTGCGGATGTCGCGGATGTGCTTCTCGCCGGCCGGGACGAGCTTGCCGTCCTTCTGCTCGTGCGTGAGGTACTCGCCGCCCACCTTGATGGTGCCCTCGTCGGGCTTCATCAGCGTCATCAGCAGGCGCAGGATCGTGGTCTTGCCGGATCCGGACGGGCCGATCAGCGTGACGTGCTTGCCGGAGTCGACGGAGAAGTCCAGGTTGTCCAGGACGGTGTTGCTGCCGAACCGCTTGGTGACCTTGTCGAAGCGGATGAGCTCGCTGCCGTCGACGGCAGGATTGGGGATTTCCTGGGAAGTGCTGCTGTCAGCGGACAAGACGACGCTCCAAAACTCGCAGAAGAAGAGAAGCCGGGTAGGCGATGACGATGAAGGCGACACCGACGACGCTGATGGCCTCGTAGGTGAAGGTGGTCTGGCTGAAGCCCTGGGCCTCGCCCAGCATGTCCAGCGCGCCGATCGCCATGATCTGCGGCGATTCCTTCAGCATGACGATCACGTAGTTGCCGAGCGCGGGGATCACCCTGCGCACGGCCTGCGGCAGGATCACCGCGAGCCAGGTGCGGCCCTTGGGCAGGCTGAGCGCGGTGGCCGCCTCCCACTGGCCGACGGGCACACCGTCGATGCCGGCCCGGTAGACCTCGGACGTGTACGTCGAGTAGTGCAGGCCGAGCCCGACGATGCCGGTGACCAGCGGGGACATCGAGATGCCCCACGAGGGAACGACGTAGAAGAGGAAGAACAGCTGCACCAGGAGCGGGGTGTTCCGGATGAACTCGGTGACCGTCGTCACCGGCCAGCGGATCCACTTCGTCTTCGAGCGCTGGGCGATCGCCCACACCAGGCCGAGGGCGAAGGCGATGATCGCGCCCCAGAAGAGCGCCTGGACCGTGACGAGCAGGCCGTCCCAGAACTGCGGCATGAAGTCCGCGACGTTGGACCAGTCCCAGTTCACTTGGCACCTCCGGCACCGGTGACGGCGTCGATCGTCGACTTGGAGCGCATCCCGCCGAGGAGCACGCGCAGACCGCCCGCCTCGGGCGCCTGGCCGATACGGCTCTTGGCGTGGCGCTCAAGCAGACGCATGAGGCGCGTGAAGATGAAGGCGAACACGAAGTACAGGACGAGCAGCAGCGTGTAGATCGGCGCGCTGTCGCTGGTGACGAGTCGCTGGAGGTTTCCCGCGAACGTCATGTCGGCCACCGCGATCAGGGAGACCAGCGAGGTTCCCTTGAGCAGTTCGATCAGCAGGTTGTTGAACGGCGGGATCATCTCCGGCCAGGCCTGCGGGAGTTCGATGCGGCGCAGGCGCTGGGCGCGCGTGAAGTTGAGGGCGATACCGGCCTCGCGCTGCGCGGGCGGCACCGCGGCGAGTGCGCCGCGCACGATCTCCGAACCGTAGGCGCCGTAGGTGATGCTGAGCGCCAGGATGCCCGCGAACATCGGCTGGAACTGGATCTGGAACAGCATCGGCACGGTGAACGCGATCCAGAACATGAAGACCAGCGAAGACGTGCTGCGGAAGATCTCGAAGTACGCCCCGGAAAGGAAGCGCACGGCCCACACGTTGGACGTGCGCAGGGTGCCGATGATGAACGCGATGACGAAGGCGATGATCGCGCTGAGGACCGTGACCTCAAGCGTGATCCAGATGCCCGGCAGGAACCAGTTCTCGAAGAACTTCGCGGACATCATGAGGCGGCTCCCTCGGCCGGGGGGCAGAGTTTCTCGACCGTGAGGTCGGTCATCTCCTTCTTCGTGAAACCGAAGGGCGCCATGATGCGCAGGAGTTCACCGCTCTCCTTGAGCTTGTGCAGCTCCTTGTTGAACGCGTCGCGCAGATTCTTCTCCGACTTCCGGAACGCGAATCCGCCCGCTCCATAGGCCGGCTTTCCGTCGACGATGGGCTGGAAGGGCGGAATGCCCTCGACCCCTTTCGAGCCCTTGATCACCGTACGGACCGTGACGGCCGTGCCGGCGAAGGCGTCGACCCTGCCCTGGCGCACGGCGTCGAGGCCGGCCACCTGGTCGGGCAGGATCAGCATGTCCTTGATGCCGTAGGCCTTGGCGTACTCGATCTCCGCGTAGGCCGTACCCGTCGCGAACTTCAGCTTCTTGTCCGCGATTTCCTTGTACGTCTTGATGCCGTGCGGGTTCCCCTTGCGCACGATGAACGAGTCGGGCATCAGGTAGTCGGGATCGGAGAACAGCACCTGTTCGCAACGGCCCGGATTGATGTACATCCCCGCCGACACCACGTCGAACTGCTGCGCCTGGGTCAGCCCCGGAATCAGCGCGCTGAACTGCGTCGGCACCGCCTTCACCTTGGGCACACCGAGGCGCGGGAAAATCACCTTGGCGATCGCCGGCGCCTCTCCGGTGACCTCGCCGTTCTCGTCGATATATCCGTACGGGACCTCACCCGCGACGCCGATCTTGACCTCGCCCGTGTCGCGCAGCCGGTCCAGCAGATCCCCGCCCTCGACCTTCCCCTCCTCCGGCACGCGGGTACAGGCCGCGGTGCCGAACACACCCAGAGCCGCCGCCCCCGCACCGTAGAGCAGGGAGCGGCGGCGGACTGGTCTGGCGATGAATCCCTCATTGTTACCAAGTGGTGGAGCCATGGCGCGCCATTACCCGAAGCCCCGGGAGGTATGCCTATCGTTTTCAGCCCTTGATAAACCCGAGATCTGAATTCACAGCAATACGGCCATGTCCTAACTTCACGCGATTCACGGCGTGTTGGGACTGGAGTGACTCGCCACGCCGGCCTCGTAGAACGCGTGCGCGGTCCGGAGGACGAGATCGTCACGGTGCCGCGCGGCCACGAGCTGGAGGCCGATCGGCAGACCGCCCCCGTCGAGCCCCACGGGCACGGAAGCGGCGGGCTGTTGGGTCAGGTTGAAGGGGTACGTGAACGGGGTCCAGCCCGTCCATCGGCGCAGGCCGGAGCCGCGCGGAACCTCAACTCCCGCCTCGAACGCGGTGATCGGCACCGTCGGCGTCACCAGCAGGTCGTACGTCGAGTGGAAGACGCCCATCCGCCGCCCGAGCGCCATCCGCGCGTCGACCGCCGCCAGATAGTCGAGCGCGCTGTACCGCGCGCCCCGGGTGCATATCTCCCGCAGCCCCGGATCGAGCAACTGCCGCCTGGACGCCGGGAGATGCTGCACCACGCGCGCGGCCCCGCTGAACCACAGCGTGTGGAACGCCTCCACCGGATCAGAGAAGTCCGGGTCCACCTCCTCGACGTACGCGCCGAGTTCGGCGAGCCGCGTCACCGCCGCGCGCACCACCGCGGCGACGTCGGACCGCACCGCCACCTGCCCGCCCAGCGTCGGCGAGTACGCGACGCGCAGCCCGCGCACCCCGCCGTGCAGCGCGTCCCGGAAGCCGCCGGACGGTGGTCCCGAGGCCGACCAGTCCCGCGGGTCGGGGCCCGAGATCACATCCATCATCAGCGCCGCGTCGGCCGCCGTACGGGCCAGCGGCCCCACGTGCGACAGCGTCCCGAACGCGGACGCCGGGTACAGCGGCACCCGCCCGTACGTCGGCTTGAGGCCGAAGATCCCGCAGAAGGAGGCCGGGATCCGGACGGAACCGCCACCGTCCGTGCCGAGCGACAGCGGACCCGCGCCGACGGCGACGGCCGCCGCGCTCCCGCCGCTTGAACCACCCGCCGTACGCGAAGTGTCGTACGGATTGCGGGTCGCGCCCGACAGCGGCGAATCGGTCACGCCCTTCCACCCGAACTCGGGCGTCGTCGTCTTCCCGACGAGGACCGCGCCGTGCTCGCGCAGCCGGGCCACCGACGGCGAGTCCTCGTCCCAACTGTCCTGTTCCGACACGGTCCTTGAGCCGCGCAAGGTGGGCGCGCCGCGCTGGAGCAGGATGTCCTTCACCGATACCGGCACCCCGTCGACCAGGCCCGTCGGCTCGCCCTCGCGCCACCGCCGCGCGCTCGCCTCCGCCTGGGCGATGGCGCCCTGCGCGTCGACACGCACGAACGCGTTCAGCGCCGGCTCGGTCTCCTCGATCCTGGCGAGCACGGCGCGGGTCGCGTCGACCGGACTGAACTCTCCCTTGCGATAACCCTCGATGAGGTCCTGCGCGGTCAGTCCGATGAGCTCGCTCGTCATCCGCCCCTCCAGCACCAGCGATCGCGTTACGTTGCCGGTGACCTACCCAGGATCACCTCGCCAGGCACGGACATCGAGGGGAAACCGTCCGGCAATGAAGATCCGCTTTCCTGGGCGCGAGAGTCGGGAATTGACCCCGCAGGCACCGGAACCTACCGTCGACAACAGAGGACTCCACCAGGGTTCCTGCACCTTGTTTCGCACTGTGTCGCTGTCCCGACGTCCCGGCGGTTCGCCGGCTCAAGCACCACACCGGCATTGATCAGTCAGCTGAACATGGGGCCTGCTCATGGACGTCTCATTCCTGGGGGGACCGAAACCGCAGCGCGGTGTGGGCGTCGTCGCCCCGTTCGACTTCGCTCTCGACCGCGAGCTGTGGCGCTGGGTGCCCGACCACATCTCACTCCACCTCACCCGTACTCCGTTCGTGCCCGTCGAGGTCGGCCTCGATCTGGCGCGCCTGGTCAGCGAGCACGAGACGCTCGGCGAGGCCGTGCGTGCGCTCGGCGCCACCGGGCCGGAAGTCCTCGCGTACGCCTGCGCGTCCGGCAGCTTCGTCGGCGGGCTCGCCGGCGAGCGGGCGCTGTGCGCCGCGATGCGACGGGCCGGGGAGCTGCCCGCCGTGACCACATCGGGGGCCCTGCTCCAGGCCCTGTCCGAACTGGGCGCGCGCCGTATCGCGCTCGTCACCCCGTACACGCGATCGGTCACCGAATCGCTGGAGCAGTATCTGGCGGAGGCCGGCATCACGGTCACCGGGCGGGCCGACCTCGGTCTGACCCGGCACATCTGGAAGGTGCCCTACCGGGATGTGGCGGCGATGGCCAGGGAAGCGGGAAGCTCCGGGGCCGACGCGCTCTTCATCAGCTGCACCAACCTGCCTACGTACGACGTCATCCCGCAGCTGGAGGCGGAGCTGCGGGTGCCGGTGATCTCGGCCAATCAAGTCACGATGTGGGCAGCCCTCGCCCGACTGGGTACGCGTGCCGTGGGGCCCTACCAGGCGCTGCTCGACCCGGCGGCGCGGGTGTGGCCCCCGGCGGACCTGCCGAGCGAACGGCCGAAGGAACAGGAAGGGTGGGCATAGAGCATGACGTCACTGGGATTCCTCTACCCCGGACACTCCGCGGAGGACGACTACCCCCGCATCGAGATGCTGATCGACAGCGATGTGCGGCTGCCCGTCGTCCACACCGACATCGGGGAGGACGCGCACCGTGTCGACGCGCTGCTGGAGATGGGCGCGCCGGACCGCCTCGCCGCGGGCGTCGAGGAGCTGCGGCTGTCCGGCGCGGAGGCGGTGGTCTGGGCGTGCACGTCCGGGAGCTTCGTCCGCGGCTGGGACGGCGCGCACGAGCAGGTCCGCGGCCTCGCGATGGCGGCCGGCCTGCCCGCCTCCAGTACGTCCTTCGCCTTCGCGCACGCGCTGCCGGAGGTGCGGGCGCGGCGGGTGGCGGTCGCCGCGACCTATCCGGAGGACGTCGCGGACCACTTCGCCGCGTTCCTCAAGGCGGCCGGGGTGGAGGTCCTGTCCGTCCGGGGCAGCGGGATCATCACGGCGGCCGAGGTGGGGACGTGGGGCTGGGACGAGGTGCGCGCCATGGCCCGCGCCGGCGACCATCCCGACGCGGAAGCGGTGCTCCTGCCGGACACGGCGCTGCACACGGCGGCGTACGTCCGCGACCTGGAGGCCGACCTCGGCAAACCGGTCCTCACGGCCAACCAGGTCACGGTCTGGGAGGCGCTGCGCCTTGTGGACCGCCGGGTCAACGCGCCGGCCCTGGGCGCGCTCTTCACGAAGCAGCCGTTGGTGCAGGTCTGACGGGTGGCGGCCGGCTTGAAATTGCCCACCCGCCTTGCCACGGTTCGGGAATAAAGCGGAGTGGGCCTCCGTTACTCCGGGGTCAAGCCAGTCAGCCGTAACGTACGTATTCGCAGGAGGACCCGTGATCCGCGGCGCAGCCCAGGGCACCGCCCCCACCCCCCTCTCCGTCCTGGACCTGGTCACCGTGGGAGCGGGTCGCACCGCCACCCAGGCCCTCCGCACCGGCGTCGAGATCGCCCGCCTCGCCGAGGCCCGCGGCTACCACCGCTACTGGGTCGCCGAGCACCACTCGATGCCGGGCGTCGCCTCCAGCAGCCCCGCCGTGATCCTGGCCCACCTGGCCGCCCACACGGACCGCATCCGCCTCGGCTCCGGCGGCGTCATGCTCCCGAACCACGCCCCGCTGGTGATCGCGGAACAGTTCGGCACGCTGGAGGCGATGGCCCCGGGCCGCGTCGACCTCGGCCTCGGCCGCGCCCCCGGCACCGACGGCGCGACCGCCGCCGCGCTGCGCCGCTCGGACCGCCTGAACGAAGGCGCCGACGACTTCCCGCAGCAGCTCGTCGAGCTCACCCGCTTCCTCGACGACGACTTCCCCGACGGCCACCCGTACTCCCGTATCCACGCCGTCCCGGGCCCGGTCCAGGCCACGTCCCCCGGCGGCGTACAGGACCCGAACCGCCCGCCGGTCTGGCTCCTCGGCTCCTCCGGCTTCAGCGCCCGGCTCGCCGCGACCCTCGGCCTGCCGTTCGCCTTCGCGCACCACTTCTCGGCGCAGAACACCCTCCCGGCGCTCGACCTGTACCGCGAGAACTTCCGCCCGTCCGAGCTTCTCTCCGAGCCCTACGCCCTCATCGGCGTCTCGGCCCTCGCGACGGACGACGACGGCACCGAGGCCCGCCGACAGACCCTCGCCGCCTCCCTCAACATGGTGCGACTGCGCACCGGCCGCCCCGGCCTCGTGCCGACGCCCGAGGAGGCGGAGGCGTACCAGTTCAGCGAGATGGAGCGGGACTTCGTCCAGTCCTGGAACTCCAACGTCATTCACGGCAGCCCCGACGAGGTCCGCTCGGGCCTCGACGAGCTGCAAAAGCGCACGGGCGCCGACGAGTTGATGCTCACGGCCAACGCCCACGACGGAGACGTACGACTGCGTTCCTACGAACTCATCGCCGACGCCTACGGGTTGCCGACCGCCTGAAGGTCCCTGGCCGCGTGACGGCGGCGGATCACTCGCGCTCCGCGAGGAGCCCAGAGATACGATCCGCCGCCACCGGCCGCGAGTAGAGCCAGCCCTGCCCGGTGTCGCACCCGAGCCGGCGCAGCCGCTCCGCCTGCTCCGCCGTCTCCACGCACTCGGCGGTCACGGTCAGCCCGAGCCGGTGCGCCAACTGCACGAGCGCCTCGACGATCATCGCGTCCGCCGGCTCCGCGGGCGTGGACCCGTCCCCCTGGAACCCCCGCACGAACGCCCCGTCGAGCTTGAGCACCGACACCGGCAGCCGGCTGAGGTACGCGAGGTTGGAGTACCCGGTGCCGAAGTCGTCGATGGCGATGCGCACACCCATGTCGCTCAGCGCGCGCAGCGCCTGCAACGGCCGCCCGGTCGAGCCCATCACGGCGGACTCGATCAGCTCCAACTGGAGGAGTTCCGGCGGGAGTCCCGTCTCGGCGAGGATCCGCGCGACGTCCGCCACCAGGTCCGAGTCCCACATCTGACGCACCGCCACATTGACGCTCATGAACACCGGCGGCGCATCGGGGTACTCCACCTGCCAGCGTCGCGCCTGCGCGCAGGCCGTCCGCAGCACCCACCGCCCCAACTCCACGATGGAGCCGTCCTCTTCGGCCAGTGCGATGAACCGATTCGGCGTCAGCAGGCCGAACTGCGGGTGCCGCCAGCGCACCAGCGCCTCGACCCCGCGCAGCGCACCGTCCGCCATCTCCACCAACGGCTGGTACTCCAGGGTGAATTCACCCCGGTCGACCGCGGGCCGCAGACTGGACGACAGGGCCTGGCGGGTCACCCGGTGGGCGTTGCGCTCCGGGTCGAAGAAGGTCCAGCGGGCCTTGCCGTCCGCCTTCGCCCAGTACAGCGTGGTGTCGGCCGCCTGCATCAGGGCCGTCGTACTGGTGCCCGCGACCTGCCGCTCGACCACGCCGATCGAGGCGGAGACCGACACCTGCCGGCCGGCCAGGTCGAAGGGCTCCCGCAGCGTGTCGAGCACCGTCCGCGCGAGCTCGGCGACCTGCTCCGTACCGGTGGAGTCCTCGACGAGCAGCGCGAACTCGTCGCCGCCGAGCCGGGCCACCAGCGGGGCACCCGTGGCGCTCTGCGCGCGGTCCGCGCAGTGCGTGAGCCGCTCGGCGACGGCGACGAGCAGCCGGTCGCCGACGGGATGCCCGAGGGAGTCGTTGACCGCCTTGAACCCGTCGAGGTCGAGCAGGCAGAGCCCCACGCGCCCGGTCGCGCCCGTGCTCTCGTGCGTGCCCGACTCCAGGGCGGCGCAGACGCGTTCGAAGAACAGGGCGCGATTGGGCAGCCGGGTCAGCGGATCGTGCAGCTCCAAGTGGTGCAGCCGGTCCTGGAGTCCGCGGTGCGCGGTGATGTCGCTGAGCGAGAGCAGCACGGCCTCCGCGTCCGGGAGCGGTGACACCGTGACGCGCAGCCACATCGAGTGGCCCGAGGGGTGCTTGAGGCGGCGGGTGCGGCTGAGCCGGGCCTGACGCCCGCGCAGGATCTCCTGGTAGGAGTCCGCGGTGCGCGGGTCCGAGTGCAGGTCGAGCAGTTCGTCGACGGCGCGGCCGGCGAGCTGCCCGGCGTTCTCACCGGCGCCATCGCCGCTGTCGTCCCCGCCACTGTCATCCCCGGTGCAGTCCCCTGTGTAGTCCCCGGTGTCGTTCCCGCACAGCAGCGCGCGCGCCGCGTCGTTGGCGCCGACGATCACGCCCTCGCGGTCGACGACCGCCATGGCCAGCGGCGACGTCGCGAACGCCGGCCGGTAGAGGGACTGGGCGGGCGAGGGCCGCGGAGCCGACCGCAGGCCCTCACTCTCCGTGATCTTCGAGCTCTCCGTGAGCCCCGGGATCCCCGCGAGGGGATCGTGGCGTAGGCCGGGCGGGTCCACCCGGCGCGCGGTCGTGGGCCCTTCGGGCTGTGCGCTCACCGCTCGCTCCCGTGGTGCGTCGGTTGGTTGCGTGGTCTGCTGCGGCCGGGTCCCGGCTCGAAAGTGTGCCGATCATAGAGGCAGGTCGGACGGCCTATCCAGCCTGGATCCCGGTGTCCGCGGGTTCCGGGTCGCGGGACCGCGCCCCGGTAGATCGTTTCTGCTCGCCGCTGCCCGGCCTTCTGTCGCGGCCCGACCGCGGGCGATCGACTGTGACGTTCCGTGATCGGCCGGAGTGTCGCCCGCTCACTCATCCGGGCCAGATAAACAGGGCAATTCATATCAAACACCAACACTCTGGGTTGGGTGTCCCGCATTCCCGTCCCGGAGGTCGACTTGCCGCGTCCGCAGCCACTCGGGGGAGTGGACACGCCACGCCCGCGCGCCCTCGCGGCGGCACTCACCGCCTTCGCCGCCGTGGCCGCGATGGGGCTCGTCGCGGGACCGGCCGCGGCCGTTCCGTTCGCGGGGCCCTGTGCGCTGGAGCGCACTCCGGCGCATCACTCCGAGGGCCTGGACACCTGGAATCCGGCGTACCCGAAGCCCAAGAAGACCCTCAACGCCGTGATGGTCTTCCTCTCGTTCCCCGACTCGCGGCCCCTGGCCACGCCCGACGAGCTGGCCTCCGACTACTTCCCGTCCACCAGCCGCTTCTTCCACCGGGCCTCGTACGGAAAGTTCTCCCTGGCCCCGCATCCGCAGCGGCGGTGGACCCAGATGCCGCACGCCTCGACCGAGTACGCCATACAGCGCGACTGGGACGCCGAGCACCGCAGCGCGTATCTGCGGGACGCGCTGAAGGCGGCGGATCCGCACACGGACTTCAGCAAGTACGACGTCGTCTACTTCGTCGCCGACCCGGACGCGCCCGGCGTCGACTCCGACGCGACGAAGGTCGTGAACTTCGACCGGCCGATGCGGGCGGACGGCACGGACATCCGCCGCATCGTGACGGTCTTCGAGCGGCATCCGCCGGACCGCAATGTGCTCGCGCACGAGACCGGTCACGTCTTCGACCTGCCCGACCTCTACCACCGGCCCACCGACGGCAAGGGTGATTGGGACACGTACGTCGGCGACTGGGACGTCATGGGCAGCCAGTTCGGCCTCTCGCCGGACCTGTTCGGCTGGCACAAGTGGAAGCTGGGGTGGCTGGACCAGCGGCAGGTGACGTGTGTGAAGCGGAGCGGTGAGACCCGGCTGACCCTGGAGCCGCTGAGTACGGCGCCGCGAGGGGCGGGCGCGCCGTTCGGTACGGGTGGTGGGACCAAGCTCGCGGTCATCCGTACCGGCGTCGACAGCGCGATCGCCCTGGAGGCGCGGGGCGGGTCCGGCAATGACGCCGCGACCTGTAGCCGGGGTGTCCTCGTCTACCGCGTACGCAGCGATTCCTCGTCCGGGGGCGGCCCCATGGAGGTCCTCGACGCCCACCCCCGTACGGAGGCCTGCTACGGCGAATCCGTCTACCCGCCGCTGGCCGACGCGCCGGTGGGGGTGGGGGAGACCTTCACGGTGCCGGGCGACGGCATCCGCGTCGAGACGGAGGACCGGACGGCGTCGGGGTCGTGGACGGTGAAGGTGACGACGGCGGGGTGATCCTCACCGGCACCGGCGTCACGGCCTCGGGGCTCCGCCCCGGACCCCGCTGCTCAATCGCCGCAGGGGCTGGATTTGCCCACCCGTGCTCCGCGGGGCGCGGCCGGCCCCGGCTCCCCGATGGGGGGTGTGGGTGGCGAAGCCCCCACGGCGCGCGGCGAAGCCGCGCAGAAACGACGACGGCGGCCCGATTCGCGCTTTCCGCGAATACAAGGCCGCCACCGACAACGTGCGCCATCAGGGTCAGGGACTCGAACCCCGGACCCCGCTGCTCAATCGCCGCAGGGGCTTGAAAGACAACGACGAAGGCCCTCGCCGTAGCGAGGGCCTTCGGTCTGTGCGCCATCAGGGACTCGAACCCCGGACACGCGGATTAAGAGTCCGCTGCTCTAACCAACTGAGCTAATGGCGCCGGTTGACGTCGTAGACATTAGCATCAGGATCGGGGGCAGGAAAAATCGAAATGCGTACCGTGGCCTGCGCACTCGCGCGGGCGGCCCGGACGCATGCCCAGCGCATGACCTCGGGCCCCGGCAGCCAGGGGTGACGGGTGTCGGGGGCGACCACCCAGCGGGACTCCTGGCGCTGGTCGGGCCGGAGCGCGGCGTGGGTCGTGGGGGCCGGTCCCGTGACCGCGTCGCCGGCGCCGTGGTAGAGCAGTGGTGGCACCGCGGGGCCCCACTCCTCCCAGTGGAGGAGGGACGGCAGACGCTGGGCCGTGCCCGGCGCGGTGAACAGGAGCATGCGGCCCCGGTGCGTGGCGACGGGTCCCGAACCGGGCCCCTCGGACCAGAGGCGGTCTAACATCCGCCGGCCGAAGATCGCGGGCACGTTCACCACGTCGAAGACGGATCCGCAGGGGAGGACGACGGGGGCCGTGGGCCGCGCCTCCCAGTGGGCGAGCGTGGAACGGGGGTACGCCCCGGCGGAGGCGAGCCAGGCGGCGCCCTCCGGGGTGACGTCGCAGATGTCGAAGTGGTCGTGCGCGCCAGGGGCCGTAGCCGACGGGGCGTGGGGGGAGTACGGAGGCGTCGCGGTGCTCATGCCTCATACATCTACAGGGGGTGAGGGGGCGATTGCCGCGGGTTGCGGAAAATCGGGACAGGACTGGGCGGGGTGGAGTATCTTGCCCACTGGCATATGCCAAATGATCATTACGGTCCCGTAGCGCGACCCCGGCGACGGCCCTCGTTACGTCGTCCGATCCCTGGCCCCGCGCAGCAGATCGCGGCCGAACTCGACCATCTTCTTCGCGTAGTCCTCGGTCCAGTCCGCGCGCTCCGCGATGTCCGCCGTGGTGAGCCGGTCGAAGCGGCCCGGGTCGGCGAGCTGGGCCGCGGCGACGGCCTGGAACTCCATGGACCGGTCCGCCGCGGAGCGGAACGCGTGCGTCAGCTCCGTGGCGCGGGTGAGCAGCTCGCGGGGGTCCTCGATGGACTCCAGGTCGAAGAAGTGCTCCGGGTCGGCGGACGCCTCAGCGGGTTCGAAGATCAGCGGGGCGGGTCGCAGCCGGGGCTGGTGGGTGCGGTTGGGCTCCGCCATGGTGTGGCCTCCTGTTGCCGGGGTGGCCCGCGGTTCCGTGTCGGGCCACCTTCCATTGTCCGTCGGCCCGCAAGTGGGCGTTGGGCTCCGGCCGGGGACGGGCTCAAAAGATCGGGGCTCCGCCCCGGACCCCGCTGCTCAATCGCCGCAGGGGCTTGAAGAGCCCAGTCCGCCGCAGGGGCTTGAAGAGCCCTGCTGGATCCGGTGTTCCGCCAAGCGGGCCAGTACCGAGTGGTTCGCCTCCCAGCCGTCCGGGAATTTCACCGTCACTCCGAGTTGCACCGGATCCGCCGACGGGTGTTCGTCCAGGAGGTCCGCGACTCCGGCCCGGCACACCACCACGCACGCGTGCCGGTGCCGCGACGTGAGGACGCAGAGCCGGCCCGTCTCCAAGTGGAACGCCGTCGCGTCCGGGCGGCCGGACAGCGGGTGCAGGACGACCGTCACGTCGAACTCCCGGCCCTGCAACCGGTTCGCCGTGTCCACGGTGACGTCGTGCACATCCAGCTCGGCCAGCGCCGCCCGTACCGCCGCCGCCTGGTCACGGTGCGCGGTGCCGACGCAGATCCGCTCGGCCGTCAGCGCGCCCTCGCCGGACTCGGAGCGCGTGACGCCCTCCCGGTCGAGCAGCCGCCGTACGACCAGGGCCACGGCCCGTACCGCCTCCGGGTCCGTACGTGGCGTGTGCGCGGCGGGCAGTTCGAGCAGGCCCCAGCCGGAGGCCGCGGCCTCGTCGATGACCTGGTCCGGGCCCGAGCCGTCCGACGCCAGCTTGAACTCCAGCTCCCGGTCGCCCTCCTCCGTGCCGCTGCGGAACCGTGTGTACGGGTAGAACGCGTCGGAGACCAGGGGCGCCGCCGAGGCCGGGAGGCGCCAGGAGACCGGGAGCCGGTGCTGCGGCAGCTGCGGGTTGTGGGCGAGCAGCGTCGACACCGCCGAGGCCGACGGGTCGTAGGACAGGCCCGCCCACTGTTCCGCCCCGACGATCGAGAACGGGTCCAACTGCCCCGGATCGCCCACGAACAGCGCCCGCTCGAACAGCCCCGCGACGGCCAGCAGGGAGTCGGAGCGCATCTGGTACGCCTCGTCGACGATCGCGTGCGGCCACGGGGTGACGTCCTTGACGTGCGCCCACTTCGCGGCCGTCGAGACGACGATCGGCAGTGGGGCCAGATCGCCGACCTTCGTCGACAGGCGGACGGTCGGCAGGTCGTCGAGCGCCTTCTCGTACGCGTCCGGGTCGCTGCTGTGTAGCCGGCCGACGACGAGCTCCGGGTTCTTCGCATGGAGGCGGAGCACCAGGTCGTCGACCTGCGCGTTCGTCTGCGCCACGATCATCAACGGGCGGCCCGCTTCCGCGAGTTCGAGCGCCGCTCGCACCACGAGGGTCGACTTTCCGGCACCGGGCGGCGAGTCGACGACGATGCCGCGCGCCGTGCCGTGCAGGGTGTCGCGGAGGATGGCGGCGGTGGCCTGCCCGGCCGCGTCGGACGGGCTGAGGGCCGTGGTCGTCGTGGTCGTCGTGGTCACAGCACGTCCTCCGAAGTCACGGTGTCGGGTGTCTCCGCGTCCGTACCCGGCGGGCCGCCGTGCGTCCACGGTGTCTCCTCCGGCTCCGGCAGCTTGGGGCCGCCGCGCTGCTCGTGCTCGAACAGCGTCCAGCACACCCGCTCGCCCTTCTCCGGCAGCGAGCCTTCGGCGGGCTCCTTGCCGCGGCCCATCTTGTCCAGGATCCGCAGCACGACCGCGGAGGTGTCACCCTCCTCGTACTCCACGAACTCGGCCGTCTGCGGCTTGCCTTCGAGCGTGCGGTACACCTTCACGCCCACGCCGAGGCGCGGCCTGTCCTCCGTGCGGAGCGTGACGAGCGGGCGGGGCCGCTTCTTGTCGTTGTACGCCGCCACCACCTCGGTCACCTCGCCGGCGAACGCCTCGCCGGAGAGGCGGCGGCCCGCCATCACCAGCGGGTCGTCCAGCGCCTCCTGCGCGTCCAGGCGGGCCTGCTCGCGCTCGCGCGTCGCCAGCTTGTTCGCCGCCGTCACCGCGTCGTCGCGGCGCGGCTGCGGGGGTTCGCCCGCGAGGACCCGGTCGCGGTGCCCGGTGAACGACCAGCGGTCGCGGGTCCAGCGCTCCGCCGCGTACGCGCCCTCTGGCAGCGTGCACAGCTGGTCGAGGCCGCGCCACACCGCGTCCCACGTGGGCCGCGTGCGGGACTCGACCAGGGCGTGGATATCCCGCTCGGCGGCGGTCAGTTCGGCGAGCCGGCCGTCGGCCTCGATCGCGTCCTCCGCGGCCGCGTGGCGCGTACGGGCCCTGTCGTAGCGCTCGATCGCGGGCGCCAGCAGCTTGTTGTCGAAGGCGGGGTCCGTGGCGGGGCCCGCCGGCGGGCAGAGCAGCTGGCCGTGCCTGTCGCGGTCCAGCTCGGCGCTGAGCGCGGCCTCGGCGCCGGACGTGCCCTCCGGTGCCTCGATCCAGGCGAGCAGCGCGCCCAAGTGCTGGTCCTCCAGGCTCGACTGGCCCGTCGCCCAGTGCCGCGACAGCAGGTCCGTCATCGCGAGGAGCAGGGCGGAGCCGGGGACCCGCGCGCGCTCCCCGAAGTGCGTGAGCCAGCGGCCGAGGAGCGGGACGTGCGGCGGCGCGGGGTAGGGCGTCTCCGGGTCCTGCTCCGCGGTGCGGCGAAAGCGCATGGAGCGGCCGAGGAGGCGGACGAACTCGATGCCCGCGCGGCCCGGCACGATCAACTGCGGGGCGTCCGCGCACAGTTCGACCTCGACCTTGACCTTCTTGCCGGTCTCCGGGTCGACCTCGCTGCGCTCGGCGGCCTCGATCTCGGTGGCGTACGTGTCGATGTACGGCAGTACCTCGTCGGCCAGTTGCGTCAGGAACGCGAAGCGGAGGTCGCGGTCGCGGGGCTGCGGGACGACCAGGAGGCGCGGTGACGTGCGCTCGGTGCCGACGAGCGCGCCGAGCGGGGCGCCGGTCTCGCCGGCCGTCGTGAGCGGCACGACCACCAGGGGCTGCTGGGACAGGTGGCGGTGCCGGACGGTGGCCGTGGGCTGGGCGCGGCCCGTGCTCGTGGCCTCCAGCCGGGCCAGGTGGTTGATCAGGCTCACCGGCGCTTCTCCTTGGATTCCGCGCCGCCGCGCCGCGTGTTCCGGGTCAGCATCGGGCACCCCCGAGCGCTTCTTGCCTCAGCGTCGCAGCCCGGCGCAGCGCCGCCACCGTCGGGTCCGCCGGGTCTCCCGCCTCGCCGTGAGCCGCGGCGAGCACCTCGTCGACCGTCGTCAGCGAGCCGAGTTCGGCGCGCAGGGGGCGGCCGAGTGCGGTCACCGCGCCCTCCCCGCGCGCGTGGTCACGGCAGTGGAAGGCCAGTTCGCACGCGGCCAGGCACTCGGGCGCGTACGTCGCGGGGACCGACTCGACCGCGGCCGTCAGCTCGGCGGCGGGCAGCTCCGGGTCGAAGACCGTGCCCGGCGGGAGCGCCGCCGCGATGTCCTCCACGCGGGTCAGGCGCGCCAACTGGCGGCGCGTCACCGAGCGTTGCTTACGTACGTCGACCGCCGACGCCGCCGGCAGGTTCGAGAAGTCCTTGGGGCAGACGAGGACGATCCGGTCGCGGACCCGCACCCCCGCGTCCGGCATCCGGGCCGCCACCTCCTCCAGGGCCAGCACGTACACCGCCGCCTGCCGGGCCGCCGCCCCCACCTTCGACGCGTCCGCCGCACCGTCGATCATCGGGAAGGACTTGATCTCGACGACCGTCCAGCTGCCGTCCGGGTGCACGACCACCGCGTCCGGCTCCAGGAACGCCGGGCTGCCCGCCACGTCGAGCGCCAGCATCGGGTGGTCGAGGAACGTCCAGGTCCCCGGCGACTCGACGGCCTCCCGCAGGGCGAGCGCGGTGCGCGCCGTACGACCCTCGGGGCCGATCGCGGAGAGATCCGGGGCCCGTACGAGATCGGGGGTCGGCTCGGGCGCGGTGCCGTCCACGCGCGCGTGGACGAGCCCCAGCAGGTCCGCGCCGCCGTCCGACTTGACGCGTGCCTCGAACACATTGCCGCGGGCGAGGGCGAACTGGGACTGGCCGAACGCCGACGGTGAGCCCAACGCATCCGCTATGCGCGCCTTGTCGACCCCCGCGCCGTCCAGGAGTGCCCGCCTTCGGCAGCCCGGATTCGCCGCGAGCGCGGCGAGGGCCCGGGCGTCCAGCGGACGCGGCGGATGGTCGGGGCCGCGCAGCTCAGCGAGCCGGTGCCGCAGCCCCGTCGTCGCTGTCCTGCTGCGCGGCTTCCTTGCGCTGTCGGGGAATTCGCTCACCCTGGGAAGTCTGGCACTCTCCACTGACAATCGGGGTGTGCGTGGCGGAAGGGGAGGCCACGGCCCCCGCGAGCACGCCTTGCGCGCGGTCCTTCAGGAGCGCCGCGACGATCCGCACCGGCTTCGTCAGGAGCAGGCCCGCGGCCATGATGGCGGCCCCGGCGAGCGCGTCGAAGAAGTAGTGGTTGGCCGTGCCCATCACGATGACCGTGGTGAACAGCGGGTACGCGACGGCCGCCGCCTTCACGTACGGGGAGCGGGCGTGCCGCCACAACAGGACACCGCACCACAGCGCCCAGCCGACGTGCAGGCTGGGCATCGCCGCGTACTGGTTGGTCAGGCCGCCCATGCCCTTGGGGGCGCTGGCCGCGCCGCCCCACCAGCCGTACGAGCTGTAGTAGGCCATCGTGTCGATGAAGCCGTGGTGCGCGGCGAGCAGCCGGGGCGGGCTGGTCGGCAGCAGGACGAAGCCGACGAGGCCGATCATCGTCGAGGTCATCAGCCACGTGCGGGCCGTCCGGTAGATCTCGGCGCGGCGTCGGAACAGCCAGACCAGGACGATCGGCGTGACCAGGTAGTGGAGCGAGGCGTACCAGAAGTCGGCGGGTATGCCGATCCACGGTTCGCGGGTGAAGAGACGGTTCAGCGGGTGTTCCAGGTTCAGGTGCACGGCCTGCTCGGCCCGGAGGATCGCGAGACCGTGGTCGACGGCCTGCCCGACGTTGCCGCCGGCGAGCAGGCGGCCCGCCGAGTACGCGCCGTACACCAGGAGGACCAGCGGCAGTTCCGTCCACCAGCGGAGCCCGGCGCCGGGTGTCGCTTCCGTGCGCGGTGCCTCGTCGGTCTGCGACATGCGGGCCGCTCCCCCTCTTCGTTCGTGCGGCGGCCTCTGGCCACGGCCTCGCTTTACGGTGTATATGGGCCTCTGCATGGGTGACCCCTGACCCTCCTAGACGCAGCGATCACACTGCGGGTTGCCCGTTGGGCGGCCTCCCTGTGGGTTGCGCGATGATGGACGGGGCGATCCTTCCCGCTCGCCCTATGTTCACCCTTGAACCCTTGTAGTTGCTTGTAGTTTCGAAAGAGGCCTGCTCATGGCACCGCGCATCCTGTTGGCCCGGCACGGACAGACCGAATGGTCGCTGTCCGGACGGCACACCGGGAGGACGGACATTCCACTCCTGGAGGAGGGCAGGCGCGGCGCGAAACTGCTCGGTGAGCGGCTCGGCCGCGCACCCTTCGACAAACAGCTCGGGCTCGACGGGGTCGAGGTGCGCACGTCCCCCCTGGTGCGCGCGAGCGAGACCTGCGAGCTCGCCGGATTCGGGGAGCGGGCGAGCACGTGGGACGCGCTCATGGAGTGGGACTACGGCGCGTACGAGGGGCTGACACCGGCGCAGATCCAGGACGTGCGGCCCGGCTGGTTCATCTGGCGGGACGGGGTGCCCGAGGGGGAGTCGCTCGCCGAGGTCACGGCGCGGGCCGACGAGGTCGTGGAGTGGGCGCGCTCCGCCGACCGCGACGTCCTGGTCTTCGCCCACGGCCACATCCTGCGCTCGATCGGGGCGCGCTGGCTCGGCTTCCCGCTGGATTTCGCCGCGCGGATCCGGCTGAACCCGACGTCGCTGTCCGTACTGGGATGGGCGTACGGAGAGCCGGCGCTGGAGTCGTGGAACGACACGGGTCACCTGGCGGCGGGCTGAACCCGTCGCTGCTGACCGGCACCGGGGTCCTTGAGCCGTACCGGGGTCGGCGCCTGCCCTCATCGTCGCGCGGCGTCGGGGGCCGCCTTGCCCACCCTGCCGCCCAAGGCGGCAGATTGCCCAAGGCGGGCAGGCGGGTCGGTTACGCCGAGCGGCGCGACATCGCGTGGGTGTCCAGGAACGCGGAGACGCCCGACGAGCGGCGGTGGGGGAGGAGCACCCGGGCCGTCGTGGCCAGCATGCCCTCGATGCGGGACGAGCGGACGTCCTGGAGGAGGTTGAGCGTGCGCAGGCCGGCGGAGGCCGATTCCGCGGGGTGGCCCGCGCGCGCCAGGTCGTCGGCCAACTCGGCGGTGTACAAGGCCATGTTGCGGGTGAAGTGCGGGTCCTGGAGGGCCACCGCGCGCCGCGCGTGCAGGGACGCGCGGTCCCAGCCGCCCAGCGCCGACCAGCACTGCGCCTCAAGGCCCTCCAGCTCGGCCTCTCCGTAGAACGACATCCACTCCGGATCCGCGTCCGACGCCCCCCGCGCGAACAGCGCCTGAGCGCGGGCGAGGGAGCGTTCGCAGGAGGACTGGTCGCCCAACCCCGCCCAGCCGCCCGCCTCTCGTAGGGCGAGCAGGGAGAGCAGGCGGGGGGAGCCGAGGCGGGACGCCACGCGGGTGGCCGCCTGGGCGGCGCGTACCGCCTCGCGGGGACGCCCCGCGTCGCGCGCCAGGAACGCCGTGTTGCAGAACGCGTGCGCCTCCAGCGCCTCGTCGCCCGCCATCCGCGACGTCGCGAGCGCCTCCGCGTAGTGCGAGCGCGCGTCGTCGAAGCGGCCCGAGTCATGGGCCAACCAGCCGACGGAGATGGCCAGTTCGCCCGCCCCGGCCTGGAGGCGCTCGATGACATCGCGCCGGCCCGCGCCCGCGTCGAGCAGTTCGAAGGCGGTACGCAGTGGGGCCGAGGCCCGCCGGTACAGGCCGTCGGCGCCGTGCCGGTCGTCGAGCAGCCGGATCCGCCGGATCGCCTCCTCCACGGCGCCGATCCCGGCCCGCGCCGGGTGCCGGTCGAGGTCCGCGGGAGGCGTGGGGATGCCGAAAGGGGCCAGGGTGGCGACGGCCACGGTGGCCGTCGAACCGGTCATGCCGGTCATGAATGCGCGACGTCGCACGTCGCTCTCCTTGTTCTCTGCGTGCTCTGCGTGGCGCGTGTACTGCGCGCCGACGGTGGCGGCGGGGCGCGCACCCCGGCCACGTACCGCAGTGCGGGGCGCGAACCCCAGGTCCGCGAGGGTCCGGCCCGGGAACATGTGCAGGAACACCCGCTCGTACGCGTAGTTGGGGCAGCGGATCTCGCCGGCCTCCACGCGTCCGATGTAGCGCGCGTCGCAGCTGACCCGCTCGCCGATCTCCCGGGCCGCGCGCCGCACCGCGGCCGCGAACTCGCCCGGCGAGCGCTGACCACGCAGCTCCCGGAAAGCGAGGTTCGGTCGTGGAGACTGCGGCGTCGAGATGTCCGAGGTGATCGGCGACGACGTCATGAGCGGGTCCTCCCGTGCGAACCGTGCCGGACGGCAGGGAAGTTGCCGAGCGCCCGGGGTCCCGCGAGCGCGAGCGCGAGGGAGGGCTGCCGCAACTTCCTTGTTCCGGCGAGGCTCGAAGGTACCGGCTGTCACGACCGCGACACGCTGAGTTTGGCTACAAACCGGATATCTCAACCACGATCCGCCATGAACTGCCATCCTTTGCGGCGGCGTGCCGCCGTAGCTGTTGACGGCACGTGCGCGTTGAACCATGCGGCGAAACCCCACGAGCGAGGAGGGGCCGACGTGTTGGACGCGGTCAAGACCACGGTGTCACTTCCCACGACTCCCACGACGGTGCGGCATCGGCCGAGCGAGGAGTGCAGCGTGTCGCCGCCCGGCGAATGCGACCTGGTCACGGTGCCATCCCGGCAGGGCCTCGAAGCGGTCGACATCCTGCGCCGCGGCTGTACGGAAACGGTTGGCCCGGTGCTGCACGACGGTGGCGGCGACACCCTCGGCTTCCTCGTCCCGCCCGGCACCGCCGACGGCTGGGACCTCCCCGGCAGCGACTGCACGCACACGCAGGGCCGCGGCCTCACGATCGGCGCGCGCCCCGACCCACCGGCCGACGGCACGGGCTGGCTGCTCCCACCGGACCCCGCGGAACAGCCCACGGACCTGGTCACCGACCCCACGGTGCTGCGCGCCGCACTCGACGAGGCGGCACGCATGATCGAGGCGGCGGACAACTGCCGTTGAGCCTGTGCGTGCCGGGGGTTGGGTTTCGGAGTGGCCCCGGTGCGGTGGGCCCGTCGATAATGGGGGAATGGCAAGGTCACGAGGGAAGCAGGAGCGCGGGCGCGGGGGGCGGGAGGCCGTCGTCGAGGAGGTTGACGGGGGGCTTGCTGAGTTGGTGCCCGACCGGGACCGGCCGGGCGGCTGGACGTTGCTCGTGGACGGTGCGCCGCAGTCCTACGTGGATCTCGACGACCCGGGCCACCTCTCCTTCGAGTACCAGCGCCGCATCGGCCACGTCATCGATCTGGCCGCCGAGCGGGGGCGCCCCGTGCAGGCCGTGCACCTCGGCGGCGGGGCGTTCACACTGGCCCGCTACGTCGCCGCCACCCGGCCCCGTTCCACGCAGCAGGTCGTGGAGCGGGACGGGGCGCTGGTCCAACTCGTGCGCGGCACGCTGCCGTTGGATCCGGCGCAGCGGATCCGGGTGCGGACCGCGGACGCCCGTGAGGCGCTCGCCAAGCTGCCCGACGACTGGGCCGATGTGCTGGTGGCCGACGTGTTCAGCGGGGCGCGTACGCCCGCGCATCTCACCAGTACGGAGTTCCTGACCGAGGTGCGGCGTGTGCTGCGGCCCACGGGGACGTACGTCGCCAATATCGCGGACGGGCCGCCGCTCGCGTATCTGCGCGGTCAGATCGCCACCGCCGCGGCCGTCTTCCCCGAGCTCGCGCTCGTCGCCGATCCGACGGTGCTGCGGGGCAAGCGGTTCGGGAACGCGGTGCTGGTCGCTTCCGCGGGGGTGTTGCCCGTGGCTGAGCTGACGCGGCGGGCGGCGGGGGATTCGCATCCGGGGCGGGTTGAGCACGGCAAGGAGCTTGTGGACTTCACGGGTGGGGTGGGGGCGGTCGGCGATGCTTCGGCGAAGGCGTCTCCGCTGCCGCCGCCATCGGTGTTTCGCTAGTCGTTGCCCACGCCTCGGGGCTCCGCCCCGGACCCCGCGCCTCAATCGCCGGCGGGGCTGGAAAGATCGGGGCTCCGTCCCGGACCCCGCTGCTCAATCGCCGCAGGGGCTTGAGAGGGCTCAGTAGTTTGCGATTTCGACTGTTGGGGCGTGGTCGTGCCACGTGCAGAACGCTGAGACCTTTTTCTCGCCCGATGTGAATTCGACGCGGATCCACGTCGGCTGTTTCCACACCTGGACCGACCAGCCCGCGGCGGGTGTCGCGGAGACGAGGGTCGCCGAGGTCTTCTGGAGGTCGAAGACGGCGCGGCCGCCCGCCGTCGCGTAATTCTTGACGGAGCCGGTGGACGGCGGCGCGGGGGACGTCGTGCGAGGGCGGGGCGAGGGGGACGCGGACCTCGAAGCGGGCGGCGACGTACGGCTCGGCGAAGCCGACGGCTCCGGACGGCGCGTCGACGACGACACCGGCGGCTCCGCCTCCGGCTCGTCCTGCGTCGCCGCGACGGGCAGCGCCTGCGGCGGGTCGTACACCGTGCCCGTCATCACCGTGTGCACGCCCCACCACGACAGCGTCACCGAGGCCCCGGTGGCGAGCACCCACGCGACGCCGTGGGTGAGCCGCCTACGGCCGGGGTGTTTCGGAGGCGGGGGTGTCTCGTGCATCGCGGGCCATACTGCACCACACCCGCCCCGGCTGTCCCGCGAGGACCACAGTCACCCGGGAGAAGCCCGGAAACCGCCGGATGGCGTACGGTGCCGTCCCATGGCAAGTGTGCTCGTGGTCGAGGACGACCAGTTCGTACGCTCGGCCCTCATCCGGCACCTGACCGACGCCGCGCACGCCGTGCGCAGCGTCGGCACGGCTCTGGAGGCGCTGCGCGAGGTCGCCCATCTCCGGTTCGACGTGGTGATCCTGGACCTCGGTCTGCCCGATCTCGACGGGGCCGAGGCGTTGAAGATGCTGCGCGGGATCACCGACGTACCCGTGATCATCGCCACGGCGCGGGACGACGAGGCCGAGATCGTGCGGCTGCTCAATGACGGTGCTGATGACTATTTGACGAAGCCGTTCTCGCCCGAGCACCTGTCCGCCCGGATGGCCGCCGTGCTGCGCCGCTCGCGGGGGAGCAAGGGCGCCGAGCCGCCCTCGCGGGTGATCCGGGTCGGCGGGCTCGCCATCGACCCGTTGCGGCGGCAGGCCGAGCTGGACGGGGCGACGCTGGATCTGACGCGGCGCGAGTTCGATCTGCTGACCTTCCTCGCCGGGCGGCCCGGCGTGGTCGTCGCGCGCAAGGAACTGCTCGCCGAGGTGTGGCAGCAGTCGTATGGGGACGATCAGACCATTGATGTGCATTTGTCTTGGCTGCGGAGGAAGTTGGGGGAGACTGCCGCACGGCCGCGGTATCTGCACACCCTGCGCGGCGTCGGCGTGAAGCTGGAGCCGCCGGCATGAGGTGGGCGCTGGTGAAGGTGTGCCTCGCCGTCACGACGATGGTCGTGGTCGCCTTCGCCGTCCCGCTCGGCCTCGTGATCAAGGAGATGGCGCGGGACCGGGCCTTCTCCAACGCCGAGCGGACCGCCGCCGCCATCGGCCCCACCCTCTCCATCACCACCGACCGCGACCAGCTCGACCGAGCCCTCGCCACCGCGCAGACCGGCGGCGAGGACCGGATGTCGGTGTACGTTCCGGCCGGCGGCGGGCACGAGGAGATCCGGCTCGGCGAGCAGCGGGTCGGGCAGGACCGGCTCGACATCCGGCAGGCAACGGTCGTGGATGTGCCGGGCGGCTCGGTGTGGTTGCAGCCCATCGCGGTGAGCACCGGCAAGATCGCCGTCGTCGAGGTGTACGTGCCCGAGGCCGAGGTCACCAATGGCGTGACGACCGCGTGGGTCGTGCTCGGTGGTGTCGGCATCGCGTTGATCATCGGGTCCGTGGCGGTCGCGGACCGGCTCGGCGGGCGGATGGTGCAGCCGGCGCAGCGGCTCGTGGGTGCCGCGCACGATTTGGGGGACGGGAAACTCGGGGCGCGGGTGCCCGAGGACGGCCCGACCGAGCTGCGGCTGGCCGCCGTGGCGTTCAATTCCATGGCCGATCAGGTGGTGCAACTGCTCGCCAATGAGCGGGAGTTGGCGGCCGATCTGTCGCACCGGCTGCGTACTCCGCTGACCGTGCTCCGGCTCAACGCCGCCTCGCTCGGGGACGGTGCCGCTGCCGAGCAGACCCGGGCAGCCGTGGAGCAGCTGGAGCACGAGGTCGACACCATCATCCGGACGGCCAGGGACGCCAAGCCGCAGACCGCGGCGGCGGGGCCCGGGGCCGGCTGTGACGCCGCCGAGGTGATCCGCGAGCGCATGGACTTCTGGTCGGCGCTCGCCGAGGACGAGGGGCGCAAGGTGCGGGTCGCCGGCGTCGACCGTCCCGTGCGCATACCGGTCGCCCGCGGCGAGCTGGCGGCCGCGCTCGACGCACTGCTCGGCAACGTGTTCCGGCACACCCCGGAGGGCACGGCGTTCGCGGTCGACGTGCACCGGGCCGACGGTGCCGTGATCGTGCTCGTCTCCGACGCGGGCGCCGGGATCGCCGACCCGGAGGCCGCGCTGGCCCGCGGCACGGAGGGCGTCGAGGTCGGCTCGACCGGGCTCGGCCTGGACATCGCGCGCAGGGTCGCCGAGTCCACCGGCGGCGACGTGCGTATCGGCTCGTCCGTGCTCGGCGGCACCGAGGTGCGGATCTGGCTTCAGCTGGAGGGGTACCGGCCTGTCGCGGGGCGTCGCGGACACGGGCGGCGCGGCCGGGAACGCAAAGGATTGGTCTCGACCTTTAACCGGTCCCGATCTCTCACTTAAGCCAACCCTAAGATCCTCAACGCCCTGTCCCGTTGCCCGAATTGCCTGGTTGCGGATCGCTAGCGTCTGCCGCACCAACCCCCCACGTAGACCTAAGGCAGGCACGCGATGAGCAGCAGCATGCACCGGCGCAGGATCAGCGGCAGGAAGAAGGCGGTGGGCGGTGTCGTGGCCGCCGCGCTCGTGGGCGGCGGCGCGTTCCTCTTCGCCTCCGGCGCGTCCGCCGAAGTGACGGACGCGGGCGCAACCTTCGCTCCGTACGTCGACACCTCGCTGACCCCGACGTTCGACCTGGTCGGCTCCTCCAAGGCCACCGGCGTCAAGGAGTTCAACCTCGCCTTCATCACCTCCGGCGGCGACTGCGCGCCGAAGTGGGGCGGCGTCACCGACGTCGGCAGCGACGAAGTCGCGGCGCAGATCGGCGACTTGAGGTCGGCGGGCGGCGACGTGCGCGTCTCCTTCGGCGGCGCGAGCGGCACCGAGCTGGCGCAGGCCTGCTCCTCGGCGGGCGAGCTCGCCGCGGCGTACCAGAAGGTCATCGACCAGTTCGACCTCACGAAGGTCGACTTCGACATCGAGGGCGGCGCGCTGCCCGACACGGCGAGCAACACGAAGCGCGCCGAGGCGATCGCGACGCTGCAGAAGGACAATCCCGACCTGAACGTCTCCGTGACGCTGCCGGTGATGCCCGAGGGGCTCACCCAGGACGGTGTGAACTTCCTCAAGAACGCCAAGGACAACGGCGCTTCGCCCGACCTCGTCAACATCATGGCGATGGACTACGGGGCGTCCTACAGCGGCGACATGGGCGACTACGCCGAGCAGGCGGCCACCGCCACGCAGGCGCAGGTGAAGTCGGCGCTCGGCCTGTCGGACGCGGACGCCTGGAAGGCCGTGGCGATCACTCCGATGATCGGCGTCAACGACGTCGTGTCCGAGGTCTTCAAGGTCGAGGACGCCACGCAGCTCGTCGCCTTCGCGAAGGAGAAGGGCCTCGGCGGCCTGTCCATGTGGTCGGCGACCCGCGACAAGGCCTGCGAGGGCGGGGCCTCCGACTCGGCGCAGCCGACGTGCAGTTCGATCGAGCAGGAGGCGGACGCGTTCCAGAAGGCGTTCGCGAAGTTCAACTAGCCCAAACGGGCCCCCACTTGAGCCCCCACGCAAGCGAAGGCCCCGGCCGGCTCACCCCCCATCCGGCCGGGGCCTTCGTGGTGTCACGGTGCCGCGCTACGCCTGCGAGGCCCGCCATTCCTCCGCGTAGTCGTCGAAGATGCCGCGCAGATGGTGGCCGATCTTCAGGTAGTCCAGGTCGTCGAGGTTGGCGAGCGAGACGCGGACCGACCACTCGGGGCCCTCGAAGCCGCCGCCGTTGAGGAGGACCACGCCCGTCTGCTGGGCGAGCCGGAACAGGGCGTCGACCGGCTCGTAGTTCTTCTCCAGGAACTGGGCGAACGACGTGCCGTGGACGCGCTCGGCCTCGGCCAGGAGGTCCAGCTCGATGTAGTAGGCCGCCCGGTAGGGATCCTCGTGGATCTTCATCTGGGCGCCTTCGAGGAGCAGGCCGAGGCGCTGGTGGACGATGGAGCGGATCTTCTCCTTGTACGCCTGGCCCTCCTCCAGCATGTCGAACAGGGAGAAGAGCGTCATCATCACCTGCTGCGGCAGCGACAGGCCCGCGGTGTGGTTGAGCGCCACCTGCCGGGAGTCCGCGACGAGCCGGTCGATGAACTTGATCTTCTCCGGCTCCAGCGTCAGCGAGCCGTACCGCTTGTTGAGCCGGTCCTTCTCCTCCTGCGGGAGCTGCGCGATCCGCTCGTCGATGATGTTGTCGTCGTGCAGCCCGATCACGCCGAGCCGCCAGCCCGTGCACCCGTAGTGCTTCGAGTACGAGTAGACGAGCAGGGTGTTGCGCGGCAGGTCGGCGGCGATCGAGCGGAAGCCGTCCACGAACGTGCCGTACACGTCGTCGGTGACGAGCAGCAGGTTCGGGTTCTTCTTCGCGACGATCTCCTTGATCTGGTTCGCGACACGCGAACTCAGCGCGAGGGAGGGCGGGTTCGAGGGGTTCACCAGGCAGACCAGCTTGATCTCCGGGTCCTCCAGCTTGGCGACCTCCTCCTCCGGGTACCGCCACTCGCGCACGCCCGTCTCGGCGAACTTGCTGGCCGAGACGTACGTGACGTCGAAGTCGTAGGTGGGCAGCTCGGCGATCTCGATGTACGGCGTGAACACCGGCACCATGAGGGCGATCTTGTCGCCCTTCTTGAGCAGCCCGTTCTTCATGAGGGAGTCGAAGATGTAGCACATGGCCGCCG
This sequence comes from Streptomyces sp. NPDC002795, assembly GCF_042888725.1. Taxonomy (NCBI): domain Bacteria; kingdom Bacillati; phylum Actinomycetota; class Actinomycetes; order Kitasatosporales; family Streptomycetaceae; genus Streptomyces; species Streptomyces sp. NPDC002795. The sequence goes on from NZ_JBIAQB010000015.1 coordinate 196,811, forward strand.
TGCCGCCCTCGGTCGCGAAGACCGAGAGATTGCCCGCCGGGGTCTTCTTGTCGAACATCTCGTCCGCGAGATAGCCGCGCACCACCTGCTCGCCGCAGGTCAGCATCCGGTCGGGCATCGGGTAGTTGTCGCCCGTGATGCCGTCCGTCAGCTCGTGCACCCACTCGTCCTTGTCGAAGCCGAAGCGCTGGATGCCATGCTGTACGCACTGTGCGAGGAGTTCGATGCCGGGCAGGGACGGGTGCTGGCGTACGAACGTGTCGAAGCGCTCGTACGCGCCCTGCTTCTCCGGCATGCCGCCGAGATTGTCGCCGTGCCACACGCGCCGCGACTCCTCCAGGGCGAAGTAGCCGAGCGCGTAGAACGCCTCGCGGGGTCCTGTGGCGATCCAATTGGGGTTGCCGCGGCCCGCGTTGAGCATCTGGCGGCTGGACTTCTCCTTCTGGCCGGGCTGGTCGGCCTGTGCCTGCTCGGCGAGGTCGATGAAGATGTTCTTCAGCTCGAAGGGGGAGAGCTGGGCGTACGACTGGATCTCTTCGCGCGTGAACGTCGTCTTGGTCATGTGGGGTCCTTAAGTGCGGTGCGGTGGCTCAGTGCTGGAGGAGGACGATCACGGCGCCCCAGATGGTGAGGAGCACGTTGCCGACCGCGTACGGGATCGTGTAGCCGAGGGTCGGCACCTGGGAGCGGGAGGACTCGTTGATCGCGCCGATCGCCGCGGTGGTCGTCTGGCCGCCCGCGAGTACGCCCATCAGGATCGGGAAGCGGATCTTCTGCACGTAGTGGCCGAACAGGAAGCCGATGATCAGCGGGACGACGGTGGCGACCGCGCCGAAGACCAGCAGGCCCCAGCCGGCGTCGGAGAGCCCCGAGGTGAAGCTCGGTCCCGCGTTGATGCCGACGATGGCGACGAACATGCACAGGCCGAGCGTGTCCATGAACCACTGGGCGCCGGGCGGCACATTGCCGTACGTCGGGTACTTCCCGCGGATGTAGCCGAAGACCAGGCCCATGATGAGCGCGCCGCCCGACGTGGACAGCGAGATCGGGACGCCGGAGACGGTCAGTGCGGGGATGCCGATGCAGCCGCCGAGGAAGATGCCGAGCCCCACCCAGATCATGTCCGTGGCGAACGAGGTCGGCACCGGCTTGCCGAGGGCCGCGCCCGCCGGGTCGACGAGCCGCTTGGGCCCGGTGAGGACGAGCGTGTCGCCGCGCTCGACCTTCGACGAGAGGCGGTAGGGGAACTCGGCGCCGGACCGGTAGATCTTGTCGATGTAGACACCGACCATGAACGGCTCACGCCGCACATCGGCGATGGTCCTGCCCAGTTGGGCCTTCTCGGACGCCACGACGTGCAGCGTCTCCGTCTCGTAGCCGAGCAGCTCGACGTCGTCGGTCTCCATGCCGATGTGGGTGCGGGCGTCGTAGTCGACGAGCGAGCCGCGCAGCGCGCTCACCGCCACGACGTCGCCCTCGCGCAGCACCGTCTGCTGGGTGTGGTCGAGGATCTTCCCGTCGCGGCGCACGCGGGTGAGGTAGATGCGGTGTCCGAGCTCCTTCTGCTGGTTCTCGAAGTCCTCGATGGTGCGGCCGACGATGTCGGGGCGCTCGATGGTGTACGCGCGCAGCACGACCTCGTAGTAGCCCTCGGCGAGGTCGGGGTCGTTGTCGGGGGCGTCCAACTCCCTTGCCATCTGCGCCGATTCGGCGGCGAGGTCCTTCTTGTAGAGCCTCGGCAGGACGTTGGCGAGCAGCATCGCGCACAGGATGGTGCCGAGCGGATACGTCACCGCGTAGCCGATGGCGACGAGGTTCGCCTCGTGCTTCGCCTCCCCGGAGGACAGGCCCGGCAGGGTGCCGATGGCGTCCTGCGCGACACCGATGACGGCGGACTGGGTGAGCGCGCCGCCGAGCAGTCCGGCCGAGAGCCCGGGACCGTAGCCGAGCATCGCGGCGAAGACCCAGCAGATCAGCAGGCCGGAGACGCAGACCACGACGGCGTTGAGCACCTGCGGCAGGCCGTCCGTCTTGAGGCCGCGGAAGAACTGCGGTCCGACCTTGTAGCCGAGGGCGAACAGGAACATGATGAAGAACAGGCTCTTCACCGTGCCGTTGATCTCGACCCCGGTCCAGGCGCCGAGCAGCAGGCCCGCGATGAGGCAGCCGGTGACGGCGCCCAGCGCGATGGCCTTGTAGCGGACCTTCCCGAGCAGGAAGCCGAAGGCGACCGTGAGGAAGACCAGGAGTTCCGGGTAGGGCTGGAAGATGTTCCGGTTGAGGAAGTCGATCACGCCGTGGGCCGTCCTCTCAGTTGCCGAGGATGCCGACGAGCACGGGGCCGGTCAGCGGGAGCAGGAAGTTGGAGAGGGCGTACGTGATCGTGTAGCCGAGCATCGGCACCGATGACTGCGCCACCTGGGTGACCGCGGTGATCGCGGGGGTCGAGCACTGCTGTCCCGCGATGGCGCCGATCAGGAGCGGTTTCTCGATCTTGAGCAGCTTGCGGCCGACGATCAGTGAGATCGTCGCGGGGATCAGCACCATCGCGATCCCGGCGAACGGGAGCAGCGCCCCGTACTCCTTGATCAGGGGCCAGGCCTGCGGTCCGGAGACGAGGCCCGTGCAGGCGATGAAGACCGCGAGCCCCATGTCCTTGATCGTCGAGGCGGCCTGCGGAGGGAACGCGCCGAAGGTCTGCGAGCGCGAGCGGAACCAGCCGAAGAGCAGCCCGGAGATCAGGCAGCCGCCGCCGGTGCCGAGCGACATCGGGATGTCGCCGAACTTGACCACGACCTGCCCGAGCAGCGAACCGGCCGCGATGCCGAGCCCCAGGTAGATGAAGTCGGTGGCGTCGTTCTTGACGACCGAGCCGATCCGCGCGACCAGCTTGTTCAGGCCCGAGCGGGCGCCCACCAGGGTCAGCACGTCACCGCGGTGCAGCACCGTGTCCCCGGTGGCGGGCATGTCCTGGTCGCCGCGGGTGATGTCGGTGACGTAGACGCCGTCCCGGTAGAACTCGGGGAAGGCCTGCTGCGCTTCGTCGACGGTCTTCCCGTCCAGCGCCTTGTCGGTGACCGACACCTCGCGGGAGGCCAGCGGCGAGTCGAGGCCCGGCACACCCGGCGTCTCCGGTCCGATGAGCCGGCCCGCCTCGATCACGTTCGCCCGGCGGCCGACCAGGAGCACCAGGTCGGAGAGGGTGAGCTCAAGCCCGGGCGCGACGTCGAGGACCTTGCTGCCGCGCTTGACCGCCTCGACGGTGACGCGCTCGCCGAGCGAGGACCGCAGATCGTCGACCGTACGGCCGTCAGCGGTGGTCACCAGATACGTGCGGCCCACCATGCCCGGCAGGGCGGGGCGCTCGTCCGCCTCCAGGCTGCCGCGGCTGCGCGTGCGCTCCCACAGCTCGCGGGCGGCGTCGCGCAGATTGATGCGCATCATCATCGGCATGATCTGGCTCGTGTAGAGCACGATCGTGATCAGGCCGAAGAGGTAGCAGACCGTGTACGCGGTGGCCACGTTGCCCTGGTACTCGGTGATCTGGGCGGCGGTCAGGTTGCTGAGCTTGCCGATGGACTCGGTGGCGGTGCCGACCACGGCGGACTCGGTGGCGGCGCCCGCCAGGATGCCGGAGGCCGTGCCGACGTCCAGGTCGAACCAGCTCGCCAGGCCGAGCGCGATGCCGATGACACAGACCAGCTCGATGCCGCACAGCACGAAGAAGCGCAGGCTCTTCTTGTTGAGGTTGCGGAAGAACTGCGGCCCGGCCATATAGCCGAGCGCGAAGATGAACAGCGCGAAGAACACGGTCTTCACGTCGTCGGAGACATGGGCCTTGGTCCAGGCCCCGAGCAGCAGCGAGACGATCAGCGTCCCGCAGATGCCGCCCAGCGTCAGCGGCCCCACGCGCAGCTTCCCCACGAGGTAGCCGAGCGCGAGGCTCACGAACAGGACGAGTTCCGGATGGTCCTTGAGCACACCCATGGCGCTTCAGGACCGCTCGTATTGGAAGGTATCGGGCATATGCGAAAAATACGGGCCGGTGCGCGCTGCTGCCACACAGCGCGCACCGGCCCTCCGCCCGCCGGGTCAGGATCCGGCGGGCAGCCCCCCGCTGCGCGCCACCCGGGAGTACCAGGTGGCGCTGGACTTCGGGATGCGCTCCTGCGTCTCGTAGTCGACGTACACGGCGCCGAACCGCTTGCCGTATCCGTACGCCCACTCGAAGTTGTCGAGCAGCGACCAGAGGAAGTAGCCGCGGACGTCGGCGCCCTGCTCGATGGCGTCGTGGACGGCGGCGAGGTGGGCGTGCAGATAGCCGATGCGGTCCGGGTCGTGCACGCGGCCGTCCGCGTCGACCACGTCCTCGTACGCCGCCCCGTTCTCGGTCACGTAGAGCGGGACGCCCGGCGCCTGCGCGGTGTGGTCGAGGAGCAGGTCGGTGAGGCCTGTCGGGTCCACGGGCCAGTCCATGGCGGTGAGTTCGCCGGACGCGCGGTGGAAGGCGACACCGTCGGCGCCCGGCCACGGGGTGTGCTCACTGGCGCCGTGGCCGTCGAGGCGGGGGCCCGCCTCGACGGGGTCGGCGGCCGAGACGACGGCCGGCGTGTAGTAGTTCAGGCCGATGAAGTCGAGCGGCTGGTGGATCGCCGCGGTGTCCCCGTCCCGCACGAACGACCAGTCCGTGATGGCCGCGGTGTCGGTGATCAGGTCGCGCGGGTAGGCGCCCTTGAGCAGCGGCCCGGTGAAGACGCGGTTCGCCAGCGCGTCGATACGGCGGCGGGCGTCCAGGTCGGCAGGGGCATCGGTGAGGGCCCTGACCACGCTCGGGTTCAGGCTGATGCCGACCTTGGCGCGGTCCGGCAGCACGTCACGCAGAGCCGAACTGGCGAGCCCGTGACCGAGGTTGAGGTGATGTGCCGCGCGCAGAGCGGCTGCCGGATCCGTCCGCCCGGGGGCGTGCACCCCGGAGCCGTAGCCCAGAAAGGCGCTGCACCAGGGCTCGTTGAGGGTCACCCAGCTCTCGACGCGGTCGCCGAGCGCCTCGCCGACGAGCCCCGCGTACTCCGCGAACCGGTAGGCGGTGTCCCGCTCGGGCCAGCCGCCCGCGTTCTCCAACTCCTGGGGCAGATCCCAGTGGTAGAGGGTCACCACGGGCTTGATCCCATGACCGAGCAGCTCGTCGACGAGCCCCCGGTAGAAGTCGAGCCCACGCTGTACGGCGGGCCCACGCCCGGTCGGCTGCACCCGCGGCCACGCCACGGAGAACCGGTACGCGGTAAGACCCAGGTCCGCCATCAGCCGCACGTCGTCGCGCCACCGGTGGTAGTGGTCCACGGCGACGTCCCCGGTGTCGCCGTTCACCACCTTCCCCGGCGTATGACTGAACGTGTCCCAGATCGACGCCGTCCTCCCGTCCTCCCGCACGGCCCCCTCGATCTGATACGAGGCGGTGGCCGCCCCCCAAAGAAACCCAACGGGAAACCGGGTCGCGACGGGTTCGGCGGTGAGGCCGGTGCTGGTGTTGTCAGTGGTAGTCATAGGAGCGCTCCCATGGTGAAGTCGAAAAATCGAGCCAATCAAGCCCCGCCGGCGATTGAGGCGCGGGGTCCGGGGCGGAGCCCCGAGGCGCAGGACAGGCGGGGCGCAACAGGAACACCCCGCCCACCCGGAGGGCGTGTCACCCCTTAACGGCCCCTTGCATGATCCCGCCCACAATCTGCTTCCCGAACAGCAGAAACGCGATGAGCAACGGCAACGTCCCCAGCAACGCCCCCGCCATGATCACCGAGTCATCGGGGATGTACCCCGTACCCAACGCGTTCAGGGCCACCTGAACCGTGGGGTTCTCCTGGGTGAGCGCGATGATCGGCCACAGGAAGTCGTTCCAGGCCATGACGAACGTCAGCAGCCCGAGCACGGCCATCGCCGGCCGCGCCGCGGGAAAGACGACGTGCCAGACGACCCGAAGGCTGCTCGCCCCGTCGACCCGCGCCGCCTCGATGAGCTCGCCCGGCAGCGCCTGCACCAGGTACTGCCGCATGAAGAACGTGCCGAAGGCGGACACGAGCGTCGGCAGGATGACGGTCTGAAGATGGTTCGCCCAGCCCAGATCGGTCATCCACAAGTACAGCGGTACGACGGCCAGTTGCGGCGGGATCATCATCGTCCCGATGGTCATCAGGAGCAGCGTCGTCGAGAACCGGAACTTCAGCTTGGCGAAGGCGAACCCGGCCAGCGTGGAGAACAGCACCGTGCCCACCGTGATGGCCGACGCGACGAGAATGCTGTTCCACATCGCCGTGCCGAGGCCGGCCTGGTTCCAGGCGGTCTCCAGGTTCTTGAACAGGTTCCCGCCGACCCAGAACGGCGGCGGAGTCTGCGCGAGACGTTCGTTGGTGCGCGAGGCCGCGACCACCGTCCACAGCAGCGGGGCGAGGGAGACCACGGCGAACAGGGCCAGCACCACATACGTGACGGGACCGGCGTGCAGCTGCTTGCCCGCGCCCAGGATCCGGCGGCGCTTCGGCCGCGTCGCATCTTCGATGGTGGTCATTGGGACTTCCTCAGCCGTCGGGTGATCAGCAGGTTGACCGCGGCGACGACCAGCAGAATCAGGAACATCGACCAGGCGATCGCGGACGCCTTGCCGAGGTTGCCGACGATCCAGCCCTGGTCGTACATGTAGAGGCCGATCGTCTGGTACTGGTGCTCGGACCCGCCCTTGGTGCCGCTGACCCCGCCGAACAGCAGCGGCTCACCGAAGAGTTGCATCGCGCCGATGGTGGAGACGACGACCGTGAACAGGATCGTCGGACGCAGCATCGGAATGGTCACGTGCCGGAACTGCTGCCAGCGGTTGGCCCCGTCGAGCGCCGCCGACTCGTAGAGGTCGGCGGGGATGGCCTGCATGGCCGCCAGGTAGATCAGCGCGTTGTAGCCGGTCCACCGCCAGATCACGATCGACGACACCGCGAATTGCGAACCCCAGTCGGACTCACGCCAGTTGACCGTGTCGAGGCCGATGGAGTCGAGCGCCCAGTTGATCATCCCGCTGTCCGGGGCGAACAACATCACGAAGACGAGCGTCGCCGCCGCCACCGACGTGGCGTACGGGGTGAGTACGACGACCCGCCACACGACCGAGCCGCGCAGCCGGTAGTTGAGCATGTGCGCCATCCAGATCGCCACGACCAGCTGCGGCACCGTGGAGATCACACCGATGGTCAGGGTGTTCTTCAGCGCGTTCCAGAAGAAGTCCGACTGGAACAGGTTGGTGTAGTTCTCCAGCCCCGCCCAGGTCTGGCCGTCCAGGTTCGCCAGCTGCACGTCGTGCAGCGAGTACCAGGCGGTGTACAGCAGCGGCACGAGCGAGAAGGCGCCGAAGATGATGAAGAAGGGGGCGATGAACGCGTACGGGGACGCCTTCATGTCCCAGCGGTACAGCCGGCTGCGCCAGGAGTCGGCGCTCTTCGGCGTACCGCGACCTTGAGCGCCCCGGGCCGCGCCCGACTCCTCGGTGGAGTCGGACGCGGCGTCGGCGCTCGACGCGGTCTGCGCGAGAGCCTCGTTGGAGCTGGTCACTGGCCGAGCACGTCCTTGACCTCCGCGGTGGCGGCGTCCCAGCCCTGCTCGGGCGACTTGCCCTTCTGCTCGACCTGGAGGATGCCGGTGTCGGTGATCGCGGTGTTGATCGGCTGGTCCTTGACGCCGAAGATCTGCACCGGGATGGTCTTCGCCGAGTCGGAGAAGATCTGTGTGATCGGCGCGTCCGAGAAGTACGCGGTGGTGTCCGCCTTCGGCTTCAGGGTCGAGTACGCCGACGGGGTCGACGGGAAGCTGGCCTGCTTGCCGAAGACCTTCGCCTGCTGCTCGGGGGCGGTCAGCCACTTCGCCAGGGCGATGGCCTCCTTCTGGTGCTTGCCCGCCGTCGGTACGCCGATGAACGAGCCGCCCCAGTTGGCCGCGGTCGGCGCGGCGGCGATGTCCCACTTGCCCTCGCCGGCGTCACCGGACTTCTCCTGGATGTAGCCGACCATCCACGCCGGGCAGGCGACGGTGGCGAACTTGCCGTTCGCGTAGCCCTGGTCCCACGGCTTGTCGAACTGCTTCAGCTTCGCCGACATGTTGGAGGTCGCCACCTCCATCGCGGCGTCCCACGAGTCCTTGACGCCCGCGGACTTGTCCCAGATGACGTCGCCGCTCTTGTCGTAGTAGCGGTCCTTCGCGCCGCCCAGCGCCGCGTTGTAGACCGAGGAGGCGGAGTCCACGAACTTGGTGCCGTCCGGCGCCTTCTTCATGTAGTCCTTGCCGACGTCGACGTACTTCGCCCAGTCGCCCTTCCACAGCTCGGCGAGCTTGGTGCGGTCGGTGGGCAGCCCGGCCTTCTTGAAGAGGTCCTTGCGGTAGCAGATCGCCATCGGGCCGACGTCGGTGCCGAGCCCGATCAGCTTGCCGTCCGCGGTGGTGGCCTGCTTGTTCTTCCAGTCCAGCCACTGCGACTTGTCGACCTCCTTGCCGAGGTCGACGAACTTGGCCGCCTGCGTCTGCACGGCCTCGGCGATGTTGCCGATCTCGATGGCCTGGACGTCGTCGGTGCCGGAACCGGCCTGCAGACGGGTGAGGGTCTTGGGCCAGTAGACGTCGGTCCTGGTGGTGACGTTCTCCTTGATGGTGATGTTCTTGTGCAGCTTCATGTACTCGTCGTAGAGCCCGGCCTGCTTGTAACCGAAGGTGCCGAAGGTACCGACCGTCAGCGTCGTCGACCCCTTCTTGTCGCCGGCACCTCCGGCGCCCCCGGAGCCGTCGTCGTCATCGCTCGCACAACCGGCAAGCAGGCCTGTGGCCAAGGCGGCGACGACCGCGAAGGTCATCGCGCGTCGGGACGTACGGGCAGTGCGCATTTGCGTCCTCCAAGTGCTCATGTGCTCTTGATGCTGAGACGTGCAGATCCCGGCCTGCTGCCAACTGCTGTACTGGGCCCGTTCGTTCACGTGCGGCTCGGGCGGGGAACGTGCGGCTTCTGTATGCGTCCAGTAGGGTGGGAGCGCTCCCATCCGTGATGAGTTGAAGGGTCGTCGCTCGAACCCGGGGTGTCAAGACACCCGGCGGCGACAAGTTCGTGCGGTTATCGGGCTGTTAGATTCCGCTCAAGATCTGGGGAGGTAGGAGTCATGGTGGCTCACGGCACGCACAGCAGGCGCCCGACTCTTGAGGAGGTCGCGGCCAGGGCGGGCGTCGGCCGGGGCACGGTCTCGCGCGTCATCAACGGATCGCCGCGGGTCAGCGACCACACCCGCGCCGCGGTCGAGGAGGCGGTCGCCGAGCTCGGCTATGTACCGAACACGGCGGCCCGCGCCCTCGCGGCCAACCGCTCGGACTCCATAGCCGTGGTGGTCCCGGAGGCCGAGTCCCGGTTCTTCTCCGAGCCGTACTTCTCCGGCATGGTCGGCGGCGTCGGCCTGGCTCTCGCCGAGACCAACCTCCAGCTCCTGCTCACCTTCGCCCGCGGCGAGCGCGAACAGGACCGGCTCGCCACCTACCTCGCCGCCCACCGCGTGGACGGCGTCCTGCTGGTCTCGGTCCACTCCGACGACCCGCTCGCGGACCGCCTCATCCAGATGGACATCCCGACCGTGATCAGCGGCCCCCGCTCCGCGGACGAGCCGCTGCCGTCGGTCGACACCGACAACTACGCGGGCGCCCGCTCCGCCGTCGAGCACCTGGTCGCCCGCGGCCGCCGCTCCGTCGCGATCATCGCGGGCCCGCTCGACGTGTACGGGGCCCAGCGCCGCCTCGTCGGCTACCAGGACGAGCTGGCCGCGAGCGGAATCCCGTACGACGAGAAGCTGGTGGCCTACGGAGACTTCACGGAGGAGGGCGGCCGCCGCTGCATGGAGGAGCTCCTGGGGCGCGGCACCGGCCTCGACGCGGTCTTCGCCTGCTCCGACCTGATGGCCTCGGGTGCCCGGCAGGTGCTGCGCGAGGCGGGCCGCCGCATCCCCGAGGACGTCTCCCTGGTCGGCTTCGACGACTCGGTGATCGCCCGCCACATGGAGCCGGGCCTCACCAGCGTGCGCCAGCCCACCCGGGACATGGGCCGCGCGATGACGGAGCTGCTGCTCGACGAGATAGCCCTGGCCGCGGAGGGGAAGCGGTCGTCCGTACGCCGGGGCACGCAGCGGCACCTGGTGCTTCCGACGGAGCTGGTGGTCCGCGCCTCGGCGTAGCCGGCCGGACGGCCCGGGAACGCCGAAGGCCCCGGTTCTCGCGAACCGGGGCCTTCAGATCATTCAGGGTGAGTGACGGGACTTGAACCTGTTTTGTTACCCAGTTTTGACCTGCGGCGTTGCGGGAAATCGGGGCAAAGCAGTGTCATTCG
>NZ_JBIAQB010000016.1:0-69246 GCF_042888725.1 Streptomyces sp. NPDC002795
TCTTCTCCCCCCCGGGGGGGGGGTTGGGCCCCCGCCCGGGGGGGGGGGGGGGCCCCCGGGGGGGGGCCCCCCCCCCGCGCGGGGGGGGGCCCCCCCCCCCCCCCCCCCCCCCCCCCCGCTCCTTACGTGCCTCAGACCTCGACGACGACCGGCAGGATCATCGGGCGTCGGCGGTACGTGTCCGAGACCCACTTGCCCAGCGTGCGGCGGATGAGCTGCTGCAGCTGGTGGGGCTCGACGACGCCGTCCTGGGCCGACTTCTCCAGGACCTCCTGGACCCTCGGGATGACGGCGTGGAACGCCGAGTCCTCGATGCCGGAGCCACGGGCCTGGATGTTCGGACCACTGGTGATCTTGCCGGTGCTGGAGTCCACCACCACGAAGACCGAGATGATGCCCTCGTCCCCGAGGATCTTGCGGTCCTTGAGCGCGGGCTCGCCGACGTCGCCGACCGAGAGGCCGTCCACGTAGACGTAACCGGCCTGGACCTTGCCGGAGATCCTCGCCTTGCCGTCGACGAGGTCGACGACGACGCCGTCCTCCGCGATGACGATGCGGTCGTGCGGGACGCCGGTCAGGGCGCCGAGCTCGGCGTTGGCCCGCAGGTGGCGCCATTCGCCGTGGACCGGCATCAGGTTCTTGGGCTTGCAGATGTTGTAGAAGTACAGGAGCTCGCCCGCGGACGCGTGGCCCGAGACGTGCACCTTGGCGTTGCCCTTGTGGACCACGTTCGCGCCCCAGCGGGTCAGGCCGTTGATCACGCGGTAGACCGCGTTCTCGTTGCCGGGGATCAGCGACGACGCCAGGATCACCGTGTCACCGGAGACGATCCGGATCTGGTGGTCGCGGTTGGCCATCCGGGACAGGGCCGCCATCGGCTCGCCCTGGGAGCCCGTGCAGACCAGGACGACCTGGCTGTCGGGGAGGTCGTCGAGCGTCTTGACGTCCACCACCAGGCCTGCGGGGACCTTCAGGTAGCCGAGGTCCCGGGCGATGCCCATGTTGCGGACCATCGAGCGGCCGACGAAGGCGACCCTGCGGCCGTACTCGTGCGCGGCGTCCAGGATCTGCTGGATGCGGTGCACATGGCTGGCGAAGGACGCGACGATGATCCGCTTCTGCGCGCTGGCGAAGACGCCACGGACCACGTTCGAGATGTCGCGCTCCGGCGGGACGAAGCCCGGGACCTCGGCGTTCGTCGAGTCGGTGAGGAGAAGGTCGATGCCCTCTTCGCCGAGCCGCGCGAACGTCGGGAGGTCGGTCAGGCGACGGTCCAGCGGGAGCTGGTCCATCTTGAAGTCGCCGGTGTGGACCACCATGCCGGCGGGCGTGCGGATGGCGACCGCCAGCGCGTCCGGGATGGAGTGGTTGACCGCGATGAACTCGCAGTCGAAGGGGCCCAGGCGCTCGCGCTCGCCCTCGGTGACCTCGAGGGTGTACGGGCGGATCCGGTGCTCCTGGAGCTTCGCCTCGATGAGGGCGAGGGTCAGCTTGGAGCCGATCAGCGGGATGTCCGGCTTCTCGCGGAGGAGATATGGGACGGCGCCGATGTGGTCCTCGTGGCCGTGCGTCAGGACGATGCCCTCGATGTCGTCGAGGCGGTCCCTGATGGACGTGAAGTCCGGCAGGATCAGGTCGATTCCGGGCTGCTCCTCCTCGGGGAAGAGCACTCCGCAGTCGACGATCAGCAGACGGCCTTCGAACTCGAAGACGGTCATGTTGCGCCCGATCTCACCGAGGCCGCCGAGCGGGGTGACGCGCAGGCCGCCCTTCGGAAGCTTCGGCGGGGCGCCGAGTTCAGGATGCGGATGACTCAAAAGACTCTCCTCAACCATGCGCGCCACGTACCTATAGGCACGTGGCGCGCATGACGTTCGTGCAATAACAGTTGTGGTGGTTCCTGGGTCTTGCTGTTCAGTTGGTAATTCTGTTCATTCAGTTGTGAAGCTTTGCCAAGTCTGTGATCAGAGTTGTACCCCGCCGGCGGCAAGATCGATCTTGAGCTGGGCCGTTTCTTCCCGGGTGAGTTCCACGAGCGGCAGGCGAAGCGGTCCTGCGGGGACACCCTGGAGGCCGAGTGCGGCCTTCGTCGTGATGACACCCTGCGTGCGGAACATGCCGGTGAAGACCGGGAGCAGCTTCTGGTGGATCTCCGTCGCCTTGTGCACGTCGCCCGACGAGAAGGCGTCGAGCATGGCGCGCAGCTCGGGCGCGACGACGTGGCCGACGACCGAGACGAAGCCGCAGGCGCCGACCGAGAGCAGCGGCAGGTTGAGCATGTCGTCGCCGGAGTACCAGGCGAGGCCCGAGCGCGCGAGGGCCCAGGAGGCGCGGCCGAGGTCACCCTTGGCGTCCTTGTTGGCCACGATGCGCGGGTGTTCGGCGAGCCGGACGATCGTGTCGGTGTTGATCGGTACGCCGCTGCGGCCCGGGATGTCGTAGAGCATCACGGGAAGTTCGGTCGAGTCGGCGATCGCCGTGAAGTGGCGGAGCAGGCCCTCTTGCGGGGGCTTGTTGTAGTACGGCGTCACCGTGAGCAGGCCGTGCGCGCCGGCCTGCTGGGCCTGGCGGGCGAGCTCGATGCTGTGGCGGGTGTCGTTGGTGCCGACGCCCGCGACGACGTGGGCGCGATCACCGACCGCCTCGACGACGGCTCGTACGAGATCCGATTTCTCCGCGTCGCTGGTGGTCGGGGACTCGCCGGTGGTGCCGTTGACGACCAGGCCGTCATTGCCTGCGTCCACCAGGTGGGCGGCGAGCCGCTGCGCGCCGTCGAGGTCGAGTGCGCCGTCCGCCGCGAAGGGCGTGACCATGGCGGTGAGGACCCTCCCGAAGGGGGTCTGCGGAGTCGAGGTCGGAGCCATGGGTAACACGCTACTCGCTGCTCAGTACCGGGTCCCCCCTCGGGGGATGCGATAAGTCGGGACGAATCGCCGACAGGCCTGACAAAGGTGGAGCCCGGCACTGCCTGCTCGGGGGTTCAAGCAGTGCCGGGTCCGTTTGATCAGGCTAGATGAACTTTCCGAAAAGCCGCAATACGGACACTTCGGTCGGGTGCCCGCACATCTGTGCCGATACCCGGACTACGGCGCCACACGGCCGTTGGCATTGAACGCCGCGTACGTGAGCGGCATCAGCGCGGCCCACTCCGCTTCCATCTTCTCGCCGACCATCTCGATCTCCCGCTGCGGGAAGGACGGCACCTTGGCCAGCTCGTGCTGCGTGCGCAGGCCGAGGAAGTGCATCAGCGACCGCGCGTTGCACGTCGCGTACATCGACGAGAACAGGCCGACCGGGAGCACCGCACGGGCCACCTCGCGGGCGACGCCCGCGGCCAGCATCTCCTGGTACGCCTCGTACGCCTGGCGGTACGAGTCCTCCATCACGCGGCCCGTCAGCTCCTGCTGCGCCTGCGTGCCCTCGACGAAGCGGTACTTGCCCGGGCGGCCCTCCTGGACCAGCTTGCGGTCGGCGTCCGGGACGTAGAACGTCGGCTGGAGTTCCCTGTACCTTCCCGATTCCTCGTTGTACGACCAGCCCACGCGGTGCCGCATGAACTCGCGGAAGACGAAGATCGGGGCGCTGATCAGGAACGTCATCGAGTTGTGCTCGAAGGGGCTGCCGTGCCGGTCCCGCATCAGGTAGTTGATCAGGCCCTTGGAGCGCTCGGGGTCCTTCGACAGCTCGTCGATCGACTGCTCGCCGAGCGTGGAGACGCGGGCCGCGAACAGCACGTCCGTGTCGCTCGCGGTGTGCTTCACCAGCTCGACGGTCACATCGCCGCGGAACGTCGGCTTGAGGTCTTCAGCTGGGGTTTCGGTCATGCTGCCGGGGTCCTTCCCATCACTTCGCAAGGGCGGCGCCCACTCTACGGGCCGCCACTGACAACAGGGCATTCGATCGCTTCTCACGACGATCTCCGGCGAAGAGGCGCGAAGTTTGGTGAATTTGGTGAAACAGGGCACCCTTTGAGGCGATCGCTCGTCTGTGTAGATGAACACACTTTGTTCGAGCATCATGAGTCGCTTGAGGAGACCCAGCCCCATGTTCCGTCGGCGCGAGCCCGTACCGTTCGCCTTCATAGCCGAAGCCGACAAGTTCCGTAGCAACGTCGCACCGCCCCAGCGCGAGCGCCCCTCTGTCGGGCAGCGCGCCGCACGCGCGCTCGTCGGCCTCACCGTCGTGGCCGGCCTCGCGGGGGCCCTGCTGATCGGGATGCCGGCCCTGTCGATCGATCAGACCACGCAGCACGTACAGCAGTCGGAGGCGTCCGACGGTCACTGACGGTCGCCGCCGCGCCCTGTCCACCTCCGGCCCCCCTGGGGTGGAAGGCCGGTACGACCCCGGATAGCCTCACCGGGCACAGCCCCCATACCGCGTGGACCGAGTGAGGACCCGTCGTGCCCCTGCCCTTCCTGACGGCCGACCGTGCTTTGGACGAGGCCGCGGACATCCCGCTGCCCTTCGACGACCGCGACCAGTGGCGCCGCCCCTACCGCCCCGGCCCGTACCGGGTGGGCGCGGCCGCGCTGCTGCTGCTCCTGGCGTCGTACGTGCTGTTCGCCTCGGTGATCATCGCCGTCGCGGGTGACACGTCCGCCGCGACCGTCTGCGGCGTGCTCGCCGTGCTGATCATCGCGTCGGCGCTGCGGCTGCTCCGCATGGGGACCTGGGTGAGCGCGCGCGGGCTGCGGCACGTCGGCTTCTTCTTCACCCGCACGGCGCCGTGGGACCGGGTCGCCACCGCTCGTACGGTGCAGCAGCCCGTGCGTTGGCTCGGCCTGCCCCGCACCGTGCAGGGGCAGGCGCTGATCCTCGTACAGCGCGATCAGCAGGGGGATCGGACGACGCTGCTCACCAGTCACAGCGCGGACTTCCTGGGGCGGGGCACGGCTTTCGACCGGGCCGCCGACACCGTCGAGGTCTGGGCCGAGGAGTACCGCGCCCTGCGCTGACGCGTCAGACGCCTACGGAGCGGCCTTCCTGGAGCGCGATCGCGCGCTGCATCGCCTTCCGCGCGCGCGGGGTGTCCCGCGCGTCCCGGTAGGCGACGGCGAGGCGGAACCAGCAGCGCCAGTCCCCCGGCGCGTCCTCCGTCTCGGCCCTGCGCCTGGCGAAGACCTCGTCGGCGGAGTCGCGGTCGATGCGGCCGTAACTGTCGCGGCGGAGCTCGTCGACGGGCAACCCGCCCTCCGCCTCCAGGAGTTCACCGAGGCGGTTGGCCTTCGTGACGAACCGGGTGTTCGCCCACAGGAACCACACGCCGATCACCGGCATGACCAGCACCGCGACACCGAAGGTGACCGTCAGCGCCGTGCCCTCCCTGAGGAGCATGACGCCGCGGTCGCCGGCCAGGACGAAGTAGAAGACCAGGACGACGGCCGTGACGACATAGGTGATTTTCGCGCGCATCGCAGCAGGTCAGCCGTTCAGATCGAGGAAGTGTTCCAGGCCGAAGGTGAGGCCGGGGGCCGCGACGACCTTGCGGGCGCCGAGCAGGATGCCCGGCATGAAGCTGCTGTGGTGCAGCGAGTCGTGCCGGATCGTCAGCGTCTCGCCCTCGGCGCCCAGGAGGACCTCCTGGTGCGCCAGGAGGCCGCGCAGGCGGACCGAGTGGACCGGGACGCCGTCGACGTCCGCGCCGCGCGCTCCGTCGAGCGCTGTGGCCGTGGCGTCGGGCGCGGGGGCGCTGCCCGCCTTCTCCCGCGCCGCCGCGATCAGCTGCGCGGTGCGGGCGGCCGTGCCGGACGGGGCGTCGACCTTCTTCGGGTGGTGCAGCTCGATGACCTCAACGGACTCGAAGTAGGGCGCTGCCACCTCCGCGAACTTCATGGTCAGGACCGCGCCGATGGAGAAGTTCGGGGCGATGAGCACGCCCGTCGCCGGGGAGTCCGCCAGCCACTGGTTCAGCTGCGCGAGGCGCTCGTCGGTCCAGCCCGTGGTGCCGACGACGGCGTGGATTCCGTGGCGTACACAGAACTCCAGGTTGTCCATCACCGAGTCGGGCGTGGTCAGTTCGACCGCGACCTGGGCGCCGGACTCGACGAGGACGTCCAGCTTGTCGCCACGGCCGAGGGCCGCGACCAGCTCCATGTCCTCGGCCGCCTCGACGGCCCGAACGGCCTCGGAGCCGATGCGGCCCTTGGCCCCGATGACCGCCACGCGCAGCTTGCTCATGATCTCCCAGTTCCTTCGGTGCGTGCTGAAATGCGTACGGAAAAGCGTACGGAGAACGGTGTTACGCGACCGCTTCGTGCAGGCGCGACGCCTGCTTGTCCTTGAGCGGGCCGATGACCGACAGGGACGGGCGCTGTCCCAGGATGTCGCGTGCGACCGCGCGCACCTCGTCCGGGGTCACCGCCGAGATGCGCTCCAGCATCGCGTCGACCGACATCTGCTCGCCCCAGCACAGCTCGCTCTTGCCGATGCGGTGCATGAGCGCCCCGGTGTCCTCCAGGCCGAGGACCGTGGAACCGGCGAGCTGGCCGATGGCGCGGCGGATCTCGTCGTCACTGATGCCGTGCTGCGCGACCTGGTCCAGCTCGTCGCGGCAGATCTTCAGCACGTCGTGCACCTGGCTCGGCCGGCAGCCCGCGTAGACACCGAAGAGTCCGCAGTCGGCGAAGCCCGACGTGTACGAGTACACGCTGTACGCCAACCCGCGCTTCTCCCGGACCTCCTGGAACAGGCGGGACGACATGCCGCCGCCGAGCGCCGTGTTGAGCACGCCCATGGCCCACCGGCGGTCGTCCGTGCGGGCGAGGCCCGGCATGCCGAGGATGACGTGGGCCTGCTCGGTCTTGCGGCCGAGGAGTTCCATGCGTCCCGCGGCGCGCAGGGTCTTGCGGCCGGTGCGCGGGGCGACCGGCGCCGCGACGTCCTGCGGGACACCCGCCTTGTCGAAGGCGGCGCGGACCTGGCGTACGACCTTGTTGTGGTCGACGTTGCCGGCCGCGGCCACGACCAGGTGCGTCGGGTCGTAGTGCTTCTTGTAGAAGCGCGTGATCTGGTTCCGGCCGAGCGCGTTGATCGTGTCGACCGAGCCGAGGACCGGGCGGCCGAGCGGGGTGTCGCCGAGCATCGTGTGCGAGAACAGGTCGTGCACGACGTCGCCCGCGTCGTCCTCGGTCATCGCGATCTCTTCGAGGATCACGCCGCGCTCCGCGTCGACGTCCTCCTCCGCGATGAGCGAGCCGGTCAGCATGTCGCAGACGACGTCGATGGCGAGCGGCAGGTCGGTGTCGAGCACGCGCGCGTAGTAGCAGGTGAACTCCTTCGCCGTGAAGGCGTTCATCTCGCCGCCGACCGCGTCGATGGCGGCCGAGATGTCCAGCGCGCTGCGCTTCTTGGTGCCCTTGAAGAGCAGGTGCTCCAGGTAGTGCGTCGCACCGTTCAGCGTCGGCGTCTCGTCGCGCGAGCCCACGTGCGCCCAGATGCCGAAGGTGGCCGAGCGGACGGAGGGCAGGGTCTCGGTGACGATGCGCAGGCCGTTCGGCAGCGTCGTCTTGCGGACCGTGCCGATACCGCCTGTGCCCTTGATGAGTGTTTGGGTACGGGCGACGGCCCGCCCCTCCGAAGAGGTGCGGGCCGTCGTCTCGGTGCTACGGGACGTCACTTGTCGGTGTCGTCCTTCGCGTCGTCCTCGTCCTCGCCCTCGACCACGGGGATCAGGGAGAGCTTGCCGCGGGAGTCGATCTCGGCGATCTCGACCTGGACCTTCTGGCCCACGCCGACAACGTCCTCGACGTTCTCCACGCGCTTGCCGCCGGCGAGCTTGCGGATCTGCGAGATGTGCAGCAGACCGTCCTTGCCCGGCATGAGCGAGACGAACGCGCCGAAGGTCGTCGTCTTCACGACGGTGCCCAGGTAGCGCTCGCCGACCTCCGGCATGGTCGGGTTGGCGATGCCGTTGATCGTGGCGCGGGCGGCCTCGGCCTGCGAACCCTGCTGGGCACCGATGTAGATGGTGCCGTCGTCCTCGATCGTGATGTCGGCGCCGGTGTCCTCCTGGATCTGGTTGATCATCTTGCCCTTCGGGCCGATGACCTCACCGATCTTGTCCACGGGGATCTTGACGGTGATGATCCGCGGGGCGTTCGGGGACATCTCGTCCGGGACGTCGATCGCTTCCATCATCACGTCGAGGATGTGGAGGCGGGCGTCACGGGCCTGCTTGAGGGCGGCGGCCAGGACGGAGGCCGGGATGCCGTCGAGCTTCGTGTCCAGCTGGAGCGCGGTCACGAACTCCTTGGTGCCGGCGACCTTGAAGTCCATGTCACCGAACGCGTCCTCGGCACCGAGGATGTCGGTGAGAGCGACGTAGTGCGTCTCGCCCTTGATCTCCTGCGAGATCAGGCCCATGGCGATACCGGCGACGGGGGCCTTCAGCGGCACACCGGCGTTCAGCAGCGACATGGTGGAGGCGCAGACGGAACCCATCGACGTCGAGCCGTTGGAACCGAGGGCCTCGGAGACCTGACGGATCGCGTAGGGGAACTCCTCGCGCGTCGGCAGGACCGGCACGATCGCGCGCTCGGCGAGCGCGCCGTGGCCGATCTCGCGGCGCTTCGGGGAGCCCACGCGGCCCGTCTCACCGACGGAGTACGGCGGGAAGTTGTAGTTGTGCATGTAGCGCTTGCGGGTCACCGGCGAAAGGGTGTCCAGCTGCTGCTCCATGCGCAGCATGTTCAGCGTGGTGACGCCCAGGATCTGGGTCTCGCCACGCTCGAACAGGGCCGAGCCGTGCACGCGCGGGATGGCCTCGACCTCGGCGGCGAGCGTACGGATGTCCGTGACGCCACGGCCGTCGATGCGGACCTTGTCCTTGATGACGCGCTCACGGACCAGGGACTTCGTCAGCGAGCGGTACGCCGCCGAAATCTCCTTCTCGCGGCCCTCGAACTGCGGGAGCAGCTTCTCGGCGGCCAGACCCTTGACGCGGTCCAGCTCGGCCTCGCGCTCCTGCTTGCCCGCGATGGTGAGGGCGGCGGAGAGCTCGGTCTTGACCGCGGCGGTCAGGGCCTCGAGCACGTCGTCCTGGTAGTCCAGGAAGATCGGGAACTCGGCGGTCGGCTTGGCGGCCTTCGCGGCGAGGTCCGACTGGGCCTTGCAGAGGACCTTGATGAAGGGCTTCGCGGCGTCGAGACCGGCGGCCACGACCTCCTCGGTGGGCGCCTCGGCGCCGCCCTTGACCAGCTGGATGGTCTTGTCGGTGGCCTCGGCCTCGACCATCATGATCGCGACGTCGCCGTCCTCCAGGACGCGACCGGCGACGACCATGTCGAAGACGGCGTCCTCGAGCTCGGTGTGCGTCGGGAACGCGACCCACTGGCCGTTGATCAGCGCGACGCGGACGCCGCCGACCGGGCCGGAGAAGGGCAGACCGGCCAGCTGCGTCGACGCGGACGCGGCGTTGATCGCCACGACGTCGTACAGGTGGTCGGGGTTGAGCGCCATGATCGTGGCGACGACCTGGATCTCGTTGCGCAGGCCCTTCTTGAAGGACGGGCGCAGCGGGCGGTCGATGAGGCGGCAGGTGAGGATCGCGTCCTCGGAGGGCCGGCCCTCGCGGCGGAAGAAGGAGCCGGGGATCTTGCCGGCCGCGTACTGCCGCTCCTCGACGTCCACCGTGAGGGGGAAGAAGTCGAGATTGTCCTTGGGGTTCTTCGAGGCCGAGGTGGCCGAGAGCACCATGGTGTCGTCGTCGAGGTAGGCGACGGCGGAGCCGGCGGCCTGGCGGGCCAGACGGCCCGTCTCGAAGCGGATGGTGCGGGTGCCGAAGGAGCCGTTGTCAATGACGGCCTCGGCGTAGTGGGTCTCGTTCTCCACTAGCGTTTTCTCCGTTACTTTCGTCTGATACGTCTTTTGTCCGCTGCTGCCCGTGTGGCAGAGGGACGGGGTGGAGAAGCGCGCCTTGGGTGCGGGCCGGTCTTCGATCGAAGCTCCCGGGGATCCTCTTGCGTCTCCGGGGGCCACTACCGAGGACCGGCGGCGGCGAGGTGCCGCTTCTCCTCATCTGCGTAGTCGTACGTCACCAGACTACAAAGCCTCGGTGACAGTGCGCACGTACGGCAAAGGGAGCGGCCCCCTCAATCGGGAACCGCCCCCTCTCACAGCGTCTTTATCGGGCGCCGGCCGCACCGCGGCGGATGCCGAGGCGCTCGACCAGCACACGGAAGCGCGCGATGTCCTTCTTGGCCAGGTACTGCAGCAGGCGGCGGCGCTGGCCGACCAGGATGAGCAGGCCCCGACGCGAGTGGTGGTCGTGCTTGTGCGTCTTGAGGTGCTCGGTCAGGTCCGAGATACGGCGGGAGAGCATGGCGACCTGGACCTCGGGAGAGCCGGTGTCGCCCTCCTTGGTGCCGAACTCGGTCATGATCTGCTTCTTCGTAGCGGTGTCGAGAGCCACGCTTACTCCTCGTAGAGTCTTGATTGCCACCGAGCGCCCCTGGTCTACATCTCAGGAGAGCTTCTGTAACTCGGAGGCGGGATCCGCTCGGCGCTGTCTCCCAGGTGAGTCCTGCTATGCCGGGAGGCGCGCACACAAGCGGCCGTCACACAGCGTACCAGCCACCCGGCGGCCGCCCTGACGGCGGCCGACCGGGCCCCGGATCAGCTGACCATGCTGCGCACCTGCGTGTAGAGGCCGAGCACCGCGAGGCACAGCGGTACGAGGGTCAGCAGGACGAAGCCGTCGAACAGGTCGAGCATGCGACCCCAGAACGGGGAGACGCCCTTGCGCGGCACGGACAGGCCGACGATCACGAGCAGGCCCGCTCCCGCGCCGATCGCGGCGGCGAACCAGAGGATGTGGATGTTGAGCGGGGCACTGTCGCCCTGGATGAAGCTCTGCAGGAGGGCGGGCGGGGTGTTCAGGGTCACGCCGAGGATCAGCAGACCGAGAATCACCAGGCCGCCCACGACCAGGGACGCGACCTGAGCGGTGTAGTCGAACAGACGGGCGCGCAGCATGACGGCGATACCGGCGGCCAGGGCGAGCAGCTGCGCCCAGACGTTGTCGGAGAAGCCGAGGACCACGCCGGCCGAGGCGACGGCGAGGGCCGCGCAGCCGATGACGAGGCCGAGGAGCAGCTCGTGCGCGCGACGGACCTGGGCGCCGATGCGGTCGAAGTCGATGTGCTCTTCCTCGTCGCGCCCGTAGTCGCGGCCCTGGGAGATCTGGTCGGGCGAGCGGTAGCCGATGGGCAGCCGGGCGGAGCGGGAGGACATGCCGGGCAGCCAGGCCATCGCGATGATCGCGACGACCGCGGTGACGGCGGCGACCTCGCTCGGCGAGGCCTCGGTGACCAGTGCGCCGAACGTGGCCAGTGCGCCGACGGCCGAGCCGAGCGCCGCGGCGACGAACACGGCGTCGCCGTGCGGCAGCAGCACCACGAGCAGCGCGGAGGCGATCAGCACCACGACACAGCCGGACAGCAGCTGCAGCCGGCCCGGGCCCGCGCCGGCCTCGGCCGGGAAGATCCCGGAGCCCGCGATCAGCAGGTGCGGCAGGGCGGCGAGGCCCAGCGAGGTGGACGCGGCGCGGTCGTCGTACACCCGCGCGCGGACCACGGAGAGGGACACGAGCAGGACGCCGACGACACCGGCGATGATGCCGGGCAGGCTGTGCATGTCGCGATCGATCGGGTTCGAGAACCAGAGGGCGAACGCCATCAGCGTCAGCAGCAGGACGCCCGCCCCGAGGCCGACGACGCTCATCAGGTTGTCGCTCCAGCGGCGCCGGTCGCGGCGGACCGCGGAGGCGACCGCGTCGGAGACGTCGTCGAACACGGCCGCGGGCAGCGACTCGGCGAATGGGCGCAGCAGCAGCACGTCGCCGTCGAGGACCCGTTGGTCGGCGAGCGAGCGGCCGGCGTCGAGGACGGTGCCGTCCCTGCGGACCAGGTGGTACCCGGTGGGGTCGCCCTCGGCCTGGCTCTGCCCGGAGAGCTGGAGGATCTCCGGGTAGATGTCGGCCAGAGCGGCATCTTCGGGCAGGGCCACATCGATACGTGCGTCCGGTGCGGCGACGGTGACCCGGCAGAAGCCGGTCCCGCCTCCAGCAAGAGCTGTGGTGCTCACCTCGCGGTTCCCCCTAATGTCATGACTTGGCGTGGTATCGGTGCGGCCGCGCGGCGTCCGGACGGCGTCACGCGCGGTGCGACAGCGTAGCGTCCTGAGCCCATCTCACCCCACAGGCCCCGGTACTTGACGAGAGTCAGTAGGATCACCGGGCACGCCGGAGCTCTTTGCCTTCGGCCTGGGGGTACCGCCAGTAACGGGGGCGGTCCGACATGTCCCGATGTGCACGACATCCGTGCGCGCTGTACTGATCGACGACTGAAGATTTAAGGACTGGTGCTTCGGTGAGCGTGGTCATCGTCAAGCGACCGCCTCGGGTGTTGCCACCCGATGTACCGACGGACGAGGTGCGTCTTGAGCCGCCGCCGGAGCTGGCACGGCCCGAAGACCAGAACCTGATGATGAGCCTGCTGCCCATGCTGGGCATGGGCACGTCCTCGGCGTTCTTCTTCACCTCGGGCCAGTCGATCATGAAGATCATGGGTGGCGTCATGATCGTCTCCACCCTGGCCATGGCGGTGGCCCAGCTGATCAAGGCCCGGCAGGGCGGCGGGGCCGAGATGGCCCAGGAACGCCAGGACTATCTCAAGTACTTGACCCAGATCCGGCGTGACGTGCGGACCACCGCGCGCATGCAGCGCGACGGGCAGTACTTCCTGCACCCCAACCCCGAGCAGCTGTGGGCGCTGGTCGCCGAGGGCCGCCGGGTGTGGGAACGGCGCGGCAGCGACTCGGACTTCACGCAGGTGCGGCTCGGGCTCGGCCCGCAGCAGCTGGCAACTCCGTTGATGGCGCCGGAGACCGCGCCTCTCGACGAGCTGGAACCGCTCACCGCGCACGCGATGAAGTCGTTCCTGGAGACCCACGGCACGCTGGACGCACTGCCGTTGGCCGTATCGCTGCGCTCCTTCTACCACGTGAGTGTCTCCGGTGATCCGGACACCACGTACGGGGCCGCCCGGGCGATGATCGCCCAACTGTGCACCCTGCACTCGCCCGAGGACCTGCGGGTCGTCGTCGTCGCGTCGCCCGGCGCGATGGCCGAGTGGGAGTGGACGAAGTGGCTGCCGCACGTGCAGCACAGCGGCACCGACGGCGCCGGCTCCCAGCGGGTGATCGTGGGTGACCTCGGCGAGGTCGAGGAGATGCTCGCCGACGAGCTGGAGGGCCGCGGCCGGTTCAACCCGCAGGGTTCGCCGGTGGTCGACCAGCCGCACCTCGTCGTCGTCATGGACGGCGGCACCGTGCCCGACGACTCGCTGATCGCGGGCGCCGAGGGACTGCAGGGCGTGACCATCGTCGAGGTGGTCCCCGGCGTCGTGGAGGAGCTGCGCGGATCGCTTTCCGTGCAGGTCCAGCCGGACAGCCTGCTGCTCGAATCGCAGGGCGGCACCCAGTACAGCGGCACCTGCGACACCCTGTCGCTCACCGAGGCCGAGGCGCTCGCGCGCCAGCTCGCGCCGCTGCGCGCCGGGTCGGCCGACGGCGACGAACCGCTTCTCGCCAACCTGGACTTCACCGAGCTCATGGGCATCGGCGACGCCGGTTCGGTGGATGTCGCGCGCACCTGGCGGCCCCGCACCCTGCACGAGCGGCTCCGTGTGCCGCTCGGTGTGGACCGCGACGGGCAGCCGGTCATGCTCGACATCAAGGAGGCCTCGCAAGAGGGCATGGGCCCGCACGGCCTGTGCGTCGGCGCCACCGGTTCCGGTAAGTCCGAGGTGCTCCGCACCCTCGTGCTCGCCCTCACGGTGACGCACTCCTCGGAGACCCTGAACTTCATCCTCGCGGACTTCAAGGGCGGCGCGACCTTCGCGGGCATGTCCGAACTCCCGCACGTCGCCGCCGTGATCACCAACCTGGCCGACGACCTCACACTGATCGACCGCATGCGCGACTCGATCACCGGTGAGCTCCAGCGCCGCCAGGAGCTGCTCCGGTCCGCGGGCAACTACGCGAACATCACCGACTACGAGAAGGCCCGCGCGGCCGGCGCCCCGCTGGAACCGCTGCCGTCCCTCGTCATGGTGCTCGACGAGTTCTCCGAACTCCTCACCGCGCGCCCGGACTTCATCGAGATGTTCATCCAGATCGGCCGCATCGGCCGTTCCATGGGTGTGCACATGCTGCTCGCCTCGCAGCGCCTGGAGGAGGGCAAGCTCCGCGGTCTGGACACCTTCCTCTCGTACCGGATCGGTCTGCGTACGTTCTCGGCCGCCGAGTCCCGTACCGCGATCGGTGTCCCGGACGCGTACCACCTGCCGAACGTCCCCGGCTCGGGCATTCTCAAGTACGACACCGAGACGATGATCCAGTTCAAGGCGGCGTACGTCGGTGGCGTCTACCGGGCCGGTGGCGGCGGTGGCGGCGGTTCGCGCACCCACCGGCAGCCGGTGCTCTTCACGGCCGCGCCCGTCACCGAGCAGATCATCCACGAGCCGGAGCCCGAGGTCGTTCCCGACCAGGTCGACGACGCGCTCGCGGACACCGTGCTCGATGTGATCGTGGCGCGGATCGTCGGCCAGGGCCCGCCCGCACACCAGGTGTGGCTGCCGCCGCTGGAGGAGTCCCCGTCGGTGGACTCGCTGCTTCCGCCGCTTTCGACGACTCCGGAGCGCGGCCTGCACGCCGCCGACTACCCGGCGCTCGGCAAGCTCGTCGTGCCGATGGCGCTGGTGGACAAGCCGTTCGAACAGCGGCGCGACATCCAGTACCTGGACTTCTCCGGTTCGTCCGGTCACGGTCTCGTGGTCGGTGGTCCGCAGTCCGGCAAGTCGACCCTGATCCGGTCGATCATGACCTCGTTCGCGCTCACCCACACCCCGTCCGAAGTGCAGTTCTACTGCCTGGACTTCGGTGGCGGCGGCATGCTCGCGATGGAGGGTCTGCCGCACGTCGGCGGGGCCGCCTCGCGCCTCGACTCCGAGAAGGTGCGCCGTACGGTCGCCGAGGTCCGCGGCATCCTCAACGAGCGCGAGGAGTTCTTCCGCGCCAACAACATCGACTCGATCGGTACGTACCGGACGCGCCGCGCGGCCGGGCAGTATCCGGACCAGCGGTGGGGCGACGTCTTCCTCGTCATCGACGGCTGGGCCGCCTTCAAGACCGACTACGAGCAGCTCGACCCGGTCATCCTCGACCTGGCCTCGCGCGGCCTCGGTTTCGGCGTCCACCTGATCATCGGCTCCGGCCGCTACACCGAGGTCCGGCCCGCCCTGCGCGACCAGCTCCTCAACCGTGTGGAGCTCAAGCTCGGCGACCCGATGGAGTCGGAGTTCGACCGCAAGAAGATGGAGGCCGTGCCGCTCGGCATGCCCGGCCGCGGCCTGACCCCCGACAAGCTCAGCTCGCTCGGCGCACTGCCCCGGATCGACGCCTCCTCCGACGTGGAGAGCCTCGGCCAGGCCATCGAGCACATGGTGACGACGGTCGCCGAACACTGGCAGGGCCCGCCGGCCCCGCCAGTGCGCATGCTGCCGACCAAGCTGCACATCAGCGAGGTTCCCAAGGGCAACGACTTCCCCGAGCGGGGCGTCGCGATCGGTGTCGACGAGACGACGCTGTCGCCGTCGTTCATCGACTTCGAGACCGACCCGCTGATGGTGGTCTACGGAGAGTCCGAGTCCGGCAAGTCGGCGATGCTGCGGATGATCGCCAAGCAGATCTCCGAGCGGTACGCGACGGACAAGGCGCTCATCGTCGTGGGCGACTACCGGCGCGCGCACCTGAGCGAGATGCCCGAGTCGCACCTCTATAAGTACTGCGCTTCGGGACCGCAGCTCCAGGAGGTCGTCACGAGCCTCGCGGGTTCCATGGGCCGCCGTATGCCGGGTCCGGACGTCACGCCGGAGCAGCTGCGCAACCGCTCCTGGTACGACCTGCCGGACGCGTTCATCATCGTCGACGACTACGACCTGGTGGCCACCAGCTCCGGCAACCCGCTCCAGTCGCTGCTCGAGTACCTGCCGTTCGCCCGGGACCTGGGCCTGCGCATCATCATCGCGCGCAGCTCCTCCGGTGCGGCACGTTCGTCCTTCGAGCCGGTCATGCAGCGCATGAAGGAACTCGGCGCGACGGGCCTCGTCCTCTCCGGCGACCCGGCCGAGGGCCAGATCTTCGGTCCGCTCAAGCCGCAGAGGCTGCCCCCGGGCCGAGGCATGCTCGTCACCCGCAAGGGTGGGGCGCAGCTGGTGCAGACGGCTTGGCTGCCGATGCGGAGCAACTAGGGTCCTTCTGACGGACCAGGCCGGATGCGGTCGGCCGTCGGCGATCGGTGCAGGCAAGCGGGCTCTGGTGGGTGCAGCTGCAAGGCGGAGGAGGGCGTCAACGCGGAGCGTTGGCAACCGACGACAACGCCACAGATGTGCGTGCCAGAGCCCGCGACTCCGGCAAGATCCGTCAGAAGGGCGCTAGCGACCGCCTAGGTGACGCGTACCGTACGGCGCCGGGGATCGGGTGGACCGACCCCCGGCGCCGTACGCTTTTGCCCGAACCGACGTGAAGGAGACGAGAGTTGAGCACGCCGCCCCGCACCGCCGATGAGGCCCTCGCGATCGCCCGGACGACGTTCCAGCCGCAATGCGCGGACGGAACCCCGGCGACGCTGAACGTCGAGGAGTTCGACCTCGGCTTCCTGGTCTACGCGACCTTCCCGCCGACCGAACCGCCTTCGTACGGAGGCAGCCACCTGGTCGTCTCGAAGGCCGACGGCTCGACGATGTACGTCCCGAACTTTCCGCCGGAGTCGGCGATCAGCCTTTATCGGCGGCAGGTTGGGCAGGGCTGACGCGGGACGCCGCCAGGTCTCGCCCTGCCCACTGTCACCGGGCGGCACTAGACTTTGCGGGTGCCGTGCCGAGCGGTCGGCCGCCTCGACGCACTCCTTGACCGTTCACCGCCCCGTCCGATTCCGATGGAGACCAGCCGTGACCACGCACGACCAGGACGAACGGCAAGCCGGACAACCGGCCGGTGCGGGTCCCCCCGCCGTCACCGGCCCCGGCAACACCGCCGTGTTCACGTACGTCGATCAGCGCACCGGCGAGGAGACGTACCTGACCCGCGTCTCGGGCCCCGGCCTGCCGCCCGTCGAGTACCAGGCATGGTCGGACCTGCGTCGCGCCGACGTCCCCGAGGGCAACGTGGTGGCGGTCCACACCGACCTCAGCCCCTCCTCTCTGCCCGGCGGCTACACCGTCGACGCGCTGACCGCCGGTTTCCCGAACGCCGCGCTCTCGTCCAGCCACCCGTACGGCACGGACCCCGCCGAGCGCGCCGAGGGCGTCGCCGCGCTCACCGCGCAGGCGGAGTCAATGGCACAGCTCGCGGGTCAGGCGCCGCCGCCACGCCCGCACCGCGTACCGCTGCCCGCCGCCCCGGCCTCGGCGACGCCGCTGCCGACGGACCTCCCCGGCAGCCTCCCGGTTCAGACCTACGGCGAAGAGCTGATCGCTTCGGCCGCGCTCCCTGCGTCCGCGCGTACCGCCCTCGCCGGGCCCGGGCTCCCCGCCGACGTCCGCTTCTTCTTCACCGCCGACAAGCCCGACACCCCGCCGCGCGGCGGCCTGTTCGTCGACGCGGCGACCCACCTGCGCGAGCTGGGCGCCGAGCTGTCCCCCGCCGCCGTCGGCATCCTCTCCGCGCACACCCGGATCGGTACGGACGGCCAGTACGTGATCACGGTGCAGCAGGAGGCCGGCAGCGTATGGGCGGCCAACCCGGCCTCGGGCAGCGGCCGTTACGTGAACGCCTCGGTCGGCGCCTTCGCGCACTGCCTCGCCACGCTCGCCACCACCCGGGACCTCATGCCGGGCATGAACCCGTACGAAGCGGGTGCGGCGGTCGCCGGTCTCCAGGCCCGCCTGTTCGAGCTCGACCCCACGTGCTTCGACGACGCCGGCAACTGGTGGTCGGTGATCGTCGAGCAGATGTGGCACGGCCTGTTCTGACCGTTCTGACACCCGAGAGGACCCTCATGCCCCGCGAAGGATTCCGTACCGATACGACGTCCCTGGCCACCGAAGGCACGAACTTCCAGGACTTCGGGACCGCGTTCGCCAGGGCGGCGGCCGCCCTGCAGAACGGCCTGGCATCCGTGAACGCCTGCGCCCCCACCAGCGGCGAGGCCCCCGCGCCCGAGAAGGGCCAGGTGGAGGGCTTCGTCCAGGGCCTGACCACGTTCGCCGACAAGGCGGACATGCCGCCGTGGGGCGACGACGAGATCGGCGAGAAGTTCGGCATCGCCTACGAGGGTCTGCAGACCGGCATGTTCGAGTCGATGAAGCACCTGGCTCAGGAGCTGACGAACATCGGCGGCGCGCTCGGCGCGATGGCCAAGAACCACAACGAGAACGAGTCCTTCAACGAGCAGCTGATCCGCCAGGAACAGAACGACGTCGACTTCGCGGCGGGCGGGGGCGGCACGACCTCCAGCATCAGCAAGGTGACGTGAGAGGCGGGCCTGCGGGGCGGGGCCGAGGCGGGGGTCAGATCGCCTGGCCCACTCCGATGACCAGCAGCGCGCCGACCATCAGCCACAGCCCCGTACGACCCATACCGCCCGCGCCCCGCACGGCGAGCCACAGCGCGCCGCAACCGCCCACCACACCAAGGGCGTTGGCGCCGACCGCTACCGCACCGGCGCTCCCCACGGCCTGGCCGACGAGTGCCGCGACGGCCGCCGCGAGGAAGACGCCCGCGCACACGATCCCCCGCAGCCGCTCGCGCCGCGCCGCCTCGGCGACCCTCGTCTGCTCCTCGGCGAGCGCGCGCTCCTCCGGCGGCAGCTCGGTCTCCCACTTCCGCGAGAAGTCCGCCTCCCACTGCAGGCCGGTGCCGTCTCCACCCGTACGTGTCATGCCCGCGACCCTAACCGACCAGCGGTACGCGGCTCATCCCGAGCCCGCCCGGGGCTACGGCTCGTAGTGGTCGACGAGACTCTGCGTCGCCGCCTCCCAGAAGTAGGCGCCGCCCAGGACCCGCGGGAGCGCCTCGACGAAGTCGCCGAACTCTTGGAGGGCGGCTTCCAGGGCCTCCTCGCGTACGTCTTCGTCGTCGAGGTCGTCGAGCTGGTCCATTTCCTTGACGATGGCGGCGCCCGCGTGGGCGACCGAGGCGAACTCGTGCGCGGAGGCCATGCCGGAGGCGGTGTCCCACCCGTTGGGGTCGTAGACCGAGATCTCGCCGGTGGGCAGCTCCATGAGGTGGTACTCGCTGCCGTAGACGCCGACGCAGTCGCAGGACGCGGGGATCACGTCGTCCTTGCCGTAGTGACCGGCGAAGATCTCGGCAGGCTCGGCGGCCCAGCCGGCCGCGCCACCCTTCCCCTGGTAGCCGCCGTTCTCGATGTCGATCACGGGGAAGAACGTCCCCGAGTCGCCGGTGCACGCCTCTACCCACTCCTGGGACGGGGTGCGGAGCCGGGCGATGACGGCGGCGGGGGTGGGGTCGTTCAGGATCGCGAGGGACAAGGGCTGCTCCATTCGTACGGACTCCGAAGGTTCTCGGTCCAACAGCTGTATGCGGCGTGGTCGCTGATCAGATGACTTCCTGCAGCCCCTCGGTCCACCAGCCGTAGGCGGCGTGCGGGCTGATATCGCGGAGGCGGTCCTCCAACTCGCTGCGCAGGCCGAAGAGTTCGCTGTGCGTGTACGACATCGGGAAGTGGCCGCGGATGACCGCCCAGGTGGTGACAAGGCGGACGAAAACGTCCAGGTTCTCGGCCATGAGGTGGGGGGCCTCGTAGTCGACGTTCCACTTCCCCGAGTCCCAGTCGGGGTCCCAGTCGTCGCCGGGCGGGGCGGCGTCGGGGAGGTCCGTCTCGGTCCAGTTGCCGTTGCGGGGCAGGCGGTAGACCCTGCCGGTGGTCGCGTGCACGGCGATGGGGCCACCGTTCCAGTCGCCCAGAACGTAGAGGGGCAGGTCGCGGACGCGCGGTAGCGGGGTCTCCAGGTCGACGCCCAGATCGATCTCGGCCGCCGCCAGGACCGGCAGTCCGGTCACGGTCAGGGTGTGGCGGGCGTGGGAGTCGCTGAGGTCCGCGGGGAGCCGCGGCTCGGAGAGGCGGGTCATGGACTGCGTACCGAACGCCAGCTCCGGGGACGACGCGAAGTCTGTCTGGCCTGGGGCGACATGGCAGGGATGCACGTCGATGAGCGCGGCCGCGTCCGGAGACGCCATGGCGAGGCCAAGAAGGTCGTCCTCATCGGCGTCCAGGTCGCCGTCCCAGTCCTCGTCCGCGTCGAACTCGTCATCCTCGTCAACCGTCTGCGGGCCCGGGAACCCGTCTGTGAACCGCTCTGGATCCGTGGCCTCGGCCGCGAAGATTCCGCCGGTCGACGCCACCACGACCAGCTCTCCCACCGCCAACCGGTCCCGCACGAGCCCCGGCTCCGCAGGGAACGGGTCGAATGCGGCCCACGCCCGCAAGCGGCCACTCCCGCCCTGCCACAACGGCTCACGCTC
The DNA here is from genome assembly GCF_042888725.1 of Streptomyces sp. NPDC002795. Lineage (NCBI taxonomy): Bacteria > Bacillati > Actinomycetota > Actinomycetes > Kitasatosporales > Streptomycetaceae > Streptomyces > Streptomyces sp. NPDC002795. The sequence goes on from NZ_JBIAQB010000016.1 coordinate 20,545, forward strand.
TCCGTAGGCGGGCACGGCGCCCGTCCACGGGCCGGCGAGAGCGTCACCCGTGGCCGCGTCGAACACCCAGTAGCGCGGCTTCGACGGAGTGTCGTCCCGCGCGACGACAGCCGTCCGCCCCTCCGGATCCCAGCCCTCGGGCGCGAGCTCCAGCCCGGTCACCGGGCCGGGGAACACCCGCCGCGGGTCGATGACGCCCGGCGGACGCCAGTGCGACCAGCGCACCGTCCACGGTCGGTCCGGGTGCGCCTCGGCCACGGCCTCCGCCGTCGCCTCGTCACCCTGCGCCCGCGCCGCCAGGGCCAGCCACGACGCCCTCTCATCGAACTCGAACGTGCGCAGCCCGGCCGCCTCCAGATCGCTCGCGCAGCCGGCCAACGTAGGGGCCGACCATGCGGCATAGCGGTCGCGGAAGGCGGGATCCATCCGTACGGCGTCCAGGTGGGCACGCACCACCCCTTCGGCCTCGACAAGACTGTGCGGCGAAAGCCGCGCCAACAGCCTTGGGTCGCCCTTCAGTTCATGGAAGGACTCGCCGTACCTTCCTCCCCGCGCCGCGTGCCTGGCCAACGCGAAGACGGCGTAGCGCCCCACACCGTTCGCGGTCTCGTCGATCCGGTCCCGCAGCCACGCCGTCATCTCGGCATGGACACGTCGTGCATGGCCGCGATCCACCAAGCCTGCCAGTTCATCTCGACGCGACCAATCGTCGAACCAGACACTGCCGTTCTCGGCGACCGAGATCTCCGATGCGTCCAGGGGCAACTCAAGATCGCCCCCATTGAGCAGACTGGAGAGTTGGCGCCACACCTCGACGGAAGCCGAGGACGACTGCACCAGGGTGAGCGCCTGTAGCGCCCACTCGCGCAGCTCGGCCGGGGAGCGGTCCTCATCGGGCTGCCGCCACGGGGCCTCGACCTCCAGGCGCGGTCGGGACACGAACTGCCGGTCGGACCAGCCCACTTCGATCACGACCAACGCACCTGTCATCCTGACGATCTCACGGTTCAGGAGGTTCAGTACGGCCTCCGGGTAGCCGGACGTGCTTTCCGGAGCCATCTGCTGGCCTTGAGCGATGAGCACGACGGCGGGCCCGTCGCCCGGCTGCACGCGCTCCAGCGCTTCACGCACCTGCCCCAGCAGTTCCTGCGCGGTGAGCGCCGTGGCGTCGATCCATACGGACCGAGGCAACAAGTCCTGCACCCGCCGGAGGATTTCACTGCGCCCCGAGCCGACCGACCCCATCAGCTCGGCGACGTGCAGTTCACTGTCCCGCTGCCAGTCCACAATCCGCTCGACTGCCGCATCCGCTGTGACACTCTCGTGCATGACTGCCGGTTTCTCCCCATCGCTCTTGAACCCCTGGCCGTGCCCGGCCGTACCTAGTGATCCATCAACGCCACACCCCAGATCCCTGCCGCCGCGCCGACCGGATCGATGGTGGCCTGCAGGTCCTTCACTCGGCGCGCAACGTCTCGCGTCTCGATCTCGTCACCTGAGCCCGTGAACACCTGGACGCCGAGCAGCCAGACGGAGACCATCGCGAGGAAGTCGTGCAGGTTCCGGCCCACGGTCTCCGCCCTGTTGGAGTATTCGCGGTTCTCGCCGGGCAGGTGGAGGATCCGCCCGGTCGGGCCGTCGATCACCACGTCGTCGCCCATCCAGCGGCCGATGGCGTAGTACGGACCGGTGAGGGTGATCGGCTCGTGCTGGTAATCGGCGCACGGGACATCGGTGGGCCAGGGCACCTCGCGCAGGAGATGTTCCGGGAGTGGCGGAAGCGGGCCCGTGTGCGTGCCTTGCGCGACGTCGGTCCAGCGGTGGTCCGGTTCCAGGCCGTAGAAGCCGAGGCCGTGTACGTCGCGGAAGGACGGCAGTCCCTGTACGACGAGGAGCTCGCGGGTGGCCGCATCGGTGAGTCCGTCGGGCAGTAGCGGCTCCTGCACCCGGTACAGGGTCCCGGATTCGGCCTCGAAGATCTTATCGAGGTCCTCGGGGCGAGGCGTTGGGCCGTGGGCCGGGACGGTCGCCGGGGCGGTGAGCACGGACGGGCACAGCGCCTCGGAGCGGTGGCGCAGGCTGAGACCGGTGAAGGGCGTCGTTCGTGACGCGGGCTCGATGCCGAACAGACCGCCCCAGCCGCCGAGTACGACGGTGTTGTCGATGGTCACCGGGCCCGCTTCCAGGAGGTAGCGGTTCGCCGGGTCCACTTCTGGACGGTCGTCCTCGCCCCCCGGGGTCGGCCAGCGCAGGCCCGGCACCGCCTCCTCGGGAGGCTGGTTACGCACCCAGGTACCGGTGGCCAGCACGTCCCCGCTCTGCGGGTCGTACAGGGTCACATGGCGTTCCCGGCCTTGATGGGCGAGCGCTGCCAACACCGGACGGTCGTGCAGGCACATTTCCATCAGGTCGTAGACATCGGAGAAGCCGAGATACGACACATGCAGGCCCGCCGGCGGCCGCCACCGCGACCACCGCACCCGCCACGGCAATCGGACACCGCTGCGTTCCAGTCCCTCCACCAGCTGCGTATCGCCCCTCGTCGTCGCCTGCAGGTGCAGCCACGCCACCCACGTCGGCTGGGTGCACGGCAGGATGGCGTAGTCCCGGGCCAGCACCGCATCGGCGAGCACCGAACCGGCAGGCGCTTCCTCCATGCCTACGCCTTCGGCAGCCTCCAGCAAGGCTGTTGGCGGGACGTGGACGATGAGTCGGGTGTCGCTCAGCAACGCGGTGAACAGAGGGAAGCCCGTGTTGCCAGTGGCGGCGTCCGCCACCGCGCAATGGGCGGCGAGCGCGGTCGCGGCGTATCGAGCCAGCAGGTCGATGTCGGCACGGCCCTCCGGATTCGACCACTGCGTGCTCAACTCCGCGAGCCGGCCGTAGAGGTGACGATGGGTACGTCTCCGGTCTTCGGACGGGAGCTGCCCGCGCAGCTCCCGCACAACGGACTCGTCCCGGAAGGAGACCGCCTGGCCATCGTCCTCGGAGGCCAGAAGTTCTCCGTGCTGCTCAACCACCCGGCTCAAGTGGTCGACCTCGACGAACCGGCCGGTCACGCCCATGACCAGTTCCTGCCAGACGCTGTACGGCACCGTACGCGCCTCCGCCTGCGCCAACGCATGTACTTCTACGGGCACTTCGCGCACCGCCTCGGCCTGCACCGACAGCTGGAGCGGGCGGTCGCCGCTGCCGGGGAGGCGGGCGTCCCGGGACGCCACAACCACGGCGTGGCCCTTGCCGCCGATCCTGCCCAAGGCGCGCAGCAGCCGCTGCGGTTCCCCGCTGGTGCGGGTGTGGCCCACCAGTTCCAGGTGGGAGACGAGAACCAGCCGCGCAGGCTTCTTCGGCACCTGCCGAGCCCAGGAACGGGGCGCCTTGACCCGAGCCCCGAGAGCGTCCAGCACCTTGGCGAGCGCCTCGTCCGCGGTGCGGCCGGCCACGTCGACGAGGACGCTGTCGGGCACCCGTTCCCGCACGGCGTGGAGGACCTGCTCGCCGTGCCGGCCGGACGGGTCAACGACGCAGTTCACGCCTCCGCCCGTGAGGCCCGCGTCCCCGCCGACGAGCCGTTCGATCACGTCACTCACGGACAGACTGGTCACGGTCGCTCCACCTGCCTGTCCGCACGTGCCATTCCCACCCCACTGGGCACCGCCGTCGACTGCGTCACCCGCGCTTGGGCGCGCGCTCACAGCACCTCTTGAAGGTTTTCTGTCCACCAACTCGTCGCCGCGTGACGGCTGATGCTCCCGAGCGTCACGTCGATCTCGTCCCGCATGGCGAGAAGTTCTCCCTTGGTGTACGCCATGGGCAGGTGCATGCGCAGCACCGCCCAGGCGGTCACCAGCCGCACGAACGTGCTGAGGTTCTCCGCCATGACGTGCGGGCGGTCGCGGTCGACGTTCCACCGGCCGGAGTGCCAGTCGGGATCCCAGTCGTCGCCGAGCGGGGCGGTGTCAGCGAGCTCCGCCGGGTCCCAGTCGTCGTGCTCGGGAAGCCGGTAGACCCTGCCGGTGACGCAGTGCAGCGCGATGACGCCGCCACCGAAGGCGCCCAGGGCGTAGAGCTGCGGGCGGCCGGCAACGCCCGGCAGCGGCGCGTCGGGCCGCAGGGCGAGGTCGATCTCCGCGGCGCGGAGCGTGGGCAGGCCGACGGACGTGAGGGTCGCGCGGGCGTCCTCGTCGCGCAGGTCGTCCGGCAGGAGTGCCTCGGGGAGGTGTACGACCCGTTCGGGGCCGAAGACGTCGCCGGGCAGCGGGACCACCGGGGAGCCGCCCTCCTGGACGACCGCGTGGTCCAGCGGGAAGGGGGCGTGCCTCCCCGGGTCGTCCCCGAACTTCTTGCCGAGGGACAGCGTGGTTTCGCCGAGCCCGTCGACGGCGAAGACCCCACCTGCCGAGGCGACGACCACGGCGCCACCGATGCGTAGTTGGTCCTGGATCAGGAGCTGGCCGCCGGACGGGTCGAACGCCGCCCAGGGCCGCAGCGGATCGCCGACACCGTCCGACACGTCCCGCCACAGCGGTTCCCTGCGACCGCACTCCGGGATGTCGGTGCCCCAGGCCGATGCCAGCACCTCACCTGTGGCCACGTCGAACACCCACGTACGCGAGCAGGCCCCGTACTTGTCGACGGCCACGACCGCCGTTCGGCCGTCCGGCGCCCAGCCGGGCGGAGCGGCTTCCAGGCGGTCTACCGAACCGGGGACGATCCGCCGGGCGTCGACGAGCCCCGGCGCACGCCAGTGGGCCCAGCGCACCGCCCAGGGGCGCTCCGGCACCGCTTCGGCGATCGCCTGCGCCGTGGCCGCGTCCCCCTGAGCCACGGCGACGAGGTGCAGCCAGGACGCCGACGTACGGAAGTTGTACGAGTTCAGGCCGGCGCGCCGCAACTGGTCGGCCCAGCGCGCCACCGACGGCCGCGACCAGGCGGGAACCCGGCCCCGCACGGCGGGATCGGCCGCCGCGTAGGGCAGAAGATCGCGTGTCGCCCGGTCGGCCCCCGACAGGGAGTTGAACGACAGCCGGGCAAGGAGGTCGGGCCGCGCCTTCAGCTCGTGGAAGAGCTCTCCATAGCGACCCGTGGACGCTGCGTGCCCGGCCAGCGCGATGTGCGCGTACAGGCCCATAGGGGTGGCCTCCCCCACGTGATCGGTCAGCAGGCGCACCATGTCCGCGTGCACCCGACGAGCCAGCGCGCGGTCCACCGAGGCCCGCAGCTCCTGGGCTCGCCCGGACTCGCGGAACCCCACCTCGCCGTCCTCGTCGACCTCGATCTCGGGCGCGTCCAACGGCAGTTCGAGATCCTCGTGGTTGAGGAACAGGCACAGCTGCCGCCACACCTCCACCGGCACGGACAGCCGCTGCGCCAGCGCGAGCGCCTGCAAGGCCCACTCCCGCGAGGTCTCCGCCGGCCGGGACGGGTCGGGCCCGCGCTCCGGCACCGCCACCTCAAGTCGCGGCCGGGACGCGCGCGGCGGCTCGGACCAGTCGACCTCGACGACAACGAGAACGCCGAACGCCTGGGCGACTTCGCGGTCCAGCAGGCGCAGGGCAGCCTCCGGGTAGCCCGGCGTACGTTCACGCACGATCTGCTGTCCCTGCGCGACGAGCACCAGCGGCCGCTGCTCGCCGGCGGGGCGCGCCCCCAGCTCCGCCCGCACGCGGTCCACCAACTCCTGGGCGCCCAGGCCCGTGGCGTCCAGGCGCACGGCTTCGGTGTGTTCGTCGCCCTCCACACGCGCGAGAATTCCGGTGCGACCTGAACCCGCGGTCCCCATCAGCTCGACGACCTGGCGGGCACCCTCCCGGTGCCATTCCACGATCCGCTCGATCGCAGCGTCCGGGGTGACGCTCTCGTACATGGCTGTGGGCTCCCCATCTGGTTCTTGCGATCCCGCTCGGTCAACTGATCGCGTCATCGTAGCTGCCCGGCAACTGCACGCCACAGGCTGCGAGTCTTTTCCTTGATGACGCGGTCGAAGTCCCGGTTCATCTGCATTTCCTGGCGCGACTCGGGGACCGCCCGCATGACCTCCCGGTCGAATGCGTTCCTGTCGGATTGCTGCATGGTCGAAATCCCTCTGTCCGCTTTGAACTGCTCACGGTTGGCGTTCCGATACTCCTCACGCGCCGCGGCCCGCGATTCATGAGCCCGGTACGCCGTGCTGTAGTAGACCGGCACTCCAGGAATTCTCGACCTCAGCTGATCCGAACAGTTGGAACTGTGCCGACCACCCTTGTCCAGCCCGCAGGGTTCACGCTCGGTGTACAAGCGGCGCACCTGATAGGCCGACTCGCCGGCAGCCTGAAGCGCCTCGTTGCGGTCGACGATCCAATCCAGCAGGTGGTCCTCGGAATGCCGCTGCTTGTCGCTGACTCCGTCCTTTTTCGGAACCGAGGAGTCCACGATGTACTCCACGACCCCGTCACGTTCGATCTCGATAACGGCGTAGTTCACGCCGCCCAGGTCGGGCACATGTGGAGTGTCCTGCAGTTTACGTGCGGCGGCTTCCTCGGCGATCTTCTTGGGGACCCGGTCGAGACGTGCACGGAGACCACCGATCGGATCCTTGGAGCTTGTTCCCGGATTGTTTCCCACTCCATATTCGTGATGAACGGCCTGACTCATGCGTGCCAGTGTCGACACGACATGCATTTGCTCACCTCGGTTGAGTTCCGCGAAACCGGGGAGCGCCTTTTCCAATCCGTCGCGGGTGAAGGTCCTGGGCTTGTGGTCGGCAGAGTTCTCATGTGAATCCTGGCCCGCAGCGGTCCTGAGGACCCTCGCCAGCGGGCTGACCCCGTTCACGGCGTCAGGATGCTTCGGGTCCGCCCATGCCGACAGCCGCTGGTCCACCTCGTCGTGCTCAATCCGGTAGACAGGGTTCTCCTGCCGCATCCTGTCCTGAGCTTCATCCGGCGGAACGTCCGTCCGCTCATCGTCTTCCAGCTTCCGCGGAGTGACGTCCTTGGCCTGCTGGCGGAGGTCCTTGGCCCTTTCCTTGAGGGCGTCGATCTCTTCCGGAGGGGCCCCATCCTTCTTGGCCTGGGCCATCTCCTTTTCGACCCGCTTCGCCTGAGAGTTCAGTTGCCGCCGAAGCGACTTGGCCTCTCGCTCACGGACCGATTCGACGCGCTGCTGGTCCCCGGGCATCAGCGGAAGCAGGCGTGCACCGGCGTGCTCACGGTGAACTCGGGGCTGATTGTCGTCCGGGTGTGCCCCTATGGTCTGCGTGGATTGGGTGGAATCAGCAGAGGCTGGAGAAGTGCTGGCGTCGTCCGTGCCAGTGGAGTTGGCGGATTGTTCAGGACCAGGGGTGTTGACGTCATCCGACTCAGGCGTGTCCGAGGCAGGTGGGTCAGCCTGCGAGGAACCGTTGCCGTCGGCTTCGGGAGACGCCGCGCCGTATCCGACCTGCGGTGTGCTCCCGGCCGGGGATTCGGGTCCCGGACCGTTGGCCGGGGTATCGCCATGAGAGCCCGGTGCCGTGGAGGTGGTGGCGGTCGTATTGCTCTGTTCGGAGTTGTCCGCCTGGTTCGCCGACGGGTTGTCCTGGGAGTTGTCGGTCTCGTTGGAGAACGGGCTGTGCTGCGAGTTGTCAGCCTGATTCGCCGACGGGCTCTGCTGCGAGTTGTCCGTCTCGTTCACCGACGGACTCTGCTGGTGCTGCGTCTGGTTCTCGTCTTGCTTTTGGTCTCCCTGCGACTGTGCCGCCTGGTCCTCGCTCTGCTGCTGCGCCTCTTGTGACTGCGAGTCTTCCTGCTTCTGACCCTCTTCCTTCTCCGCGTCGTCCTGCTTCTCCCAAGGGGCGTCCATGGTCTGCCCGTTGGAGTCGAAGGGGACGTAGCGGACGCCGGCGGCGCCGGTGTGGATGGGGTTGGGACTGACTTCGCCGGTCTGGTGGTCGACCCAGATGATCTGGCCGTTGTGGTTGTAGACGTTGAAGGCGTGACCGCCGCCGCCCGGCCACTGCACGCCCACCACGGCCGCCGAGCCGGGACCCGCCTCCTGGAGGTGCTGGGCTATTCGCGCGTACGGGTTGGGGTGGTCGGCGCCGGCCCAGATCTGGGGGCGGCCAGCCCAGGCGTCGAGGTTGTTGTACGAGTCGCGCTCGGGCGACATCGTGTCGAGCGAGCCGTCCTGGTTCTTGTCCGGGGTGCGGGGTGCGGAGACCTGAGGGTCGCCGAACCACGTCGACAGGCCTGCGCGGGCGTTGTCGAGGCAGTTGTTGGAACGGCCCGGCTGCGAGAGACCGCCATCGTTCTGGAGTTGGGCCCACTCGCCGTTCGGGTCGGGGTGGCGCTGGGGGGTGCCGTCCTCGCTGCGAGGGACGGCGTTGGCCAGAGCCTGCTGGTGGGCGGGGTCCGGCGTCAGCAGGCCGTACGGGGCGTGGTTGAGGCTGTCGCGGATCTGCTGGAGGCTCTGGCCCTGGGAAAGGGGGGCTGGCTGTTCTTGCTTCGGCGGGGTGTTCTCGGATGATTCCTGCGTGGGCTGGTCGTTCGAACTGGGCTGCTGGGCGCCGGGGTTGTTGGCCGTCGGCGTCTGGGGCGTTGCCTGATTCGGGACCTGGGGCGTCGGCTGCGGAGGCGTCTGACTCGGAGCCTGGTTCGGGGCCTGATTCGCAGGCTGGCTCGGCGTCTGATTCGGGACTTGATTCGCAGGCTGGGCCGGCGTCTGCCCAGGGACCTGGCTCGGAGCCTGGTTAGGCGTCTGGTTCGCAGGCTGGCTCGGCGTCTGGGACGTTGCCTGGCTCGGGGCCTGGTTCGCCGGCTGCGTAGGTGTCTGCCCCGGAGCCTGATTCGGCGTCTGGTTCGGCGTGGGCGTCGAGGCGATGCCGGGCTGGTTCGGGGTCGTGGAGGGGTTGGACGTGGTGGTGCCCGGCCTGTTGTTGGTGGGGGTGTTGGGGCGAGGGGTCGACGCGGTTGTCGGCTCGGAGCGGGTCGTCGTAGGGGTCGCGCGGCCGGGGGCCTCGTTGCGGGGCGTGTCCGTACGGGGCGGCGTCGTCGACTGGTTGGGCTGGCGTGTCGGACCCTGGTTCGGCGTGGTGGAGGCGTTCGCGACCGGGCCCGGGGTCGCGGTCGGTGCCGCGTTCGGCGTCTGGTTGGGGTTCGGTGTCGCGGCGTTCGGGTCGCCCGCAGGTGTTGGCGTAGGGGTAGGGCGAGGGTGGGCCTCGGTGGCCGTGGCGCTCTGGGAGTGGAACGTCGGGTTGGACGACGACGTACGCGACGGTGAGTCGGAAGAGCCGCCGTGCGCACCGGCGCCGACGCCCGCGCTCGGTATGGAGCCCGACGTCGCGGACGTACCGGTGGACGTGGAGGTGGGTGATGAGGTGTCGGTGGGCGTGGGGGTGCCCGCCGGCGTCGCCGTGGGAGTGGCGGGCTGCTGACCCTGGGCACGTGGGTCCGTCGCGGTCGACGGATCGTTCCCGCGGTCGGGCGAAGGGGTCTGTGCGGCAGGGCCGTTGGACTCCTGCGCCGGGGCGGCGGCGCTCTCCGAGGCCGTGTTGATGCCCTGGGACGGATCGGGCTGCCCGGTGGTGGGCGGCGCCGTGTCCGGCGTGGGGGTCGGTGCGGGTGACGGTGTGGCCGTGTCCGAATCCACGCGCGCGTGCGGGACCGAGGAGGTGGTCGGGTCCGACTGCGCGGCGGGCGCGGGCGTGGCCGTCTCGCTACCGTCGCGCTGAGAGTCCGTACCCGTCGACACGTCCGGCGTTCCGGACGACGGTGCGGCGTCCGGCGTGCTCGACGGGCCCGTGGAGCCGCCGGCATCGGACGACGTGGAAGACCCGGACGCGGGCTGCTGCTCGTTGTAGCCCTCGTCGAACGGGGTCAGTGGCCGATCGGACGACGGCGCCGGGGAGGGGGTCGGCGTAGACGTCGATCCGGCGTCACCGTTCGAGCCCGCCTGCGATCCGACTCCCGTACTGCCATTGCCTGTTGTCCCTGCGCCGCCGGTGTCACTGGTGTCGCCAGAAGCCGAAGCGCCAGCCGTACCGCCTCCGCCACCCCCGGACCCGGACGACCCAGAACCAGCCCCTGACCCACCGGAACCGGAACCGGAACCACCCGAGCCGACCCCGGACCCACCGGACGCCGCTCCACCGGAACCAGCCCCCGCCCCGTCACCCCCCGACGTACCCCCGGAACCATCCCCGCCGGAACCACCACCGGCACCTGAACCCGCCCCGGTGCCACCATTCGCACCAGCACCGGCACCGGCCCCGGCCCCTGAACCGGAACCCGTCGCGGACCCTGTACCGCCCCCCGCGCCCGCATCCGCATCCGCATCCGTCCCACCCGACGACGACCCGTTCCCCGCCGCACTGTCCAACCCGCCCCGCGCATGCGCCCCGGCCCGGCCCCCGGCCCCGTCCCGCAGCGACTCACCCAGCGTGGCGCCGAAGTTGTCGAAACCGTCCTTGACCGCCGTCTTGCCCGCATCCGCCGTGCGGCCCAGGTTGTAGCCGTCCTGCGCACCGAAGTTCTGGTTCACCGTCTGCGCGACCAGATCCTTGCTCATCTCCTCCAACGCGGAGACGAACGGTTCCTTCACCGCCTCAAGCGCCGCCTCCAGCAACGCCTGCGCGGCCTCCTTCAAAATCTTGCGGACCGCGAGCCGCGCCACCTGCGTCATCCCCGCCGAAGCCACCGCCGACAACCCGAACGTGACCACCGCCGTCGCCGCCGCCACCGCGATCTGAACCGCCAGCACAATCAGCTGGATGATCACCGCGATCTTCATCCCGATGATCAGCATCGCCGCGACATCGAAGACCGACGCGATCACCTCGGCCGCCTGCCGCGCATCGTCCAGATACCCCGACCCGCCCGAGAACTTTTCCCACTTCTCGACGAACGCGTCGATCGACTCGCCGTAATTGTCCGACGTGACGTTCCCGGCCGACCGCATCGCATCCGACTGGATGTCGCCGACCTGCGTCCCGAAATCCCGCCACGTCTGAGCGGCCTGCATCATGTGGTCCTCATTGGCCGTCGGCCAATCGAAGCCCAACATCTCCAGCAGCCAGGCCAACTCGTCCGGCAGCATCATCGCCATGGCGGCATCTCCCCCGTGTCGCCGTACATCCGAAGGACCCCGTGTGCCTCAACAGACGTAATTTTGCGCCGAGTTTACCAAGCCACCCTGACACCCGGGCAACCCCCGCCAGCCTCACGTACCCCGTTGTCAGAGCTCGCCCGTAGAGTGAGCAGGCACGTGTTTACGGGGAACCAGGGAGAGTCGTGAGCTGGCAGAACAGCCCCATGGCGGCGCCGCAGCAGCACCCCATGGCAGGGCCGCAGCAGGTCGCCTACGAGCCGCATCCGTTCATCGGCGGCCGCGCCTCCGCCCTGCGCGCACTCGCCGCCTGGCGGGCCGCCGTTCCGGACGCGCCGCGCGTCGTTCTCCTCACCGGCTCGCCGGGATGCGGCAGTTCGCGCCTGCTGACCGGTTTCCTGATGCTCTGCGACCCCGGCCACCGCGAGCGCATCGACCTCGCGCGCCTCGACCCGTGGACCGTCCCGCCGCCACTGCCCGCGCCCGCGGTGCCGAGCGCCGCGGGACGCACGCCCGCCCAGGTGCTGTGGCTGCTCGCCGACCACTACGGCTTCGACGTCGCGCGCGATGCGCAGGTGTACGAGGCCTTGGGCGCGGGCGAGCGCGTGATCGTCGTGCCCGATGTGGCTGAGGCCGGTCCCGTACGGGCCGGGCGCGGGCCCGAGCGGATGGCGCGCGAGCTGCTGCTGCCGCTCGCGGGGCTCCCCTCCGTACGTCTCCTCGCCGAGGTCCCGCGCGCGGTGGCCGCCGAGATCGCCGCCGCGCTCCCCGCAGGGACGGCGCAGGTCATCGATCTCGACGCGCCCGAGCACGCCGACCTCCAGGGCCTCACCCTGCAGACCCAGATCGCGCTCGACCCGAACTTCGGGGCGCCCCGACTCCCGTTCACCGACGATCCCCAGATGCGGCTCTGGCTCGCGCAGGGCATCGCGTCGCGCACGGCCACGGGCCCCGGCGGCAGCCGCCTGACCGCTCAACTGGCCGTCAGCGCCCACCTGTTGGCCCCGGAGCCGCCGCCGAACGCCGCCCTCTTCCCCGCCGGTCCCGCCGAGGCCGTCGCCATGCACGCCCAGCGCCTAGGCGCCGACCCGGCCCTCCTGCCCGCGATGCTCGCCCCGCTCGCCCTCGCCGAAGGCGAGGGACTGCCACTGCCGTTGTGGGCACCACTGGCCTCGGCGCTGGCCGCGCGCGACCTGTCGCAGGACATCGCCAACGGCATGCCCCTCGCCGGCCCGTTCGTCACCACGGTGAACGACGAGGACGCAACCGAACCCACCCTCATCACCCTCACCCACCCGGCGCTCGGCGAGGCGATCCGCGCCACACTGCCCGATGTACGCGCCGCACACCTGTGCCTCGCGATGGAGCTGCTGGAGCGGGTCCCCGCCGAGGGCTGGGAGCATGCCGACCCCTACGTACGGGACGGCATCGTCGGCCACCTCCTGGGCGCGGGCCAGCTGCCCCGCCTGCTCAAGGACCCGTGGCTGCTGGTGCACACGGACCCGGTGGTGCTGCGGGCTGCGGTTGAGGAGGTCGCCGCCGACGCTTCCCACTCGTCCGAGCTGCCCGCTCCGGGACGTACGTACCTGCGGATCGCCCCGCTCCTGACGCGTACGCAGGCGGGGCCGGCGCAGCGCGCGCGGATGCTGGCGTCGGCGTTCGAGGAGGACGGACTGACGCAGTACGCGCGCGTGTTGGGCTCGGCCGACCAGAGTTCGGGAGGCTCTGGTTCGGGGGTCTCGGGCGCCACGGCCCCGCAGCCCACCCCCACCGTGGTGGACTACCCGCTGGCCCCACCCACACCGCCCACGGCAGCCCCTCAGCCGCACCAGCCGACACCCGCTCCTGCCGGTGGCGGTGGCGGTGGCCGCCCGGCCACCGGCCCGGGCAACACCGCGGTCTTCACCTACGTCGACCCGCGCACAGGCCAGGAGGCCTACGTCACGGCCACCTCGGCTCCCGGCAAGCCGCCGGCCGAGTACCAGGGCATGGCGCAGCTGGGCGAGTTGCGGGTGCCCGTGGAGAACGTCGTGGCGATCCACACGGACCTGTGCCCCGGCTACTTCCCCGGCGGCTACACGGCGAACGTCCTGTTGACCACGTTCCCGAACGCCTCCCACTCGCACGCCCACCCCTACGGCCGGGACCAGGCCTCCCGCACCGAGGGCATCACCGCGCTCACTTCCCACGCACAACAGATGGCCCAACTCGCGGGCCAGCCAGCACCCCCACAACCGTCCCGCGCACCGCTCCCCCACCCCGTACCGCCCACGCATGTCCTGCCGGACGCGGAACTGGGCCCGCTGCTCACACAGGTCTTCGGCGAGCAGCAGGTCCGCCGCTACGCTCCCCCACTCCTGGCCACCGCAGCTCTCCCGGACTCCGCCCGCGCAACACTGGCCACCGTCGGCCTCCCTGCCGACGTCCCCCTCTTCTTCCTGGCGGACACCGACGCGCCCGGCGTCCCGCCCGTCATGGGCGGCATGTTCGCGGAAGCACGCAACCACCTCATTGGCACGGGCGCCCAACTGCCCCCTGCCGCGGCCAACACCCTCGCCACACACACCCGCATCGGCACCGACGGCATGTTCGTGATCACGGTGCAGCGCGACAGCGGCCAGGTCTGGGCGGCCATGCCCCTGGACGGCAGCCTCCAGTACGTCAACTCCTCGGTCGCCGCCTTCGCGTACTCCCTCGCCACGCTGTACGCGACGCGCGGCCACATGCTCGACGCGAACCCGCACACGGCAGGCAACATCGTCGCCGACCTCCAGACCCGCCTCCTGGCCATCGACCCGAACGCCCTGTCGGAACCGACGAATTGGTGGTCCCTGATCATCGAGCAGATGTGGCACGGGTTGTTCTGAGCGTGCCCCGGAAAATGGAGGCCCCCTGGGGCACGACCATGTTGTCTCCGGCGAGGGCGACCGGTTCGGACTGCGTGGGGTCGCCCCCTGTGAAGGGTCTGCCCGTGGCTGGCTGTGGTTTGCTACGCGGGGCGTTCCTCACCTACGAACGGTGCAGTTGCAGCACCATGAACCTGTCCCCACCCGGCTCGCTGATCACGCCCACCCAGTCCGGCTCCCCCACGAACCAGGCCCCCTGCTCCAGCTCCGACACCCGCCGCCTGTGACGCCGCGGCGCCCGCACGGCGAAGATCGGAGCCGTCGTCTTGGCGGTCGCGGTGGTCGACGCCGGAACAGCACTCACCTGTCCATCACCCACCACACCCCCACCGGCACCCGCACCCGCACCCGCGCCCGCCGATCCGACCTGAAGCTCAACGGCCGGCCCCGCGCCCACCTTGACGTCCGGACGCACAACAGCGACCGCGTTCTGCCACGGTCCCGACTTCAGCACGCGCCCGACCATCGCGTACCAGCGCACCGAGTTGGCCGGCCCGATGAGGAAGAACGACCACACCATGACGCCGAACGACGCGACACCCTGCACGAGTTGAGTCTCCTCGTCGGGTCCAAGAGTCGCGACACCCAACAGCACACACCACACCACGCCCCTGATCAGCAGACTCCTGAGAGCTCGCCGCTTGGCGCGCTCATAGACCTGCCGCGTGCCGGGGTCGTCGAAGGCGACCTTGCTCAAGGGGAGGGGGGCCGTGGCCTTCACTCGTGGTGCTCCTCAGCGTCTCGTCGCTACGTCCGACGCCACATGGTCACATACTCACGCACAGCAGGTGGGCCGCATGAACCTCCCGGGCCTACCGCCCCAACTCCCAAAGCCTGGGGCCCGACCGCCAGGGGCAGTTGACCCGTACGACCGACTGGTCGGTGAAGGTCAGGTCACAGGCATCGGCGCCCGCCTGCGGCTGGTGGGTGACCGACAAGAGGTCTCGCGCCGGGACGCTCCAGCCGGCCTCGGCCACGCCGAGCCGGTCGCCGCGGCGTGACCGCTGTACGTAGACCAGGGTGGCGTCCCGGTCCGTGAGCAGGAGAACGGTCGCGGCGCCGGTGGTCGGGACTCTCGGGTAGAGCGCCGACGCGAGGCGGCCCGCGAGGCTTCCGCGCCCGCCCGTGAGGGGCTTTCCGGCACGGCGGGTGCGGTTGCGGTGCATCCACCAGAACAGGTCGAGGTCCGGGGCGACGATGTCGTAGAGACGGAAGATTCCCCAGATGCCGCGCTTGAATCCGGCCCAGCGGTCGCCGGGCAGTCGTTCACCCACCAGTACCCGTGGCCGGTGCCGGCGTGCGGGCCTGCGCAGCCGAGGGCCCGGGTGCACCACGGTCGCCGCGTGCACAGGCGTGCCCGGTGGCAGGGTGTTCACGGCGCGCTGCTCGATGTCGGAGTGGGTCGGCCCGCTGAGCAGGTTTCCGGGGCTCATCCGAAGACATCCTTCACTGGGCGTTGCTGCTCGGGCACCTGTTCAACGAGGCGGTCCCGGAAGGTCTCCGGCTCGGGCCGGTTCGCGTACTGCTGTTCCTGCGGGGATTTGGGCTCCTCGCCGTCCGGCGTCTGGTGCGCGACGTCCCAGGTCTTGTCCCCCATCCTTACGGAGTCCAGCCCGGTGGCCTCGTGCAGGGTGCGCTCGGCGCCCTCCGCCGCCGCGGAGACCTTGGCGCCGACGTCCACGCCCGTGGCATCCCTGAGCATGTCGTTGGCGAGCGGCGCGGCATCCATGGCGGCCCCGCCGAGCTGCGCGCCCAGGCCGACCTTGACGGGGTACTTCACCGCGTTCTTGACGATCTTGTAGTTCTTGTCCTTGTGCCGCCAGGCGCGTTTGGCAGCCACGCGCAGCTGACGCAGCTTGCGCAGCGCGCGCATCCTTTCGGCGAGGTCCTTGAGCTTGTCGGCGAGCTTCGCGGTGATCCGGGTGGCCTTCATGATCCGGCTCGCCGTTCCGGCCGCGCCGATCAGCGGGCCGATGGCCGCGCCGACGCCCGCCGTGAGGACGGCGACGATGGCCGCGGTGGCCGCCGCGGCGAGCAGTGCTTCGACGATCTCGACGACCAGGTCGAGCATCACCTGCTCGGCCTCGGCGCAGCTCTCCGCCGCCATCTCGAGCAGCTCGGCGACCGTGTTCATGTCCTCGGCCTCGCCGCGCAGCGCCTCCTCGAATGCGGCGAGTTTTCCGCTGAAGGCCTGCGCGGCGTCACCCGTCCAGGAGGCGATGAGCGTCCTGCGCTCGGCCTCCAGGTCGTCGACGACTCCCTGCATGTCACGGGCGGCGGAGCGCCACTCCACCGCGGTCCGCGTCAGGAGTTCGTTGTCCCCGCTGACCTTCTCGATGAGGTCGTCGAGGCCGAGTTCCTTGACGGCGCCGCGGATGGTGGAGTCCAGCGCGTCGGCGAGCGGGTTGCTCCAATCGACCGAGAAGCCGATGCGGTCGAGTACGTCGGGCATCAGGAAGCGCCCCCGAACGACTGGGTCTGGGCTTCCTCGCCCTGGTCGTAGGCATCGGCCGAACCGCGAACGGTTTCGGCGATGACCGTCAGGGCGTCCTGGACATCCTTGAGGTCGGTGGCCGCTTCCTCGGACTGTTTGTCGTAGTCGGCCTTGAGCTCGTCCGACTCGGGGAGCCTTCCGAACGTCTGCTGGTGGAGGTCGAGCGGAGCCAGTCTTCTGCGAATGCTCTCGACTTTGTCTGCCGCCTGTTCGGCCGCCTGCGCGTAACGTCGAAGCGCCGCGCTCTCGACGTCGAAGCCAGTCCCGGACATGAGACCCTTCCTGAGGTGGATTCCCGGCAGGACCGGCCCGGTCCGACGTAACCGGCCGACGCCACCGCTGAGTTGTACGACCGTGCCGACGTGCGGGCCGAGTTGTGCTCTCGTGCCGCCGCGAAATGACCTTGAACGATCCTAGGAACCGGCCGTCGGACGCTACAACCTTGTGACACGTGTTGTGAGTCACGACGAACGCCCCGGCCGTCGAACGGGGTTCACATCAACGCCGGTCCTCACCGAAAGTCCTTACACCACAGGCAAGTTGCCGCTTACGCACCCGCGCGCGCCTCAAGGGCACAGATGACGCCTCCGCGCCCTAAGTAAACGTCTGATAAGAATATGCGGCGTCCCCTTCATCGGATGCATGACAAGCGTCGTCACGGGGGACAGACGTGTGTCCCCCCTTTAACGAGGGATCCATGTCGTTTCAACCGCCGCAGGGATACGGACAGTCGTATCCCTCGCAACAGCCACCCAGGCCACCGTCTCCGCCGCCCGCACCCCCGAGACCCCCGGTCACGCCGCAGCGCGATACACCGCGCACCGTGAATCCGGTCCTCAAGTGGGTGACCGTGACCTTCGGCGGAATCGCCGTGATCGCGCTCGGCCTGATGGTGTTCGGCATCGTCCAGGCGGTCAGCGACGACCCGTTGCCCGTGGCCGGCAATGGCGGGCAGGCAACCGAGATCACCCAGGCCGACATGTCCGATCTCCTCAAGAACCACTCCGAGGCGCTCACTGGCGGTGACAAGGGCGCCTACCTCGCACCGTTCGAGGGCGGTTCGTCGACGCTGAAGACCAAGCAGGCTTCACTGTTCGCGAACCTTCGTAAGGTCCCGTTCGCGGTGTCCGAGTACCAGTACCTCAAGATCGACGGCCGGGCCGTGGACCACTACGGAGCGGGCGCGTCGGCTTCCGTCGAAGTGGCGTTCGTCCACCAGGTGAAGGGGGCCGACGCCAGCCCCGTCGCCGAGCTGTACCGCTGGACGGTAGAGAAGAAGACTGCGGACTCGGACCTGAAGGTCACTGAAGTAGGACCGTCCACTCCGGAGATCCCCGGTTACGGCGAGATGACCAACTACCCGGCCCCCTGGGACGCTTACGACTCGATGGCCGTCACCATCAAGCCGCACACCGTGATCATGTCGGACTCCGCCCAAGCGGCCGACGCCCGCCGCTACGCCCCGTACATCGAGAAGGCGGCGACGGACAATCTCGCGGTCTGGGCGGCCAAGGGCCCCAAGAGCGGCCACACGATGCCCGGCTTCGTCGTCACGCTCGAGAAGAACCGCAAGGTGTACAAGCACATGTACCGCGCGGGCACCGGCCAGGAGGACGACGAGTCGATCGCCGAGGCGGGCGTGTCCATCCAGATGCCGGCGGTGACCGCAGGCGGGACCAAGGCGAAGGTGAACGTCCAGAACGGCGGCGCCCGGATCGTCATGGACACCGCGCAGAGCCGGTTCAATCGCCCCGACTATGCCGCGAGCGTCCTCGAGATCAGCCACCACGAACTGGCGCACACCCTGGTGGAGCCGCTGACGGGCCCCGACGGCCAGTCGCAGGTGTGGGTGGTGGAGGGCTTCGCCGAATACATGGCGATGCGAAACGCTCCTTCGTCGGCGACCAAGGAACTGCGCGCCCTGAAGAGGTACTACTCGGGCAGCTACGTCGACCCCTTTGACGGCAAGCTCCCCCTCAGCGACGACTTCCACAGCGCGGACGACGCGGAGAACAGCGCGCACTACACCCTGGGCTGGCTGGCCATCCGCTTCATCGCCGAGAAGTACGGCGAGGACAAGGCCCTCGCGTTCGTGGCCGAGCAGTACAAGAACCCCAAGGGGATGGACGCGCAACTGACGAAGGCCACCGGGATGGGTTCGGACGAGTTCCAGAACGCCTGGGCCGACTACGTGAGGAAGCAGATCTCATGACGACGCCCGGCTACTCCAACGGCATGCCGCCCGTACCGGGACAGCAGCCCTACAACTCGCCGTATCCGCCCCAACAGGGCTACGCACCCCAGCAGCCCTATCCACCGCAGCAGCCCTACCCGCCACAGCACCCCCAACAGGGCTCCGTGCCACAGCAGTTCGCGCCCATGCACCCGCCGTCCTCCACTCCCGGGAAGAAGCGGGGCAAGGGCGTACTGATCTCCCTCCTGGTGCTCAGCGTCATCATGTCGGCCGTCTTCGGCTCGGTGGCCTGGATCCTCTTCGACCCCTCCAAGACCGAGGTCGAGTGGAGCCTTCCGTACTACGGGGGCGAATCCGACACCCAGAACTACCTCGGCACGTGGTTCACGGGGAAGAACGTCGTCCGCGCCCAGACCGACGGCGTCAGTGCGCTCGACACGGACAGCGGCGACCTCCAATGGGGCATGGCCGCCCCCGGTAAGGGAGCCTCCACGATCTGCCACGCGTCCTCCGTGTCCAGCGAAGACATCGCGGTCCTCGCCGTCGGCGCCGTCCACGACTGCAACGGCCTCTTCGCCCTCGACCTCAAGACCGGCAAGAAGCTGTGGCAGCACACGGTCCCGAAGCGTCAGGACGGTCCCGCCACCGCGGTGAGCGGCGGCACGGTCGTCGTCAACGACAAAACCGCGTACGACCTGCGCACCGGAAAGGTGCTCTGGAAGGACAGCAAGAAGGAGACGTACGGCGGCAAGGCGTGCCAGGGCCAGGGGTACGTCGGCGGCAAGCAGTTGGTGAGGGTGCAGCTCTGCACCACCCGCTGGGCCTATGGCTCCCCGGACGGCCAGAGCTCGACGGCGGCCGGTGTCGATCCGGCCACCGGCAAGGCGAAGTGGACCTATGCCATGGGTGACGGCGAGTGGGAATACGGAGAGGACGCGACGGTCGTGTCGACCTCTCCGGTCATCGTCGGGGTCCCCCAGGACGTGAAGAAGAACGGGTACACGGTCCTCCAGGACGACGGCAGGGCCAGAAACACCATGGTTCTTGGAGAGGACCTCGAGAACTACTCCTCCGCCGACATGTACTTCTCGCAGCGGGAGGCCGCGACGGAAGGCGACCCGCAGGCCGCGTTGAAGGTCATCGGCGACACGCTCTACATCGCCGAGAAGCACGGCAACTCGAGCCTGGGGACCGCGATCGACGCGTACGACCTCGACAGCGGCAAGCGCGTCTGGTCCACCGGAATCAGCGACGACGTGCAGTACTCGCTCGTCCAGGGGTCAGGGAACGAGCTCCTGGCGCTGAAGCAGGACGAAAGCGGCTGGCGAGAGGACAACTTCGGCGGCGACGGATCCCCCATGTATCTCGTCAGCCTCGACCCCAAGTCCGGCTCCGAAACGCAAGAGCAGTACTACGGGCACATGGACGGCGCCCTCGGTAACGACTCCTTCGCCATGCCCTACACGCACGACGACAGCGTGTTCCTGGCGTCGGTCTCCAACACCGGCAAGAGCTCGGTGGCGAGTGAGGCGCACGAGGCATCGCTCATCAAGATGGGCGACTGACGCTTCGCGGGGGCGGGCGGCGACCATCCGGTGGCCGCCCGCCTCAGGCACGGACAGCTTGACGTTGACCGGCCCGCAGAACGCCGCCGTACTCGAACGCAGGCGCCACTCACCCAAAGCGCACCCGTCGACACAGTGAGTGCCACCTGGATTGACCTGGATTGCACCCCCCACCCTCGCGGCGATATCATCTCAACGAGAACTTGATATCACCTTGGGAGGTGCGTATGTCCAGAACCGTCATCGACGTCAATGACGAGCTGTTGGCCCAGGCCGCCGAATTGCTCGGTACGCAGACCAAGGTGGCCACCGTGAACGGCGCGCTGGAGGAATTGATCAAGCTGCGCAAGCGCGAGTCGTTCACCGAGTGGCTGAAGTCAGGAGGACTCCCCGACCTCACCGGCCCGACGGAGAACTCGGACGGCACGGGACGCGAGCAGGTCGCCTGAGCGTGCGCTATCTCCTGGACAAGTCGGCGTTCGCACGCTGGCCGAAGCCGAACGTCGCACCCCGCCTCGACAGCCTGTCCCGCCAAGGACTGCTGGCGATCTGCGGGGCCATCGAGATCGAGATCGCCTACAGCGCCCGATCCAAAGCAGACGTCGACCGCATCCAAGAAGGCCTCCGCGGATTCGACTGGCTCCCCACCCCGGACGAGGTCTGGGACCGGGCAGCTGAAGTCCAGCGAACCCTCGCCGCCAACGGCAACTGGCGCGCCGTCTCCGGTACGGACCTCGTCATCGCCGCGACCGCGGAGCGCCACGGCGCGACCGTGCTCCACTACGACGGCGACTACGACATGATCGCCGAAGTGACCGGACAGCCAATGGAATGGGTCGCCCCGGCGGGCACGGCGGACCTCACGCTTCCTGGATGACCGGCTGCAATCTCACCCGATCTCGTGGTGGTGAGCCCGGCCCAAGCTTCCAATCCCCGCCACGGCTCCGTATGCGCATCTCACGCGCGAAGTGCCCCGCACCCTCCTGGGTGCGGGGCACTTGGCGCGACGCGTTGGGCCCGTTGGTCCCGTTGTTGCGCTACGAACTAGCGCTGACCGTAGGGCGGTTGCGAGGGGGATTGCGGGTACGAACCCGGCGCGGGGGGGCGGCTGCTGCTGGTACGGGTTTGGAGACGGCTGCTGCCCGGGGTACGGGGCCTGGCCGCCGCCACCCCATCCACCGCCGGGGGGCGGGGGCGGGCCACCGCCATTGTTCTTGCGGCTACGCGCGATCAACACGACGACGATCACCAGGACGACGAGGGCGCCGACGGCGATGCCGACGATCATGCCCGTGCTGATGCCACTGGAGTCTGAGGAGTCGGAGGCAGCATCGGGCGACGAAGAGGGTGCCGAAGCGTCGCTGCCCTTGGCCTGGGCAATGGCAGTGTTCAGCTCATCGACCTTCAGCGGGCCGTTCTTGGGGCCGGCCGGGATGTCCTCGGTGAGCGCGGAGTACGGCTTGATGAAGCCGTAGCCAAAGTGCTCGTCAGGAAGCGACGTCCCATTCGCAGAGGTGGGGAGTCCGGCAGTCTTGGTGAGGCGGTTCACCAGCTGGCCTGCGGAGAGGTCGGGGAACTTCTGCTTAAGGAGAGCGAGGGCGGCAGAGACGTAGGCGGTGGAGCCGGAGGTGCCATCGGCCTGGTCGTAGCCGTCGGCGTCGAGACCTGCGACGACGTTCTTCACGCCAGGAGCTGCCAGCATAAGTGGGGGCCCGTAGTTGGACTTGTCCCAGATCTCGCCCCGCGAATCAACGGCACCAACAGTCACCGCACCTGGCTCATTGGCTGGGAACAGCAGGTTGTCGACGCCAGTCTTCCCCTGGTTTCCGGACGCGGTCACAACTGGCACGCCGTGTTCCAGCGCATAGGCAATGGCTTCGCGTTCCTCCTTCACCGCCGCGGCAACCGTCGCATCGTCACTTCCATTGTCCGCGCCACGAGAAATATTGATGACGTCTGCGCCGTGATCCACTGCATACCTGATCGGCTTCGCGAAGTATGCGGAAAGGTCCCCAATCGACCGAATGGGGAGGATTTTGGCATCGGGAGCAAGCCCCTTCACACCGCTCGCGCCTCCCGCACCGTGACCATGTCCGGCGATGATGCCCGACATCGCGGTGCCGTGAGCCACGTCCTCCTGGTCCACGGTCGACTCGTCCGAGGCATCGACGAGGTTCTTACCCTTGAGAAACTGCCCGGCAAGATCAGGGTGGTCCTTCTTGAAGCCGCCGTCGATGACCGCGACCGTGACGCCCTTTCCGGTCGCCTCGTTCCAGACCTTCTCGGCAGCGAACGCCGTCAGCGGCCACTGGTCATCTCTGACCTGGTCCGCAGACGCCGTCGGCGCAGCCGCGAAAAGCAGCGCTCCCGCCGCCGCTGCAGCGCCCACCGCGCGCAGCGCTCGCGTGAAGCTCATGCCGTAACACCTTCCCTCGCAGGGCGGGGCCCACAGCCCGAAGGCTGCAGGCCCCGTCTCATTCCGGTACCAACGTGAATCGCCCGCCTGGCACGTTAGGCCAGGCGGGCTTCGTAACCGTAACTACTGCTGCCCATACGGTGGTTGTGAGGGAGCCTGGGGGTACGAACCGCCCGGCGCGGGAGGCGCCTGCTGCGGGTACGAGCCCGGGTACGGCTGTTGCGTCGGATACGGCTGGTGACCACCACCGCCCCAACCACCACCGGGGGGCGGTGGGCCGCCGCCATTGTTCTTGCGGCTGCGCACAATCACGATCACGACAATCACCAGGATGACGAGGACACCGGCGGCGATGCCGACGATCAGGCCGGTGCTGATGCCGTCCGAGTCCGAGGCATCGGAGGCGGCGTCGGGCGCCGAGGAGGACGGAGCCGCGGCATCGCCGCCCTTCGCCTTGCCGACGGCGGCGTTCAGCTCATCGATCTTCAGCGGCCCGCTCTTGGAGCCCGCCGGGACGTCTTTAGTGAGGGCGGCCAACGGTTGAATATAGCCATAGCCGTAGTGCTCGTCGGGGAGTGACGTGCCCTTCGCAGAAGCCGGAAGGCCGGCTGTCTTGACAAGGCGGTTGACCAGCTGGCCGGGAGCCAGGTCAGGGAACTTCTGCTTGAGGAGGGCAAGGGCGGCGGAGGTATAGGCGGTGGAGTCGGAGGTGCCATCGCCGCCGTCGTAGCCATCGGAGTCGATGCCAGCAGTGACGATATCGACGCCGGGAGCGGTAAGCATGAGGTGCGAACCGTAGTTGGAGCCATCCCAGATCTGGCCATTCGAGTCAATGGCGCCGACCGCTACAACCCCCGGGTCGACCGCAGGGTGGTTTTGAGCACCGCTGCCCGTCTTGCCATCATTGCCAGAGCCTGCGACGACAGGCACGCCCTGATCCAAGGCGTATTTGACGGCCTCCCGCTCCTCCTGAACTCCCTTTGAATCGGCGCTCTCTGAGGTCCAATTGATCTGAGAGATGTTGATGACGTCCGCGCCTTGGTCAACGGCGTATCGAATCGCCGGACCGAACATACCCTTGCCGCCATCGTCACGGATCGGAAGGATCTTGGCGTCTGGCGCCAGGCCCTTTACTCCGTTGCCGCCACCCGCACCGTGGCCATGGCCAGCGATGATACTGGCCATCGCTGTGCCATGGCCAGGGTTATCGTTGTCCTGCGGATCAGGCTCAATCGACGTGTCCCCATCGATAAAGTCCTTGCCCGGGAGGAACTTGCCCTTGAGGTCAGGATGGCTGGTCTTGAAGCCACTATCGATCACGGCAACCGTCACGCCCTCGCCAGTCGCGACCTGCCAGATCTTATCGGCGGAGAACGCCGACAACGCCCACTGGTCATCTCTGACCTGGTCCGCCGACGCCGTCGGCGCGGCCGCGAAAAGCAGCGCTCCCGCCGCCGCTGCAGCGCTCACCGCGCGCAGCGCTCGCGTGAAGCTCATGCCGTAACACCTTCCCTCGCAGGGCGGGGCCCACAGCCCGAAGGCTGCGGGCCCCGTCTCGTCTTCACCGCATACTTAACCAGTAGGCCTGACTATTCCACGACCTTGGGGTTAACAGTCCGACCGTTTGCCCAGGTCTGCTCATCCTCGACCAGGTAGTCCGGGCGAGAGCTGTCACGCCGCTTTTTGTCCTTGCCGTTGCCCGTCTGGGCACCGTGCCCACCGAGACCATTACGGCCGGCGTCCTTTCCAGCACCACCGGTCGCGGTCTTCGGCTTCTGACGCAGAGCGGAACCGCCCTGCTGTCCGGAGCCCGGCTTGACGACAGACTTGCCGATCTCGCCGCCCTTGGTACGGGCCAGCGAATTGCCCTTCATACCCTTCGCGGCATCCTTGCCGGCAGCTCCGGCACCCGCACCACCACCGAGGCCGCCGCGCCCCATAGCGCCTGCGCCGCCACGACCCGCAGCACCCGAGCCGAGGCCTGCACCAGCACCGATCCCGCCGCCGATCCCCGCTCCTCCGGCACCACCCGCGCCAGCACCGGCTCCGGAACCAGCCATACCGCCGCCAATGCCGCCTGTACCAGCGCCGGCCCCCGCACCGATACCGCCGGCTCCGGTTCCCGTGCCGCCATTGAAGCTGAGGTTGCCGGCGCCGATCTGCGAGCCGGCCGTCGGCTTCTGCGAGCCGATACCGCCGCTAATGCCGTTGGTGGTCGGCGACTTCATACCCTTCACCGCCGAGCCCGACGCTGTTGAGCGGCTGAGATTGCCAGCGCCGGAACCGCCAGAGGGACCGCCTACGGAACCAGCGACGATGGGCACAGGAGATACTCCACCAGGCTCGCCTGGATAGTCCTCGTTATCGGTAACTCGCCCATTCCGAGACCACGACCCCATCGACTTGGTCTGCGAGTTGTAAGCCGCCCCCAGCTCCTCCATCTTCACAGCCATGGCCATCTGCGCCTCGCGCCCCGCCGACATGTCGCCTTCGCGACCGTCAGCGATCTGCTGCGCAGTGACATTCTTGTCGGCGAGGTCCTTGTTGAGGCCGTCCTCATCGCGGTTGATATCGGTGAGACGGTCGGACCTGCTGTCGCCCGCGGACGGCTTCTGCATAGCCAGGACTTGCTTCTGGATCTCCCCGAGCACCGTCGCCGCACTCGTCATCGCAGTGGAGACCTGCGTCGCATACGTGGACGTGTCATGGATCTTCTTTGAGATCACCTTCGACCGAGCCTGGAACTGGTCGGCGGACGAGCCCTGCCAGTGCTCCATCACCTCGGCAACAGCGTGCTCGTAGGCCTCCTTGGCCGCGACAAGCTGGTCGTGGACACCCTTCCAGCCCCTGGCAGCGGTGTGCACGTTCTCAGGGTTGGCGCCCTGGACCATGGCCTTCATGGTGTCCATGTCCAGGTTCTTGAAGTCGGTCGTGTTGTCGCCGACGTAGCACTGCGTCGGCGCCTGGTAGGTGTAGTCCGCGCCCTGGTCACTCATTGCGCCCCAGGCCCCCTTCGTCTCTCGCTTCGTGTCCTACTCGTCCGCCGCCGCCCTCAATGCCTCTAGACACCCGACATCGACCCCGCCGACGAACCCGAACCGATCCCCGACCCCGACCCCGAGGACGAAGTCGACGCCTGGTTCGCCCCATGCACGGCGTTCGAGGTGTCCGCCTCAGCGTCCTGATACGCCCCGTGCGCCTTCTTCGTCTTTGTCCCGAAGTCGTCCATCACCGACTCCAGGTGGGCGACGACGGCCTCGAGGTAGTCCTTCATCTCGGCATGAGCGGAAGTCAGCGCTTCCGCCTCTTCGAACCGGCCGCCCGACGTGCTCCCGCCCGTCGTGCACTGCCCAGCCACGCTCGCACCCAATGCGCCTGGCGGCAGGTACGTGTTGCTCTTCGTGTCCCCGTTTGCCTTGCCGAGGTCACCAATAATCGCGTTCAGCTTCTTGATGACCTGGTCGAGCGCACTCAGATCGACCTTGTACCCGTCACTGGCCATGCGCTTGGCCCTCCCCGTTCATCCCGCTAGTCCCGTTCTTCCCGTTGGGGGCGATAAGTCCGGTCCCCTGTCACAAGCCTGTCCTTAAGTCTATCGAACGGCACCCACACCCCGCTCGGTACTACCCGTCACAACTCCGCGACAGGTACGGCGGATAGGTTCCTTTATCAGACATAGGACGCGTAACCATCTCGCACACGGGTCCCGGCCACCGCACCCACCCGACCTTGAGCCAACTCGTCCGGCTGGAGACGCAGTTCATTCATCCGGGCTCTCCGCTGCCCCGCTGCACGTAGCCGCAGCCGCCCACCCACAGGCCGCACGCCAGCGACAACCGGGCCGCAACAGCCGCGTTCCGGCCCCGCCCCGCTCAAGGCAGAGCGCTTCAATCGGCTTATCGTGACCCCTCAGCCCCAGACGCCGACCACAGGGGGATGCCGCATGGGTAGTCACTACAAGACCGATATCGACGCATTGGGGAAGTTCGTCGCCTCGCTGGAAGCCAGCATCGACGAGCTGAGTGCGGCGCGCACCGCGCTCTCCCACATCCGCGGGGACCAGATCGGAACGGCACGCCTCGACGAGGCGTGCGACACCTTCCAAGACCGGTGGCGTTACGCGACCAAGCAGCTCAGCGAGCAGATCGGCGACATCTCCGAAGGGGTAAAGGACAACAAGCTCAGCTACGAGGAGCTGGAAGAAAATCTCGCCGATGCCTTGACCAAGTTCCAGGCGTCCACCTCGGCTGGGAAGTGACCCGTGGCAGCCAACCCCTACGTTCACCTCGGCTGGAATCCCGTTCCCGGCGCCCCCTCCGAAGTCTCCGAACTGCAGCGGAAGGTCAAGACCGCTTCGAAGACACTCACCTCGACCCACCGACAGATCGAGCAGCTGCTTGGCGAGAGCAGCTACTGGGAAGGCGACGCCGCTGACGCGTTCCGTGGCGCGCTCGATGGCGACATCCCCACGTACGTCAAGAACGCGGCCCATTCCTTGGATAAGGCGGCCGCCGCGCTGACCAGCTGGGAGCAAGAACTCACCTCCCACCGGGACCTGGCGAAGAAGTACGACCATGAAGCCGGGGAGAGGAAGTCTGCCGCCGACTCCGCACAGCAGCATTACGAGCGAGCCAAGGAAAATCCGGGCCTTGGCCTCGGCGGCCAGACCTACCCCAACCAGGCTGAGGCCGACGCGGCTACGGCGAAGCTGCGCGCCGCCGAGACCGCCCTCAACGATGCCTCCACCAAGCTCGAGCAGGCCAACCAGGCGTACCAGGACGTAATCACCAAAGCGAAGGAGCTGGAGTCCGAGCACGAGGCGAAGGCTGAGATGGTCGCGAAGCGCCTCGACGACGCCGACGACAAGCTCGCGCCGAAGGAGCCCGGCTGGCTCGGCAAGACGGTCTCCGCGATCGGTGATGCACTAAAGGCGATCGGTGAGGGCATCGTGGAGCATGCCGGCACGATCGGAGCGATCGCCGGGCTCCTGGCACTGCTGCCTACCCCAGCCGCACCCGTGTTCCTCGCCATCGCTGTGGGGGCCAGCGCTCTGTCCCTGGCCAACAACCTCTCCAGTGAGGACTTCAGAGATTCGCTGACCGGGGAGTACGGGGTGGGTGAGGGGGTCAAGGCGTGGGCCGGCGTCATCGGCGATTCCCTCGGGGTGGTGCCTGGAGTAGGCGCGCTCGCACGGTCAGGGAGTGAGGTCGGTCTTGCCGCGGCCGTAGCCAGGGAAGGCGGCGAGGCGCTGACCGTGGGAGCCAAGGCAGATCAATTCATCAAGGGCGTCGTCCCCGCTTTCGAGCACAAGGCCTTGGACGCAGCCACATCCGCCGGGGTCAAGGAGTTCGCCATTGATGGCGCCAACACTGCGGTCAACGCAGTCTCCTCCATGGAGAGTTTCGGAGTTCTCCCCGAGGACGGAGTGGGGCACGAGACCAACGAGTACTCCAAGATCGCCGCCGGCTTGCCGAACGCACCAGGAGACATCGGCGAGATGATCACGGACACCGGCGAGCTGCTTCGAGGGGGCCGTCTGTAATGGAATCGCACATGAAGCGCGATGACACTCCAGCGCCCGCCCTGTGGTGGGCGATCCCCCACGGCTTCCACCAGCTCGATCTGGCCCCCTCCCTCAGCGATCTCAGTGAGAGGGCTGAGCAGATCCGTGACCTGCCCCAGGGCGAGGAACGTGACCGTGCGGACTCCGCACTGCGGGTGTATGCCGCCACCTTGCTGTCCATGCGAAACCACCAGGTCATGGGGTGTGCGCTAGGCCTGCATCCTGGGCAGGACAGCGAGTCCCCCGCAATGTCGACGCTCGTAGTGTCGACGATGTCCGTCCCGAGCGGTGGTGCGAAGGCTGCACTCACCCGATCCGTCCCCCCGTCCGCCGATGCCTCACCCCGCGAGGGCGTGCGACCGGTTGAGCTGCCGTGCGGGCTGGGCTTCGTCTTCGAGCAAGAGCGGCGAACCGCATCGCCCAGGCAGAACCCCCTAACTCAGGAATTCCAGGAAATGCCGGTATGGCAAGGCACCGTAGCCATCCCTGCCCCCCACTCATCCGCCGTCTACTTTGTGCAGTTGGTAACTGCTGAGATCGCACAGGCAGCTGACTACCGCGACATACTCCTGGGGGTGGCGCGCACAGTGACCTTCGGAGACCCTCAGGCGGGCACGACAGCTACCCCACCCCACCTCGTCCCGGAGACCGGCGATGTCCGCAACGTCTTCGGCTGAGCCGAGACGCACCGCGCCCACGAGAGAGAATCCACAGTGACAGGACAGCCACTCACCACGTCCACGACAGCTCCCAAACGCAGGGTCGGCAAGGCCCTGATCGCCATCATCGCCGGATACGCTCTCGCGTTCCTCCTTAGGAGCGACGGCGTCTTCCTCCTGGGACTCCTGGGTATCTTCGTGATGATCGGCGGCTACATCGCGCTCGCGCTGGCGACATACCCGAAGGCCTCTGGCCGTGGCGCCTCCGATCTGAACCAGCCCGATCCGGCTGCCGCGATCAAGGCCCACTTCGGGGCGGTCATGGGCTGGTTCGCCGTACAGGCCGCCGTCGTAGTGGTCGGTCTTGTCGCCCAGGCCACGCTGGGGGCCACGTACCTGTTCCCGCTCCTGCCGCTTTCCATGGTCGTGGCACTCATGGCGTTGGGCTGTACAGGAATGGGGCTGTACTGGACCTGGAAGTGCGCTCGTGCTGTACGCACATTCAAGCTTGCCGTACGGCCGTTCCACCCGCTCAACCTCAGCGGCAACGGAAAGCGTTCCCTCTACTTGGGCGACATCGGCTCCGGTGAGTCGCCGATCATGGTCGGCATGGACCCCCTCCTCCACGACCGCTGGCCTGCGCGCCGCGAAGACTGGGTCTGGTTCGCCGGGGACGACACCTTCGGCGGCACCGTGATGCTGCCGCATTCCGGAATGCTGATCTTCGCCCAGCCCAAGGACTGGGACGAGGCCGAGCCCGCGCGCAAGGCGGCCGGGCCCGAGCGCACTCAACTAGCAAGCAGGGCAGGGCTGTTGAAGCGCACCAAGATGTGACCGCGACAGGGCCGGGACGTGGGTCGGCCCTGTCCGCCGGCCGGCCGCGGACATCGGCTGGGGACGTCGACGTTGGCGCACCGAGTGCCCCGGCGTCGGCGTCCGTCTCACCCCGGACGTCGCCACACCCGCCCGCGGCAGCGTGACCCACGTCCGGCGTGCCGCCTCCGGGTTCGGGAGCGGGCCCGTGTCCCCAGTCGCCGCCGCAGGCGCGGAGGACGCGGGCGCGGAGTCAGAGCGTTGCGCGGCGACGAACGCCGCAGACTGCGGCGAGGTGGTGGTTGGCGTGGGGTGCGTGGCCGTCGTAGACGGTTACCCGGAGCGCGTCGCCGCGGTAGTGCAGGGAGACGTAGATGTCGGCGTCCGTGGTGAACCGGCAGGCAGCCGCCGTGAGTTCGCCGACAGCCTGGAGGGCCGGGTCGAGGATGTCGGCCAGGTGGTGCGCGGCGAGGAAGGCGTGGGTCGCCGCGCGGGCGAGGGACGGTGAGGTGAGTGCGGCCGGCGGGGAGGGTGAGGCTGTAGGCCAGGTTCTCCGGGAGCCCCGGCCGGTCGTCGGGGTGAGGTGGACTGGCGACTGGGGCAACTTCTCTGAGCTCTACAGGCTCGAGGACTCGGCCACGTCTACGTTCCGCCACACCCCAGGCGCCGTCCCGGGAGGGCAAGGCGCCACCGAAACTGTCACCAGGACGAGGAGGACCCCAGCCCGACCGGCATGCGGTCGAGGTGACTCAACCTGAACGGGAACGCCTCCGCCATACGTCGCCAGCCTTGCCCCATGAACTGGACCGAGCACCAGGAACCATCCACGAAACCGATTTCGTGACAGCCACCCACGACGTCGCTTCGGTCACGGACCCAACTCACCTTGCCGAGCTCCGTCGACCAGCCCACTTCCACCGGGCCGTGCCTGCCCGTGAGCGAGCCGGCGCACGACACGTATGCGAGTTGCAGGTGATGTCCGGTGACCTGCATGACCACGTCCGCGCCGTTCTTGGTCCGGGGCATTATGGCTCGCGCCAGGTGTCCCGCCATGGAATTCCAGTCACCGCAGAACGGTTTCCCGGGCTTCTTCTCCCCACGCCAGAAGACCGCCTCGAAGAACGCCTCGAACGGATGCCAGGTCATGGAGACCAGCCTGGCCACCGCATGCACCGGAAGCAGGCACCAACTCCAGGGAGTCCGACGCTCCGATCGCAAACCGCGGGTGCGGCGGAAGTAGCCGGGTTCGGGCGCCCGGGCAGCCAGGGCGACCCTGTGCTCTCCCCGCGGCACCTCACCACCCGGCGCGACCGCCCGCGCCCGCACGACCGACGTCTGATTGCGGTCCGATCCGCTCACCGCAAACGTCCCTTCCTGTCTGGGACCCCACGCAAAGGCCCCGCAAGCACAAAGGCCCGATCCCATTGCAGGACAGCATGGCATTGCGGGGCGATCAATAGATGCGGCACGGGCACATCGCCGACGGGCCGTGGGTGGCACGCGGGCCGCCACCGCCCGGTGTCGCAGCAGGCGCACCGGCCCTACGGCCTTGGGGCGCCGGCCTGGAGGATGCCCGACACCTGAGTCGTGAACGCTTCGGGATTGGGGAGGTGGAGAGTCGCCCAGGATCCGTCGGCAAAGCCGAACTCGAACAACTCCTCCTTCTCTTGATGACGGATCCACGCCAGTTGAGAACGGGGGCAGTGCCAGCCGGCCTCGGCGCCTTCATCGGCGATGTCAGAGGGAGGCATCACGCCGCTCGGTGCGTAGAAGACCTGTATCCCGTCGGGGGTCAAGACGAGGAACGAGTACACGTACCACCAGCGGGAACGGGGCTGAATCGCGGCTTCCAGCTGTCCGGCCAAACTGTCCCAGCCTCCCCAGAAGCCACGATTCCGGCGCTTGAACTTCTCACGCTTCTCCGGGTCGTCGCAGATGTTCCTCGGTCCACTTTTCGGGGTGTTCTCATCTCCCCAGAACAATGTCGTGACCACCAACTTGGCCTTCTGGCCCGTGCCTACGGGGCCGTAGGCGTCACCGAATACCTCCGGCCGCCGGTCGGACGGAGCAACAGGCTCCCTTTCTCTCGACCAATCCAGGCGGCTGACGGTGAAGGGGCCGGTGACGGGAGTTCCCGGCGGGAGGAGGGCGACAACACGCGGGCGCACCGCATCGACGTTCCCGTCTGCGAAGGGATCCATGGTCTGGGTGCAGCTCCTGTGCGTTCGAAATGAGCGAGTTCGGGTGGTCCTTGGGCGCGACTAGCCGAAGGGCGTTGACGCCGAGGCGGCGGCTTCGCGGGGGCACTTGGTGGTGAACGCCACCGTGCACGTTCCGCCCTGAAATACGGCGTCCCGGGAGGCGGACCGATGAAGCCATGACTCTGACCGCTGAGCAGCCTGCGGCGCCGGGAGATCTCGAATTCGCCAGCAGTTCCGGACGGCTCTGGAAGAGAGCAGACCTCGGGCGGACCAGTCGCCGCAGGTGAGCGATGCAAGTCGATCGTAGTGATCAGCGAGTGTGCCACGAACAGCCACCACGTCGAGGAGCCGGCTTGACTGTCGTCGCAGTAGCTCCTGGGTTCCTGGCTCGGACAACAGTGCTTCGTGCGCGGGCTGTTGCGCGTGCCCCTGCTGGGCAATCTCGGCGTCTGTAGCCCTCCGCCGCTGCCTCGCCATCCAGGGGAGCATGGGCAGGCTCTGCCCCAGGCCAGCGATCAGACCGATCCGGCTACCCGCGGCCGAGAGCACGGCCCTCGGCCGCGGGTAGCTGTCCGGAATCAGATGTTCGGGGCAACCGTGACCTTGCCGGTCGGTGCCTTCGCGCCGACGGTCGTGCCGAACTCGGACCACGTGATGGTCTGCGTGCCGGTCCCGTCGGTGTACGGGGTCTCCTGCTGCAGCAAGTAGGGCTCGCCCATGGTCGCGATGCTGTACGTGGCCTTCTTTGTCGGGTCCGTGCCCTTGCCGACGACCGTTGCGACGGGCTGCCCCGTCACCTCGGCGGCGGAGCCCTTCGTCAGCTTGAGGGAACCCTTCTCCTGCTGGCCGAACTGCTCGCCGTGGCAGTAGCTGACGAGCACCTTCGTGAGCGAAGCGGTCGGCGAGCCGTGCATCCACTGACCGGCCCGGATGGTGCCGGCCCCGTTCTTCTTGGCCCAGGTGGAGAACGTGGAGTCGACCTTGCCCCAGACGTCGTTGCCCTTGCGGATGACCTCGAACGTTCCCATGTCCTTGAGGTCGACCGTACCGGCGCACTCCGTGGCGGAGAGCCGGAGGTCGGACTTCGCGTCCGAGCGCGACATGACCTCGTGGACCGAACCTGCGGCGGCCTTCGTCTCCAGGCCCTTCGCACGCAGCGCGGTGGCGGCGAGCTTCTCGGCACCGTTCGGCTTGGCGTCGGCCTTGGCCGGCCTGTCGGCGGATGCCTTCGACGGCTTGCTGTCCGCGGCCTTGTCCTTGCCGCTGCCGCAGGCAGCCAGCGACAGCAGGGCGGCGGTGCAGGTGAGTGCGGTGGCGGCGCGGCGGGCAGACAGGACGTGCGTGTTCTTCATGAGTTCCCCGTTGTTCCCCGTGAGTGTGCGGTTGCCGTGAATGGCGCGTGTCATTCAATCAGCGGGGCGGGTGACGTCTCGTCGATTCCGAGGAGGCCCGGTCACCACGGTGTGAATCTTTCGCGGCCCTGTCGGGGTGGGGCGCGGACCCCGGTTCGGATGCGTCGGCCGGCCGGGCACGGCCCCATGGGCGCTCCCGCCTACAACTGCGCCCGGCTCGACGACAGCGAGACTGCGGCGAACGTCGGGACGAGCCCCCTTGTGCCTTGAAATGGTGAATCCGAAGGAGAACGAAGAGCACGCGCCCTCACGGCCACGAGCGTTTGCGCCGAGGCACGAGTCACGCCGAAGCACGTGCCCTTGGGTGTCAGAGGTCAGAGGCCGCTGTGGTCAGGGTTCACGGACTCGCTTCCCCATCTGGACAGGGTTTCGTGGCGGCGACGGCCGCTGATTGATCACGCACGGCCCGGGTACCGGCTTGAGCCACTCTGCCCGGTGCCGATGATGTCGAGCGACGGGGAGAGTCAAGCATGCACGCGGCGTCCAGCGGGTCTCAAGGGGTACAACTCCCCCTGGCAGACGGCGCTTTCGAGGATCCCGCCACCCGCGCCACCTGGACGCGAACCAGACGCAAGGTGCGGGTACGCCTCACGCTCTGGACGGTCTTCTGGGTGGGTTCGTTCATCGCGGTGAGCCTGCTCGACGAATTCCGGAACCTGCTCGGCCCGGTCGGGGCGGTGGTCTTCCTGGTCTACCTGGTCTACCTCTGTCAGCTGTACCTGAAGCGCACGACTGGGGCCCGGGGGTCCTGGCCCTTCCCGGCGGGGGGGGAACCTCATGGAAGTGAGGAAGGTATCAAGCCGCCGACACAGCCCGAGCCTAAAGGGAAATTACTCACCATGAGCGCCGACAATTCAAATCCCGCCACGATGCGGCTGAGTGGGGACAAGTTCGAGCCCCGGCGTCAAGAACGTGGGCCTGCGGCAGCGGAGTTGGCGCGGCAACCCGGGCTGGACAGTGGCAAGTGGCCCAAGCCCAGGTTCACCTAGGGACGCACCCCGCGTACCGCCTCCGGATTCCCGCCCAGGCCCGTCGCGATCGCTCTCGCTCTCGCTGCGAAACTACCCCCATGCCCATGCACCTCATCTCCGTCATCGGAAACAGCCCCGGCGTCGGCAAGTCCACCCTGTGCCGTTCGGTGGCCGAGTGGCTCACTGGCGTCAGCGCATCGGTCGACCACTTCGAGGAGGCCGACATCCTCACGCGGGCGGCGTTCCAGCCCGTGGTGGAAGAGTTCGCCGGTGGGGATTCCGCCGTCCGGCCCGCCACCCTCGTGGAGTGCACGCGTGCCTACGTCGCGGAGTCGCTCGCGGCGGGCAAGGACTACCTGGTGACGGATGCCCTTGTGCCGTTCGTTCCGTCCCTTGTGGCGTGGGGCCATGACGAGGGGACTCTCGTCCACGTCATGGAAGAGCTGGTCCGGGCCGTGGAGCCGGCGCAGGTCACCGTGGTCTACGTCCACGACGATCCGGAGACGGCACTGCGGCGCGCGGTCGAGCGAGAAGGCGACGACTGGGAAGACTGGTACGTGCGGAAACTCGCGGGCTCCCCTGGTACTCGGTCCGTTCACGACCTGGCGTCGGCCGCCGCTCATCTCCGTTTCGAGGCCGACCTGACCTGTCGTCTCCTGGAGCGGACCCCGTGGCACGTTCTGAGCGTGGATGCAGGCACGCTCGACGCCCAGGAGGCACACGCTCACACCCAGCGCTACCTGATGGACGTGCGGGGGTCGTCATCAGGACGGCCTTCTACGTAAGCGTCGTAACGGTCGCCCCAGGCGCCGAGAGGCCGGGTCAGCCGAAGGGGTTCGGGTTCGGCAGGCGCAGGGTCGCTCCGTCGGGAAGGTCGAACACCTGCTGTGCGATCGGTCCCCGGATCCGCATCGCGGTCGCCGCGTCGACGGCCTTGAAGTTGTCGAAGTCGTAGCCGCCGCCCGCGACGAAGAAGCGGCGGGGGATCAGGCGCTCGGCCGGGTCCAGCGCGCCGTTCGCCTTCTGGTAGGCGTACGCGAAGCTCGCCGTGCCGTTGACGTCGGGGTCGTCGAGGAGCCAGGCCGCCCAGTCGTTGAGGCTGGTGCCGAGTTCCGTGAGTTCCGCGGATTCCGGGTTGAGCGTGACGACTTTCGCGCCGTCGACGACGCCGAATTGCGTACCGAAGATGTCCTGGCCGAAGCAGAAGATATCGTCGGCGAGATCGTCGTAGGTGTCTTTCCAGGTGTCCTCTGCGTTCCAGGAAAGGAGGTCGGGGCCGAGGCCCTCGTCACCCGCGCGGAATACCTGGACGCCGGCGTTGAAGAGGAAGAAGCCGTTCATGCTGGAGAGGACCGTGCCGAGTTCGGCGAGGGGGCCTGTCTCCCAGCCGAAGTCGAGGTCGATGGCCGGGCCCATGGGGCCGCGGGCGCGGCTCAGGAGCTGTTCCAGTGCGCCTTCGGACGTCGCGCCTTCGGACGTCGCGCCGTCGGGCGTCGCGCCTTCGGGCGTCGCGCCATCAGGCGTTGAGTCCTCGGGCGTTGTGTCGTCGGACATTCCGAATCACTTCGCTTCCGGGCCGATGGGCCGTGTCAGATAGTGCTCCCGCACTCGGTCGGTGACGACCAGGCGGAGAGTGGGCTGGAGAACAGGATCCGTCGGGATGGCGTCCCATTTCATGTACGGGTGCCATCGGCCGTGTGCGGCGAGCAGCATTGCTTCGCCGCCCTCCATGTCTCCCTGGACCGCGTACCATCCTGCCATCCAGGAGCACTCGGCGTACTGGGGAGGGGTGTGCCCACCCTGTGCGACGAGTTCGTGCGCGCGCGGGAAGTCGTTGGCTGTCCTGAGCGACTTCCATACGACGCGCTGTTCGTCTGCGGTAAGCGTTTCGAAATCACGCTCCACGAGTGGCGAGCGATGCTTGGCGCCTGACGGCGGAAGCGGTACACCCCACGGCTCGAACCCGGGCGTCAGTTCCGCCAATGGGCGCTGCGTCAACTGCTGGGAAAGCCAATTCAGCCGTTCCCGCAGGACGCGCCCGGTGGGAACGGCCCCCGCCACCGCGGCAAGGCGGCCGGCGACGGCCTCTGAGGAGGCTTCCGGTGTCGCCAGGAGCGCCTCGTCGAACGGCATGTCCTGGTCGCACAACTCCCCACCGCTCGGAGCGTCCGCACGGATCAGCGACTCGGCCAGATCCGCGGCTTCGCCGGGGCGGTCCAGCCACAGCAGGATCTGGATCGACGCGGCAGCGGCTTCCCAGACGGGGCCGCGCGCGCCACCAGGCCGGCGAGCGATCTCGAGCAGTTGTGGCAGTGCCTCTTGGAAGTGCCCCTCACGGGCATATGAGATCAGCTTTTCGGCAGAGTTCATGAGGTCATTCTCTCCTTCGGCCTCCGGAACGGGAGCTTCCTGGTGCGTGGGGCGCCTTCTCCTCCGGGCCCTGCCTAACGCACCGAGAT
This sequence comes from Streptomyces sp. NPDC002795, assembly GCF_042888725.1. Lineage (NCBI taxonomy): Bacteria > Bacillati > Actinomycetota > Actinomycetes > Kitasatosporales > Streptomycetaceae > Streptomyces > Streptomyces sp. NPDC002795. The sequence goes on from NZ_JBIAQB010000016.1 coordinate 57,259, forward strand.
CTTGACTCTGGTGCCATCCGGTAAGCCACGTACAGCACTTCCCATGGCCGACCCCGACCCTTGGTTGTCCTTTGCCGCGATGTACTGGACACTCGCGCCCGTTCCTCCCTCCTTGTACATGGCCGGAGGGTATTCGTCCCGGTCTCGCGGGCTGTCGGTCGGAATCCCGCGGAGCGAGTCGGCCCGGTTGTCGTCCGCCCCACTTCTGTCGATGGTGAGAATGTCGGGCTGGGCAGGGCCCGTTCGCTGGCGGTCGCCACGCCAGTTGGTGCCGTTCTGGGCGTCCTCGATGTGCTGCGCGGACTCGGGGTACTTGTTCCTGTCGAGGACCATTTCCGCGTCGTATTCGGTCCGACCGCCGGTGCGTTGGTTGAAGTCCCCTCGCGCGGCGGCCTGTTCGCGCATTCTGCGTCGCGAGCCCTTGCCGGTCTCGCCGCCGTTCTTGGCGACCTTGTTCGCGAGGTTGATGAGCTCGTGGGCGTGCTGGCCGTCCGCGTCCTGGATGTTCTTGACGACTTTCTTGGTGCCGTCTCCGACCTGGCTGTACATGTCGCCGACGGCCTTGGCGGCGTCCTTGCCGAGTTTCCTGCCCATGCGCTGCGCGGCGTCTTCGAGCGCTTTGGCTATCGGATGGCTCATCCGAACGACACTCCCCCGGCCGCGTTGCTGAATTTGACGGCGTGTCCGGCGACGGCCTCGGAGTGCTTCTTGAAGTCGTCGGCATGCTTGAGCAGTTCGTCAGGGTGGACGGAGAAACCGGTGCCGCCGCCGGCGTCGGCGGGTCCCGCGACCGCTTCGCTCGCGGACTCGACGCCCTTCAGGACCAGGCCCTTCAGCGCGCGGCCCACGATGTCCTCGAGTGGTTCGACGGCCTGGGTCGCGAGGTGTGCGACCACCTCTTCCAGGGCGCGTTCGAGGAGTTCGTTCACCACCTTCTTGGTGACCTGGATCAGTGCCGCCTCGGCTGCCGCGGCCGCCCCGAGGGTGACGATCGCCGTCGCGGCCGCAATCGCCAACTGGACTGCGATGAATATGAGTTGCGCTATGACGGCCATCTTCGCCGCGACAATGAGGACCGCCGCGACCTCCAGGGCGACCGCCGCCATCTCGCATCCCTGGATGAGCTCGGTCATATGGCTGGTCGCCAGCCGGCTCCAGGTCTCGGCGAGCCGGTCGTACGACGACCCCTGGTAGCAGGCCGCCATGGCCTGGATGGTCGCGGACGCCTGCTCCTGGGACGAGCCGATGTCTCCCGCGAAGGTACGCACGTGCCCGGCGAACTCGTTGACCGCGTCCTCGTTCACTTGGGGCCAGTTCAGGCCCAACAGGTCCATGACCCAGACCAGTTCGTCCGGTAACTCGATGGCCATGCGCTCCCCCTGTATCCCCGTGGCGCAACTGCCTTACCTGTGACAGTTGTTCGAAGGATAGTTGTCCGGAGGCGACGCTTCCTCATCGAGTGAGTCATGTCAGGGCAAAGCGCGGGTCACCATCAGTCCCCGAACACCGGGCGGAGGGCCCGGGTATCAGTACCAGTCAGGCGACGGCCGGACGATGCGCAGGTTCTGGTCGCCCTGGTTCTTCTCCGTCGAGGGGAGGCGGCCCTCCAGGCTGACGTTCTGGTACTCGTTGTTGTGCTGCGTGTACTTGATCTCGCCGTCCGGCATCACCGCGGTGACGATCGCCGCGTGGTGCGTATTGCCCTTCTCGGCCGTGTCGCCCACGCCTGCCTGCTCGTAGTAGATGATGTCGCCCGGTTTCGCGTCCGCCTGCGGGATCTCGGAACCGCCGTGCGCGAGCATGAAGTTCTGCTGGTTCTCGGCCGCGGCCCAGGTGTCGGAGTAGGCGAGACGCTTGTCGATCGCGTCGATGCCGGTGCGGGGGCCGACCATCCACGTATCGTCGTCGGTGGCGCCCCAGAAGCTCGTCTTCTCCTTCATGCCCGAGTGCAGCAGGGCGTTGGAGACGAAGTTGGCGCAGTTGTTGCCGAAGTCGGTGGGGTCGGCCTTGTTCCAGTTGGCGACGGCGTACTCGACCATCTTCACGCGGTCGTACTTGCCGTCGTTGCCGCGCAGTTCCTGGCGTACGTCGGCGGGGATGCCGTCGAGGCCCGCGAGGGCGACCGGCTGGGCCAGCATCATGTCCTTGCGCTGCTCGGACGTGAGGCCGTTCCACCAGCGGCGGGCCGTCGCCTTGTCCTCGCCGACCGGGATGTCGGCGGCGAGCATCCGCATCTGGACGTGGGAGGCGTGCTCCTGGAGGTCGCCGAGCGCCTTGTCAGGGTCGGTGACACCGGTCTGGGCGGCGAGCTTGGCGAACTCCTTCGCGGCCAACTCATCGGCGGTGGTGGTCTGTTGGACCGCCTGGTCGATGAGTTCCCGCACCTCGGCCCGGTACGTCTCCGTCCCTTCGGCCTCCGTACGGGGGCCGGTGACCGTGCCGTCGGCGGCGATCTCCAGGCCGTGGCGCGCGGCGAGGTCCAGCGCGGCGTGCAGGGTGCTCTGCGCGGTCTCGATGGTGGTCGTCATGCCGTCGGCGACCATGTTGACCGCGAGGAGGATGTCGTACGCGGACTCGAATTGGTTCGCGAGCTTCTCGAACTCGGCCGCCGCGGTGGCGCCGACCTCGTCCGTCCAGTTGTCGGCGAGCGGCTTGGCGCCGTACTCGCGCAGGTCCTTCGCCGCGCCCAGGGCGTGCTTGGCGAGGGCGTGCCATTCGTCGGCCGCGGTGGCCCAGGTCTTCGGTTGTGCGCCGGCCACACCCTCGTACGCGACCATGGTCAGGCCCTCCCGAGGTCGGCCAGGCCGGCGCGCAGACGCGATTCGGCCTCGGCGTCGGCGCGGTCGTAACTGTCCGCGGAATCCAGCAACTTCTCGCTCAGCTCGCCCATCCGCTGGGCGAGCGACACCATGTGTGCCTCCCACTTGAGCGCGCAGGCCTTGAGCTCGGCGGGGCTCTGCCAGCCGTGGCCGTGGTGGGAGGCGGGCACCTCGTCGCTGGTGTCGAGCGCGTGACCGAGGCGCTTGGCCGTCTGGCGGGCCAGGGACTCGGTGTCGTGGGCCGTGGCGCGTACGCGTGCGGCGTTGATGTCGATGTCTGCCATGTCTGCCATGGGCGTTGGACAACTCCCCCGTTGTGAACCGCTGTCGTCGGTTCGAACTCGGCGATCATCGTACGGGGCTGGGGCAGCGGCCCGTGGGGCGCCGCTCTCAGGTCAGTCAGCGTGCCTGCCCGCGCGGCCGCGTCCGCTCCCGGTGGCCCTTCCGGTCCGGCGCGCCCATGTGCCCGGATTCCCGTTCAGCCTCGCCCAGCCACAGTTGGGGCACGTACGACTGGATCGCCGTGACGACCGCGTCGCGTGAGCCCGGCGGGACGGGGAGGCGGTAGCGCAGGCGGGGCAGGCCCGGGTGGAGGGGCTCCTCGTCGCGGACCAGCGGCCACAGGACGGGGTCGTCGCGGTCGATGGGGGCCGAGGGGCACAGCTCGATCGAGTAGACCTTCGTGCGGCCGAGCCTGCTCCAGTGCAGGCCGACGCCGGCGAGCGTGTGCCAGGCGACGACGCCGCGCACCTTGCCGTCGCTGACCCACAGGCCGCTCCGGTCGATGCTCACCGTCGAACGACGCGACACCCAGGCGGAGATGAGGCTGGTGACACTGACGAAGAGGATGAGCAGACCCATCACGATGCCGACGACCCCCTTCGGGCTGGGCTCGGCGTCACCGAGGCCGACGGTGATCCCCACACCTCCGAACAGCATGAGCAGCCCCACCGCCGTCAGCACGATGCCGAGCGGCAGCGCTTTCGTCGCACTGCGCTGACCTGTGCGTATGACGGTCGCGGTGGCGGTGGGTGCAGGGCCGTGGCCGTGAGGTGTCGACATGAGCAGGGAGTGTAGGGAACCTGTCGCCTCGGGCGCCGGTGGGATCGGTGACGTCTAGGCTCCGGGACATGACTTACGGCTCGGAATCCGACGAACAGCTGAAGGCGCCCAAGACGCTGAAGGCGCGGTTCCAGGTTCAGGGGCGGCAGGGGCTCGTGATGGACCGCCAGCGCGCGGCGCGGCAGGCGCGCCGGGTGTCGGCGGGGATCTCCGCGCTGGTCGCACTCGTCGCCCTCATCCTCACGGGTGTGCGCCTCGGGCAGGGTAGCGAGGCCGGGGTGTGGACGGTGCTTTACCTCGCGGGCGGTGTGGTGAGTGGGTGCGGGGTGCTGTTGGCGCGGTTCGGGCGGACGCGGTGGGCGTTCGCGGCGATTTGTGTGGGGGCGGGGGTCGCGACGTTGGGGGATGGGCCGATGTTTGGGTGAGGCGTCGGTGACCGTGCCGGCGTGCGGCTTGACGGTGGCATCGGTACTGGGTGCCGGGTGCCGGCCAGTTTCCCGTAATCGGTGGCCGCGACCGACGTGACACGAAGCCATACCGAGGCCCCGAAGGCCGCCATTGTGGAGTTTGCCAAGCCTTTGCTAAGTTGCGATCTCCCTGATCATCGACCGACCCGCCGAGGCCCCCTTGAGGAATCCGATGGACAAGCCGGTGGATGACTCCGAGTTCCTCGAGATGACCGGACAAGACCCCGCCCAGGCCAGGATTTTGCGGCAGTCTCTTGAGCATCTCGCCTCGGGATTGGGCGGTGGCACACTCAAGGAGATGGCTCAGGAGGTCCTCTCCGGCCGTATGGGGCTGCGCGAGGCGGCCGATGTCTCGGCCTACGCAGACCAGACCGTCGAGCAGTCGGCGCCCCTCGCCCAGAAATGGGCCGAGATGTCCGACGCCGAGCGAGAGGCGCTCGCGGCTGAGGGAGAACGCGGGGCCGCAGAAGAACCGCGGCGAGCGGACGATGACCAGCACACACCGCAGTCACAGCGGCCGACAACGCGCCAGGCGCGCCACGACAGCAGCGGCTGGTCCCTGTACTGACCGACCGCCCACCCACTTAAGCCGGCATTCATGGCACATCAGGCAAGGGGACCTATGAGCTTTCGCGTGGACGCGGACGCAATCGACGGCTTCGGCAAACTGGTGGGGCGCGCAGCGGACGGCGGCTCGGAGGCGGCGTCGTACGTGGGCAAGTACGCCCAGATCGACGAGACTCTGGGCGGCGACGCCTGGGACCTCGTCGCAGGTGACCACGACCGCTACGTGAGCGAGGCCAAGAAGGCCCTGGAAAAGGTCAAGGGCGTACTTGAGTCCTCCGCGGGCGAGCTGGCACGGTCCGCCGGTTACTACAGGGACACGGACCAGGACGCGGCGGCACGTTTCGACGCCGGCACCCCGGGGTCGAAGGCCCCGTCCCTCGGCTCGGGCGGCAACCCGCAGGACTTCAACGACGCCGACGACGCGGCGGCGGCGCTGAAGAAGCCGGGTGGCGGGAGCGGCAACCCACTACTCGAGTACGGGTCGGGCCACGCGGACGAGTTCGCCATGAGCCCCGTGCAGAAGAGTCTCGGCACCGCCCTCGACTTCGGCAGCCCCTCCGCCATGGCTGTGGAGGCGTCCAAGCTGCTCTTCGGTTTCGACCCCTTCGCCATCGTGACCAACTGGGTCTTCGGTGATTGGAACGGCTACAACGACTGCGCCGACGCATGGGGCGGCCTTGCCTCGTGCTGCGAGGCCATGGCCACCAACCTCCGCAAGGGCAACCGCAATGTCGCGCTCTCCTGGGACGGCAATGCGGCGGCCACCGCCACGGTGTACTTCGACGAATTCGCCAAGAAGCTCGATCAGATCAAGGAAACATTCGAGTCTCTCCAGGACTGCTACTCGCGGGCGGCTCAAATGGCTTTCCAGTTCGCAGAGTTTTTGAAGTCATTCCTCGTCATGTTCTGCGACCTGTTGGTCATCTGGATGGTCAACATGGCGGCGGCTGCGGCCGTGAACGCGATCCCTGTCGGCGGGCAGGCCGCCTCGGTCGCCATGTTCGCGCTGGCCGCGGCGCAGGCCATCCGCATCCTGGGTTTGTGGGCGGAGGCAGCCAAAGCGTTCGACACATTCGCCACGGGCCTGAGCGCGATCGCCCTCACGCTCTCGACGACGATCAACGGCTTCTCAGCGGCGGACGGGTTCCCCGAGGTGGGAAACAGCAGCTATGACAACCGGGCGGTGTGACGATGAGCCTTTTCGGTGAGGGTGAGTTCCTCGATCTGTTCCTGTCCCGGGGGCGCATGATCGCCCTGGTGTCGGTTCCCGCCTGGTGGGCCTTGACGATCTTCCTGTTCGTAGAGGAAGGGTGGCTCTTCGGCCTTGTGCTGGGCTTCGTTCTGCCCCCGTTCGTCGCCTACTTGGGGCTCCGCGGCTACCGGGAGGTACGTCCGCGCATGACGGCCGGGGCACTGGCCTTGAGCGTCGCCACGCCGCTGCTGACCATGGCCCTGGTGTGGCTCGAGGGCCGCTGAAGCACGCCCCGACTACGGCACATGTGTGTGCGGCTGCCGACTGTCTTCCCTCACGGCTCCACCCGTGCTGCAAAGCGCCCCGCATGAGGAGGCACGGACGCCGTCAGCGCAATCCATGAACCGTCGGCGAAGACGAGCTCGAAGCGTCCCCGTTGGACGAGACCCTTGGGATTCGCGCGGATTTCGGCGACGGACGCTCGGGGCGCCTCCCATTGGGGTTTGTACACTCGCTTGAACTGCCACAGCTTCGCGCGGTCGGCGAGTACCAGGACCCGGCGGTCGGTCACGGCGAGCATGAGTGTCACGGCGGGCACGTACGCGGCGCTGTAGTGCGTCACCAGGAATTGCCCGGCCTGGCTCTCCCAACCGCCGTGCAGGGCCTTGCCGTGTACGGCCCGCAGGAGACCGTTGTCGACCGCCCGCTCAGTCGACTCCATGGCATTTTCGAAGCGCCCCATGGGCTTCGGCTCGCTCGGCCGTAGGAAATTCTGCACAGGTCCGGGCAGGCGGGACTTGATCCGACGCTCCAGGTCGGACTCCGGCGGTGGCTTTCGCAGCCACAGCGGTTGGCTCGGCATACCCGGTGCCACATCGCACTCGCAGGCAGCGATCAGTTCCTCGCCCGGCCACAGGTGCGGCCCGATCTGACCTCGAAATTCCGGCTTCATAGCTGCCCCCGTACTCCTCAACCGCCCCCGGACATGCCACCGGGGGCGGCAGATGCATCCGCACCTGCCGCCCCCGGCCACGTATCGCTACGCGCTACGACCAGACGCTGGTGTTCCGGCTCTCGGTCGCCTGGTAGTTCTGGGCGGCCGTGTCGAGCGCGCGGGCGATCGACTCGAGGGTCTGGTGGAGGGACGCGGCGCGACGGTCCCACTCCTGCTGCTTCTGCTGGTAGCCCTCCTGGGCCGCACCTTCCCAGCTCGCGGCGATCCGCTTGACGCCGGCCTCGAGGTCGTCGAGCTGCTGGCGGACGTTGCTGGCCGTGGACTTGACGTCCTGCGAAGCCTGGGAAATGGTCTGGAAATTAACCAGAACCTGACCGGACATGATGTCTCCCCCGGGGGATGTTGGACGGAAGGGTGATGAAGGATTACGACGGTGGCGCGCTGTCCGCTGCCGCCCTTGAGCGGCGCGGAATCAGCGGCCAGTGAGGCTCATCCGAAGGGAGAGGCCCCGGCGCCCGACGAGACGTGCGAGATCGAAGCGGCCTGCTCGTCCTCGGACGTCTGGTAGTTGCTCGCCGTCGAGTCGATCGCTTCCTTGATCTCATTGAGCACGCGGTTGAGGGCGGTTGCGTCCTCGTTCACCTGGCTCTGCAGGTTGTTGTACGCAGTGGCCGCCTGGCCCCTCCAGCCAGAGGTGATCGAGTCGACCACCGTCTGCAGTCGCTGGATCTCACCCTGGATGGACTCGTTCACCTGGGAGATACGGCCGCTGAACGCGACCATCTCCTCGTGCGTCACATTAAATTGACCGGCCATGGCCACTAGCCCCCATGAGAATCGACATCGGTCCCCGCGCCTCTCGTCACCCGGAGGGAACTGGGGGCGCGGGTGGCACTTCTCGATAGTGCCGCGACCTTACTTTAGCCACAACAGACACGGTCCCCCAAGACGGTTCCCAGGTGACCGGCCGTGCCGTGACAGGATCCACACAATGTCACGGCCCGATACGGGGTCACGGTGCTCACGTGGGCCCCATACGTCCGTTACATCGTCTTAGCCACCAGTTGCATCGACTGTGCCAGTGACGTGAGTTAAGTCGGATACGTCAACTGAGTCGCCTACGTCAGATACATCGGCTACGTCATCCGAAAACTGATCTGGCGCGAGCGTCCTCCGGGGTCCGACCAGAGCCGCCGCCCGGCTCGTCCGCCGCCGCCGGCTGCTCCCCTCTGACGCGCCCGATCCCGCCCTGAGCCGCGTCTCCGAGCGCCCCGGTCGCCCCCTCCACCGCGCCGTCCACCGCCCCCTGGGCGCTCTCCCCCGGCGACGCGAGCATCGAACTCGGGTCCAGCGCATCCGTAACGGCGTCGCCCGCGCCCGGCAGGCTCTCCGCGGTGCTGTCCACGATGCCCTGGGCCGCCGCCCCTGCACCCTGACCGACGCCCTCCCCCGTCGCGTTGACGCCTTCGCCGATGCCCTCGCCGACCGCGCCGAGCCCCGCGCTCGCGGCCCCTCCAAGTACCTGACCTGCCGGGCCGAACCGCCCCGAGGCTTCACCGACGGCGCCCGCGGCACCGTTGACGGTCTCCGAGGCGAAGGTGCCCGCGCCGACCACGGCCGCCTCGCCCCACTTCATGCCGTCCTGCGCGCCGAAGTGGTTCTGCACGCCCTGCTGGACGAGGTTCTGCCCGGCCGCCTTTCCCGCCTCGACGGCCGCCTCCTTCACCACGTCGAGGACGATTTCCTTGACCGACTGCACCGCTTGCTGCTCGACGGCCTGCGTCACCTGCTGGATGAGCTTCTGCTTCAGCTCGTCGAGGATGCGGCGCACGAAGAGCCTGGTCGCCTGGGTCGCCCCGGCCGCACCGATCTCCGAAAGCCCGAACGTCACCGGTGCCGCGGCCTGGGCCGCCGCGATCTCGAATGCCAGCGCGATGAGCTGCACGATGACCGCGATCTTGCTGGCGACGACGATGACGGCGACCGCGTCGAGCGCGAAGGCGAGGATCTCGGCGGCCATCGCGGCGTCCTCCAGGTAACCGCCCCCGCCGCTCGAGAACTTCTTCCACGCCTCCTCGAAACCCTCGGACGCGTCACCGGAGTTGGAACCGAGGACGGCGCTCGCGGCCGTGGAGCCGCCGCCCTGGGTGTCCCGCACCGCTGTGGCGAACTGCCGCCACGCCTCGGCCGCTTCGTGGATCTTGTCCTCGTCGGCGTCAGGCCAGCTGTAACCGAGCAGGTCAAGGACCCACGCGATCTCGTCGGGCAGGGTCAATGCCATGCCGTGTCACTCCCCCGTGGTGCGTGTGATGGTGGTTCTTCTTCGGTGCGGCGCGTGAATGCGCCCGGCGGTCAGAACTGCATGTCAGAACTGCATGCCCAGGCCCGGGCGGCTCGACTGCTGCCCGATCATGATCTGGGCCTGGTCGTCCTCGGTCACCTCGTACTGGGTGCCCATGACCTTCAGATTGCCGCCGATCTTGTCGAGCTCGTCGGCGAGGTGCTCCATCGAGGTCGCCATGCCTTCGCGCACCGGCTCGTAGATGTCGTTGAAGGTCCCGATGATGTCCTCGCCCCAGTCGCCCTCGGCGCTCTCCAGGGCGGACTTCAGCTCCTTGGCGGCGGCCTTGAAGTTCTTGCCCAACTCACCGAAGGCGGCGCCCTGTTCCTTGAGCACCGCCGGGTCGACGTCGAAGCTGCCTGAGCCGAGACCTGCCATGTACTCCCCCATGAATGTGCATGCGTGATGCTCAACTAAGGCCCAGTGGCGCGCAGTTGATGCGCGCGGCGGCCCGGACCGACGGACGCGGATGTCCGACCACGCGACCTTAGTGATCCCGACACACAGGACTCGCCCCGAAGCGCCGGTCTTCACGGCCTCCTCGCACGATTGCCATGTACCTGCCGTAGTGTGTCGCGACTGTCCACAACCGCATTCACGGCGTGCGGGGTGAGCCGTACCGCGATCCGCTCGGCACAGGGGGATTCACCCGAAAGATGTCCCAGCAACACCAGCACAGCCAGCACAGCCAGCACAGCCAGCAACCCAAGCCGGGTGGGAAACCGCAGGTCCCGATCAAGGCACGCCTCATCGGCGTCTGCGTCATGCTCGTCACGCTCGTCGCCGGCGGCATCTTCGCCTGGCAGGCCATGTACGCCGCCGGGCTGCGCGGAACGCACGGCGAGTTCACGGTCTCCCAGTGCTCGACGCAGTCCGTCGGCTACCGCTCGCACGGCAAGCACCGCACGCGTGAAGAGGTGGAGTGCCAGGGGACGTTCACCGCGGACGACGGCAAGGGCAACGACCCCGGCGCCCACCTCGAGCCGTCGTCCTCCCACGCCACGGGCACGAGGATCTCCGTGACGCGGACGGACTCCGCCTCGGCGCCGGAGAGCCGTCGGTTCTCCTACGTCGAGGCCGGCGCATGGAACGGCGGGCTGATGTTCGCCTTCACCTTCGCCTGGCTGATCGGGACCGCGCTGGGCGCCTTCATGACGGTGACCGGCCACACCGGCAGGCGCAGCAAGGTGTCGTACGGCGACGCGTGGCGCTCCACGGCGGGCGGGGCCACCCGGCCGGTCCTCTTCGGGCTGCTCGCGGTCGGGGTGCTGGGCGTGGTGGTGTCGCTGCTGCTGGGGCTCGCCCTGTAGCCGACGCTCGTCGCGACGCGTCGCGTCGCGTTACACGTTCAGTCACGCACCGCCTGCGAGCCGGCTCCCCACGAACAGCACCGGGCACAGCACCGTCACCACGACGAGGATGGGCAGCGCCGGACCGCGCTCGTGGCGTACGACGCGCCAGCCCTCCTCCAACGTGACCCGGCCGAAGCGTCGTTCGCGTTCGCGCCAGACGCCGAACACCGGGCCGTAGTGCAGGGCCGGGCGCGGCTGGTAGCCGGTCAGCAGGAAGAAGGCGCCGAGCACCCACAGCGCGGACGTGACGCCGAACCAGAACAGGGCCCTGGCCAGCTTGCCCGTGGTGAGTTCACCTTCGTCCGAGTACGTGTACCCGTCGTCCGTCTTCAAGGCGGGGAGCGCGGCGCCACGGACGGCTTCGTGGTCCCACTCCAGGGTGGCGCTCTGGGTCTTCGCACCGCTCTTGTCGTCCTCGAAGGTGCCGGTGCAGATGTAGCCCCGGCCCGTGTCCCCGCAGGACTGCACCACGACGGACCCCGGCCGCGCCGAGACCGTCACGTGGCCGTCGAGGTACCCGACGCCCGTCCACCCGGTGGCGCAGCCGATGGCCACGACGGCGAGGCCGACCAGCCAGCCGAACATGCGGCGGAAGATGTAGTCGCGCCGGGCCACGTACCGGTCGGCGGTCTCCGTGGATGTCACGTCGGTACCGGCCTCAGCGAATCCGCTTGTCGCGACCGGGAGCGTTCTTCGGGTCCTCGTCCGGGTCGTAGTCACGGACCTGCTGCCGCTCCTGCGGCGACATGTTCCGCCACTGCTCCCGCATCGGAGCAAGCCCTTCACCCAGGGCACGGTGCCCCGAAGGCGAATCGAGTACGTCCTTCAACTCCATACGCCCGCCAAGGAGTTGACGCGCGAGATCCTGCAGCGCGGGCGGCGCGCCCTTCATGTCACGCACCTTGCGCAGCGACGCCGTCAGGTGCTCGTTCTGCTCCTCGGTGAGGTTCTTGTCCTCGATCGGGTACTCGCGCTCGCCCTGCGGGCCGTACCCGCGATCGTTTCCGGTGTTCATGGTGTGGGGTCCCGTCCCTCTCATCGCGTCTCGCCGATGGGTATCGATGGTTGATGGCTCAGCCGAAGACAGCCTGAACGGACCTATTCTCGGCGATGTCATCGGCCTCGGCGCCGGCCGAGGACGAGCTCGCTTCCGGGGCCGCGGGAGTGGCGGCGGCGTCCTGGCCGGACGGTGTGCCGTCGCCGCTCGGGGAGTCGCCGCTCGGCGTGCCGTTG
>NZ_JBIAQB010000016.1:69346-169754 GCF_042888725.1 Streptomyces sp. NPDC002795
CCGCTGGGCGAGTCGCCGCCGCTCGGGGTGGCGTTCCCGCCCGGTGACTCGTTGCCGCCCGACGTGCCGTTGCCGCTGGGCGAGTCGCCGCCGCTCGGGGTGGCGTTCCCGCCCGGTGACTCGTTGCCGCCCGACGTGCCGTTGCCGCTGGGCGAGTCGCCGCCGCTGGGTGCCCCGTCCCCGGTGGTCTCGCCGCCGCTTCCCGCCGTGGAGCGCTTTTCGGTGAAGTTGTTGAACAGCTCGCCGGCGCCCTGCTCCATCGCGCGCAGACCGCCGGCGTCACCGCCGGCCGCCGCGATACCGCCGGCGACGACCTTCCCTCCGGCCTTCGCCTTGAAGTCGTACCCCTTGCCGTCGTCGCTCTCCTCGAACTCCCCGAAGACCTTGCCGATGGCACCGTTACCGGCCGCGACTCCGAGGCCCTGGAAGTCGATGCCCTGCTGCGCACCGAACGAGCCCTTGATGCTCTGGCTCAACACTTCCTGACCCACCTTGGAGGCGACATCGGTCGCGATCTCCTTGGCGATGTCCTGGATCTTCTTGATCGCCCGCTCCTTGAGAGCGTTGACGACCGCATCCATGATCTTCTGCGCAGCTTCGGTCGCGGCCCGCTGCAGCATCATCCGGGTGGTCGCCACCTCGGCGGCGAGCACGGCTTCGGAGGCCCCCAGGGTGACCGGTGCCGAGGCCTGAGCGATAGCGAACTGAATGGCGATGAAGATGAGTTGAGCGATCACGTACATCTTCAGAGCGAGTACGGCGTACCCACAGATGTCCAGCGTGACCGCCAGGAGATCGGCCGACGTCGCCAGGTCGGCCAGATAACCGTCGCCGCCATCGAACTTCTTCCACTCGCGGGCGAACGCCTCGGCCGCCTCACCGACATGGGCGTCCGCGACGGCGCGCGCCGCGCTTTCCCCCTGCGACGCGTACTCGGCCGCGGCCTGACCGAATCCGCGCCACAGCTCCGCGGCCTCGTGCAGTTTGTCCTCGTCGATGTTCGGCCACTTGAAGTCCAACAGGTCGAGAACCCAGTCGACCTCGGTGGGCAGCATGATCGCCACGAGTTATGACCCTCCGGTGAAGATTTCGTTCGATGCGCGGACGGCCGAACTGGCCCGAGACCCGGCCGCATTGCGTCCGCTTGGCGGTTACTGGCCGATCTGCCGGAGAGCGTCCTTATTGCCTTGTTCCGCCTGCTCGTACAGGTTGGCGTTGGACGTGAGCTTCTCGCCGATGCCCTTCAGTCCATCACCAAGATGTTCGAGCGAATCGAGAATTCCGCCGCTTGCCGCCTTGTACATGTCGAGGGCGACGGTGACACCGATGACGTCGTCCTCGCCCCAACCGCCTTCGAGCGCCTTGAGATCGTCGTCGAACTGCTTCGACTGCTTGGCGAAGTCGGCGGCAATGCGACCGAAGGCGCCTCCCTGCTCCTTGAGCACGTCCGCCTGAACGCCGTAGCCGGAGCCCCCCATGTCACACATCCCCTGGTTGTTGATTTGATCGCCTGCACGGTCATCCGCTGCACCACGCGACCACAGTTGAGCTGCGTACCGTACATTAGTCGGCGGTCTCAGCGGACACCCCCAGGCGCCATGGATCCCCCACAGCCCGCACGCGCACTACACACAGTTTTGCCAGACCTTTGCCGCCGTTCCCCTTACCCCACGAAGGGCACCCACTTTCATGACCAGTCCCCCGAAGGCACGGCAGAAGACGCCCATTGGCCAGCGCAATGGGCTCGGATTCGTATTCATCGTGGCCTTCGTGGGAATGGCCCTCGTGTACGGATTCCAGGCCTTTTCCTCCTGGGGCCATTTGGGAACGCATGGCACTTTCGCTGTGCAGAAGTGCGAACAGACCAGGGCCCACACCAGCTCGTCGCGCGGCCCATCCAGTGTCCGCGCGACCTGCACGGGGTCGTTCCGTTCCGACGACCGCTCCTACGTGGACGACGACGCACAAGTCACCATCGGCAGCGGCGACGCGCCGAGCAAGGACGGCGACGCGTACGTCGCGCGGCTGCTCGGCTCCGACGTGTCGAACCTCGAACTCGCCGCCCAGCACTTCGACTCCAGCTTCATCGGGCATGCCATCACGGGTGACTACGAGCTGGACAACACCAAGCGCGCGGCGCAATCGGCGGGCATGGTCAGCGGCGGAGCCATCTTCCTCGGCGCTGGAATCTTCTGCTTGGTCGCGGACTGGCCGCGGCGTGGCGGCCCGAAGGTCAAGGAAGCCTGGAACGACGTATTGGGAACCCCGAGCCGCGTCGCGGTCATCGTCTTCACGAGCATCGGAGTCGTCGGATTCATCGCCTCTGTCATCGCGATGTGAATTGCCCCGTTCCCGGTCTGCGGGCCCCTCTGCGCTGGAGCATCCGATATGCCTGAACTTCAAAAAGCGACGCGCACCCAAGAGCCCGCCTGGGCGGGACGCATCACCGCCGCGGTCATCGCCGTCGTGGCCCTCCTCATGGCCGCGATGTACTTCGTCCAAGGCGTGGAGCGATCCGGGGCCACCGGCGCGACCGGAACCCTGACGGTGACGGACTGCTACCAGCGCGGCTCCCAGGGCCACACGTGCGTGGGGCGGTACCGGTCCGACTCCGGGCAGGACGCGGTGGACGACGCCGTCGTCAAGCCCCGTTTCGCCTACGCAAGCGGGGAGAAAGTCACGGTCTCCGGTTCCGGCGCCTCGTACACGGTCCTGAACTGGACGGAATCCGCCTGGTCGTTCTGCCTGGCCTTCTTCTACCTAGGCGCGTTCTCGCTCGTACTGCGCGGATTGCCGAACGGCTTCCAGCGTACGAAGGAAACGAACGAACCCTCTCCCGACAAGTGGTATTCCATCACCGCCCCGATGAGGGACGCACTGTCGGGCTGGGGCTTCCTCGTCTCCCTGGTAGGGCTCATCGCGTCGATCGTCGTCTATTCGACCTGAAGAAGGACGAACACTCTGAGCACCGTCCCACGTTAGGGTTCCCCGGCGGGTCGGGGCGGGTGCCTGGATGGTCCGGGTGGAGGAGCCGGCGGCCCGGGGAGTGGGATTCGTGGCTTTTCGGAAGTTCCTCAGTTCGCTCGGTGTCGGTGCGCCCGAGGTCGAGACCACGCTCAGTGCGAGCGCCGTACGGCCCGGGGATCAGCTGCACTGCAATGTGCGGCTGCAGGGCGGCTCCGTGGACATCGAGGTCGAGCGGGTCCGGATCGAGATCGTGACCCGGTTCGAGGACCTGGAGGAGACCGAGACCCTGTGGAGCAACCCGGGTGTCGTCAAGTCCCTCGTGCTCGGCGAGAAGTTCGAGCTGAAGGCCGGGGAGACGAAGGACGGGCAGGTCTCTTTCGACGTGCCGTGGGAGACCCCGTTGACGCACTTCCTGGGTGGGCGGCCGCTCAAGGGGGCGCGGGTCGCGGTCCGTACGGAGCTGACCGTCGACAACGCCGTGGACCGCGGTGACTTCGACGAGGTCCAGGTGCACGCGCTGCCCGCACAGGACGCGTTGCTGCAGGCGTACGCCAACCTCGGTTTCCGTTTCGACGAGGCCGAGGTGAAGAAGGGGACGCCGACGGGCGGCCGCAACTCGCAGGTCGGTTTCTGGCAGGAGATCGAGATGTGGTTCCCGCCGGAGTACCGGCGGCCCGGCGGGCAGTTGGAGTCGATCTTCTTCGCCCGTCATGACTCGCTCGACCTGGTCACCGGCAGGTACGGGCCGTTCGCCTTCCCGTACGACAACATCGACGTGCCGGCGTGGACGGCGTGGCTGGACCAGCATCTGCGGAAGACCTTCCAGCAGTGAGCGCCTAACACGCGTATCGCGTACGAAGGTACGAAGGTACGAAGGTACGAAGGAGGGGGCCGCGTCCGTGTCGGACGTGGCCCCCTCCCTCGTACGCGTACTGCTGTCGCCTACTGCGGCGGCTGCTGCTGCGTCCAGCCCGACGGCAGACCGCCGCCACCCGGCTGCTGCGGCGGCTGGGGAGCCTGGCGCGGCTGCTGCTGTTGCGGGTAGCCGTAACCCTGCTGGCCCGGCTGCGGGGCCGCAGGCGGCTGCTGCCCGTAGCCCTGCTGCTGCGGCGGGAAGCCTGCCGGGGGCATGCCCGGCTGCTGGCCGCCGTACATGCCGCCCGCCTGCATCTGGGCCTCGGCGCGCTGCGTGAAGTCCTCGGCGATCAGCGCCGCGATCTCGAAGTACGCCTCACGCGTCTTCGGGCGCATCATGTCGAGGTCGACCTCGGCGCCCGCCGCCAGGTGCTCGTCGAACGGGACGACGACCACGCCGCGACAGCGCGTCTCGAAGTGGCTGACGATGTCGTCCACCTTGATCATCTTGCCGGTCTCGCGCACACCGGAGATGACCGTGAGGGAACGCTGGACGAGGTCCGCGTACCCGTGCGCCGACAGCCAGTCGAGCGTCGTGCTCGCGCTGCTCGCGCCGTCCACCGACGGGGTCGAGATGACGATCAACTGGTCGGCCAGGTCCAGGACTCCGCGCATCGCGGAGTAGAGAAGACCGGTACCCGAGTCCGTGAGGATGATCGGGTACTGCTTGCCCAGTACGTCGAGCGCGGAGCGGTAGTCGGCGTCGTTGAAGGACGTCGACACGGCCGGGTCCACGTCGTTGGCGATGATCTCCAGGCCGGACGGCGCCTGCGAGGTGAACCGGCGGATGTCCATGTACGAGTGCAGGTGCGGGATGTTCTGCACCAGGTCGCGGATGGTCGCGCCGGTCTCACGGCGGACCCGTCGGCCGAGCGTGCCGGCGTCCGGGTTGGCGTCGATCGCGAGGATCTTGTCCTGGCGTTCCGAGGCGAGGGTCGCGCCGATCGACATCGTCGTGGTCGTCTTGCCGACGCCGCCCTTGAGGCTGATCACGGCGATTCGGTAGCAGGACATGACCGGCGTGCGCATCATCTGGAGCTTGCGCTGCCGCTCGGCCTCTGCCGCCTTGGCGCCCAACTTGAACTTGCTGGGGCCCTTGTTGTTGTTCTTGCGCTTGGGCTGGTTGCGCAGAAGGCGGTCGGAGCTCAGCTCCACCTGCGCGTTGTACCCGAGCGGTGCGCCCGGCGCCGAACGCTGCTGGCCCGCACCCGGGTCCCAGCCCGCGCGCGGGTCGACGGCCGGCTGCGGGTACGCGTTCGGGGCGGGGGCCCCGGGAGCGGCCTGCTGACCAGGAGCCGGGTGCCCCTGCTGGGGCGGCTGGCCCTGCTGAGGCGGCTGGCCGTACGGGGCCTGCGGCGCGGGCGGCGCCGCCTGTCCCGGGTCCTGACCGGGAGCGGGCTGCGGCTGACCCGGCTGCTGCTGCGGCGGGTAGCCGTAACCCGGCGCCGGCGGCTGCGGATAGCCATAACCAGGGGCGGGCGGCTGCGGCGCCCCAGGGGCCGGCTGACCGGGAGCGGGCTGCTGCTGCTGCGCGGGCTGCCCGTAGGGACCCGGCTGCTGCGGGGCGGCGGGCTGCCCGTACGGGCCCGGCTGCTGAGGAGGCATCGGCTGCCCCGGCTGGCCGGGAGCGGGCTGCGCCTGAGGCTGGGGTTGCGGCTGCGCCGGGGGCTGCGGCTGACCCGGTTGCTGCTGCGGCGGGTAGCCGTAACCCGGGGCCGGCGGCTGCGGATAGCCATAACCAGGGGCGGGCGGCTGCGGCGCCGCGGGAGCGGGCTGCTGCGGCGCGGGCTGCGGGTAGCCGTAACCACCGGCAGTGGGCGGCTGCGGCGCCACCGGAGCCGGAGCCGGCTGACCAGGTGCAGGCTGCTGCTGCGGCGCGGGCTGCGGATACCCGTAACCACCAGCGGCAGGCGGCTGCGGCGCCACTCGAACCGGAGCCGGCTGACCAGGAGCGGGAGCAGGAGCAGGCACAGGCGCGGGCGCGGCCGAACCGGCCGGAGCTGCCGCCTGGTTCACCTCGGCCCCGGCCCCCGACGTCGCGGCCCCGGACGTCCCGGTCTCGGACGTCGCCGTCCCGGATTCCGCCGCGTCATCGGCGGCGTCGTCGTCATCGTCATCGTCGTCCCCCCACAGGTCACCCGTGGGATCGACGGCCCCGGCCCGGCGGCTCGACGCGGCAGGTTCGGCGGCAGCGGCGGGAGGAGCCGCAGGCGGCGCGGCGGGCGCGGCCGGAGCCGCCTCCCCCGCACCCGTACCCCCGAAGGTCGGGAACCCAGGAGCGGCCGGCGGCGGCGCGGACCCCTCGGACGGGGGACCCGGCGCGGGCGGCGGCGGAGTCGCGCCCCCTGCCGTGCCGGACGAGGGGGTCGCGGGCGTGCCGGACGGCGGCGTCGCACTCGATTCGCTTGGCTGCGCGTACCAGGACGGCGCGTCGAAATCGAGCCGGAACTCTCCCGTCAGCTCCGTCTCGATCGAACCGTCGCCGGGGTCCGGGTTCCGCTGGTCCCGGTCACTGGTCACTGTGCCTCCTGGTCTCTGCTGTGCACCTGAACGACCGGTTCCGGCGGGGCCTGGTGGGGTTCGCGCGTCGTCGCCCCCGACCGTCGCGGCGGCCCCGCGTCACTTGCGTCTCAGCCGTTCGTCCGGACAGCGTAAACGGTTCGGGGCGGCCTCCGTAAAGGCGGTACGTGTCACGTACCCGTCGGTACACGTCACGTACCCGCTCTTTACGGGGCCACCCCACACCTCTTCGGGACCACCCACCGCACGCCGGAGTCCGACGGGCGTCAGTCCATCCGGCGCGGGCCGCCGAGCAGCCCGGTCTCCGGTTCCGTCGGCTGCACCATCACGAACTGACGCTTGTCGCCCGCGATCCACAGCATCGTCGCGTCGCTGAGCGTCGGCAGCGTCTGGGTGAGCTGCTCGGGAAGACGCAGCACCCGGCCGATGGCCTCGGCCTCCTGCGGGGAGAGGTTCTGCAGCCCGATGACGTCGGCGCGGGCGAGCAGTCGCGGCGCGCGCGGGCCGAGGAACGGTACGACGGTGAGCGTCGACTGCCAGGGCGTCGGCGCGATCTGGGAACGTCCGGGCTGCGCGCCCAGGTCCCGTACGACGAGGACCGGGCTCGCCACGGACGCGCCCTGCGCGGCCATCTGGCGCGGCTCGTACACCGAGACGCACTGCAGTCCGCCGCCCGCGGCCTGCGCCATCGGCGCCCACGCGGCGGGCCGCACGGACTCGACGGCGATCCGGGCTCCGATGGCCGCGGTGCGCAGCGCGATGATCTGCGCGGTCCACATCGAGCCGACGACGACGATCTCGCGGGGCCTCGGCCGCAGCACGTCGAGGACGGCGGGGCTGCCCTGCGGGTCGACGCCGATGACGACACCGTCGTCACCGACGCTCACGCCGAGCGAGCCGAGCGACTTCTTCGACATGACGTGCCGACGGCGGCGCGGGCCGCGCAGCCCGTAGCCGGGGCTGGTGAACTCCTCCTCGAACTCCGCGAAGTCGTCCTCGTGCGCGGGGTCGTCGGGGAGCGCCCGGTGCGTGGGCCGGCCCGAGCCGACCTCAGGGGCGGGCGCGTACGTCATGGTGGCGCCAGTGGCCGCGGGTGCGGCCTGCTGCGGTACCTGGGCGATGCCGCCGACGACGCCCTGGGACGGGTCCTGCGGCTGCTGGTCCGGGTGCTGCGGCGCGTACTGCTGCTGGGCGGCCACCTGCTGCTGGGCGGCGAGTTGCTGCTGCTGCGCCATCTGCTGCTGGCGCTGCTGGTCCTCCCACTCACGGCGGCGTGCCTCGGCCTCCTCCGCGCGGCGCTGCTCCTCCTGGTAGCGGGCGCGCAACTGCCGCTGCTCTTCGGCGTGCTGGGCCGCGGCGGCCTGCTGCTGGGAGGCGACCTGCTGCTGCGCGGCGTGTTCCGCGGCAGCCTGCTGCTGGGCAGCTTGCTGTTGCGCGGCCTGCTGGTGCGCCACCTGCTCGGGCGTGGGCTGTTGCTGCTGCTGCGGGTAGCCGTAGCCGCCCGCCTCGGGCGTCGGCTGCTGTTGCTGCTGCTGCGGGTAGCCGTAGCCACCTGCCTCGGGCGTCGGCTGCTGTTGCTGCTGCTGCGGGTAGCCGTAGCCACCTGCCTCGGGCGTCGGCTGCTGTTGCTGCTGCTGCTGCGGGTAGCCGTAGCCACCTGCCTCGGGCGTGGGCTGTTGCTGCTGCTGCTGCTGCTGCTGCGGGTAGCCGTAACCCTCCTGCTGCTGGGCGGCAGCCTGTTGCGCCTCCCACTGCCTGCGCCGCTCCGCCGCCTCCGCGGCCCGTTGCTGCTCCGCGTGCTCGGGGGTGGGCTGCTGCGGGTAGCCGTAACCGCCCTGCTGCTCGGCGGCCTGCTGCGCCTCCCACTGCCTGCGCCGCTCCGCCGCCTCCGCGGCGCGGCGCTCCTGCTCTGCGTGCTGCTCGGGGGTCATCTGCTCGCGGGGGTCGGGGGTACCGGGGGTGCTCATCAGCGCGTGCCTCCGAGGGGAAGGGTGGCGAGGAGGCCGGGCAGCTGTTCCCGGTCGAGACGGACGAGGCCGGCCTTGAGGCCGGAGGCGGCGCGCTCGAGTTCGCGCTTGGCCTGACCGAGTTCGTTCTCGCTGCGCGCCGAGAGGCGCACGTGCCCGCTCACCGCGACGTCCTCGCGGCCCGCGCGAGCGAGGGCGATGCTGAACGTCGTCGCGAGCGTACGGGTCGTGGACAGGCCGGACGCGAGCGCGCCGAGCGGCGTGCCACCGCGGCCGAGCTGCGGCCACGTACCGATCCAGTACGAGGCGTGCCATCGGTCGTCGCACCGCCAGGCGCGCACGCTCTCCTCGGTACGCGGACCCGAACGGCCCTGCTGCGACTGGGCGTTGAGGTTGGCGCGGGGGTTGACGCAGGTCGCGACGGAGAGCGCGGAGAGGACGGCGTTCTCGTCGAGGACCTCGGCGACGAAGCCCTGTCCGTTGAGCCGGCTGATCAGCTGGTCGGCGGCGCGCAGCAGGGCGCGCTGGGCGCCGCGCAGGTCGCCGCCGCGTGCCTCCACGGCCTCCGGGCACAGCTCGGGGTCGAGCTTGAGCGCCACCCACGTCATCCGGACCGCCGGGGTGCCGGCCTGCGCCTGAAGGGCGGCGTACGCCTGGGCGGCGAGGGCCTGCGGCGGGAGGTGCGGGGCGGGGGCGGGCTGGGTGTACTGCACCAACTGCACCGATTCGAGGTGGATGTCCTCGACGTCAAGGGCGTCGGCGAGCAGCTCGACGGGCAGCGGCCGCGCGTCGCCCTGCGGGCGCAGCGGGCCGGGCGCGGAGTCCACCTGAACGAGTGCCGTCAGGAACGAGCCGTCACCCACGAAGCCGACGAGGCGCCGGTCCCGGGCCTCGTACTCGCACGTACGCAGGCTCGGGTCCGCTTCGAGGAGCGGCGCGAAGCCGCTGTCGATGTCGGCGGGCGGCGGCCCGCTGAAGGCGCGGCGGCGGCGCTTGAGGGCGCGGCCGATCGCCATCCACTCGGGAAGCGGGTGGCGGCGGCGCCGGCCGAGCTGAAGGAAGACGAGCAGCCCGCCGATGACGGCGGCGGGCAGAATCAGCACCGCCTTGATCGCGGCGGCCGCCACGACGAGCGCCAGCGCGATCTCGATGATGACCAAGTGGTGCGTGCTGATCGGTCCGAAGCTGCCGATCTTGCGAGGCAGCTTCGGTCTCACCGGACCTGCGGCCTGCTGCTGCGGCGGCGGAGCGGCCTGCGCGGTACGGCTACCGCGCCCGCCACGTCCGCCCTGCCCGGCGGGCCTGCCGGTGGGGCGGCCGCCGGAACGGCCCCCTCCGCGGCGCCCGTTCGGGGTCGGTCGACCCTGATTGCCACGCTGTCGGGTCCTGCTGGCGCTGGACATCCCCCGCCCTGCTCCTTCGCTCGCTGCTGTGATGACTCGTGATGGCCGGCTGGGTTGAATCGGTCGGAATCGGACCGCCCCGGGCCATCGGGACCCAACGTCGGCTGGCGCGTGGAAAAACCGTACCCGTACGCTACGGCCCGATCACCACACGGCATAGTAGAGGCCCGTGCGGCGCATGCGCCGGGGGTGGTCGAGAAGTGGACCCGCAGCAATAGTCCAGCACGGTCCAGCGAGGACGGGGAGAAAACGTAACGATGGCATCACGTCGTGATGAGCTGAATGCCTACAATTTCGCACGCAAGCGGACCGTTGCCGCTTTTCTCAAACCACTCCCCAATGGATCGGTGGACAGCGCCCCGCGGCCGCTGAAGCACGCGGTCCCCGGGATCGTCATGGCCGTGGTGGTACTGGCGGGCTTCGGCGCCTGCGGCATGATCAGCCCTGTGGCGCCCAAGGGTTGGGACACACCCGAGGCCGGAATCATCGTCACGGATCCGTCGGCGACGCGGTACGTGGTGCTCAATTCGGATAAGAAGGACAAGAACGGCAAGGAGAAGCCCGTTCTGCATCCGGTCCTCAACCTGGCGTCCGCAAAGCTTCTGTTGAACCCGAAAAACAGCGGTGAGGGTTCCGTGAAGACCGTCAAGGAGAAGTTCCTCGACGAATCGAATATCGCCCAGGGTTCGATGGTCGGAATTCCGTACGCCCCCGACCGAATGCCGAACACCAAGGACGCGGGCACGGCCAAGGCATGGGCGCTGTGCCAGCAGGCGATCGGCGGCGCCGACGCGATGTCCACGTCCACGCAGCAGACCGTGTTCGTACTCGACAAGGACGACGCGAAGAAGGTCTCGGCGAAGGGCTCCGGCAAGCTGGACTCCGGCAAGGCCCTGTACGTCCAGGACGAGGCCAGGACGCCGTACCTGGTGAGCAGCCGCGGCGTGGCGTACAAGCTCGCGGGCGGCCAGGGCGGCAACCTCGACTCGCTCGTCCGCACCCTGTTCGGCAACAGTGCCCAGCCGCGCACCGTCACCGACGACTGGCTGGCCACGCTCACCCAGAGCCCCCAGCCGATCAAGCTGCCCTACGTGCCGGGCGACGGCCAAACGTCCAGCGCGAGCGGCGTTCCGTCCAAGTACCGCACCACCGGCACGCTCCTGAAGACCAATGGCGGCGACCACTACCTGGTCGAGCAGGACCAGGTCGTCCCCGTCTCCGACTTCCAGGCGAAGCTGCTCCGGGAGACGCTCAGCAACTCCACCCCGAAGATCATCCAGGAGCCCGAGCTCTCGGTGGACAGGGGCGCGTCCATGCAGGGCGCCAGCACCTGGCCCACCCAGGCAGTCTCGCTCGCCAACGGCGGCTCGAACGACACCTCCTGCTCCGTGTACAACGGCGGCAAGGCGACCAACCTGAGCACCTGGGCCGGCTCCTCCCTGCCCATCACCTCGGTCGCGTCGAGCGCGTCCTCCTACGTGAGCCCGGGCAGCGGCCTGCTCTACCAGGAGGAAGAGGGCAAGTCCGCCAGCGGCTTCAACTACCTGGTCACCGACACGGGCCTGCGCTACTACCTCCCTGTCAACAACGACTCCGGCAAGGACTCGTCGGGCTCGGACAAGGAAGAGGTCGGCAGGGCGCAGATCCGCCTCGGCTACGAGAAGACGAGCAAGGTATCGGTGCCCGCCCAGTGGTCCAAGCTCCTGCCGTCCGGCCCCGACCTGACGACCAAGGCCGCCGAGCAGACGCAGAACTCCTGACGCCGAACTCGTAACGCAGAACTCCTAGGGGGAACAGAGACCGTGGCACCCACCGTGGCATCTACTGCTGTCGCGCGCCGCACGGCGGCGGCGCTCGCGGCGACGGCCGCACTCGCCTGTCTGACCGCGACCCCCGCGGTCGCCGACGACGACACCCAACTGGCGTCCACGGACTGCCAGTTCGGCGGCAATGTCATCAAGGGCACGCCGTGGTCGCTGCAGCGCGTCATCCCCGAGCAGCTGTGGGAGGGCAAGTCCCTCAAGGGTGACGGCGTGACCGTGGCCGTCATCGACACGGGCGTCGACACGAAGAACGCGCAGCTGGCGGGGAAGGTCCTCGGCGGCAAGTCGTTCGCGAAGGGCTCCAAGGCCACGACCGACGGCGTCGGCCACGGCACGAAGGTGGCCGGCATCATCGCGGCCTCCCCGATCGCCGGCTCGGGCTTCCACGGCCTGGCCCCCGAGGCCAAGATCCTGCCCCTCCAGACGAGCACGGCGGAGGAGGGCGGCAACCTGGCGACCATGATTGACGCCATCAACGCCGCCGTCTCGGCCGGCGCCAAGATCATCAACATCTCGCAGGGCACGACGGCGAACGTTTCCAAGCTCGGCCCCTTGCAGGCCGCGGTGAACAACGCCGAGTCCAAGGGCGCCCTCATCGTCGCCTCGGCCGGCAACAGCGGCGCGTCCGGCAAGGCCTCCGACACCTACCCTGCGGCCCTGAAGAACCCCAACGTCCTGTCCGTCGCGGCCTCCGACCGCAACAACGAACGCGCCCCGTTCTCCACGCCGAACGAGCACGTGGACATCGCGGCCCCCGGCGTCGACATGGTCTCGACCGTCCCCCAGGGCGGCCAATGCGTCGACCAGGGAACGTCGTTCGCCGCCCCGTACGCGGCCGGGGTCGCCGCCCTCCTCAAGCAGAAGCATCCCGAGTGGGAACCCGAGCAGATCATCTGGCACCTCGAGGACACCGCGTCCCGCTCGCACGCGTACCGCGACCAGAACATCGGCTGGGGCGTCATCGACCCGGTAGCCGCCATCAAGGACGAGACCCCGCCGACCCAGCAGATCACCAACGAGGACCTGCAGGGCGCGGTGGGCGCGGGCCCCGGCGCCGGCGAGAAGATCACCGCCGCGAAGCTGACCCTGGGCGAGACCCCGGCGGAGCGCAACTCCCGCTACGGGACGTACCTGGTGATCGGCGGCGGCCTGGGCCTCGCGGTGATCGCGGCGGGGGCGATGGCGCGGCGGGACTGGTTGCGGCGGCGGGGCGAGGACGTTCTGTGAGGGAACCTGTGTTGAACTTGTGAGTTCGGCACGTCTCAGGCGATTCTTGAGGTAATCGCTGCGCGTCCAACTGCACGCGGCACAACAGAACTTCAGAGTTACAGAAGAAAACGGGGAAGGCGGCCTGCGATGGCTGACGGGTACGAGGTCGATCTCGACGCCCTTGACCAGGTGGTCAAGGAACTGAACCAGGTCCTGAAGGACATGGGTGGGCCGAAGCGTAAGGCGGCGCACTCGACGTACGTCCCGAAGGACGCGCTGGGTGACTTCGACGAGGCGCGGACGCTGGCCAACGCGCACGACTCGATGAAGGCCCGCATCGAAGACGACATGATCGCCAAGATCGAGAAGCTGATCGACAAGTTCGGCCAGAAGACGCGCAAGGCTCACGGCCAGTACCAGGACGCTGAGGCCGACAACTCGGTCAAGGAAACAGGAGGCGGCGGCTCGGACGTCGCCAGCCGCAACGCCTGAAGGGGGACAGGGAGATGGTGGCAAGCGCGCCAACGGGCGGCCGGGGTGAGGGCGCCTCGGGCAGGGGCTTCGACACCCCGTTCAACACGAAGGATCTCGACAGCCTGAAGGCCATGGTGGCCAACACCAACCCTGGGCTCCTCAGGGAGGTTTCGCAGGCCTGGAAGGAAGTCCACGACGAGCTTGTCGGCCCGGACGGGGACGGCGGTCTCCTGGAGCAGTTCAACAAGGCCGTGAAGAAGGTCCTCGAGAGCTGGAAGGGGGGCTCCGCCGGCAAGTTCGCGGAGGAGGCCGGAAAGATCAGCCAGGAGATCTCGAAGGGCGGCAACTCCGCGAAGGTCACGTCGGATGCCATGTTCGACTCCGCGGACAGGCTTGACCAGGCCAAGACCGCGATCGAAGACATGGACGTCAGCTGGTGGGACGAGGCGTGCGACTCCGTCGGTGACTACTTCAATACCATGAGCGCCGCGGATGTCGCCCAGGTGTTGGCTGCCCCATCCACCTTCGGCGCCAGTGCGGCAGTCTCCCAGTGGCAGCACATGAAGGCCGCCGAGGCCGCCCAAGGCAGCATCGACGCGGACATCGCAAGCGGCATGGACACCAAGCAGGTCATCTCCACGTGGAGCGACAGCATGGGCGCCAAGCGGGAGGCGTCGCTGCAGGCCGCCATCCATCTGGAGGGGTTGGCGGCGTCTTACACATCGACGTCCAAGCAGTTGGACAGCGATGTCGGCACCGACACCAGCTTCAAGCCACACACCCCGGACACCGGTGGTGGCCCAGGTAATGTGGATGTTCCAGGCTCCGGCGGCGCCAACCCGAACATTCCTGGCGGTGCCGGTATCGGCGGAGGCGGCGGAGTGGGCCAGGGCATCCCCGGCTTCGACGCGAACGGGCTGAAGCCGCCGACCGCTCCTGGAGGCGGCATTCCGGATGCGTCTCAGATCGGTACGGGCCTGGACAGCGCAGGACCTGGCCTCGGCGGGGGCGCTGGTTCCGGAATCGGAGCGGGCGGCGGACTCGGTGCAGGTGGCGGAGTCGGCGGCGGCGCAGGAGTCGGCGCGGGCGGCGGCATCGGTGGCGGCATGGCCGGCGGTCTCGCCGGTGGTATGGCCGGCGGCGCGGCGGGCCTTGCCCGTGGGGCGGGCGGCGGCGCGGCCGGGCGTGGAGCAGCGGGTCGCGGCATGAGCGGCGGTGGCGCCGGCGCCGGTCGCGGCACAGGTGCTGCCGGTCGCGGCATGGGCGGCATGGGCGGCGGTATGGGCGCCGGCGGCGGTGCAGCCGGCAAGGGCCTCGCAGGCAAGACCGGCGCGGGGGCCAGGCTGAAGGGCGGCGCGGTCGGCGGCGCCGCGGGCAAGACCGGCGGGGCATTCACCCCTGGCGGTACGGGGCTTCGCAACCGTGGCACCGGCGCGGGTGGCACCGGCGGCACGGGCCAGAACGGCCGCGGCGGCTTCGGCCCCGCCGGAGCCGCCGGCGGACGCGGCGCTGGAAGGCAGCGCGGCGAGGGTGGCAACAGCAGCCGTCTCCCTGACTACCTCACCGAGGACAAGGAGACCTGGACACCCAAGGACCGCAAGGCCAACCCGCCCGTCATCGAGTAACCAGATACCGTTCGTGGGGCCCACGGCCATTCCGGTCGTGGGCCCCACGCACATCAGCATGGAATTCACCACGAAAGGTGTCAGAGCATGCGCTTCGCGCACAGGACGCTACGCGCGATCGGCGGCGCGGCCATGGTGGGAGCCCTGGTGCTCGGCACCGCATCGGCCGCATCGGCGGACGCGACCCGAGACAGCCAGTGGCAGAACAAGGCGTTCGACAGCGACGCCGTCCATAAGGTCGCCACGGGCAAGGGCGTCACCGTCGCAGTCCTCGACGACGGAGTGGACAGCACTCACCCCGACCTCACGGGCAATGTGCTTTCCGGCAAACGCTGTTCGGACGACAAGCCTGCCAACGAAGAAAAGCTCGACGACCACGGCTCGGGCATGGCCTCGCTGATCGCGGGCCACGGGCACGGATCCGGTAGCAGCGAAGGCGTGTTGGGGCTTGCTCCTGACGCAAAGATCCTGCCCGTTGACATCTTCGCTGACGAAGGCCGTGGCCTCACCGCAGGAGACCACAAAATGGCCTGCGAATGGGACGAGGCAATCCGCTATGCCGTCGGCCAGGGGGCCGATGTCATCAGTGTTTCCATCGAGCAGGGGTACGTAGATGAAACGGTGAAGGAGGCCGTTGCCTACGCCTTGGCCCACAACGTTGTGATTGTCCAGTCGTCCGGCAACGAAGGCATCGAGGAGAAGCGCGGCCTCGGATCCGTCCCCGGCGTCACCCAAGTCGGTGGTTCCGTGCAGAACGGAACCCCCTGGGAAGACGAGAACTACTCCAAGCAACTCATGTTCACCGCGCCTGCCAAGGACATCATCGTCGCCACGAGCCAAGGCGGCTACGAGGACGACAGCGGCAAGTTCATCGACGGCGACTACGTCACCGGCGATGGCACGTCGATGTCCGCCGCCATCGCCTCCGGCACCTTCGCCCTCCTGAAGCAGAAGTACCCGGACTACACCCCGGGCCAGTTGGTCAACCGTGTCATCAAGTCGACATACATCGCCAAGGGCGTCGACAAGTCGAAGCTCCCGGACGCGTACCACGGCCACGGTGACCTGAGCCCGCTCAAGGCTCTCACCGCGAACATCCCGAAGGGCAGCGCGGACGGCCCCTGGGACCTGTCCAAGCTCCCGAAGGCTTCGGGTGACAAGGCCGGTGCGTCCGCCTCCCCCGCCACCGACAACGCCTCCGACTCGTCGGAGGACGACAGCTCCAACATGATGCTCTACGTCGGCATCGGCATCGCCGCGCTCGTCATCATCGTGGTGGTCATCGTGATCGTCATCGTCTCCCGCAACAAGAACAACCGCGGCGGCCCGGGCGGACCCGGCGGCCCCGGTGCCCCCGGGGGCATGCCGCCGCACGCCTACCAGCAGGGCGGCTACCCGCCCCAGCCCCAGCAGCCCGGCCCTTACGGCCAGCAACAGCCCCCGCAGTGGGGCCCGCCGCGCCAGTAGGCGCACCGTATCGAGCGTGACGTGAGGCCCGTGACCATCGCCCGGTCGCGGGCCTCACGCGTGCGCTCCACACGCGTAACGGACTGTGACGCACGAGCACGAACCCGTCGAAGTTCGGCGTCACAGTCCCGTACCTCCTACCCACCAGCTCAGAGAAGGTGGTCGGCCTTTCCCCCCTTTATGTCGAGGATCATGCGGCGCAGAGCGTCACGGCTGTCCGTGATGTAGTGGTCCTCCGCGCCATTGACGGCGACGTAGGCGTTGCCGTCGGTGTCTATGCCGAGTCGGAAGCAGTTCGCGGCCTCGCCGCAGAAGGGTTCGTCCCAGGTGATGTCAGGCATGCACGCTCCTACAGTTCATTGACGATCTTGTGAATGAAATCGCGTGACGCCACATGCGGCAGGGCGACCTCCACCATCGCGTCGATCTGCAAGGCGTACTTGCGCAACTGTGCGTCGGAACTCATGAATTCCGGCCCGTGGGTGCTGTCCAGGAGCGCGGTGTCGAGCTGAGGGGCAGCACCCTTCGCGTAGGTGACGGACTGTCCTGCACCGGGGAAGGCGCCGACCGCGAAGGGGATGACCCGGATCTGCACCTTGTCGCGCTCGCTGACGTCCAGGATGCGCGTCAACTGCCGCTTGGCGACGAGCCGTCCACCGAACTCCATGCGCAGCGCGGCCTCGTGTATGACCATTTCCAGGAGAGGCGGATCCGGACGGTCGAGCACTTGGCTCCGCCCCAACCGGTGAGCGATGCGGGCTTCCCTGGCCTCTTCGGAGAGCGGTGGGAACACGGCACCGAACAGCGCTCGTGCATGCTCCTCGGTCTGAAGCAGACCCGGCAGGTGCACCGAAAGTGCGACCCGCAGCCCGCAGGCGAACCACTCCATCTCCGCGATGTCGAGGAATCCGTCCGGGACAGTTCCACGGTCACGCTCCCACCACCCCTCACCTCGCTCCGCGGTGAGGGCCGCCAGGCCATTGCTCCAGGCGTCGTCGATGCCGCCGTAGCTCGACGCGATGGCGCGCACGCGCGCCGCGCTCACTCCGGTGCGCCCCGATTCGAGGTTCGCGACGTAATTGCGCGGCGAACCGATCAGCACGGCGGCCTGCTCGGTGCCGAGCTCCGCGCTCATCCGCATCTTGTGCAGCTCGGACCCGACCCGACGTTGGCGCCAGGTCGGATTACGCCTCGGTGGCATCTGCCCCTCCTTGGATGGTGACCGGGACAGTCTGCCTCGCACGGGATTCAGAGGTCCATCCCGAAAGGTTCTACACGTAGACCCAACCTGCGCTACATTCAGTAACGCACCGCTCACGCAAGCGAGTTGAAGCGCACCGCGCCGCGCTGCCCGCGACCTCCTCCCCGGGAGGGGCGGCCCGGCGCCCGGGGAGGCAGGCCACTGCCCGCGCCCGTGAGTGCCGCACACGTAGCGACTTGACCCGTAATCCCGCCCCACACAAAGGAGTCGGCCATGCCCACCGTCGTGCACCAGCCGCCCGCCGCCACTCCGGCGAAGCGCCACCCGCTCGCACTCACCGTCACCCTCCCCGCCACCACCGCGTCGGCCGGCATCGCCCGCAGCGCGGTAACGGCGGCGCTGCACCGACACGGCCTGGACCGGTTCGCTCCGGTGGCATGCCTCGCGGTCACCGAACTCTCCGCCTGCGCGGCACGCACCGCCCCCGGCACTGCCATCCATATCGAACTCGCCCAATACGAAAAGGGGTTGAGGCTCCTCGCCCACAGTGCCCAACCAGCAACACCCCGCAGCAGGCGAGGCCTCTGGCTGCTCTCCGCGGCCATCGACGACTGGGGCGGCACCTGGGGCGTCCTGGACACCCACACCCGCATCCACACCCACACCCCGCCCTCCCGAACACTGGCCTGGATCGACCTCCCTCACTGACGTCACCACGGCGGCGCGACCTCGACGCGCCCCCGCTCGTTGAGCAATCGGAACCATGAAGGGGGGGATCGTGGTCGGCTCGCCGCACGAAACCATGCACCACTTCTTCCGCAAGGAAACGGCCATGATGGTGCGCAACTTCCAGCGCCTGTTCCACGTGCCGTTTCCCGAGGCCCGCGACATCGCCGTCCTCAACACCGCCCTCACTGAGGTAACCCCGGTCGACAGACGCGTCGACACCCTCATGCGCGTCGACACCGACGAGGGCAACTACCTCTTCGCGTACGAGTCCCAGGGCAAGCGCGACGACGCCAAACCGGGAAGCTGGGCGTACTACTTGGCGTATCTGTACGCGAAGTACGGCATCGAGCCGGTCCTGATCGTGCTGACGCAGAGCCGGCCCACGGCCCGTTGGGCGGCACGGCCGATTCGGCTCGGGCTGAAGGAGTGGCCGTCGCTGATGGTGCGGCCGCTCGTGCTCGGGCCGGACAACGTCCCGAGGATCACCGACGAGAAGCGGGCTCTGGAGGACCCGTCGCTGGCGGCGTTCTCGGCGATTGTTCATGGCCGGGGTATCGGCGCTACTGCGATACTGGAACCGCTCGCGGCGGCCCTGAGCATCATCGACAGTGAGAGCGCGGCGGTGTTCGCGCAGTTCGTGGACACAGGCCTGGCCGATGACCGGGCCAGAAAGATCTGGAGGGACCTGATGGCGGACGTGAGTTACTTCTTCCGGCACCCTGTCGCGGAGCAAGTACGTGAAGCAGGCCGAGTGGAAGGCCGTGAGCAAGGCCGCCTGCAAGATCGCGCCGAGATGACCCTCCGTATCCTCGAATGGCGAGGCCTCACCGTGCCCGACGTCGTA
This sequence comes from Streptomyces sp. NPDC002795, assembly GCF_042888725.1. NCBI lineage: Bacteria > Bacillati > Actinomycetota > Actinomycetes > Kitasatosporales > Streptomycetaceae > Streptomyces > Streptomyces sp. NPDC002795. The sequence goes on from NZ_JBIAQB010000016.1 coordinate 88,491, forward strand.
CGCGAACGCGTCCTCGCCTGCACCGATGCCGACCAGTTGACCGTCTGGGCGGAGCAGGCGGTCCATGTGTCCGATGCCGGGGATCTCTTCGGCTCCTGACGCGCAGCACAGCACGGGGAGGCCCAGTGGAGCACCCGCCCCTCTGGGCCTCCCCAGGCCCAACGCGCTAGCGCGCGACGCGCATTTCGCTGCGGATCTTCCCCGTGAGGTCCGCCGCCTCCTCGGTCGACAGGCCGAGAGTCCCGTCGTACGGAGTGACCAACGCGACCGTCGAGTAGTCGGCCCAACCGCACACCGTCGTCTCGCGGTCCGCGTCGTCGTTGTCGAAGCTGTCCACCCTGAGGTCCGCGCACTCCATCTCCGCGCCGTCGAGCGAGTCCGCCTCCGCCTCCTCTTCCACGTTCAGTGTCGTGACGACATGGCCGGGGGACTTTTCCGCGGCTTCGTCGAGCTTGTCCCTCACGAGGCCGAAGTAGTGGCCCAAGGCCAGCTTGGGGTTGCCGAACTCACCGTAGGCACCCGACACCGTGAACTGCTCGGCGTTCTTTGCGCGCTGCAACGTGTCCTGAGCCTGCTCCGGGTCAGAGTTGTCGACGTTGTCGAGGAGCTCTTCCGAGTAGCTGGCGGCGATTTCCTTGGGGTTCTTGATGTCGTAGCTCGCCAACTCCTTGGGGTCTTCCGTCCCGAGCCCGAGGTCGGGATCCGCAGCGTCGCCCGCTCGGTAATACGTGGCGAACGACATCGTCGACGGCGCGGTCAGCTTGTGCGGGCCGTCGTCGTCCGGGCCCTGTGCGTCGCGGATCCAGAACAGACCGAAGCCGACCAACGTCATGAACGCTGCCCCGCACGCGACAAACACCAAGGTCTTCCCCAGACCGCCACGGCGGGGCGGCGGCGGGTAGCCACCCTGCTGCTGCGGGAAGCCGTACCCGCCGTACTGCGGCTGCCCCGGCTGACCCGGTTGCCCATACGGACCCGGCTGTTGCCCCGGCTGCCCGTACGGCGGAGCCGGTGGGCCCGGGTATCCGTACGGTCCCGGCTGCGCGCCGTAGGGCCCCGGTTGTTGGGGGCCGCCGGCGTACGGGCCCGGATGGTTGCTGCTCACTGCTGGAGTCCTCCCGTGCTGATGCGTCAGGACATCCTCCCGGACACGCGGGAACCGTGTGTCCATCGGGCCGCTTCCTCCACCAAAGAGTCCCGTTTCACCGGCTCACCGTGGTCGCCGGTCAACTTTCATTACGATGACGGTGGTTACCGCAGGACTATGGAAAGGGCTGATGCGGCGTGGAGACCACAGGCGAGACGCCGGAGGAGATCGAGGCCCGCAAGGAGCGCGAGAAGAACGAGTTGTACGCGCTCGACATCTCCGGCGTCACATGGGAGAGCGCTCCCGGCACCGAGCAGGACGAGGAGCGCGTCGAGATCGCCAAGTTGCCGGACGGCGCCGTGGCGATGCGTTCGTCTCTGGAGCCGGAGACGGTGCTGCGGTACACCGAGGCGGAGTGGACGGCGTTCGTACTCGGCGCCCGGGACGGGGAGTTCGACCTGGAGGCGACTCCGCGCAATGGTGGCGCGGAGGCCTAGTTACCCGTACGCACCCGGCGCCGTCATCGTGGTCGGCGGCGGCACCGGCACCTCCGCGTCAAGGACCGACGCCGCCTGGTGGGCCAGCGCGGCGACGAGGCGGGCGGGGAGCCAGCCGGGTGTGAGGAGCGCCGAGGCGTGGTCGGTCGAGCCGAATCCGGCGGGACGCGAAGCGTGGCCGGTGCTCAACTCCCCCACCACGTCCGCAAGTTGCGGTCTCTGCACCGGATCCCGTGACAGGCATCGGCTCACCAGTGACCGGAGCGACGCCGGGAGTTCCTCGCGCTCGGGCACCGTGTGGCCCGTCGCGGCGTACGCGAGGGTCGCGCCCAGTGCGTACACGTCGCCGAGCGGGCGCGGCTGTCCGCCCGCCGTCTGCTCCGGTGCGAGGGCCGTGACGTCGACGGTCGCGGGGGCCGCCGCCCGTGCCGCGCCGAAGCAGTCGAGGCGCGGGCCGTCGAAGGAGAGCAGGACGGCCGCCGGGGAGACGCCCGCGTGGACGAGGTTCTGGCCGTGGATGACGGACAGCGTCTCGGCGAGCGCGACACCGAGGGCGCGGACGGTGTGTTCCGGCAGCGGGCCACCGTGGAGTGCGAGCGCGGTCGGCAGGGGCAGCACGGGGACGTACGGGCGCGCGTGCCAGGGTGCTCCACCGGGCGGCGCCAGTTCGACGGTCGGCAGCGTCCAACTGCCCAACAGGTAGCGCGCGGCGTCCGCTTCGGCCATGAAGCGGTTCGGGTCGACGCCGGGGGCGGGGGTGCTGAGGAGGACCGTGCGGTCGCCGTCGGGGGTGCGGGCGATGCCGCGGACGGCGGGAACCGGACGGGCCTGCTCGATGGAGTGGTCGATGGAGGTGAGCAGGAGGTAGGGGCCCACCTGCTGCGCGGCGCTCTGCATGTGTCGTCGGTCCCTTCGGCCTCAGAAGACGCTCAGCGCGTGTACGGCGCTGTCCAGCAGCAGGAAGACGCGGTTGCCCGCGGCGGCGAGCTGGGAGTAGTGGGGGCGGGGGTACCTCGTGGACCAGGCGTCCTTGCCGTCCTTCTGCGGGATGCCCTTCAACTGGAGTTCGCCGATTCCGCGGCCGTCGTCGACGGACCAGACGCTGGTGCCCTGCGTCAGCACGCGGCTGGTCGTGGTCGGGCCGACCGCGAACCACTCCTGGTTGCCGTCGGCCCGGTTGTGGCATCGGGTGACGTTGACGGCGTTGGCGTACACCCGGTTTCCCCGTGCCTCGGGCGGTCCCCACTTGCTGTACACGGAGTCGGTGCCGCCGAGCGGAAACGTGCTCCACTCCCGGTTTCCGTCGCGGAGCCGGTAGGCCTCCAGCGTCTTGCCGTTGAGGTAGACCATGCCGCCGTCGATGGCGGGGCGGACGACCGACTCGGACTCCTCGGACTGCTGCCATGCCGTGCGGCCGTCGCTGGTCCGCACCGCGAGCACCGTGCCGTCGGTGGACGGGACGACGAGGACTCCCCCGCCGACGGCTGCCGGGCCGTGCAGCTTCTTGCGGAACTTCGCGGGCACGGTGACCGTCCACCGCACCTCTGCGTCCTCGCTGTTGACGCAGCGCAGCCGGTCGTCCTTCGTGATCATGTAGACCGCGTCGGGGCCGGCGGCGAGCAGCGTCTCCGCCTCGGCCCGCGCGCAGGTCCACTTCGCGGCTCCGGTGGACGGCACGAAGGTGTGCAGCGTGCCCTGTTCGTCCGCGCCGACGACGAGCCGGTCGGCCAGCGATACGTAGCCGGACCTGGCCCGGAGGCCCTCGGCGGCCCAGCGGCGCGTGCCGTTCTTGACGCCGTACGCCGCGATGCCGCCGGAGCCGAGCGCGAAGACCAACACGTCGCGCACGGGCAGCAGTTCGGGCGAGGTGGCGTCGGCGGTGGAGACGGTCCACAGCTTCATGGACCCGCCGTTCTCCGAGTAGGCGTCGACGGGCTTGGACTTCAGTGGCTGTACGGGGGTCTTGACCGCGGCCGGGATGTCGAACAGGGCGCTGTCGGGCCGGGAGCCGTACCACCACGCCGCCGTGCCGCCGCCCGCCGCGGCGACGGTGCCGCCGACGGCGAGCGTCGTCAGCAGGCGTCTGCGCGACATGGGGGGCCGCTGCGGCTGCGCTCCGCCCACGATGGTGGTCGCCAGGTGCCGGGCCCCGGTCTCGCGCTCGGTGATCGCGGCGGCGATGGAGCCGCGCCGCCAGGTCTTCTCCGCGCCCTTGGGCGGCCGCATCGCCTCGGCGATCTGGGCGGGAGTGGGGCGGTGGGTGGGGTCCTTGGCGAGGCAGGGCGCGATCAGCGCCAGCAACTCCGGGCTGATTCCCTGGAGTTGGGGCTCGCCGTGTACCACTTCGTACTGCACGGCCGCCACGTGTCCGCCGTCGAACGCGCGCCGGCCGTTCGCCGCGTACACGAGGACCGCGCCCAGCGAGAAGATGTCGGCGGCCGGTGTGACGCGGCGGCCGAGCACCTGCTCGGGGGCCCCGTATCCAGGGGTGACCGGCACCTCCCCCGTCGTGGTGAGGGTCAGTCCGTGCTCGGGGCGGGCGATGCCGAAGTCGATGATGCGCGGGCCCGTCGACGTCAGCACGATGTTCGGCGGCTTGAGGTCGCGGTGGATGAAACCCACTGCGTGGATGTCGGCGAGGGTGTGCGCGAGGGAGGCGGCGAGGGCGCGCAGGGCGGGCTCGGGCAGCGGTCCGTGCGCCTCGACGGCCTGGTCGAGGGTGAGGCCCGCCAGGAATTCGGTGGCCATCCACGGGCGGCCGCCCTCGGTCCACGCGCCGAGGACGTTGGCAACTCCCTTGCTGCGTACGGCCTGTGCGGCCTGCGCCTCGCGCACGAACCGCTGGGCAAGGTTCGTGTCGTGGGCGAGTTCGGGCTTGAGCACCTTGACCGCGGCGAGCGTCCCGGCGCCGTCCTGGCCGACGTACACCTTGCCCATGCCGCCTTCGCCGAGCACGCCGAGGACGCGGTAGGGACCGAGGCGGAGGGGGTCGCCGATGCCGAGGGGTTTCATGTGGGGCCTTCTGCCGGGGAGGCGGTCGTGAAGTCAGCCGAGGAACGTGGGGGCGGTGTCACTTCAGTCGGTGTCACTTCATGGGGTACGCGGCCAGCTTCGCGTTGTCGCTCAGGGAGAGGATGCGCGTGCGCTTCGGGTTCGCGTAGAAGCGGTCGCCGTCCGTCTTGTACGTCCACGCGACCTCGTGGCTCGTGAGGTCGACGCCGCGCAACTGCGCACCGTTGCGGTAGTACGCGCACTGCTTCCCGATGAGCGGCCGCCACGACCTGGACTGTTCGTCGGCGGTGCCGTCCTTCTCCACCCACAGCCGTGCGCCACTGCTCGCCTTGTACGCGGCGAGCCCGACGCCCTCACCCACGGAGTACACGACACCGCCGTCCAGCGTCGGCGGCCCGAACGGGCGGCCTTCGGGCGTCTGCCACCGCGCCTTGCCGTCCTTCAGGCGCACCGCACGGAGCCGGGTGCCGCCGATGTAGAGGTGCGTGTCGTCGGCCGCGATCCCGGCCCACAGGGTGTCGACGTCGTCGACGAGGTACGGGATGTTCCACAGGATGCCGCCGGTCTTCAGGTCCCGTACGACGATGTGGGGTTCGTCCTCCTTCATCTGCTGGTACGTCACCAGGCGCCCGCCGGCCACCTTCGCGGCGAGGATGTGCATGGACTGGTCGAGCTCGTCCCGCTTGGGCAGCGGCCGCGACCACAGGGTCTTGCCGGTCGCGCAGTTCACGGCGCGCAGTGTCCACTTCTGCGCGGCCGTGTAGCCGATGTCGTCGCCCTTGCCCTTGCCCACCGCTACGTAGGCGATGTCGTCGGCGACGCAGAGGAGTTGGTTCCCCTCCAGGTGGTCGGTGGTGTCGGCGAGGCGGGCGAGTGTCTTGACCTTCTTGCCGGTGCTCGGGGCGATCGTTTCGAGGGTGACGGGGGCTCCGGCCCGGTCATCCTGGTACACGTTGTAGGACAGGTGGTAGAGCTTGCCGTCCGCGGCGGCCCACTGCCATGCGCTGCCGATGTGCTCGTCCCACTTCTTCGCGCCGTCGGACACGTCGAGGCCGCGGGCGTACCCGCGCATGGTGACAGCCACCCCGTCGACGAAGGCCGGGATCATCGACTTTCCGCCGTCGACGACGCTGGTCTCGTAGTAGCCGTCGTCCTTCCAGAGGGGTTCGAGCTCGCGCCGGTTGCGGGTGCCGGGGGCCTTGGGGTCCGCCGCCTTCTCCTCCTCCGAGGAGCGGCCGGTCCACCACAAGGCGCCGCCGGCCGCGACCGCGCCGACGCCGAGGACGCCACCCGCGGCGAGGAAGCGGCGCCGCGACACGGGGCCGCTCCCGGTGGCGTCCACGGCGGTGGTCGGCGGGAGCGTGTGGGTCAGGGGGGCGGCCAGCCGCTGCGGGGCGATCTGCCATACGTCGGTGGCCCGGCGGCCGATGTCACCGAGCAGCGCACCGGACAGGTGGTCGGCGAACTCCCCTGCCCCTGCGTGCAGTTGGGCTGCCAGTTCGTGCGTGGTGGGTCGCCGCGCCGGGTCCTTGTCGAGGCAGCGCGACAGTACGGGGACGAGACCTGCGGGCACCCCGGTCAGATCCGGCTCGCCGTACCGCACCCGGTACAGCAGGTCGGCGGCCTGGCCGTTCCCGAACGGTCCGCTGCCGCGCGCCGCGAACACCAGCACTCCCGCGAGCGCGAACACGTCTCCGGCGGGGCCGTGTTCCTGGCCGGTGGCCTGCTCCGGCGACATGAACGCGGGGGTGCCCACGGCGGAGCCGACGCGGGTCAGGCGGTCGTCGCCGATGGCCCGCGCGATGCCGAAGTCGATGACCTTCGGGCCGTACGCCGTGACGAGGATGTTGGACGGCTTGAGGTCGCGGTGCACGACGTCGCTGCGATGCAGCTGCCCAAGTGCCCCGCACAGGGCGGCTCCCAGCGCGCGTACGGTCGTCTCGGGCATCGGCCCGCCGGCCTCGACGGCCTCGTCGAGCGGCGGCCCGAGTACGTATTCGGTGGCCAGCCACGGCGTCTCGGCCAGCGGGTCCGCGTCCACGACCTTCGCGCCGAACTGTCCGCCGATGACCCGTGCGGCGTCGATCTCCAGCCGGAACCGGGTCCGTGCGGCCTGGTCTGCGGCGAGCCCGGCGTGCATCGTCTTCACCGCGACGGTTCGCCCGCCGGCGGACCGGGCCACGTACACCGTCCCCATCCCGCCGCTGCCGAGGCGTCCGACGAGGCGGAACGGGCCGAGGTGTACGGGGTCGTCGTGGGTGAGCGCGGTAGGCATGAGGTGGGTTCTCGCCGTGGTCGGTGCGGAGCGGTGGTCAGTTGGGGTGCGGAGCGGGCCGGTCTGGGTGCGCCGCGCACGCGGGCGGGGCGCCGCCCCTGATCCGGTTCCGCACGCCACGTCCTCCCCGCCGCCGCCGTCCGAGCCACGGCCTCCCCAGCCACGGCGCGGCGAGTCTAGTCGACGGGGTGTGGGCGGGCCTGCCGTGCGGGCGGTTTCGGTGATTAGTCTGGGACGGGACGTGTCCTGTGTTCCCGCGCGTACGTCCAGGGGGGCGGGGGGAGGCACGCCGGTGCTCGACCACACCAGGAGGCATTGTGAGCAGCGATCGGGACGATGTCCGCGGGGGCGGCGGGTCACCCGCCGGTGAGCCGTCAGGCGCGGGGCCCAATGCCGAACGGACGGGCGAGTTCACGATCGACTACGCGCCTCCGCCCTGGTACGAGCGGGCGAGTTCGAGGAGCGAGGCGCCTACGGCGACTCCGGCCGATCCAGTCGGTGCGGCGGGAGCGCCTGTCGGCGAGGGCCGGGGGCCGGACACCGGGGATCTGGAGAGTGGGACCACCCTGCGCTTCTCCGCGCCCTCGCTGAAGCGGAACTTCGAGGAGCTCGCGGCGCTCGGGGAGCCGCCCACGTCCCCGGAGGACCGGGCGCGCGCGTGGGTCGACGCCCACCGGGTGCACGTCGACATCGATACGGAGGGCGCCCGCGCGAAGCCGACCGATGCCGGCTTCCCCCTCGCGGCACCGGCCACCGAGGAGACCGGCGCGGTGCCCGCCCACGGTTCCGCCGCGGATCCCCCGCCGACTGCTCCCGCGGCACCCCAGACGCCTCCGCCGGCCACCACTCCTACCGAGCCCGCGGCGAGGCCGACGGCACCTGCTCCCGATCCCACCGCGACCACGGCGACGCCAGCGGCACCTGCTCCCGATCCCACCGCGACCACGGCGACGCCAGCGGCACCTGCTGCCGATCCCACCGCATACGCCCCGCCAGCGGCTGCTCTCGCCCAGACCGCGGCGGGGCCAACGGCACCCAACCCCGGCCCCAGTGCTGACGCCCCGGCACCCCCTGCCCCCACGGCACCAACAGCCCCTGCTCTCGCCCAGACCGCGGCACAACTCCCGGCACCCAACCCCGGCCCCAGTGCTGACACCCCGGCACCCACCCCCGATCCCGCCGCATACGCCCCGGCGCCCCCTGCCCCCACGGCACCAGCAGCTCCCGCTCCCACTCAGACCGCGGCACAACTCCCGGCACCCACCCCCGCCCCCGCGGCACCACAAGCTGCACCGACAGCCCCAGCGCCCCCAACTCCCAGCAACCCTGCGGGCGCCCCGGCCCCCGGCAACGCACCCCCCGCTCCGGCGGGCTGGGCTCCCCCGCCCCCTCCGGCCGGCGGGGTTCCGCCGCTGCCGCCGTCGTTCCAGCCCGCCGCGCCGGCCGCGGCCCCGCAGTGGACCGACCCGGCGCCCGTTCAACCGCCCCTGGCAGCCCCGAACACCCCGCCCGCACAGCCCCAGGCCGCATACGGCTTCCCGCAGCCACCCGCCCAGTCGGCACCACCGGCCGAGGGCCGACCCGTGCCACCGCAAGACGAATACGGCCCTCCGCAACCACCGCCCCACAGCCGACCCACCCCACAGGCGGGTTACGGGCCCCCGCAGCCTCCGCCCCCGGGCCACCAGCCACTCGCCGCACCCGCCTACGGCTTCCCCCAGCCCACGCCGGCACCCAACACCAACTTCACCCACCCCTCAGCCCAACCGGCGCCGCAACCCCAGAGCCAACTGCCCAACACCCCCACGCCACCCGCCAGTTACGGATACCCCCTCCCAGGCCAACCACAGCCCCACGCCGCCACACCCACACCACAGCCCGGTTACGGCTACCCCCAGCCTTCAGCCCAACCGGCCCCGCCACCCCAAGGCCCGCCACCCAACACCCCCACGACACACGCCAGTTACGGATCCCCCCGGCCGGACCAACCACAACCCCCAACACACCCAACCCCGAGCCACCCCGCCACACCCGCACCCGCACCCGCACCCACACCCACCCCACAGCCCGCCTACGGCTACCCGTCGCCCGCCGCTCAACCCGCAGCACCGCCCCAGAACCACCCGGGCCCACTCGCACCCACCCCCTCCACCCCGCACCCCGGTTACGGCTTCCCCCCGCCCGCAGCCCAACCAGCCCCGCCACCCCAGGGCCAACCGTCCTCCACCCCACACCCCGGCAACGGCTTCCCCCCGCCCCCAGCCCAACCGGCACCATCCCCCCAGGGCCAACCGCCCACCACCCCCACACCCCCAGCCGCCTACACCTCGCCCCACCCCGCCCAACCACACCCACCCGCCCAGCCGCAGGCCCAAGCCCAAGCCCACCCCCCACACGGCTACCCCGCCCCCGGCACCGCCTGGCAGCACCCCGCACCGACCAACCAGCCGCACCACCCACACCCCCAAGACACCAACGCCCCCCTCGGCTACACCGCCGCCGTCGAACTGTCGGCGGATCGGCTGGTCAACAGCAAGCGGCAGAAGCAGCGGAGCAAAGCGCCCAGCGCCAATGGCGGACGGTTCAAGTTCGGGGGGAAGAAGGAAGAGGAGGAGCGTCAGCGGAAGCTGAACCTCATCCGCACCCCGGTCTCGTCCTGCTACCGGATCGCCGTGATCAGCCTCAAGGGCGGCGTCGGCAAGACGACCACCACGACGGCCCTCGGCTCGACGCTCGCCTCCGAACGCCAGGACAAGATCCTCGCCATCGACGCCAACCCGGACGCCGGCACCCTCGGCCGACGGGTCCGCCGCGAGACCGGCGCCACCATCCGCGACCTGGTGCAGAACATCCCGCACCTGCACTCGTACACCGACATCCGGCAGTACACCTCCCAGACCCCCTCCGGCCTGGAGATCATCGCCAACGACGTGGAACCGGAGGTCTCGTCGACGTTCGACGACGAGGACTACCGCCGCGCGATCGACGTACTCGGCCGGCACTACCCGATCGTCCTGACCGACTCCGGGACGGGCCTGCTGTACTCCGCGATGCGCGGAGTCCTGGACCTCGCCGACCAGTTGATCATCATCTCAACACCGTCCGTCGACGGCGCGAGCAGCGCCAGCACCACCCTCGACTGGCTGTCCGCGCACGGTTACACCGAACTCGTCCGGCGCTCCCTCACCGTCATCTCCGGCGTCCGCGACACCGGCAAGATGATCAAAGTGGACGACATTGTCGGCCACTTCAGGACCCGTTGCCGCGGCGTAATCGTCATCCCCTTCGACGAGCACCTGGCGGCGGGCGCCGAGGTCGACCTCGACATGATGCGCCCCAAGGTGCGGGAGGCGTACTTCGACCTCTCCGCGATGGTCGCCGAGGGCTTCAGCCGCACCCAGCTGCCACCACCACCGCAGCAGTAGCCCCCACGCGCACACGTACATAGGTGCATAGGTGCATAGGTAAATACGTACAAGCCAAGGGCCCGCACCCGTCGAACACCGGTGCGGGCCTTTCGCCCATCCTGCACCCATACGGGTGCCATCCCCTGGCCTGCACAGCATCAGAGGTCTCGACCAATGTGCGTGAAATGCAGGTCAACTCGTTATTTCCGCAGGCCACATGGGGTTCACCCACCGTTGACGTTCCTCAACTGCCGCTGATAAACCAACACTTCAATCGACCTGAAAACTCAGATCCAGCCCAGCTGTGCGAGCGATGCGCGAGGTCACCGCCGATGGACACACCAGCTCAGCAAGACATGGACCACAGAAGGGCCCGCCCACCACGGCGCGGAGTGCGGATACTCCTCGCGTCCGGCGCCGCGGCGTTCACGCTGACGGCAGGTCTCGCCACGCCGCTCAACCCGGCGCCGCAGCAGGCCGAGGCGAAGGCGAGCGGCAACGCCGCGGCCAAGGCCGACAGCGGCAAGAAGAAGACCCTCACCGTCGCCGTCGCGCAGAGCGTCGACTCGCTGAGCCCGTTCCTGGCGACCCGCCTGGTCAGTACGAGCATCCACCGTCTGATGTACGAGTACCTGACCAATTACGACCCGAAGGACAACCACGTCGTCCCGGGTTTCGCCACCGAGTGGAAGCCCTCGGCCGACAAGCTGACGTGGACGTACACCATCCGCTCCAACTCGAAGTGGTCCGACGGCCAGAAGGCCACCGCCCACGACGCCGCCTTCACCTTCAACAAGATGATGTCGGACGACGCCGCGGCGACCGCCAACGGCTCGTTCGTCGGCAACTTCAAGAAGGTCACGGCGCCCAGCGACACCAAGCTCGTCGTCGAGCTGAAGAAGCCCCAGGCGACGATGACGTCCCTCGACATCCCGATCGTGCCCGAGCACATCTGGAAGGACGTCAAGGACTACTCGAAGTTCAACAACGACAAGGACTTCCCGATCGTCGGGAACGGTCCGTACGTCGTCACCGGCTACAAGACCGACCAGTCCGTGAAGCTGAAGCGCAACCCGGAGTTCTGGCGCAAGACGAAGACGCCGCAGTTCGACAACATCGTCTTCAAGACGTACAAGGACCAGGACGCCGCGGTCGCCGCCCTGCGCAAGGGCGAGGTCTCCTTCGTTGCCGGCTCCCCCGCCCTGACGCCCGCCCAAGCGGCGTCCCTCAAGGGCGAGGACAACATCAAGGTCAACGAAGGGCCCGGCCGCCGCTTCTACGCGATCGCGGTGAACCCCGGCTGGAAGACCAAGAGCGGCAAGAAGTTCGGTGACGGCAACCCGGCGCTGCTCGACCAGGACTTCCGCCAGGCCCTCTTCAAGTCCGTCGACACCAAGGCGATCGTCGACAAGGTCTTCCAGGGCCACGCCGTGCGCGGCCAGGGCTACATCCCGCCGCGCTTCCAGGACTACTACTGGCAGCCTTCGGACGACCAGCGGCTGGGCTACGACCCGCAGGCCGCGGGCAAGATGCTCGACGACGCGGGCTACAAGATGAAGGCCGGCAAGCGCGTCGGCAAGGACGGCAAGCCGATCAACCTGCGCATGCTGTGCCACGCCACCGACCCAAACGACAAGGCGGTCGGCAAGTACCTCAAGGAGTGGTGGGGCGAGATCGGCATCGGCCTCAAGCTCAACTGCGTCGACGACGTCTCCGTGCCCTGGTACGCCGGTGAGTACGACCTCGCCTTCGACGGCTGGTCGGTGAACCCGGACCCGGACTTCGTCCTGGGCATCCACACCTGCGCCGCTCTGCCGAGCAAGCCGAAGGAGGTCGCGCAGACCGACAACGGCATCTGCGACAAGACCTACGACAAGCTCTACAACCAGCAGCTCGCCGAGTACGACCCGGCCAAGCGCGCGGACACCGTGAAGAAGATGGAGTCCTGGCTCTACGACTCCGGCTACATGAACGTCATGGCGTACCCGAACGCGGTCGAGGCCTACCGCACCGACCAGATCAAGTCGGTCCAGACGATGCCCACCGCGGCCGGCAACATCTACGGCCAGGACGGGTATTGGAGCTGGTGGTCGGCCGAACCCGCGTCCGCGTCCGACAGCGAGGACAGCGGTTCGTCCAGCTCCACCGGCATCGTGATCGGCATCGTGGTCGCGGCGCTCGTCGTCATCGGCGGCGGAGTGCTCTTCGCACGGCGGCGGCGCACGACGGCGGACGACCGCGAGTAGGCGACGCACAGCTACGCGAGTAAGAAGACATGTGAACCATGACAGCTGACAGCACTCCGGCGCTCGTGCAGCCCGCGGGCGGTACGGACGGCGACCCGGCTTCGGCCGGGGCGCCGCCGGCCGCCCGCGGCCCCCGGGCCCGCAACACCAAGGCGTACGTCCAGTACGCGGCCGCGAAGATCGGCGGCGCGATCGTCTCGCTCTTCGCCGTCCTCGTGACCAGCTTCTTCCTGTTCCGGCTCATCCCGTCCGACCCGGTCAAGCAGATGACCGGCGGCCGCAAGGTCTCCACAGAGCAGCTCGAGAACCTGCGCCATCAGTACGGCCTCGACCAGCCGATGTGGAAGCAGTTCACGTCGTACATCGGGGACGCGCTCTCCGGTGACTTCGGGATCTCGTACCAGTTCCACACCCCGGTCATGGACAAGATCCTCGACGCGCTCCCGGCGACGCTGCTGCTCACGGGCACCGCGTACGTCCTGTACTCGGCGCTCGGCATCTGGCTCGGCACGCGTACGGCCTGGCGCAACGGGTCGAGGAGCGACCGCTTCAACACGGCCTTCGCGCTGACCCTGTACTCCGTACCGTCGTTCTGGCTGGGCCTGCTCCTCATCATCGTGTTCGCCGTCGGCATCGGGCCGATCCCCGGCATGTTCCCGACGGGCGGCCTCGAATCGGGCGGCGAGACCGGGTTCGCGTACATCCTCGATGTCGCGCACCATCTGATCCTCCCGGTGATCACCCTGGTCGCGGTCGGCTACGCGCAGACGCTCCTCGTCATGCGCTCCTCGCTGCTGGACGAGATGGGCAGCGACTATCTGACGACCGCGCGCGCCAAGGGGCTCAAGGACGACCTGGTGCGCCGCAAGCACGCGGTGCCGAACGCGATGCTGCCGACGTTCACGCTGATGTTCGTGAACCTCGGGCACGTCGTCGCCGGGCAGATCCTCGTCGAGACGGTCTTCTCCTGGCCGGGCCTCGGCGGCCTGTTCTACTCGGCCCTGTTCGTGCCCGATCTCCCGCTCGTCCAGGGCCTGTTCTTCGTCTTCGCCACCGCGGTGATCCTCGCGAACACCCTCGCCGACATCCTCTATCCGCTGCTCGACCCGAGGGTGGGCCGATGACGACGACCGACACCGAAACCGGGACCGCGCCCACGAAGACACCGAAGGTGCCCAGCGCGCGCTCCCTCGCGCGCGCCCGCAAGCGCCAGTCCCTGGCCCGCTTCTGGCGGTCCTACCGCGCGCACCGCAGCGGCCTGTGGGGCCTCGGCCTGCTGATCCTGATCGCCCTGATCGCGATCTTCGCGCCGGCCCTGGTCGGCTCGGACGCGCAGAGCGTGACCGACGCACCCGGTGGCCCGCTGGAGGGGCCGAGCGGTGAATTCCCGCTGGGGACCGACCAGTTCGGCCGCAGCGTGCTCGCCCTCGTGGTGTACGGGGCGCGCGTCTCGCTCACCGTGGGGCTGCTCGCGGCGTTCCTGTGCGTGGCGATCGGCACCGTCATCGGCATCATCGCGGGCCACTTCCGCGGCTGGTACTCGACGGTCCTGATGCGCGTCACCGACTGGTTCCTCGTCATGCCGACGCTGGTCCTGGCCATCGCGCTGGCGACCGTCATGGACCGCTCGATGTGGACCGTGATCATCGCGATCGGCGTGACGACCTGGCCGACGACCGCGCGCCTGGTGCGCGCCCAGACCCTCTCGGTCGAGGCACGCCCGTACATCGAGCGGGCGCGTGCGCTCGGCGGCAGCCACGGTCACGTCATGACCCGGCACGTGCTGCCGAACGTGATGCCGCTGGTCCTCGCCCAGACCACGATGATCATCTCCTCGGCGATCCTGACCGAGGCGACCCTCGCGTTCCTCGGCCTGTCCGACCCGACGGTCACGTCCTGGGGCGGCATGCTCCAGGACGCGCGCGAGGCGGGCGCGGTCAGCGCCGGCGACTGGTGGTACCTGGCCCCGCCCGGCATCGCCATCGCCATCGTCGCGCTCTCCTTCACCCTGTGCGGCCGCGCGGTCGAATCCGTCCTCAACCCGAAGCTGGGGGTGCGCTCATGACTCAGTCTCGGACACTGCTTGAGGTACGGAATCTGGAAGTGACTTACGCCGGCGGGGCGCGGGCCGTCCGCGGCGTGAACCTGTCCGTGGAGGCGGGCCAGAAGCTCGGCATCGCGGGCGAGTCCGGCTGCGGAAAGTCCACACTGGCGCTCGCGCTCCTGCGTCTGCTCCCCAAGGACGCCAAGGTCACCGGCGAGATCCTGCTGAACGGCGAGGACATCCTCACCATGAAGTGGGGACGGGTGCGGGCCGTCCGCTGGGCGGGCGCCTCGATCGTCTTCCAGGGCGCGATGCACTCGCTCAACGCGGTGCACCGCATCGGTGACCAGATCGCCGAACCCCTCCTCCTGCACAAGAAGGCGACGCAGGAGGGCGCGAAGATCAAGGTCGGTGAACTCCTCGAACACGTAGGTCTCCCGGCCGCCCGCGCGAACGCCTACCCGCACGAGCTCTCGGGCGGCCAGCGCCAGCGCGTGATGATCGCGATGGCGCTCGCCTGCGAGCCGGACCTGATCATCGCCGACGAGCCGACGACGGCCCTCGACGTCATGATCCAGGCCCAGATCCTGCGCCTGATCGAGCAGTTGGTGGCGGAGGAGAACCTCGGCCTCATCATGATCAGCCACGACCTGGCGGTCCTCTCCGACACCTGCGACCGGCTCGCGGTGATGTACGCGGGCCGCGTCGTCGAGGAGGGCCCGGCCCTCCAGGTCTACGAGGGTGCGGTGCACCCGTACGCGAAGGCGCTGTCGGCGGCATTCCCGACGATCGGCGACCCGGCCTCCCGGTTCGCGCCGCGCGGCCTGCCCGGCGACCCGCCGGACCCGTCGGCGCTGCCGTCCGGCTGCACGTTCCACCCGCGCTGCCCGGTGGCGCTCGACGTGTGCGCGAGCGAGGACCAGGTACTGCGGATCGCGGGCCCCGAGCGGCGGGCGGCGTGCGTCCACGTGGGATCCGACGAGGTCGCCGCGACGGCAGTCGAAGCAAGGAGCACCACGGCATGACAGAAACGCTGCTCAACGCCGACCAGCTGCACGTCACGTTCCCCGGCCGGCGCGGAGCCGCCGAGGCGCGGGCCGTGGACGGCGTCGATCTGGACATCGCGCCGGGCGAGATCGTGGCGCTCGTCGGCGAGTCCGGCTGCGGCAAGACGAGCCTGGCGCGCACCCTGCTCGGCCTGGAGAAGCCGACGAAGGGCCGGGTCACGTTCGCGGGCAAGCCGCTGGCCTACGCCTCGAAGGCGCTCAAGTCGTACCGCAAGCGCGTCCAGTTGGTCCTCCAGGACCCGAGCGGCTCCCTGAACCCCCGGCACACGGTGTACGACGCGGTCGCCGAGGGCCTGCGCATCCACGGCTACGCGGGCGACGAAGGGGAGGCGGTCACGAATGCCCTGTCCCGCGCGGGACTTCGTCCTCCGGAGCGCTTCTTCCTGCGCTATCCGCACGAGCTGTCGGGCGGCCAGCGCCAGCGCGTGGTCATCGCGGGCGCGCTGGTCCTCGACCCGGAGCTGATCGTCGCGGACGAGCCGGTGGCGTCCCTGGACGCGTCCGTACGGGGCGAGATCCTCGCCCTGTTGCTGCGTCTGCGGGACGAGCTGGGCCTGTCCGCGCTCGTCGTCACCCACGACCTCGGCCTCGCGTGGAACATCGCGGACCGGGTGGCGGTGATGTACCTGGGCCGCATCGTGGAGACGGGCAGGGTGGAGGACGTGCTGACTTCTCCCCAACACCCGTACACCCAGGCCCTGTTGTCGGTGCTCCCGGAGGCGCCGGGCGAACCGGTGGTCCTCACGGGTGAGCCCCCGGACCCGTCCCGGATCCCCGGCGGCTGCCGCTTCCACGCCCGCTGCCAGGTCCTGGCGGACGGCCGGGCGGACGAGACGGGGGTCGCCGACGCGTGCCGGACGGTGGACCTTCCGGTGCTGACGGGGGCCGCCACGTCACAGGTGGCGTGCCATTGGGCGACGGCGAGGGCCGCGGCCGAGTAGCACGGCCCGGGAACGATGAAGGCCCGGCTCCCCCCCCGGAGCCGGGCCTTCACGCGTGTGTCCGAAGACGGCTCAGTTGTACATGCCGGGCACGTAGTCGCCCGCCGGCTGCTGGGTCATCACGTTGAACCGGTTGAACGTGTTGATCATGGCGATGCAGCCGACCAGCGCACCGAGCTGCGCCTCGTCGTAGTGCTTGGCGGCCTTCTCCCACACCTCGTCGGACACCCCGGCGCTGTCCGCGATGCGGGTGCCCGCCTCGGTCAGTTCCAGGGCGGCCTTCTCGGGCTCGGTGAAGACCTTGGCCTCGCGCCAGGCGGCGACGAGGGCGAGCCGGACCGCCGTCTCACCGGCCGCGGCGGCGTCCTTGACGTGCATGTCCAGACAGCCCGAGCAGCCGTTGATCTGGCTGGCGCGGATCATGACCAGGTTCAGCGTGGGCGTCGGTACGCCCGAGCCCTCGGCGGCCCTGCCCGCCGCGATGACGTGCTTGAGCATCTTGCCGATGACCGGGTTGGTGAAGAGGTCGAGTCGCGGTTCCATGAGGGGCTCCTTCGCACTCCGTCATAAGTGGTGACACCACTACGACGGAGCGCCCCGCCCCGATGTGACAGACCAGAATGTGACCTGGGTCACCCCAGGGCGGTTCAGGCCTTGGACGCCTCGATGAGCTCACGCGCCTGCTTCACGTCGTCCGCGATCGCGGCGACGAGTTCGTCGAGCGACTCGAACTTGGCCATCCCGCGCACGAACGCCACGAACTCCACGGCCACATGCAGGCCGTAAAGATCGAGGCCGACGCGGTCGATGGCGTAGGCCTCGACCGTGCGCTCCGTCCCGTCGAACTGCGGGTTCGTGCCGACGGAGATCGCCGCGGGCATCGCCTCGTCGTTCACGTACAGCCAACCCGCGTAGACCCCGTCGGCCGGGATCGCGGTGTGCGGGAGCGTCTCCACGTTGGCGGTCGGGAAGCCGAGCTCGCGCCCGCGCTGCGCGCCGCGCACGACGACGCCCTCGACGCGGTGCGGACGGCCGAGGATCTCGGCGGCGCCCAGCACATCGCCCTCGGCGACGAGCCGCCGGGTCAGCGTGGAGGAGAACGGCTGACCGTCCCCCGCCGACCCGCTGACGTACAGGTCCACGACCTCGACCGCGAAGTCGTACGTCTGTCCCTGCTCGGCCAGGAAGTCGACATTGCCCGCGGCCTTGTGCCCGAAGCGGAAGTTGGGGCCCTCGACGACCACGCGCGCGTGCAGCTTGTCGACGAGCACCTTCGCCACGAATTCGGCGGGCGACAGCTTCGAGAACTCGGTGGTGAACGGCAGGATCAGCACCGCGTCCACGCCGAGCTCGGCCATCAGTTCGGCGCGCCGGTGGTGCGGGGCGAGCAGCGGCGGGTGCGAGCCAGGGCGCACGACCTCGCTGGGGTGCGGGTCGAAGGTGACGACGACGGCCGGGATGCCGAGCTCACGCGCCCGCTCCACGGCCCGCCCGATGATCAGCTGGTGCCCGCGATGCACCCCGTCGTAGGACCCGATGGTGACGACGCTGCGCCCCCAGTCCTGGGGGATGTCCTCCAAGCCACGCCAGCGCTGCACGGTGATTGCCCCTCGCAAACCTGAGTCCGACCGTCTAGACCGTTGCGTCTCTCTACCGGATACGCAGGTCTAAGAGTGCCATGCCGCCCGCCCGCGCTTCGCATCGGGCGGGCCCGCGACGCTATGCGGGTACCCGCACCACGGCCACGTTCTCGATCATGCGCCGGGAGCTCGGCCCGACGAGCGCCGCCCACTCGCGGGGCGCCCCCGCCAGCCACCCGGCCACCAGGCCCGCGAAGCCGGGCACGGACCGCGCGAGCTCCACGAGCAGCCGGTCGAAGCGGGATGCCCCTTCCGGCGTACGCACCAGCAGCATGCCCGTCCGGTGCACCAGGTCCCGCGTCCTGGCCTGCCCGCGCCGCGCCGCGTCCCGCGCGGCGGCGCACAGCAGCGCGCCGAGCACGACGGGGTCCCGCTCCTCTTCCAGCAGTACGTCGAGCAGCTCGGCCCGCAGTGCGCGCGACGCGGTCGTGCCGGGCGCGGCGAGCACCCGTGCCAGGGCGCTCCGCACGACCGGGGGCCGCTCCGACACAAGACCCACGACCAGCGGGTACATCACGGCCCGCGCACCGTCCCCGTGCTCCAGACACCGGTCGACGAACGTCGCCACGTGCCCGGCCGCAGCGTCCGGCCAGTCCTCCGCGAGCTCCCTCACGAGCGCGGCGGCGCGCCGGGTGTGAGCGGGTCCGGTCAGCTCGGCGAGGGTCCGCAGGATGTCACCGAGGCCGGGCCCGGGCTCCCGCAGCCGTGCCTGGAACGCCGCGAACACGGGCTCCGGGTGGGTGGCCACGGCCGGGACGAGCGCGTCGGCGGGCAACTGCGCGTCGCCCGCCGCGAACCGCTCAAGCGCCCGCGCCAGGTAGGCCGGCCGGGAATCCGGGTCCCGTACGAGGAGGGCGAGCGCGGCGCCGTGCAGCGCCCGGTCGGAGGGCCGCTCCAGCAGCGCGAAGGCGGCATACCGCAGCGACTCCCGGTCGGCCGCGTCCTCGACCCGCGGCGCGACCCGCACGGCGTACGCGGCGGCGGCGCCGCGCCGCTCGGGCCGCTCGTCGTGGGCCCATCGGTCGACGGCCCGGCACAAGGCGGACGGCTCCTCATCGGCCAAGGTGGCCAGCAGCTCGTCGGCGCGCGGATGAGCGCACTCGACGAGGGCCTCGATCAGATCGTCGAGGTCACGGTGGCGGTGGGTGTGGAGCAGCGCCTGAGCGGCATCGGCGACGGTGGCATCGGGCAGGGCGGGCAGCGCCCGCTCGTCGTCGAACCATCGCGTCAGCCTGCGCTGCACGCGCCGCGGCTCGGCGGCGAGCGCCTCCGCGACGACATCCAGACACCGGCCACCGGCCTCGCCCGCGTCATGCACCACGGCCCGCCGCAGCAGCTCGAAGCGGGTGTCGTCGGCCACGGCGATCCGCATCCAGAACTCCCCGCCGAAGCCACCTCGCTCCGCGAGCGTCTCGAGCACCTCGGGGTACGCCCCCGCGTCCGGCACCCGCACCAATACCTCCCTCACCAACTCCACCCCCCACCACTGCGCTTCCGCCTCCCCCGCCTCGGGGCTCCGCCCCGGACCCCGCTCCTCAAACGCCGGAGAGGCTTGATTCGCCCACCGAGCCTTGGGCAATCTGCCGCCTTGGGCGGCGGGGTGGGCAAGGCGGCCACCGGTGCAGCCTGCACCCGCGTCAGGCCCCGGCCCCGGCAAAGCCCACGGCAGCAACTCCCGCAAGCGCGCCTCCAGTTCGACGCATCCCACCCGTTCCAGGAAGAGGAGCGCCCGCACCACGGGCCCCGCCCGATGCCGCGGAACAGGGAAACCGTCCCCCTGCCGCCGGAACACCAGCGCCTCCAACGCCCCGTCCACATCAAGATGCATCCCCTGGATCCAGTCCGCGACCTCCTCGTGCGCGAACCGGAACCCACCCCCCGCGGGCACCAGCACCCCCTCCGTCAGCACCGCCGACGCCCACCCGGACACCCCGTCCCGCGCCCCCCACGGAAACAGCTCCTCGAACGACTCCCGGTCCAACTCCCCCTGCCCCGGCCCAAGACTGCGCCGCGCGGCCTCATGCACCTGCCCGGCCACCCGCGCCGCCAGCCTGCGCACCCCACTCCCCCGTACCCCCGAAGGCGCGGCCAGCCGGACCGCCACGCGCAGGCACATCAGGTCCAGATACGCCCCGAAGATCTCGTCCCTGCCGGGACACCCGGACACGCCTCCGGGCAGCGCCGCCCGCACCTCGCTCAGCAACCGCAACGACAGCGGATGCCCGGCCTCCCGCTCCGCGAGCGCCCCCTCCGGCACACCGAGCCGCTCCCGCGCCCGCCGCGCCGCCTCCCCGGCAAGGTCCCCGATCCATACGCACGGAGGCAGCGCCGACGGCCCCACGGCCGCCGGCCCGTACAGCACGTCCCCGCCGAACAGCGCGCCCGCCTGCTCCCAGAACTCGGCACGGCACGCCACCACCAACCGCACTCCGCACGCCGCGAGCCACCGCTCGGTCCCCCGCGACCAGGCACTCAGGCGGTGCGCGAGCACGGGCGGCATCTCCTCGGGCCCGTCGAGCAGCAGCACGAGCGGCCGCCCGGTCTCCCGGGCGACCTCGGCGATCCGCTCGGCGGAGATGTCCCCCACGTCCCTCGCGGGCGCCTCCTCCCGCGACGCCGCCACGATCCGGCCCGCCCGCGCGAGCGCCCGCCCCACGGCCTGCGCCACCGACGCGTCGTCCTCGCTCAGGTCCGCGCCCCGCAGCCACACCGTGGGCGCGGCGGCATCCCCCTTGGCCCGCCGCTCGGCGAACGCGGCGAGTT
Source organism: Streptomyces sp. NPDC002795 (assembly GCF_042888725.1). Taxonomy (NCBI): domain Bacteria; kingdom Bacillati; phylum Actinomycetota; class Actinomycetes; order Kitasatosporales; family Streptomycetaceae; genus Streptomyces; species Streptomyces sp. NPDC002795. The sequence goes on from NZ_JBIAQB010000016.1 coordinate 109,470, forward strand.
CCGTGGTCCGCCCGCTCCCCGGTTCCCCGACGAGGGCCAGCACCCGCGCCTCGCCATCCGCACCCGACGTAAAGGCGTCCAACTCCCGCACCAGGTCGGGCCGTTCGACCGGATCGGGCCCCTCGCTCCCCGGCCCGTCGCTGCCCACCGAGATCCCGGCCAGCTGCAACACGCCACCGAGATTCAGATCGTCCCCGTACGCGGGCACGGCCGCGGCATTGCGCGCGAGCAATGCGGCGAGCGGCCCCCGCCCGCCCGCGGCCACCGCCGCCCGCAGCGGCATCGCGAACCCGGCCGCCCGGTGCCCGGCCCGCAGCGCCGTACCGAGCACCGCGACCACCGCCCCCGAACCGGCGTCGAGCACAGGACCGCCCGCGGCCCCACCGCCGACGCGCAGCGCGTCCGCCCCGTCCGTGCCGACGGCCAGCTCCAGGACCCCGTCCAACAGGTGACTGCGGCCCCCGGCCACATACGCGACCGGCGAGCGCCCCAGGACGCGCGCCTCGCGCCATCCGCCCGCGGGGATCCGGACATACGCCCCGGCCGGCGGCGGCCCCGAGGCGGCCACCGGCAGCGGCACCGCGCCGAGCCCCTCCGTGCGCAGCAACGCCAGGTTCGCTTCGGGCAGTTCGACGATCGACCCGGGCTCCACCACACAGCTCGCACCGCCCGGCCCGTGCACCAGCAGGCGCCCGAGCCCGCTCACCACCTCGTGGCCGGTGACGACCGTCCCCCGGTCGTCCGCCGCGAAGCCCGCACCGCGCGGCCGCCCGGCCAGATCGGTGATCCGTACCAGCGGCGGGTCCACCATGACGCGACCCTCCCGCCGTTCTCCGCCCACGCCCCGTGCCTCGACGGTAGGCGCGCGGTGATCAGCAGGACAGCGTCAGAGACGAACGCGCCCCCTTGCGCTCCCCCTGTTCACTCCGAGCGCCCGCCCGAACGGGTGAAGTCAACGGGCTCGCTGGACAGACCCTTGAGAGGGGGGCGTGGAGCGGCGGCCACCCAGAGACCGGAACCCGCCGCTCCACCGAAATCCATGGCGCCAGGGCCTCAGCCGAACACGGCCAGGCTCTTCGCCTTCCCCTTGGACTCCTCGACCAGAGCGAGGAACTGCCCGTCGGGCCCGAACACGGCGACGGGACCCGCGCCCGCGTACTCCTCGGGCACCTCCAGGCGTACGCCGTTGAGCAGCAGCTTCCCGCGGCGCCCGTCGACGTCCCAGCGCGGGAACGCGGCGGCGGCCGCATCGGCCACCGGCATCACGGTCAGCGACTCCTGGAGCTGGTCCAGGGTGCGCGCCGAGTCGAGCTTGTACGGGCCGACGCGCGTGCGCCGAAGTGCCGTCAGATGCCCGCCGACACCGAGCCCGGCGCCCAGGTCACGGGCGAGCGCCCTGATGTACGTACCGGACGAGCAGACGACGGACACGACCAGGTCGAGGACCGGCGTGCCGTCCTCCGCGACCGCGTCCCGGACGTCGTACACGGCGAAGGACGAGATCTTGACCGGGCGCGCCGGGATCTCGAACTCCTCGCCCTCGCGGGCCCGCTTGTAGCTGCGGACACCGTTGATCTTGATGGCGCTGACCTTCGACGGCACCTGCATGATGTCGCCGCTCAGCTTGGCGATGCCCGCGTCGATGGCCTCGCGCCCGACCCCGGACGCGTCGGTGGACGAGATGAGCTCCCCCTCCGCGTCGTCCGTGAGGGTGTTCTGCCCGAGCCTGATCGTGCCCAGGTACTCCTTCTCGGTCAGCGCGAGATGGCCGAGGAGCTTCGTGGCGCGCTCGACGCCGAGCACGAGCACCCCCGTCGCCATCGGGTCGAGGGTGCCCGCGTGGCCGACCTTGCGGGTCTTGGCGATCCCGCGCATCTTGGCCACGACGTCGTGCGAAGTGAAGCCCGACGGCTTGTCGACGATGACAAGCCCGTCGGGCGGAGGGGTGCGGTCGGACATGCTCAGGCTTCGCCGTCCTTCTCAGGGGCGTCGTCGGCGTCGTCGTCCTCCGGCTTCCTGTACGGGTCCGCCCCGCCGGCGAAGTCGGCGCCGGCGGATACCTCGCGCACCTTCTCGTCGGACTGCCGGGCCCGGTCGAGGAGGTCCTCGATGGTCCGGGCGTTCTCCGGCAGGGCGTCCGCGACGAAGGTCAGGGTCGGCGTGAACTTCACACCGGCCGCCTGGCCGACCGCCGAGCGCAGGACGCCCTTGGCGCTCTCCAGACCGGCGGCCGCCTCGGCCCGCTCCTCGTCGCCCCCGTACACCGTGTAGAAGACGGTCGCTTCCCGGAGGTCGCCCGTCACACGGGTGTCGGTGATGGTGATGTGGGAGCCGACCCGCGGGTCCTTGATCCCACGCTGCAGCTTCTGGGCCACCACCTCTCGAATGAGGTCCGCCAGCCTCTTGGCGCGCGCGTTGTCGGCCACTGGTCCGTCTCCTTTTAAGTGCTTACTTGCTTGTTGCTTCAGTCTGCGTCAGTCGTCGCCACTGTGGATCCTGCGTCGAACCGAGAGCAGTTCCACCTCGGGCCGCCCGGCGACGAGCCGCTCACAGCGGTCCAGTACGTCGATCAGGTGGCCGGTGTCCCCGGAAACCACCGCGAGCCCGATCTCGGCCCTGCGATGGAGATTCTGGTTGCCCGTCTCCGCGACGCTCACCGCGTACTTGCGGTGCAGCTCGGCCACGATGGGACGGACGAGGGAGCGTTTCTCCTTCAGCGAGTGGACGTCGCCGAGGAGCAGGTCGAAGGACAGAGTCCCCACATACATGTGTGTCCGGATGTCCCGCCGGTCCGGGGTCGTATGGGCGACCGCTTCCGGCCACCGATACGGGAACGGTACACGCAACGGCCGGGGCCGATCGACGGGATTTAGTCCCGTCGACCGGCCCCAGTCGCGTATCAAGCTCAGACGCGCGGCTTCTCGCGCATCTCGTACGTCGCGATGACGTCGTCGATCTTGATGTCGTTGAAGTTGCCGAGGTTGATACCGCCCTCGAACCCTTCGCGGATCTCGGTGACGTCGTCCTTGAAGCGACGCAGGCCCACGATGTTGAGGCTCTCCGCGATGACCTTGTTGTCGCGCAGGAGTCGCGCCTTCGTGTTGCGCTTGACCTCGCCGGAGCGGATGAGAACACCCGCGATGTTGCCCAGCTTGGACGACTTGAAGACCTCGCGGATCTCCGCCGTGCCGAGCTCGACCTCTTCGTACTCCGGCTTGAGCATGCCCTTGAGGGCCGCCTCGATCTCCTCGATGGCCTGGTAGATCACCGAGTAGTACCGGACGTCGACACCCTCGCGCTCGGCCATCTGCGCGGCACGACCGGCCGCACGGACGTTGAAGCCGATGACGATGGCGTCCGAGCCCATGGCCAGGTCGATGTCCGACTCCGTGACCGCACCGACGCCGCGGTGCAGGACGCGGATGTCGACCTCTTCGCCGACGTCCAGCTGGAGCAGGGAGGACTCGAGAGCCTCGACGGAACCAGAAGCGTCACCCTTGATGATGAGGTTGAGCTGCTGGACCTCGCCGGCCTTGAGCACCTTGTCCAGGTCCTCCAGGGAGACACGGCGCACGCGCTTGGCGAAGGCCGCGTTCCGCTCACGGGCGGCACGCTTCTCGGCGATCTGACGGGCCGTACGGTCCTCGTCGACCACCAGGAAGTTGTCGCCCGCACCCGGGACGTTGGTGAGACCGAGCACGAGGACCGGAGTCGCGGGACCGGCCTCCTGCACGTTCTCGCCCTTGTCGTCGAGGAGCGCACGGACACGGCCGTAGGCGTCGCCCGCGACCAGCGTGTCGCCGACACGGAGCGTGCCTCGCTGGACGAGGACGGTCGCGACGGCACCGCGGCCCTTGTCGAGGTGGGCCTCGATCGCAATACCCTGCGCGTCCTGCTCGGGGTTGGCCCGCAGGTCGAGCGAGGCGTCCGCGGTCAGGACCACGGCCTCGAGCAGGGAGTCGATGTTCTCGCCCTGCTTGGCGGAGATGTCGACGAACATGGTCTCGCCGCCGTACTCCTCGGCCACGAGGCCGTACTCGGTCAGCTGACCGCGCACCTTGGTCGGGTCGGCACCCTCGACGTCGATCTTGTTGACCGCGACGACGATCGGGACCTCAGCGGCCTTGGCGTGGTTGAGCGCCTCGATCGTCTGCGGCATGACGCCGTCGTTCGCCGCGACCACGAGGATCGCGATGTCGGTCGACTTCGCACCACGGGCACGCATGGCGGTGAACGCCTCGTGGCCCGGGGTGTCGATGAAGGTGATGGCGCGGTCCTCGCCATTGACCTCGGTCGCGACCTGGTAGGCACCGATGTGCTGGGTGATGCCGCCGGCCTCGCCCGCGATGACGTTGGTCTTGCGGATCGCGTCGAGCAGTCGCGTCTTACCGTGGTCGACGTGACCCATGACGGTCACGACCGGCGGACGCGCCATGAGGGCCTCTTCGCCGCCCTCGTCCTCGCCGAACTCGATGTCGAAGGACCCGAGCAGCTCGCGGTCCTCCTCCTCGGGGGAGACGATCTCGACCGCGTAGTTCATCTCGTCGCCGAGAAGCTGCAGCGTCTCGTCGGTGACGGACTGCGTGGCCGTGACCATCTCGCCGAGGTTCAGCATGACCGCGACGAGCGACGCCGGGTTGGCGTTGATCTTCTCCGCGAAGTCGGTGAGCGAAGCACCGCGCGACAGACGCACCGTGGCGCCGTTGCCGCGAGGCAGCATCACGCCGCCGACCGACGGGGCCTGCATGGCCTCGTACTCCTGGCGCCTCTGCCGCTTCGACTTGCGACCGCGACGCGCCGGACCGCCGGGACGACCGAAGGCGCCCTGCGTGCCACCACGGGCACCGGGACCACCCGGACGACCGCCACCGGGACGACCGGCGAAACCGCCGCCACCACCGGGACGACCGGCGAAACCGCCACCGCCACCGGGACGACCGGCGAAACCGCCACCGCCACCGGGACCGGCCGGACGACCGGCGAAGCCGGGACGACCGCCGCCGCCACCACCGGGACGACCGCCGCCGCCACCGGGACCACGGCCACCGCCGGGGCCACCACCGGGACGCGGGCTGCCCGCGGCCGGACGCTGCGGCATCATGCCGGGGTTCGGACGGTTACCGCCACCACCGGGACGCGGACCGGCCGCACCGGCGCCGCCGGCCTGCGGACGGGGCATGTTGCCCGGGCTCGGACGGTTGCCGCCCTGGCCCTGCGGACGGGGGGCACCCTGGCCGCCGCCCTGCGGGCGCGGACCGCCCGGGGCACCCTGGCCGCCGGGACGCGGTGCGCCGCCCGGACGGGGCGCCTGCGGGCGCGCCATGCCGGTGGAGCCACCAGAGGTGAAGGGGTTGTTGCCCGGACGCGGACCCGAGGGACGCGCGCCACCGGGACGCTGGCCCTGGCCACCAGGACGCGGGGCGCCCTGACGGTCGCCACGGTCACCGCGCTGGCCACCCTGGCCCTGACCCTGGGCCTGGCCACGGTCCTGACCGGGGGCCGGACGGCCACCGGGCTTCGGGGCGCCGGGACGCGGAGCGGCCTGGCCGGCGGGCTTCGGGGCCGCGGGGGCCTGCGAAGCGGCGGGAGCCTGGAACTCCGGCGTGCTGGGCGCCGGGGAAGCGGGCTTCGGCGCCGGCTTGGGGCCGGGCGTCGGCCGCGGACCCGGGGCCGCCGGAGCGGCCGGGGCGGCGGGCTTCTCCGCGGCGGGCTTCTCCACGACCGGCTCCGCTGCGGGCTTCGGCGCAGCCGGGCCCGGACGCGGGGCGGCAGGCTTGGCGGCCTGCGCGGGAGAGGGGGTGGGACGCGGCGCCGCGGGCTTCGCGGGCGCGTCCTTCTTGGCGGCGGGCTTCTTGGCCGCGCCGTTGGTGCCCTGATTCAGGGCGTCAGTCAACTTGCGTACTACCGGCGCCTCGATGGTCGAGGACGCCGAACGCACGAACTCACCGAGTTCTTGGAGCTTGGCCATGACGACCTTGCTCTCTACGCCGAACTCCTTGGCGAGCTCGTATACCCGGACCTTAGCCACTTCGCTCCTTTTAGGTCCGGGTTACGCCGGACCGTCGCTACTTCATGGGCGTACTCATCGCGTGCTCATCGAGTGCTCATCGCAATCTCGACCTACTTCCAACTCGCGGGGTACCAGGGCCGCACGGGGGTTCCGTACGGCGCTTCTTACGGTGTCGCCTGCTCGACGCGGTGGCGCAGGGCCGCCGTGTCGAACGGTCCAGGGGCCCGATAAGCCCTCTGAAACGCCCGGCGGCGGACCGCCAGGTCAAGACAGGCCAGGGCGGGATGCACGTACGCACCCCGGCCGGGCAGCGTACCGCGATCATCGGGGACGCATTGGCCCTCGATCACCACGATCCGCAGCAGTTCGCTCTTGGCCGCTCGCTCCCGGCATCCCACGCAGGTTCGCTCAGGGCATGCGCGGGCATGCGTCCGACCAGACACTCTTAAGTCTACCTCCCCGTACCGACCCCACCCCTTTGGGGTAAGGATCGAACGGCCGGCTCGTCACATACTGTCGTGATCCAAGCGCTGAGCGCTCGGATTTATTCCCCTTCGGGAGCGTCCTCGGAGGAGCCGTCCTGCTCGGTGTCCGGGCGGATGTCGATGCGCCAGCCGGTGAGCCGGGCCGCGAGCCGGGCGTTCTGACCCTCCTTGCCGATGGCAAGGGAGAGCTGGTAATCGGGCACGGTCACGCGGGCCGAGCGGGCCGCGAGGTCCACGATCTCGACCTTGGAGACGCGGGCCGGGGACAGCGCGTTGGCCACCATCTCGGCCGGGTCCTCGGACCAGTCGACGATGTCGATCTTCTCGCCGTTGAGCTCGCCCATGACATTGCGCACACGCCCGCCCATCGGGCCGATGCAGGCGCCCTTGGCGTTGAGCCCGCTCCGGGTGGAGCGCACGGCGATCTTCGAGCGGTGTCCCGCCTCGCGCGCGATGGCACAGATCTCGACGCTGCCGTCGGCGATCTCCGGCACCTCGAGCGAGAAGAGCTTCTTCACGAGGTTCGGGTGCGTACGGGACAGGGTCACGGAGGGGCCGCGGACGCCCTTGGCGACGCGCACGACGTACGAGCGCAGCCGCAGGCCGTGCGGGTACTCCTCGCCGGGAACCTGCTCCTGCACCGGCAGGATGGCCTCCAGCTTGCCGATGTCGACCAGCACGTTCTTCGGGTCGCGGCCCTGCTGGACCTGGCCCATCACGATGTCGCCCTCGCGGCCCGCGTACTCGCCGAGCGTCGCGTCGTCCTGGGCGTCGCGCAGCCGCTGCAGGATGACCTGCTTCGCGGTGCTCGCGGCGATCCGGCCGAAGTCGTCAGGGGTGTCGTCGAACTCGCGGGGCTCCTGGCCCTCTTCGAGGTCCGACGGGTCCTCCTTGGCCCAGACCGTCACGTGGCCGCTCTCGCGGTCGAGCCGCACGCGCGCGTGGCGGAAGCTTCCGTCGGTGCGGTGGTAGGCGATGAGGAGAGCCGACTCGATCGCCTCGACCAGCAGATCGAAGGAGATCTCCTTCTCCCGGACCAGCCCCCGCAGGGCACTCATGTCGATGTCCATGGCTACGCCTCCTCTTCCTGAACGTCGTTGTCGTCGCTGTCGTCGTCGTTCTTGTTCTTGCGGTTGAACTCGACCTGGACCCGCGCCTTGGCGATGTCCGTGAAGTCGAGCCGTCGGGAGGTGGGCTTGCGCCCCTTCACTCCCGGTACTTCCAGGTCGAGGCCGTCGTCGTCGACCTTGATGATGCGCGCGACCAGCTCGGATTCCCCGTCTTCGGAGGTCAGCTGGAACTTCACGAGGCGGTCCGTCGCGCGGACGTAGTGGCGGTGCTCGGTGAGGAGTCGCTCGGCGCCCGGCGTTCCGACCTCGAGTTCGTACTCGCCCGCGCCCATCGCGTCGGTCTCGTCGAGCTTCGCCGAGAGCGCGCGGCTCACATCGGCGATCACGTCCAGATCGGCGCCCTCGTCGGAGTCGACGACGACGCGCAGCACACGCTTGCGTCCGACCGAGGCCACTTCGATCTCTTCGAGTTCGAGCCCCTGTGAGGTGACGAGCGGTTCCAGTAGTTCCCGCAGCCTCTCGTTCTGGGTGGTGCTCATCCGGGTGACTCCTCGGCCGCGTGTGCTGTTGTGGTTACTGACTTTCCTTGCGCGTCAGGTCAAAGGGTATCCGGTCCAGGGGGGTGTTGCCGTCCACCCGTGCAAGGGCGGCGGTACGGTGATCACGGCCACTCCCTCTTGATCAGACCTGATCAGTTCCGATCAAGGAGCCGCTCCCTGAAAGCCCTCTCCCCTCCCGCCTCTTCGCCCCCTGAGGACGCCTGCCGTGCCGATGCTCCCTCTCGCCCGCTCCGGGCCACGTCGTAGGACTCTGCTCGTCTCGCTCGCCGGGGCCGCGCTGCTGACCGGCTGCTCGGACGCCGAGGACGGCGCCGACGGTGGCAGCGGGGCGCCCGCCGCCGCACAGGAGAAGCGGCTGCGGTCGCAGGCGGCGCAAGAGAGCGCGGACCTCCTTGGCCAGTACGACCGGGCCGTGTCGGCCCGGCCGGCGCTCGCGGAGCGGCTGAACCCGCTGCGGGCCGAGGTCGAGCGGCATGTGAAGGCGTTCGGCGGGAAGCAGAGGTCGTCGGGCGCGGCAGCTCCCCCGGGCAGGAAGTCGGCCGCGGCGCCGGCCTCCGAGAAGGACATCCTCAAGGCGCTCTCGGTGGCCGAGCAGCGGCTCTCGGACCGCCGGATGTCCGCGCTCGTGGACGCCCCCGGCGAGCTGGCGCGGCTGCTCGCGTCGGTGGCGGCGGCCGGGGCAGGGCACGCGTATCTGCTGTCGGAGGACGGACAGGAATGAGCGAGAACGAACTGCTCGCGGCGGTGCAGGCGGCGCTGCGCGCCGAGCACGCGGCGGTGTACGGCTACGGAGTGGTCGGCGGCCGGATCGGCGAGGACCGCAGGAGCCGGGCCAGGGACGCCTACGACGCGCACCGCGCCCACCGTGACGAACTGCGGCGCACGGTGCGCGACTTGGGCGGCAATCCCGAGGAATCCGCGGGGGCGTACGCGCTGCCGTTCCCGGTACCCGACGCGTCGGCCGCGGCACGGCTCGCCGCGGACATCGAGAGCAGGGTCGCGGGCGTCTACTCGGATCTCGTACGGGCGGCGAGCGGTGAACGGCGCCGGAGCGCTGCCGACGCGCTCCGCGAGGCGGCGGTCCGTGCCGTGCGGTGGGGCGGCGGCAGCGTAGCCTTCCCTGGGCTCTCCGAACGGGCCGCGGCGCCGTCCGCGTCGTCGTCCCCGCCGGAGGACCCCAGCACGTAGGCAGATCTGGAAGGAAAACCCCGCGCATGGCATCCCCGCGCATGGCATTCGAACCGCCTCCGCGTCTTGTGAACGCGCTCGGCGAGGTGCGTGACGACGGGGCGTCGGCGTGGCTCGACCGGGTCGGCGCGCTGCTCGACGAGGCGGCGGCGCGGCGCGATGTGACGGTGGAGCGGGTGCATGTGCCCGGGGGCCGCAGCAGCCTGGTCGCCCACGTCCGCAGGGCGGACGGCTCGCCGGCGATCCTGAAGCTGGCGCCCGAACGGTTCCGTCCGGAGGCGGAGCGTGCGGCGCTGACGCACTGGGACGGCTTCGGCGCGGTGCGCCTGCTGGACCCGGGCGTGAACGACGGCGCGCTCCTCCTGGAACGCCTCCACGCGGAGATCTCCGTCCGTACGCTGCCGGAGGCGAAGGCGCTCCTGGAGGCGGCGGGCACGCTGCGCCGCCTGTGGGTGGACCCGCCGGAGGGGCGCAACTGCGAGACCGTTCCGGAGCGCACGGGCCGCCAGGCGGTCGCGATGCGGGCGACGGTGGAGTCGTTCCCCGACGTGGCGCCGCTGATCGACGCGGCGCTCGGGACGCGGGACGAGCTGGTGTCCTCGCCGCCCGAACTCCGTTTGCTGCACGGTACGTTCCGGCAGTCCAAGGTGCTGTCCGGGGAGCGGATGCCGTGGCTGGCGGTCGGCCCCGACCCGGTCGTCGGCGAGACCGCGTTCGACCTGGCGCGGCTGGTCCGCGACCGGGTGGAGGATCTGATCGGCTCGCCTTCGGGCCCGGCCATCACCCGCCGCCGGGTGAAGAAGCTCGCGGAGTCCCTGGAGGTCGACCAGGATCGGCTGCGGGGCTGGACGCTCTTCCGGGCGGTGGAATCCGGTGCGCGGGCACTGCGCGTGGGGCGGCACCAGGATGGCGAGAACTTGTTGGAGTTCGCGGGGTGGCTGTGACCTCCGGTCGGGGCGGGCGATACCGGTAGGTACCGGTGGGCCGGGGCCGGGGCCGCGGGGCTCTGCCCCGGACCCCGCTGCTCAATCGCCGCAGGGGCTCAATCTGTGAGGCGGGCGACCGCCTCGGCGACCGTGAGTTCCTCGCGTTCGCCGGTGCGGCGGTCCTTCAGTTCCACGACGCCGTCGGCGCTGCGGCGACCCGCGACCAGGATCTTCGGGACACCGATCAGCTCGGAGTCGGTGAATTTCACGCCGGGCGAGATGCCCGGACGGTCGTCGACCAGGACACGCACACCGGCGGCCGCCAGCTTGTCCGAGACCTCCAGGGCCAGCTCCGTCTGGAGGGCCTTGCCCGCGGCGACCACGTGCACGTCGGCCGGGGCGATCTCCTCCGGCCAGATCAGGCCCTTGTCGTCGGCGTGCTGCTCGGCGAGGGCCGCGACGGCACGCGAGACGCCGATGCCGTACGAGCCCATGGTGACGCGGACCGGCTTGCCGTTCTGTCCGAGGACGTCGAGCTGGAACGCGTCGGCGTACTTGCGGCCGAGCTGGAAGATGTGGCCGATCTCGATGGCGCGGTCCAGCTTGAGGCCGGTGCCGCAGTTGGGGCAGGGGTCGCCTTCCTGGACGACGACCACGTCGACGTACTCGGAGACCTCGAAGTCACGGCCCGCGACGACGTTCTTCGCGTGCACGCCGTCCTTGTTCGCACCGGTGATCCACGCCGTGCCGGGGGCGACGCGCGGGTCGGCGATGTACGTGACCTTCTCCAGGCCCTGCGGCCCGACGTAGCCACGTACGAGGTCGTCGCGGCCCTCGAAGTCCTCGCCGGTGACCAGCTCGACGGCGGCCGGGGCGAAGTGCGCCTCGACCTTGCCCATGTCGACCTCGCGGTCGCCGGGGACGCCGACGGCGACGATCTCGCCGTCGACCTTCACGAGGAGGTTCTTGAGCGTGGCCGACGCCGGGACCTCCATGTACGCGGCGAGCGTCTCGATGGTCGGGGTGTCGGGGGTGGGGACCTCGACGAGCGCGGGCACGCCCTCCGCGTCGACCGCCTTCACGGCGAAGCCGACCGCCTCGGTGTTCGCCGCGTACTCGCAGTGCGGGCAGTCCGCGAAGGTGTCCTCGCCGGCTGCGGCCGGGGCCAGGAACTCCTCCGACTTCGAGCCGCCCATGGCGCCCGCGGTCGCGGCGCAGATCCGGTAGTCGAGGCCGAGGCGCTCGAAGACGCGCTGGTACGCGGCGCGGTGCAGGGCGTACGACTCGGCGAGCCCCTCGTCGGTCAGGTCGAAGGAGTACGAGTCCTTCATCTGGAACTCGCGGCCGCGCAGGATGCCGGCGCGGGGGCGGGCCTCGTCGCGGTACTTCGTCTGGATCTGGTAGAGGATCACCGGCAGGTCCTTGTAGGACGTGCACTGGTCCTTGACCAGCTGGGTGAAGATCTCCTCGTGGGTGGGGCCGAGCAGGTAGTCGCCGCCCTTGCGGTCCTGGAGGCGGAACAGCTCGGCGCCGTACTCCTCCCAGCGCCCGGTCGCCTCGTAGGGCTCCTTGGGCAGGAGCGCGGGCAGCAGGACCTCCTGGCCGCCGATGGCGTCCATCTCCTCGCGGACGACGCGCTCGACGTTCGCGTAGACCCGCCGGCCGAGCGGCAGCCAGGACCAGACACCGGCGGCGGTGCGGCGCACGAAACCGGCGCGGACCAGCAGCTTGTGGCTGAGGACCTCGGCGTCCGCCGGGTCGTCGCGCAGTGTCTTGACCATCAATCGGGACATGCGCTGGACCTGGACCTTGGCCATGATTCTTGACTCCTGCGACGAAAGGCTGATGTCAGGAGGTTAGCCGGGCCGCGGGCAAGGCCGGAAATCGGTTACGGATTACGCCTCAGCGGCAGCGGCGCACCCATCACCGCGTACGGCCTCGGGGCGCTCGGGAACAGCACCTGGCGGGCCAGGTCCTCGTAGCCGAGCGAGTGGTAGAGGCCGCGGGCCGGGCTGTCGAAGTCGATCGCGGAGAGGATCGAGCCGGGCTGCGTGGCGCCGTCGGTGATCGCCGTGATGAGCGTGCGGCCGATGCCGCGGTTCTGGTAGCCGGGGTGCACGTGCAGCTCCGTGATCACGAAGGAGTCGTCGAGCCAGTGGTCCTCTTCGCGGGCCCGCAGATACGGCTCGACGACGGTGGACCACCAGTGCGTGCGGTCGTTCGGCATCCCGTAGACGAACCCGACGAGACGGCCGGTGTCGGTCGTGGCGCCGAGGGCGCGGGCACCGGGGTACGTGATGTGCCGCAGCACGATCTGCCGGCGGACCGCGATCTCGTCGTCGCTGAGCCCGAACGCGTATGCCTGCACGGCGAGCGCCTCGTCGACACGGCTGCGCAGGTCCAGGGGGCCGATGGTGACGGCGCGGTCGTCCGTGCGGTTCCGGTGCGGCATGCGGGGAGGGTACCCCGGTGGGCCGGTGCGCAGTACGGTCAGCCGCGGTTGCGGCCTCGGGGCTCCGCCCCGGACCCCGCTGGCTCTCGTCCGACGGCGGGGCTTGAGTTGTCCAGCCTCGCCGGCGCTTGAGGCACGGGGCCCGGGGCGGGCGGCGTCTGCTGCGCACCGCTGTGTGACCGCTTCGGGCGGTGGGCCCGCCCCGACCTGCCCGCGGGCGTGGGCGACGCGGCGCTGATGGCCGCCGCCCTGGCCGGCGGGGTGCTGGGCATCGACCACGACGCCGACCACCTCGCCGCCTGGCGGCTGCACAGCCGCGGTAATCCGGTGAGCCGCCCGCACCGGATCGACGTCGACTGCCGCGGGGCGACCTCCCGGCGCGACGCGCGGATCCGGCACGCCTGCACCACCCTGATCCGTACCGCGAAGGAGTCCGGGGCCACCGCCCTGGTCATCGAGGACCTCGGCTTCGACACCGGCCGCGAGACCCGCGGCAGGAGGTTCCGGAGGCACTGGCAGAAACCCACCAGCAGCAGGACACATGAGATGTCCGGTCGCCAGGCTGCGGCCATCGTGATCGGCAGGCGCGGCCAGGGCTTGGGCGCACGGCGCAGGGGCAGACCCCGGGCCGCCGCAAGGCGACCGGGGCGGCGTGTGCGACGACGCACGCCGGGGCCGGTACGGAAGACGATCGCCCACCCGCGCGGACCGGTCCGGCCCCAGCCCGCCCAACTCATCAGTGACTAGGAACGGGGACTTACGTGAAGGGGGGCGGGGGGGGGGATCGATCAGTGAGCGGAGTCGGCGGCGCCGTCGCGGAAGACCGGGAGCTTCTCGCCTGCCTCTACGGGCAGGTGGAGACGGTTCTGCCGCGGCGGCATCGGACAGTTGTACTGATCGGAGAAGCCGCACGGGGGCACGAAGGCCCGGTTGAAGTCGAGGCGCACACGGCCCTCGCCGGTGTGCTCCACGAAGAGGAAGCGGCCCGCGCCGTAGGTGCTGTCGCCGTTGGTGGGGTCACCGAAGACGAGCAGGAGGGTGCCGTCGTCGTCGAACGCGGAGAGCGTGTAGTCGGTGCCGTCGACGGTCAGGGCGATGTCGCCGGGGACGACCTTCTCGCGGGTGCCGCCGTTGTCCCGCAGGTGCTCGAAGGCGACGGTGCGGGCGCCCTCCACGGGCGTGTACGTGGCGTCGAGGACCCAGGCCGGGTCGTACGCGAAGGCGTCGACGTCCTCGAAGCCCTGGATCGCCGGGGAGTTCGCGTCCCAGAACCGCAGGCCGTGCTCGGGGGCGCCGGTGACCATGTCGGTGCGCTCCAGGGCCGTCACGGTGACGGTGCCGGGCTGCCCCGCGCGGGCGGCGTCGAGATCGGGACTCTCGCCGGGCGGCAGCCAGCGGGTCTCGACGAGGGCGAGGTTGCCCGTGGGGGCGGTGAGGGAGCGGTGCCGGTCGGCACGCCATTCCTGCCAGGCGGCCATGCCGGAACCGGGAGCAGACATCGTGAGGCACCTACAGTCAGTGAGGGGGCTGCCTAGGGCAGTTTGAGGACAGGGCCGACAGCGCTCAGAACAGCACGCTCATGAACGCCCCGACCTCTTCGAACCCCACGCGCCGGTACGCGGCGCGGGCCGGGGTGTTGAAGTCGTTGACGTAGAGGCTGACCACGGGGGCGACGTCGGCGAGGGCGTAGCGCAGGACCGCCGCCATGCCGGGGGCGGCGAGGCCGAGGCCGCGGTACTCGGGGGCCACCCACACGCCCTGGATCTGGCAGACCTGATCGGTCGCGGCGCCGATCTCCGCCTTGAAGGCGACCTTGCCGTGCTCGTCGAGGCGGGCGAACGAGCGGCCCGAGCCGACCAGTTCGGCCACCCGCGCCTGGTACAGCAGGCCGCCGTCACCGGCCATCGGGGAGACGCCGACCTCCTCGGTGAACATCGCCACGCACGCCGGCATGATCGTGTCCATCTCGTCCTTGCGGACGCGGCGGATGTACGGGTCGGGGGTGATGTCCGTGGGCATCCGGTCCGTCACCATCAGCGGCTGCTGGGGGCGGATCTCGCGGGCCGGACCCCAGCCCGGTTCGAGGAGCTGCCACAGGAGGGCGGTGGCCTCCGCCGGGCCGACGATGGAGGAGCAGCGGCGTCCTGCCCGCCGGGCGCGGTCGGCGAAGCCGCGGATGGCGCGGTCGGTCGCGCAGATCGGGACGAGGTTGGCGCCCGCGTAGCACAGGGACTCCAGCATCCCGTCCTCGTACCAGCCCCACATCTCGCCGCCGAGCCGCCACGGGTCGAGGCCCGCGGCCCGGACGCGGGCCGTGACGAAGGCGTTCGCGACGGGCTCGCGGTCGAGGACGGCGAGCGCGGCGTCGAGGTCACTCGGTTCGAGCACCCGAGTGGTGGTCTGAGTCAACACGTGCGGAGGGGCCTCACCAGATGGGCTACTGATCTCCGCACTGTACCTGCCGCTCCGCGGGTGTGGCGGGTCGGAGTTTCGGCCCCCTTCAGGGGGCGCCTCCCGCGTGGGGGGTGTGCCATGTGCCGTTACGTCGGCGGCTGCCGGTCCCGCTGTGGTTTGCGCCCACGCGAAAGGCCCGCCCACCCGGGACGGGCGAGGCGGGCCGGAGGCGTGGTCGGGGTCAGCCGGCCACCGACACGGACGGCTCGCCGGAGGCGATTCCGTCCTTCTCCATCTGCTCGGCGATCTTCATCGCCTCGTCGATCAGCGTCTCCACGATCTTCGACTCGGGCACCGTCTTGATGACCTCGCCCTTGACGAAGATCTGGCCCTTGCCGTTGCCGGAGGCGACGCCGAGGTCGGCCTCGCGCGCCTCGCCCGGCCCGTTCACGACGCAGCCCATGACGGCCACGCGCAGCGGGACCTCCATGCCGTCGAGGCCGGCGGTGACCTCCTCGGCGAGCTTGTAGACGTCGACCTGGGCGCGGCCGCAGGACGGGCAGGAGACGATCTCCAGGCGGCGCGGCTTGAGACCGAGGGACTCCAGGATCTGGTTGCCGACCTTGATCTCCTCGACGGGAGGAGCACTCAAGGACACCCGGATCGTGTCGCCGATGCCCTCGGAGAGCAGCGCACCGAAGGCGACCGCCGACTTGATCGTGCCCTGGAACGCCGGGCCCGCCTCGGTCACGCCGAGGTGCAGCGGGTAGTCGCACTGCGCGGCGAGCTGCCGGTACGCGTTGACCATGACCACCGGGTCGTTGTGCTTCACGGAGATCTTGATGTCGCGGAAGCCGTGCTCCTCGAAGAGGGACGCCTCCCAGAGGGCCGACTCGGCGAGCGCCTCGGGGGTCGCCTTGCCGTACTTCTTCAGGAGACGGGCGTCCAGCGACCCGGCATTGACTCCGATGCGGATCGGGGTGCCGTGGTCGTTCGCCGCCTGGGCGATCTCCTTGATCTTGTCGTCGAACTGCTTGATGTTGCCGGGGTTCACGCGGACCGCGGCGCAGCCGGCCTCGATGGCCGCGAAGACGTACTTCGGCTGGAAGTGGATGTCCGCGATCACGGGGATCTGCGACTTGCGCGCGATGGTCGAGAGCGCGTCCGCGTCGTCCTGCGTGGGGCAGGCCACACGCACGATCTCGCAGCCGGAGGCGGTCAGCTCGGCGATCTGCTGGAGCGTGGCGCCGATGTCGGACGTGCGCGTCGTGGTCATGGACTGCACCGAAACGGGCGCGTCTCCGCCGACCGCCACGGTGCCGACCTGAATCCGGCGGCTCTTGCGCCGTTCGGCCAGCTTGGTCGGTACCGACGGAAGGCCGAGAGAAATCGCAGTCATCTGCTGTGCAACCCCAAGGATGTGGATCGAGTCCAGAGGCTTCCGAGATTACGGCACCGGCGCGTGCCCGAGCACATCGCGCCCCCGCAAACCCTCATAAAGAGGGACTGCCCGGCACTCAGGGTGCCGGGCAGTCCCGAACAGCGGGCGACCGGCGCGTGTCCGGCCCGAGTCCTGCGTCTGATCAGGAGATTCTCACCGGGTTCACCACGTCCGCGATCAGTACGAGGATCGTGAAACAGACGAAGACTCCGGCCACCACGTACGCCACCGGCATGAGCTTCGCCACGTCGAACGGGCCCGGGTCCGGGCGGCGGAACACCTTCGCCAGGTTCCTGCGCAGCGCCTCCCACAGGGCGCCCGCGATGTGCCCGCCGTCGAGCGGCAGCAGCGGGAGCATGTTGAAGAGGAAGAGTGACAGGTTGAAGCCCGCGACCAGCATCAGCGCCATCGCCAGCTGCTGCGTCGGCGGGATGTCCAGGGTGAAGATCTCGCCGCCGACCCGGGCCGCGCCGACCACGCCCATCGGCGAGTCCTGCTCGCGCGGGCCGTCGCCGAACGCCGCGTCCCACAGGGCGGGGACCTTCGCGGGCAGCGCGACGATGGAGTCCACCGCGTCGCCGACCCGGTCGGACATCCAGGTCACGGAGGACCCGAAGTCCTGCCGTACGACACCGGTGGCGGCGGTGAAGCCGAGGAAGCCCGCGTTGACGTAGCCCTCGGTGATCTGGCCGCTGGCGTCCTTCTTCGGCACCTGGTTCGTGGCGATCTTCGCGTTCAGCGTCTTCTGCTGTCCGTCGCGCTCGACGACGACCGGGACCGTGTTGCCCGCGTTCTCGCGGATCTCGTCGGACAGGGCGTTCCACTCGTGCGTCTCGACCCCGTTGAAGGAGACGATCTTGTCCTTCGGCTGGAGTCCTGCCGCCTTCGCCGGGGACTGCGGGTCGGATGCCTTGCAGCTGTCGCGGTTGGCGCTGGCCTGGATGACGCAGGGCGAGACGGACGAGACGACGTTCGTCTGCTGGGTGACGCCGAAGCCCATCAGGACCGTGAGGAACAGGCCGATCGCGAGGATCAGGTTCATGAAGGGGCCCGCGAACATGACGATGACGCGCTTCCACGGCTTGCGCGTGTAGAAGAGCCGGGTCTCGTCGCCGGGCTTCAGCTCCTCGAAGGCCGCGGCGCGCGCGTCCTCCACCATGGAGCGGAACGGCGAGGTCGACCGGGACTCGATCCGGCCGTCGGCTCCGGGCGGGAACATGCCGATCATGCGGATGTAGCCGCCGAGCGGGATCGCCTTGACGCCGTACTCGGTCTCGCCCTTCTTCCGCGAGAAGACGGTCGGCCCGAAGCCGACCATGTACTGGGGCACGCGGATGCCGAAGAGCTTCGCCGTCGACAGGTGGCCCAGCTCGTGCCAGGCGATGGAGAAGAGCAGGCCCACCGCGAAGATGACTACGCCGAGGATCATCATCAAGGTCGTCATGCACGGGCCTCCGCGGCTGCCTTGTCCGTTGCGGTCAGTTCACGGGCCCGGGCGCGTGCCCAGGTCTCCGCTTCGAGGACGTCCGCGACGGTGAGAGAAGTTCCCGATCCGGGTGTGCCGTGCTCGTACACGACCTTCGTCACCGTTTCCATGATGCCGTTGTACGGCAGGGCGCCCTTCAAGAACGCGTCCACGCACTCCTCGTTGGCGGCATTGAACACCGCCGGGGCCGTGCCCGCGAGCTCCCCCACATGCCGGGCGAGCCCCACGGCGGGGAACGCCTCGTTGTCGAGGGGGAAGAACTCCCAGCTGGAGGCCTTCGTCCAGTCGAAGGCGGGCGCGGCGTCGGGGATCCGCTCGGGCCAGCCGATGCCGAGCGCGATGGGGCCGCGCATGTCGGGCGGGGTGGCCTGGGCGAGCGTCGAGCCGTCGATGAACTCGACCATGGAGTGCACGTAGGACTGCGGGTGCACGACGACTTCGATGCGGTCGAAGGGGATGTCGTAGAGGAGGTGTGCCTCGATGACTTCGAGTCCCTTGTTGACCAGGGTCGAGGAGTTGATGGTGATGACCGGGCCCATCGCCCAGGTGGGGTGCGCGAGGGCGTCCTCGACGGTGACGTTGGCCAGGTCCGCCTTCGTACGTCCGCGGAACGGGCCGCCGGACGCCGTCACGACCAGTTTCCGTACGTCGGCGCGGGTGCCGCCGGCGAGGGCCTGGAAGAGCGCGGCGTGCTCGGAGTCGACCGGGATGATCTGGCCGGGCTTGGCGATCGCCTTCACCAGCGGGCCGCCGACGATCAGCGACTCCTTGTTGGCGAGGGCGAGGGTGCGGCCCGCCTGGAGCGCGGCGAGCGTGGGGGCCAGGCCGATGGAGCCGGTGATGCCGTTGAGGACGGTGTGGCAGTCGCCACGGCCCGCGATCTCGGTGGCGGCGTCGGGCCCGGCGAGGATCTCGGGGAGCTTCTCCCCCGCCCCGTACCGCGCGGCGAGCGCCTCGCGCAGCGCGGGCAGGGCGTCCTCGCGGGCCACGGCGACGGTGCGTACGCGCAGCCGGTGCGCCTGCTCGGCGAGCAGTTCGACGCGGCCGCCGGCGGCGCTGAGCGCGGTGACGCGGAACCGGTCGGGATTGCGCAGGACGAGGTCGACGGCCTGCGTGCCGATGGAGCCCGTGGAGCCCAGGACGACGACGTCCCTGGGGGCGTCGGCGGGGGCCGGGTCGAAGACGAGGTGCGGGTCCGCGAGGGGGGATGGGCTGTCGCTCATCCCCCCATTCTTGCGTGAACTCCCTGTGCGTCCGACACGGGATGGCACAAGCGTGACCGGGATCAGCGGATCGGGCGGTGCACGTTCTCCCGTTTGCTCGGTCCCGGTGTCGCGTCCGCGATCCAGGGGCCGTCGCCGCTGGGGTCGACGACGCCCTGCTCCAGCCAGGTGTACGTACCTCCGATGACGCCCTTGACGACCTTGTGGTCGACGTCGTCGGTGTTGGTCCACAGTCGGTCGAAGAGTTCGTCGACGCGGATCCTGGACTGGCGGCAGAAGGCGTCGGCGAGCTGGTAGGCCTCGCGGCCGTGCGGCTCGGTGGTGCGCAGGAGTTCGGCGCGTACGCAGGCCGCGCTCATGGCGAAGAGTTCGGCGCCGATGTCGACGATGCGGCCGAGGAAGCCCTGCTTGGTCTCCATGCGGCCCTGCCAGCGGGACATGGCGTAGAAGGTGGAGCGGGCGAGTTTGCGGGCGGAGCGTTCTACGTAGCGCAGGTGCGTGGAGAGGTCCGGGTGGCCCTTCGGGGCGAACTCGGCGTAGGTGCGCGGGAGTTGGCCGGGGCCTGCCACCAGCTTCGGCAGCCACTTCGCGTAGAAGCCGCCTGCCTTGGCGCCCGCCTTCGCCTTGTCGGAGAGGGACTTGTCGGGGTCGATGAGGTCGCCGGCGACGGACAGGTGGGCGTCGACGGCCTCGCGTGCGATCAGTAGGTGCATGATCTCGGTCGAGCCCTCGAAGATGCGGTTGATGCGCAGATCGCGCAGGACCTGTTCGGCGGGGACGGCGCGTTCGCCGCGGGCCGCGAGGGATTCGGCCGTCTCGAAGCCGCGGCCGCCGCGGATCTGGACGAGTTCGTCGGCCATCAGGCAGGACATCTCGGAGCCGTAGAGCTTGGCGAGGGCGGCCTCGATGCGGATGTCGTTGCGGTCCTCGTCCGCCATCTGGGAGGAGAGGTCCAGTACCGCTTCCAGCGCGAACGTCGTCGCCGCGATGAAGGAGATCTTCGAGCCGACGGCCTCGTGGAACGCGACCGGCCTGCCCCACTGTTCGCGTTCCGCCGACCACTCGCGGGCGATCTTGAGGCACCACTTGCCCGCGCCGACGCACATGGCGGGGAGGGAGAGTCGCCCGGTGTTGAGGGTGGTGAGGGCGATCTTCAGGCCCGCACCTTCCGGGCCGATCCTGTTCGCCGCGGGGACGCGGACCTGGTGGAAGCGGGTGACGCCGTTCTCGAGGCCGCGCAGGCCCATGAAGGCGTTGCGGTTCTCGACGGTGATGCCTTCGGCGGCCGCTTCGACGACGAACGCGGTGATGCCGCCCTTGTGACCGTCGGACTTCGGTACGCGGGCCATCACCACCAGCAGGTCGGCGACGACTCCGTTCGTCGTCCACAGCTTCACGCCGTCGAGGACGTACGTACCGTCCCCTTCGGGGACGGCGGTGGTGGCGAGCCGGGCCGGGTCGGAGCCGACGTCGGGCTCGGTGAGCAGGAAGGCCGAGATGTCGGTGCGGGCGCAGCGCGGCAGGAACGTGTCCTTCTGCTCCTGTGTGCCGAACTGCTTCAGGGGCTGGGGTACGCCGATGGACTGGTGCGCGGAGAGCAGTGCGCCGATGGCGGGCGAGGCCGAACCGACGAGGGCGAGCGACTTGTTGTAGTAGACCTGCGTGAGTCCGAGGCCGCCGTACTTGGTGTCGATCTTCATGCCGAGCGCGCCGAGCTCCTTGAGCCCGTTGATCGTCTCGTCGGGGATCTTCGACTCGCGCTCGATGCGGGCGGAGTCGATCTTCGTTTCGCAGAAGTCGTGCAGTTTGGCCAGGAACTCCTCGCCGCGCTGCGCGTCCTCGTCGGCGGGCAGCGGGTGCGGGTGGATGAGGTCGAGCCTGAACCGGCCGAGGAACAGTTCCTTGGCGAAGCTGGGCTTGCGCCAGTCCTGTTCACGGGCGGCCTCGGCGACCTGGCGTGCCTCCTTTTCGGAGACCTTCGCCTGGTGCCGGGGTGTGGGGGATGTTGCGGACATGAGGTTCACCTCGCCGCGCGTCGGGTCCACCGCCCGGCTCGTTACCGACCGGTGCTACTGGATCGTATGTACCCGATAACGGGCATGTCGGCCAGTCCCCGCGCACCCGAACGCCGACGGCCGGAGCCCCCGCACAGTGGGCTCCGGCCGTCGTGACCGCGCCGGGGTCTTCACGTACGTACTTTCACGTACGCACCAAGGGCGTCCTACAGGGCGAGGCCCGTCAGGACGAGGACGCGCTCGTACGTGTAGTCGTCCATGGCGAACTTGACGCCCTCGCGGCCGACGCCGGACTGCTTGGCACCGCCGTACGGCATCTGGTCGGCGCGGTAGGACGGGGCGTCGCCGATGACCACGCCGCCGACCTCAAGGGCGCGGTGGGCGCGGAACGCGGTCTGGAGGTCGTGCGTGAACACGCCCGCCTGGAGGCCGTACTTGGAGTCGTTGACGGCGGCGAAGGCCTCGGCCTCGCCGTCCACCTTCTTGACCGTGAGGACCGGGCCGAAGACCTCCTCGCAGGAGATCGTGACGTCGGCCGGGACCTCGGCGAGGACGGTCGGCGCGTAGGTGGCGCCGTCGCGCTTGCCGCCCGCGAGGAGCTTGGCGCCCGCGGTCACGGCCTCGTCGACCCAGGATTCGACGCGCTTCGCGGCGTCCTCGCTGACCAGCGGGCCGACGTCGGTGGCGGCGTCCGACGGGTCGCCGGTGACCTGCGCCTCGACGGCCGCGACGATCTTCGGCAGCAGCCGGTCGTAGACGGTGGCGTCGGCGATGACGCGCTGCACCGAGATGCAGGACTGGCCGCCCTGGTAGTTGGAGAAGGTGGCGATGCGGCTCGCCGCCCAGTCCAGGTCCGCCTCGGAGGCGTAGTCGGCGAGGACGACGGCCGCGCCGTTGCCGCCGAGCTCCAGGGTGCAGTGCTTGCGCGGCACGCTGTCCATGATCGCGTAGCCGACCGGGCCGGAGCCGGTGAAGGAGATGACCGGGAGGCGCTCGTCCTGGACCAGGGCGGGCATGCGGTCGTTGGGGACCGTGAGGACCGACCAGGAGCCGGCCGGGAGGTCGGTCTCCGCGAGCAGCTCGCCGAGGATCAGCGAGGAGATCGGGGTGGCCGGGGCCGGCTTGAGGATGATGGGCGCGCCCACCGCGATGGCCGGGGCGACCTTGTGGGCGCTCAGGTTCAGCGGGAAGTTGAACGGGGCGATGCCGAGGACGACGCCCTTGGGGACGCGGCGGGTGATCGCCATGCGGCCCGTGCCGCCCGCGTCGGTGTCGAGGCGCTGGGCCTCACCGCTGTTCCAGCGGCGGGCCTCCTCGGCGGAGAAGCGGAACACGGAGACGGCGCGGCCGACCTCGCCGCGGGCCCACTTGATGGGCTTGCCGTTCTCCGCGGAGATCAGCTGGGCGATCTCCTCGGTGCGCTCGATCAGGCGGTCGGCCACGTGGTTCAGGGCCTTGGCCCGTACGTGGGCGGGGGTCGCGGCGAACTCGTCGACGACGGCGTGGGCGGCGGCGACGGCCTCCTCCACCTGGGCCTCGGTCGGCTCGGCGACGGTGCCGACGAGGCGGCCGTCGTAGGAGTTGTGGACGTCGAACGTCGTGTTGCCGGTGGCCTGGCGGCCGGCGAGCCAGAAGGCGTGGGTGGTCATGGGTGCGTGTACCGGCCTCTCCGTGGTGGGTGGGGTGCGTGTGACCACGGTAGGGCGGGGGTGCGAGGTCGCGGTTTGGCCAGGTTGTACTAGTCCGGCGTGGCAGCTTGCCGAATTGGAGCGCCGCACCGGCGTTACGGCCTCGGGGCTCCGCCCCGGACCCCGCGCCTCAATCGCCGGCGGGGCTTGATTGCCCCGCAGGGGCTTGAGCAGCGGGGTCCGGGGCAGAGCCCCGGGAGCGCAACGCCCGGCTACGTCCCCGTCGCCTTCAGCGCCAGCCACAGCTCCATCCGGACGTCCGGGTCGTCCAGGGAGCGGCCCAGGATTTCCTCCACCCGGCGCATCCGGTAACGGAGTGTGTGCCGGTGGACGCCCAGGTCCGCCGCCGCCGCGTCCCACTGGCCGTGCCGGGAGAGCCACGCCCGCAGCGAGGCCACCAGGTCACCCCGCCCCGTCGCGTCATGATCGCGCAGCGCCCGCAGGAGGCCGTCCGCGAACGCCCTGACCGCGTCGTCGCCCAACAACGGCAGCACCGAGCCCGCCGCCACGTCCTCGTGCTCGACGAGGATCCGGCCGCGTCTGCGGGCGACGGAGAGCGCCTGTTCGGCCTGCTTGTACGCGGACACGGCCGCGATCGGCCCGGCAGGCGCCGAGAAACCGACGACCAGTTCGTCCTCGGAGGAGCCCTCCCCGCGCGTCGACTCCAGCGCCTCCGCGTACTGGAGGCAGGCCTCCGCCGCCGCCCCGCCGTCGACGGCGAGCAGCACGAGGCGCTCGCCGTCGGGGACGACGAGCAGCGCCTCGCCCGAGCGCGCCGCGGCGGACTCCACGACGTCGGCGAGGACCGGGAGCGGGCCCGCGCCCTGTTCGCCGGAACCGGTCACCGCCTCGGCCAGCAGCGCCGCCGTCCCGTTCGAGGGCTTCCGGGTCGACAGTGCCGTGCCGTTCTTCGGCGGAGCCACGGAGTCCGCGATCACCATCCGGAACGGCGCGTCGAGCAGCGCCCCGTACAGGTCGCCCGCGACGGCCCGCGCGTGGTCGGGCTCCCCCGCGAGCAGCATCCGCAGGACGGCCGAGCCGATCCGCTGCTCGGCCTCGTACAGCGCCCGGGAGCGTTCGGTGGTGAGGGTCAGCAGGGCGATCGCGGAGTGCAGGGCGTAGCGCTCGGCCGTGCCGAGGGTCGCGGCCGTGCCCACCGCGAGCGCCGCGCGGGGCCGCCGTCCCGTGCCGATGGAGTGCAGTTCGACCCGGTCGTCGGAGCCGCTCTCCACCACCGCGCTGGCCGGCGCGGGCCGGTCCCGCAGCCGCTCGACGTCGCCGGTGAGGCGGGCGGCGCGGCGGCCCGCCCAGTCCGGGGCGGTGGCGACGACGGCGCCGGACGCGTCGTACAGCGCGGCCCACCCGTCGATCTGGGCGGCGAGCACGGCGAGCACCCCTTCTGGTCCGCTGCCGAGCGCCTGCTTGGTGAGTTCGCGCTGGGCGGCGAACCCGGAGGTGACGGCCTTGTACTGCTCGGCGGCGATCGCGGCGGAGACGGCCTTGCTGATGGCGATGAACGGCGTGCGGGGCGGCACCGCGAGCAGGGGCAGTCCCTCGTCCTTGGCCGCCTTCACCAGGGCCTCGGGGACGTCGTCGTAGTTGACGCCGACGGCGAAGCCGAGGCCGACGACTCCGGCCTCGGAGAGCCGCTTCACGTAGCGGCGCATGGCGTCGGAGTCCTCGGCGTCCAGCTTGAGCGCGGTGATCAGGAGGAGCTCGCCGCCCTCCAAGTACGGGACGGGATCGGCGAGTTCACTCACGTGCGCCCAGCGGACCGGGGTGTCCAGGTGCTGCTCGCCCGCGCGCACGCCGAGCTTGAGCGCCGAGTGGTGGACGAGCGAGGCGAGCGTGGGCGGCATGGGCCAGGCCTTCGGGTGAGCGGGGTGTACACGGGGGCTGGGCGTACACGTGGATCTTGTGAAGCTTTTGGCCGGTGCGTATGAACGACCAGTGTTGATTCTGCCTCACCGTACGTACCGCTGGGGCCCCACCCCCTGAAAGCTCAGTCAACCTTCAGGCGCTTTCACGCGGTTTTCAGCCGCGCAGGTCCACGAGCAGCGGCGGAGCGTGTTCCCCGCGCACGGTGGTGAGCGAAAGCACCGCGTGCCCCGGCGGCACCGCGTGCGCCAGGTCGGAGGCAGACCAGCGTTCGCGCTCCACCTTGCGGACGGTGACGGCGTCCGTGGTGACGGCCTTCCCGGTCACCATCTGGCGCGCTTTGTGCAGTGCGCGGGTCAGCGGCTGCTGCGCGAACACCGCGTGCTGCGCGACCTCCTCGGTCTCCACCCACTCCGTGCCCCAGGCCTCCGCGAAGCGCCTGCCGTCCCACGTCGTGACCCCGGAGAACGCCATACGGCAGCCGACGGCCGCGTAGAGCGGGCCCTGCAGGGGCTCGGCGACCTCGCCGATGGTGCGCAGGCCGAGCACCACTCCGGCGTGGGCCGAGCGCAGCCGCTGGATGCCGCGGACCGTCTCGGCGGTGACGGTGCGTGCCGCGTCGTCGAGGACCAGGCAGGCGAAGTGGGACCGCTGTCCCTGTGCTCGTACGACGGAGGTGAACTGGGCGAGCAGCAGCCGGGCGAGCAGCCGGGACGCCTCTTCGTGGCCCTGTTCGGGCAGGTCGACACGGACCCGCAGCGGGTGGTGCGCGAGGGCCCGTACGGAGAACGGGCGGCTGGCGGCCGGGTCGAAGAAGCCGGAGAAGATCGGGCGGTCAAGGAGGGCGAGGCGGTCGGCGAGCATCGGGCCCGGGTCGTTCGCGGCGGCGAACTGGCGCTGCCGGGCGTCGAGTTCGCGGCGCATCGCGGAGTCCGCCATCAGCCGCCCCTTGAGGTCGGCGAACGCCTCCGGCTCTCCCTCCAGGAGTTCGCGCAGCACCGGCACCGCGGGGAACGTCCCGTGCGCCTCGCGGTAGGGGCCGAGGAGCTGGGCGAGCGCGGTGGCGGCGCGCCGGGTGTCCACCGTGTCCAGGTCGCCGACCAGGCCCTCGGCGAGGAAGCCCGCGGCCTCGTCCGCGTCGGTGGCGGCCGCGTACAGGTCGAGGTCGTGCACCGACGCCCGGTCGCCCGGCCTGACCACGACGTCGTACGCGTCGTCGGGGCCGAGCGGGGTGCCCTGCGCGCAGACCGCGAGCACGGCGCACTGCCCGGTGAGCGCCTGGAGCGCCAGGGACTCGACCACGGGGCGTACGACTCCCGCCGTCTTTCCCGCGCCCGGCGGGCCGACGGCGAGGAGCGAGGTGCCCAGCAGGCTCGGGTCGAGGGCCACGCCGGCGCCCCGCAGCGCGTACGGATTGCGCTCGTCGCGCGCGTAGGAGCCGATCCGCACCTGTCCGACGAGCAGGTCGTGCGCCGCCGCGCGGGCCGGCAGATCGCGCTGCCCCGAGGGGTGCGCCCAGGCGCCCGCGCCCTGCTTGAGCACGGTCTTGGCGAAGGCGGCGGGGTCGGCGGTGTGCCGCCAGGCGTGGGTGACGCGGGCGCAGTCGACGTCGTTCATACGCCCACCGGCCACCTCGGCGGTGAGCACGTCGGCGGCTTGGCCCTGGCCGGCCTCGCGCAGTTGCGCCCAGCCCGCGCGCGCGGGCGGTGCGGCGGGACGGGGCGGCGCCTCCTTCTTGCGGCGCGCGGACCAGACGTCGAGCCAGCCGCCGATCCGGGCGAACGGCCACAGGATCGCCGCCGTGATCAGCGCGTACAGGAGGTAGGCGAGGACCGGGACCTTGAAGAAGCCGTAGCCGCCGGTGACGAGGACGACGAGGGAGAGGACCGGGTCGGCGATCGGCAGCGGCCGCCAGGAGAGGCCGAGCGCGTCCGGCCATACGAAGACCAGCACGCCCACGGCGGCGACCGAGGCCACGACGGCGCGGGCGGGCTGGGGCCTGCGGACGACGAAGTGCCGGATGCCCTCCCCCCAGGCCCCGAAACGCCCCACCAAGAAGACGAGCAGAGCGAAGGCCACGCCTTCGTAGACGACGAGTGCGTCGTACGCCTTCGAGTCGCGGGGCGAGGTCGTGCCCGGCCACCACCAGCTGTCCGGCGTGAAGATCTTGAGCGGGGCCCACTGGTACGGCAGCGTGCCGCGCCGCCACAGGCTCCACAGCAGGACGCCGACCAGGAACGACAGCGCCATCCACACCAGCAGCCTGCGGCCGAGCGCCGACGTGTCCCGTTCCGGAGGCCTCGGCACGAATCCGTACCGCCACACCCCCGGCTGCGCCTTGGGGCGACGCGCGGCGAGCCACTCGGCCACCGAACCGCGGGACGCGCTCGGCGCCTGCCGGGGCATCGGCGGGGCGACGGGGCGGGGCGGCCGCGCGGGACGCGGCACGGGCGCGGCGGCCCGCCGATCGCCTCCTGCCCCGTGCGTCTCCCGCATCCCGCTGTCGCTGTCCATGGCGTAGCCCCCTGACCTGCCGGTCCGTTCGTGCCGTGTGCGTCGATCGCGCCTCAATCTAATGCCCGTACCTGGGGAGTTCACCGCGTACGCGCCCCATGTCCGCCCATGGGGCGGCACCGGCACCGACACGTACACCTGTCCAAGACGGACAACACGCGCCACCGACCCCGCCCTGATGGAGCATGACCGCCCCGCTCCCCCGCCCCTAACCTGCGAGAAACCCCCCGAAAGCAGCCCCGGCGAAACCGGGACCGGATTCCAGAACCAGGAGCCACGCATGAGCGACATCCCGCAGGAGCGCCGCGTCGTCACCGCCATCCCCGGCCCGAAGTCGCAGGAGCTGCAGGCTCGCCGCACCGCGGTCGTCGCCGCGGGCGTGGGCTCCACGCTGCCGGTGTTCACCGCCAAGGTGGACCGCGGCATCATCGAGGACGTCGACGGCAACCGCCTCATCGACTTCGGCTCCGGCATCGCCGTGACCTCCGTCGGCGCCTCCGCCGAGGCCGTGGTCCGCCGCGCCTCCGCCCAGCTGCAGGACTTCACCCACACCTGCTTCATGGTCACGCCGTACGAGAGCTACGTAGCGGTCGCCGAGGCGCTCGCCGAGCTGACGCCTGGCGACCACGCCAAGAAGTCGGCCCTGTTCAACTCGGGCGCCGAGGCCGTCGAGAACGCCGTCAAGATCGCCCGCGCCTACACCAAGCGCCAGGCGGTCGTCGTCTTCGACCACGGCTACCACGGCCGTACGAACCTGACGATGGCGCTCACGTCGAAGAACATGCCGTACAAGAACGGCTTCGGCCCGTTCGCGCCCGAGGTCTACCGCGTGCCGGTGGCCTACGGCTACCGCTGGCCGACCGGCCAGGAGAACGCGGGCGCCGAGGCCTCCGCCCAGGCGATCGACCAGATCACCAAGCAGATCGGCGCGGACAACGTCGCCGCGATCATCATCGAGCCGGTGCTCGGCGAGGGCGGCTTCATCGAGCCGGCCAAGGGCTTCCTCCCGGCGATCCGCCAGTTCGCCGCCGACAACGGCATCGTCTTCGTCGCGGACGAGATCCAGTCCGGCTTCTGCCGCACCGGCCAGTGGTTCGCGTGCGAGGACGAGGGCATCGTCCCGGACCTGATCACGACCGCCAAGGGCATCGCGGGCGGCCTCCCGCTCGCCGCGGTGACCGGCAAGGCCGAGATCATGGACGCCGCGCACGCGGGCGGCCTCGGCGGCACCTACGGCGGCAACCCGGTGGCCTGCGCCGGTGCGCTCGGCGCCATCGAGACGATGAAGGAGCTCGACCTCAACGCCAAGGCGAAGGAGATCGAGACGACGATGAAGTCGCGCCTGTCGGCGATGCAGGAGAAGTTCCCGGCCATCGGCGACATCCGCGGCCGCGGCGGCATGATCGCCGTCGAGCTCGTCAAGGACCCGGCGACGAAGGAGCCGAACCCGGAGGCCGCCGCCGCGCTCGCCAAGGCCTGCCACGCCGAGGGCCTGCTCGTCCTCACCTGTGGCACGTACGGCAACGTGCTGCGTTTCCTGCCGCCGCTCGTCATCGGCCAGGAGCTCCTGAACGAGGGCCTGGACATCATCGAGAACGCGTTCGCCGCGCTCTGAACAGCACACCCAGCACACCCGGGACACCGCTCCGGTAACAGGAGCCACACCGCCCGATCGTGACGACGCGGACCGCGACGATTCCGTGACCTGCGACGACGGTCGGGCCGTGTGAAGAAGGTGTGCGAGGCCGATGGGATGTTGCCCAACCGGCTGTCGCACCCTCAGCCCCTGCCGTACGGTTTCTGCAGATGAGAGAAACACCCCGCTCGCAGGTGACTGCGAGCGGTACCGGGTCGAGGCCTCCCCAGCTTCGCCCTGGTCGTGCCCTCGCGCACACACCCGGAGCTTCCGGCTCCGGAACTCCTCACCGGTCGGACGGTCGCCCGCCCCAAACCCCCCGGGGCGCGCGATACGCCGGCCAGTTCGGCCGGTTCGGAACTACCCCCCCTGTTCCGAACCGGCCGACCATCTTTCTCATCCTCTTCGCAGCGCTTCTCTTCGCCGCCCTCACCTGGCAGGTCGCCTCCGACGGCCCCCTCCTCGTGTACGACGAGCGCCTCGGCGACGCGATCCGGACCAGCGCGATCCCCTCCGGACCCGCCGAGTTCTTCGCCGACCTCGGCAACATGGCGGTCGCACTCCCCGTCCTCGCCGGCACCCTCGCGTACGTCACCTGGCGCATCCGGTCGCGGGTCGCCGTGATCGTCGCGGCCGTGACGATGGCCCTGGTCCCCACGCTGGTGGCCCCGCTCCAGGCCCTCATCGACCGCCCCGGGCCGCCGCCCATGGCACCGGACACGGGTTTCTACCCGTCGGGCCACGCGGCGACGGCGGCGGTCGCGTACGGGCTGTGCGTGCTGCTGCTCCGCGCCGTCCACGGCCGACGTGAACCGGCCTACGTCTGCGTCCTGTTGAACGCGGCCGTAGGCCTGGGACTCGTACGGCAGGGGTATCACTGGCCGGCCGATGTGCTCGGCAGCTGGTGTCTGGCGGTCGTGCTGCTGTGCGCGGCCGCCCGCCTGTGTCGCTCCTACTCCCCCGTATCTCTGGCCAGCTGAGCCGCCGCCTCGTGCATCGCGAGTTCCAGGAGGGCCGGGTCCGTGAGGGTGCCCGATCCGTCCGGGCGTACCAGCCAGCGCACTCCGCCCGCGAGGCGGCCGGGGTACGGCACCACGATCCAGGTGCCGCGCCCCGCCGCGCGCACCCCCGTGCCGAGCCACCGGGAGGCCGTGCCCGCGGGGACGAAGAAGCCCATGCGGGCGGCGCCGAAGTCCGCCAGCACGGGGCCCGGCCGGTCGATCACCCGGCGCAGCACGTCGAGCGTCGGGTAGCCCAGCTCGCCCGGCAGGATCAGCACGTCCCACCGCTCGCCCGCGGGCAGCAGCGCCACGCCGTGCGGATTGCGTTCCCACTCCCAGCGGCAGGCGTCCGGATCCGGTGCCACGGACACCAGCCACTCGACCGCGGCCTTGTCCCCCGAGCCAGTCATGACGGGGCCCTCCTCGTTCACTTCGACGCTGGTGGTCACGAACGAGAGGGGGAAGTCGCCCGGGCATTACGCGACTTCGGTTACCTGAGGTAGGAAGTTTTTCTAACTGTCGAAGCCGAGGCCCACCGTGTCCATCGCCTTGAGCCACAGATTGCGGCGGCCGCCGTTCTCGTCGGCGCGTGCGAGGGACCACTTGGTGAGCGCGATGCCCGTGGACGCGAACGGCTCCGGCGGGAACGGGAGCGGCTTCTTGCGCACCATTTCCAGCTCCGTACGGTCCGTGCGCTCGCCCGAGAGGAGGTCCAGCATCACGTCCGCGCCGAAGCGCGTCGCGCCCACGCCGAGGCCCGTGTACCCGGCGGCGTACGCCACCCGCCCCGCGTGCGCCGTGCCGAAGAACGCCGAGAAGCGGGTGCAGGTGTCGATCGCGCCGCCCCACGCGTGCGTGAAGCGCAGGCCCTCCAGCTGCGGGAAGCACGTGAAGAAGTGCTCGGCGAGCTTCGCGTACGTCTCCGGGCGGTGGTCGTGCTCGGCCCGCACCCGGCCGCCGTACGGGTAGATCGCGTCGTAGCCGCCCCACAGGATCCGGTTGTCGGCGGAGAGCCGGAAGTAGTGGAACTGGTTCGCCGAGTCGCCGAGGCCCTGGCGGTTCTTCCAGCCGACCGCCGCCAGCTGGTCCGGCCCCAGCGGCTCCGTCATCAGCGCGTAGTCGTACACCGGGACGGTGTACGCGCGCGTGCGCTTGACCAGGGACGGGAAGACGTTCGTGGCGAGCGCGACGTGCCGGGCGCGGACCCGGCCGTACGGGGTGCGGACCGCGACCCCCGCGCCGTTCGAGGCAAGCTCCGTGGCCGGCGTGTTCTCGTGGACGCGAACGCCCAGGTCGAGGCAGGCCCGCTTGAGGCCCCACGCCAGCTTCGCCGGGTGCAGCATGGCGACGCCGTGGCGGTCGTACATCGAGCCGAGGAAGGTGGGCGACGCCACCTGTTCGCGGGTCTGGTCCGCGTCGAGGAGCTCGATGCCGTCGGCGAGACCGGACTCGGTCAACTCCGCGTGGAACTCGCGCAGTTCGGCGACCTGGTGGGGCTGCGTCGCCACGTCCAGCTCGCCGGTGCGCTCGAAGTCGCAGTCGATGGAGTAGCGGGCGACCGCCGCCTCGATGGCGTCGAGGTTGGCGGCGCCGAGCTCCTCCAGCTTCTTGATCTCGTTCGGCCAGCGGGCGAGCCCGTTGGCCGTGCCGTGCGTGAGGGAGGCGGCGCAGAATCCCCCGTTGCGCCCGGAGGCGGCCCAGCCGATCTCGCGGCCCTCGACGAGGACGACGTCACGTCCCGGGTCGCGCTCCTTGGCGAGCAGCGCGGTCCACAGTCCGCTGTAGCCGCCGCCGACGACCAGGAGGTCGCAGTGCTCGTCGCCGGTCAGGGCCGGGCGGGCCTCGGGCCTGCCGGGGTCGTCGAGCCAGTAGGCGACCGGCTTGGCGTCGGCGAGTGAATTCGTCCAGCGATTCATGGCGCGTGCGGCCATGATTCCAACTCCCTCAGAAATTCGAGTAACTCAGGCAACCTTGTTCTTGCGCTTGCCGATGGTCATTCCGGCCAGCACAAACAGTACGGCGACCAGGAACATGGCCGTACCGATGACATTGATCTGAACGGGCGTTCCGCGCTGCGCCGAGCCCCAGACGAACATGGGGAAGGTGACGGTCGAGCCCGCGTTGAAATTGGTGATGATGAAATCGTCGAAGGACAGCGCGAAGGCGAGCAGCGCGCCCGCGGCGATACCCGGCGCGGCGATCGGCAGGGTGACGCGGAGGAAGGTCTGCACGGGGCCCGCGTACAGGTCCTGCGCGGCCTGCTCAAGGCGCGGGTCCATGGACATCACGCGCGCCTTGACCGCCGTCACCACGAAGCTGAGGCAGAACATGATGTGGGCGATGAGGATCGTCCAGAAGCCCAGCTGGGCGCCCATGTTGAGGAAGAGCGTGAGCAGCGAGGCCGCCATCACGACCTCCGGCATCGCCATCGGCAGGAAGATCAGCGAGTTGATGGCGCCGCGCGCCCTGAACCGGTAGCGGACGAGCGCGAAGGCGATCATCGTGCCGAGGGCCGTCGCGCCGATCGTGGCCCAAAAGGCGATCTGGAGGCTCAGCGAGAGCGATCCGCACATGTCGGCGACGCCGCACGGGTTCTTCCAGGCGTCCGTCGAGAATTCCTGCCACTCGTAATTGAAGCGGCCCTTCGGTTTGTTGAAGGAGAAGACCGTCACGACGATGTTCGGGAGCAGCAGATAGCCGAGCGTGATCAGGCCCGCTATCACCACGAGATTCTTTCGCAGCCAGCGTGTCAGCAACAGCATCAGACGAGGTCCTCCGTCCCGGAACGACGGATGTAGAAGGTGACCATGAAGAGAATGGCCGCCATGAGGATGAAGGAGAGCGCCGCCGCCGTCGGATAGTCGAGAACGCGCAGGAACTGCGTCTGGATGACGTTTCCGACCATGCGGGTGTCGGTGGAGCCGAGCAGGTCGGCGTTGACGTAGTCGCCGGTCGCGGGGATGAACGTCAGCAGCGTTCCGGACACGACGCCCGGCATCGACAGCGGGAACGTCACCTTGCGGAAGGTGGTGAACGGGTGCGCGTACAGATCGCCCGCCGCCTCGTGCAGCCGGCCGTCGATCCGTTCCAGCGAGGTGTAGAGCGGCAGGATCATGAACGGCAGGAAGTTGTACGTGAGTCCGCACACCACCGCGAGCGGTGTGGCGAGGATCCGGCTGCCGTCGGTCATGCCGATCCAGCTCGTGACGTCGAGGACGTGCAGCGAGTTGAGCGCGCCCACGACGGGGCCGCCGTCCGCGAGGATCGTCTTCCACGCGAGCGTACGGATCAGGAAGCTGGTGAAGAACGGGGCGATCACCAGGATCATGATGAAGTTGCGCCAGCGGCCCGCGCGGAACGCGATGAGGTACGCGAGCGGGTAGCCGAGCAGCAGGCACAGGATCGTGGCGAGCCCCGCGTACAGGACGGAGCGCAGGAACTGCGGCCAGTACTCGGACAGCGCGTCCCAGTACGTCGCGAAGTGCCAGGTGACCTTGAAGCCGTCCTCAAGTGACCCTTGCTGTACGGATGTTGAGGCCTGGTAGACCATCGGCAGGGCGAAGAAGACGACCAGCCAGAGGATGCCGGGCAGCAGCAGCCAGTACGGGACGAGGCGGCCGCGCTTGCGGGTCTTGCGCGGCGCTTCTGTTGTCGTGGGCGCCGGCGGGGGCGCGTCGGAGAGTGTCGTGCTCATGCGGCGGCGTCCTCCGAGACCTTGGCCGCGCCCGCCTCGATGTCCTGCGCGGCGTCGAGTCCGAAGGTGTGGGCCGGGTTCCAGTGCAGGACGACCTCGGCGCCGGGCGCGAGGCGGCTGTCGCGCTCAATGTTCTGCGCGTAGACCTCGAAGGAGTCGCACAGCGGGCTGTCGATGACGTACTGGGTGGAGACTCCGATGAAACTGGAGTCGGCGATCTTCCCGGTGATGCGGTTGCGGCCGCCGGGTATCTCGCCCGCGTCGTCGGCGTGCGTGAGCGAGATCTTCTCGGGGCGCACGCCGAGGAGCAGCTTGTCACCGGTCTCGGTGGTGCGCGCGGAGTTGCGGGAGGTGGGCAGGACGAGCTTGCCGCCGCCCGCCTTGAGGGTGAGGTCGTCGCCGGAGCGGCCCGCGATCTCGGCCTCGATGAAGTTCGAGGTGCCGAGGAAGTTCGCGACGAACGTCGAGCCGGGGTTCTCGTACAGGTCGGTGGGGGCGCCGAGTTGTTCGACGGAGCCCCGGTTCATCACGGCCACGGTGTCGGCCATCGTCATGGCCTCCTCCTGGTCGTGCGTGACGTGCACGAACGTGATGCCGACCTCGGTCTGGATGCGCTTGAGCTCCAGCTGCATCTGGCGGCGCAGCTTGAGGTCGAGGGCGCCGAGCGGCTCGTCGAGCAGCAGCACCTTGGGGTGGTTGATGAGCGCGCGGGCGACGGCGACGCGCTGCTGCTGGCCGCCGGAGAGCTGCTGCGGCTTCTTGCGGATGTGCTCGCCGAGCTGCACCAGGTCGAGCATCTCCTCGACCTGCTTCTTCACGGACTTGATGCCGCGCCGGCGCAGGCCGAAGGCGACGTTCTCGTAGATGTCGAGGTGCGGGAAGAGCGCGTACGACTGGAAGACGGTGTTCACCGGGCGCTTGTACGGGGGCAGGGACGTCACGTCCTGGTCGCCGAGGTGCACGGTTCCCGTGGTCGGGTCCTCAAGGCCCGCGATCATGCGCAGCGTCGTGGTCTTCCCGCAGCCGGAGGCGCCGAGCAGCGCGAAGAACGAGCCCTGGGGCACGGTGAGGTCGAGCGGCTGGACGGCGGTGAAGCCGTTGTCGTACGTCTTGCTGATCCCGGAGAGACGGACGTCGCCGCCGGTCTCCGACGTCGTAAGGGTCGTCATGGTGAGTCCAAGGAGTCGGTGAGGGCTGAGGCGGTGCGAAGGTGCCGGACGGTGCTGGTTCAGCCGCCGGTGAGCTGGGCGAACTTCTGCTCGAACGCCGTGTCTTCCTTTGCCGTCAGGGAGCGGAACCCGTGCGCCTTCGCCGACATCTCCTTGTCGGGGACGATCAGCGGGTCGTTCGCGACGTCCTTGTCGATCTTGGCGAGTTCCGGCTTGACGAGGCCGGTCTCCAGCGGCGATACGTAGTTGATCCACGCCGCCAGCTCCGCGCCGACCGCCGGCTCGTAGTAGTAGTCCATGAGCTTCTCGGCGTTCGTCTTGTGGCGCGCCTTGTTGGGGACCAGCATGTTGTCGGTCGACGAGATGTAACCGGCGTCCGGGATGGCGAACTTGACGTCCGGGTTGTCCGCCTGGAGCTGCACGACGTCCCCTGCCCAGGCGAGGCAGGCCGCGAGGTCGCCCTTGCTGAGGTCGGATATGTAGTCGTTGCCGGTGAAGCGGCGCACCTGCTTGCTGTCGACGGCCTTCTGGAGGCGTGCGATCGCCGCGTCGAAGTCGTCGGCCTTGAAGGTGCGCGGGTCCTTGCCCATGTCGATCAGCGTCATGCCGACCGTGTCGCGCATTTCGGAGAGCAGGCCGACCTTGCCCTTGAGCGCCGGGTCGTCGAGCAGCTGCGAGACCGAGGTGATCTCCTTGCCGCCGGTGGCCTTGGTGTTGTACGCGATGACCGTCGCGATGCCCTGCCAGGGGTAGGAGTAGGCGCGGCCCGGGTCCCAGTCCGGGTTGCGGAACTGGGTGGCCAGGTTGGTGTACGCGTGCGGCAGGTTGGCCGGGTCGAGCTTCTGCACCCAGCCGTAGCGGATCAGCCGCGCGGCGAGCCAGTCGGTCAGCACGATGATGTCGCGGCCGGTGTCCTGGCCGGCCGCGAGCTGCGGCTTGATCTTCCCGAAGAACTCGACGTTGTCGTTGATGTCCTCGGTGTACTTGACCTTGATCCCGGTGCGTTTGGTGAACGCCTCCAGCGACGGGCGGTGCTTCTCGTCGTCGCTCATGTCGATGTACTCGGTCCAGTTGGAGAAGTTGATGGACTTCTCCTTGGCCGAGTGGTCCTCGGACGAGATTCCGCCCGAGGACTTGCTCGCCGCGGGAATGCCGCAGCCGCTGAGGGCGCCGAGTCCGCCGACGGCGAGGGCGCCGCCCGCGGAGGCCCGCATCAGGGAGCGGCGGGACATCGCTGCCCTGCCGTTCCTGAAGCTGCGGTGCATGGCGGCCAGTTGGGCCGGGGACTGGCTGTCGGGCTCGTACTGCTCCATGCGCGTGGTTGCCCTTTCGGGAGGGTTGGCGGCCGCCGGTCACAGCGGCCTGAAAACAACTATCGGTCCCCGAAGATCGTGCGGTGCCAGTCCTTGCGCACCACCGCGGTGTTGTCGAACATGACGTGCTTGATCTGCGTGTACTCGTCGAAGGAGTACGCGGACATGTCCTTGCCGAAGCCGGACGCCTTGTAGCCGCCGTGCGGCATCTCGCTGAGGATCGGGATGTGGTCGTTGACCCACACGCAGCCCGCCTTGATCTCGCGCGTGGCACGGTTCGCGCGGAACACATTGGTGGACCAGGCGGAGGCGGCGAGCCCGTAGGGGGTGTCGTTGGCGAGCCGGATGCCCTCGTCGTCGCTGTCGAAGGGCAGCACCACCAGCACAGGGCCGAAGATCTCGGACTGCACGACCTCGCTGTCCTGCGCGGCGTCGGCGATGAGGGTGGGCCTGTAGTAGGCGCCGTCCGCGAGGTCGCCGCCGGGGGCCTCGCCACCGGTCACCACGCGCGCGTAGCCGCGTGCCCGGTCGACGATGGCGGCGACGCGGTCCCGCTGGGCGTGCGAGATGAGCGGCCCGAGGTCGGTGTCGGCGGCGAACGGGTCGCCGAGCCTGACGGTCTCCATCAGGGCGGCCGTCCGCTCCACGAAGGCTTCGTAGAGCGGGCGTTGCACGTACGCGCGCGTGGCGGCGGTGCAGTCCTGGCCGGTGTTGATGAGCGCGCCGGCGACCGCGCCGTGCACGGCGGCGTCGAGGTCGGCGTCGTCGAACACGAGGAACGGCGCCTTGCCGCCGAGCTCCAGGTGGATCCGCTTCACGGTGGCCGTGGCGATCTCGGCGACCCGCTTGCCGACGCCCGTGGAGCCGGTGAAGGAGGTCATGGCGACGTCCGGGTGACCGACGAGGTGCTCACCGGCGTCGCGGCCCGCGCCGCTGATGACGTTGACGACGCCGTCCGGGAGGCCCGCCTCGGTGGCGGCCTGCGCGAAGAGGAGCGAGGTGAACGGGGTCAGCTCGGCGGGCTTGAGGACGATCGTGTTGCCCGCCGCGATCGCCGGAAGAACCTTCCAGGCGGCCATCTGCAGCGGGTAGTTCCACGGCGCGATGGAGCCGACGACACCGATGGGCTCGCGGCGTACGTACGAGGTGTGGTCGGCGCTGTACTCGCCCGCGGACTGCCCCTGAAGATGCCGGGCGGCGCCGGCGAAGAAGGCGGCGTTGTCGACCGATCCGGGCACGTCGAACTCGCGGCTCAGCTTGAGCGGCTTGCCGCACTGAAGCGATTCGAGGCGCGCGAACTCCTCGGCCTTCTCGTCGAGCACGGCCGCGAACCGGTGCATGGCGTCGGACCGCTCGCCGGGGGTGGCCCCCGCCCAGCCGGGGAAGGCGGCGCGGGCGGCGGCGACGGCGGCGTCCACGTCGGCGGTGCCCGCCAGTTCGTACGTGTGGACCGCCTCGCCCGTGGCCGGGTCGACGACGGCGTGGGTGCGGCCGGATGTGCCCTTGACGAGGCGGCCCGCGATGAAGTTCGCGCCGTCCGCGAAGAGTTCCTGTGCCAGTGCGGCCACGTTCTTGGCCGAGGCGGGGTGATCCGAGGTGGGGTGGTGCATGAGTGCTCGCTCTCGCTTCTCCTGCGTCGGCACCGTCCCGGGGGCCGACGTAGCTCCAGCCGTAGCTCCAGCTCGATTTGAGTGCCGATCCTGACAGAGGAGCATCACGCCAACAAGTGATTCCGTTGTTGCCTTTTGGTTACGCGACGGAATCTGTCGACCAGGTGTCGAGTCCGCCTGGAAAACGCAGGACGGATTGTCAGTGGTGCGTGTCAAAGTCGCGTGTATGGAGATCGACAGCAGGGAATCGCTGGTGGCAGCCCTGATGGCGGCAAGAGGGCGGCTCACCCCAAAAGGACGGCGATCCCGACCCCTACCGCCGACAGCAAACCGCCCACCGCGCAGATGAGCCACCCGTCACGATCGCGACCGGCCACAGCACGAAGCCGACGGCGGTGAGGATGCCGAGCACCAGGGCCGCGACGCCCAGGCCGTTGCGGGGCGCGACGACCGGCGCGCCGCAGCCGTACCAGTAGCCCGCGTACGGGAACGGCGTCGACCCGTCGGGACCGACGGGCGGCGGCGGCACGGGCTCGTCCGGCGCCACGTACGGGTTGACGTACCCGTACGCCGAGGGCGCCGGGGGCGTACGCCACGGGTCGTCCTCGCTCATCCGGTCATGGTAGGTACCCCCGCCGGGCCGTGGATCTCCCCGCATACGATGACGAGGACCCCGATCAGCCGATCACCCAAGTTCCTGGGGAGGAAACCGTGAGCCAGAGCCCGAGTCACAGCCAGAGCCAGAGCCAGGGCCTGCCGGCCTTCATCACCGGCCTGCCGAAGGCGGAACTGCACGTCCACCACGTGGGCTCCGCCTCCCCCAGGATCGTCTCGGCGCTCGCCGCCCGGCACCCCGACTCGAAGGTCCCCGCCGACCCCGAGGCGCTGGCCGAGTTCTTCACGTTCACGGACTTCGCGCACTTCATCCAGGTGTACCTGTCGGTGGTCGACCTGATCCGCACGCCGGAGGACGTCCGCCTCCTCACGTTCGAGATCGCCCGCGACATGGCCCGGCAGAACGTGCGGTACGCGGAGCTCACCCTCACCCCCTTCTCCTCCACGCGCCGCGGCATCGACGCCCGCGGCTTCATGGAGGCGATCGAGGACGCGCGCAAGTCGGCGGAGTCCGAGTTCGGCACGGTGCTGCGCTGGTGCTTCGACATCCCCGGCGAGGCGGGTCTGGAGTCGGCCGAGGAGACGGCGCGGCTCGCCACGGACGACGCGCTGCGCCCGGAGGGGCTGGTCTCGTTCGGGCTCGGCGGGCCCGAAGTGGGCGTGCCGCGGCCGCAGTTCAAGCCGTACTTCGACCGGGCGCGCGCGGCGGGCCTGCACTCGGTGCCGCACGCGGGCGAGACGACCGGTCCCGAGACGGTGTGGGACGCGCTGAACCACCTGGGCGCCGAGCGCATCGGCCACGGCACGTCGTCGGTCCAGGACCCGAGGCTGCTCGCCCACCTCGCCGAGCACGGCATCCCGCTGGAGGTGTGCCCGACGTCGAACATCGCGACGCGCGCGGTCCGCACCCTCGAAGAGCACCCGCTCAAGCAGTTCGTGGACGCGGGCGTGACGGTCACCATCAACTCGGACGACCCGCCGATGTTCTCCACGGACCTCAACACGGAGTACGCGGTGGCGGCCCGCCTCCTCGACCTCGACGAGCGGGGCGTGGCGGAGCTGGCGAAGAACGCGGTGCGGGAGTCCTTCCTCGACGAGGCGGGCAAGGCGCGCATCGTCACGGAGATCGACACGTACACGGAGAACTGGAAGGCCACGAGCTGAGATCGGGAGGCCACAATGGGGCCATGCGCACCGTGACTGCCGTGGCCCACCGAGGCGACCCCTACCGCGTCCGCGAGAACACCCTCCCGTCCCTGCGCTCCGCGCTGGAACGGGGCGCGGACGCGGTGGAGATCGACGTACGACTGACGCGGGACGCAGTCCCGGTACTGCTCCACGACTCCACGCTTGAGCGCCTGTGGGAGCACGAGCGTCCGCTGTCCGTGCTCTCCGGCGACGAGGTGCGCGGGCTGACCGAGGGCGGTGTGCCCACGCTCGCGGACGCCCTGGAGGTGTGCCGTGACGTCCGCGTCATGATCGACCTGCCGGGCGCGGACGCGCGTTCGGTACGTACGGTCGTCGGCGCCGTCCGCGACTGCGGCGCCGAGGAGCGGGTCTACTACTGCGCGGGCGCCGAGACGATGCTCAAGGTGCGCGCCGCGTCGCCCGCCGCCGAGATCGCGCTCACCTGGACGTCGCTGGCCCCGCCCCGCCCGGCGGTCCTCGCGGCCCTCACGCCCCGCTGGCTCAACTACCGCTTCCCGCTGGTGACCCGGGCCCTGGCGGCCCGCGTCCACCGTGACGGCTACCTGCTGTCGGCGTGGACCCCGGACACCAGGCGCTCGATGCGCAGGCTGCTCGACATCGGCGTGGACTCGATCACGACGAACCGGATCGACACCCTGACGTCGCTGCGGGTCGACGCCTGAGGGCCCCCTAGGGGATGGCCGGGGCGCGGGCCGGGGTCGAGATCATCCCGTGCGACGAGCTGCCGCGGCCGGCCGGAGCCGAGGATGGTCCGTGTCGGCCCGACCGGGCCAACTCCCGCTCCTGGAGGCCCCCTTGAAGCGTCGACTCGCCCTCGCCCTGTCCACTGCCCTCGCGCTCGGTGCCGTCGCCGCGCCGCTCGCCGCGGCCGCCCCGGCGCGGGCCGTGGTGGCGCCCACCCCGGGTGCCCCCGACGCGAATGCGCTGGCCAAGGCACTCACGGGCCTGCCGGACGACGACGCCACCGCCGCCCTCGTCCGGGTCGGCGGCACCGGCGGTTCCTGGCACGGGTCCGCGGGCGTACGGGACCTGCGCAGCGGTGCGAGGGCCCTGGAACACGCACGGTTCCGGGCGGGCTCCACGACGAAGGTCGTGACGGCGGCCACGGTGCTGCGGCTCGCCGCCGACGGACAGGTGGACCTGGACGCACCGGTGCAGCGCTACCTCCCCGCGCTCTTCCGCGGCACCGACTTCCAACACCCCATATCCATACGGCAGTTGCTCAACCACACCAGCGGAATACCGGCCGGTGACGGCTGGGGCGACGCGTTCGCGGACCAGTACGCACACCGCTTCGACGTCGTCACGCCCACACAGGTCGCCGCTTCGGCGCTCACCGAGGGCCCCGCGTTCGCACCGGGCACGAAGCAGCAGTACCTCAACATCAACTACACGCTGCTCGGGCTGCTCGTGGAGAAGGTGACCGGCGACTCCTACGCGGAGGCGGCGACCCGGCTCGTGCTGCGCCCGGCCGGGATGCGGCACACATACTTCCCCGGCACCGACCCGCGGATCCACGGCCCGCACAACCGCGGATACCAGCTCGTGGACGGGGAGTTCGTCGACGTGACGCGGTGGGTCCAGGCCGACCGGACGGCGGCGGGCGACATGATCTCCACGACCGCCGACCTGGAGCGGCTGCTCACCGCCCTCTTCCGCGGCCGACTCGTGCCCGCCCCGCAGCTCGACGAGATGTTCACGGTCCCGGCCGACATCGACGGCGCCACGATGAGCGCGGGTCTTCAGAAGATCGAGATCGGCGGCCAGGTGTACTGGGGCAAGTCCGGCGCACGGTACGGCTACACCACCGGAATCGCCGCCGCCCGCGACCTGTCCCGCACGGTCGTCTACTCGGTCAACGCCACGGACGCGAAGGGCGAGGAGATGAACCCCGTCGCCCAGCGCATCATCATGGCGTCGACCCGGGACGCGACCTGACCAGCCGATGCGCCACCCCGTGCGACACAGCCGTCGCCACGGCCGCCCAGGCGACCCCGGCGACGACGTCACGGGCCCGGCCCGGCCGCAGCACCCCGGCCTTCTTCAGCCGCCCCCGCGCCCACAGGGCGAACGGCACGACGAGCACCGGCGAGGTCGCGACGCCCGGGGTGTAACCACGCACGGCGACGGCCTGCCCGATGTGCAGCAGCCCGTGCGCCCCGAACCCGTTGAGCATCGCCTGGTACGTGGCGCTGCGGCCGCCGCTCACCCAGCCAGCGACGGCCCCCGCGCCGACGATCCCGGCCATGACACCGACGGCGGCGGTGAACTCCCGCTCGTCGACACCCTCCATGCCCCGCCACACCCGCTCGGGCACACCCGGCCACCGCTCGCGCAGCCGCGGCACGTTCTTCCGGATCCAGCGCGGAGCGGTGAGCACCTCTTCGGTGTCGTGCAGCGCCCAGGCGGCGAGGAGCCCCAGGGTCACCGCGACCCCGACGGACGACTGGTCATCAGCGGTCATGGCCACAGCCTATGACGCCCTCAACTCGCCGCCCTGGAAGCCTCGTTGTGATGCGCGTCGCGTCTCACAATCCCGCGATCCTGTTCCACCGCTTCGAGTACTCGGTCCGCTCCGCCGGCCTGATGTCGCGGGCGATGGCGAGCCGCGAGCGCATCCGGTCGTCGGGGAAGATCAGGGGGTCCTCGGCGAGCTCGGCGGTCTCCTTGTCTTTGGAGGAGGCGAGCACGTCGCGCGCCGCGGGCACCGGGCAGACGTAGTTGACCCACGCGGCCAGGTCCGCCGCGACCTCCGGCTGGTAGTAGTAGTCGATGAGGCGCTCGGCGTTGGCCTTGTGCTCGGCGAGGTTGGGGATCATGAGGGACTCGGCCCAGAGCTCGGCGCCCTCCTCGGGCACGACGAACTCGATGTCGGGGTTGTCGGCCTGGAGCTGGATGATGTCGCCGCTGTACGCCTGGCAGGCGAGGACGTCGCCGCTGGACAGGTCCTTGATGTAGTCGTTGCCGGTGAAGCGGCGGATGTGCTTCGTCTTCACGAGCTTCTCGACCTGGTCGCAGATCTTGTCGAAGTCGGCGGCCTTCCACTTGGTGATGTCGACTCCGTTGCCCTGCATGAGGAGGGCGAAGGACTCGTCCAGGCCGGAGAGGAGCGTGACGCGCCCCTTGAGGTCGTCCGCCCACAGATCCGACACGTGCTTGATCTCGCGGCCCAGCCTGCGCCTGTTGTACGCGATGCCAGTGATGCCGGACTGCCACGGCACGGTGTACTTGCGGCCCGGGTCGAAGGCGGGCGAGCGGAGCAGCGGGTCGAGGTACTTGGTGACGTTCGGCTGGTGGGCCCGGTCCATCTCCTGGACCCAGCCGAGACGTACGAAGCGCGAGCACATCCAGTCGGAGATGACGATGAGGTCGCGGTCGGTCTTCTGGTGGTTCATCAGCGACGGGCTGATCTTGCCGAAGAACTCGTCGTTGTCGTTGATCTCTTCGGTGTACTTGACCTGGATCCCGGTCCGCTTCTCGAACGCGTCGAGGGTGGGCCGCTTCGACGGGTTGTCGTCGTCGACGTCGATGTAGAGCGGCCAGTTGGCCCAGGTGAGCCGCTTCTCGCCGGCGGACAGATCGTGGCCTGCCCGATCGCCCGGCGCGACATACGCGGCGGGCACCCCGCAGCCGGTGGCGAGGCCGCCGACCGTCGCGGCCGCGGCACCACCGCCCAGGGCGCGCAGCAGGGAACGACGGGTGACCTGGTGTGGTATCGGGTTCGCTCGCACGAACTCAGCTTCCCGCCCGGGGACTTGACCCCACAATGGACGCTGCGTCGAGCGCCACGGTCCGGGGCCGACACCTTGTCGATCTACGCTGCGGCGAGCGCTTCCACGACCGCGCGCAGATACCGCCCGGTCACCCACTTCTGCACACCCCGCGCGACCGGCCCTCCGAGCCGCGCGTACCACCGCCCCGGCCGCGAGAACGCCCGGATCCGGAACCACACGGCCCCGTCCGCCGCCCGCTCGACGAGGAACGCCTCCTCGCCGCACTCCGGATGCCCCGGCAGCGTCCCGTAGGCGAATCCGACGCGCGACGGTTCGCGCACGACCCGTACCACCCGGCAGGGAATCCGCAGGAACAGCGCCCGCAGCTCCACGTCCGCGCCCTCCCGGACATCGTCACTCGGTGTCACCCGGAGCCCGGCCCCGCGCTGCGCGCCCCACGCGAGGACCGCCGCGCCGGCCCGCTCGAAGCACTCCTGCCCCGAGCCGATCCGGACACGGCGGTCCATGTGGGCGTACCCCGGCGGCAGTTCACCCGCCGCCAGGGTCGCGCCGACCTCGCTGTACGTGAGGTTCACCCGCGGGTCACGCGTCCAGCGACGTCATCACGTGCTTGATGCGCGTGTAGTCGTCGAAGCCGTACGCCGACAGGTCCTTGCCGTAGCCCGACTTCTTGAAGCCGCCGTGCGGCATCTCGGCGACGAGCGGGATGTGGGTGTTGATCCACACGCAGCCGAAGTCGAGGACCTTGGACATGCGCATCGCGCGGCCGTGGTCCTTCGTCCAGACCGAGGAGGCGAGCGCGTACTCGACGCCGTTGGCGTAGGACACCGCCTGGTCCTCGTCCGTGAAGGACTGGACGGTGATGACCGGGCCGAAGACCTCGTTCTGGATGATCTCGTCGTCCTGCTTGAGGCCCGAGACGACGGTCGGCGCGTAGAAGTAGCCCCGCTCGCCGACCCGGTGGCCGCCGGCCTCGACCTTGGCGTGCGCCGGGAGCCGCTCGATGAAGCCGGTGACCTGCTTCAGCTGGTTGGCGTTGTTCAGCGGGCCGTAGAGGACGTCCTCGTCGTCGGCCGCGCCGGTCTTCGTCTCGGCGGCGATCTTGGCGAGCGCGGTGACGAACTCGTCGTGCACCGACTCGTGG
The DNA here is from genome assembly GCF_042888725.1 of Streptomyces sp. NPDC002795. Taxonomy (NCBI): domain Bacteria; kingdom Bacillati; phylum Actinomycetota; class Actinomycetes; order Kitasatosporales; family Streptomycetaceae; genus Streptomyces; species Streptomyces sp. NPDC002795. Next base: position 153,925 of record NZ_JBIAQB010000016.1, read on the forward strand.
ACGAGGACGCGGGTGGCGGCGGTGCAGTCCTGGCCCGCGTTGAAGTACCCGGCCTCGGCGATGCCCTCGGCGGCCTTCGCGATGTCGGCGTCGTCGAAGACGACGACCGGGGCCTTGCCGCCCAGCTCCAGGTGGACCCGCTTGAGGTCCTTGGCGGCGGACTCGGCGACCTGCATGCCGGCGCGCACGGAGCCGGTGATGGAGGCCATCGCGGGGGTCTTGTGCTCGACCATCGCGCGGCCGGTGTCGCGGTCGCCGCACACCACGTTGAAGACGCCCTTGGGCACGATCGCGCCGATGATCTCGGCCATCAGTACCGTGGAGGCGGGGGTCGTGTCCGACGGCTTCAGCACCACCGTGTTACCGGCGGCGAGCGCGGGCGCGAACTTCCAAACACCCATCATCATCGGGTAGTTCCACGGCGCGACCTGCGCGCAGACGCCGATCGGCTCGCGGCGCACGAAGGAGGTCAGGCCCTCCATGTACTCGCCGCCGGAGCGGCCCTCCAGCATGCGCGCCGCGCCCGCGAAGAAGCGGATCTGGTCGAGCATCATCGGGATCTCTTCGCTGCGGGTCAGACCGAGCGGCTTGCCGCAGTTCTCCGACTCGACGGCGATGAGCTCCTCGGCGCGCTCCTCGAACGCGTCCGCGATCTTCAGGAGGTACTTCTGGCGCTCACCCGGGACCAGGTCGCGCCAGGCCGGGAACGCGGCCTCGGCGGCGGCCATCGCGGCGTCGACGTCGGCCTGCCCGGACAGCGGCGCGGTCGCGTACGCCTCGCCCGTGGCGGGGTCGACCACCTCGGTGGTCCGTCCGTCGGCGGCGTCCTTGAACTCACCGTCGATGTAGTTACGCAGACGACGCAGCTCACTGGTGCTCACTGCCGGCCTCCTGACTGTTCGCTGTCCAAAGATTGAGACGCCCACCCTAGACCGTGGACGGGCCTTTTCGACACCCCCCACCCCTGTTGAACTACGGAATTCGTGAGGCGAGACCTCGTAGACAACGAATTTCATCGATCCGGGCTTGCGAAACAGATGAGTCCTCGTGCAGAGTGAGGCCGTGGCCAGTCGCAGCGCAGACCCCAAGGGACCGAGTTCGAGGAACGGCAGCAATCCGCCGCTCGACTCCGTCTCCCTCGCCATCATCGAGCAGCTTCAAGAAGACGGCAGGCGTCCGTACGCCGCCATCGGCAAGGCCGTCGGCCTCTCCGAGGCGGCCGTGCGCCAGCGCGTCCAGAAGCTGCTCGATCAGGGCGTGATGCAGATCGTCGCCGTCACCGACCCGCTCACCGTGGGCTTCAGACGGCAGGCGATGGTCGGCATCAACGTCGAGGGCGACCTGAATCCCGTGGCGGATGCGCTCACCGACATGCCGGAGTGCGAGTACGTCGTGATGACCGCGGGCTCGTTCGACCTGATGGTGGAGATCGTCTGCGAGGACGACGACCACCTTCTGGAGGTCATCAACCGACGCATCCGGGCCCTCCCCGGCGTGCGCTCCACCGAGAGCTTCGTCTACCTGAAGCTCAAGAAGCAGACCTACATGTGGGGAACCCGATAGCCGTGAGCAAGGACCTCAGCCGAACCGCGTACGACCACCTGTGGATGCACTTCACCCGCATGTCGTCGTACGAGAACGCGCCCGTTCCCACCATCGTGCGTGGCGAGGGCACCTACATCTACGACGACAAGGGCCAGAAGTACCTGGACGGCCTCTCCGGCCTGTTCGTGGTGCAGGCAGGCCACGGACGACAGGAGCTCGCCGAGGTCGCCGCCAAGCAGGCGGCCGAGCTGGCGTTCTTCCCGATCTGGTCGTACGCCCACCCCAAGGCCGTGGAGCTGGCCGAGCGCCTGGCCCACTACGCGCCGGGGGACCTCAACAAGGTCTTCTTCACCACCGGTGGCGGCGAGGCCGTCGAGACCGCGTGGAAGCTGGCGAAGCAGTACCACAAGCTCAACGGCAACCACACGAAGTACAAGGTCATCTCGCGCGCGGTCGCCTACCACGGCACCCCGCAGGGCGCCCTGTCCATCACCGGCCTGCCCGCGCTCAAGGCCCCCTTCGAGCCGCTCGTCCCGGGCGCGCACAAGGTGCCGAACACGAACATCTACCGCGCCCCGATCCACGGCGACGACCCGGAGGCCTTCGGCCGCTGGGCCGCCGACCAGATCGAGCAGGAGATCCAGTTCGAGGGCCCGGAGACGGTCGCGGCCGTCTTCCTGGAGCCGGTGCAGAACGCCGGTGGCTGCTTCCCGCCGCCGCCCGGCTACTTCCAGCGCGTGCGCGAGATCTGCGACAAGTACGACGTGCTGCTCGTCTCCGACGAGGTCATCTGCGCCTTCGGCCGCCTCGGCACGATGTTCGCCTGTGACAAGTTCGGCTACGTCCCGGACATCATCACCTGCGCCAAGGGCATGACGTCCGGCTACTCCCCGATCGGTGCGGCCATCGTCTCCGACCGGATCGCCGAGCCGTTCTACAAGGGCGACAACACGTTCCTGCACGGCTACACGTTCGGTGGCCACCCGGTCTCCGCCGCCGTCGGCCTGGCGAACCTGGACATCTTCGAGCGCGAGGGCCTCAACCAGCACGTCCTTGACAACGAGGCGAACTTCCTCAACACGCTGCAGAAGCTGAACGACCTGCCGATCGTCGGCGACGTCCGCGGCAACGGCTTCTTCTACGGCATCGAGCTCGTGAAGGACAAGGCCACCAAGGAGACCTTCACGGACGAGGAGTCGGAGCGCGTGCTCTACGGCTTCGTCTCCAAGAAGCTCTTCGAGTACGGCCTGTACTGCCGCGCCGACGACCGTGGCGACCCGGTCATCCAGCTCTCCCCGCCGCTGGTCTCCGACCAGTCCACCTTCGACGAGATCGAGGGCATCGTCCGCCAGGTCCTGACGGAGGCCTGGTCGAAGATCTGATCCCGTTACGTACGGCCAACGGCCCGGTTGCACCCATCCGAGTGAGATGGGACGCGACCGGGCCGTGCCCTTCTCCGGCCCGCGCCCGCGCGTCCATACGGTGCCCAGTGACCGATCGGCCCCGCCTTCGTTCCCCCGGTAGGGCCCTCCTGACGGGTCCTGTGGGGAAGGCAACTGATCAGAACCGAGGTGTACGTCATGGTGGCCCCGCCGGACAACGACGTGCTGTGGGCGCGTGCCCTGCACTACTCGCACAGCGGATCGGACAAGGGCTCCCCCGCCCTCACCGGTGTCTCGCTCGGTGTCCGCGAGGGCGAGATCCTCGCCGTCACCGGGCCGCGCGGAAGCGGGAAGACGACGCTGCTGCGCTGCCTCTCCGGTCAACTCCTGCCGCAGCAGGGCGAGGTGTGGTTCAACAGCACCCCCGTGCACACGATGGGCCCGCTGGTACGCGAACGGCTGCGCCGCGACCGCTTCGGCTGGATCGACCCCGAGCCGGTCCTCGTGCCCGAGCTGAACGTGTGGGAGAACGCGGCCCTCCCCCTGATGCTGCGCGGCACCGCCCGCCGCCCCGCCAAGGCCGCCGCCCACGAGTGGCTCGACCGGCTCGACGTGGGCCGCCTCGCCCGCAAGCGCCCGCACGCCCTGTCCGTAGCCGAGCGCCAGCGCGTCGCCATCGCCCGCGCCCTCGCGCACGCCCCGCACGTGGTGTTCGCCGACGAGCCGACCGCGACCCTGCACCGCGCCGACAGCGCCCACATCCTGCGCACCCTCACCGCCGCCGCCCGCTCGCACGCCATCACGGTCGTCCTCGCCACCCACGACTCCGCGGTGGGCGCGCTCGCCGACCGCACGGAGTCACTGCTCGACGGGCGCCGCGTGCACACCGTGCCGCTGCCAGAGAAGGCCCCCGAGGCGGAAGGCCGGGCCGCGTGCTCGCTCTCCGTCTAGCGCGCGGCGCGCACCCGCTGGTCCAGTTGCGCAGACTCCTGGTCGCCGCCGCGTCGGCCGGCACCGGCTTTCTGCTCCTGAGCACGCTCGGCCACGCGCTCGGACACCCCAAGACCGCGGCCGACTCACTGTTGCGCCTCGCCTGGTGCGCGCTGCCGATCGCCGCGACCGTGTACTTCGCGGTCGCCGTGGCCCGCTCCGACCCCGGCACGCAGCCGCGCTCGGGCCTGTCCGCCGTGGGCCTCGGCCCGGCCCGTCTCACCCTGCTCGCCGCGATCTCCACGGCGATCGCCTGCACGCTCGGCTCGATGCTGGCGCTGCTGTTCTTCCTGCATCTGCGGGGCGACCTGACGGGCCTCCCGTTCGACGGCGCGGCCCGCGGACTGCTCGCCGCCGACCGGCCCCTCCCGCTCGCCGCCACGCTCACCCTGCTGACCTGGGTGCCGCTCGCGGCGTCCACGGCGAGCGCCCTCGCCCTGCGCCCGCGGCTCGCGCGCCCGGCCAAGGACACCGCGGAACCGCAGGAACCGGCGGCCGCTCCGACCGGGCTGCCGTGGGGCTTCGCGATGCTCGCCGCGGGCCTCGCCGTGGAGACGTACGCGGCGAGCGCGCGCGGCGCCGCGGGCTCCCGGCTGCCCGGCGGCCTCACCGGCAGCCCCACGGGCGTGCTCGCCGGATGGACGCTGACCGCGATCGGTCTGGCGCTCGCGGGCCCCGGGCTCACGTATCTGTGCGGGCGCGCACTGCAGTCCGTACGCCCCTCGGCGGTGCGGCTGCTCGCGGGCCGGGTGCTCCAGGAGGAGGCGCGGCGCGTCGGCCGCCCGCTCGGCGTGGTCTGCGCGGTGGCGTCCGGGGCGTACGCGGCGGCCACGGTGTACGGGGAGCGCGAGGGGGCGGCGGCCGGTGTCGGGCCGCTGGCGACGCTCGGCGCGGTGCTTGTCGTCGGCTGCGCCGTGGCGACGCTGGTGACCGCGTCCTTCGAGGCGCGCCAGGCGCGGCGGCACACGACGGAGGCGCTGCTGCGGATCGGCGCGCCCGCCACGGCGCTGCGCGGGGCCGTGGCGCTCAGGGCCGGTGCCCTGCTGGCCGTGTTCGGGCCGCTGACCTGGCTCGTCGCGGAACTTTCGGCAGCCCCCCTGACGGCGCGATGAGTTTTGGCGACACTGGCCGTCTACATGTTCGTACGCACCACATCACTTCACTTCAGCGAGAAGGCGACGGACACATCATGAGCGAGTACCAGCAGATGATCTTCGTGAACCTGGCCGTGAACGACGTGGCGGCGTCCACCAAGTTCTTCACGGAGCTGGGGTACGAGCGCAACGCCCAGTTCTCGGACGACTCCACCAGCTCCATGGTGATCAGTGAGCACATCGTGGTGATGCTCCTCGCGAAGCCGAAGTACGCGGAGTTCACGAAGAAGACGATCATCGACTCCACGAAGAACAGCGAGACGTTGCTGGCCCTGAGCGCCGAGAGCCGGGAGAAGGTCGACGAGCTCGTGGACCGGGCGATCGCCGCGGGCGGCACCGAGACCGGCGAGAAGCAGGACCACGGCTTCATGTACGGGCGGGCCTTCGACGACATCGACGGGCACACCTTCGAGGTCATGTGGATGGACCCGTCGGTCGTCGAGGGCTGACCGGTAGAGGCCTGGCCAACGGCCGCGTGCCCGCCCGTGCTTAGCATGGGCGGGTGCCGATTCCAGAGCATTCCTTTGAACCGTCCGTGCCTGCCACCACCTCGGACCGCGAGATCGAGACACTCGCGGAGTTCGACGAGGTGGTGGCCGCGCGCGCCACACTGGCCGGACACCGGGTGCAGGCCGTCGACCTGACCACCCGCACCGGGCACCTGCGCCGCGCCGAGGTCGAGGGCGCCATATTCCTCGGCTGCCCCATGGATCCGCAGGCGGCGGCCGACGTCAGGGCGCGCGGCGCGCTGGTCTTCCCGCCGGTCCCCGGCCTCCCCTTCGACCCGTACCGCGGCCGTCTCTACGCCCCCGCCGAGCTCTTCGAGGGCCTGTCCCGCGAGGGCGGCTACGCGGCCACTCCCGACGCCCGCGCGTACGAATGGTTCCAGCGGACCAAGACCGACGGCGACGTGTTCGCGTCGATGCTGCGCGCCGTGCACGACGACTCCGTGTCCGACGCGCTCGACGAACTCCTCGTCGGGGCCCGGGTGGTGGGCGTCATGGGCGGTCACGCGATGGCGCGCGGCACGGACGCGTACGCGGGCGCCGCCCGGCTCGGCCGGACGCTGGCCCGCGCGGGCCTCACGGTGGCGACGGGCGGCGGTCCCGGCGCGATGGAGGCCGCGAACCTGGGCGCGTACGCGGCGCCGTTCGCCGACCAGATGCTCGACGAGGCGCTCCAACTCCTCGCCAAATCACCGTCGTTCACCCCGTCGATCACCGACTGGGCGGACGCGGCCTTCGCGGTGCGGGAACGCTGGCCGGGCGGCGGCCCTTCCGTGGGCATCCCCACCTGGTTCTACGGGCACGAGCCGCCGAACGCGTTCGCCGAGCACATCGCCAAGTACTTCGCCAACGCCACCCGCGAGGACGGCCTGCTGGCCCGCTCCAACGCGGGCGTGATCTTCCTGCCGGGCGCGGCGGGCACGGTCCAGGAGATCTTCGACAACGCGACGCCCAACTACTACGAGTCGCGCGGCGAACCCACCCCGATGGTCCTGGTCGACCGCACCCACTGGACCGAACGCCTCCCCACCTGGCCACTGCTCCAGGCGCTCGCCCGCGAGCGGTCCATGGAGGACCGGATCGCACTGGTGGACACGGTCGAGGAGGCGGGCGAGGCGATCGAACGACTCGGGCGGCGCGGCTAGCACGTTGGGTCAAGCGAGGGTCAAGAGTGGCCGGTGAGGCGCTCCGCGTATTGACCGTGCGTCACGGTCACCGATAAACCAGCGGTGACCGTGGGGGTGTTGAGCTTCGAGGTGCGTTCGCACCGCGCCACACCCCTCCTCTTCCCAGCACACGTGAAGGACAGCTGTGTCCGTAGCCCCCCGCATATCTCAGCGCATCTCCTCCAGAGCGGTCCGCTTCGCCGGCGTGGCCGCCGCCGCGACGGCCCTGACGCTCGGCGTCGCAGGCTCCGCCTCGGCGTGCGACATCAGCGAGTTCACCGCCAAGGCCGGCTGCGAAGGCCAGCAGGGCGTCATCTCCGTCACCGACGTGGACGCCTCCGGCACCCCGGCGACCGTCACGGTCTTCCGTACGTCCGGCGGCTCCGAGGAGCAGGTCGGCTCCCAGGTCGTGAAGGGCACCAAGGAGGGCGCCACGATCACCTTCAAGGAGGACTGGAAGCCGGGCGCGACGTACCGCGTCCACGTGAAGACCGACCGCTTCAACGTCGACGACGACATCAAGGACGGCGTCACCGCTCCGGCCACGGCGTGCGCCACCGAGAAGCCGTCGACGCCTCCGACGTCCGCCGCGCCCAGCACCTCGACCCCGGCCGCGAAGCCGACGCCCTCCGAGAGCGCCCCCGCGGCGGCCCCGGCGCCGAGCAACTCGGCTTCGCCCGCGGGCAGTTCGGACCTCGCCGAGACCGGCGCGAGCAGCAACACCCCGGTGATCGCCGGCATCGCGGCCCTCCTGGTCGTCGCGGGCGGCGGCGTGACCTTCGCGCTCCGCCGCAAGGGCTCGGCGCAGAAGTAGGCGTGGCACGGGCGTCGTTCGGCGGCTCAGCCGGCCACCCGAGCGACGCCCGCTCCCAGCACCACGATGTCCGCCGCGTCGAAGGCGACCCCGACCTCGTCCCCCGGTTCCGGTGCCTCGCGCAGCGCGCAGGCCGCTTCCAGGCGGGGCGCGTCCGTCGGTTGCAGGTGCACCGCGACGTGCGTACCACGGAAGGTACGCGCGGTGACGGTGCAGGTCAGCTGGGCTTCGGCGGCGGGGACGAGGCGTACGCCCGCGGGCCGCACGAGGAGCCGGCGGTCCCCCTGCTCCGACCCCTCGGGCACCGGAACCTTGCCCCACGGCGTGTCCGCGACCGCCCCGGTGACCGTCGCCTCCACCACGTTGTCGAAGCCGAGGAACCGCGCCACGAACTCGTCCGCCGGATGCCGCCACACCTCAAGAGGCGTTCCGGTCTGGGCGATCCGCCCGTCCCGCATCACCACGACCCGGTCGGCGAGCGCGAAGGCCTCGCCCTGGTCGTGCGTGACGGCGAGCACGGTCGTCCCCAACTCGCCGAACAGTTCTCGCAGTTCGACGACGAGCCGCTCACGGAGCGTTCGGTCCAGCTGTCCGAGCGGCTCGTCCAGCATCAGCAGCCGAGGCCGCGGCGCGAGCGCCCGCGCGAGCGCGACCCGCTGCTGCTCCCCGCCGGACAGCGCGCCGACCGCACGCCGCTCGGCGCCGGGCAGCCCGACAAGCCCCAGCAACTCCCGTACGCGGTCCGCCTGTTCGCTCTTGTCCGCCCCGTGCATCCGCAGCCCGAAGGCGACATTGCGCCCCACGTCGCGCTGCGGGAACAGCTGGTGGTCCTGGAACATCAGGCCGACGCCCCGCTTGTGCGCGGGCACCCCCGCCTGGTCGGCGCCGCCGAGCAACACCCGCCCGCCGTCCAGGGGTTGCAGCCCCGCGACGGCCCGCAGCAGCGTCGACTTGCCGCTGCCGCTCGGCCCGAGCACGCACACGATCTCGTGCTCGGCGATCTCCAGGTCCACGTCGTCGAGCACGGCGCGCCCACCGAACCGTACGGTCGCGTCGTCCAACTCCAGCAGCGACATCAGAACTCCCCGGTCGAGGCCTTGGCGGGCCGAATCCGTTCAAGGGCGAGCAGCGAGGCCGCGCAGACGACCATCAGTACGGTCGAAAGCGCCATCGCCTGCCCGTAGTTGAGGTCGCCGGCCCGCCCGAGCAGACGGGCCACGGCGACCGGCAGCGTCGGGTTGTCGGGCCGCGCGATGAACACGGTCGCCCCGAACTCACCGAGCGACACGGCGAACGCGAACCCGGCCGCGACCAGCAGCGCCCGCCGCACCATCGGCAGGTCGACCTCCCGCCAGGCTTGCAGCGGCGAGGCCCCGAGCACGGCGGCGGCCTCCCGGAGCCGCCCGTCGACGGCCCGCAGCACCGGCAGCATCGTCCGCACCACGAACGGCACCCCGACCAACGCCTGCGCGAGCGGCACCAGGATCCACGTGGAGCGCAGATCGAGCGGCGGCTCGTCGAGCGTGATCAGGAACCCGAACCCGACGGTCACCGCCGACACCCCCAGCGGCAGCATCAGCAACGCGTCGAACCCGCGCACGAGCCGCCCGGCACGACGTGTGAGCGCCGCGGCGGCGAGCCCGCCGATCACCACGGCGATGGCCGTGGCGGCGAGCGCGTACTGGAGCGAATTCCAGATCGCGTCGATCGGCGGTACGAGGAAGATCCCGCCGTCGGCGTCCGTGAGCGCCCGGTAGTACCCGAACCCGTACCCGCCCGGAGCATCGAGCGACCGCTCGACCAGCACCCCGAGCGGCAGCACGATCAGCAGGGCGACGGACACCAACACGCCCGCGAGGAGAGCCCATTGCCCGGCCCCGCGCGGCCTGCGCGTCGTGTGCGCGGCGTCGACGAGCCGCAGCGCGCTCTCCCGCCGCCGCACGGTCCACGCGTGCACACCAAGAATCAGCCCGACGGCGAGGAACTGCACGATGGTCAGAACAGCGGCGGTCGACAGGTCGAAGATCTGCGCGGTCTGCCGATAGATCTCGACCTCAAGAGTCGAGAACCCCGGCCCGCCCAGAATCTGCACGACGCCGAAAGACGTGAACGTAAACAGAAACACCATGAGCGCCGCCGCGGCGACGGCAGGCGCGAGCGCCGACAGCGTCACCTTCCGCCACGCCGCGAACCGCGAGGCGCCGAGCATCCGCGCGGCCTCCTCCTGCCGGGGATCGAGCTGCGCCCACAACCCACCAACGGTCCGTACGACAACGGCGTAATTGAAGAAGACATGCGCGAGCAGAATCGCCCACACCGTCGTGTCCAGCCGCACGCCCCACAGCTCGTCGAGCAGCCCGCCGTTCCCGACGAGCGCGAGGAACGCGGTGCCCACGACGACGGTCGGCAGCACGAACGGCACGGTGACGACGGCCCGCAGCACCTGCTTCCCGGGAAACTCGAACCGCGCGAACACATACGCGCCCGGCAGCGCGATCAGCAGCGTCAGCACGGTGGACGCGACCGCCTGCCACACCGTGAACCACAGGACGTGCCGGATGTCGGACTGCCCGAGCACATCCAGGATCCGCCCGAACCGCCAGCCGCCGTCGGCGTGCAGCCCGCGCTCGACGATCGCGACGACCGGGTAGGCGAAGAACAGCCCGAAGAACACGACGGGCAGGGCCATGAGCCCGAGCCGCGCCGCGTTCCCACGCGTCTTCCCGCCGACGGTTGGGGCTACTTCAGTACGAGCGACGTCCACGACTTCACCCAGTCGTCCCGGTTGTCCGCGATTCGGCGCGGGCTCATGGTCTCGGGATCGTCGATCTTCACCGCGTACTTGGTGTAGTCGGCGGGCGCCGTGGCGTCCTTCGTCACAGGGTCGACGAACATGTTGAGCGGCATGTCCTCCTGGAACTTCTTGGAGACCAGGAAGTCGAGCAGCGCCTTGCCGCCCTTCTCGTTCTTCGCCCCGTCGAGCAGCCCCGCGAACTCGACCTGCTGGAAGCAGGTCCCCTTCGCGACGCCGACCGGCGAGGTCTTCGGCTGCGGATCGGCGAACACGGCCTCGGCGGGCGGCGAGGACGCGTACGACACGACGAGCGGCCGCTCCCCGCCGGCCTTCTTGCCACCAGCGCTCCCGCTGAACTCCTCGTTGTACGCCTGATCCCAGCCGTCCACGACCTTGAGCCCGTTGGCCTTCAGCTTCTTCCAGTACGGCTGCCAGCCGTCGTCGCCGTACTTCGCTGCGGACCCGAGCAGGAAGCCGAGACCGGGCGAGGACGTGGACGCGTTCTCCGTGACCAGCAGGTTCTTGTAGGCCGGCTTGGTGAGATCGGCGAAGGACGCAGGCGGCGCGAGGTCGTGCTTCTTGAAGTACGCCTTGTCGTAGTTGACGCAGAGCGAGCCGGTGTCGACGGGGGTGACCCGGTCCTTCCCCTTGTCGAGCCGATACTCGCTCTTCACGTTCTCCTCAAGCCCCTTGGCCTTGTACGAGGAGAAGATCCCGTTGTCGAGCGCCCGCGACAGCAGGGTGTTGTCGACGCCGAAGAACACGTCGCCCTGCGGATTGCCCTTGGACAGGATCGCCTTGTTGACGGCCTCGCCCGCGTCCCCGTCCTTGAGGACCCTGACCTTGTAACCGGAGCTCTTCTCGAAGTCCTTCAGTACGTCCTTCGAAACGGCCCACGAATCGTGACTCACGAGGGTCACGGTCTTGGAGTCACCGCCCGCGGCACCGGAGCCACCACCGGAGGACCCGCACGCGGACAACGTGACGAGCCCGAGCCCCACGACCGCGCACACGGTGAGGGACGACTTCTTCTTACTCACTACTTCATTCCTCCTGGAGGTGACCAGGAGAAGACGCGGCCCTGCCCGGAGCCTTCCGGCACATACGGCCAGGGCTCCGGGCAGGGCGCAACAGCTTGAGTGGCGTCCGAACTTCCTACCCGGAATGACCCGGGCAAGGTTCAGAGGGTCTGCGGCCTGTCGACGCGATGCCTGCCGTCGGTTGCCGCACTCTCAGCGCTGTGGCGCTCCCCTGTCGGAAATGCAGATGTAGTTGTCGTACTTACAGTGGCCAGGCTACCGCTCGGTGGCCGCCAGCTGTCCACAGGCTCCGTCGATCTCCTGACCACGGGTGTCCCGGATGGTCACCGGGACGCCGTGCGCGGCGATGGCGTCCATGAAGGCCTTCTCGTCCTCGGGCCGTGAAGCGGTCCACTTCGACCCGGGCGTCGGGTTGAGGGGAATCAGATTCACATGGACCGGCTTGCCCTTGAGCATCCGCCCGAGCCGGTCGCCACGCCACGCCTGGTCGTTGATGTCCCGGATGAGCGCGTACTCGATCGACAGCCGGCGCCCGGACTTCGCGGCGTACTCGAACCCGGAGTCGAGCACCTCCCGCACGTTCCACCGCGTGTTGACGGGTACGAGGGTGTCGCGCAGCTCGTCGTCAGGAGCGTGCAACGAAATCGCGAGCCGGCACTTCAGCCCCTCATCGGTGAACCGGTTGATGGCGGGCACGAGCCCGACCGTCGACACGGTGATCCCGCGCTGGCTGAGCCCGAGCCCGTCCGGCTCCGGGTCGGTGAGCGCGCGGATAGCCTGGATGACCCGCTTGTAGTTGGCGAGCGGCTCGCCCATGCCCATGAACACGATGTTGCTGAGCCGCGCGGGCCCGCCGGGAATCTCCCCGTCCCTCAGGGCGCGCATCCCATCAACGATCTGATGCACGATCTCACCGGTCGACAGATTCCGGTCGAGCCCGGCCTGCCCGGTGGCACAGAACGGACAGTTCATGCCACAGCCCGCCTGCGACGAGATACACATCGTCACGCGGTCGGGATACCGCATCAGCACGGACTCGACGAGCGTCCCGTCGAACAGCTTCCACAGCGTCTTGCGCGTGGTGTCCTGGTCGGTCGACAGATGCCGCACGACGGTCATCAGCTCCGGCAGCAACGCCTCCCGCAGCTTCTCGCGCGACCCCGCGGGGATGTCGGTCCACTCCGCGGGATCGTGCGCGTACCGCGCGAAGTAGTGCTGCGACAGCTGCTTGGCGCGAAACGGCTTCTCACCGATCGCGGCAACAGCTTCCTTCCGCTCAGCAGGCGAAAGATCAGCAAGGTGCCGCGGCGGCTTCTTGGCTCCGCGGGGGGCGACGAACGTCAGTTCTCCGGGCTTAGGCATAGCGTTACCAGTGTCGCAGACGAATGGGGGTGACCTGGGGCCGTCGTGTGGGACACCTGTCACTGGCGGTCGCCGTTGGTCACCGTTGAGCGGCCTTGGACGGCCCAGAGACGGCCCAGGAGAGCCGACTCCCCCACGCTCTGACCAGCTAGCATCACGGCCAGCACAGGGCATGGGGGACGCTGTGGCACTCAACCGCAAGGGCTCGCGGCGCATCGTCGTCGACGGAACGACTTACCGCTGGCGCCTGCGGGGCCGGCCGACGTACGACCAGGCCCTCTGCGCCCGGCCGTGCACGTACGCGGTGCAGCACGCAGACGAACCGGGCACGACCCTCGTCGTCACCACGAACCAGCCTCACGCCAGCAACTGGTTCGGGGCGCCGAGCGCCACTGTGCTCCCTCGGGATGTGAGTGCCGCCATCACATGGGCCCTCACCCAGGGCTGGCAGCCGACACGTCCTGGCCCGCCGTTCGCCCTGGACTGGCCTGACGGATTCGACCACTCCCTCGCCTGACTCCGCTGCACTACGACGTAGCCCCGATCACCTTGCGGTGCTGACTGACCTGGCCTGCAAGGCCTCTCACCTGTGCAGGTGATCCACTGACGTGCGCAATTGATCACGGCCGCGAGTCGTGATTGCCACGCAATGGAATCGTACGCAACTGCACGCTGCCCCGTAGTCGCCAGCGAATTCCCAGTTTTCTAACTTTGTAGGGCAAGCCTCACAAAGGTACGCCAGCAATGCGGGAAGTTTTCCTTCAGAACTCGAAAGCGCTCCTCGGTAGCCCCTTCTCGGAGCGCAAACCAAGCTGATACACCGTACTCATCTTCTCGCACTTCGCGCGCGAGTGCGGCGAACCGGCCGGGAGAACCACCGCCCTCCAAGACCCGTTCAACTCCTTCGTAGTAACGGCGAATTACGCGCTTCCGCCCTTCCGTGACCGACTCGAAATTTATGCAGGTCAAAACGTCGAGGGTTGCCTCGCCCATGGCGTCAAAATCGTCGTCCAGGAAGCGTGGAGCCAAAAGCCCGTTAGCCGTATCCAGAATTAGATGATCCCATGGATCGATGCGAGTGGGATCGATGATGAGGGGCACCCCCGTTGAGTCAAGGGGGAATTGCTTACCCTTTCTCCTGTTGCACTCCGGGCACACCCAGATAAAGTTGGACCACTTAAATGCTTTACTGAAGTCGACACCGATTGGAATGAAGTGGTCAACATCAGCCGAACGAGAGTCACAGCAATAAAGGCACCTTTGGCGTACGCCGACAGCGGCCCTCAGAGCCTCAACTACGGGTTTACTTTTCACGGAGCGCCGATATCTGCTCCACTCATCCCTAGCCTTTTGCTGAGAGGTTGCCACCCGCTGACGCCTGTATAGCTCTTGGCGTGCCAGCAAAGGAATCTCCCCCCTATCAATCTTTCTCAATTCTCCCCCACCCCCGTTAATCGGCAAAGAGCGACAGCTGGTCCAGCTCTTTCTCCTCATTCTTACTGAGCTTCCCTGAGAGCTGCTTGGCACGGAGGCGAGAGTGCTGCCGATTTGCCATCACGGCCTTAGGTGACCGGGTATGAGGCATGCCGAAAGCCGGGGAAATCAAGATCTGATCTGGTTTGCCTGCGATGACTCGCTTGAAGTCATGCTCGTCGAGCCGGAAGGGAACCTCGCCGGATCCGGGCTGAGACATGTGGTAAATACGACCACGGTCTGCGGCCTGACAAACCAACGGACTATGCGTAGTGACGATGAACTGAACCAGCGGGAAGTGCTTCTTAAGCCAGAAGCCAATCTCCCTCTGCCAGGCCGGATGGAGATGAGAGTCGACTTCGTCAATGACCACGACGCCAGGACGGTTTACGTAAGAAGAACCATCATCGTTCTTTGCCGTCAGATCGACGGATCCATAAACATCGACCATGTGCCGGAAGATGTCGATTAGCATGGCGAGAGCTGACCTGTACCCCTCGCTCATGTCAGCCAAAGGCATGTCCCGACCTGCCGAGTCCGTCAGCCAAATACCTTCGGAGTTGACTCCACGAACGGATACCCCCTGCCGCAAGAAGTCATCATTCAGGATTTCAAGGAGGCTATCGAGTGCGACCTTTTCTGACTCCTGCTGTTCGAGCTTCTTATAATTGAGCTGCTTTACCCATTGCTCGCATTCTCCGAGCGTGGCGTCTTCCTTGAATAGGGTTGCAAACCTTGGCACACGGCCAGGGATCACCATAAGGCGTTGAGCGTCAGGCGAGCTGCCGTACAGTCGGCGAAACGGCCCGTATCCCAGCGAGAACCATCCAGGAGTTCCAACGGACCAGGGTCCATTGAACGCACCCTTCTTTTTATTCCTATAAACATCGGCAGAGGAAATCGCCCACGCTCCACCCTCTCGCTTGAATTCGATCTCCGCCCAAAATGTATTCTGAACCCGGAACCCTCCCTTCGCCGTCCGATCAAAGTCGTGATGCGGCTTCACTTCGACAGAGATCGTGCCATTCTCTTCTCCCTCCGTTACCCATCCGCGCAAATCGGGGAGGAGAACGCGAGAGTCGTCGGGGCCAATGAGTGCCATGCAAAGAGACTTCAGGAAGGCGGTTTTCCCTGAACCGTTATCACCCGTTATTACGGACCATCCTGCGTGCCCCCCGTCATCACCTGAGAAATCTAGCTCCGCCTCGGAAAACCCCTTGATATTCCTCAAGGCCACTCGTTCTACATACATGCCGCCCCCTAGAGAATGGCTAGGCAGGATCGGTGCGTTCCTGTGTTGTCGATAGCATAGATGCGGTTCGCGGGTCAGCGCCGCTCAAAGCACGTGTCTCTCTGCATGCGGATGTTCCAGCAGCATCGCCCCAGTGAACGAAGCGCGTCGCCGCTACTCGCCGCAGCTTTGCGGGTTCTGCGACTAGGCGTCCACCTTTGGACCGGGTGCTTGCGCTGCGAAGCAAGACCCCACGCAACCTCAGCTCCCATCCCGTCCACCGTCGACCCACACGCAGTGGAGCGGGCGTGGCCCCTGGTGTCCAGGTGGAGCGCGCCACTGTACGAACGACCTGGACACCAGGGGCCACGTC
>NZ_JBIAQB010000017.1:0-146688 GCF_042888725.1 Streptomyces sp. NPDC002795
GCGTTGATTTTTGGCACGCTGTTGAGTTCTCAAGGAACGGACGCTTCCTTTGTACTCACCCTCTCGGGCTTTCCTCCGGGCGCTTCCCTTCGGTACTTCGTGTTTCCAACCTTACCAGATCCGTTTTCCGTTCCGCTTCCGGTTCGGAATTTCATTTCCGGTGGCCGTTGGAGGGCCTTTGCCTTTCGGCGTGTCCACCACATTAGCCGAATCTCCCGGCAACTCATAATCGAGTTTCGCGGGTTCCAATTCCGGCATGCGAGCACGCCGAAAAGACCCCGCCGAGGGATGTCGTAATGAGTGGTTTGGCCGCTTCCGGTGGTTGGCTGAGAGCCAGACCCGGGTTCAGCGGCTCGGGCCACGTTACGGATCCCGTAGGGGCACGTCAAGTTGAGCGGCGGCGCGGCGTATGGGCCCGATAAGGGCTCACCGTCGGGTCGTTGGCGACCCAGAAGCGCCAGGGGTGGACGCCGCCCTCGCCGGACACGCCGGTGCGTGGGCCGTTGAGTACCTGGTCAGCGGGTACGGGAGTGCCGTGCAGGATCCGCAGCGGGGAGCCCGATCGGGCGCAGGCGTCGGTGCCGTCCAGGGATCGGTCCACACCGAGGGCCGTGGCCATGCGGGCCGGGCCTTTGGCCAGTTCCTTGTCATGTCGGGCCGAGAGTCGACGCTTGCGGGCCAGTTCGGCACCTGCGGTGACCTCGCCGGCGCGGAGGAGCACGGCACTCGCCCTGCCCTCCTCGCCGCAAACCAGGTTCATGCAGTGCCACATGCCGTAGGTGAAGTAGACGTACACGTATCCGGGGCGGCCGAACATCACGCTGTTGCGGGCGGTCTGGCCCTTGTAGGCATGGGACCCGGGGTCGTTCGCGCCGTCGTAGGCCTCGACCTCGGTGAGGCGGAGCTCGATCGGCCCGTCGGGGGTGCGACGGACCAGCGTGCGTCCGAGTAGGTCGGGGGCGACGTCCAGTACAGGTCGGTCGAAGAACCCACGTGCGAGGGGCGTACGGTCAGTGGCCGCGATCATGCCCTCCGAGGGTAGTGGAGCGGGTGGGGGACGGGCGCTCGCGGAACCGGGCGCGCGTGTCCCGCGTTTGTAGTCAGCAGTATCAGCAATGGTTCGCACACGGAGGAGATCGAGGCATGGGGTTCAAGCGGCTGTTGGCGAGTCTGGGCGCGGGCGGGGCATCCGTGGAGACGGTGCTCACTGAGGTCAATGTCGTGCCCGGTGGTGTCGTTCAGGGTGAGGTGCGGATCCAGGGCGGGTCCGTCGACCAGGAGATCGAGGGGCTTTCCGTCGGTCTGCAGGCGCGGGTCGAGGTCGAGGGCAACGACCAGGAGACGAAGCAGGACATCGAGTTCACCAAGGTGCGGCTCGGGGGTGCGTTCGAGCTGAAGGCCCAGGCCGTGCACGCCGTACCCTTCGGGCTTGAGATTCCGTGGGAGACGCCCGTCACGATGATCGACGGGCAGCAGCTGCGCGGCATGAACATCGGGGTGACGACCGAGCTGGAGATCGCCCGGGCCATCGACTCGGGTGACCTCGACCCGATCAATGTGCACCCGCTGCCGTCCCAGCAGGCGCTGCTCGATGCCTTCATCGGCATCGGCTTCCGGTTCAAGAGCGCGGACATGGAGCGCGGGCACATCCGGGGTACGCGGCAGAAGCTGCCGTTCTACCAGGAGATCGAGTTCCACCCGCCGCAGCAGTACCGGGGACTCAACCAGGTGGAGTTGAGCTTCGTGGCCGACGACCGGGAGATGGACGTCGTGCTGGAGATGGACAAGAAGCCGGGGCTGTTCAGCGAGGGCAGTGACACGTTCCGGTCGTTCGTCGTCGGGCACCACGACTTCCAGGGCACGGACTGGTCGGCGTATGTGCACCAGTGGCTGTCCGAGGTCGGCAGCAAGAGGAACTGGTTCTAGGGTTTCAGGAGCAGGGTCGACAGGCCCTGTAGGACCAGTGTTTCCGTAGATCCAGGAGGTGTGTCGTTGTGACCGAGCAGCCCCAGAGGGCTTCGCTTCCTCATGACTTTCATCCGCAGGTGCCGTCGTTCACCGTCGTGAGCCAGGACTTCGAGCCGGGCGGGACGCTGGACGACGCGCAGGTGTACGCGGCCGGGAACACGTCGCCGCACCTGCGCTGGGAGGGTTTCCCGGCGGAGACCAAGAGCTTCGCCGTGTCGTGCTTCGACCCGGACGCGCCGACCGGCAGCGGGTTCTGGCACTGGAGCGTGTTCGACATCCCGGCCTCGGTGACCGAACTGCCGGTGGGCGCCGGCAGCGGCAAGTTCGAGGGGCTTCCCGAGGGCGCCGTGCAGGTGCGCAACGACTACGGGACGAAGGAGTTCGGGGGCGCTGCGCCGCCTCCCGGGGACCCCGCCCACCGTTATGTGTTCACCGTGTACGCGGTCGATCAGGAGAAGCTCGGCCCCGACTCGGACGGCACGCCGGCCTTCGTCGGGTTCAACCTGCGGTTTCACACGATTGCCCGGGCCCAGGTCATCGCCGAGTACGGGGCTCCCGTGGAGGGCTGAGCCTCAGCACGGCGTTCACTGAACGTTTGCCCGCCTCTGGTCATGGAATTGATCAGGGGCGGGCATTTTTTATGCGCGGGCCCGCAGATATTGCGTTGTCCATCTCGGCGTGCACGGCCAGAGTTGACGCACGGACGCCGAGGGGTGATCCGCTGCGTACGGGAGGTGGGCAGGGTGCGGGACACACTGGTGCTGAACGCGAGCTTCGAGCCGCTCTCCACGGTGACGCTCAATCGAGCCGTCGTGTTGGTGCTGCAGGACAAGGCCGTCGTTGAGCAGATCCACCCCGAGCTGCGGATGCGTGGTGCCGAGATCGATATACCGGTGCCCCGGGTGATCAGGCTGTGCCGCTACGTACGGGTGCCGTTCCGAAGACGCGCGCCGTGGTCCAGGCGGGGCGTGCTCGTACGGGATCAGCACCGGTGCGCGTACTGCGGCAAGCGGGCGACGACCGTCGACCACGTGGTGCCGCGGTCGCACGGCGGTGCTGATTCGTGGTTGAACACGGTGGCGTCCTGCGCCGCCGACAATCACCGCAAGGCGAACCGGACGCCCGAGCAGGCGGGGATGCCGTTGCTGCGGCAGCCGTTCGAGCCGACGCCCGCCGATGCGATGCTGCTGTCGCTCGGCGCAGGCGGGCGGGCCGGGCTGCCGGACTGGCTGGCGCAGGCCGCCGCGTAGAGACATGACGCGAGGGCCCGCCGACCGTGAGGTCGGCGGGCCCTCGCGTTGTTCGAAGTCCTAGTCGATCGGGGGCTGCTCGCGGCGGGGCTGGGGCGGCGTCGGCATGACGGGCGGCGCCTTCGCGTCGCTGCCGCCGCCCATGCCGCCGAAGTTGCCGAAGGCGCCCGAGAGGCCCTTGAGGGCGTCGCCGATCTCGCTGGGGACGATCCAGAGCTTGTTGGCGTCGCCCTCGGCGATCTTCGGGAGCATCTGCAGGTACTGGTACGAGAGCAGCTTCTGGTCCGGGTCTCCGGCGTGGATGGACTCGAAGACCGTACGGATGGCCTGGGCCTCGCCCTCCGCGCGCAGGGCCGCGGCCTTCGCCTCGCCCTCGGCCCTGAGGATCGCGGACTGCTTCTCGCCCTCGGCGGTGAGGATCTGGGACTGGCGGATGCCTTCGGCGGTGAGGATCGCGGCGCGCTTGTCACGGTCGGCGCGCATCTGCTTCTCCATCGAGTCCTGGATGGAGGTGGGTGGCTCGATCGCCTTGAGCTCGACGCGGTTGACGCGGATGCCCCATTTGCCGGTGGCCTCGTCGAGGACGCCGCGCAGTGCCGCGTTGATCTCCTCGCGGGAGGTCAGGGTCCGCTCCAGGTCCATGCCACCGATGATGTTTCGCAGCGTGGTGACCGTGAGCTGTTCGATGGCCTGGATGTAGCTGGCGACCTCGTAGGTGGCGGCCCTGGCGTCGGTCACCTGGTAGTAGATGACGGTGTCGATGTTGACGACCAGGTTGTCCTGGGTGATCACCGGTTGCGGTGGGAACGGCACGACCTGCTCGCGGAGGTCGATGCGGTTACGGATCGAGTCGATGAACGGGACGACGATGTTCAGGCCCGCGTTCAGCGTGCGTGTGTAGCGGCCGAAGCGCTCGACGATGGCGGCGCTGGCCTGCGGGATGACCTGGATGGTCTTGATCAGCGCGATGAAGACCAACACCACCAGAATGATCAGGACGATGATGATCGCTGACATCGAGTCTCCCGTGCCCCTCGTACCGTTCGTACCGTCGTGGTCCCGGCGCCCTCGCGCCAGAAGATCATGAGGTCTTGCGCAGTCGAGTGTGTCAGAACTGCCCACGTGGCGGGGCTGGTTCGGGCCACATATCGGTTCACATGACGATCGCCGTGGCCCCCTCGATCTCGACCACGTCGACCTGGCGGCCCGGCTCGAACGTCGCATCCGTGTCGAGGGCGCGGGCCGACCAGATCTCGCCGCCGAGTTTGATCCGGCCGCCCTCCTGTCCGTCGACGCGCTCGACGACGACGGCCTGCTGGCCCTTCAACGCCTCGACGCCCGTCGCCAGTTGGGGTTTCTGGGCGCGGTGCCGGGCGGCCACGGGTCGTACGACCGCGATGAGCGCGCACGAGACGACTGCGAAGACGATCACTTGGAGGACGACACCGCCGCCCATGCCCGCCGTGACGGCGCCCGCGACGGCGCCGACGGCCAGCATGCCCAGTTCGGGCATGGCGGTGATGACGAGCGGAATTCCGAGTGCGGCCGCCCCGATCAGCCACCACACCCATGCGTCGATGTCTGCCACATGGCCATGGTAGATCCGTAACTGCCGCGCGGACAGGGGACGTCCGGCCCGCGCGGGAGCGTGGATGCCCGGATGCCCCTAGGTCAGCGGCAGGCCGGTGGCGGTCCAGCGGCCGTTGTTCTCCTCGACGACCAGCGGGAGGCCGAAGCACTTGGAGAGGTTGCGGGAGGTGAGTTCGAGCTCGATCGGGCCCGCGGCGAGGATCTGGCCCTGGCGGATCATCAGGACGTGCGTGAAGCCGGGGGCGATCTCCTCGACGTGGTGCGTCACCATGATCATCGAGGGGGCGATCGGGTCACGGGCGAGGCGGCCGAGCCGGCGCACCAGGTCCTCGCGGCCGCCGAGGTCGAGGCCGGCCGCGGGCTCGTCGAGGAGCAGCAGCTCGGGGTCGGTCATCAGGGCGCGGGCGATCAGCGTGCGCTTGCGCTCTCCTTCGGAGAGCGTCCCGAACCTGCGGTCCAGGTACTCACTCATGCCGAGCCGGTCGAGGAACGCGCGGGCGCGCCGCTCGTCCATCTCCTCGTACTCCTCCTGCCAGCCGGCCGTCATGCCGTACGCGGCGGTGAGCACGGTCTGCAGGACGGTCTGCCGCTTGGGCAGCTTGTCGGCGAGCGCGATGCCGGCGACGCCGATGCGCGGGCGCAGTTCGAAGACGTCCGTGCCGGGCTTGCCGAGGGTCTCGCCGAGGATCGTGGCGGTACCGCTGCTCGGGTAGAGGTAGCTCGAGGCGACGTTCAGGAGGGTGGTCTTGCCCGCGCCGTTGGGTCCGAGGATGACCCAGCGCTCCCCCTCCTTCACCGACCAGGAGACCTGGTCCACCAGAGCCCGGCCCTCGCGGACCACGGATACGTCCTCCAGCTCCAGTACATCGCTCATGAGCGCGTTGTCTCCCATTGCAGTCTCGTCTGTTCGCCGCGTCCGTATGCCTTCGCACAGTTCCTGCTCCGCGCGGCCCCCAGGGAAAACCTACGCCACCGCCCCAGCGGTCCATTCCATCGGTCGGGCTTTTGGCGGCTTTGCGGGCTTCTAAGGTGGGGCGCATGCTCACTGAACCACGCTCCGGGCGGCTCGCGGCCTGGGGAAATGCCCTTCTTGGTGGATTTGTCGCGCCCGATGACGCGGCGCTCGCGATTGTTGGCGAGGACACATCTCACCGCGTGGCGGGGCTTCCGGGCGAGGACGCGCCCGTCGGCCTGACGCTGGCGCTCGGCCGCCTGCGGGCGCTCGGCGTCGGCGGCCTGCGCGTGGCGCTGCCCGCTCCGGGGCATCCGCTGGGTCTCAGCGGGCCGCCGGAGTTCAACGCGCGGGCCCTGGAGGCCGAGGAGGCGGTGGTCTGTCACGGCGCCGCGCTCGGGCTCGTTCCCGAGGTGTACGAGGTCGGTCCCGAGGGCGATGTGCATGTCCAGGTGATGTGGCACTGCCTGCCGGTGCGGGAGGCGCCGCCGGCGGATGTGCCCTCGCTCGGCGAGGCGGAGCGGGAGCTGGCGGAGGCGCTGCGGGACGCGACGGAGGTGCTGACGCGGCTCGACGTGGCCGGGTCGGGGCCGGTGTCCGAGGCCGCCGTTGACGCGTACCGGGCGCGGGCCGAGCGGGGGCGCGAGGCGCTGGCGCCGGGGTATCCGGGGCGGGCCGTGCGGGTGCTGGAGCTGGCGCAGCGGGTCGGGCTGCTGGTCTCCGTGGCGTACGAGAGCGGGCACGGGGGCGCCGTGAGCGCGTCGGAGATGGGGGCGCGGGCGCTCGCGCTGCGCCCGGTGGAGCGCACGGCCCGGCGCGCGCTGGTGGCCGCGTACAACGCGTTCGTGGAGGAGCGGGAGCGGGGCTGAGGGCGGGGCCGGGAAAGGGGGAAGGCCCCCACGGACCGGATCCGTGGGGGCCTTCCTGTGCCTCAGGGGCAGCGAACCTCAGTTGTTCGCCGCGGTGTTGCCGAACGCCGGGTTCAGCAGGCCGATCACGTTGACGGAGTTGCCGTCGACGTTCACCGGGACGTGAACCGGAACGCCGACGTTGTTGCCCGAGCCGACGCCCGGGGAGTTCGCGGCCACGCCCTCGGCTTCCGAGTCGGCGAAGGCGGCGCCGGCGGAGGCACCCGCGGCGAGACCGGCGACGGCGACGGCCAGGGCGGCCTTCTTGGCGATGTTCATGAGAAGCGTTCCTCCAGATATTGCGGTCCGACCCCAGCCGCGGGGTCGCACGCTGAGAAACGCGCGGGGCGCGTGACAGACACGGGGCGAACGCCCGATCCGCCCGATTGGATCAATAGGCCGACGATTCGATCAGTCGCGCTATCGAACTGGAGAGTTACCCCAGCCACCCCCGAGAAAAGCAGACCGGCCCCACGGGGAACACCCCGGGGGCCGGCGAACCCTGAGCACGCGTCAGCCGTTGTAGCCGTCGTTCGCGAACGCCGGGTTGAGGGCGCCGATCACCGAGACGGTGTTGCCCACGGCGTTCACCGGAACGTGCACCGGAGCCTGGATCAGGTTGCCCGAGCCGACGCCCGGGGACTTCACGGCATGGCCGTGGGCCTGCGCACCGTCGGTGGCGGATGCGAGGCCCGCACCGGCCGCGACAAGGCCGCCGGCGACGAGGGTGACGGCCGCGGCCTTCTTCAGGTTCTTCACTTCTGGATCCTCCTAAGCGGTCGCCGCGACATGACCGCCGCAGCACGCATTGGAGAACGCGGCACCACCGGAATGGATACGCCATCCGGGGGACATCTACACGACGGTATGAATTCCAGAACGGAGTGCGACGTTCCGTGTTGCCGTCCCACCGGTGCGCCCGCGTGCCCCTCAGCCCGCGACGCCGTGTCGCACGGCCCACAGGGCGGCCTGCGTACGGTCCGCCAGGTCGAGCTTCATCAGGATGTTCGAGACATGGGTCTTCACCGTCTTCTCGGAGAGGACGAGGGCGCGGGCGATCTCCCGGTTCGAGCGGCCGTCGGCGATCAGGCCGAGCACCTCGCGCTCGCGCTCGGTGAGGGAACCGCCTCTCCCCTGCCCGTTGTTGGTCTCCTCCTGGGACAGCAGGGCGCACGCCACCTCGGGTTGCAGCAGGATGTGGCCCGCGTGGACGGAACGGATGGCGCCGGCCAGGGCGTCCGGGTCCACGTCCTTGTAGACGTAACCGGCGGCCCCGGCGCGCAGGGCGGGGACGACGGTGCGCTGCTCGGTGAAACTGGTGACGATCAACACCTTGGCGGGGTTGTCGAGTTCGCGGATCCGGCGCAGGGCGTCGACTCCGTCCATGACCGGCATCTTGACGTCCATGAGGACGACGTCGGGCTTCAACTCCTCGGCGCGGGCGACCCCTTCGGCGCCGTCCGCCGCCTCGCCTACGACTTCGATGTCGTCCTGCACCTCCAGGAAGGTGCGCAGGCCACGGCGGACGACCTGGTGATCGTCGACCAGCAGTACCTTGATCGGGTCAGCCACCGGGGACCTCCATCTCGATCGTGGTGCCCTTGCCGGGCTCCGATTCCACTGTGAGCCTGCCGCCGACCCCGCCGGACCGGTCGCGCATGGAGACGAGGCCCAGGTGGCGGCCCGCGCTGCGGACCGCCTTCGGGTCGAAGCCCGTTCCGTCGTCGGTGACGCGCAGTATGGCGCCCTGGCCGTGCTTGTCGAGCGTGACCCGTACCTTCTCGGCTCCGGAGTGGCGCAGCGCGTTGTGCAGCGCCTCCTGGGCGACGCGCAGCATCGCCTCCTCCTGGGCCGCGGGCAGCGCCTTGATGCCGCTGGTGGTGAAGGTGACGTGCGCCGAGTGGGCGCGGTCGAGCACCTGGATCTGGGTGCGGAGGGTGGCGACCAGGCCGTCCTCGTCGAGCGCCGCGGGGCGCAACTCGACGACGGCCGCGCGCAGTTCGTCCGCCGCCTGTGCCGCGAGCTCCGCCACGTGCGCCAACTCGCCCTTGGCGCGGTCCGGGTCACGGTCCATCAGGGTCGCGGCGGCCTGTGCGGTCAGGCGCAGGGAGAAGAGCTTCTGGCTCACCGCGTCGTGCAGTTCGTGGGCGATGCGGGAGCGCTCCTCGGCGATGGTGAGCTCGCGGCTGCGCTCGTAGAGGCGGGCGTTCGTGAGCGCGATGGCCGCGTGCTGGGCGAGGATCCCGAGCAGTTCCTCGTCGTCCTGCGTGAAGCCGCAACCGCCTTGTGGTTTGGGGCAGTTCTTGTTGGCCAGGAAGAGCGCGCCGATCGTCTCCTCGCCGTCCTTGATGGGCAGGCCGAGGAAGTCGGACATGTCCGGGTGGGCGGAGGGCCAGCCCTCGAACCGGGGGTCCTTGCGGACGTCGGCGAGGCGCTCGGTCTTCGCGTCGTGGAGCATCGCGGCCAGGATGCCGTGCTGGCGGGGCAGCGGGCCGATGGCCTTCCACTGTTCCTCGCTGACGCCGTCGACGACGAACTGGGCGAAGCCCCCGTGGTCGTCGGGCACGCCGAGCGCCGCGTACTCGGCGTCGAGCAGCTCGCGGGCCGAGGCGACGATCGTCTTGAGGACGTCGCGCACCTCGAGATGCCTGCTCATGGCGAGGAGCGCGGCGCTCACCGCGGCCAAGCCTGTACGTGGACCCTGACTCATGACCTCACCGTACCGGCGGGGTGTGACAGCCGGATCGGACCGATGGCGCCCTTCGCCTAGGTCGGTCGGCGTAGGGCGAAGGGCCCTGCGTGGTTGCTGCTCGCGTACGAGGTGCCGAGGGCCGTCGCGTTCCTACGTTGAGGACACGACGCACAACGGATGGCGTACTCAAGGGGACGGTTGTCATGACGGTAGCGATCATCACGGGGGCTTCGCGGGGGTTCGGGAGGGCGTTGGCGACGGCCCTGGCCGAGCGGGGCTGGGATCTGGTCCTGGACGCGCGCTCCGCCGGGCCGCTGGAGGACGTGGCGGAGCGGCTTCGGGGGCACGGCGGAGCGGTGACGGCCCTGCCGGGCGATGTCGCGGACGGCAAGCACCGGGTGGAGCTGATCGCCGCGGCATGGGAGCTGGGCGGGCTCGATCTGCTGGTGAACAACGCGAGTGTGCTGGGCGCGGAGCCCCTGGTGCCGCTCGACCGTCACTCGCTGGACGACTTCCGGGCGGCTCTTGAGGTCAATGTGGTGGCTCCGCTCGGTCTGCTCCAGGAGGCGCTGCCTCTGCTGCGGGAGGCCCCGGCCGGGACGGTGCTCAGCATGAGCTCGGATGCGGCCACGGAGGCGTACCCCACCTGGGGCGGCTACGGGGCGACGAAGGCGGCCCTCGACCAGCTCGTGGCCGTGCTCGCCGTCGAGGAGCCGGAGCTGCGCGTGTGGGCGGTCGATCCGGGCGGGATGCGGACGGACATGCTGGCGGCGGCGGAGCCGGACGAGGACCTGAGCGGGGTGCCGCGCCCCGAGGACGTGGTCCCCGCCTTCCTGAGCCTGCTGGACCGGCGCCCCGCGAGCGGGCGGTACTCGGCCCCGTCCCTCCTGGAGGCGTGATGGCGCTGGCGCTGCGGGTGCCCGAGGAGCTGTCGGCGCGGGTCCCGGCCGAGCAGCGGGGGCCCGGCCGGGACAGATCGTCCGTACGCCTTCTGGTGTCGCGCGGCACCGGTGCCGCCCATCACCGCTTCCCCGAGCTGCCGTCCGTGCTGCGGGCCGGGGATCTGCTCGTCGTCAATACGTCTCCTACGTTGGCGGCCGCCGTGGACGGGAGGCTGGGGCACGCGCGCGTGGTCGTGCATGTCTCGACGCGCGGCGACGACGGCCGGTGGGCGGTCGAGCTGCGGGACCCGGACGACCGGGGCACGACGCGGCCGCGCGCCGGCGGGCCCGCGGGGTCCGTGGTCGCGCTCCCCGGCGACGTACGCCTCACCTATGAGGAGCCGCTGGCGGCCGGGAGCGAGCGGCTGTGGTGGGTGCGGGCGAGTGGGGACGTGCCCGCGCTGCTGGGCCGGCGCGGGCGGCCCATCCGCTACTCCTACACGCAGCGGGATCAGCCGCTGGCCGCGTACCAGACGGTGTTCGCGCTGCCGTACGCCGCCGGGGCGGGGAGCGCGGAGATGCCGAGTGCGGCGCGGCCCTTCACGGAGTCGATCGTGTCGCGGCTCGTGAGCCGCGGTGTGCAGTTCGCGCCGATCACGCTGCATACGGGGGTGGCGTCCGCCGAGTCGCACGAACCTCCTTATGCGGAGCGTTTCGAGGTGCCCGAGGCGTCGGCCCGTCTGATCAACGCCGCGCGGGCCGCGGGACAGAACGTCATCGCCGTGGGGACCACGGCCGTGCGGGCCGTCGAGTCCGCCGTGGACGGCGACGGGGTCGTCCGGGCGGCGCGTGGCTGGACGGATCTCGTCGTGACGCCGGAGCGCGGGGTGCGGGTGGTGGACGGGCTGCTGACGGGGCTGCACGAGCCGGAGGCCTCCCACCTTCTGATGCTGGAGGCGGTGGCGGGACGGGCCGCCGTGGACCGTGCGTATGAGGAGGCGCTGAGGGGGCGCTACCTGTGGCACGAGTTCGGCGACGTGCACCTCATCCTGCCGGAGGAGGGGCCTCACGCTGTGCGTTGCAGTGGCAACTGCGGGTGAGTTCGGACGAGGGGGCGTGTGACGCCGCGCATAGGGTCCACGTCACGTACGAAGGTCCGTAGTGGAGGGGTAAGGGACGATGGTCCCGTTGCAGCACTGGGGCAGGAAGTCGGACATAGGCTTCCTGTCCCTTTTCGTGCCTACCCGGCCCACTACCCGGCTTCGTAGGTCACACCTTTGCCTCGGCATTTTGCGGCCGCTAAGAATGGCCAACGTTGTTCAGCGCCGCGGGGTCCTACCCGTGGCGTTCGTGTCCTAAACACGACCGTCCGGTCCCCTGGTCGGCGAGCGACTTCCGTTCTTAGAGAGGTCCCCTTCTCATGCCCAAGCACAGCTCCAACGCAGGCCATAGTCAGCTGACCCGGACCCACAAGTTCTCGCTTGCCGGTGTCGCCGCTCTCGGTGCCGCCGCCCTCGCGGTGACGCTGGTGCCGGGTCAGGACACCCAGGCCCAGGCGAAGGACGAGACGGTCGCCGCCGCCCCGGTCGCGTTCACCACCGACGCCGGTGCGAAGCAGATCAAGGACGTCCACGCCAGCGTCACCGACCAGCAGGCCTCCGCCAGCGAGAAGGCCAAGCAGGCCGAGGCGAAGTGGAAGGCCCGCAAGGCGGCCGAGGCGGAGCAGAAGGCCGAGGCCGAGAAGAAGGCGCAGGCCGAGGCCAAGGCGAAGGCCGACGAGCAGGCGAAGAAGGAGCGCGAGGCCCAGGAGGCCGCCGCGCGTGCCGCCGCCCGCAAGCCGGTCTACGCCAACAACCTGGACGGCTGGATCAAGGAATCCCTCGCGATCATGAAGGACAAGGGCATTCCGGGCTCCTACGAGGGCCTGCACCGCAACATCATGCGTGAGTCGGGCGGCGACCCGGCCGCGGTCAACGGCACCGACATCAACGCCCAGAACGGCACGCCCTCCAAGGGCCTGCTGCAGGTCATCCAGCCGACCTTCGACGCGTACCACGTCGCCGGCACCGCGAACAACCTGACCGACCCGGTCGCCAACCTCGTGGCCGCGGCCAACTACGCGGCCGACAAGTACGGCTCCATCGACAACGTGGACAGCGCGTACTGATCCCTGTAGTCGGGACCTCCAGGTCCGGCACACGCTGATCCCCCACGGCACGAAGGGCGGCACCCATAGGGTGCCGCCCTTCGTGTGTCCGCAGGAGGTCGCTTACTTGCGCATGACCTCGGGCTCGTGGCGGCGCAGCAGGCGCGCGACCGCGAAGCCGCAGACGACGCCGAGCACGATCAGGACGGTGAGGTTGAGGCCCCACTGGCCGACCGAGTGCTCCCACAGCGGGTCGAGGTCGTTCGGCTTCTGCGGGTCCCACGGCGGCATCAGGCGGCCGAGGTCCAGGGTGGCGCCGGCGGCGCCGACCGCCCAGCGGGACGGCATCAGCCAGGCGAACTGTTCGAGGCCCACGGTGCCGTAGATCTGGAAGAGCACGCCGGTGAACACGACCTGGACGATCGCGAACATGACGAGCAGCGGCATCGTCTTCTCGGAGGTCTTCACCAGCGAGGAGATGACGAGCCCGAACATCATCGACGTGAAGCCGAGCGCGATGATCGAGATGCACAGCTCGGCGGCCGGCGGCAGCACAAGACCTTCCTTCGGAAGGTCACGTGTCGAGAAGCCGATGGCGCAGATGATGACGCCCTGGATGGCCGTGATGAAGCCGAGGACGATGACCTTGGACATCAGGTACGCGGAGCGGGACAGGCCGGTGGCCCGTTCTCGCTCGTAGATGACCCGCTCCTTGATCAGCTCACGGACCGAGTTGGCCGCCGCGGAGAAGCACATGCCGACCGCGAGGATCAGCATGATCGTGCCGGCGTCGCCGTTGAACTTGGCCGGCGGCTTGGGCGGGCCCAGGCCGAAGTCGGCCGGGATGACCACCGAGACGATGCCGAGGACCGCGGGCAGGATCACCATCAGGCCCAGGAAGCCCTTGTCCGAGGCGATCACCGAGCAGTAGCGCCGGATCAGCGTGATCAGCTGGGAGCCCCAGGGCTGCGTCTTGGGCGGCTTGATCGCGGCGGGCGGTGCCACCGGGTCCGACTGCGCGGCGACGGCGTCGATGTCGGCCGCGTACATCTGGTAGTGCTGCGAGCCCTTCCAGCGGCCCGCCCAGTCGTAGTCGCGGTAGTTCTCGAACGCCGAGAACACATCGGCCCACGTCTTGTAGCCGAAGAAGTTGAGGGCTTCCTCCGGCGGACCGAAGTAGGCGACCGCGCCGCCCGGCGCCATCACGAGCAGCTTGTCGCAGAGCGCCAGTTCGGCCACCGAGTGGGTGACGACGAGGACCGTGCGCCCGTCGTCGGACAGTCCGCGAAGGAGCTGCATGACGTCGCGGTCCATGCCCGGGTCGAGGCCGGAGGTCGGCTCGTCCAGGAAGATCAGCGACGGCTTGGTCAGCAGCTCCAGGGCCACCGACACGCGCTTGCGCTGGCCACCGGAGAGGGAGGTGACCTTCTTCTCCTTGTGGATGTCCAGCTTGAGCTCGCGCAGCACCTCGTCGATGCGCTGCTGGCGTTCCTGAACGCTGGTGTCCGCGGGGAAGCGCAGCTTGGCGGCGTACTTGAGCGCCTTCTTGACGGTCAGTTCCTTGTGCAGGATGTCGTCCTGCGGGACCAGACCGATGCGCTGGCGCAGCTCGGCGAACTGCTTGTAGAGGTTCCGGTTGTCGTAGAGGACGTCGCCCTTGTCGGCGGGGCGGTAGCCCGTGAGCGCCTTCAGGAGCGTCGACTTGCCGGAGCCCGACGGGCCGATGACCGCGATCAGCGACTTCTCGGGGACGCCGAAGGAGACGTCCTTGAGGATCTCCTTGCCGCCCTCGACGGTGACCGTGAGATGGCGCGCGGAGAACGAGACGTCACCGGTGTCGACGAACTCCTCGAGCCGGTCGCCGACCAGGCGGAACGTGGAGTGCCCGACGCCCACGATGTCGGTGGGGCCGAGCAGCGCCGTGCCGCCCTTGGGGATCGGCTGGCCGTTGACGTAAGTGCCGTTGTGCGAGCCGAGGTCGTGGATCTCGAAGCGGCCGTCGGGCGACGCGTGGAACTCGGCGTGCAGCCGCGAGACCTGGAGGTCGGAGACGACCAGCTCGTTCTCCAGGGAGCGGCCGATGCGCATGACGCGGCCGAGTGCCAGCTGGTGGAACGTGGTGGGGCTGCGGTCGCCGTACACGGGCGGGGCCCCCGCGACCCCGCCGGCGCCCTGCTGCTGCGGCACCTTCTGCGCCTGCGGTTGCTGCTGCCCCGGCGCCCCCGGCGCCTCACGCTGCTGGGGCGCCTGCTGGGACCAGCTCGGCTGCTGCTGGTACTCCTGCGGTGGCGGCTGCTGCGCGAGGCCGGCGGCCTGCTGCTGCGCCTGGTGCGGTGAGGCCACGGCGGCGGCGCGGGCGCTGCCCTGCGCGCTCAGGCACGGGCCGTCGGTGGAGTTGCCCAGGTGCACGGACGAGCCGGGGCCGATCTCCATCTGGTGGATCCGCTGCCCCTGCACGAAGGTGCCGTTGGTCGAGCCGTGGTCCTCGACGACCCAACTGCGGCCGCCCCAGCTGATCGTGGCGTGACGCCAGGACACCCGGGCGTCGTCGAGCACGATGTCGCCCTGCGGATCACGTCCGAGGGTGTACGGCCTGGACGCGTCGAGCGTCCAGGTCCTGCCATTCAATTCCAGTACGAGATCAGGCACTCCATGCCCCACTGAGTTGTCCCCCGAGTTTTTCCCCCGACATGGGGAGTCTAGGGATGTCGAACATCGTGAGGAACTATTTCAGGAAGCCCTCCGTGACCGAAAGGCGGGCCTTGCGCCGAGCCCGTTCGCACCTCCTGTACGCCCCTTGGCTCCCGCCCCGTTGACGGTACGGACGCGGCCCCGGGAGAGTGGTAAGAGCCCACAACTCCAGGCGGATCATGAGCAAATGGGATCTCCGGGGCGAGGCGGGGCGGATCGGGGGGGCCTTGATGGCCTTGGCGGGGAGCGGCCAGGACGCGAAGCGGCGCGCGCGCCCGTCCGTCGGCGATGTCCTGCTGTCCGCCGTGGCCGCGGTGAGCTGGGCGTTCATCGCCATGGCCGGAGTCGCGGCGCTCGGCCTGCACTTGCTGGAGGCCGACACGGTCGCTTCGCTCGGGCCGATGACGGCCGCCGTGGTGGCGCTCGGGGCGGGCGGGCGCGTGACGCCGTCCGGGGACGTCTCGGCGTTCGGGCTCAAGGGTGCGCAGGCGGACACCTCGATCGACGTCTGGCCGCTCGGCGTGGGCCTGGTGGGCGCGCTCGTACTGGGGTGGTTCTTTCTACGCTCCTTGCGGGCGGCGGGAGTTGAGGTGTCGCCCGGGGAGCTCCTCGCGCGCGCGGGCGCCGTGGTGGCGCTCTTCGTGGCGATGGTGGGCGGCCTCGCCTGGGCCGGTCACGACATCATCACCATCAACGGCTCGCAGTTGGGGCTCGACGACATTCCGGGCGGCGGGAAGGGGCTGCCGGAGGGCATCTCGGACAAACTGCCGGGCGGGATAGGCGGCTTGCTGCCCGACCGGGTCGGCGATCTGGTCGACGCGAAGGCCTCCGTCGGGTTCACCGTGGAGACGGTCCCCTCGCTGTTCGGCGGTGCGGCGTTCGTGGCGGGTGTCCTGGTGATCGCTCTGCTCGCGTCGCGGCGCACTCCGCTGCCGCGCGCGCTCGCCCCGCTGCACCGGGCCGTCCGCCCCGCCGCTTCGGCGCTCGTGGCGGTGCTGCTGATGGCGGTCGTCGCGGGCCTGGCAGCGGCGGCGTACGCGATGATCGGCGACGACCATCCGAAGCGGATCGCGGGCGCCGCGCTGCTCGGGGCGCCCAACGGGGTGTGGCTCGGCATCCCCATCGGTCTCTTCGTGCCCTGGGACGGCGAGGCGACGGGGGAGCTCGCGAAGCTGCTGCCGGATCCGCTGGACGAGCTGCTCGGGGCGTCGGCGAACGAGCCGGTGACGCTGGGGCGGCTCGCGGAACTCGACGGCAGAGTGTGGCTGTTGGGCGTCGCGGCGGGCGTGATGATGCTGCTCGCCGGGGTGCTGACGGCGGTGCGCTCGCCCGTCACGCGGGGCGTGTGGGGGTTCGCGGGGCGGTGTGCGTTGCGCCTTGGGGGCGTGACGGCGGTCGCGCTGCCGCTCCTTGTGTGGCTCACCGATGTGTCGGCGGGAGCCTCGCTCTCGGTCCTCGGCTTCGACGCGTTCGGGGCGGGCATCGAGCTGCACGGGCGGATCGGGATGGCGGTGCTGCTCGGGGCGGCGTGGGGGGCGGGGGCGGGGGCGCTCGGTGCGGGGCTGGCGTATGCGACCGGGGCGGCGGCTCGGGCCGGGCCGCCCTCGGACGGCGGGGCCGGTGGTCCGTCGGGGCCGTATCAGCCGAGTCGGCCGTATCGGCCGGCCAACCCGGATACGAATCCGTATCTGCGGCCGTATCGGCAGTGACGGTGGCCGGGATTGCGGTCGCGGGGCTCCGCCCCGGACCCCGCGCCTCAATCGCCGGCGGGGCTTGGAGGGACTCCGGAGGGGCCTGAAATGTCGAGGTCGCCCTTACACGGTGGGCGTGATTGCGGGGTCCGTACACAGGCCCGATAACGTAGGGCCCATCATGAGCGCTTCGCAGCCCCAGCCCACCGCTGATGCCCCTCCCGTGGACGTTCCGGCGGACGTCCCCACTCTCCTGGTCAAGATCTTCGGCAAGGACCGGCCCGGCATCACCGCCGGGCTCTTCGACACCCTCGCCGCCTACTCCGTGGATGTCGTCGACATCGAGCAGGTCGTCACCCGTGGCCGCATCGTCCTGTGCGCCCTGGTGACCCAGCCGCCCGCCGGTCTCGAAGGGGACCTCCGGTCGACCGTCCACAGCTGGGCGGAGTCGATGAAGATGCAGGCGGAGATCATCTCCGGCATCGGCGACAACCGTCCGCGCGGCACCGGCCGCTCCCACGTCACCGTCCTCGGTCACCCGCTCACCGCCGAGTCGGCCGCGTCGATAGCGGCCGCCATCACCGGCACCGGCGGCAACATCGACCGTATCTTCCGGCTCGCGAAGTACCCCGTGACGGCGGTCGAGTTCGCGGTGTCCGGCACCGCGACGGAGGAGC
This sequence comes from Streptomyces sp. NPDC002795, assembly GCF_042888725.1. Taxonomy (NCBI): domain Bacteria; kingdom Bacillati; phylum Actinomycetota; class Actinomycetes; order Kitasatosporales; family Streptomycetaceae; genus Streptomyces; species Streptomyces sp. NPDC002795. The sequence continues at coordinate 17,447 of NZ_JBIAQB010000017.1, forward strand.
TGCGCACGGCCCTCGCCACCGAGGCCGCGAAGCTGGGTGTGGACGTCGCGGTCGTCTCGGCCGGACTGCACCGGCGCGCGCAGCGGCTCGTCGTGATGGACGTCGACTCGACGCTCATCCAGGACGAGGTGATCGAGCTGTTCGCGGCGCACGCGGGCTGCGAGGACCAGGTCGCCGAGGTGACAGCGGCGGCGATGCGCGGCGAGCTCGACTTCGAGCAGTCGCTGCACGCGCGCGTGGCGCTGCTCGCGGGCCTCGACGCCTCGGTCGTGGAGAAGGTGCGCAGCGAGGTCCAGCTGACGTCGGGGGCCAGGACCCTCATCCGTACGCTCAAGCGTCTCGGCTACCAAGTGGGCGTCGTGTCCGGCGGGTTCACGCAGGTCACGGATGATCTGAAGGAGCGCCTCGGGCTCGACTTCGCGCAGGCCAACACCCTGGAGATCGTCGACGGGAAGCTGACCGGCCGGGTCACGGGCGAGATCGTGGACCGCGCGGGCAAGGCGCGTCTCCTTCGCCGGTTCGCCTCGGAAGCGGGGGTGCCGCTCGAGCAGACCGTGGCGATCGGTGACGGCGCGAACGACCTGGACATGCTGAACGCGGCCGGGCTCGGCGTCGCCTTCAACGCCAAGCCGGTCGTGCGCGAGGCCGCGCACACCGCGGTGAACGTGCCGTTCCTCGACACGGTGCTGTATCTGTTGGGCGTCACGCGCGAAGAGGTCGAGGCCGCGGACGCGCAGAGCGCGTAGGACGTCATACGTGGGGCCCGGTACCGATGCGTCGGTACCGGGCCCCACGTCGTACGTATGACGGACGGTGGCGGTTACTCGCTCGGCGCCCAGTAGTCGACGAGCGTGGCGGCGCCGGGCTCCAGGCTCTTCCACGGTCCGGTGAACGTGAGCACGGAGTAGGCGGCGGTCGGGAAGCCGCGCTTGTTCAGCCGCTGCCGGGCGTCGCCCTCGGCGTCCGCGGCGAGGATCTCGGAGAGGGCCTGCACGCCGGGGTTGTGGCCGATCAGCACGGCATTGTGCACGTCGTCGGGGGTCTCGTTCAGCACGGCGATCAGTTCGCCGGGCGACGCTTCGTAGATCCGCTCCTCGTACACGGTCTTCGGTCGCTCCGGCATCTCGTGCACGGCGAGCTTCCAGGTCTCACGGGTACGCGCGGCGGTCGAGCACAGGGCCAGGTCGAAGGAGATGCCTGCGTCGGCCAGCTTGCGGCCGGCGACGGGGGCGTCCCTGCGGCCCCGCTCGGCGAGCGGCCGCTCATGATCGGAGACCTGGGGCCAGTCCGCCTTGGCATGCCGGAAAAGGACAATCCTGCGGGGTTCTGCGACGCTCATGCGTCCCAGCTTCGCATGAAACCCTCCGTCGGGCGCAGGGAGTTGAAGGGCTCCCCCGGCACGAGTGAACGACGTACGGGGACGCCAGGGCCTGTCGATTGGATCATGCCCTGGCGGAGCACCAGGTCCCTAGCGGAGCACCAGGTCCTTCGCGCGGCCCAGGATGTGGACCAGGCTCGGCTCGCCCGCGACGGCCTGGGCGTCGGCCGGGTTGAGGATCAGCAGGAGCAGCGCCACGAAGGCCACGGCCGGGAGCACGATCGCCCACCACGGCAGCCGGATGTCGACGCGCCCCGCGGCTGCCGTGGTGGGCCGGGAGGGCGTGGGGGCTGACATCGACATGGCTGCTGCCTCCGGGGGCCGTGTTCCGTATGCGCTTCGTCCGGTGTGCCGAGGATCTCGGCGACACTTCGAAGGTACGGAACCGGGGACCTCGGGCCCATCCGGTGATCCACCCACTTCACCCTGACACTGGCCCCCTAAGGGATGGTGGAGTTAACCCCACCCCTCCCCCGCGGCCCCGCCCTACGGTGCGGCGATGGACGCGATGATGCCGACGACGACGGTGACGGCCAGCATCGCGCCGAGCACGAGGAGCAGCTTCTTCTGGCCGTTCTGGGGATTCGGCTCGAGCACAGGCGACATGCGCCAAGTGTCGCACCTGTCCCCGCCCCTCAGGACGCCGGGGCCGCCTCGGCCGTGTCGGCCGCCTCGTCCTCGACGGTGCGGTTGCGGCCCGCGAACACGCCCACGACGATCTGCGGCACCATCAGCGCGGCCATCAGCGCGATCGGCGCGCCCCAGCCACCGCTGTGCTGGTAGAGGACGCCGACGAGCAGCGGTCCGGGGATCGAGATCAGGTAGCCGGTGGACTGCGCGAAGGCGGACAGCTTGGCGACACCCGCGCCCGTGCGGGCACGCATTCCGACCATGGTGAGCGCGAGCGGGAAGGCGCAGTTGGAGATGCCGAGCAGCACCGCCCACACCCAGGCGCCGGAGGACGGGGCGAAGTACAGGCCCGCGTAACCGGCGAGGCCGCAGACGCCGAGGGCGATCACCATCGGCCCCTGGCTGGGCAGCCGGGCGGCCATGCGCGGGATGACGAAGCCGAGCGGGATGCCCATCGCCATGGTGACGGCGAGCAGCACACCCGCGGTCGACGCGGAGACCCCCGAGTCGCGGAAGATCTGCGCCATCCACCCCATCGTGATGTACGCGGCCGTGGCCTGGAGCCCGAAGAAGACGGCGAGCGCCCAGGCGGTACGGCTGCGGGCGATCCGCAGGCCGCTTCCCTCGGAGGCCGCCGCGGACTCGGCGGCGGGCGACGCGGCGGCAGCCATGGTCGACGTGTCCTTCTTGCCCACGAGCGGCAGCCAGGCCAGGGCCGCCGCGACGGCGAGCACCGCCCACACCGCGAGCCCGGCCTTCCAGCTCCCGCCGAGCGCCGAGGTCACCGGAACCGTCGCGGCGGCCGCGGTGGAGGTGCCGAGCGCGAGGGCCATCGAGTACAGGCCGGTCATGGTGCCGACCTTGTCGGGGAACCAGCGCTTGACGATGACCGGCATCAGTACGTTGCTGACGGCTATGCCCATCAGGCCGAGCGCGCTGGCCACGAGGAAGCCGGCGGTGCCGCCGGTGAACGGGCGGACGACGAGACCCGCGGCGATGGCGAACATGCCGGCGCAGACGACGGCGCTCGCGCCGAAGCGCCTGGCGAGCCGGGGCGCCATCACACCGAAGATCGCGAAGCAGAGCGGCGGCACGGAGGTGAGCAGTCCGGCGACGCTGCCGCTCATCCCGAGCCCGTCGCGGACCTCTTCGAGGAGGGCGCCGAGGCTGGTGATGGCGGGCCGCAGGTTCACCGCGGCGAGCACGATGCCGACCATGACCAGGCGGACCACCCACGCGCGCGGGGCGGGCTTCTCGGCCCGCAGGGGCGTCTCGGGGTCGGCGCTCGGTGGTGCCATCGTCGGGGTTTCCTCACTAGCCATGAGACCCATCTTAGAATCATGGGATGATTGGTTGTCCAATCGGTTCGCTACGAAGGAATGTCATGCCGCTGACCTCGCCCCAGCGTTCGGCCCTGTCCGAGCAGGTCATCTCCGCCCTGCGCGCCCAGATCTCCTCGGGCGAGTGGCCGGTGGGCTCCCGCATCCCGACGGAGCCGGAGCTCGTGGAACAGCTCGGTGTGGCCCGGAACACGGTGCGGGAGGCGGTGCGCGCCCTCGCACACAACGGTCTGCTGGACATTCGGCAGGGCTCGGGCACGTACGTCGTGGCGACGAGTGAGCTGGCGGGCGTCATGCAGCGGCGGTTCGCGGAGGCCGCACCGCAGGACATCGCGGAGCTGCGCGCCACGCTGGAGTCGAGCGCGGCGAAGTTCGCGGCGGAGCGGCGCACCGAGCGCGACCTGAAGCAGCTCGACGCGCTGCTCGTGCGGCGCGAGGAGGCGTGGTCCTCCGGGGACACGGAGGCGTTCGTGTCGGCGGACGCGACGTTCCACCTGGCCGTGGTGGCCGCGTCCCACAACGACGTACTGACGGCGATGTACGCGGACCTCGGCGAGGTCATGCGGGACTGGCTGCGCGAGGACGTGGGCGAGCGGCTCACCGCGGAGAACCACATGGACCACGCCACGCTCGTCGACGCGATCCGGGCGGGCGATGCCGAGGCCGCCGCCAAGGAGGCCGCGCGCTATCCGTTCGACTGCCGCCCCGGCCGGCTCACGGCGACGGCTTGTGGTGACTGACCCAGGCGGTCCGCACGTTCTTCCAGCACCGGCCGTCCAGCCGCAGGGTCTCGGCCGGCAACACCGCCTTCGGACGTGTGTCCGTGTCGATGTCCCACCACTCGTCGCACTCGATGTGCAGGGCGACGCGGTCGATCGTCGGGTACGGGTTGTGGCAGGTGGCGCTGACGAGGTCGCGGTCGATGTCGATCCGGCACGAGGCGCCGGAGGGCGCCCGCCGCTTCGTCGGCTTCTCGTCCGACACCGCGTCGTAGGGCAGCGTGAACAGCAGGGTCAGCGCGGCAAGCGCGGGGACGACGCGGCGTGAGAAACGCAAAGGGGACCTCCTCGCACCAGCGTGCGTGGAGGTCCCCTCGGCCCGCCCGGCCGGTGGGCCGAACGAGTGAGTCAGATGTCAGGCGCCGATGGCGTGCAGACCGCCGTCGACGTGCACGATCTCGCCCGTCGTCTTCGGGAACCAGTCCGAGAGCAGCGCGACGATGCCCTTGCCCGCCGGCTCGGGGTCCTCGAGCTTCCACTCCAGCGGGGCGCGGGTGTCCCACACGGACGCCAGCTCGCTGAAGCCGGGGATCGACTTCGCGGCCATGGAGCCGAGCGGACCGGCCGAGACGAGGTTGCAGCGGATGTTCTGCTTGCCCAGGTCGCGCGCCATGTAGCGGCTGGTGGCCTCCAGGGCGGCCTTGGCCGGGCCCATCCAGTCGTACTGCGGCCAGGCGAACTTCGCGTCGAAGGTGAGGCCGACGACGGAGCCGCCCTCGGTCATCAGCGGCAGCAGCGCCATCGTCAGCGACTTCAGCGAGAAGGCGGAGACGTGCATGGCCGTGGAGACGGACTCGAACGGCGTGTTCAGGAAGTTGCCGCCGAGGGCGTCCTGCGGCGCGAAGCCGATGGAGTGCACGATGCCGTCGAGCCGGTCACCGAGCTGCTCACGGACCTGGCCCTCTAGGCGGGCGAGGTGCTCGTCGTTCGAGACGTCGAGCTCCAGGACCTTGACCTTGTCGGGCTCCGGCAGCTTCTTGGCGATGCGCTCGGTGAGCGTGGGACGCGGCCAGGCGGTGAGGATGATCTCCGCACCCTGCTCCTGGGCCAGCTTCGCGGCGTGGAAGGCGATGGAGGACTCCATCAGCACACCGGTGATGAGGATCTTCTTGCCCTCGAGGATTCCAGCCATGGTTCAGTGACCCATTCCCAGTCCGCCGTCAACCGGGATGACGGCTCCAGTGATGTACGCGGCATCGTCGGAGGTCAGGAACTTCACCACTCCGGCGATCTCCTCGACCTGCGCGTACCGGCCGAGCGGCACCTGCGACACGATGCCCTTGCGCTGCTCGTCGGTGAGCGCCTGCGTCATGTCGGTGTCCACGAAACCGGGGGCGACGACGTTGAAGGTGATGTTGCGCGACCCGAGCTCACGGGCGAGCGAACGCGCGAAACCGACCAGGCCGGCCTTCGAAGCGGCGTAGTTCGCCTGCCCCGCCGAGCCGAGCAGGCCGACGACGGAGGAGATCAGCACGACGCGGCCCTTCTTGGCGCGCAGCATGCCGCGGTTGGCACGCTTCACGACACGGAAGGTGCCGGTGAGGTTCGTGTCGAGGACGGACGTGAAGTCCTCCTCGGACATGCGCATGAGGAGCTGGTCCTTGGTGACGCCCGCGTTGGCGACGAGGACCTCGACGTTGCCGTGCTTCTCCTCGATCTCCTTGTAGGCCACGTCGACCTGCTCGGAGTCCGTGATGTCGCAGCGGACGGCGAGGGCGCCGGCGTCGACGAGCTCCTTGGGGGGCTCACCGGAGCGGTAGGTGAAGGCCACCTTGTCGCCCTGCTCCAGGAAGGCGCGGGCGATGGCGAGGCCGATGCCCCGGTTTCCCCCGGTGACGAGAACCGAGCGGCTCAACGGATCACCCTTTCGTTCGGCGGTCAGGTACGTCTTGAACCTATCCGGCCGCGGCACCGGGTGCCGAATCCGGGGGCGACAGGGCGAGGGGGTGCTGTCTGTGGGGTTCCCACAGACAGCACGTGTCGTGGTTCACTCACACGCACTGTGCCGCCTGCGCCGTGACAGAAGGGGAAGCCGCCCATGGCCCATGAGATCGATCAGTCGTTCCTCGCACTGCCCCTACGGGCACTCGCCGACGCCGCCCTCGCGCGCGCACGCGCGTTGGGAGCGGACCACGCGGACTTCCGTCTTGAGCGGGTGCGGGGTGCGTCGGTGCGGCTGCGGGACGCCAGGCCTTCGGGGGCGTCCGACAGCACCGACCTGAGATATGCCGTGCGCGTCGTACACGGCGGGACGTGGGGGTTCGCCTCCGGTGTCGATCTGACGATGGACGCGGCGGCGCGGGTCGCCTCGCAGGCCGTCGCGATGGCCAAGCTGAGCGCGCAGGTCATCAAGGCGGCAGGCTCGGACGAGCGCGTGGAGCTGGCGGACGAGCCGGTGCACGCGGACAAGACCTGGATCTCCTCGTACGAGATCGATCCCTTCACCGTGCCGGAGGAGGAGCGCGCCGGGCTGCTCGCCGACTGGAGCGCGCGGCTGCTCTCGGCGGACGGGGTGGCCCATGTGGACGCCTCGCTGTACTGCGTGCACGAGAACAAGTTCTACGCGGACACGGCGGGGACCGTCACGACGCAGCAGCGGGTGCGCCTGCACCCGGAGTTGACCGCGGTCGCCGTGGACGACTCCAGCGGCGAGTTCGACTCCATGCGCACCATCGCGCCGCCGGTGGGGCGCGGCTGGGAGTACCTCACCGGGACCGGCTGGGACTGGGGCCGGGAGCTCGCCGAGATCCCCGAGCTGCTCGCCGAGAAGATGCGCGCGCCGAGCGTCAAGGCGGGCGCGTACGACCTGGTCGTGGACCCGTCCAACCTCTGGCTGACCATCCATGAGTCCATCGGGCACGCCACTGAGCTGGACCGCGCGCTCGGCTACGAGGCGGCGTACGCGGGCACCTCCTTCGCCACCTTCGACCAGCTCGGGAAGCTCAAGTACGGCTCCGAGATCATGAACGTGACCGGGGACCGGACGGCCGAGCACGGGCTCGCCACCATCGGGTACGACGACGAGGGCGTGGCGGGACAGTCCTGGGACCTGGTGAAGGACGGGACCCTCGCCGGATATCAACTCGACCGGCGCATCGCCAAGTTGACCGGGTTCGAGCGCTCCAACGGGTGTGCGTACGCGGACTCCCCCGGGCACGTTCCCGTACAGCGGATGGCGAACGTGTCGCTCCAGCCGGACCCGGGCGGGCTCGCGACGGAGGACCTGATCTCGGGGGTCGACCGGGGTCTTTACCTCGTGGGCGACCGGTCGTGGTCCATCGACATGCAGCGCTACAACTTCCAGTTCACGGCGCAGCGCGCGTACGCGATCCGGGGCGGGAAGCTCGCCGGGCAGGTACGGGACTTCGCGTACCAGGCGACGACGACGGACTTCTGGGGCTCCATGGCGTCGGTCGGCGGCCCGCAGACCTACGTACTCGGCGGCGCCTTCAACTGCGGCAAGGCCCAGCCGGGCCAGGTCGCCTCCGTCTCGCACGGCTGCCCGAGCGCGCTCTTCAAGGGCGTCAACATTCTGAATACGACGCAGGAGGCCGGTCGATGAGCGTCACGCACGGGAGCGGCCGGGGGTCCGGGGGTTGTCCCCCGGGCAAGCACAGTCTGAATACGACGCAGGAGGCCGGTCGATGAGCCCGCGTGCCAGCAAGCCGTACGAGATCGTCGAGCGGGCCCTCGAACTGTCGCGGGCCGACGGTTGCGTGGTCATCGCCGACGAGACGTCCACCGCCAATCTGCGCTGGGCGGGCAACGCGCTCACCACGAACGGCGTCACGCGCGGGCGCACCCTCACCGTCGTCGCGACGGTCGACGGCAAGGAGGGCACGGCGAGTGGTGTCGTGTCCCGCTCCGCCGTGACCGCCGACGACCTCGAACCGCTGGTGCGCGCCGCCGAGGAGGCCGCCGCCAAGGCGGGGCCCGCCGAGGACGCGCAGCCGCTGATCGGCGACGTGGCGCACTCCCCCGACTTCACGGACGCGCCCGCCGAGACCTCGTCCGCCGTCTTCGCGGAGTTCGCGCCGGCGCTCGGCGAGGCGTTCGCGCGGGCCAGGGCGGGCGGCCGCGAGCTGTACGGGTTCGCCAACCACGAGCTGACCAGCAGCTATCTCGGTACGTCGACGGGGCTGCGGCTGCGTCACGACCAGCCCAACGGGACCCTGGAGATGAACGCCAAGTCGCACGGCCGCAGGCGGTCGGCGTGGGCGGGCCGGTCGACGCGGGACTTCAAGGACGTCGACCCGGCGGCGATGGACGCGGAGCTCGCCACCCGGCTCGGGTGGGCGCAGCGGCACATCGACCTGCCCGCCGGGCGCTACGAGACGCTGCTGCCGCCGACCGCCGTGGCGGACCTGCTGATCTACCAGATGTGGTCGGCGGGGGCGCGGGACGCGACCGAGGGCCGCACCGTGTTCTCCGAGCCGGGCGGCGGTACGCGGCTGGGCGAGCGGCTCAGCGAGCTGCCGCTGACCCTGCGCAGCGATCCGCACGAGCCGGGGCTCGAATCGGCCCCGTTCGTCCTCGCGCACGCCTCCAGCGACGCGTCGTCGGTGTTCGACAACGGGCTGCCGGTCGGCGCCACCGACTGGATCCGTGAGGGGGAGCTGAAGCACCTCACGACGACCCGGCACAGCGCGGCGCTCACCGGGCAGCCCGTCGCCCCCGCCATCGACAACCTGATCCTCGACGGCGGCGGCACGAAGTCGCTGGACGAGATGGTCGCCGGTACGGAGCGGGGCCTGCTGCTCACCTGCCTCTGGTACATCCGCGAGGTCGACCCGGCGACGCTGCTGCTCACCGGGCTCACCCGCGACGGTGTGTACCTCGTGGAGAACGGCGAGGTCGTGGGCGAGGTGAACAACTTCCGGTTCAACGAGTCGCCGGTCGGCCTGCTGGGCCGGGCCACGGAGGCCGGGCGGACGGAAAAGACGCTGCCCAGGGAGTGGGGCGACTGGTTCACCAGGGCTGCGATGCCCGCCCTGCGGGTGCCGGACTTCAACATGAGCTCGGTCAGTCAAGGCGTCTGACGCCCATAGACTGGCAGGGTCCCAGCAGACCTGTTCAAGGAGAACCAGAACCGTGACCGACATCGTCGACGAGCTGAAGTGGCGTGGCCTGTGGGCCCAGTCCACTGACGAGGACGCACTGCGCAAGGCGCTCGCGGACGGTCCGGTCACGTTCTATTGCGGCTTCGACCCGACCGCGGCCTCCCTGCACGTCGGCCACCTGGTGCAGGTCCTGACCATGCGCCGGCTCCAGCAGGCGGGCCTGCGCCCGCTCGCCCTGGTGGGCGGGGCCACGGGCCAGATCGGCGACCCGCGCCCGACGGCGGAGCGCACGCTGAACGACCCGGGGACGATCAGGCTCTGGGTCGACCGGCTGCGCTCGCAGATCGAGCCGTTCCTCGACTTCGAGGGTGAGAACGCGGCGACGATGGTGAACAACCTGGACTGGACTTCCGGGATGTCCGCGATCGAGTTCCTGCGTGACATCGGCAAGCACTTCCGGGTCAACAAGATGCTGACCAAGGACTCCGTGGCCCGCCGCCTGGAGTCCCAGGAGGGCATCAGCTACACGGAGTTCAGCTACCAGCTCCTGCAGGGCATGGACTTCCTGGAGCTGTACCGCCGCTACGGCTGCACGCTCCAGCAGGGCGGCTCCGACCAGTGGGGCAACCTCACGGCCGGGCTCGACCTGATCCACCGCCTGGAGCCGGACGCGGTGGCGCACTGCGTGGCGACGCCGCTGATGGTGAAGGCGGACGGCACCAAGTTCGGCAAGTCCGAGGGCGGCGCCATCTGGCTCGACCCGCAGATGACGACGCCGTACGCGTTCTACCAGTTCTGGTTGAACACGGACGACCGGGACATCTCGAAGTACATGCGGATCCTGTCCTTCAAGTCCCCCGAGGAGCTGGAGGAGCTGGAGCAGCAGACGGAGGAGCGGCCGCAGGCCCGTGCCGCGCAGCGTGCCCTCGCCGAGGAGCTGACGACGCTGGTGCACGGCGCGGACCAGACGGCCGCCGTGATCTCCGCCTCGAAGGCGCTGTTCGGTCAGGGCGACGGGAACCTCTCGGACCTGGACGAGGCGACGCTCGCCGCGGCCCTGTCCGAGCTGCCGAAGGCCGAGGTCACCGAGCTCGGCCCGGTCGTCGACCTGTTCGCCGAGGTCGGCCTCGTCGCCAGCAAGTCGGCCGCGCGCCGCACCGTGAAGGAGGGCGGGGCCTACGTGAACAACGTCAAGGTCGCCGCCGAGGACTTCGTGCCGGGCGCGGACGAGCTGCTGCACGGGCGGTGGCTGGTTCTGCGGCGCGGCAAGAAGAACCTCGCGGCCGTGGAGGTCAAGGGCGCGTAGGGCTCTCGCCCCGTACCCGGAAGGCCCGGCCCGCCACTCAGCGGGGCCGGGCCTTCAGCCGTTTCCGGGCGTAGGGCCTGATCCAAACGACAGGCCCCAGTGCGACAGGACCTACGCCTTGCTCTTGTTCCCGCGCAGCGCCACCCACACCCGGTCGCCCACGCCGACCACGACCACCGCGCCGATCAGCTGCAGCAGATGGCGGATCCAGTCGATGCCCTTGGTGTCGTTGACTCCCATGCCCGTGGCCGCCCAGTTGCCCAGGACGCTGCCGATGATGCCGAAGACCACTGTCAGCCACAGCGGGATCTGCTGCTTGCCGGGCAGGATCGCCTTCGCGATCAGGCCCAGGATCAAGCCCACGATGATCGCCCACAACCAGCTCATGTCGTCGCCTCCTCATGCGGTACGGGACGCCGAGCGGCCGCCCACGCGATCAGTCTCACCGCGTACGCCATACGGCGCATGTCGGACAGCTCCGTACGTGGTATGGCGCAGGCCGTGCTCCCAGGCCGGGCCCGCCCCCGGTCTCGTAGCCGACGCATACCGGGCGTACCGTGGACGAGTCCGGTCCGGGGAGAGTCCGGCGAGCTGGCGGGTGGTGGAGTGTGAAGCGGAAGCGCAAGGGCAACGGTGGGGCAGAGGTTTTCCGGATCACGGGCGCCCGGCAGGGGCTCGCCGACGATGTCCGCAGCCGGCAGCGCCGGTACATCATCTCGATGTCCGTCCGCACCGTTTCCGTGATCCTGACCGCAGTGCTGTGGAACGTGGAGCGGCACGTCGCCATCGTGACGCTCGTTCTCGGCGTACTCCTCCCCTACGTCTCCGTGGTCTTCGCCAACGCGGGCCGGGAGAACGCGCCCTCCCTTCCGTCGACCTTCGTACCCGCGCCCTCACGCCCCGTGATCTCCCCGGTGCCGTCCGCCGACACCGCGGAATCCGCCCCGGAGGACCGGGCCTGAGCAAGGGTCGGACCCGGCGCACAACCGGTCGACAAAGCTCAAGAAAAGCTCAGATCAATCATGTTGTTCCGGTGCCGGGCGGTGGGTCCCCCGTGGCATACTGCGGGAGCGCTCCGCATCCCCCGTCGGAGCGACGGACCGACGCCGGGCAGCTCCCCCCGTGGCTGCTCGGCGTCGCCATTTCCGGGGCGTTTAAGGTTGACGCGTGAACCTCGCGAACCTCTCCGGACCGTCGCCCGAAACTCCCCAGTGCTCGGCCAAGGGCTGTCGCGCCGACGCCGTGTGGGTGCTCGCGTGGAACAACCCGAAGCTGCACACTCCGGAGCGCCGCAAGACGTGGCTGGCGTGCGACGAGCACCGCGAGCACCTGGCCAAGTTCCTCGGCGTACGCGGGTTCCTGAAGGATGTCGTGGCGCTCGCGGAGTGGGACGGCCCCGAGACCGAGGGCTGAGGCCTCAGCCGCCGATCGCCGACATCGGGCGGTCCGGCTGCAGGAACGACGGGTCGTCGAGACCCGAGCCCGCCTTCTTGCCCCACATGGCGCGCTTCCAGATGGCGGCCAGTTCCTCGTCCGGCATGTCGGAGCGCAGGGCCGCCCGCAGATCCGTCTCCTCCGTGGCGAACAGGCAGGTGCGGACCTGGCCGTCCGCCGTGAGCCGCGTGCGGTCGCAGGCCGAGCAGAACGGGCGGGTCACCGAGGCGATGACGCCGACGCGGTGCGGCCCCCCGTCCACGATCCAGCGCTCGGCGGGCGCGGAGCCCCGCTCGCCGGACCCTTCCTCGGTGAGCTCGAAGCGCGTACGCAGCGAGGTGAGGATGTCGCCCGCGGTGATCATGCCCTCGCGCTTCCACCCGTGCTGGGCGTCGAGCGGCATCTGCTCGATGAAACGCAGCTCGTAGTCGTGCTCGACCGCCCAGGCGAGGAGGTCCGGGGCCTCGTCCTCGTTCAGCCCCGGCATCAGGACCGCGTTGACCTTCACCGGGGTCAGGCCCGCGTCGCGCGCCGCTTCGAGGCCCTCGATGACGTCCTGGTGCCGGTTACGCCGGGTCAGGGTCTTGAAGACATCGGGGCGGAGCGTGTCCAGCGAGACGTTGACCCGGTCGAGGCCCGCCTCCTTGAGCGCCCCCGCCGTGCGCTTCAGCCCGATCCCGTTCGTCGTGAGCGACATCTTCGGGCGGTGCTCCAGGGCCGCGACCCGCTCGACGATGCCGACAAGGCCGGGCCGGAGCAGGGGTTCGCCGCCGGTGAAGCGGACGTCGGTGATGCCGAGGTCGGTGACCGCGATGCGGACGAGGCGGACGATCTCGTCATCGGTGAGCAGATCCGGCTTGGCGAGCCACTGCAGGCCCTCCTCGGGCATGCAGTACGTGCAGCGCAGATTGCACCGGTCGGTCAGCGAGACCCGCAGGTCGGTTGCCACTCGGCCGTATGTGTCGATGAGCACGTGGGCCCCCTCCCTCGGCGGTTCTTACCTACTGATCCCGAGCCTACGTGACGGGTCTGACAGCGGCAGGCCTGCGAACAGACGAGTGTGCCGGGCCCCGCCTCGTAGGGATCTACGACGCGGGGCACGGCACACAGGAGACAGAGCTGGTCAGTGGGCTCCGGTGCCCGTCAGGGAGCGGACCTCGAGCTCCGCGTACTTGCCCTTGTCGGCCTTCTCCTTGGCGACGTAGGTGCCGATGACGCCCAGCAGGAAGCCGACCGGGATCGAGATGATGCCCGGGTTCTCCAGCGGGAACCAGTGGAAGTCGGCGCCCTTGAACATGGAGGTCTTCGGGTTGCCCGAGACGACGGGCGAGAAGAGGACCAGGAAGACCGCCGTGAACAGGCCGCCGTAGATCGACCACAGCGCGCCGTTGGTGTTGAACCGCTTCCAGAAGAGGGAGTACAGGATCGTCGGCAGGTTCGCGGAGGCCGCGACCGCGAAGGCCAGGGCGACGAGGCCCGCCACGTTCAGGTCGCGGGCGAGCGCGCCGAGGGCGATCGAGACGATGCCGATGAAGACGGTGGCCCAGCGGGCCGCCTTCATCTCCTGCTTCTCGGTGGCCTGCCCCTTCTTGATGACGTTCGCGTAGATGTCGTGCGCGAACGAGGAGGACGAGGCGAGGGTCAGACCCGCGACGACCGCGAGGATCGTGGCGAAGGCGACCGCCGAGATCGAGGCGAGCAGGATCGCGCCCCAGCTGGAGTCGACGCCGCCCAGATGGAGCGCCAGCAGGGGTGCCGCCGTGTTGCCCGCCGGGTTGGAGGCGATGATCTCCTCCGGCTTGATGAGCGCGGCCGCGCCGAAGCCGAGCGCGATCGTCATCAGGTAGAAGGCGCCGATGATGCCGATGGCCCAGTTGACCGACTTACGGGCCGCCTTGGCGGTCGGCACCGTGTAGAAGCGGATCAGGATGTGCGGCAGGCCCGCCGTGCCGAGCACGAGCGCGATGCCGAGCGAGATGAAGTCGATCTTCGACGTGGCGGTGAGGCCGTACTTCAGGCCGGGCTCCAGGAACGCCGAACCCTTGCCACTGGTCTCGGAAGCCGTACCCAGCAGGTCGGAGATGTTGAAGTTGAACTTCAGCAGGACCAGGAAGGTCAGCAGGATGGTGCCGGCGATCAGCAGCACCGCCTTGACCATCTGCACCCAGGTGGTGCCCTTCATGCCGCCGATGGTGACGTACACGATCATCAGGACGCCGACGAGCGCGACGATGCCGACCTTGCCCGCGTCCGAGGTGATGCCGAGCAGCAGCGAGACGAGCACGCCCGCGCCCGCCATCTGCGCGAGCAGGTAGAAGATCGAGACGACGATCGTCGAGGTGCCGGCCGCCGTACGCACCGGGCGCTGGCGCATCCGGTAGGCGAGCACGTCACCCATCGTGTAGCGACCGGAGTTGCGCAGCGGTTCCGCGACCAGGAGCAGGGCGACGAGCCAGGCGACCAGGAAGCCGATCGAGTAGAGGAAGCCGTCGTAGCCGAAGAGGGCGATGGCGCCCGCGATGCCGAGGAACGACGCGGCGGACATGTAGTCGCCGGATACCGCGAGGCCGTTCTGGAAGCCGGTGAACTGGCGGCCGCCCGCGTAGAAGTCGGACGCGCTCTTGGTCTGGCGGCCCGCCCAGACGGTGATGACGAGCGTCGCGAGGACGAACACCGCGAACAGGCTGATGATCAGCGGCCGGTGCTCGCTGGCCTCGGCGGCCAGGGGGATCTGGGACATGACGGGGCTCATGCGCCGCCCTCCATACGGGCCTTGATGGCCTCTGCCTTGGGATCGAGCTTGGCGGCGGAGTACCGCGAGTACCACCAGGCGATGAGGAACGTGGTCAGGAACTGGCCGAGGCCGAGGATGAGGGCGACGTTGATGTTGCCGAACACCTTGGTGCCCATGAAGTCGCCCGCGTAGTTCGACAGCAGCACGTACACGAGGTACCAGGCGATGAAGCCGACGGTCAGCGGGAAGGCGAACGAGCGGTGCGCACGGCGCAGTTCACCGAACTCCGCGCCTTCCTGCACCTCGATGAACTTCTCGGTGGAGGGCAGCGCGGGCCCGTCGTGCGGGCTGCCCTGCTGCGGTGGTGGTGCGTCGGTGGACACGGACTCTCCTCGCGATGGGGTGCTGTCTCTCGAACCTCGACGTGATCTGGATCACGCGGGCCGGGTCGCGATGGTAGAGCTCCCCGACCCCCTGCACAACGGCACGGGCGCACGGTCGACGCGGTTCAACTCACCTTGTTTCTTTCGGAACTTCTTTCGGAACTCGTTGATGACCTGCGGTGACCAGAGATACGTTCACATCGCACCACGCGTCATGTACCTGCCCGGAACCCACTCGTGTTCTCGTCTACCGGGCATTTCCATAACCGACGGATGATGTGGAGACCCCATGGCTCATCTGCCTTCCAGACGTCTGCCCGCCAGACGCCTGTCGTCCCGGCGCCGCTTGGCCCTCGCCCTGCCGATCGGCATCGCGCTGACGGCCTCCTTCGGCTTCCTGCCGTCCGCGACGGCGGCCCCCGCCGTCGACTCCCCCTCGGCGACGGCCAGTTCGGCCTCCTCGCTCGCGTACGTGGTGAACACGCGCGGCACCGATGCCCGCACGATCTCCTCGGTGACGAAGGCGATATCCGCGGCCGACGGCTCCATCGTCGCGACGTACGCGAAGATCGGCGTCATCGTCGCCCACTCCTCGAACGCCGACTTCGGCAAGCGAATACGCGCGGCGAAGGGGGTGGCCACGGCGGGCGCGACCCGCACCGCGCCGCTCAGCCCGGCCGGCACCACCGAAGAGGGCGCCGTCCAGAAGCTGTCCAAGGCGGACGCCAAGTCCGCGGCCGCGCAGGCGACTTCCGCCCAGGAACCGCTCGAGGCCGACCAGTGGGACCTGCGGGCGATGGGCGCCGACAAGGCCGCGAAGATCACCCCGGGCAGCAAGAAGGTCACCGTCGGCGTCATCGACACCGGTGTGGACGACACCCACCCCGACCTCGCCCCGAACTTCTCCGCGTCGCAGTCCGCGAACTGCGTCGGCGGCAAGGCGGACACCTCGCCGGGCGCCTGGCGGCCCGCGAACCCGGACCACTACCACGGCACGCACGTCGCCGGTGAGATCGCCGCCGCGCGCAACGGGGTCGGCGTCGCCGGTGTCGCTCCGGGCGTGAAGGTCGCGGGCATCAAGGTGGCCGACCCGGTCAGCGAGCTGTTCTACCCGGAGAGCGTGGTCTGCGCCTTCGTGTTCGCGGCCGACCACGGCATCGAGGTCACCAACAACAGCTACTACGTGGACCCGTGGCTCTACAACTGCATGGACGACCCCGACCAGCGGGGCATCGTCGACGCGGTCAACCGGGCCCAGCTGTACGCCCAGAAGAAGGGCACGCTGAACCTGGCGTCCGCGGGCAACTCCAACCACGACCTCGACTCCGACGCGATCGTGGACGACTCCAGCCCGGACGACTCGACGCCGGTGAACCGCACGATCGACCCGCACACCTGCCTCGACATCCCGACGCAGCTGCCGGGCGTCGTCACGGTGAGCGCGACGGGCGTGACCAAGGCCAAGTCGTACTACTCGACGTACGGCAACGGTGTCATCGACATCGCGGCGCCGGGCGGCGACAAGTATCAGAAGCCGGCCGACACCCCGTCGAAGGACGGCCGCATCCTGTCCACGCTGCCGGGCAACCAGTACGGCTGGCTGCAGGGCACGTCGATGGCCTCGCCGCACGCCGCGGGCGTCGCCGCGCTCCTCAAGTCGACGCACCCGAAGGCCACTCCGGCGCAGTTGCAGTCCCTGATGAAGGCGCAGGCCGACAAGGAGCCGTGCCCGACCGCGTACGACGGGGACGGCGACGGCACGGTCGACGCGGTCTGCGAGGGCCCCGAGCGGCGCAACGGCTTCTACGGGTACGGGATCGTGGACGCGCTGAAGGCCGTCAAGTGACCGACGCCGTACGCACCATGTGAGGCGGACAGGGGCCGGGTGGCGCACGCCACCCGGCCCCTGCGTGTGCCGACCGTGTGCCGGGGCCAACTGCTGCGCGATAGTGCGGACATGACACATGCGCCCCATGCACCGGTCGACACCCGGGCCGCGTGGGCGGCGCTCGGCGGCGACCCCGCCCTGCTCGCCCGCGTCTCGTACCGCACGCGCGCGGGTTCGCTGCCCGCCCGCCTCCCCGTCGTCGACCTGGCCAGGTCCTGCGTCGGCTGCTGTTCCCTCGCCGCCGCCGAACTGGCCGCCACGCGCGCGAGGCACCCCCTCGGCGCCATCCGGGCGCGTGTCGACGACGGCGCGGTGGCCACCGCGTTCACCAGCGAGCGGCATCTGCTGATCGACGGGCGCGCGCCGGTCAACTTCGCGCCGCTGTCGCGCTTCTGGCGCACGCGGGACGGCTGGCTGCGCACCCACGCGAACTATCCGCACCACCGGGCGCGGCTGTGTGCGGCCCTCGGGACCGGCGTGGACGCGACCGTGGACGAGGTGGCGGCGCTGCTCGCGGAGCGCTCCGCGTACGAGGTCGAGGAGACGGTGTACGCGGCCGGGGGCCTGGCCGTCGCGCTGCGCACGCCCGAGGAGTGGGCCGCGCATCCCCAGGGCGCGCAGGTGGCGGCCCGTCCACTCCTGACGCTCGACCGGGCCGACGCGGCGCCGGCCCGGACGCTGTCGCGCGGGGTGCTCTCGCCCGCGGCCGGGATCCGGGTCCTCGACCTCACCCGCGTCATCGCGGGCCCTGTCGCCACGCGCACCCTGGCGCTGCTCGGCGCGGACGTGCTGCGGGTGGACGCGCCGCAGCTGCCCGAGGCGGCGGACGCGCACGCGGACACCGGTTTCGGCAAGCGCTCGGCCCGGCTCGACCTGGCGGACGCGGCGGACCGGCGCACATTCGACGAGCTGCTCGCGGGCGCGGACGTGGTGGTCACGGGGTACCGGCCCGGCGCGCTCGACCGGTTCGGGCTCGCTCCGGAAGCGCTCGCCGAGCGGCGGCCGGGGCTCGTGGTGGCGGCGCTGTCGGCCTGGGGCGAGTACGGCCCGTGGAGCGGGCGGCGCGGCTTCGACAGCCTCGTCCAGGTGGCGGCGGGCATCGCGGCGACCGAGGGCTCCCCCGAGCGCCCTGGCGCCCTGCCCGCGCAGGCGCTCGACCACGGTACGGGCTATCTGCTCGCGGCGGCGGTGCTGCGCGCGCTCACCGAGCAGACGGCACAGGGCGGTTCGCGGGTGGTGCGGCTCGCGCTCGCGCAGACGGCCGCCTGGCTCCTGCAAGGGGCGCGCCCGAGAGGGTACGGCGAGCGCGCGGAGCCGTACGAGGCGGACGATCCGGCCGCTTGGCTGACCGAGGCGGACAGCCCGATCGGGCGCCTGCGGCACGCCCTGCCGCCTCTGTCGTTCGACGGCGGTCCCGCGAACTGGGCGCGCCCTCCCGGGGGTTGGGGCACGGACGAGGCCGGGTGGCTGCCGGCCGGGTGAACCGCGGGGCCCCGAAATCGCGTCCTACGTAGTCGTGAACCGACGCAGCGCAGCACCGGACCCGGCCGCACATGGTCCGGATTCGCATGCCCCACTTGTCGGTCTGCGCTTGCCGGGATCCGTGCCGCCTGGTGAAGATCCAGTGGTGAGTTCCATACCGCCGCCCACCGAGGCTCCCGTTTCCGTCGCGGCTGCCGACGTCTCCCTGCGCAGCCCCGGCGCGGGGCGCGCCGTCGCCGTGCTCGTACTCGTCGCCGTCGCCGCACTGATCCCGCTGCTGGGGCCGCGCGCCGCGCTCGACGGCACCGGTGAGGCCTCGGCGCCCGGCGTCGGCGTGATCGCACTCCTGCGCACGGCCTTGTTCGCGGCGCTGTGCGTCCAGGTGGGCGAGGTGTTCGCCGGGTTCCTCGCGCGCAAGGTGGACCCGTCGCGGGAGCCGCCGCGCACCTGGTCGGCGTACGCGCCGTGGGCCGGGTTCGCGGCCGCGCTCGGGCTCGCCTCCGTGGTGGCCTCCGGGAACCTGATTCCGCACAGCGTCGCAGCGCTGGACATCGGCGGCCTGGGCGGGACACGCGACGGCGCGCTCGCGCTCGTGGAGGTCAACGGCTTTCTGCTCGCAGGCCTGTGCGCCCGCTGGCGGCGTCCGACGACGGCGCTCCTCCCGCTGGCCGCCGTGGCCGTGGCGGAGGCACTGCGGGCGCATCCGGCGGCCGAGGAGACCGCACTGCTCGGCTCGGGACTCACCCTGGTCCATCTGGTCTGCGCCGCCCTGTGGGTGGGCGGACTGCTGTACGTGCTGCGCACGACGCACGCCTGGCGCACGACCGCCCCCGAGGCGGGCACGGCACTTCTCGGCCTCTACGCGCGCGTGGCCGCGGTACTGCTCGCGGCCATCACCGCGACGGGCGTGTGCAGCACCCTGCGCCGGATGCCGCCGAGCACGGTCCTCGACCAGCTGACGACGACGGCCTACGGTCGCGTGCTGCTCGCGAAGGTGCTCCTGGTCACCGTCGTCGCGGGCCTCGCCCTGGTGGCGCGGCTGCGCCTGCGACGCGCCCCGGACCGCGGGAGCGCCTACGTGCCCGCGCGCGCGGAGGTCGTGATCCTGGCGGTCGTCGTGGCGGTGTCGGCGGCGCTGACAGCGCTGCCGGTGCCGATCCGCTGGTGAGCCCGTGTCCCCGTAGCGGCGCCTAGTTGGTGACCATCACCTTCAGGGCGGCGCGCTCGTCCATCGCTTTGTAGCCACCGGGCACGCCCTCGATGTCGACCGTCATGTCGAAGACGGGCGACGGGTCGATGGTCCCGTCCAGGACGTCGGGCATCAGGTCGGGGATGTACGAGCGGACAGGGGCGACGCCGCCGCGCAGCGCGATGTTGTGGTCGAACATGACGCGCAGGTCGACTCCACTGCCGCTGCCGTGCGGGACGCCGACGAAGCCGATGGCGCCGCCGTCGCGGGTGATGTTCACGGCGGTGTTCATGGACTGCTCGGTGCCGACCGCCTCGATCACGGCGTGCGCGCCCTGGCCGCCGGTGAGTTCGCGGACCGCCGCGACGGCCGCCTCGCCGCGCTCCGAGACGACGTCCGTGGCGCCGAAGCTCCGTGCGATGTCCGTACGCACCTGATGGCGGCCGAGCGCGATGATCCGCTCGGCGCCGAGCCGGTGGGCCGCGAGGACACCGCACAGGCCCACGGCGCCGTCCCCCACGACGGCGACGGTCGCGCCCTCGCGCACGCCCGCGCCGAGCGCCGCGTGGTGGCCGGTGCCCAGCACGTCGGAGAGCGTCAGGAGGGCGGACAGCAGACGGTCGTCGGAGGCGGCTTCGGCCGGCAGCGCGACGAGCGTGCCGTCGGCGTAGGGGACGCGCACGGCCTCGCCCTGGCCTCCGTCGTGGCCGACCGCGCCCCAGAATCCGCCGTGTTCGCACGACGTGGTCAGGCCCTCGCGGCAGTAGTCGCACACCCCGTCCGACCACATGAAGGGCGCGACGACCAGGTCTCCGCGCTTGAAGACGGACACCTCGGAGCCGGTCTCCTCGACGAAGCCGAGGAACTCGTGCCCGATGCGCTGCCCGGCCTGCCGCGCGGCCTCGCCCCGGTAGGCCCAGAGGTCGCTGCCGCAGACGCAGGCGCGCAGAACACGCACCACGGCGTCCGTGGGCCGCACGACGGCGGCGTCGGGAACGTCCTCCACGCGCAGGTCGTACGGAGCGTGGATGGTGGTGGCGCGCATGGGAGGTGTTCCTTTGTGCGGGACCTGCCATCGACGCAGGTCAGTGAGCGATGCGCCGGGTCGCGGCGCGCCTTTCACGGTACGCCGGAGGGGCCGCGGCCCGCTCCCCGAGCACCCCGCGCGCGATCAGGTACTGCGCCGCTACGTAGGTGCCCATGACCCAGAAGTCGGGGCGCGGCAGAGCGGGCCAGTCGGCGACTCCCATGGCGATGAGCGAGTCCGAGAGCAGGAAGAGCGCGCCGCCCGCGCCCGCCGCCGCCCCGAGCCGGGAGGACGCGAACGCCATGCAGGTCAGCAGCACGCTGTACGCGGCGACGGGCCCGCGCATGTCCGGCGGCAGATCGGTCCACAGCAGGGCCACCGTCACGACGAGCGCGACGCCGTACGCGGCGCCGAGCAGCGCGCCACGCGCGCGCGGCGTCCCGTGCCGCTTGAAGAGCACCAGGTAGCAGACGTGCCCGACGGCGAAGGCGCCCATCCCGGCGAGGAACACGGTGTCCTGGTCGAACAGCAGCAGCACGTCGCCGCACCACCCCAGCAGCAGGGCGGCGCACAGCAGCCGGGGGCCGCGGCACGCGATCACGTAGGCCGCGAGCAGCGGCATGAGCAGGGGCTTGAGGACGACGTGCGCGCTCTCCGTGCCCACGAGCAGCGCGACGAGGTCGGCGGCGCACACCACGAAGAACGCGGCGCGCCACATCGGTGCGGCAGGCCTCATGCGGCGCCCTCGGTGACCTTCTGCGGGGCGTTCGGCACGTCGGCGGGCTCCGGCTGCCACCCCGGCCCCCGGAAGACCCTCCCGGCCCGCTCACGCCAACCGGCCGCCGCCCGCAGGTCCCTGGCGATGGCCGCGTACTCGTGGGTGGCGACGCGCAGCGGGTTGTACGTGCTGATGTTCTTGGTGAGCCCGAACTCGGGGCGCTCGACCTCCGCCACCCACGACCCGAAGAGCCGGTCCCAGAGGATGAGGATCCCGCCGAAGTTCCGGTCCAGGTAGTCGCCTTGGGAGGCGTGGTGGACGCGGTGGTGGGAGGGCGTGTTGAAGACGAACTCGAAGGGCCGCCACATCTTGTCGATGCGCTCGGTGTGGATCCAGAACTGGTACACGAGGTTGACCGACGAGCAGAACGCGAGCGCCGCCGGGTGCACGCCGAGCGCGATGAGCGGCAGGTAGAACGGCCACACGGTCAGGCTCGTCCAGGGCTGCCGGAGCGCCGTGGTGAGGTTGAAGCTGCGGCTGGAGTGGTGCACCACGTGGCACGCCCACAGGATGCGGATCACGTGGTGTCCGCGGTGCGACCAGTAGTAGAAGAAGTCCTGGCCGAGCAGCATCAGCGGGATCGTCCACCACAGGACGGGCACGCGCAGCGGCGTCAGTTCGTACACGGCCGTGTAGATCGCGACGATCGGGATCTTCCACAGGAGGTCGAAGACCAGGCTTCCGAGCCCCATGGTGACGCTGGTCGCCGCGTCCTTGGTCTCGTAGCCCGCGGCGTCCTCGTCGGGGTGGATCCGGACGCTGATGATCTCCACGATCGTGAGCAGCACGAAGGCGGGGATCGACCACAGCACGGCATCGGGCAGGTTCGGGGACGGCATACGTGCACCGTAAGGTCCCTGACCTGCCCCCGGCTATAGGTAGTTACCGACAAGTAGTACCGCCGGTAAGGGTCAAATTCCGGCAGCACCCAACAAAGAACCCGCCGCATACGTGACCGCCATCGCGAGCGCTCCCCCGCCCACGTTGCGCCACACCGCGGGCCGCACCGCCGCGCTGCCCATCCGGGCGCTGCTGTAGCCGGTGAAGGCGAGCGCCGCGAGGACGGAGCCGACCGTGACGGGCAGCCGCCACTCGGAGGGCGGCAGGACGATCGCGAGCAGCGGCAGCAGCGCGCCCGCCGTGAAGGCGAGGAAACTGGCCCAGGCGGCGTGCCACGGGTTGGTGAGGTCGTCGGGGTCGATGCCGAGCTCCACGCGCGCGTGGGCGCGCAGCGCGTCCCGTTCGGTGAGCTGCTCGGCGGCCTCGCGGGCGACGTCGCGGCTGAGCCCGCGCTCCTCCAACAGGTCGGTGAGTTCTTCCAGTTCGGCGTCCGGCTGCTCGGTCAGCTCGCGCTTCTCCATGGCGATGGCGGCTTTCTCGGAGTCGCGCTGCGTGGACACGGAGACGTACTCGCCGGCCGCCATGGACATCGATCCGGCGAGCAGCCCGGCGAGCCCCGCCGTGAGCAGCGTGGAGCGGTCGTCGGTGGCTCCGGCGACGCCGACGACGAGTCCCGCGGTGGAGACCACGCCGTCGTTGGCGCCGAGTACGGCGGCGCGCAGCCAGTTGAGCCGCGAGCCGAGCGCGCCGCCGTGCGACTCGTCATGGGTGGTGTGCGCTCCTGGTTCCGTCACGCGGTGAGCATGCCACCCGGCGCGTCACCACACGCGTACCGACGCCCCTGGCGCGAACACCGGGCTCGTCGCGTCCGCGGGCGGCTCCTTGAGCGGTTCGTCGATCTCCGCGACGGTGGGACCGACGCGGGCCGCGATGGGGTCGAGGAGGCCGAGGTCGAACCCGTAGACGCGGGCCGCGTTGCCGCCGACCATCGCGGCGATCTCGTCCTTCGGGAGCCCCGCGTAGGCGATGCGCAGACCTTCGCGCGTGTACGGGTACGTGCCCTCGTCGTGCGGGTAGTCGCTGCCCCACATGATCTTGTCGAGGCCGATCCGGTTGCGCAGGGGCACTTCGTGGGGCCGCATGAAACTCGCGCCTACGTAGCAGTTCTCACGCCACACCGTAGAGGGGCCCTTGCCCATCGAATCGGCGAGCCCCGCACCGAACTTGGCCTCGGCCGTGTTGGCCTTCGTGGCCGCCCTGACCAGGCGCGCGTGGTAGTAGTCCAGCATGTCCAGGACTCCGGGGATCCAGCCCGAGCCCTGCTCCGTGAGGACGAGCCTCAGATCGGGGTGCTTACGGAAGGCGCCGCCGAAGACGAGGTGCCACAGTGCGCGGTGCGAGAACCACGTCGTCTCGACCATGAACACCGCGCGGGCGGCCGGTTCCTCGCCGAGCGGCGGGGACGCCGAACCCGCGTGGTGGTTGACCGGGACGCCGAGCTCGGCGCAGGTCCGCCAGATCGGGTCGTACGTCGACGAGTAGAGCTCCGGAAGGCCCGAGCCCGGCGGCGTACCGGGCAGCAACAGGCCGCCCTTCAGGCCCGCTTCGGCCGCCCAGCGGATCTCCTTGACGGCCTCGTCGACGTCGTTGAGGAGGATCTGGAAGACGCCCGCCCTGCGGCCAGGGGCGGCGGCGCAGAAGTCCGCCAGCCACCGGTTGTGGGCGCGCAGACCGGCCCAGCGCTGCTCGAACTCCTCGCGGGTGGGCGCGGGCGCCATGAGCGAGGCGGACGGGAAGAACGGCGGGATGGTGTTCGGGAAGACGACCTCGGCGACGATGCCGTCCTGCTCCAGCTCTTCGAGGCGACGCTTCGAGTTCCAGTTCCGGTCGGCTGTGTCGGCGACCAGGTCCTCGTACGGGTTCACGTAGCCGGCGGCCCACGCGTCGAACGCGTCGTGGTGCCGCGCCTCCAAGTACGGCTTGTAGTCGAGGAGATCGGCGCCCGCGTGGCAGTCCGCCGAGATGACGGTGTAGCGATCTTGAGCGGCACTCATGGGGTCACCCCGATGTGCGGGAAGTCGTGCTCGGTCAGCCAGTGCCGTCCCACCTCGCGCGAGCGCGCCCAGGACGCCTCCACGGCGCTCTGGTCGGCGTCCTGGCCGAGGTCGGCGGGAGTCGGGCCGATGCGGGCCGCGAGCGGCGCCAGCTTGGCGGTGTCGAAGCCGAACACCTCGGCGGCGGACAGGCCGAGCATCCGCCGGGTCTCCGGGACCGGGATGTCGTGGAAGGTCTTCTTCAACCACGCGCGCGTGTCCGGCCAGGTCCCTTCGGGGTGCGGGAAGTCGCTGCCCCACAGGATGTTGTCGACGCCGATCTCGTAACGCTGGGCGAGTTCGCGGCGCTTGGTGTTGGTGGCACAGACGAAGACCTGCCGGTCCAGGTACTCCGCCGGGGAGCGCTTCAACTCGGCGAACGGGGACAGCTTCTTGCCGCCGTGCGCGCCCAGGTAGAGGCGGTCCATGAACCACAGCAGGTTCGGCAGCCACCAGCAGCCCGACTCGGCGACACCGAACTTCAGCCCCGGATGCCGCTCGAAGGCGCCCGACCAGAGGAGGAACCAGAGCGGCCGGGCCGGCCACCACGTCACTTCGCTTACGTAGATGCCCAGATGGTCGCCGTACTCGTGCCGCGGCGCCGCCCCCGAGTGCGTCACCACCGGCATCTCGCACTCGGCCGCGGCCGCCCACACGGGGTCGTAGCGGCGCGCGTGGTACGGGTCCTGGTCGACCCACATGGAGGGGATCATCAGAGCGCCGAGCCCCGACTCCTTCGCCCGGTGGATCTCCGCGACGACCTTGTCCGGGTCCGCGGTGACGGGCAACAGGGCGACACCGCAGTGTCGTTCCGGGTGCTGCGAGACGAACTCGGCGAGCCAGCGGTTGTGCGCCTGCGCACCCGCCATGCCGAGCTCGGGGTCCTGGTCGCCGGAGAGGCCGAGCCCGACACCGAAGGGCGCCGCCGTCTGGCTGTCCACGGCGTCCGCGTCGGGGAAGACGACCTCGGCGGCCACCCCGTCGCCGTCGAGCTCCTTGAGGCGCTGTGCGGAGTCCCAGCCGCCGCGCAGGCCCTCCTCGTTGTCCTCGAACCACTTGGCGGCGAACGCGTCGTTGCGGATGCCGAGCCGGGTCGCCTCCTCGCGGCGCTTGTCCCGCTCGCCGAGGAACGCGTCGAACTCGCGGTGGAACCGGCTGTTCAGGTAGGGCCGGTACTCCTCGGTGGGCAGTCCGGCGTGGCAGTCGGAGGAGATGATCAGGTACGGGTCTTGGTCGGTCATTCGGTCGTCACACGTCCCCTCGTGCTCAGTCGAGAATGAAGCTCTCCAGGTACGCCGGGTTGCCGCGGTCCAGCATCGACCGCGACCGCGCCCGGATCTGCTTGTCGCTGTGCTCGCTGGCCGGAAGCAGCCAGAACCGGTCCGCCGCGATGCCCTCCGCGACGAAGTCGGCGACCTCCTCCACGGGCGTGAACGCGACCTCGTTCCCGGCCTCCTTCATCGCGGTCTCCCACTGGTCGAGGCTGCGGTACGGCGTCTTACGGGGACGCTCCTTCGCGAACCGGTCGGGCCGGTTGCGGTGCGACTCCCACAGGCCGGTGCGCAACATATGGGGGCCGGGGAACAGCACGGACGCGCCCACGCGCGCGTGCTCCGCCTTCAGATGCGCGTACAGCGACTCGGTCATGGTCACGACGGCCGCCTTCGTGACCGCGTACACGGACGCCGTCGGCAGTGGCGCGATGCCGCCGTCCCCGGAGGACGTGTTGACGATGTGGCCCTCCTCGCCGCCCTCGATCATGCGCGGCACGAAGGCCTGGATGCCGTGGAAGACACCCCACACGTTGACGTTGAACGCCCACTTCCAGTCGTTCGGCTCGTGCTGCCACATGCGGCCCTCGGCGCCCGAGCCGACACCCGCGTTGTTGCACAGCACATGGCAGGCGCCGAACGTCGCGTACGTGTCCGCGGCCAGGTCCATGACCTGCTCGCGCTCGCCGACGTCGACCACGCGCGCGTGCACGGTCGCGCCGGTGCGGCGCAGGTCCTCGGCCGCGCTCTCCAGCGCGCCCTTCTCGACGTCGGCGAGGACCACCTTCAGTCCGTCCGCCGCGAACCGCCGCGCCATGGCGAGCCCGATCCCGCTCGCCGCGCCCGTGACGACGGCGACCTGTCCCTCGCGCAGTTCCATGTCAGGCGCTCCCCTCGGGCGGGCCGTCGTGGATCTGCTGCGGGTCGTCGTAGCGCTGATGGATGTACGGGAGCAGGGCCTGCGCGCTGACCCGCTCGACGACCTTGCCCTTCTGGTCGGTGGTCTTCTCACCGATGGTGATGTCCACCAGGGAACGCACCGGAAGGTCGGCGACCGGGTCGTACATGGACTCCCGCAGGACGACGTCCCCGGTGATCCGCTCCAGCTTCCTGATCTTCTCGTTGCGCAGGCAGTGCACCAGGACCGGCTCCGCGTCGAAACCCGAACCGTCCACTCCTGGAAGGAACTTGAAGTAGAAGTCCGTCTTCTGCGAGGGCTCCGGGATCGGCAGGTCGGCGCTGACGGCGCCGCGCACCTCCACGAACGCGATGCCGTGCCGCGCGAGCGCCGCCGTCACGACGAGCCCGTCGCGCTCCACGGTGACCTCGCCGAGCTTCTTCGGTTCACCGAAGACCTCGCGCCCGCCGATGAGCGCCCGCTCGTGCGTCATCGGCATGACGAGCGGATACCAGCCCTCCACTCCCCCGTGCTCGGCGGCGACGGCCACCGAGCCCGCGCCCAGCGGATAGCCCGGCAGGTCGACCTTGCTGATGTTGGCCCGCACCAGGGGCCGTCCTGTGGGCTTCAGCGGCGGCGGCAGCACCGCGGCCACCGCGTCCGGATCGGATTCCCACACGGCCACCACACCGGTGGACCAGATGTCGGGAAGCTTGCTGCTCGCCGAGCGCGAAGCGGCGATCTCCGCCTCACTGCGCGCTCCGTAGCGTACGCGTGCCATGTCGTACCACCCTTCGTACGAGACGTGATGGGGGTCGTTCGGTCGTTCGCGAGTCGCCTGTAACACAGTTACACCGGAGGCGATGAAGGGTAAAGACATGCGCACAGGGCAAGGACCGGGAGGCGGAAAGTGGCAGCACGCGCACCGCTCACCCGCGAAGAGGTCGTCGCCGTCGCCGCCGACCTCGTCAAGCAGCACGGCCCGCAGGCACTCACCATGCGCAAACTCGCGGCCGAACTGGGCACGGCCGTCACGTCCATCTACTGGCACGTCGGCAACCGCGAGTCCCTGCTCGACGCCCTCGTGGAGCGCACCGTCGCCGACCTCGGCGGCTTCCGGCCCCGCGGCGCCACGCCACAGGACCGCGTCCTCTCCGTCGCCCGCACACTGCGCCGCCGGCTGCGCGCCCACCCGCACCTGATCGCGATGGTCCATGAACGCGGCCTCACCGAGCGGATGTTCCTGCCCGCACAGCAGGCCCTCGTGCACGAGGTGCACGCCGCGGGACTGCGCGGGACGCGCGCCGCCGAGGCCGTGCGCGCGGTCCTCTTCCAGGTCGTCGGCCACGTCCTCGTCGAGCGGAACCGGGAGCGGGCCCCGGCCCAGCACCCGCGCGAAGAGGAACTCTGGGGCGCGGGCACCGCGGAGGAGGACCGGGTGCTGGCCCGCGCGCTCGCCGCGCCCGCCGACCCGGAGCGGATCTTCACAACTTCCGTACGCGCCCTGGTGAAGTCGCTCCTGGACCCGCCCACTTGAGCCGCGACGTGATCCGCGACACGGCTTGTGGGGAAGGCGGCGACCGGAGTGTCAGTCCCGGCCCGTATCCTCTGGGACCATGCTCGAAGACCATCCGACCGCAGCGTCCGCAGCCTCCTGGCCGGCCGCGTATCCGAAGGGATACGCGGTCGTCGACGTGGAGACCACCGGTCTGTCCCGGGACGACCGGATCATCTCCGCCGCCGTCTACCGCCTGGACGCGCGGGGCGATGTCGAGGACCACTGGTACACGCTGGTCAACCCGCAGCGCGACCCAGGCCCCGTGTGGATCCACGGCCTGACGACGGACATGCTCACGGCCGCCCCGCTGTTCCCGGACATCGCCGAGGAGTTCGCCGCGCGCCTCGACGACCGCGTCCTGGTCGCGCACAACGCGGTGTTCGACTGGTCGATGATCGCCCGCGAGTACGCGCGCGCACAGCGCACCGCCCCGGTCCGCCAGCGCCTGTGCACCATCGCGCTCTCCAAGGAGCTGGGCCTGCCGCTGCCCAACCACAAGCTGGAGTCCCTCGCGGCGCACTTCGGCGTCGTACAGGAGCACGCGCACAACGCGCTCGACGACGCGCGCGTGCTCGCGGAGGCGTTCCGCCCGAGCCTGCGCACGGCCGCGGCTTCGAGCGTGCGGCTGCCGCTGCTCGAATGCCGCCCGCTCACCGAGTGGTCGGAAGGCTCGGTGCCGCGTCAGTCCGGGTCCTCCTCCTACCGAGGAGGAGGCGGCGGGGGCACCTGGCGCGCCTCCCGCAAGCGCCCCGCCTGCCCCTACCCGAACCCGGGCCGCTACGAGCCGGACAAGCCGCTCAAGCAGGGCATGCGGGTGGCGTTCTCCGGGGACACGTCGGTCGACCGCGAGCTCCTGGAGGACCGGGCGACCGAAGCGGGCCTCCATGTCGCGACGAGCCTGTCCCGGCTCACCAGCCTCCTGGTGACCAATGACCCGGACTCGTACACGTCGAAGGTCGTGAAGGCGAAGCAGTTCGGGACGCCGGTCATGGACGAGGCGGCGTTCGGACAGCTGTTGCAGGACGTGACGGCGGCGGACGGCGCGTAGGCCACGGGGCCTGGCAGACGGGTGAACGCGGGGCGACTCGCCCCGCGCCCGCTCGCCCGGCGCCGCTTCGGACGCCCACCCTGTGGCGCATGGCACGTTGTGAAGTCTGCGG
Organism: Streptomyces sp. NPDC002795; assembly: GCF_042888725.1. Classification (NCBI taxonomy): domain Bacteria; kingdom Bacillati; phylum Actinomycetota; class Actinomycetes; order Kitasatosporales; family Streptomycetaceae; genus Streptomyces; species Streptomyces sp. NPDC002795. Next base: position 46,675 of record NZ_JBIAQB010000017.1, read on the forward strand.
AAACGACTACGGCATGTCCTTCGAGGTCCATGCCCAGGGAGCGGTCCACGTCTTCGACTGCTTCAGCTGCGCCATCCACCGCATGGCGCCGATCTGCGAGCACTGCCGCTGCCGCATCATCGGGCAGGGCGTCGAGGTCGACGGGCACTGGTTCTGCGGGGCGCACTGCTCCCGCGCGGAGGGGAAGGTGGGCATCGTCGACAACGCCTGAAACCCTCGGCACACGCCCGACACAATCGGGCACACCCCACTGAAAGCACCCCATGCCCGCCGCTGTACGGTCATGGGGTGTACCGCTTCCTGTTGACCCGGCAGTGGGTGATCCTCACCCTGGTCGCCCTCGTCCTCATCCCCACGATGATCTGGCTGGGCATCTGGCAGATGCACCGCTACGAGGAGCGCGACGCCAGGAACCAGCTGGTCACGAACGCGCTCAACGCGAAGCCCGTGCCCGTGGAGGACCTGGCGTCCCCCGGCCACGTCGTCAACAGCCACGAGCGGTACCGCGCGGTGACCGCGAAGGGCCGCTACGACACCGACGACGAGCTCGTGGTGCGACGCCGCGTCAACTCCAACGAAGAGGTCGGCTATCACATCCTGACCCCGTTCGTCCTGAAGGACGGCAGGGTCCTGCTGGTCAACCGCGGCTGGATCCCTGCGAACGGGGCGCAGACCTCCTTCCCGAAGGTCCCCGCCCCGCCGCGCGGCGAGACCACCGTCACCGGCCGTCTGATGCCCAACGAGACGACCGAGGCCAGCGGCATCAAGGACCTCAAGGACCTGCCCGACCGGCAGGTCATGCTGATCAACAGCAAGCAGGAGGCCGAGCGTCTCGGCAGGACGGTGCTCGGCGGCTACGTCGCCCAGACCGCCCCCGCCCCGAAGGGCGACATCCCTGAGCTGGTCGGAGCCCCCGGCAAGGAGGACTCCGCGCTGAACTACGCGTACGCGATCCAGTGGTGGCTGTTCGCCGCCGCGGTGCCCGTGGGCTGGGTGGTGCTGGTGCGGCGCGAGCTGCGGGAGCGGCGACGCAAGGAAGAGACGCCCACGGCCGAGGCCGAGACGCCGGCCGCCGTCGGCTGACCGAGCGCCTCCCGGGACCCGCCCGAAATTTCATGCAACCCCGGGCCGCTGACGGGGAACCCATGGCGTGTGCTCCCACATATCGAGGATTACGCCCTCATCGGTGACCACCAGACCGCCGCGCTCGTCGGCAGGGACGGGTCGATCGACTGGCTGTGCCTGCCCCGGTTCGACTCCCCCGCCTGTTTCGCCGCACTGCTCGGCAACGAGGAGAACGGCCACTGGCGGCTCGCTCCCAAAGGCGCCGACAGCGCCGACAGCGCCTCCGGCGCCGAACACCGCACCACGCGCGCGTACCGCCCCGGCTCCCTCGTGCTCGACACCGAGTGGGAGACCCCGGACGGCAGCGTCCGCGTCACCGACTTCATGCCGCAGCGCGACGAGGCCCCGGACATCGTCCGCATCGTCGAGGGCCTCAGCGGACGCGTCACCCTGCGCGGCACGCTGCGGCTGCGCTTCGACTACGGCTCCGTCGTGCCGTGGATGCGCCGCGCCGACGGCCACCGGGTCGCCGTCGCGGGCCCGGACTCGGCATGGCTGCGCAGCGAACCGGACGTCCACACGTGGGGCGAGGACTTCGGCACCCACTCGGAGTTCACGGTCGAGGCCGGCGAGACCGTCGCCTTCGTCCTGACCTGGCACCCCTCGCACGAGAAGCGCCCGCCGCTGATCGACCCGCACGAGTCGCTGCGGCACAGCCTGGAGGACTGGCAGGCGTGGACGGACCGCTGCACCTACGAAGGCCCGCACAAGGAAGCCGTACTCCGCTCCCTGCTCACGCTCAAGACCCTCATCTACGCGCCGACCGGCGGCATCGTGGCCGCCCCCACCTCCTCGCTGCCCGAGGAGATCGGCGGCGTACGGAACTGGGACTACCGGTACTGCTGGCTGCGCGATTCGACCCTGACGCTCGGCGCGCTGCTCTCGGCCGGCTATCTCGACGAGGCCGAGGCCTGGCGCGACTGGCTGCTGCGGGCCGCCGCGGGCGATCCGGCCGACCTGCAGATCATGTACGGCCTCGCGGGCGAGCGACGCCTTCCCGAGCAGGAGCTCGACTGGCTGAGCGGCTACCGCGACTCCCGCCCCGTGCGCGCGGGCAACGACGCCGCCCATCAGCTGCAGCTGGACGTGTACGGCGAGGTCGTCGACTCCCTCGCGCTCGCCCGCCGCGAGGGGCTGAAGGCCCAACCCCACGCCTGGCGGCTCCAGTTGGCGCTGCTCGACTTCCTGGAGGAGGCGTGGCGCGAACCCGACGAAGGGCTGTGGGAGGTGCGCGGGCCGCGCCGCCACTTCGTGCACTCGAAGGTGATGGTGTGGGTCGCCGCCGACCGCACCGTGCGCGCCATGGAGGACGACCCGCGGCTGCCCGGCGACATCGACCGGCTGCGCAAGCTGCGCGACGCCGTGCACCGGGAGGTGTGCGAGCGCGGCTTCGACGCGGAGCGCGGCACGTTCACCCAGTTCTACGGCTCGTCCGAACTGGACGCGGCCCTGCTGCTCCTGCCGCGCGTCGGCTTTCTGCCGCCGGACGACCCGCGCGTGATCGGCACGGTCGACGCGGTCCGCGAGGAGCTGTCGTACGAGGGTTTCCTGCGTCGCTACAGCGCCGACGACACCGTCGTGGACGGGCTGCCCGGCCAGGAGGGCGCGTTCCTGGTCTGCTCGTTCTGGCTCGCGGACGCGCTGCACATGACAGGGCGTACGGAGGAGGCGCGCGAGCTGTTCGAGCGACTCGTGGCGCTGCGCAACGACGTGGGACTGCTCGCCGAGGAGTACGACCCCGTGGCGGGCCGGCAGCTCGGCAACTTCCCGCAGGCGTTCAGCCATATCGGCCTCGTGGGCACCGCGCTGACCCTGTTCGGCGCGGCGGACGAGGGAGCGGGAGGATAGGGCCATGGATCTTGGACTGAAGAACCGTGTGTACGTAGTCACCGGCGCGACGCGGGGCCTCGGCAACGCGGCCGCGCGCGAGCTGGTCGCCGACGGCGCGAAGGTCGTCATCAGCGGCCGCGACGAGCAGAAGACCAAGGAGGCGGCGGCAGCGCTCGGGCCGAACGCGTACGGCGTCGCCGCCGACAACTCGGACCCGGACGTCGCCGAGCGGCTCATCGGGGCGGCCCGGGAGCAGTTCGGCTCCTTCGACGGGATTCTGGTGAGCGTCGGCGGGCCCGCGCCCGGCTTCGTCGCCGACAACACGGACGAGCAGTGGACGGCCGCGTTCGAGTCCGTGTTCCTCGGGGCGGTGCGGCTCGCGCGGGCGGCCGCGGCGCAGCTGGAGGAGGGCGGGGTCATCGGCTTCGTGCTCTCCGGCTCCGTGCACGAGCCGATCCCAGGGCTGACCATCTCGAACGGGCTGCGGCCCGGGCTCGCCGGTTTCGCCAAGTCCCTCGCGAACGAGCTGGGGCCGCGCGGCATTCGTGTCGTGGGGCTGCTGCCCGCCCGTATCGACACGGACCGGGTGCGCGAGCTGGACGGGATGGCGGCGGACCCGGAAGCGGCGCGGATCGCGCAGGAGTCCCGTATCCCGCTGCGGCGGTACGGGACTCCGGAGGAGTTCGGTCGGGCGGCGGCGTTCTTCCTGTCCCCCGCCGCGTCCTACCTCACCGGTGTGATGCTGCCGGTGGACGGAGGTTTCCGGCACGGTTTCTGACGGTCGGCGGCAGGGCTCAGCTGACCCGTTCCGCGCGGTGCTTGACCGCCCTCAGGCGGACCTCTGTCGGCAGTTCGCTCAGGCCCGCCGAGTCCCTCGCCTGCCTCAGGGATTCCTGGCTCAGCAGGCGCAGGGCCTCGCCGGGAACCGCGTGCGGCTCCAGGCTCAGGGTCGCGCGGGCCAGCGGGCTGGAGCGGCGGCCGGTCAGCCGCACCCCGGCCCGGTCGACCCCGTCCAGGGACTCCGCGCCGCTCACGAGGACGTTCTCCAGGGCCCGGCCCCGCAGCACCGCCCCCTCGCCGTCGCCGCTGTCGACCAGCACCTCGGCGAGCCTGCGGCGCCGCAGTTGAGCCACCAGCCACCACAGGGCGAGCAGCACGACGACGCCGAGCACGGCGATCACCGTCGGCCAGAACCAGCCCTCGTCGTGCCAGCGCGCCCGGTCGGCATCGCTGACCAGCACGTCGTCCGGTCCGTCGTGGATCCACCATGACGGCGGCTTCACCCCGAGCCCGACGGCGAGCACCGAACCGCCGCCGAGTACGAGGACGAGCCCCAGCAACCCCAGCACGATCCGGTTGACGGTCCTGAGCACGCCGCTCACCCCTTCTTCCCCGGCCGTGCGACACGCACGGACAGGCCCGGCGCCTTGCCGAGCCCCAGCTCCTTGATCCCGTCGCCGAGCGTCGCGTCCAAGTCGGCCCGTACGTCGTCGAGTTCACGGAAGTGCGAGAGCGCCCGCACGTCCACCTTGGAGCGCTTCATACGGACCCGTACGGACTGCACGCCCGACACCTCCATGGCCCGGTCGCGCAGCACCATCGCCGCGGCGTCCCGGTACAGCACCGCGCGGACCTCGGGGTGGGTACGGCGCATCGGCAGCAGGGCGCGCAGCCCGGGCGTCGCCGCGAGCAGGATCAGCCACAGGCCGAGCGCGGCCGCGACGCCCGCGCCGACGAGGACCGCGGTGTCGTCGAGGGGCCGCGTGGAGAGCTCGTCCGCGAGCGTCTGCCGCCACTGCATCGACGCGCGGCCCGCCCGCACCGCTGCCACGTCGTAGAGCAGCAGTCCGGCGGCGGCCAGGATCACCAGGGCCACGAGCGCCGCGGGGACGCGCCGCCCCGACCAGAAACGGCTCGCCTTCGGTTCGCTGTCCAGCGTCGGATGTGGTTCGTACGAGGCGGCGGACGCCGACTGGTCGAGCGAGCTTCCGTCCCGCTCGACCACCGGAATCGGCCGGGTGGGTTCACTCATCGGAGCCTCCCCCGGTCCGTGCCACGAGTGTGCGCCGAGTGCAGCCGCTCGACCTGGACGGCCACCTCGGGCACTTCCATTCCCGCCAACTCCCTTACCCGCTGGGACACTTGACGACGCACAGCGCCGCACTGGCGGCCGATGTCCGTCGGGTACTCCAGCTCAAGGCTGATCCGGACCCGCGCGCTGTCCTGCCGTACGGTGACCGTGGCGCCCGGCGCCGCACCGTCCTCGGGGATCCGACTCAGTGCCTCTCGTGCCGCGTGCGCGGCGATCTTCGCGACGACCCGGTCGGCGATCCGGGTCGCGCCGCGCTCGGCCGGCGCGACCTGTGCCGCCATCGGTCACCCCCGCCGATCGCCGCGCGAACGGAAGAACTCGCCGACTTCCAGGTCCCCTTCCAGGAACCTGCCCGCGACGAAACCGATGGCGCCGAGCGCCGCCACCAGTAGGAAGGCCCCGAAACCGCCGAAGTATCCGGCGAATCCGAGGGCCATGCCGGCGATCATGCCGACCACGGCCAGATTCATCGTGCGCTCCTCCTAGGGAAGCCCGTAGCTGTGCCGACGGATGTCACTGGAGCCGGGACTCCGGCTCTTCGTCCTCTTCGTCCGGCAGCTTCACGTCGCTGACGGCGATGTTGACCTCGACGACCTCGAGCCCGGTCATGCGCTCGACGGCGACGATCACGTTCTCCCGGACGGCGCGCGCGGTGTCCGCGATCGACACGCCGTACTCGACGACGATCTCCAGATCGAGCGCCGTCTGTACCTCGCCGACCTCGGCCTTCACTCCGCGCGACACGGACTTGGCGCCGCCGGGGACCCGGTCGCGCACCGCGCCGAACGTACGGGAGATGCCGCTGCCCATGGCGTGGACGCCCTCGACGTCGCGCGCCGCGAGGCCCGCGATCTTCTCGACGACGCCGTCGGCGATGGTGGTCCGCCCCCTGTTGGCGGGATCACCGCCGCCCCGCTTGGTCACATTGGCCTTGGCTGCGGCCGGACCGGGCGTCTCGCCCGGCTTCTGCGCGGTGTCACTCATCGGGCCGTCCCCTCGGTGAGGTGCGATATCGGTGGGGTGTTGCTTTCTTTTGCCCACATTAGGTCCAGCAACAGGAAGGCGCGCTCGCAATGGGGCAGCCTGGGGCAATGACGGCTGATCGATGGACACAGGCAGTGCGTACGCAGCTGGGACTCGGCAGACTGCTGCCGCTCGGCGGGCCGCAGGACGGCGCGTGGCTCACGGAACCGGCGGCGACACAGGCGCTGCGCCGTGCGGTCCAAGGGCTGCACGGCGTACGCCTAGGAGCGCTGCGTATCGGTCTCGCCGACCCCGACACGGCGGCGGAGCCCGCGGTGCCGGCCCCGCCGAGCGCGCTGCCGCCGGGGTCGTTGCGGCTCACCGCGGACTGTGCGGCGACGACGGACGAACCGCTGCCGGTTGCCGCCGATCGGCTGAGGGAGGCGCTCGCGGGGGCGGCGGAGTGGGTCGGCCTGGTGGTGACGGAGGTCGACCTCCAGATCACGGCGCTGCTCGATGAGGCCGATCAGGTGGCGGAAGCGGATTCCGGTTCCGCCGGGGAGCCGGATCCCGCCGCTTCGAAGCCGACCGCTCCCTCGGGGGACGCGGGCCGCGCCGCCGAGGCCGCGCTCGCGGTGCCGGGGGTGAGCCGGCTGACCGGGGCGCTGGGCGGACTCGGGCGCGCGGTCCACATCGAGGAGCAGCCCGGGGAGGCGGCACTCCCCCGTCGTCACGTGCGGGTGGAGCTGGCGGTGTCCGCGGACGTCCGCGCCATCGAGGTGACCGGGGCCGTTCGGGCGGCGGTGGCGAAGGCGCTCCCCAACAACCCGACGGTCGCGGTGCTGGTCACGGAGCTCACGACGTAGACCGGCGTGACGTCAGTCGCCCAGCCCCGCCAGGTCACGCAGCCGGCGGCCCTGGGCCGCTCGCTCCGCGGTGCGCTGGTCGTCGAGGGTGCGGTCGGCCGCGCCCTGGAGCAGCGCCTTCGTCTCGATCACGGCGTCGCGGGGTGCGGCGACGAGCGCCGCGACCAGGTCCTGGGTCGCGTCCGCGAGTTCGCCCGCGGGGACGGACACGTTGGCCAGGCCGCTGCGTACCGCCTCGTCGGCGTGGACGTAGCGCCCGGTGACGCAGATTTCGAGGGCGCGCGCGTATCCGACCAACGCGACGAGGGGATGCGAGCCCGTCAGGTCCGGCACCAGGCCGAGGCTGGTCTCGCGCATGGAGAACTGCACGTCGTCGGCGACGACGCGCAGATCGCAGGAGAGGGCGAGCTGGAACCCGGCCCCGATGGCGTGCCCCTGGACCGCGGCGACGGACAGGATGTCGCTGCGCCGCAGCCAGGTGAACGCGGCCTGGTACTCGGCGATCGTCGCGTCGAGGACGTCGTCGTCGCCGCGTGCCAGGTCGAGGAAGGACGGCTCGCCGTCGAAGCCCTCGGGCGTGAAGGCCTGACGGTCGAGGCCCGCGGAGAAGGACTTGCCCTCACCGCGCACGATGACGACCCGCACGGAACCCGGCAGGGCGTTCCCGGCCTCACCCAACGCCCGCCACAGCGCGGGACTCTGGACGTTGCGCTTGTCCGGGTTGGTCAGGCTGACCGTGGCGATCGCATCGTCGACGGTGAGCCGGACGCCGTCCTGGTCGAGCAGCGGTGCGGGCAGGTTCATCTGGGCCTCCGGGTCTGCGCAGCCGAACATAAGTGACTGCACAGTAACCACCCGGCCGGACAGCGGACCGACCGGGTGGTCAGTTGGAGCCAGTGCACCGAACGCGCCCTACGAGGGTCAGGCCGACGTGGCCTTCTTGCCTCGCGTGGCCCCGCCGCGACCGCGCAGCGTGACCCCGGATTCGCTCAGCATCCGGTGCACAAAGCCATACGAGCGGCCGGTCTCCTCGGCCAATGCCCGAATGCTCGCACCGGAGTCGTACTTCTTCTTCAGGTCTGCCGCGAGCTTGTCGCGCGCGGCGCCGGTTACCCGGCTGCCCTTCTTCAGAGTCTCGGCCACCCGTGCCTCCTCATGGGAAGTGCGCTCTGGATTTCCCATGATCACCCCTTGCGGGCTTCCTGGCCACCCATTCGGCAAGGTCCATAGACCCCCAATTCCGGGCGCGACGGGGATCCACACGAGTGGAATCCGGAATTCCGGCGTGGTTTCCCGGCCCTGAAAAGCGCCTGCGCGACAGAAGTGGCAGGTCAGCCACCGCCCAGGCGCCACAAGGGCGCCATGGACGACGCGGCCGCGAATTCCGTGCACGACACACCTGGGTACGAGGCGATCTCACCCAGATGAAGGATCACGGATCGGCCGAATGATCCAGACGGAGTGGATCATTCAATGGATCAACCGGTGACCGGGGCGTGGATCAGCCCGGCGATCACCGAGTGGATCATGCGAGGGCCACGAGATCCGCGTACGTCTGGCCCCACAGGTCCTCGATTCCGTCCGGAAGCAGAATGATCCGCTCCGGCTGCAGCGCGTCCACGGCGCCCTCGTCGTGCGTGACGAGGACGACGGCACCCTTGTAGGTGCGCAGCGCGCCGAGGATCTCCTCGCGGCTTGCCGGGTCGAGGTTGTTCGTGGGCTCGTCGAGGAGCAGCACGTTCGCCGACGACACGACGAGCGTGGCGAGCGCCAGGCGGGTCTTCTCGCCGCCCGAGAGGACCCCGGCCGGCTTGTCGACGTCGTCGCCGGAGAACAGGAACGAGCCGAGCGTCTTGCGCACCTGGATCAGGTCCAGGTCGGGGGCGGCGGAGCGCATGTTCTCCAGGACCGTGCGCTCCGGGTCGAGGGTCTCGTGCTCCTGCGCGTAGTAGCCGAGCTTGAGGCCGTGGCCCTCGATGACCTGGCCCGTGTCGGGCTTCTCGGCGCCGCCGAGGAGCTTGAGCAAGGTCGTCTTGCCCGCGCCGTTGAGGCCGAGGATGACGACGCGCGAGCCCTTGTCGATGGCCAGGTCGACGTCCGTGAAGATCTCCAGGGAGCCGTACGACTTCGACAGGCCCTCGGCCATCAGCGGCGTCTTGCCGCACGGCGAGGGCTCGGGGAAGCGCAGCTTGGCGACCTTGTCGGACTGGCGGACCTCGTCGAGACCGGCGAGGAGCTTGTCGGCGCGCTTGGCCATGTTCTGCGCGGCGACGGTCTTGGTCGCCTTGGCCCGCATCTTGTCGGCCTGCGCGTGCAGCGTGGAGGCCTTCTTCTCGGCGTTCTGCCGCTCGCGCTTGCGGCGCTTCTCGTCGTCCTCGCGCTGCTGCTGGTAGAGCTTCCAGCCCATGTTGTAGACGTCGATCTGGGAGCGGTTGGCGTCCAGGTAGAAGACCTTGTTGACGACCGTCTCCATCAGCTCGACGTCGTGGGAGATCACGATGAAGCCGCCGCTGTAGCTCTTGAGGTAGTCGCGCAGCCAGACGATCGAGTCCGCGTCCAGGTGGTTCGTGGGCTCGTCGAGGAGCAGGGTGTCCGCGTCCGAGAAGAGGATCCGGGCCAGCTCGATACGGCGCCGCTGACCGCCGGAGAGCGTGTGCAGGGGCTGGCCGAGCACACGGTCGGGGAGGTTCAGCGCGGCGGCGATGGTGGCGGCCTCGGCCTCGGCGGCGTACCCGCCCTTGGTGAGGAACTCCGTCTCCTGGCGCTCGTACTGCCGCAGGGCCTTGGCCTGTGTGGCGCCCGAGCCGGTCGCGATGCGCTGCTCGTTCTCGCGCATCTTGCGGATCAGGGTGTCCAGACCGCGCGCCGAGAGGATGCGGTCGCGGGCCAGCACGTCGAGGTCGCCGGTGCGCGGATCCTGCGGGAGGTAGCCGACCTCGCCGGAGCGGCTGATGGTGCCGCCGGCCGGGATGCCCTCGCCGGCCAGGCACTTCGTGAGGGTCGTCTTGCCCGCTCCGTTACGGCCGACCAGGCCGATGCGGTCGCCCTTGGCGATACGGAAGTTGGCGTTCTCGATGAGCATGCGCGCGCCCGCGCGCAGTTCGATGCCGGATGCGGTGATCAAGGGAAGTACTCCAGGACAGGATTAACGGCTGGTTGACAGGGCGGGGGGCCAATCAGCGCCGCTAATGCACCCAGAGAAGGAACGTCATACGAACCAGTTTACCGGTGACGTGCAAGCTCTTTTCCCAGGCCTGCGCGTCCCCCGTTCGGCCCTCGGATCCGACCCCGCTGACCAGGGACGTAACAGGATGAGGGGGTCGATGACCGGCGAGAAGGCGGTGCGCATGCAGTTCGACGACGACGCGCGTCTGGACACCTCGGAGGTCCAGGACGTACGCGGCAGCCGGCTTCCCGGCGGGAGGGCCACCATGGGCGGCGGGCTCGTGGGGGTGATCGCGCTCGTCCTCGGGCTGCTCTTCGGCACGGACCAGTTCGGGCTGTCCGACGGGACCACCGGCGCTCCGGCGGCGCAGATGTCCAGCGAGGCGCAGGTCCAGGAGCAGTGCCGGACGGGCTCGGACGCGAACAGCAGACAGGACTGCCGGACCGTCGCCGTGGTCAACAGCGTGCAGGACTTCTGGGGCTCGGAATTCGGCCGCAGGAGCGCCACGTACACGCCCGCCTCGACGGTGTTCTTCACCAACCAGGTCGCCACCGCCTGCGGCTCGGCGACCTCCTCGGTCGGGCCGTTCTACTGCCCCGGCGACCGGCGGGTCTATCTCGATCTCGGCTTCTTCGACGAGCTGCGCACGAAGTTCGGTTCGAGCGGCGGGCCCTTCGCGCAGGCGTACGTCGTGGCGCACGAGTACGGGCACCACGTGCAGAACCTGATGGGCACGCTGACGCGCGCCCAGGACGGGCGCACGGGCGAGAACAGCAACGCGGTCAGGGTCGAGCTGCAGGCGGACTGCTACGGGGGCGTGTGGGCGCACCACGCGACGACGACGCCCACCGAGTCCACCGGCAGGCCGCTGATCACGAGCCTGACCGACGCGGACATCCGGGACGGCCTGGACGCCGCCGCGGCGGTCGGCGACGACCGGATCCAGGAGCGGTTCCAGGGGCAGGTGACGCCGGAGACGTGGACGCACGGCTCGGCGCGGCAGCGGCAGCAGTGGTTCTACCGGGGCTTCGAGAGCGGCGACATGGACCGGTGCGACACCTTCCGGTGAGCCGCTGAGCCAGTGCGCCGCTGACCTACACCCCGCCCGTGTGGACCTGGAAGGCCGCTCTGCGGACCGCCTTCGCGAGCGCCGGGTCGGGGTGCGCGGCGGCGAGCGCGACGAGCACCTGCACCGTGCGCGGGTGCCCGACGGCGCGCACCTCCGCGATCAGCGCGGGCACCGTGGGCTGCACCGCGGCCTCCAAGTGCCGTACGAGGAGGGGGGCTTCGCCGTGGTCGGCGACGGCGGCGGCGGTGTCGACCCACAGCCAGGTCGCCTCCTCGCGGCTGAGCACCGTGTGCACGTCCTCGGGGTCGGCGCCCTCGTACTCGGCGAGCCACAGCAGGGCGTAGGGGCGCAGGTGGGAGTCGTCGGCGGCGCGGCGGACCTCGGGCTCGGCGGGGGCGCCGACGACCCGCAGCGCCTCGAAGGCGAGGCCGCGCAGCAGGGCGTCCTCGCCGCGGGCGGCGTCGAGGAGGTCGGTGACGGCGGTGCCGATGTCGCGGGCGGCGAGCCAGGCCCGGTACTCGTCGCGCGCGGCCTTCGGGCGAAGCCGTGCGCAGCCGCGCAGCATGTCCTCGGCCGACACCTCGATGTTCCCCGCCGGGGACTGGGCGGCGACGCAGATCTGCTCCAGCTTGACCCACACCGCCCAGCTGCCCAGCGGCGTGAGGGTGGCGTGCCCGTCGTCGTAGGTGAGCGCGCCCACGGCGGCGAGGCCGCGCAGGGACCAGTCGAGCAGCGGGCGGAGCGGGGTGTCCTGCGGCGGGGTCGGTTCCGGCTGGGGCCCAAAGGGGATCTCGCAGCGTTCCGTGCGCAGTTCCGTGACGCGCTGGTCGAGGAGGTCGAGGAGCTGGGTCGCGGCGACGCGGTCCGCCATCAGCTGCAGGAAGCTCAGCAGTTGCGGCACCGCCTCGACGACCTCGGCCACCGCGGCGGGGCCGACCTCCTCCGGCGCCCGGTGGACCAGCGACCAGGCGTCGAACAGGGCGACCCAGCCGCGCAGTACGGCGGTGTCGTCACGGTCCCAGGCGCGCAGCCGCCAGCCGGGCCGGGCGCTGGCTCCGTGTACCTCGACGAGTCCCGCGAGGCGGGCCGTGTCCCAGTCCGCACGGACCTGATCGACCGTCAGCCCGAGCTCGTCCGCGGCGCGGAGGGCGGTCGCGTCGGCGAGTGTGCCCTTGCCGTCGCGGGCGGCCATGTTGTTGCCGGGGCCGATCCTGGTGTCCGCCCAGCGGGCCACGCGGACGGCGGCGGCGAGGTCGCGGCGCGCTGCGCGGGCGAGCTCGGCGGGCGGCGGGGTGCCCTCCGGTGGGCGGGGTGCGGGACGGCGTGCGGCGACCGGCCGCGGGGTCGGGGCGGCCAGGGGCTGGCGGCGCGGGCTGACGAGTCGGAGCCGGGAGTCGCGCGGGGTACGGGACGTCACGAGGGGCAGTCTCTCGGTTGACCCCGCCAATTCCCAAACGGGGGGCCTGTAAAGCCGTTTCACCAACGGTTCCGGCGCCGGCTACATCAGCGGCGTCAGGAACCTTCTCAGCGCCTCCTCGTAGCCCTTCGGGTCCGCGTTCCACATCGCGTTGTGCGGGGCCTCGTCCACCTCGTGGAGGGTGACCAGGTCCGGGCGGCGGTCCGCCAGGCGGCGGGAGAGCACCCACGGGGACACCTCGTCGCCGGGGCCGTGGACCAGGAGCGTGGGGACCTTGAGGGAGCGCGGGTCCGCGGCCTCCGAGAGGCGGTCGCCGCTCAGGCCCGTGCGGCCCTGCGCGGCGCGGACCGCGAGCGGGAGCAGCGGTCCCGGGGTGCGGCGGGCGCGGGCCAGGGCGCGCAGCGTCACCTCCCAGCTGAGCACCGGCGAGTCCAGGACCAGGCCCTTGACGCGGTCGCGCAGCGCCGAGTGGGCCGCCGCGTGCAGGGCCATCGCGGCGCCCGTGGAGAAGCCGAGCACGATGACGTCGCGGGCGCCGTAGCGCACGGCGTAGCGGATCGCCGCGTCGAGGTCGCGCCACTCCGTCTCGCCGAGGTGGCCGAGGCCGTCCGGGGAGCGGGGCGCGCCGAGGTCGCCGCGGTAGGCGAGGTCGAGCACCGGGAACTGGTGGTGGTGCAGGAACTCCATGAGGTTCATGGGGTGTTCGCGGGTGGTGCCGAGGCCGTGCACGGTGATCACCCATGTGTCGCGGGTGCCGGGCACGAACCAGGCGGGCAGCGCGCCGAGTTCGCCGGGCACGTCGACGTCGGCGTGGTCGAGGCCGAGTGCGGCCTTGGGGTCACCGATGTGCACCTGGGGCGTGAGCCAGGCCCTGGCGCCGGGTTCCAGGGTGCCGTGGGTGACCCGCTCCAGGCGGCGTACGACGGTGTCGGCGGAGGTCGTGGCCGATTCGACGACCGGGCCGACCACCGCGTGGTAGCCGTCGCCCCGTAGCCCGTAGGTGCCGGGGCGCAGCGAGGCCAGGTCGCGGGTCAGGGTGACCTGGCCCGCGGCGGTGGCGTGCACGGTGAGTCTCGGCTCGGTGGGCAGCGGGCGGCCCGGGGCTGCCTTGAGCGCCGCGTCGCTGGCCAGGCGGCCGACGGCGATCGCGGCGGCCGAGGCCCCTATGACGGTGGTGACGGCAGCGGCCGTCGCTCTGGCGGTGCGCACCCGTCCAGTGTCGGCGTCCGCGCCCGCCCCGGCCAGTGGGGCGACGGCTACGGGTGACGCGAACAGCGCGAACCGGTCACCGGGTGGCGCCCCGCTGCCCGTATCCGCTCAGCCGCTCCTCCACCTCGCGCAGCTGCTCCCCGGTCAGCAGCGACGGGGTCAGGCCGGGGACGGAGTGGGCGGTGAGCCACAAGCGGCACATCCACTCCAGTTGGGCGGTGCGGTCGTAAGCGGCGGCGAGAGTGGCTCCGTATGTGAGAGTGCCGTGGTTCTGGAGCAGGCATCCCGTGCGGTCGGCCAGGGCGAGCAGCATGTTCTCGGCCAACTCCTGGGTTCCGTACGTGGCGTAGGGGGCGACCCGGACGGGGCCGCCGAGCGTCGCGGTCATGTAGTGCACGGGTGGGAGTTCGGGCACGAGCGTGGAGACCGCGGTGGCGTGCACGGCGTGGGTGTGCACGACGGCGCGGGCGTCGGTGTGCCGGTAGACCGCGAGGTGCATGGGGAGTTCGCTGGTCGGCTTCAGGGCGCCGGCCCGCCGTTCGCCGTCGAGGCCGACGGCGACGAGATCGTCCGGGCCGAGGTCCTCGTACGGGACGCCGGTCGGTGTGACGAGGACCGTGTCGCCGTCCGCCCCGCCCACTCGTACCGAGACGTTGCCCGAGGTCCCGACGACCAGGCCGTCGGTCACCGTCCGACGGGCCGTCAGCACCAGTTCCTGCCAAGCCTCGTCGAGTTCCTGAAGCTGTGTCATGGCGCGCATCCTGCCAGCCGCCCGGAGCGTGGCCGGGGCGGATCCGTACGGAGTCCGATCTTCCGGAATGCCCCATATGGGGATTGATCACTCTCTGATGTTATTTGGCTGACCTTGGCCGGGTAATTAATGATCTCTCGCTACTCTCTGGGAGTTCCCTGGGGATTTGTCATGCACGTCGTCACTTTCGGGGGGTATTCATGGCTCTCAGTCTCACCGCGTCCCCGCGCCGCCGCCGCGCCGCCGCACTCACGTCCGTCGCCGCACTGACCATCGGCGGCACCCTGCTCACGGAGCTGCCGGCACAGGGCGCGGGCAAGCCGCGCGGGAACGACGTCTCGTCGCACCAGAAGAACGTGAACTGGCAGAGCGCGAAGAACAAGGGCGCCCGGTTCGCCTACGTCAAGGCGACCGAGTCGACGAACTACCGCAACCCCTACTTCTCCCGGCAGTACAAGGGCGCCCGGAACGCGGGCATCATCCGCGGCGCCTACCACTTCGCGCTGCCGCAGAAGTCCTCCGGCAAGGCGCAGGCCTCGTACTTCGTGCGCAACGGCGGGGCCTGGCGGCGCGACGGCTGGACGCTGCCGCCCGCGCTCGACATCGAGTACAACCCGTACGGCAAGGGCAAGCACCCCTGCTACGGGCTGCGGAAGTCGACGCTGGTGTCCTGGATCAAGTCCTTCAGCAACGAGGTCGTACGCAAGACAGGGCGCCGTCCGGTCATCTACACCAACGCGCGATGGTGGAAGCAGTGCACCGGCAACAGCGGGGCGTTCGCCGGCAACCACGCGTTGTGGCTCGCCCGGTACGACAAGAGCGCGGGCGCACTCCCGGCGGGCTGGACCTACTGGACGTTCTGGCAGTACGCCGACAAGGGCCGGCTGCCAGGTGATCAGAATCTCTTCAACGGCTCGATGACCCAGCTCAAGCGGTTCGCGAGGGGGTAGCCGAAAGACCCGGCCGAAGGTCCCCGGAGCCCCTGGTTCCGGGGCTGCGGGCACCTCGAACCGGAACCCGCGGCGCCACCTCGCGGCAAGCGGAGCGAGGCCCCTCCGGTTCGGGTCACCGCGACGCCCGACCCAGTTCATCTTCCGTTCACTCGGGCTCTTTACGTTCCAAGAGCCACTGACGTCCAACCGAAGCCTGGGTAAATGGAACACATCACGCTGCTCCTAGCGATCGTGATCGTTACCGCGCTGGTCTTTGATTTCACCAACGGTTTCCACGACACCGCCAACGCGATGGCGACGACCATCTCGACAGGCGCTCTCAAGCCGAAGACGGCGGTGGCCATGTCCGCCGTGCTGAACCTCGTCGGAGCATTCCTCTCCGTCGAAGTCGCGAAGACGATCTCCGGCGGCATCGTCAATGAGGACGGCCTCAAAACAGAGGTCATTTTCGCGGCGCTTGTGGGCGCCATCCTCTGGAATCTGCTGACCTGGCTGCTCGGCCTGCCGTCCAGCTCCTCGCACGCCCTGTTCGGTGGCCTCATCGGCGCCGCGGTCATGTCGATGGGCTGGTCCTCGGTCAACGGCGGCACGGTCGTCTCCAAGGTGCTGCTGCCCGCGGTGGCCGCGCCGCTCGTCGCCGGCATCGCCTCGATGCTGGCCACCCGCCTCACGTACCGCATCAGCAAGAAGACGGACGAGCGGGCGACCGCCAAGGGCTACCGCGCCGGGCAGATCGCCTCCGCGGGCCTCGTCTCCCTCGCGCACGGCACGAACGACGCGCAGAAGACGATGGGCATCATCACCCTCGCCCTGATCACCGGCGGGGTCATCGCGCCGGACGCCGACCCGCCGATGTGGGTCATCGTCTCGGCCGGTGTCGCCATCGCGCTCGGCACCTACCTGGGCGGCTGGCGCATCATCCGCACCATGGGCAAGGGCCTCACCGAACTCGCGCCGCAGCAGGGCTTCGCCGCGCAGACCAGTGCGGCGACCGCGATCCTCGCCTCCTCGCACCTGGGCTTCTCGCTCTCCACCACGCAGGTCTGCTCCGGCGGTGTGATGGGCGCGGGCCTCGGCCGCAAGGGCGGCGTCGTCCGCTGGTCGACCGCCTCCCGGATGTTCATCGCGTGGGGTCTGACGCTGCCGGCCGCGGGCCTGGTGGGCGCGGGCGCCGAGTTCCTGACCAAGCAGGGCCCGTGGGGCATCGGTCTCACCGCCGCGCTGCTCGTGATCGGCTCCGGCATCATCTGGAAGCTGTCGCGCCGCAACTCCATCGACCACACCAACGTGACGGCGGACGAGCCGCACGCCGCCCCCGCCCAGGAGGCTCCGGGCGTCGTGACGACCGCGATCGCCTCGGTCACCCCGCCGCCGACGGGCACGGTCGAATCGGCCGAGTCCGAGGCGAAGATCTCCGACCGCCCGAAGGCCGGTGCGGTGAGCGACCCCGCGCGCCCCGCCGGCGCCACGCTGTAGTGCAGAAGGAAGCAGGGCAGGAATGAACATCGACTGGGCGGCCCTCGGCTCCGTCTTCGGCGTCTCTCTCGTGGTCACCGTGGCCCTCGTCGGCCTGTTCACCCTCGGCATCGTGGGCCTCTCCAAGCGGGAGTCGGCGGCGCGCGACGGTGGCTCGGCGGCGGCTCTGACGTCCGGGGCGTATGTCTGCTTCGCGCTGTGCGCGGCGGCCGTGGCCTACGGGATCTATCTGATCGTGGCCTGACAGGCAGTCATAGGTGAGCGGGGTGCGGGACGTGCGACGTCCCGCACCCCGCTTGCGTGATCAACAGCAAGTTGACGTGCCAACTCGGAGCGTGGTGGACTTCCCCCGCCATATACGGCAGCAGTTGAGGAAGCCGGTGCGAATCCGGCGCGGTCCCGCCACTGTGAACCCCCTGCATCACTCGGGGTGAGCCAGGAACTCTCGCTGCCGGTCTCTTCGAACCAGGGCGTGGACACCCTGAGTGAGGACACCTACCGCCATGTTCGCCCCGCGCGGCACTTGGCGGCACGAGCGCGTGTACGCGTGCGGTGCCGCCGCCGGAATCTTCGCCGACCTTCTTCTCGGCGATCCGCGCCGTGGGCATCCCGTCGCCGGATTCGGACGCGCCGCCTCGGCCGTCGAGCGCGGCCTGTGGCGGGACCACCGTGGCGCGGGCGCCCTGCACACCGCGGTGTGCGCCGGTGGCGCCGCCGCTCTCGCCGCTGCCGCCTCCCGTGCCGTACGCCGCTCCCCCGCCGCCACCGTCGCGCTGACGGCCGCCGTCACCTGGGCCGTCGTCGGCGGCACCTCGCTGGGCCGGGAGGCGCGGGCGGTCGGATCCGCGCTCGACGCCGGGGACGTGGAGCTCGCGCGGGAGCTGCTGCCCCGGCTGTGCGGCCGCGACCCGCAGGGGCTCGACGCCGACGGGATCGCCCGCGGCGTCGTCGAGTCCGTCGCGGAGAACACCTCCGACGCCGTCGTGGGCGCGCTCGTGTGGGGCGCGCTCGGCGGGGTGCCGGGCCTGGTCGCCTTCCGCGCCGTGAACACGCTCGACGCGATGGTCGGGCACAAGTCCGTGAAGTACCGGCGGTTCGGCTGGGCCTCGGCCCGCCTCGACGACGTGGCGGGCTGGCCGGGAGCGCGCCTCACCGGCGCCCTGGCGGTCCTCGCGGGCGGCAGGCCCCGGCAGGCGCTGGACGCGTGGCGTGCGGACGCGCGGCGCCATCCCAGCCCGAACGCGGGCGTCGTCGAGTCCTCCTTCGCGGGGGCGCTCGGGGTGCGGCTCGGCGGGACCTTGGCGTACGGCGGCCTGGTCGAGCACCGGCCGGTGCTGAACGCGCCGGGGCGCGCGGTCGAAGTGCGTGATGTGGATCGGGCCGTGCGCTTGTCACGGCGGGTGTCTCTGTTGGCGTTGGGAGTCTGTGTGGGTGCGCGACTGGTACGAGCACGGGGGCGGCGATGACCGGCGGAGGACTGCTCGTCGCCGGAACCACCTCCGACGCCGGGAAGAGTGTCGTCACCGCCGGGATCTGCCGGTGGCTGGTGCGCCAAGGCGTGAAGGTCGCGCCGTTCAAGGGGCAGAACATGTCCCTGAACTCGTTCGTGACCAGGGAGGGCGCCGAGATCGGGCGCGCGCAGGCCATGCAGGCGCAGGCCGCGCGGGCGGAGCCGAGCGCGCTCATGAACCCCGTCCTGCTCAAGCCCGGCAGCGACCGCAGCAGCCAGGTCGTCCTCATGGGCAAGCCCGTGGGCGAGCTGAGTGCGCGCGGCTACCACGGCGGTCGGCAGGCGGCGCTGCTCGACACCGTCGTGGGGTGCCTGGAGGAGCTGCGCGCCACCCATGACGCCGTGATCTGTGAGGGCGCCGGGTCGCCCGCCGAGATCAACCTGCGGCGCACCGACATCGTGAACATGGGGCTCGCGCGGGCCGCGCGGCTGCCGGTGCTCGTCGTCGGCGACATCGACCGGGGCGGTGTCTTCGCCTCGTTCTTCGGGACCACGGCGCTGCTCGCGCCGGAGGACCAGGAGCTGCTCGCCGGGTACCTCGTCAACAAGTTCCGCGGCGACGTGAGCCTGCTGGAGCCGGGGCTCGACATGCTCAAGTCCCTTACCGGGCGCGACACTTACGGTGTCCTGCCGTTCCAGCACGGTCTCGGCATCGACGAGGAGGACGGGCTCCGGGTATCCCTGCGGGGCTCCGTACGGGAGTCGGTCGTAGCGCCGCCCGTGGGCGAGGACGTGCTGCGGGTCGCCGTGTGCGCGGTCCCTCTGATGTCGAACTTCACCGATGTGGACGCGCTGGCCGCCGAGCCCGGTGTCGTCGTGCGGTTCGTGGACCGGGCCGAGGAGCTCGTCGACGCGGACCTGGTCGTGGTGCCGGGCACGCGCGGCACCGTGAAGGCGCTGGAGTGGCTGCGTGAGCGCGGGCTCGCGGACGCCCTCGCGCGGCGGGCCGCCGAGGGGCGGCCCGTGCTCGGTATCTGCGGTGGCTTCCAGCTGCTCGGCGAGACGATCGAGGACGAGGTCGAGTCGCGGGCCGGTGTCGTCGACGGGCTCGGGCTGCTTCCCGTACGCGTACGGTTCGAGGCCGAGAAGACCCTCTCCCGGCCGGTGGGCGAGGCGCTCGGCGAGTACGTCGAGGGGTACGAGATCCATCACGGCGTCGCCGAAGTGCTGGGCGGCGAGTCCTTCCTGGACGGGTGCCGGGTCGGGTCCGTGTGGGGGACGCACTGGCACGGCTCGCTGGAGTCGGACGGCTTCCGGCGGGCGTTCCTGCGGGCCGTCTCCGACGCGGCGGGGCGGCGGTTCGTACCGGCGCCGGACACGTCGTTCGAGGCGCTGCGGGAGGAGCAGCTCGATCGGCTCGGGGATCTGATCGAGCGGCATGCGGATACGGACGCGCTCTGGCGGTTGATCGAGGGGGGTGCGCCGGCGGGGTTGCCGTTCGTGCCGCCGGGAGCACCGGGGACGCCGTGATGGGAGGTCGCCCCCGCCACCCGCCCCCCTTTGCACCGTTCCCCGCGCCCCTGGACACGTTTTACTCACTGGAGGTTGTCGGCTGATGCCCACCCCTTACCCGTTCACCGCCGTCGTCGGGCAGGACGATCTGCGGCTTGCCCTGTTGTTGAATGCCGTGTCGCCCGCCGTTGGCGGTGTGCTCGTGCGCGGGGAGAAGGGGACCGCCAAGTCCACCGCCGTACGTGCCCTGTCCGCGCTCGTGCCGGGCGTCGACGTCGTCTCCGGATGCCGGTTCTCGTGCGATCCGGTGGCGCCCGATCCGCAGTGCCCCGACGGGCCGCACGCCGACACCCCGGGTGCCCAACGAGCCGCGCGCATGGTCGAGTTGCCGGTCGGCGCCTCCGAGGACCGGCTCGTGGGTGCGCTCGACATCGAGCGGGCGCTCTCCGAGGGCGTGAAGGCCTTCGAGCCGGGACTGCTCGCGGACGCGCATCGCGGAATCCTGTATGTGGATGAAGTCAATCTGCTGCACGACCACCTTGTGGACCTGCTGCTCGACGCCGCCGCCATGGGCGCCTCGTACGTGGAGCGCGAGGGCGTCTCCGTACGGCATGCCGCACGCTTCCTCCTCGTAGGGACGATGAACCCCGAAGAGGGCGAGCTGCGGCCGCAGTTGCTCGACCGGTTCGGGCTGACCGTGGAGGTCGCGGCCTCGCGCGAGCCCGAGCAGCGGGTGAAGGTCGTCAAGCGGCGGCTCGCCTACGACGACGACCCCGAGAGCTTCGTGGGCGAGTGGGCCGACGAGGAGGCCGATGTCCGGGCCCGGATCGTCGCCGCGCGTGAGCTGTTGCCCCAAGTGCGGCTCGGCGACCGGGCGTTGACGCAGATCGCGGCGACGTGCGCGGCCTTCGAGGTGGACGGCATGCGCGCCGACATCGTGATGGCGCGCACCGCCACCGCGCTCGCGGCCTGGGCCGGGCGCACCGACGTCCTCGCGGAGGACGTGCGGCAGGCCGCGCTGCTCGCGCTCCCGCACCGCAGGCGCCGGAACCCCTTTGACGCGCCGGGACTCGACGAGGACAAGCTCGACGAGACCCTGGACGAGTTCGGACCACAGGAGGAGCCCGAGGAGTCCGAGGGTCCCGAGGGCGACGACGATCCGGACGGTGGGCCCGACGGCGGCGGCTCCGGTGGCGGCGTGCCTCCGCAGGACGGCCCGCACGACGGCCCCCAGGAGACCAAGGACTCGCGGGACTCGCAGGACACGCAGGACGCCCCGGCCGGCGACGGCCGGGAGGACTCCCCCGAGGAGCCCGCCGCTGCCCCCGCGTCCGGCGGCGGCGCCCCCGAGCAGAAGCCCGTGGCGGCCGGTGAGCCCTTTCGTACGAAGATGCTGAGCGTCCCCGGCCTCGGCGAAGGAGCCGCGGGACGGCGGTCCCGGGCGCGTACCGAGCACGGCCGCACGACGGGGGCGACGCGACCCCGTGGCGCCCTGACGAAGCTGCACCTGGCGGCCACCGTGCAGGCCGCCGCCCCGCACCAGCGGGCGCGCGGACGTTCGGGCCGGGGGCTCGTCGTACGCCGTGACGATCTGCGGCAGGCAACCCGCGAGGGGCGCGAGGGGAACCTCGTCCTGTTCGTGGTCGACGCCTCGGGGTCGATGGCGGCGCGGCAGCGGATGACCGCGGTGAAGGGCGCCGTGCTGTCGCTGCTGCTCGACGCGTACCAGCGGCGGGACAAGGTCGGGCTCGTGACCTTCCGGAAGTCGGCGGCCGAGGTCGCCCTGCCGCCCACGTCGAGCGTGGACACGGCGGCGGCCCGCCTGGAGTCGCTGCCGACCGGCGGGCGCACCCCGCTGGCGGCCGGGCTGCTGAAGGCGCACGAGGTGCTGCGTGTGGAGCGGCTGCGGGATCCGGCGCGGCGGCCGCTGATGGTCGTCGTGACCGACGGGCGGGCGACCGGTGGTCCTGAGCCCGTGAAGCTGGCGGGCCGGGCGGCCGGGCTGCACGCCGCGGAGGGGACGGCGAGCGTCGTCGTCGACTGCGAGACCGGCATGGTGCGGCTCGGGCTCGCCGGGGAACTGGCCGGCCGGCTCGGCGGCACCGCCGTCACGCTGGACGAGCTGCGGGCGGATTCGATCGCCGGGCTCGTGAAGGACGTCACTGGGACGCAGAACACCATCAGGAGGGCCGCTTAAATGCCGCAGGGACAGCCGAGCGTCGTACCGAACGACGGGCTGACGACACGTCAGCGTCGCAACCGCCCACTGGTGTTCGTGCACACCGGCATCGGCAAGGGCAAGTCGACGGCCGCGTTCGGGCTCGCGCTGCGCGCCTGGAACCAGGGCTGGCCGATCGGGGTGTTCCAGTTCGTCAAGTCGGCGAAGTGGAAGGTCGGCGAGGAGAACGCGCTCAGGACGCTCGGCGCGAGCGGCGAGGGCGGCACCGTCGCCTGGCACAAGATGGGCGAGGGCTGGTCGTGGGTGCAGCGCGACGACCAGGCCGACAACGAGGAGAAGGCGCGCGAGGGCTGGGAGCAGGTCAAGCGTGACCTGGCCGCCGAGACGTACAAGCTGTACGTGCTCGACGAGTTCGCCTACCCGATGCACTGGGGCTGGATCGACGTGGACGACGTCGTCGAGACGCTGCGGAACCGTCCCGGGCAGCAGCATGTCGTCATCACCGGCCGCAACGCCCCTGAGAAGCTGGTCGAGTTCGCGGATCTCGTCACCGACATGTCGAAGGTGAAGCACCCGATGGACGAGGGCCAGAAGGGCCAGCGGGGCATCGAATGGTAGGTACGCAGACCGTGGGCGTGCCGCGCCTTGTGGTCGCCGCGCCCGCCTCCGGCACCGGCAAGACGACCGTGGCGACGGGCCTGATGGCGGCGTTCGCCGAGCGCGGGCTCGCCGTGTCGCCGTACAAGGTGGGGCCCGACTACATCGACCCCGGCTATCACGCGCTCGCGACCGGCCGTCCCGGCCGCAACCTCGACGCGTACATGTGCGGACCCGAGCTCGTCGCCCCGCTGTTCGCGCACGGGACGGCCGGGTGTGAACTCGCCGTCGTGGAAGGCGTGATGGGCCTGTTCGACGGTGCGTCGGGAGAGGGCGAGCTGGCCTCGACGGCCCACGTCGCGAAGCTGCTGAAGGCCCCTGTCGTGCTCGTCGTCGACGCCTCCTCGCAGTCGCGGTCGGTGGCGGCGCTCGTGCACGGCTTCGCCTCCTTCGACCCCGAGGTGCGTCTCGCGGGCGTCATCCTCAACAAGGTCGGTTCCGACCGCCATGAGGAGCTGCTGCGCGAGGCCATGGAGGAGGTCGGCGTCCCGGTGTACGGGGCGCTGCGCCGCACCCCGCGGGTGGCCACGCCGTCCCGGCACCTGGGCCTGGTCCCGGTGGCCGAGCGGAGCGCTGACGCGGTGGACTCGGTTCGGGTGTCGGCGGCGATGGTGCGGGAGGGGTGTGACCTGGAGGGGTTGTTGGGGCTGGCCCGTAGCGCGCCGCCGCTCCATACGGAGGTGTGGAGTCCCGGTGGGCCGGAGGGTCTGGCCGAAGCCGGGGTTGAGGCCGCGGGGCTCCGCCCCGGACCCCGCGCCTCAAACGCCGGCGGGGCTGGATTTGCCGGCGGGGCTGGAGTGGCCCGGCCCGTTGTTGCGGTGGCCGGAGGGGCCGCGTTCACCTTTTCGTACGCCGAGCACACGGAGCTGCTGCGTGCGGCGGGCGCCGACGTCGTCACGTTCGATCCGCTGCGCGACGAGCAGCTTCCCGAGAACACCTCGGCCGTGGTGATCGGTGGTGGCTTCCCGGAGGTCTACGCCCCGGAACTGTCCGCCAACGAACAGCTCCGCAAGGCCGTGGCGGAGCTCGCCCGCGGCGGCGCCCCCGTGATCGCCGAGTGCGCGGGCCTGCTCTACCTCTCCCGCTCGCTCGACGGACAGCCGATGTGCGGAGTGCTGGACGCGGACGCGAAGATGTCCGGCCGGCTCACCCTCGGCTACCGGGACGCCGTGGCCCTGTCCGACAGCCCGCTCACCGCGACGGGGGCCCGGCTGCGCGGCCACGAGTTCCACCGGACCGTCCTTGAGCCGGGGGCGGGGCCCACGCCCGCGTGGGGCATGCGGCTGCCGACGCCGCGTGTCGAGGGCTTCGTACAGGGCGGCGTGCACGCCAGCTATCTGCACACGCACTGGGCGGCGCTGCCGGACATCGCGCACCGCCTGGTCCAGTGGAGCGGCGCACGGTGAACGGAGAGCCTGTGCCGGAGCCACCGTCGTCCGCCCGAAGGGCGGGCGTCACGGCGTCCGGTGCGTGCGATCGCAAGGCGCCGGAGCGTCCTAGTAGCGGAGCTACTCGGACGATTCGGCAACGCCGCGAGCGTGCGTGCCGGACGTCGTGGCGCAGGCGGTGGCTCCGGCACAGGCTCTCAGCCCGCGATGCCGACCACCAGCCAGATGAAGGCCACGCCCGCGACGGTGCACAGCAGCGTCGAGCGGGCCGGGTGCTCGTGGTGGGCCTCGGGGAGGATCTCGGCGGCGGCCAGGTAGAGGAGCACGCCGCCGAAGAAGCCGAGATAGCCGCCGAGCAATTGCTCCGGAATGGTGAACAGGAGCGTGGACGCGGCGCCCACGACGGGCGCCGCGGCGTCCGCGAACAGCATGATCAGCGCCTTGCGGCGGGCGTTCCCGTACAGCCGGGTGATCGTGTACGTGTTGAAGCCGTCGGCGAAGTCGTGGGCGACCACGGCGAGCGCCACGGCGGTGCCCATGCCGCCGCCGATCTGGAAGGCGGCGCCGATCGCCATGCCGTCCATCAGGCTGTGCCCGACCATCGCGGACGCCGCCGTGATCCCCACCTCGGGGGCCCGGCCGCCCGACGCGCCTTCCTCCGCCCCGTGGGCGGCCTGGCGGCGGGCCAGCAGGTGCTCCATGATGTGCGCCCCGAGGAACCCGGCCACGAACAGCAGCAGCGCCGTCGGCACCCCGTGCACTTCGCCGTTCGCCGCCTCCAGGGCCTCGGGCAGCAGGTCGAGGCCGACCACGCCGAGCATCAGGCCACCGGCGAGGCCGAGCACCAGGTGGCGCCGGTCGGTGACCCGCTGCGCGGTCCAGCCGCCGACCAAAGTCATCAAGAAGGCGCTCAGCGCCACGATCACGGCCATGGCCCCTTGCTAACCCATCCGGAGGCCTGCGCGCACATCCGGCGCCGCGCCGTGGTCGTCGGAGTGGGCGCCCGGTCCGGCGCGTCGGCCGACGAGGTGCTCGGGCTCGTCCGGGCCGTGCTGGCCGAGGCGGGCGCGACGGACGTGCTGGCGCTCGCGACGCTGCACGCGAAGCGCCGGGAGCCCGGCATCGTCGCGGCAGCCGAAGCCCTGGGCGTGCCCCTGGAGGCGTACGCGCCCGAGCGGCTCGCCGCCGTCCCCGTGCCGCATCCGTCCTCGCGGGCGCGCGACGCCGTGGGCACCCCGTCGGTCGCGGAGGCCGCCGCCCTCGTACGCGGGGGTGAACTGCTCGTCCCGAAGCGGACGTCGACCGGGGTGGGCGGGGGCCCGGGCCGGGTGACGTGTGCGGTGGCACGGCCCGGGTAGGGACCGGCCCTGCTTCGCCCTCCTCTGGATCCCCGGATTCCCCTCTCGACTTCCCGCAAGGAGCCCGTCCCGATGCACACCCCTCCCCCGGCCCTGCTCGCCGCTCTGGAGCAACGGCTCGACGACGTTCTGGGCGGCGGCCGCCGCACGCCGCGCGACCGTGCCGATGTGACCGTGCTGCTCGTCGGGGCCGGCTCGGCCGACTCCGCGGCCAACGCCGAACTCGCCGCGGCAGCAAGGCTGTTGTGGGAGGGAAGCGGCTACGCGGGCGTGGAGCCGGCGTATGTGTCGGCGGCGCCGGACGTGCCCGCGGGGCTCGACCGGTGCGCGGCGCTCGGCGCGCGGCGGGTCGTCGTACTGCCTTACGGAACCCTGCCCTCGGAGCGGTACCACGCGCAGGCCGTGGGGTGGGCGGCGGCGCATCCGGAGGTGGATGTGCGCTGCGCGGCCGCCCCCGCCGCGGCGGATCCGGTCGACGGGCCCGATCTGCGGCACCACGGGGACGCCGAAGTCCGCGACGACGGTGAGAAGTTGACGGATCTCGCGGTGAACGTGCGCACGGGCACGCCGCCGTCGTGGCTGCGGGAGCACATCGCCGCGTCGCTGGACGGGCTCGCGGCGTATCCGGACGGGCGGGCCGCGCGGGCCGCGGTGGCGGCGCACCACGGGGTGCCGGTGGAGCGGGTGCTGCTGACGGCTGGGGCGGCGGAGGCGTTCGTGCTGCTCGCGCGGGCGCTGCGGGTGCGCAGACCCGTCGTCGTACACCCTCAGTTCACCGAGCCCGAGGCCGCGTTGGAGGATGCCGGGCACGCGGTGGGGCGGGTGCTGCTGCGGGCGGAGGACGGCTTCAGGATCGATCCGGCGCTCGTGCCGCACGACGCGGATCTGGTGGTCGTCGGCAATCCGACGAACCCGACCTCGGTGCTGCATCCGGCGGACACGGTGGCCGGGCTGGCGCGGCCGGGGCGGTTCCTGGTGGTCGACGAGGCGTTCATGGACGCCGTGCCGGGCGAGCGGGAGTCACTGGCCGGGCGGACGGACGTACCGGGGCTCGTGGTGCTGCGGAGCCTGACGAAGACGTGGGGCCTGGCCGGGCTGCGGGTCGGGTACGTGGTGGCGGAGCCGGAGGTGGTGGCGGCGCTTGAGCGGGCGCAGCCGCTGTGGCCGGTGTCCTCGCCCGCACTCGTCGCCGCGCAGGCGTGCGTGTCCGCTCGCGGGGTGGCGGAGGCGGCGGAGGCGGCGGTTGCCGTCGCGGCGGACCGGGAGTATCTGGTGGGCCTGCTGCGGGAGTTGGCGCCGTACGGGGTGTCGGTGGCCGGACCGGCGGAGGGCCCGTTCGTGCTGGTGCGGGTGCCGGGCGCGCACGCCGTGCGGGAGCGGTTGCGGGGGGCCGGGTTCGCGGTGCGGCGGGGCGACACGTTCCCGGGCCTCGGCCCGGACTGGGTCCGGGTCGCGGTCCGGGACCGCCGCACCAGCGACACATTCGCTGCCGCACTGGCCGGGGTGTTGCGTGCCTTCGCCTAAGCCGCTGCGGCATTCAAGCCCCTGCGGCGATTGAGCAGCGGGGTCCGGGGCGGAGCCCCGAAACCCCGGCGCGGGAGGAGCTTGAATTACCGCCGGCGGGCCATCGCCACCGCCCCACCGCCGGCGGCGAGCAGCACGATCGCCCCGCCCGCGATGTACGGCGTCATCTCATCGCCACCCGTCTCCGCGAGGTCTTGCGACTGGGCCTTCTGGGCCGGAGCCTCGGCCCGCTCACCCTGCGGCTTCGGAGCCGCAGGCGCAGGCGCAGACGCCGCCTTCGGCGTCTCGCAGGTGGCCTCCGCGAGTGTGACCTCGCCGTCGACCTCGGCGACGTTGAGGTTCAACGGGTTGACGTGGACCTTGAGTTGGAGGGCGGAGGCCGCCGCCGTGGTGTCCGTCGTGGACCGGCTGGAGAGGCCGAGTGTCACCTCGCCGACCCCCGGGACCTTGATGGACGTCGTGCCGCCGGTCGACAGCGTGATCTTCTTGCCGAGGACGGTGACGCCGCCGAGCAGGTTCGACTCGGCGACCGGCTTCTCGCCCGCCACGCACAGCGCCCTGGACGTGACCTGGTCGACCTCGATGAGGGAGAGCAGCGGAAGGCCGGGGACGTGCACCTTGGCGTGGGCGAGCCGGGTGAGCCCTTCCGCCTTTCCGCCCTCGACCGTGGCCTTCGTCCGTGCCACGTCGGCGCGCAGCACGCTGAACGGCTGCCCGCCGTCGACTCCGTCCAACTGGGCGCTCAGCGCGGTCCTGTCGGCGCTCTTGGGCGCCTGCACCTCGTTCAGCGAGACCTTGAGCGGGACGTTCACGGTCTTGTTGAGGAGCGATACGTCGAGTCCTGTGCGGAGCACGACGGCGCCGGCCTTGCCGCCGCTGTGCTCGGTGGCGGCGGCCGGGCCCGCGGTCGCGAGGACCGCGGGGCCGAGGGCGAGCGCGGTGGCGGCGGCGGTCGCGGCGAGGCGACGGGCGGGTGTGCGCAGGACGGTGTTCAGGGTGGAGCTGGGCATGCTGGTGGGACCCCCAGAGAGAGCTGAACCGGGACAGCGCCGGGACGGGACGGTCCCGGCTGGTCATCGTGAGGGGAATCTTTACGCACTGAGAGTGAACGGTCAGCAACCAGGCGTGAGTTCACCCCAACGGGGCGTTTCCGCGCACGCCTTCGAATCTTCAGGCTCGTGCGTTCCCATCCGCCCCACCTATACCGCCCGCGAGTCGCCCGTACGGGGGTAACACCGCGTCAACCCACCACGTTGCCCCGCAGCACGATCCTGCGCGGCGCCGCCAGCACCCGTACGTCGTCGCGCGGATCCGCCCCGTAGACCACGAGGTCGGCGGAAGCGCCCTCCTCCAGGCCGGGGCGGCCGAGCCAGGAGCGCGCGCCCCACGCCGTCGCCGAGAGCGCCTCGACGGGCGGGATGCCTGCCCGCACCAGCTCCTCGACCTCGCCCGCCACCAGACCGTGCGCGAGGGAGCCGCCGGCGTCCGTGCCGACGTAGACCGGGATCCCGGCGTCGTAGGCATTGCGGACGGTGTCGTAGCGGCGGTCGTAGAGGCGGCGCATGTGCGCGGACCACTCGGGGAACTTGCTCTCGCCGCCCGCCGCGAGCTGCGGGAACGTAGCGATGTTCACGAGGGTCGGGACGATCGCGACGCCGGCTTCCGCGAACAGCGGGATGGTGTCGTCGGTCAGGCCCGTGGCGTGCTCGACGCAGTCGATGCCCGCCTCGACGAGATCGCGCAGCGAGTCCTCCGCGAAGCAGTGGGCCGTGACGCGGGCGCCGAGCCGGTGCGCCTCCGCGATCGCCGCCTCGACCGCGTCGCGCGGCCAGCAGGCGCCGAGGTCGCCCGTCCCCCGGTCGATCCAGTCGCCGACGAGCTTGACCCAGCCGTCGCCGCGGCGCGCCTCCTGGGCGACGTACGCGACGAGCTCGTCCGGCTCGATCTCGTGCGCGAAATTGCGGATGTAACGGCGGGTGCGGGCGATGTGCCGGCCGGCGCGGATGATGCGCGGCAGATCCTCGCGGTCGTCGACCCAGCGGGTGTCGGAGGGGGAGCCCGCGTCGCGCAGCAACAGCGTGCCGTGGTCGCGGTCGGTCAGGGCCTGCTTCTCCGCGGTCTCGGCGTCGACGGGGCCGTGTGTGCCGAGCCCGACGTGGCAGTGCGCGTCGACCAGGCCCGGCAGCGTCCAGCCCTCGACCGTGGTGATGTCGAGGCCGGCGGTCCGCGGCCGTTCGTAGGTGATCCGGCCGTCCACCACCCAGAGTTCGTCGCGTACGTCGTCGGGCCCGACCAGGACCCGGCCCTTCACGTGCAGTACCCCGCCAATACTCATGCGCGCAGCCTATGAGGCGGTGGGTACGCTCGACACCGGCACCCGTACGAACCCGTGAGCGAAGAGAGCACCACCGTGACGCATCCGTTTCTCGACCTGGCCCCGTTGAGCGCCGAGCATTTCGCCTCCATCGAGGACCGGGTGGCCCGGCTGATGGACACCTCGCAGGATGTCGTGATCATGCAGGGTGAGGCGCTGCTTCCGCTGGAGGGCGCGATCCGTGCCGCCGCGGGCCCCGGCACGGTGGCGCTGAACGTGATCACCGGTCCGTACGGGCAGACCTTCGGCGACTGGCTGCGCGACTGCGGCGCCACGGTGCACGACCTCGCGGTGCCCTTCCACACGGCCGTCACCGCCGAGCAGGTCGGGCAGGCGCTCGCCGAGCACCCCGAGATCAACTTCGTGTCCCTGGTGCACGCGGAGGCCGCGACCGGCAACACCAATCCGGTCGCCGAGATCGGTGAAGTGGTGCGGGGGCACGGTGCGTTGTTCTACCTGGACGCCGTCGCGTCGATCGCCGCCGAGCCGGTGCTCCCCGACGCGTGGGGCGTGGACCTGTGTGTGATCGGCGCACAGAAGGCGATGGGCGGCCCGGCCGGCGTCTCGGCCGTCTCCGTGAGCGCGCGGGCGTGGGAGCGGATGGCCGCCAATCCGAACGCGCCGCGCCACTCCTACCTCTCGCTCCTCGACTGGAAGCAGCGGTGGGTGGACGGCGGGCGCAAGGCGCTGCTGCACGCGCCGGCGCAACTGGAGATGCTCGCCCTGGAGGCGTGTGTGGAGCGCATCGAGAGCGAGGACCTGGACGCCCTGATGGCGCGGCACGCCTCGGCCGCCGCGGCCACCCGCGCCGGAACGCTGGCGCTGGGCGGTGGACTTGAGCCATACGTCCACGAAGCCCGCGACGCCGCCCCTGTCGCCACTACACTGCGCGCCCCTGCCGGTACGGACGCCCGCGAACTGGTGGCGAGGGCCCTGACCGTGGACCCGGTGCTTCCGCTGGTCGCGGGGGGTGGCGCGCTCGCGCAGGAGATGATCCGGGTCAACCACTACGGTCCGCAGGCGACCCGTGGCGTTGTGCAGTCCTCGCTGGCGGCGCTCGGCGGGGCGCTCGCGGAGGCCGGGTTCGAGGTCGATCTGGAAGGGGCGCGAAAGGCGGTCGCGGCCGCCTGGGAATAGGCCCCCGGCGCACGAACCGGCACACGAACCGGCGCACTCGACTAGGCGTCGCCCTTTTCCGGGCGGCGCCTTTGCTTTTATCCAAGAATTATTCGGGCAGAATTATCCCGCACTTTATCGGGGCCATACGGCCAGGCTTCCTGTTCTGCTTCTGCCCGCTTTCTTGCGGCGTAAACACTGAGATTTCATCAACGGGAACCGTCGTAATTCGGACGCGTCTCGTGGCGATTACGACGCTGTGACGCACTCCACACTAATTTAGATACGACCATTTTGTCCCGGTCGAACCGGGACATACCGCCGCGATCTCGTGCGCGCACACACCTGCGCGCGATAACACACAACCCCGCTTTCCGTAACCCCTTCTGCGGGTGCAATCCCGGAAATTGCTCGGTAAATTCAATTTGCATGACCGCCGCACAAGCGCAATTCCTGGAAGTCGCCGCAGTGGCCCCGGTCCCCGACGGGCTGAAGATCGACCACCCCGAGGTGGCCGACGGAGCCGCGATCTGGCGTATCGCCCGCGACTCGAAGGTGCTCGACCTCAACTCCTCCTACAGCTACCTGCTGTGGTGTCGCGACTTCGCCGCCACGTCGGTGATCGCCCGCGACGAGAAGGGAGAGGTGGCCGGTTTCATCACCGGTTACGTACGTCCCGACCGGCCCGACATCCTCGTGGTGTGGCAGGTCGCCGTGGACGCCGCGCAGCGCGGGCGCGGCCTCGCCGCCGCGCTGCTCGACGGGCTGGCAGCGCGGGTCGCGGCGGCGCGTCCGGTCACCACGCTGGAGACCACCATCACGCCCGACAACGCCGCCTCCCAGGCCCTGTTCACCTCGTTCGCACGCCGGCACCGCGTCGGTGTGGCCCGCACGGTGCTGTTCGACGCGGGCCTGTTCCCGGACGACGGGCACCTGCCCGAGGAGCTGTACCGCATAGGCCCGCTGGCCTGAGCGCGCCCTCGACCCCACTCACCACGGACCCCCCTCAACTTTCCCTCCCTAGAGGAGTTTTTGCTGTGACCATCACCCAGCCGGACCTGAGCGTCTTCGAGACCCTTGAGTCGGAGGTGCGCAGCTACTGCCGCAGCTGGCCCACCGTCTTCGACCGGGCCCAGGGCAGCCGTATGTACGACGAGGACGGCCACGAGTACCTGGACTTCTTCGCCGGTGCCGGCTCGCTCAACTACGGCCACAACAACCCGGTCCTGAAACGCGCCCTGATCGACTACCTGGAGCGCGACAGCGTCGTGCACGGGCTCGACATGTCGACCTCGGCCAAGCGCAACTTCCTGGAGTCCTTCCAGAACATCATCCTGCGCCCGCGCGACCTGCCCTACAAGGTCATGTTCCCGGGCCCGACGGGCACCAACGCCGTCGAGTCCGCGCTGAAGCTGGCCCGCAAGGTCAAGGGCCGCGAGTCCATCGTGTCCTTCACCAACGCCTTCCACGGCATGTCGCTCGGCGCGCTCGCGGTGACGGGCAACGCGTTCAAGCGCGCGGGCGCCGGCATCCCGCTGGTGCACGGCACGCCGATGCCGTTCGACAACTACCTCGACGGGCAGACGCCGGACTTCATCTGGTTCGAGCGCCTCCTGGAGGACTCCGGTTCCGGCCTGAACACCCCGGCCGCAGTGATCGTCGAGACGGTCCAGGGCGAGGGCGGCATCAATGTCGCCCGTGCAGAGTGGCTGCGCAAACTGGCAGATGTCTGCGAACGTTGGGACATGCTCCTGATCGTCGACGACATTCAGATGGGCTGCGGCCGCACCGGTGCCTTCTTCTCCTTCGAGGAGGCGGGCATCACGCCGGACATCGTGACCGTTTCCAAGTCCATCAGTGGGTACGGGCTCCCCATGTCCCTGTGCATGTTCAAGCCGGAGCTCGACATCTGGGAGCCGGGCGAGCACAACGGCACGTTCCGCGGCAACAACCCGGCGTTCGTGACGGCGGCCGCTGCCCTGGAGACGTACTGGACCGACGGCGCGGCCATGGAGAAGCAGACCCTGGAGCGCGGCGAGCAGGTCGACGAGGTGCTCGGCGCGCTGCGCACGGAGTACCACGACGAGATCGTCGAATACCGCGGCCGCGGCCTGGTCTGGGGCATCGAGTTCCGGAACAAGGAGCGGGCCAACAAGGTCGCCAAGCGGGCCTTCGAGCTGGGCCTGCTCATCGAGACCTCCGGCCCCGACAGCGAGGTCGTCAAGCTGCTTCCGGCGCTGACGATCACGCGCGAGGAGCTGGAAGAGGGGCTTCGCACGCTCACCCGAGCCGTGCGCGAGACCGCCTGACCAGCACAACCAAGTTTACGAGGAAAGGCAGCAACTCACCGTGATTGTCCGTTCGTTCAAGGAGATAGAGAACACCGACCGACACGTGAAGTCGGCGACCGGCACCTGGGAGAGCAAGCGCATCGTGCTTGCCAAGGAGAAGGTCGGCTTCTCTCTGCACGAGACGATCCTCTACGCGGGGACCGAGACCGACATGTGGTACGCCAACCACATCGAGGCCGTGCTGTGTGTGGAGGGCGAGGCCGAGCTCACCAACCGGGAGACCGGGGAGACGCACTGGATCGAGCCAGGGACGATGTACCTCCTGGACGGCCACGAGAAGCACACCATGCGCCCGAAGACCGACTTCCGCTGCGTCTGCGTGTTCAACCCTCCGGTGACCGGACGGGAGGACCACGACGAGAACGGCGTCTACCCGCTGCTGACAGAGGACGAGGAGGCCTGATCCCGATGACGACCGCACCCGACATCACGGACCTGTACCCGACGCGAGGCGCCTCCGAGGTGGCCACGCCGCGTGTCGACCCGGTCGTCTGGTCGGCGGAGGGAGCGCGAGGGCCGATCCGCCAGTCGGACCTCGCTTCCTTCGAGCGGGACGGCTTCCTCGCCATCGACGAGTTGATCGGCCCGGACGAGATCGGCATCTACCAGGCCGAGTTGAACCGTCTGGTGACCGATCCGACGATGCGCGCCGACGAGCGTTCCATCGTCGAGCCGCAGTCGCAGGAGATCCGCTCGGTCTTCGAGATCCACAAGATCAGCGAGGTCTTCGCCAGTCTGGTGCGTGACGAGCTCATCGTGGAGCGGGCCCGGCAGATCCTCGGCTCGGACGTGTACGTCCACCAGTCGCGGATCAACGTCAAGCCCGGTTTCGGGGCGCGGGGCTTCTACTGGCACTCGGACTTCGAGACCTGGCACGCCGAGGACGGCCTGCCGAACATGCGGACGGTGTCCGTCTCCATCGCGCTGACGGAGAACTACGACACCAACGGCGGGCTCATGATCATGCCCGGCTCGCACAAGACGTTCCTCGGCTGCGCGGGTGAGACGCCGAAGGACAACTACAAGAAGTCGCTGCAGATGCAGGACGCGGGCCTGCCCTCGGACGAGGCCCTCACCAAGTTCGCCGACGCACACGGGATCCAGCTGTTCACCGGCTCTCCCGGCTCGGCGACGTGGTTCGACTGCAACGCCATGCACGGCTCCGGCGACAACATCACCCCGTACCCGCGCTCGAACGTGTTCATCGTGTTCAACAGCGTGGAGAACACGGCGGTGGAGCCGTTCGCGGCGCCGGTGCGGCGTCCGGAGTTCATCGGGGCGCGGGACTTCACTCCGGTGAAGTGATCCTCGTACGCGCACGAGTTGGGGCGGGACCGTCTTCGGTCCCGCCCCAACTGCTGTGTCGTCCACGCCCGTAAGGGCTCACAGCCAGGCCAGTCGAGCCGCCCGGTTCAGGAGGGTGCGGGCCGCCGTCGGGTCGCCGGTGCCCGGTGGGAGGGTGTCGGGGGTGGTGCGGCCGCCGACGAGGAGGCAGAAGTCGACCGGGTCCAGGGCGAGTTCGGCCCGCACCGGTTCGTCCTCGGAGCCGAGGATCCACTCCGTGGTGCGGCTCGCGTCCGTGACGGTGAGGGCGACGGGCGGGGCCTTCGGTCCGATCGCCTGGCCGAGGATCCGCACGGCCAGCCGGACCAGGTGCCACAGATGACCTGCGGGCGGCGGGGGCACGGGGCGGTCCAGGGCGCGGCCGATGTCGTAGCTGTGGATCCACGTCTCGAAGGCGCGGACCAGGAAGTGCTCGGCGACGGGGAGCCGCGCTCCCATCAACATAGCGGCCTGCGCGGCGAGTTCGGGGTCGTGGGCGGCCGGGGCGGTGAGCAGCTCGGCGGCCCGGGCGCGCCAGACGGCCACGGTGGCGTGCGGGTCACGCGCCCGTTCGTGGGCGATGACGGTGCGGGTGCGGGCCTCCCAGGCCGTGCGCCAGTCGCCGTCGTCCGCCGCGTCGGCGGGCGGTTCGTGGGCCGGCAGACCGAGGTGGACGGCCAGCGGCTCGTCGGCGGCGATGAGGTGCGCGACCGTGTCGTGCGCCGTCCAGCCGTGGACCACCTCCGTGGACCACGCGTCGTCCGCCTCGGCGAGCAGCGCCTGGAGGGCGGCGACGGTGGCCGCGTAGGGCTGGGCGTGCGGGGCGATGGCGGGGGCGGCGCGGGGTACGGGCGGGCGCCGCGCCAGGGCGGTGGCGAGCGGTCCTGTGCCGGTACGGAACGGGTGACCCGCCGCGTCGTCCTGCGGCACGTGTCCCACCCCGTGCCCGTTCGAAGCGTTCCCGTTTCCCTCCGGACCGTTTCCCTCCGGCCCGTTTTCCTGCGGCCCGTTCAGGGACCGTACCGTCGCCCTCAGCCGTTCCGCCTCGGCCGCGCACTCCTCGCAGTCCGCGAGATGCGCGGGGACGGCGCGCTGTTCGTCGGCGGGCAGGGCCCGCACGGCCCAGGCGCCCAGAAGTTCGCTCACTGTCGCGTGGTCGCGCGCGTCCATGGCCATCAGGCACCCCTTTCGTGAGCCTCGTAGCCCGGCTCCGCCGGGTCCGCCAGGGTTTCGGCCAGGCGGTGCAGTGCGGTGCGCAGGCGGGTCTTGGCGGTCCCTTCCGGGATGCCGAGTTCCGCCGCCGCCTGACGGTACGTCCGGCCCGCGAAGTACGCCAGATGCACCACCTGACGCTGGGGCAGCGGGAGTTGGGCCAGCGCCGAGTGCAGGAGCAGCGAGCGCTCGCGGTCGACGACCCGCTCGTCGGGCCCCGGGTCGGGGGCCGGGATGGCGTGCAGCGCCGCGTCGTCCGCGGTGACGGCCTTGCGGTGGCGGGCCTCGCTGCGCACCCAGTCGACGGCGCGGCGGTGCGCCAGCATGGCCAGCCAGGTGCGGAGCGAGCCGCGCCGCGCGTCGAAGGCGTAGGGCCGCGCCCACAGCTGCGCGAAGACCTCCTGCGCCACGTCGTCCGCGGCGCCCGCGGAGCGGGTCACACGCACGGCGACGCCACGGACGAGCCCGCTGTACACGTCGTACGCCTCGGAGAGCGCGGCCTCGTCACCGTAGACGAGACGTCGGTGCAGCTCGGCGTCGTCCGCGGCCCGGTCCTTGGGGTCGTACGCGTCCGTACGGGCCACCGGCACCACCACCTCGTACTGCCTTCCTAGCGTCCTGGGGACCGGGACGCCAGGGGTAGGCCGGACTTCAGGACGAGAGCGCGTCGAGGAGCCGGTCGACGTCCGCGAGGGTGTTGTAGAGATGGAAGGAGGCCCGCAAGTTCCCCGCCCTGTTGGAGACTTCGATACCGGCGCGCTGCAAGTCGGCCTGCTTTACGCCGAGTTCGGGGACCGAGACGATCGGGGAGCCGGGCGAGGGCACCGGATCGTGTCCGAGCCGCGCGAGGCCCGTGCGGAACTGGTCCGCGAGCGCCAGGTCATGGGCGTGGATCGCCTCAGGGCCCAACTCCTCGATCAGGGCGAGGGACCGGCGGGCCCCGGTGTACGCGACGAGGCTCTGGGTCTCGTCGAACCGGCGGGCCGATCGGGCGGGTTCGGTGACGGGCCCGTAGCAGCTGTCCCAGGGGTTCTCCCCCGAGACCCAGCCGCCGAAGACGGGTGCGAGCGCGTCGAAGCCCTCCGGGTCCGCGGGGCCGACGAAGAAGACGGCGCCGCGCGGGCAGGTCAGCCATTTGAAGGCGACGGAGGCCAGATAGTCGGCGTCGGCCGCGTGCGCGGCGACCGGATACCAGCCGGCCGCCTGCGAGACGTCGACGTAGAGCCGGGCGCCGTGCGTGCGGGTGGCGGCGCGCAGTGCGGGCACGTCCGCGACCCGGCCGTCGGCCGACTGGACCGCGCTCACCGCGACGAGCGCGGTTCCGGGGCGTACGGCGTCGGGCAGCGCGTCGAGCGGCACGGCGCGGACCTTGAGGTCGCCGCGTACGTGGAACGGGTTGACGGTGGAGCTGAAGTCGCCCTCCGCCGTGAGGACTTCGGCCCCGGCGGGCAGGGAGGCGGCGATCAGGCCGCTGTAGACGGCGACGGAACCGCCGGCCGCGACCCGGCTCACCGGGACTCCCGCGAGCCGGGCGAACGCCGCGCGGGCCTCCTCGACGTCGGCGAAGAGCGAGTCGGGGGAACGGCCCTCGGTCATGTCGGCGATCGCGGCCCGCATCGCGTCCGCGGCCCGCGCCGGGAGCAGTCCGGAACTCGCGGTGTTCAGGTAGGTGGTGGCGGGTGTGTACTGCGCGCGGACGAGCTCCGCGTCGAGAACCTGCGCCTGAGGCTGGTCCTGGTGCGCACCGGAAGTCTCCATGGCACCCACTGTGCCGCGCCGCCAACTGCCCGTCCATTACGAATGGGTCAGGGCGAATGGGTCAGGCCTGCGGCACCGCGCAGCCGTCGGGACCGCAGGCGTCGCCGCCGTCCGTGCTGTCGATGACGGTGAGCGGGGAGCGGTCGGCCCACGCCTGGGTCAGCGCCTGCGTGAACACCTCGGCGGGCTGGGCGCCGGAGACGCCGAACTTGCGGTCGAGCACGAAGAACGGCACGCCGTTCGCGCCGAGCTCGGCGGCCTCTCGCTCGTCGGCGCGCACCGCGTCCGCGTACGCGTCGGGGTCGGCGAGCGTCGCCCGGACCTCGCCCTCGTCGAGACCGGCCTCGACGGCGAGCCGCACGACGGTCTCCTCGTCACCGAAGACGGAGGACTCCTCGGCGAAGTTTCCCCGGTACAGGGCGTCGATCATCGCGTCCTGCACGCCCTTGTCCTTGGCGAGGTGGAGCAGCCGGTGCAGGTCGAAGCTGTTGCCGAAGTCACGGCCCTCGGTGAGGTAGGGCAGGCCGAGGGCGCCGGCCTGCTGCCCGAGGCCCTGCTCGTTGGCGGCGGCCTGGTCCTCGCTGATGCCGTACTTCTTGGCGATGTACGGGACGACGAGCCCGGTCTCCCCCGGCTTGGCGTTCGGGTCGAGCTCGAAGGACCGGTGCACGACCTCAACGTCGCCCTTGTGCGCGAACCCGTCGAGCGCCTCCTCGAAGCGCGCCTTGCCGATGTAGCAGAACGGGCAGTTGATGTCGGTCCAGATCTCGACGCGCATGGGGTCTCTCGCTTTGGTGTCGTACGGGACAGGGGGTGCCCTGCGCTCCGCTACAACCGGACGGATCCGCCGCGCATTCCCCGACCGGTCAGGAGCCGTCCCGCAGGCCCTTCGGCCACGTCGGCCGGAACTCGATGTGGTCGTACGTGACCACGCACCCCTCCCCCACCGGGGACTGCGCCAGGAAGCCGATCAGGGCCGCCGAAGCGGACTTCTCGTCGCCCAGGGAGAAGATGCGGATGAACGTCCATGTCGAGCCGTCGGTCGAGGCGTGGAAGGCGAAGGCCGAGCCCGTGCGGCTGACGCGCAGCCACACCGAGGAGCCCGGCACCACGAAGGCGTTCGAGTCGTCGGAGTGGCCGCGGGTGACGACCGTGCAGATGGTGGGCTCGTCCGGGGACCGCTCGAAGCAGAGCTTCGCCCACTCCCGGTCGCCCACGTGGACGTAGAGCACCCCCGCGTCGAAGGCCGCGGCGAAGCCGACCGTGACGCGGGCGATCAGCTGGAAGTCACCGTCGGGGGCCCCGAGGAGCCGCGGCGCGTCCGACGCCGGTTCGAGCGAGGTACCGGTCGGCGGCACGAAGCGGTCCTGGCGGGGCCCCGCCCACCCGGTGAGCACCCCGTCCTCGTACGACCAGTGGCCGTCGGGTCCGTACGTGCGCAACGGGAAGGGCAGGGGCGGTATGTCGAGGTCCATGCCGTCAGTCTCGCAGGGGCCCGCGGGCCCCGTCCGGTCGGAGCCTCAGTTCTCCAGGCGGCCGTTGAAGCGGCGCGGCAGCCCCAGCGGGTTGGCATCGCGCAGCTCCTGCGGGAGGAGCGCCTCCGGCGTCGTCTGGTACGAGACCGGGCGCAGCCAGCGCTCGATCGCGGTGCCGCCCACGGACGTGGACGTCGACGTCGTCGCCGGGTACGGGCCGCCGTGGTGCTGGGCGGGCGCGACCGCTACACCGGTCGGCCAGCCGTTGACGAGGACGCGGCCCGCGATGGGCGTCAGCTCGGCGAGGATCTCGGCGCCGCGGCCCTCGCCGGACGCCTCGCCCGACGACAGCTGCACCGTCGCCGTGAGGTTGCCGGGGAGCCTCTCCAGAACCGCCGTGATCTCGTCGGGCGTCTCGTAGCGGGCGACGACCGTCACCGGGCCGAAGCACTCCTCCAGGAGGAGGTCGTGCGCGCCGCCCTCGGTCGCGAGCCGGGTGGCCGGGACCGTGAGGAAGCCGGGCGCGACGGTGTGCTCGCTGCCCGCGCCCGGGGTGACGGGGGCTTCCACGTCGGGGAGTTCGGCGCGCGCGGCGACACCGGCGACGAAGTTGTCCCGCATGCGGTGGTCGAGGAGGACGCCGGAGGCTGTGTCGCTGACGGCGGCCGTGAGGGACTTGACGAGCGTGTCGCCCGCCTCGCCCTTCGGCGCGAAGACAAGACCCGGCTTCACGCAGAACTGGCCGACGCCCAGCGTCATGGAACCGGCGAGCCCCGTGCCGATCTGGTCGGCGCGCTCGGCGGCCGCGGCCTCGGTGATCACGACCGGGTTCAGCGAGCCCAGCTCACCGTGGAACGGGATCGGCACCGGACGCGCGGCCGCGGCGTCGAAGAGCGCGCGCCCGCCGCGTACGGAACCGGTGAAGCCGGCCGCGGACACCAGCGGGTGCTTGACCAGCTCGACGCCCGCCTCGAAGCCGTGCACGAGGCCGAGCACGCCCTCGGGGATGCTGTGCTCGGCGGCGGCCCGCCGGATGGTGGCGGCGACCAGCTCGGAGGTGGCCGGGTGGTCGGGGTGCGCCTTGACGACGACCGGGCAGCCGGCCGCGAGCGCGCTCGACGTGTCGCCGCCGGGCACGGAGAAGGCGAACGGGAAGTTCGACGCCGCGTAGACCGCGACGACGCCCAGCGGGATCTTGTAGCGACGCAGGTCCGGGATGGGCGGCGTCGCCGTGTCGTCGGGGTGGTCGATGACGACGCCGAGGAAGGCGCCCTCGTCGACGATGTCCGCGAACTTCCTCAACTGGAAGCAGCTGCGGGTGAGTTCGCCGGTGAGCCGGACCGGGCCGAGCGCGGTCTCCGCGTCCGCCGCCTCCACGAGGTGGTCCTTGGCCTCTTCGAGGCGGTCGGCCGCGGTGCGCAGGAACGCGGCACGCACGGCGCGGTCGGCGAGGGCGCCGCGGGCGGCCTGCGCGGCGCGCACCGCCTCGTCCACTTCCTGCGCCGTGGCCTCGTCCGCGACCTGCTCCCGCTGCTTCCCGGTTCGGGGGTCGACACTCCAGACTGGTGTTGCTGCCACGGCACATTCCTCCAGCTTTTCTCGCCGCGCACCAGGGTGAGCAACGAGGATCGTTCGATATACTGAACGCTGTCTCTGATGATGAACTACTCACCGAGACTATTTCTCGTGGAACGAAGGGGTCAAGGGCGATGTCGGCAGACGAGACGGGGGCCGCGGCGGGCGGCGGCGGGCAGGTCAAGTCCGCGGTGCGGACCGTGGAATTGCTCGAGTACTTCGCGGGCCGACCCGGGATGCACTCCCTGGCCGCGGTCCAGGAGGCCGTCGGGTACCCGAAGTCCAGCCTCTACATGCTGCTGCGCACGCTCGTCGACCTCGGCTGGGTGGAGACGGACGCGACCGGCACGCGGTACGGCATCGGGGTCCGCGCCCTCCTTGTGGGCACCTCGTACATCGACGGCGACGAGGTCGTGGCGGCGGCCCGCCCCACCCTCGACCGCCTGTCCGACGACACGACGGAGACCATCCACCTGGCCCGGCTCGACGGCATCAACGTCGTCTACCTCGCCACCCGCCAGTCGCAGCACTATCTGCGCCCCTTCACCCGCGTCGGCCGCCGGCTGCCCGCCCACTCCACGTCGCTCGGCAAGGCACTGCTGGCCACCCACACCGACGAGCAGGTCCGCAAGCTGCTCCCGGAGACGCTCCCCGCGCTGACCGAGCACACGATCACCGACCGGGAGAAGCTCATCGAGGAGCTGCACCAGATCCGGGAGCAGGGCTTCGCGGTCGACCGCGAGGAGAACACGCTGGGCCTGCGGTGCTTCGGCGTGGCGGTCCCGTACCGCACACCGGCCCGTGACGCGATCTCCTGCTCGGTGCCGGTGGCGCGTCTCACGCCCGCGCACGAGCAGATGGTCAAGGACGCGTTGTTCGATGCGCGGGACCGGTTGACGCTGGCGACACGGAGGCTGTGACCCGGTCTCGGGGCTCCGCCCCGGACCCCGCGCCTCAATCGCCGGCGGGGCTTGATTTTTCAAGCCCCTGCGGCGATTGAGCAGCGGGGTCCGGGGCGGAGCCCCGTGGCCGCAACGCCGGTGCCGGGTTCCCACATGAACGTACGGTGAGAAATCGCACCGGCAGGAACGAATCGCCCCGACCCGCTCGTCTTTCCGTACGCAATGAACAAGACGATCAGGCGCGCCTCCGTCTTCACGCTGCTTCTCGTGTTCGCCCTGCTGGTCAGGGCGACCTGGGTGCAGTTCTACGACGGCCAGGCCCTCGCCAACAGCGACGACAACCGACGGAAGACGATCTCGCAGTACGCGAATCCGCTCGGCGACATCATCGTGGGCGGAAAGGCGGTGACCGGCTCGGCGAAGACGGACGACTCCAGCGACCTGAAGTACAAGCGGACGTACACGGACGGTTCGCTGTACTCGGCAGTGACCGGCTACACCTCGCAGGTGTACGGCGCCACCCAGCTGGAGGGGATCTACCAGAGCGTGCTCGACGGGACCGACACGCAGCTGAAGAACCCGCTGGACACGCTCACCGGCAAGAGCACCGACCCCGGTGACGTGATCACGACGATCGACCCGGGCGTGCAGAAGGCCGCGTACGGCGCGCTCGGCGACAAGAAGGGCGCCGCCGTCGCCATCGACCCGGACTCCGGCAAGATCCTCGGCATGGTGTCGACGCCGTCGTTCGACCCGACGAAGATCAGCGGCTCCGGTTCCTCGGACGCCTCGGCGTGGCAGAAGCTCGCCAAGGACAAGGACGCGCCGACCGTGAACCGGGCGCTGAAGCAGGCGCTGCCGCCCGGCTCGACGTTCAAGCTGGTGGTCGCCGCTGCCGCGCTGGAGGACGGTCTGTACTCCTCGGTCGACGAGAAGACCGACTCGCCGAACCCGTACAGGCTCCCCGGCACCAGCACGTACCTGAAGAACGAGAGTGCCTCCGCGCCCTGCGAGAACGCCACGCTCCGCACGGCGCTCCAGTACTCCTGCAACAACGTCTTCGGCAAGCTGGCCGCAGACCTGGGCAAGGACAAGGTCGCGGCGACGGCCGAGAAGTTCGGCTTCAACAACGCCAAGACGGATGTGCCGGTGCGGGCCTCCAAGAGCGTCTACCCGACGAAGATGGACGACGCGCAGACGGCCCTGTCCGGCATCGGCCAGTTCGACGTGACGGCGACGCCGCTGCAGATCGCGATGGTCTCCGCGACCATCGCGAACGGCGGCGAGCAGGCGTCCCCGCACATGGTGTCCCAGGTGACGAACGCCGACGGCGACGCGGTCAAGGAGTTCGCGGACGGCGACGACACCCGCGTCGTCAGCGAGCGGACGGCCTCGCAGTTGCAGTCCGCGATGCAGACCGTGGTCTCGGAG
The DNA here is from genome assembly GCF_042888725.1 of Streptomyces sp. NPDC002795. Classification (NCBI taxonomy): domain Bacteria; kingdom Bacillati; phylum Actinomycetota; class Actinomycetes; order Kitasatosporales; family Streptomycetaceae; genus Streptomyces; species Streptomyces sp. NPDC002795. The sequence goes on from NZ_JBIAQB010000017.1 coordinate 89,177, forward strand.
GGCACCGGTACGAACGCGCGGATCGACGGCGCGACGGTCGGCGGCAAGACGGGCACGGCGCAGCACGGCGAGAACAACAGCCAGACGCCGTACGCCTGGTTCACCTCGTACGCGAAGGACGACTCGACCGGCAAGAAGGTCGCCGTGGCGGTGCTCGTCGAGCAGTCGAACGCGGCCCGCTCCGAGGTCAGCGGCAACGGTCTGGCGGCGCCGATCGCCAAGGCGATGATGGAGGCGGCGCTGAAGAACTGACGCCTCATCAAGCTCAGCTCCACCGAAGGGTGTCCGGTATCACGGACACCCTTCGGTGCGTCGTACGCAACGCTGGTACGCTCACGCCTCCCCCATCGGGCCGCCACTGTGAGGGAGGGATCGCGTGAGCACGGTTGTGGACACCCGGGACGATTCCGCTTCCGCCGAGTTCCATGCCTTCTTCGAACGGCACCACCGTGAACTCGCCCGCCTCGCCCACCTGTTGACGGGTGAGGCGGACGCCGCCGACGACCTCGCCGCGGACGCCCTGCTGGCGCTCTGGCACCGCTGGGACCGGGTGCGCGACGCCGAGCACCCGGTGGCGTACGCGCGCGGCGTCGTCGCCAATCTCGCGCGCACCCGGATCCGCAGCGCGGTGCGCGAGCGGCGGCGCGTGGCCCTCTTCTGGTCCGGCCGGCAGGACCGCACCGAGGGGCCCGACGTGCCGGCGGTCGTCGACGTGCAGGGCGCGCTGCGTGAACTCCCGTTCCGCAAGCGGGCCTGCGTGGTGCTCCGGCACGCCTTCGATCTGTCGGAGAAGGACACCGCGCTCACGCTCGGCGTCTCGGTCGGTACGGTGAAGAGCCAGACCTCGAAGGGCATGGCCGAGCTGGAACGACGGCTGGGACACGGCGGGTCCGGCGCTCCGGCGTCCGGGCGCGTACGGTCGGTCGGCGCGCCGCTCGACGCCACGGAAGGGGGCCATCGATGAGCGAGGAGGACGTGCGGCAGCGGCTGCGCGCGGCCGCCGACGCCCACCGGCCCGACCGCGCGCGGATGCTCGCCCGCGTCGAGCGCGGGCTGCACGAGCCGGAGCGGCGGCCCGCGGTGGGCTGGGTACGGATCGCGGCGCTCACCGCGGGCGCCGCGGCGGCGCTGGCCGTCGGCGGCTTCGCGGTCGGCTCGGCGCTGCGCCCCGACCCGGGGCCGCAGCAGCGGCAGGTCGCGGTGTCGCCCCCGGCCGACCCGCTGTGGGCCGACGGTTCGGTGGACCCGGGGTCCAACGCGTACTGGGCGCAGTCGAACGTCACCTTCAAGACGAAGCGTGAACTTGCCGCGCTGACCGTCGAGTTGAGGGTGGCGCGGACCGGGAAGGTCAACAGCACGGGTCACTGGCGCTCCCTGCCCGCCACCGACTTCAAGGAGTCCGTCACCGAGCGGGACGGGTTCCTCGTGTATCGGTGGACGCTGAGGCCGGGACGTACGGTGCCGGTGGGTGAGCATGTGTTCGCCGGGCAGTACAACCACGCCGAGGGCGGGCGGGACGCGGGCTCCGACAGGTACTCCGTCAGCGGGCGGACCGGCTCCGGCCAACAGGTCCACGCGGACGGGGACTTCGCCTGACGAAGGCGGCAACCCTTCCCCGGCCGGTGACCACTGAAGGGCATGACCAACACAACAGGACACACTCATCGCCGCCGCACCACCCGCCGCAGAGCCCTGCTCGGCGGGCTCGGGGCGCTCACGCTGACCGGGGGCGCGCTCATGGCGAGCGGCATGCTCGGCACCGCGGGGGCCGCGTCCGCCTGGCCTTCGCCCACCGGCACCAAGGCCGTCAGCAGCTCGATCTCCGTCTCGGGCACGTACGACGGCGGGCTCAAGCGCCACTACGGCTCCGGGGAGCTCGGCGGCGACGGGCAGGAGGAGGGCCAGGACCCGATCTTCAACCTGAAGGACGGCGCGGTCCTCAAGAACGTCATCATCGGCTCGCCCGCCGCCGACGGCGTGCACTGCGCGGGCAGTTGCACGCTCCAGAACGTCTGGTGGGAGGACGTCGGCGAGGACGCGGCCACGTTCAAGGGCAAGTCGACGTCGTCCGTGTACACGGTGACCGGAGGCGGCGCGAAGAAGGCCGACGACAAGGTGTTCCAGTTCAACGGCGCGGGCAAGCTCGTCGTCACCAAGTTCCAGGTCTCCGACTTCGGCAAGCTGGTCCGTTCCTGCGGCAACTGCTCGACGCAGTACAAGAACCGCGACATCACCATCAACGACGTCGACGTGACGGCGCCGGGCAAGTCGCTCGTCGGCATCAACTCCAACTACGGCGACACGGCGGCCCTGCGCAACGTGCGCATCCACGGCGACAGCAGCAAGAAGATCAAGCCGTGCATCCGGTACGAGGGCAACAACACCGGCGCCGAGCCCAAGGAACTGGGCAGCGGCCCCGACGGCACGTACTGCCGGTACACGGCGTCGGACCTGACGTACGACTGACCGGGCGGCCGTGGGACGTACCCGCCCGACGGCGGGTACGTCCCACGGCCCACCCACATCAGTCCACGTAGTACGTCGGGTTCGGGAGCTTGTACGTCTTGTCCGCGTACCCGCCCTCCAGGTCCGAGTGCTGGTCGCCGAAGTTGCCGACGATGTCGTAGCCACGGGACTCGATGTGCTTCCGGGTCCCCGACTTGTACTGCACCGTCGTGCAGTTCCAGGCGGCGGCCGTGGCGCAGTCGGCCAGGTACGCGGGCGGGTCGGCCTTGTCCTTCAGGAAGACGTGGTCGGCGTCGAGATTGACGTCGATGCCGACCTTCTTCAGGTTCTCCACGGCGGCGGAGCGCTGTGTCTCGCCGAGCCCCGAGTTGTAGAAGACCTCGACGCCCTTGGACTCGGCGTAGCGGATGAGCGCGGGCGTACCGAAGACGGCGGGGCGGTCCGCCTTGCCCACGTAGCTCTTCCAACTGGCGTCGTTGTAGACGTAGTTGGTCTTCTTCTCGTAGTCGAGGCTGAGCAGCAGCGTGTCGTCGATGTCGAAGACGATCGCCGGCTTGTCGCCCTTTGCGTGGTGCTGCCGGGCCGCCGCGGCGATCTGCCGCTTCGCGCCCTTCTCGATGCGGGCGAGGTCCTGGGCGTACGGGCTGTCGGGCGAGGCCTGCCAGACGCCGTCGGCGTCCTGCTTCGCTCCGTAGTAGGAGTCGATCTCCTGGGTGAGGAGGCCGATGTTGTGCGGCTCCGCGGTGGCCTTGTCGTTCGTTCCGCCCGCGTCGGCGGAGCCGGCGGTGCCGATGCCGGCGAGTACGAGGGAAGCGACCGTCGCTGTGGCGGCGGCGAGATGGCGCTTGCGCATCGGTGACGTGATCCAATTCTGGCCGTGACGGCTCTGACAGCCGTCGGGGACGGGGGACTTCGTGCAGGTGAATGCATGTCTACGCGCATCACATCAGCCCCGCGACCCGCTTTACCCGATCGATACCCGACGCGGGCCCGGCCACAGCCTGCTCAGCTCACGCATGGGGCCGCCAGTCGCCGAGGTAGGTCGCGCGCGTGGCCGACTCGGCTTCGAGGCGGGTCAGTTGGGGGCGGTTCGCCGGGGCGGCGGTCGCGGCGCCCGGCCCTGTGTTGTGGTACTCGACGAACCGCTGGTTCTGCCAGGGGAAGCTGTCCGACATGTTGGCGTAGGGCGCGGCGGCGTCGATCCCGGCGCCCAGACGCGTGTCGCGGACGATGAGGGAGGGCCGGGCCGTCGTGTCGGAGCTGGGCACCCAGGGGCGGGCCAGCTTGTAGTACGCGTCCGGGGCGGTGCTGGTGACGCGGGAGCGGGACACGAGGTAGCCGCGCGGGTTGGCGCCGGCGGTGGACGGCGCGAACACGAAGCCGTACGGGGCCGCGGCCAGGTCGGTGCGGGTCAGGGCCCGGAAGTGGCAGTGCTCGAAGACGGCGGTGGCCCGGCCGAAGACGAAGTCGACGTCGCCTTCGACGTGGCAGTCGCGGAAATACTGGCGGGCGAAGGCGGTCAGCGCCGTCGAGTCGGCGTACAGGGTGTCCTGGTGGCCGAGGAAGCGGCAGCGGAAGAACGCCGAGCGGTCGCCCTGCACCTTGAGGGCGACGGCCTGGGTGCCGGTGATCCCGGGGTGGTCGGCGCGCAGCCAGTCGTTGGCGAACGTGATGGCGTGGGCGGTGAAGCCGTCGGGGCGCAGGGTGGTGGTGGCGCTGCCGGTGGTGCCGTATGTGCCTGAGCCGTCGGGCTTCGGGGTGCCTGCGGCGTTGTCGTACACGATGACCGTGTCGCGGGGGTCGCCGGTGGCGCCGAGCCAGGTCGTGTCGGTGGCCGTGGCCGGGACGGTGACCGTCTCGCGGTAGACGCCGGGGGCGATGACGAGGGTGTGGCCGGCGCCGGTCGCGGCGGTGACCGCGGCCTGCACGGTGGTGAAGTCGCCCGCGCCGCGGGGGTGGACGTAGAGGGTGGTCGGGGTGAGGCGGGACCTGGGTGAGCCGTAGCGGCCGAAGGGGCGGGGTGGCGTGGCCCGGGCGGGTGTGGCTGTGGCGGTCAGTGCGAGTGCCGTGCCGGCGAGGAAGGTGCGTCTGGCGAGACGTGTGCGCATGGGGCGGCTCCTGGGAGGGGGTGGGCGGCGATTGAGGCGCACGTCACGGGGCTCCGCCCCGGACCCCGCGCCTCAATCGCCGGAGAGCTCAATTGGCCGGGCCTGCGCCCCGCGCGACCACCCGCGGCACCGACTTCACCGGGTCCACGTCGCGTCGCAGGCTCGGCTTCCAGCCCGCCCCTTCGCGGAGCGGCGCGTCGGCGTGTGTGGCGTTGTAGGCGGCCACGAGGTCGACCGGTTTGCCGTTGACCTGGTTGCCCGAGGCCGTCAGCGGAGAGTCGTTCCAGCGGTGCAGGACGGACCCCGCCCCGGTCCCCTTCGGCAGCGTGAACGCGTTCTTCTCCGCGTAGAGCTGCGACTCGAAGCCGATGCCGAACGAGTACGCGTAATCGGCATTGCCCACATACGAGTTGTTGTAGACGTCGACCTGCCCGAAGCGGACGCGCGGGGCGCGCTCGACGAGGTTCTTGAAGAGGTTGTGGTGCAGCGTCACGCGCAGTTTGCCGCGGTCCGTGGCGGCCGCGCCGTCGCTGTTGCCGATCATCAGGGTCTTGTCGTGGTCGGCGAAGACGTTCCAGGAGGCGGTCACGTAGTCGGCGCCCTTGACGATGTCGAGCTCGCCGTCGTGCTGTTGGTAGACGCGGCCGTAGTAGCTGGGCAGCGTGGAGTCCGGGTGGTCGCCGTCGGTGAACTCGTTGTGGTCCAGCCAGACATGGGTCGCGTTGTAGACGACGGCCGCGTCGTACTCGGAGTTCCAGTTTCCGGTGTCGCCGTCCGTCGGGTCCCACTGCGGGAAGCAGTCGAGCGGGGACTCCAGGGTGAGACCGCGCACGATGACGTTGTCGACGCCGTTGATCTGGAGGCTGCCGCCGACGATGCCGGGGTTCCTGCCGACGCCGATGATCGTGGTGTTGGCGGGCACGTTCGCCTTGATGGCCTTGGCCTGGGCGGCGGCGGAAGCGGCGCGCAGGTCCTCCTGTTCTCCGCTGACCTCCTTGTCGTAGCCCCAGGTGGCGGGGTCGTAGTCGGCGAGGTACTCGTCGAGGTCGTAGCCGTCGGCGGCGAAGTCCGCGCAGGTCGCGCCGTCCGCGTCGAGGGTGCCCTTGATCTTGATGATCTTCGGCGCGGTGCCGCCTTCGGCAAAGGCGGCCTTCAGCCCCGCCCAGGTGGTGACGGTGCGGACGTGCGCGGCGTCGGCGGCGGCGCCGCCCGTGGTGCCGGTGGTGGCCGAGCCCCAGCCGTCGCCCTTCGCGAGGGTCTGGCGGGCGAGGTCGCGGCCGTGGGGCTCCGCGGCGCCCGCGGTGGTGACCGTGCCGGTGACGGCGAGGACGACGGCGGTGCAGCCGGCGGCCCCTGCGACGGCGAACGCGTAGGCCTTCTTGCTCTTCCTGTGTGCTCTCACTGTGCGGCTCCTGGAGGACGGTGGCGGGGGTCAGGCGGTGGTGGTTCAGGCGGGGGTGGTTCCGGCGAGCCAGGTCAGGCGGGACTGCCAGGCCGGGTCCCGTTCGTCGACGGCGTCCTTACCGTCGCCGGTACGGCGCACGTCGCGGGCGGGCAGCACTTTGCGGCGCAGCAGTTCGGTGGCCACGAGGCGGGCCACCGCGATCGCGCCCGGCGGGTTGAAGTGCGTGTTGTCCTGCTCGGTCGCGGTCCAGTTGAAGTACGTCTTCGTGTCCTCGACGCCGAGCTTCTGCCACAGGGCGAGGGACAGCGCCTGGACGTCGAGCAGCGCGACGCCCTCCTGTTCGGCGAGGGCGCGCATCGCCGCCGGGTAGTCGCCGTGGGTGGGCGCGGAGTTGCCGTTTCCGTCGAACTTTCTGCGCTCGACGGCGGTGGCGAGCACCGGGCGGGCGCCTCGGGCCCGCGCCCCGTCGACGTACAGCTTCAGGAAGTCCTGGTACGTGGACCAGGGTTCGGTGTAGCGCGTGGGGTCGGCGCTCTTCTCGTCGTTGTGCGCGAACTGGATCAGGAGGAGGTCGCCGGGGCGGATCGCGGCGAGGATCGCGTCGAGGCGGCCCTCGTCGACGAAGCTCTTCGAACTGCGGCCGTTGACCGCGTGGTTGGCGACCCGGACGCGGTCGGAGAGGAAGAGCGGGAGGGCCATGCCCCAGCCGGTCTCGGGCTTGGCGTCGAGGTACTTCTGGGCGGCGGTGGAGTCGCCGGCGATGAAGAGGGTCCGGCGCTCGCGGCGGTCGGTGGCGGCCGATGCAGGGGGCGCGAGGACCGCCGCGAGCGGCAGGGACGCGAGGGCGGCCAGTGTGGCTCTTCGGGTGGATCTTCGGGTGGTCGACACGTCGAGGTGCCGTCCTTTCAGAGAACCAGGGTGTGGTGGGGCCGACGGCGGGAGCCGCGGGGCACGGGGCGTCCCGCCGCCGGCCCGGTAGGAGGTGAACAGACAAGCAGGGGCGGCTAGTTGGCCTGCTGCTTCCATTCGGACTGTGCCTTGTTGAGCTGGTCGGCGAGCGCGTCCAGGAAGGTCTTGGCCGTCGTCTTGCCGAGCATGACCTTCTGGAAGTCGTCCTCGTTCTCGGCCTTGGAGATGGTGTTCCAGTCGGGCAGGTAGTACGGCAGCTGCACGATCTTGGTGGAGCCGGACTGCAGCGCGTCGGCGGCGAGCTTGGTCGGCTCGGACTTCTGCACCCAGTCGTCCTTGGCGGCCTCGGTGTTGGCCGGGATCTGCTTGGCCGCCTCGTTCCACTTGCTGTTCTCCGCGTGCGAGGCGGCGAACTCCATGAACTGCCAGGCGGCCTTCTTGTTCTTGCTCGCCTTGAACAGGCCGAGTCCGTCGACCGGGTTGGAGACCTGGACGCGGGTGCCGTTCGGGCCCGTCGGGTTGGGAATGCCGCGGAACTTGGTGCCGAAGGCCTTCACGTGGTCGCCGTAGGAGCCGAGGTTGTGGCTCAGCATGCCGATCTTGCCGCTGTCGTACTGGGCGACCATCTTCGTGAAGTCGTTGTTGACGTCGGCGGACGGCGTCGCCTTCTTGTAGAGGTCGGCGTACTTCTGGAGCGCGGCCACGTTCTTGGGGTCGTTGACCGTGGTCTTCTCGTTGTTCTTGTCCCAGAAGGACGTGATGCCGCTCTGCCCGTAGGTCGCGTCGAGGGCCTGCGCGATGGAGCCCTCGCCGCCGCGGATGGTGTAACCGAACTCGTTCTTCCCGGCGTTGGTGAGCTTGGACGCCGCCTCGAAGAACTTGTCCCAGGTCGTCGGCGCGCCCAGGCCGGCCTGCTTGAACAGGTCGGTGCGGTAGTAGAGGACGCCGTTGTTGGCGGAGGTCGGCAGCTCGTAGAGCTTGTCGCCCGCGCCCGCGGACTTCACCGACTCCATGAAGGCGTCGTTGAGCTTCCCGTTGAGCGGACTCGTCGCTATCCGCTCGTCGAGCGGTTCGAGGGCGCCCTGCGCGGCGACACCGGCGAGCATCGCGGTGCCCACGCCGCCGACGTCGGGCAGTCCGCCGCCCTGGATGGCGGTGTCGTACTTGGACTGCACGTTCTCGGCGGGGATACCGACGTACTTGACCTTGATGTCCGGGTACTTCTTCTCGAAGTCCTTGATGATCTGCATCCAGACGTCACGGCGCACGGCCGTGTTGTTGTCCCAGAAGGTGATCTCGCCCTTGCCCGAGCCCTCGTCGCCCTTGTCGCCGCCGGCCCCGCTGCCGTCGTCGCCGCAGGCGGTGACGGTCAGCGCGAGGACGGTGCTGATGGCGACGGCGGTGCCGGTGCGCAGCGCGGATCGGCGGATGCCGTTGCGGGTTCCTCTGCGTGTACGGATGGTCATGATCGGCTCTCTTCTTCTGGATCCAACTGGAGGGTGGTGCTGCGGAAGTGCGTGAACCAGGCGGCGCCGACGGCCTGACCGTCGGGTGGCGCCGCCGCGAACAGGCCGAGCAGGGCGCCGACCCAGCGCCAGGGCTGCGCGGCGAACACCTGGCCCGAGCGCCGGAAGCCGTCTCCGGTGTCGACGAAGAAGCGGCAGCGGGCCCCGTCAGTGATGTCGACGCGCAGCCGCGCGGTCGCGTCGGGCGCCGCCCGGGGGTGCGCCGCGTCTCGTTCCGTGTCGGCGGTGGTCTCGGCGAACCGGTGCACCGCGTGGGCCGCTCCGTCAGCCCCGCGCTCCAGGCCGATCCACGTGTACGCGTCGCCGAGAACGGCAAGTCCGGCGCGGACACCGGGAGTTGTGGCGTCGAGCCGTAGGTCGACCTCCACCCGGCTCGGCAGGAGCGGCAGCCGCTGGGTCAGCAGGTGCGGGACGCGGCGCAGGTCGCGCACCCCGTCGGCGGAGCGCACACAGGCGAGCCGCAGGCCGTCTCCGTCGTGCGGACTCGTCCAGTCCGGCGCGAAGTTGGCCGTCCACTGCCACTGCGGCCCGAAGCGCCCACCGGGGAAGGTGTCGTCCGTCGCGGGCGCCGTCACCGGCCGCGGCGGCAGCGCGGGCTTCTCGTGTACGTCGACGGGGGCGCCGTCGTCGCCGATCACCGGCCACCCGGAGGCGTCCCAGCGCATCGGCTGCAGGTGCACCACCCGCCCGTACGGGCCGCGCTGCTGGAAGTGCAGGAACCAGTCGTCGCCCGTCGCCGTGCGCACCCATCCGCCCTGGTGGGGGCCGTTGACGTCGGTGTCGCCCTGTTCGAGCACGACCCGCTCCTCGTAGGGGCCGAAGAACGAGCGGGAGCGGAAGGCGCCCTGCCAGCCGGACTCCACGCTGCCCGCCGGGGCGAGGATCCAGTACCAGCCGTCGTGCCGGTAGACCTTGGGGCCCTCAAGGGTGAACCAGCCGGGGATGCGGTCCCCGTCGATCAACACCATTCCCTCGTCGAGGAGTTCACTGCCGTCGGGTGCCATGCGGTGTCCGGTGAGGCGGTTCTTGATGCCGGCGCGGGACTTGGCGTAGGCGTGCACGAGGTACGCCTCGCCGGTCTCCTCGTCCCACAGTGGGCAGGCGTCGATGAGACCCTTGCCCGCCTTGATGAGGTGGGGTTCCGTCCAAGGCCCTTGAATGGACGGCGAGTTGATCTGGTACACGCCGTGGTCGGGGTCGCCCCAGAAGATCCAGAAGCGGCCGTCGTGGTGGCGGATCGCCGGGGCCCACACGCCGCAGTCGTGGCGCGGGGCGGCGAAGGCCTCGGCGGGTTCGAGCCGGTCGAGGGCGTGCCCGACGAGCGTCCAGTTGACGAGGTCGCGGGAGTGCAGCAGCGGCAGCCCGGGGACCCGGCCGAAGCTGGACGCGGTCAGGTAGAAGTCGTCACCGACACGGACCACGTCGGGGTCGGACCAGTCAGCGGCGAGCACCGGGTTGCGGTACGTGCCGTCACCCAGGTCACCGGTCGGCAGGGCGCGGCGGCTCATGCGGCCACCGCCAGTTCCGCCGGCCTCGCGCGCCGCCTCCGGGGGGACCCACCGACCGCGGCACGCGCGAGGGCGCCGCACACGCCGACCCCCGAGCCACCGATTCCGCTCCGCGCACGGCTCATGCAGGCCACCGCCAGTACCACCGGCCCCGCACGCCGCCTCCGGGCAGACCCACCGACCGCGGCACACGCGAGGGCGCCGCACACGCCGACCCCCGAGCCACCGATTCCACTCCGCGCACGGCTCATGCAGGCCACCGCCAGTACCGCCGGCCCCGCGCACCGCCTCCGAGCAGACCCACCGACCGCGGCACGCGCGAGGGCACGGCACACGCCGCCACCCGAGCCACCGACTCCGCTCCGCGCACGGCTCATGCAGGCCACCGCCACTACCACCGGCCCCGCGCACCGCCTCCGAGCAGACCCACCGACCGCGGCACGCGCGAGGGCGCGGCACACGCCGCCACCCGAGCCACCGATTCCACTCCGCGCGCGGCTCATGCGGCCACCGCCTTTCGGACGAGTGTCGCCGCCCGCTTCGGGTCGAGCGTGCCGTCGGCGACGACCGTGATCACGCGGCGTACGGCGGTGTCACCGGGGCCGATGGGCAGCCGGGCGGCGGAGGCGAGCGAGGAGCCGACGCCCGGGTACTCGTCGGTGCGGACGAACCACGGGTCGCGGCGGGTCTCGGCGGTGGCGCCCGCGAAGACGAGGGTCCAGCCGTCGCCCGCCATGGCCAGCCAGTCGGCGGTACGGCCGTGGACCGCCTGCTCGCCCTCGCCGTCCGCGGTGAACACGGCGGGGGCGGCGGCCTCCTTCGGCGCGCGCCAGAAGAAGCCTCCGTACGCGGCGCCGGGGCGGCCGTTGGTCGCGGGGCTGCCGATGCTCAGGCCGTCCCCCGACGGGTTGGTGAGCGAGAACGTGAAGTCCAACGCCCAGGCGTCGCGGCACAGTTGGGTGACGGCCACGGTGCGGCGCTCACGCAGGAGCGGTTCGCAGCCGTCCGCGGTCCAGTCCAGGTCCTCCACGAACCCGTCCGGGTCGCACAGCTTGAACTCGCGGTGCCGCTGCTCGCCGTGGTTGTCGAGCTCGGTCGGCCCCCGGCCCTCGACGTAGGTGCGCCCGCCCCAGAAGTTGCGCCCCGCGACGTCCGGCACGGCGACGCCCACCCCGAGGTGGTGCGCGTGGTCGGCGGGCGCGTACTCGGTGACGGGGGTGCCGGCGAGCGTGGTCACCGGGTGCAGGAAGGGGCGCGGCGAGAGGCGCCGTTCGACGTCGGGGCGGATCTCGTAGCGGGCGACGGGGCGGCCCGCGCAGCTCAGCGTCAGCGGGGCGGTGGCGAGGCCGTGCACGGTTCGGGTCACGACGAGGCCTCCGCTCCGGAGCGGGCCCAGGACGCGCCGAGTCCCGCGAAGCCGGTGAGACTGTCGGCGCTAGCGGCGACGAGACCGTCGGCTCCGTGCACCACCCGGCGTACGGCGTCGGGCCGGTCGGCGGGCACCACGCTCCACGCGTCGTCGGGCAGCGCCGCCGGGGCGGGGGCCCGCCGGATCGCCTCGACCACGCGCATGAACGCGCCGGTCGAGGCGGGCGGCACGAGCAGCGGCGTCTCCCCGTCGGTGGCGAGGTGCTCGACGAGGTTCGCGAGGAGGTCGGTGCGCCCGTGCACGGTCTCCTCGGGGCCGCGGCCCGCGCGCTGCACGAGGACGCGGTCCTGCTTGTACCAGAACGTGATCCGGCCACGGCTGCCGTGCACGATGACGTACGGCTCGTCGGGCAGCTCCGCGCACAGGGTCGCGGCGACGGTGACGCGCGATCCGGTACGGGTGGTCAGCTCGACGTACGAGGTGTCGTCGGCCTCGATGTCGTTGGCGCGGTACAGCTCGGTGCGGATCGCGGTGAGGTCGTCGCCGCCGGTCGCTCCGTCGAGGGCGAGGGAGGTGGCGACGGCGTGGGCGAGGGGGTTGGTGAGCACGCCGTCGACGACGTCGACCGTGCGGCCCGTGCCGCTGCCGTCGTCCAGGCGGCGGCGCCCGGCCCAGGGGGCGCGCCGGAAGTAGGCCTCGTCGCGGGCCCAGGCTCCGGCGGCGCCGATGCCGAGGGGCTCGCCGATGGCGCCGTCGCGTACGAGATCCCGTATGTGGGACACCGCATGCGAGCCGAGCGACTGGAAGCCGATCTGGCAGGCGATGCCCGCCGCTGCCACCCCGGCCGCCATCCGCTCGTATTCCGTGTACGACGGCGCGGGCGGCTTCTCCAGGAGCAGATGCACGCCCCGCTCGGCGGCGACCAGCGCCAGGTCCGTGTGGGTCTGGATCGGGGTGCAGATGACCGCGATCCGGGCGCCGGTGCGGTCGAGCAGCTCCCCGAAGTCGGCGGACTGCACCACGTCGTCGGCATCGAACCCGTCGAGCTCCGCCGCGTCCAGCGGCCGCAGCTCGCACACTCCCACGAGCCGCACCCGCCCCGCCTCCGCGAGGCCCCGCAGGTTGTTCAGGTGCCAGCGTCCGTGCCCGCGCGCCCCCGCGAGGACGACGGGGACGGGCTCGCGCACCGGGCCGCTGTCGCGTGTCTCCACGAGCGGCTTGATCTGCTTGATCTTCATAGGGCTTGTCATCCCTTCACCGCCCCCGCGCTGAACCCCGTGACGAGCCATTTCTGGATGAACGCGAAGACGATCACGACGGGCAGCGCGGCCACGACGCCGCCGGCGGCGAGCGCGCCCAGGTCGACGGAGTCGGCGCCCATGAGGGTGGCGAGGCCGACCGGGATCGTCTGTTTGTCCTGGTTGGAGAGGAACATGAGGGCGAACAGGAAGTGGTTCCAGCTGTGCACGAAGGCGAAGGAGCCGACCGCGATGAGCCCCGGCCGCAGAAGGGGAAGCACGACGGCGCAGAAGGCGCGGAAGCGTCCGCAGCCGTCGACCCAGGCGGCCTCTTCGAGCGAGTACGGCACGTTCCTGATGAAGCCGCTGATGAGGATCATCGTGAGCGGCAGCTGGAAGACGGTCTCGGCGATGATGACGCTGCCGAGCGAGTTGATCAGCCGCAGATTGGCGAAGATCTGGAACAGCGGGACCAGCATCAGGGCGCCCGGAATGAACTGCGAGCACAGCAGCGCGAGCATGAAGCCCCGCTTGATCCGGAAGTTGAAGCGGGCGAGCGCGTAGCCGCCGGCCAGCGCCACGACCGTCGTCATCAGCATCGAGGCGAGGCCGACGAGCAGGCTGTTCTGGAAGAAGATCGCGAACGACCGCTCGTTCCACACCTTGTCGAAGTGCTCGAAGGTGAGCGGCCACGGCACGAGGGACGTGGATCCGGCGGGCCGGAACGCGAACAGCAGCATCCAGTAGAAGGGGATGAGTGTGAAGAGGAGATAGACGCCGAGCGGTACGTAGATCTGCCAGCGCGGCACGTCTTCCCAGGAGGGCCCGGAGCGGCCCTTCTTGGAGGGGCGCAGGGCGGCCCGGTGCCGGCCGCCGCCCGTCGTGGTGTCGGGCGCGGTCGTGGTGGCGGTCAATTCGGCTTCCTTGACGGTCACTTGTCGTCGCCCCCGAACTTGCTCAGGCGGAGATAGATCATCGAGCAGAACAGGAGGATCACGAAGGCGATGGACGTCAGCGCGGACGCGTAGCCGAAGTCGTGGCTGTCGACGGCGATGGAGGCGATGCGCAGCGGCAGGGTGGTCGTCTCGCCCGCGGGCCCGCCGCCTGTGAGGGTGTAGAGCAGGTCGACGTTGTTGAACTCCCATACCGCGCGAAGCAGCGTGGACAGGATGATGGCGTCCTTGAGGTGCGGCAGCGTGATGTGGAAGAACTGGCGCAGCCGGCTCGCCCCGTCGACCTCGGCGGCCTCGTACAGATCCTTCGACACGGATTGCAGGTCGGCGAGGATGAGGATCGCGAAGAAGGGGACGCCGCGCCAGAGTTCGGCGGTGACGACGGCGGGGAAGACGGTCGCGGTGTCCGACAGCCATGAGGTGCCGTACGTTCCGATGCCCATGTCCGCGAGGTAACGCGTGATGCCCGTCTGCGAGTTGTAGAGCAGCATCCAGACGGCGGAGGTCAGCACGCCGGAGACGGCCCACGGTGAGAAGACGAGGGCGCGGGCCATGCCGCGGCCGACGAATGTCTGGTTGACGACGAGTGCGAGCCCGAGGCCGAGCAGCAGCTGCAGCACCACCTGGACGACGACCCACTGGAGACTGAAGCCCAGCGTCCGCCAGAAATCAGGGTCGTTGGTGAACGCGGTGACGAAGTTGTCGAGTCCCGCGAACCCGTTCCGCCAGGGCTTGGTCGGGTTGAAGTGCTGAAGGCTGTAGTAGAAGACGCTGATGACGGGATACGCGATGAAGCCCAGCATCAGCAGCCCGGCGGGCGCGATCAGCAGATACGGGAGCCTGCGCGGGGTGGCTGATTTGCGGCGCCGGGGCGGCGACGCACCCTGCGGGGCTTTGGCCACTGCTGCGGCTTGGGCCATGACGGGAACTCCGTTCTCGGTGGCTCAGGTCGGTGCTTCTTGCTTTTCCACGGGTCTGTTTCACGGTCGACAGAAAGCGCTTGCACGACACACCTGTCGAAACGCTTCACAAGCGGGGTTCGAGGTGCTTCAGCTGGCGTACGGGTCCGGGACCGTGCCGGGCCGCGCCAGGAAGGCGAAGTCGCAGCCGGTGTCGGCCTGGGTGATCTGCTCGTTGTAGAGCACGCCGTAGCCGCGCTGCTGGCGCTCGGCAGGCGGCGCCCACTCGCCCCTCCGTTGCTCCAACTCCTCATCAGTTACGTTGAGTTGAAGGGAGCGGGCGGCGACATCGAGGGTGACGGTGTCCCCGCTGCGGATCAGCGCGAGCGGCCCCCCGACATGCGACTCGGGGGCGATGTGCAGGACACACGCCCCGTAACTCGTGCCGCTCATCCTGGCGTCGGAGAGCCGCACCATGTCGCGCACGCCCTGCTTGAGCAGGTGGTCGGGGATGGGCAGCATCCCGTACTCGGGCATGCCGGGCCCACCCTTGGGGCCGGAGCCGCGCAGCACCAGGACGCTGTCGGCGGTGATGCCCAACTCCAGGTCGTTGATGGTGCGTTGCATGGTCTTGTAGTCGTCGAAGACCACTGCCGTGCCGGTGTGCTTGAGCAGTCGCGGTTCGGCGGCGATGTGCTTGATGACGGCGCCGTCGGGGCAGAGGTTGCCGCGCAGGACGGCGACGCCTCCCTCGGCCGCGACCGGGTTCGTACGGGTGCGGATCACGTCGTCGTCGTGGACCTCGACGCCCTCGATCTGCTCGCCGAACCGCCCGTTGACCGTGGGCCGTTCGAGGTGCAGCAGGTCGGTGATCCGGGAGAGGAACGCGGGCAGGCCGCCGGCGAAGTAGAAGTCCTCCATCAGGTATGTCTGTCCGCCCGGCCGTACGTTCGCGAGCACGGGAACGGTGCGCGCCACGCGGTCGAAGTCGTCGAGGGTGAGCGACACCCCGGACCGTCCCGCCATGGCGATGAGGTGGATGACGGCGTTGGTGGAGCCGCCGAGTCCGAGCACCGTGGTGACGGCGTCCTCGAAGGCCTCGGGGGTGAGGATCTCGGAGGGCTTCAGGGCCGTCCAGGCGAGGCCGACGGCGCGGCGCCCGGAGGCGGCGGCCATTCGCTCGTGCGCGGAGTCGACGGCCGGGATCGAGGAGGCGCCCGGCAATGTCATGCCGAGGGCCTCCGCGGCCGCGGTCATGGTGGACGCGGTCCCCATGGTCATGCAGTGACCCGGCGACCTCGCCAACCCGCCCTGGAGTTCCCGCAGTTCGCAGTCGGTGAGGTTGCCCGCGCGGTGCTCGTCCCAGTACTTCCACATGTCGGTGCCGGAGCCGAGGGTCTCGCCGCGCCAGTGCCCAGGCAGCATCGGCCCGGCCGGCACGAAGATCGCCGGCACGTCGGCGGACGCCGCGCCCATGAGCAGGGCGGGAGTCGACTTGTCGCAGCCGCCGAGCAGCACCGCCGCGTCGACGGGATAGGAGCGCAGCAGCTCCTCCGTCTCCATGGCGAGCAGGTTGCGGTAGAGCATCGGGGTCGGCTTCTGGTACGTCTCCGAGAGCGTGGAGACGGGGAATTCGAGCGGGAAGCCGCCCGCCTGCCACACGCCCCGCTTGACGGCCTCGGCGCGCTCGCGCAGATGGACGTGGCAGGGGTTGATGTCGGACCAGGTGTTGAGGACGGCGACGACGGGGCGGCCCTGGTACTCCTCGGCCTCGTAGCCGAGTTGGCGCATCCGGGCGTTGTGCGACCAGGTGCGCAGCTGACCCTCGGTGCCGTACCACTGGTGGGAGCGGAGCCGCTCGGGCGCGAGTCTCCGGTCGGTGCTCATATGGACCACCCCGCTGCGATCTCGGCGACCTCCGCGCGCGCCGCCTCCGGCAGTTCCTTGCTCGGCGGGCGGACGTCGCGGCGGCACAGGCCGAGGGAGGCCAGGGCCTCCTTGACGACGGTGACGTTGTTGGCGGAGGCGTCGGCGCCGCGCAGTTCCTCGAAGCGGCGGATCTGCTCCCACACCTTCATGGCGGCGGCGTAGTCGCCGGATCGAAGCGCTTCGATCATGGACAGCGAGACGCTCGGCGCGACGTTCACGAGCCCCGAGGTGAAGCCGGTGGCGCCCGCGGAGAAGTAGGAGGGCGCGTACGGCTCGGCGAGCCCGGCCACCCAGACGAACCGGTCGAGGCCCGCGTCCCGGGCGAAGCCGGCGAAGCGCGCCACGTCCGGCACCGCGTACTTCACGCCGATCACGTTCGGGCAGGCCGCGCCGAGTTCGGCGAGCCGGGCGCCGGGCAGCGCCGCGTTCCTGACGTACGGGACGACACCGAGCTCGGGCACGGCCCGCGCGATCGCCCGGTGGTAGTCGACCCAGCCGACCTCGGAGACGTACGGGTGCACGGGCTGATGGACCATCACCATGTGCGCGCCGTGCTCGCGGGCGTGCCGGGCGGCCTCGATCGCGGTCGGCACGTCATGGCCGACGCCGACGAGGACGATGCCCCGCTCCCCCACCTCGTCGAGGGTCGACTCGGTGACGAGGCGGCGCTCTTCGGGGCCGAGGGCGTAGAACTCGCCGGTGTTCCCGTTCGGCGTGAGGGTGCGCACCCCGCTGTCGAGCAGGCGCCGCAGCAGGGTCCTGTACTGCCCCTCGGCGACGGATCCGTCCTCGGCGAACGGGGTCACCGGGATCGCGACCACATCGGCGAGCGCGGCCCGCTGGGTCTCGAACATGGCTGGTGTGACTCTCATGAGTGGTGCTCACCCTCTTCTTCTCGGTCCTCCCGCGCTTCGGGGAAGGCCCGCTCGACGAACGAAGCGATGTGGCCACGCAGCGCACGCGAGGCCCCCTGGGCGTCGCCGGCGAGGGCGAGCTCCAGGATCTCCCGGTGCTCGGCGGCCTCCCGGTCCCACGAGGGGTCGGCGGCCCACGCCACGGCGGACACCAGCGCGGCCTGGTCGCGGACCTCGTCGAGCATCTTGCCGAGCAGCGGGTTGCCGCACGGGAGGTAGAGGGCGCGGTGGAACTCCCGGTTGGCGAGGGAGCGTTGGGCCGTGTCGCTCGCGGTGGCGGCGCTGTGCAGCGCGTCGCGGGCGGCGTCGAGACAGGCGCGGCGGCACACGGTGCGGCGCAGCGCCTCCGGTTCGAGCAGCAGCCGCACGTCGTAGACCTCGCGGGCCATGTCGGCGTCCACCATGCGCACCGTGACGCCCTTGTACTGGCTCATGACGACGAGTCCGGTCCCCGCGAGGGTCTTGAGCGCCTCGCGCACCGGGGTCTTGGAGACCCCGAACTGGGCGGCGACATCGGTCTCCACCAGGGCCTGGCCGGGTCGCAGCCGACCCGTCAGGATGCGGTGCTTGATCTCCTCCAGGACGTACTGGGTGCGGGAGGGGATCGGCGTGGGCACAGAGGTCATGCGGGCCTCTCGTATGGCGTATCGCGTCTCATATATGACGTACGAAGTACGACGCGTTGAAGCTAGAAGGGCGGCCCTGTTTCGTCAACGCTTCCGACGAAAGAAGTTCACACAACTTCCATACATCCCGGGGGCGTTGATCAGAGTTCCACGAGCGCCCCCGCCACCGCCTCCAGGTCCCCGTCCGACGCGAGCCCCGCGTGGTACAGCCGCAGCTGCGTCGCGCCCAGGTCGCGCGCGGCCCGTGCGTCCCGGGCGAGGGTGCTCGGACTGCCGCCCATGCCGCGTACGACGGTGAGGTTCGCGGCGACGACACCCCTGCCCTGTTCCGCGAACGGGCGCACCAGGTCCGCGCCGCCCGTGCAGGGCACGGTGACGCCGTCGGCGACGGAGAGGATGTGCTCCGGGTCGACGCCGGCGTTGGCGCCGCAGTGGTACGAGGCCGGGTCGGCGTGCAGCAGCACCTGGAAGCCGGCCGGGGCCGCGGCCCGTACCGCCGTCACGGCCGCCTCCTGGAGGGTGCGGGCCGTGGTGTCGCGGTACGCGCGCGTGGCGGCCGCGACCTCGGCGCCGAGCAGCTTCTCGACCGTCCCCCAGCCGTCGTCCGTCACCTCCCCCCGCCATACGGGATCCAGGGCGGACCGCACGGACACCGCCAACTCGACAGGGTCCAGGCCCTGTTGGGCGTACCCCTCGCGGCAGGTGTCGCAGAAGCACAGCGACATCAGGTACTGCCCGGCCTCACCGAGACCGACGCCGCCGGTCTTGTCGTGGGCGTGCAGATGCGCGAGGCCGTACCAGCCGAGCGATTCGAGTTCGGTGCCGCGCGCGCCGGGGCGCGTCGCCGCCTCCGCGGCCAGGTCGACGAGATACGCGCGCGTGGCGGGCTGCGCGATGCACGGCGCCCAGGGGTAGCGGTCTCCATAGGCGTTGACGACGGAGGTGTGCGGATGCTCGGCGCCCATCCGGGAGTTGTGGGCGAGCACGACCCACGTGTGGACGTCGAGCCCGGCGCCCGCGAGGGCCTCGGCAGCCTCTCCGTAGGCGTCACCGGGGGCCCAGTCCCCGGATTCGTACGGCGCCAACTCCCGCCCCTGCCAACGTTGTTGGTCGACGGGGTACAGCACGGCGGCATGCTCCGCCGTCACGATCCGGTGGCGCGGGTGGCGGGGCGTCAGCGCGCGCGTGGAGTGGTACGCGGCGGCGAGGGTGACCTGCTGGACGCCGAGGTCCGCGATGCGGCGGGCGGCGTCCGGGTCGCCGTTGACGTCCCAGGGGTAGACGAAGGTGGAGGTCCTCATGCGTCGATTCCTTCCAGCAACTTGGTGCTCCGCTCGATGAGTTCGGTGAGCCGCTCGATGTGTTCCTCGCGCGGCTCGTGCAGCGGCGGCCGCACCCCGCCGACGTCCAGCCCGCTGAGCCGTACCCCCGCCTTCACGAGGGAGACCGCGTACCCCCGCCCCTGGTTGCGGAGTTCGACGAGGGGCCGGTAGAAGCCGTCGATGAGCCGGTTCACCGTGGTGTCGTCGCCCGCGTTCAGCGCCTTGTGGAAGGCCTGCGCGAGCTCGGGTGCGAAGGCGAAGGCGGCGGAGGAGTAGAGGGTGACGCCGATGCCGCGGTAGGCGAGGCCGGTGAGTTCGGCGGTGGGAAGGCCGTTGAAGTAGAGGAACTCCGCCGCGCCCTCCGTGCGTACGGCGCTCACGGTCCGCTGCATCAGGTCCAGGTCGCCGAGCCCGTCCTTGAGGCCGATCACCTTGGGGTGGCGGGAGAGCGCGACGACCGTCTCCGGGGTGAAGACCGCGTTGTCGCGCTGGTAGACGATCGTGTCGAGGGAGGTCGCGTCGGCCAGCTCGGAGTAGTGCCGCAGCAGCCCCTCCTGACCGGCGACGACGAGATAGGGCGGCATCGCCAACAGGCCGTCCGCGCCCGCCCGTTCGGCCGCGCGCGCGTAGCGGACGGCGAGCGCGGCGCCGTATCCGGCGCCCGCGACGACGGGCACCCGGCCCGCCGTCGCCTCGACCGCGGCCGCGACGCAGGCCTCGTACTCCTCGGGCGTGAGGGCGTGGAACTCCCCCGTGCCGCAGCAGGCGAACACGGCGGCGGCCCCGGCCTCGACGCCGCGCCGGACATGGGTGCGGTAGGTGTCGAGGTCCACGGCCCCGTCGGATCCGTAGGCGGTGACGGGGAAGAACAGCGGCCCGCTGGGGATACTGAGGCGAGCGGCGAGAGGGACTGGGGTCACGAGTTCTCCCTGGGCGCACACATCGCACGATGTGCACGTTTGTGATCCGCGTTTACATTTCTGAACAAAGCCACGGTAGGACGCCCCTTCCGGGCCGGTCAAGCACGCGAATCACGCGAACTCACTTCGCACGCACGCCTCTTGACTGGCCACCCGGGGGCTTCATAGCGTGTCCATGAATGTGAATGCCGCTCACGCACCCGGAGATCACACGCATGCCAGTCCCCTCCCGAACCCGCACCATCCTGCTCACCGGCGCGGCCGGCGGACTCGGCACCCTGATGCGCGAGCTGCTGCCCCAGTACGGCTACGAGCTGCGCCTGCTCGACGTGCGCCCCGTCGAGGACGCGCCCGACGCGATCATCGCCGACCTCAACGACACGGACGCGCTGCGCGAGGCGGTCCGCGGCGTCGACGCCGTGCTGCACCTCGCCGGTATCAGCGTGGAGTCGACCTTCGAGAAGATCCTCGACTCGAACATCAAGGGCGCGTACCACCTCTACGAGGCCGTACGCGACGAGGCCGTGTCCCGCGAGGACGGCACGGCGCCGCGTATCGTCTTCGCCTCCTCCAACCACGCGATCGGCTACACGCCGCGCCCGCACGTGGAGGACGGCGCACCGCTGGTCCCGGTCGAGACGCTGCGCCGCCCCGACACGTACTACGGCCTTTCGAAGTCGTTCGGCGAGGACCTCGCCCAGTTCTACTGGGACAAGCACGGCGTCGAGACCGTCTCCGTGCGGATCGGCTCCTGCTTCAAGGAGCCCACGGACGTCCGCATGATGTCGGTGTGGATGAGCCCCGCTGACGGCGCCCGCCTCTTCCACGCGGCGCTGACCGCCGAGAAGGTCGGCCACACCGTCGTCTACGGCTCGTCCGCCAACACCCGCCTGTGGTGGGACCTCTCCAGCGCCCGCGCCCTCGGCTACGAGCCGCAGGACGACTCGGAGGTGTACGCGGAGAAGCTCCTGGCCGAGCACGGCCCGCTCAGCGACGACAACCCGGCGCACCAGTACATGGGCGGCCGCTTCGTCAACGACCCGCCGATCTGGCCCTACTGAGCACGGCACCGAGCACGGCACTTCCAGGCGGGCGGGCACCGAACGGGCCCGCCCGCCGCCTTGTTCGGACATCCGCCCCGCCCGAACCCACCTGATCCCCCGCTCCCCCGCAGGTCCGCGCCGGACCGCACGCCCCGCGAAACGGGCGGGAACGGGCCGCATCGGGCCCGCTACAGGCCTGTTCACCTCGTCGTACCCCCGGTAAAACTTCCGGTGCGGGCCCTTCCGGGCCCGAACGGGCAGGACGGTACGTCAGGAGGCCGGCGGGCATGAGCGCCGAGGAACGACAGCGGGAGATCGTGCGGGCGGCGCGGCACTCCGGCTCCGTCGACGTCAACGAGCTCGCGGCCGCGCTCGGCGTCGCGAAGGAGACCGTGCGCCGCGATCTGCGGGCCCTGGAGGACCACGGCCTGGTGCGGCGCACGCACGGCGGCGCGTATCCGGTGGAGAGCGCCGGGTTCGAGACGACGCTGGCGTTCCGCACGACGATGCACGTACCGGAGAAACGGCGGATCGCGACGGCCGCCGCGGATCTGCTCGGCGACGCCGAGACCGTCTTCGTCGACGAGGGCTTCACTCCGCAGCTGATCGCCGAAGCGCTGCCGCGCGAGCGGCCGTTGACCGTCGTCACCGCCTCCCTCGCCACCGCGGGCACGCTCGCCGAGAACGCCAACTCGACCGTGCTGCTGCTCGGCGGCCGGGTCCGCCCGGGCACGCTCGCGACCGTGGACCACTGGACGGCGAAGATGCTCGCCGGGTTCGTCGTCGACCTCGCGTTCATCGGCGCCAACGGCATCTCCCGCGACCACGGCCTGACCACCCCCGACCCGGCCGTCAGCGAGGTGAAGTCGCAGGCCATCAGGGCCGCGCGGCGCACGGTCTTCGCGGGTGTGCACACCAAGTTCGGCGCGATCAGCTTCTGCCGCTTCGCCCCGGTGGGCGCCCTGGAGGCGATCGTCACCAGCACCCAGCTGCCCGCGGCCGAGGCCCACCGCTACTCGCTGATGGGGCCGCAGGTCATCCGCGTCTGACACACCCACAACTCCAGGAGCATCGATGCGAACCCAGAGCCGACGCAGGCCACCGGGCCCCCTGCTCGTGATGGCCGCCGCAGGGACGCTGCTCACCCCCCTCCTGTCCGGCTGCTGGGCCGGCGCCGGCGGGCTCGGCAGCGGCGGTGACTCCCTCAACGTCCTGATGGTCAACAACCCGCAGATGGTCGAGTTGCAGAAGCTCACCGCGAAGCACTTCACGCGGGAGACCGGCATCAAAGTGAACTTCACGGTGCTGCCGGAGAACGACGTCCGCGACAAGATCAGCCAGGACTTCGCCAACCAGGCGGGCCAGTACGACGTCGCGACCCTCTCCAACTACGAGATCCCGATCTACGCCCGCAACGGCTGGCTGCGCTCGCTCGGCCCGTACGTCAGCAAGGACAAGGCCTTCGACCAGAAGGACATCCTCACCCCCATGCGCGAGTCGCTCACCGGCGACGACGGGAAGCTCTACGGCGAACCGTTCTACGGCGAGTCGTCCTTCCTCATGTACCGCAAGGACGTCTTCGCGAAGAAGGGCCTCAAGATGCCCGCGCACCCGACCTGGCAGCAGGTCGCGGACCTCTCGGCGAAGGCCGACGGCGCCGAGAAGGGCATGAAGGGCATCTGCCTGCGCGGCCTCCCCGGCTGGGGCGAGTCGATGGCGCCGCTGACCACCGTCGTGAACACCTTCGGCGGCACCTGGTTCGACAAGGACTGGAAGGCCCGCCTCGACGACAAGGGCTTCAAGGAAGCCACCGAGTTCTACGTCGACCTCGTACGCAAGCACGGCCAGTCCGGCGCCGCCCAGTCCGGCTTCGCCGAGTGCCTCAACAACCTCACCCAGGGCAAGACCGCCATGTGGTACGACGCGACGTCCGCCGCGGGCTCCCTCGAAGCGGCCAAGTCACCGGTCAAGGGCAAGATCGGATACGTCTCCGCACCCGTCGAGAAGACGAAGTCGAGCGGCTGGCTCTACACCTGGGCGTGGGGCCTTCAGAAGGCGTCCCCCAACCCGGACAAGGCCTGGAAGTTCATCTCCTGGGCCTCCGGCAAGGAGTACGAGAAGCTCGTCGGCGAGCAGTTCGGCTGGGCGAACGTGCCCGCCGGCAAGCGCGCCTCCACGTACGACATCCCGCAGTACCGCGAGGAGGCGGCCCCCTTCCAGGCCCAGACGCAGGCGGCCATCGAGGGCGCGCGCCCGAAGGATCCGGGTGTGCAGCCGCGGCCCGCGCCCGGCATCCAGTTCGTCGGCATCCCCGAGTTCACCGACCTCGGCACCAAGGTCTCGCAGGAGATCAGCGCGGCCGTCGCCGGACGCCAGTCGGTCGATTCGGCGCTGGCCAAGTCCCAGAAGCTCGCCGCCGAGATCGCGAAGGAGTACGAGGGCCGATGACCACGACGACCACCGCTCCCGCGCCCCGCACCGCTCCCCCGCCGATTACCGCGAACACCCCGAACAGGCTGCGCGCCTGGGCGACCCGCGCGCCGCTGCTCCCCGCCCTGGTCTTCATGATCGTGGTCACCCAACTCCCCTTCGTGGCCACGCTCGTGATCTCGTTCTTCGACTGGAACGCGCTGTACCCGGACGCCCGCCACTTCACCGGACTCGGCAACTACTCCGAGGTCCTCACCGACCCGGACCTGCGCAAGTCCGTCCTGACCACGATCGTCCTGACGGCGTCGGTGGTCGTGACGAGCCTGGTGCTCGGCCTCGCCCTCGCGCTGCTGCTCGACCGGCGCTTCAAGGGCCGCGGCCTGGTCCGTACGCTGCTGATCGCGCCATTCCTGATCGTCCCGGTGGCCGCGGCGCTGCTGTGGAAGCACGTCCTCTACAACCCCGAATACGGGCTGCTCAACGGCCTGTTGCACTACGTGGGCGGGCCCCAGCCCGACTGGATCTCGAACACCCCGCTGCTCGCGGTGGAGCTCTCCCTCGTCTGGCAGTGGACGCCGTTCATGATGCTGATCCTGCTCGCGGGCCTCCAGTCACGCTCCGCCGAACAGCTCGAAGCCGCCCGCGTGGACGGCGCGGGCCCGTGGCAGATCTTCCGCCACCTCACGCTGCCGCATCTGCGCAGGTATCTGGAGCTGGGCGCGCTGCTCGGCTCGATCTACATCGTGCAGAACTTCGACGCCGTCTTCACCATCACATCCGGCGGCCTCGGCACCGCCAACCTGCCGTACACCGTCTACCAGTCCTTCTACCAGGCCCACGAGAACGGTCTCGCCTCTGCGGCCGGCGTCCTGGTCGTCATCGGATCGATCATCATCGCGACGTTCGCGCTGCGCGTCGTGTCGTCGCTGTTCCGCGAGGAGGTGTCACGCTGATGACGCTGTCAACTTTCTTTCGCAGCAAGGGACTTGGTCTGCTCGCGTGGCTGGCCGGCATCGTCTTCTTCCTGCCGATCGCCTGGATGGCGCTGACGTCCTTCCACTCGGAGGCGGACGCGGCCACCAACCCGCCCTCCTTCGCCGCCTCGCTCACCCTCGACGGCTACCGCGACTTCTTCGGCGCGGACGGCGGCGCGAGCCCCTGGCCCGCGCTCATCAACTCGACGGTGGCCTCGCTCGTCGCGACGCTGCTCGTCCTGCTGCTCGCGCTCCCGGCGGCGTACGCGCTGTCGATCCGCCGGGTCCGCAAGTGGACCGACGTCCTCTTCTTCTTCCTCTCCACGAAGATGCTGCCGGTGGTGGCGGGCCTGCTCCCGATCTACCTCTTCGCGAAGAACACCGGCCTCCTCGACAACATCTGGCTCCTGGTCATCCTCTACACGTCGATGAACCTGCCGATCGCGGTGTGGATGATGCAGTCGTTCCTGGCGGAGGTGCCGGTCGCGGTGATCGAGGCGGCGCAGATCGACGGGGCGCGACTGCCGACGGTCCTGACCCGCGTCGTCGCCCCGATCGCGCTGCCCGGCATCGCGGCGACCGCCCTGATCTGCTTCATCTTCTCCTGGAACGAACTCCTCTTCGCGCGGGTGCTGACCGGCGTCGTCGCCCAGACCGCACCCGTCTTCCTGACCGGCTTCATCACCAGCCAGGGCCTGTTCCTGGCGAAGGTGTGCGCCGCGTCCCTCGTGATCTCCCTGCCGGTACTCGCGGCAGGGTTCGCCGCCCAGGACAAGCTGGTCCAGGGCCTGTCGTTGGGAGCTGTGAAATGAAGGCCGCGATCGTCGAATCGGTGGGCAAGGTCGTCGTCGGCGAGGTGCCGGACCCGACACCGGGCCCGCGCGACGTCATCGTCGAAGTCGCCGCCTGCGGGCTCTGCGGCACCGATCTGCACATCCTGCAAGGCGAGTTCGCCCCTACGCTGCCGGTGGTGCCGGGCCACGAGTTCGCGGGCACGGTGGCCGAAGTGGGCCGTGACGTCACGGAGTTGAGGGTCGGCGACCGGGTGGCGGTGGACCCCTCCCTGCACTGCCACGAGTGCCGCTACTGCCGGGCCGGGCGGGGCAACCTGTGCGAGCGGTGGGCGGCGATCGGGGTGTCGACGGCGGGCGGGGCCGCCCAGTACGCCGTCGCGCCGGTCGCCAACTGCGTGCCGCTCCCCGACCACGTACAGACCCAGGACGCGGCGCTCATCGAGCCGCTGTCCTGCGCGGTGCGCGGCTACGACGTGCTGCAGTCGCGGCTCGGCTCGCACGTGCTGATCTACGGCTCGGGGACGATGGGCCTGATGATGCTGGAGCTGGCCAAGCGGACCGGCGCGGCGAGCGTCGACGTGGTGGACCTCAACCCGGACCGCCTGACGACGGCCCGGCGCCTCGGTGTCTCGGCGTCGGCGGCGAACCCGGACGAGCTGGACCGCCCGACGGGCTGGGACGTCGTCATCGACGCGACCGGCAACGGGGCGGCGATCCAGGACGGCCTCGGCCGCGTCGCCAAGGCCGGCACGTTCCTCCAGTTCGGCGTCGCGGACTACGCGACGCGCGTGACGATCGACCCGTACCGCATCTACAACCAGGAGATCACCATCACCGGATCGATGGCGGTCCTGCACAGCTACGAACGGGCGGCGGAGCTCTTCGCGGGCGGCGTCCTCGACCCGTCCGTCTTCATCAGCGACCGGCTGCCGCTCGACAACTACCCGCAGGCGCTCGACCAGTTCGCCTCGGGCGTGGGCCGGAAGATCGTCGTGGTGCCCTGACACATGGCGGTGCGGGCCCGCCTCTCGGCCGGGCCCGCACGCT
Source organism: Streptomyces sp. NPDC002795 (assembly GCF_042888725.1). NCBI lineage: Bacteria > Bacillati > Actinomycetota > Actinomycetes > Kitasatosporales > Streptomycetaceae > Streptomyces > Streptomyces sp. NPDC002795. The sequence goes on from NZ_JBIAQB010000017.1 coordinate 115,557, forward strand.
GCCTGCTGGGGTCAGTGACGCGGCCCGCGACGGCCTCGACCCTCGCCGGGCATGCCCTTCTCGTCCTTCGGGTCGTCGTACTCGATCTTCTCCTTACGGACGGTGTCGGAGACCTCCTGCGTCTCCGTGACCTTCTCGGTCTCCAGCCGGACACGCTCGACCGGGATGGTCTCCTTGCGGACGACCGCACGCTCCGCGTGCAGCGTCACCTCGGTCTCCGCCTCGCTGATGGTGGCCTTCCGGTCGCCTTCGCCCTCGCGGATCGGTTCGCGCACGACGCGGACCTCCTCGTGGGACACGGGCACCGACGTGGTGACGTTCTCCGTCTCCACCGTCTTGCGCAGGTGCGCGTGGCCGACTTCCTGCTCCTCGACGCCTACGCGCAGGCGCTCCTCGGAGCGGATCATCTCGTCGGCCTTGCGGTCGCCCTCGGTGTCGGCACCGGAACGCATGGCCGGCTCCCGTGCACCGGCACCCGCGTGCCGCCCGGCGTCCGACCGGGCGCCGGAACCGGCTCCGGCGCCCACGACTCCGGCCGCGCCCGCGGCACCCGCCGTGCCGGCCGCACCCGCGGTGCCCATCCCCCCTGTGCCGGTCTGGGCCGGTCGCTGGGGCTGGTTGTCGGCCGGGCTCGCCGGCGGGCGCGTCATGCCGTAGTGCGTGTACAGCTCGTTCTTCTCGGACTCGTCGAGATGCTGGTCGGCGTCCACCCGCGGCGCGTCCTTGACCGCTTCCTTCGTGTACCGCACGTTGAGCCGGTCACTGTCGTGCGTGGCACCCCGCAGCGGCACAAAGGTCTCCTTCATACCGAAGAGGCCCGTCTTGACCGTTACCCAGTCGGCGTTGCCGGTCCTGTCATCGAGGTAGACCCGCTCGACGCTGCCGATCTTTTCCCCGGTGCGGTCGTAGGCCGTGAGCCCGACAAGGGCATCCGGGTTGTTGATCTCGCTCTGCGTCATGCGTGATCACTCCCTTCGGGACATGGAGGCGGCCTGTGGCCGCCGCTTGGGCCATGTGCCTCAGGTCCATCGCGCGCTGGACCTGGGGAGTTCGCAACAAGGGGCTTCACTCGGCGTAGTCGGAACTGCTGACAGGAGGGCCGTGGCGGGCCCCACGGCGGGCCGCGGGGCACAGCCCGGCCGAATACGCCGAGTACCGCCATCCGGGTGAACTGTTGCCGTCCACAACAGTCCGCGTGCCCCTACAGCACCTTCGCCGCCGGCTTCACCATGCCGCGCACGGTCCGTGACTTCACGAAGTCGCCGATCGCGGTCATTTCCCACTCGCCGGAGAACTGCCTGATGAGCTTCGCCATCATCACGCCCGTCTGCGCCTCGGCGTTCGTGAGGTCGAAGCGGACCAGTTCCTCACCTGTCGCCGCATCGAGGAGGCGGCAGTACGCCTTGGCGACCTCGGTGAACTTCTGGCCCGTGAACGAGTTCACCGTGAAGACCAGGCCCGTGACCTCCTGCGGGATGCGGCCCAGGTCCACGACGATCACCTCGTCGTCACCGCCGCCCTCGCCCGTGAGGTTGTCGCCGGAGTGCTTGATCGCGCCGCCGACGATCGAGAGCTTGCCGAAGTAGCAGCTGTCGACGTGGTTGCGCTGCGGCCCGTACGCGATGACCGACGCGTCCAGGTCGATGTCCTTGCCGCGGTAGGCGGGCTCCCAGCCGAGGCCCATCTTGACCTGCGAGAGCAGCGGCTGGCCGCCCTTGACCAGGGACACCGTCTGGTTCTTCTGGAGGGAGACGCGGCCCTTGTCGAGGTTGATCTTGCCGGAGCCGGGCGCCGGTGCGGGCGCGGCAGCGGCAGGCGCCGCACCGGCGGGCGGCGGCGGAGCCATCCGCGGGTCGACCGGCGGCGTCGTCGGCGCGGGCATCGCGGCCGGCGGGGCGGGCGGAGCCTGCGGGGCCGGGGCCGCGGCCGGCGTCGCGGCGGGGGCCGCCGGCTCCTCCACCGACACACCGAAGTCCGTGGCGATACCCGCAAGCCCGTTCGTATACCCCTGGCCCACCGCGCGCGCCTTCCACGCGCCGTTCCTCAGGTACACCTCCATGACCACCAGCGCCGTCTCCGCACCGAGCTGCGGCGGCGTGAACGTGGCGAGGACCGAGCCGTCGTCCGCGCCGCGGATCGTGGCGGTCGGCTCGATGCCCTGGAACGACTGGCCCTCGGCGTCCGGGCTCGCGGTGACGACGATCTTCTCGATGCCCGGCGGCACGGCGGCCGTGTCCACCGTGATGGAGTCCGGCGCGGTGCCACCGCCCGACGTGTACGTCACGCCGGGCCCCGAGGGCTGGTTGTAGAAGATGAAGTCGTCGTCCGAGCGCACCTTGCCGTCGGCGGTGAGCAGCAGGCCCGATACATCGAGCCGCACGGGCGCCGTGACGTCAACCGCCACGCGCTGCACGGTGAGCGGGATGTTCGAGCCGGGAGTCATTGCGGTCATGCCTGGGGTAACGATCGACCCCGCTTTACCGTTCCCTTACCCGGCACTTTTGCTTCCGACTTTTCTCGCCCCAGCACGCCTGCGGCGCGTAGCTGCGACGCGGCGCGGTTAATTTGCGAGAGTGCCCGTCGTGAACATGCACAAAGGCCACCAAACCGGACCGGCGGGGGAAGATCCCCACCTGGACGACCCGATCACCGCCGAGGGGGTCGCCGACGCCGGTGACCTCGGGTACAGCAAGAGCCTGAAGCCCCGTCACATCAGCATGATCGCGATCGGTGGGGCGATCGGCACGGGACTCTTCCTCGGTGCTGGCGGCAACCTCGCCAAGGCGGGACCGGCCCTCGCGTTCGCCTACGCGATCTGCGGCGTGTTCGCCTTCTTCGTGGTGCGGGCCCTGGGTGAACTGGTCGTGCACCGGCCCTCGTCCGGCTCCTTCGTGAGCTACGCGCGCGAGTTCCTCGGCGAGCGGGGCGCGTTCGTGGCCGGCTGGATGTACGTACTGAACTGGTCCTCGGCCGGGATGGCCGACATCACCGCCGTCGCCCTGTACGTGCACTACTGGTCGATGTTCACGACGATCCCGCAGTGGGTGCTGGCCGCGGTCGCCCTCGCGATCGTGCTGACCATCAACCTGATCTCCGTGAAGAGCTTCGGTGAGATGGAGTTCTGGTTCGCCATCGTGAAGGTCGCGGCCCTGGTGCTGTTCCTGCTGATCGGGATCTTCTTCATGGTGACCGGGGAGCCCGTGGACGGGAATCACGACCCCGGCATCTCGCTCATCAGCGACAACGGCGGATGGTTCCCGCTGGGCGTCATGCCCGTCGTGCTCATCACGCAGACCGTGGTCTTCGCGTACGCGGCCGTCGAGATGGTCGGTGTGACGGCGGGTGAGACCGCGGAGCCGGAGAAGGTCGTGCCGAAGGCCGTGAACTCGATCATGTGGCGTGTCGGCATCTTCTACGTCGGCTCGGTCGTGATGCTGACGATGCTGCTGCCCTGGACGGCGTACTCGGCGAACGAGAGCCCGTTCGTGACGGTCCTGTCGAAGATCGGGATCCCCTCGGCCGGCGGCATCATGAACCTGGTCGTGCTCACCGCCGCGATGTCTTCGCTCAACTCCGGGCTCTACACCACCGGACGCATTCTGCGCTCGATGTCGATGGCGGGCTCGGCCCCCTCGTTCACGGCCCGGATGAGCGGCAGCCACGTCCCGTACGGCGGGATCCTGCTGACGGCGACGGTGGCGCTGTTCGGGGTCGCGCTCAACGCGTGGTTGCCACAGGACGCGTTCGCCATCGTCACGAACGTCTCCTCGCTCGGCGTCATCTCCACCTGGTGCATGATCATGCTCTGTCACCTGGTGTTCGTGCGGCGGGCGCGGGAGGGCGTGGTGCACCGGCCCGCGTTCCGGCTGTGGGCCTCGCCGTGGATCGAGCTGACGACGATCGCGTTCCTGCTCGCCGTGGTCGTGATGATGTGGTTCGACAAGGACGGCGCGGGCCGTGACACGGTGCTGATGCTGGTCCCGATCGCGGTGTGTCTGACGATCGGCTGGTACGCGGTGCGGGGGCGGGTCCACCGGATCGCAGCGGAGCGCGAGGCACCGCCGGTGGACCCGCTCGAGTGACCGCTCAGCGCTGGCGCTTCCAGGGGCCCTTGATGGCCAGCAGGATGCCGGGGTTCTGGATGTTGGCGTAGAGGGTCGAGCCGTCGGGCGAGAAGGTCACGCCTGTCATCTCGCTGTACTCCGGCTCCGCCTCGGTGCCGATGTTGAGGTCGTTGCGCGCGATCGGGTACGTACGGCCGCGCTCGGTCGCCCCGAACAGGTGCTGGATGCCCTCGCCGTCCTCGGAGATGACCAGACCGCCGTACGGGGAGACGGTGACATTGTCCGGCCCGTCGAGGGCGCCGTCCTTCGACGGGTCCGGGTTCACGCCGAGCAGCACCTTCAGGGTGAGGGTGCGGCGCTTGGGGTCGTAGAACCAGACCTGCCCGTCGTGCGGGGCGGGGCTCTCCTCACGGGCGAACGAGGAGACGACGTAGGCGCCGCCGTCGCCCCACCACATGCCCTCCAGCTTGCGGGCGCGGGTGATCTCGCCGTCCTTGAACTGCTTGCGCGTGGAGACGGACCTGGCATCACGGTCGGGCACGTCCGCCCAGTCCACGCCGTACGTCGTGCCGATCTTCGTGGCGCGCGCCAGGTCGTCGACGAACCGGCCGCCGGAGTCGAAGCACTTGGCGGCCTGCAGCACGCCCGCGTCGTCGGCGAGGTGGCGCAGCTTGCCGCGGCCGTGCTCGAAGCCCTTCGGCGGAACCCAGCGGTAGAACAGGCCGTTGGGACCCGAGGCGTCCTCGGTGAGGTACGCGTGGCCGCGCTTGGGGTCGATGACGACGGCCTCGTGGGCGTAGCGGCCGAACGCCTTGATGGGCTTGGGGGCCCTGTTGGCGCGACGGTCGGCCGGGTCGACCTCGAAGACGTAGCCGTGGTCCTTGGTGAAGCCGTTCTTGCCGGCCTTGTCCTCGGTCTCCTCGCAGGTCAGCCAGGTGTTCCACGGGGTGTGGCCGCCCGCGCAGTTGGTGGCCGTGCCGGCGATGCCGACCCACTCGGCGACCTCGCCGCCGCGACGCACCTCGACGACGGTGCAGCCGCCGGCCGCCATCGGGTCGTAGACGAGCCCCTCGGTCAGCGGCACCGGGTGCGGCCAGTCGGCGCGGGCGCCGGCCAGCTCGTGGTTGTTGACGAGCAGCGTGGCGCCGCGCGGGCCCGCGAAGGTGGCGGTGCCGTCGTGGTTGGAGGGCGTGAACTCGCCGGACTCCAGCTTGGTCTTCCCGCAGTACGTGATGACCTTGTACGAGAAGCCCTCGGGCAGGGCGAGGATGCCGTCGGGGTCGTCGACCAGCGGGCCGTAACCGACGCCCCTGTCCTTGCCCTTGAGGACCTCGACGGAGGCGTCGTCGGTGGCCGCGAGGGCGTTCGGTGCGGTGGCCAGGGAGCCGACGGACCCGGCGAGTGCGATGCCGGCGCCGGTGGCCGCGGATCGTCTGGTGAAGTCCCTGCGAGTGAGCGACATGCTGGCTGTCTCCCGTAATGATCGATGAGAGTGAACGGGCCCTGTTTTCGGCCATACGTTCTCGCTCGCGTATAAACGGCGGTTGAACACCGTCCGACGTCGAGGGGCCCTTAGCCGTGACTTCTGTGAATTCCGTGAACCTGCCGCCGTCCGGCCGCCGCGTCCTCGTCTCCGGGGCCTCGCGCGGTCTCGGCCGGGCACTCGCCCGCGCCTTCGCGGCGAACGGCGACCGGGTGGCAGTGCACTACGGCTCCCGGGAGGCGGAGGCCCGCGTCACGCTCGACTCCCTGGAGGGCGAGGGGCATGTCCTCGTCGGCGGGGACGTCTCCGACCCCGAGGGCGCGGCGTCGATCGCCGGGCGCGCGGCCGAGGGCCTCGGCGGCCTCGACGTCCTGGTCAACAACGCGGCCGTCAACCTGCCGCACCCGCCGGCCACCACCTCGTACGAGGAGTGGGCCCGGCTCTGGCAGAGCCACGTCTCCGTGAATCTGCTCGGCACCGCGAACCTCAGCCACCTCGCCGCGCAGCGCATGATCGGGCAGGGCACGGCGGGCCGCATCGTCAACATCGGCTCGCGCGGCGCGTTCAAGGGCGAGCCCGACCACCCGGCGTACGGGGCGACGAAGGCGGCCGTGCACGCGCTCGGCCAGTCCCTCGCGGTGGCGCTCGCGCCGCACGGGATCGGGGTGGCGTCGGTCGCGCCGGGCTTCATCGAGACGGAGCGGGTGGCGCACCGGCTGACCGACGAGGTGCGCGCGCAGAGCCCGTTCGGCCGTGTGGCGTCGGCCGAGGAGATCGCCGAGGCCGTCCTGTGGCTCGCCTCGCCGGCCGCGCAGTGGGCCTCCGGCACGGTCCTCGACCTGAACGGCGCTTCGTACCTGCGTACGTGACCCGGAACGCGTCCGCCGGAACTCTCCCAAGGGTCGGCCGAATCTTCGTAAAGAAGGTCAACAGACACATCTCACCCCCAAACCCATGATTTCGCGCGGACCTCCTTGACCGGCCCCCCGTGCGGCAATAGACAGACGGCAGCAGACCGTTCGAAGGTCGGAGGGTGGCGAGCCGATGGACGTACGCCAGGCGCGCGGCCTCCATGAGAGCCGGCTGATGAGGCTGGCCAATGTCACCGGAGTCGGAACCGGGAAGGACGAGCACTCGGGCGAGGACGTCATCGTCGTCTTCGTGTCCCGCAAAGTGCCCCGCGACCGGCTCCGTGCGGAGGATGTCATCCCCGAAGCGCTCGACGGGGTACCGGTGCGTGTGCTCGCGATCGGCGACGTGCACGCCCAGAACGACGAGCGGTGAGGGGTCCCCCGCACTTCAGCGGCAAGTCAGGGGAATAGAGGTGGTCTGGCGTGCGCCAGCCCGAATTGATGCGCGGACCCGCCGGAGGGCAGCTCAGCGACAGCTCCCGGCAGCAAGCGACCAGTGACTTCCTGCGGCGCGAGGCGCCCCTCGCCAATGTGGTCGGCTTCGGCCACGGCGTGAAATGGTCGAACGGCGAGCCGACGGGCGAGGAGGCCGTCCTCGTCTTCGTGACCCAGAAGGTACCCGAATCTCTGTTGCCTGAACGGGATGTGATCCCGCGTCAGATGGACGACGGCACCCCGACCGACATCGTGGCCGTCGGCCACATCTCCGCCCAGCGCCGGCAGAGCCGCCCCTCCGGAGCCCGCTCCGAAGAGGGCGTCACCTACGGCCCCGACGGCGGCATCACCCAGCAACTGTCCGGCGCCGGCCAGCCGTTGCTCGAAGAGCTCGGCGGGCTCGGCGCGTTCGAGCCGCAGCAGCTCGTACGCCGGATGCGACCGTGCCCCTCCGGCTTCTCGGTCGGCAACGTCGTCATCACCGCGGGCACTCTCGGCAGCGTCGTCTACGACTTCCTGCCGGGCGCCACGGTGGACCCGCCGGGACCGGGCCTCGGCACACCGGCGAAGTTCTACATCCTCTCCAACAACCACGTCCTCGCCGACTCCAACCGGGCCCAGCTGGGCAGCGCCATCGTGCAGCCCGGCCGGTTCGACGGCGGCACGGACCCCGCGGACCGCATCGCCACGCTGTCCCGCTTCATCACCATCCAGTTCGCCCCGCAGACGCCGCTGGAACGCCAGAACAACGTGGTCGACGCGGCGCTCGGCGAGGTCCCGTTCCAGGAGGCCACGCGCGAGCAGTACTTCAGCGGGGCACCGCGCGCCTGGCGCCGCAAGGCGAACGTCGCGGTCGGCGACCTCGTGAAGAAGACGGGCCGCACGACGAACGTGTCCTTCGGCCGGATCATCTCGGTCGACGCCACGATCGACGTCAACTACGGCACGGCGGGCACGGCCCGCTTCAAGGACCAGATCCTCACCACGGCCATGTCGGCAGGCGGCGACTCCGGGTCCCTGGTCACGTCCTACGACAACGTGGCGGTCGGCCTGCTGTTCGCCGGGTCGACGACGGTCACGGTCGAGAACCACATCGAGAACGTGCGCACCCTGCTGCGCGTCGAGATCTCCGAGCAGCTGGCATAGGAGGTGACGTCATGACCACTCAGTCACGCAAGGGCAAGGGCCAGGCCCGCGCGGAACACCGCTTCCACAACCCGCAGGGCGCGGAGGTCAAGACCCGCGACGAGGCGTTCGCCGCGCAGCGCGGGGTGTCCGCGGAGGCGCTGACGGTCGACTGCAAGCTGGAGTTGAACAACGGCTCGGTCACCTTCGCCATCACCGCGAAGATAAACCCGAACACGCACCCCTTCGTGGTGACCGGCGGCCAGATCACGTCGGGCATCTGCGGGGCGCCGTGGGACATCACGGGCGGCTTCATCGGTGACACCATCCGCCTGGACGCGAAGCGGGCGGGCCAGGGTTCGTGCGCCTCCACGATCACGGTGGTCGGCGAATTCCAGAACCCACCGTCATACCGCGGCACGTACGGCTTCGACGGCGCGTCCTCATCGTTCAAGCACACGACGCGGTATCTCTGCTAGCAGCGCTTGAGCGCGCCCGCGTCTTGGGACGCGGGCGCGCACCATCAAGCGCGCCTCCGGCGGCGAATGCGCACCATTCAAGCCCCGCTCTGGGACGAGAGCCAGCGGGGTCCGGGGCAGAGCCCCGCAACCGCGACCACGGCGCCGCGCAACATCAACTCCCGTTGGCGGACCTCGCCTTGAACGCCGCCTTACGCGCCTCCTTGGCCACCTTCTTGTCGGGGTGCAACCGCCCCATCGCCTCCAACACATCCGCCGTGGCCGGGTGTTCGACCCGCCAAGCCGCCGCGAAGAACCCACTGTGCTGCGCCGCGAGCCCCTCCACCAGCGCCTGCAACTCCTCCGAGTTCCCCTCGATGGAAAGCTGCGCGGCAATCGTGTCGACGGTCAGCCAGAACACCAGGTCCTGCGACGGCGCCGGCACATCCGCGAACCCGTGCTCGGCCAGCCACACCCGGGCCAGACCACCCAGTTCCGCGTCGTCGAGCACCTCACGCAGCGCTGGCTCTGCCTCCGCGCCGACCAGCGACAGCGCCTGCTGGCAGCGCAGCCGCCGCAGCGGCGCCCACACGTCGGCGCCGCGCGCCGCACCCAGCAACTCACCGGCCGCGGCGAGCGGTTCGCGCCGCGCGAGCCACTGCTCGATCTCGACCTGCGCGGCGGCCTCGGGGAAGGAGGTGGTGCCTTCGAGCAACGCGTCGGCGCCCTTGTCGGCGAGGTCGCCGACGGCCGGGGCGTCCAGGCCCGCGTCGAGCATCCGGGCCCGGACGCCGTACAGGCCGAGCGGGGTGAGCCGCACCATCCCGTAGCGGGAGACATCGGACTCGTCGGCGTCGTCGGGGGCCGCGGCCGACTCGTCGGGGTCGGCCATGAGCGCCTCGTCGACCGGCTGGAACTCCACGAGGCCGATCGGGTCGAGCAGCCGGAACTGGTCGTCGAGCCGCATCATCGCGTCCGAGACCTGCTCCAGCACGTCGTCGGTCGGCTCGCCCATGTCGTCGGGCACGATCATCGACGCGGCGAGCGCGGGCAGCGGCACGGCCTCCTCGCCGGCGCCGCCCTCGCTGACGGTCAGCAGATACAGGTTGCCGAGCACGCCCTCCAGGAACTCGGACTCCGCCTCGGGGTCCCAGTCGAGCTGCGAGAAGTCGATCTCGCCGCCCTCCTCCATGGCTCCGACCAGGTCGTCGAGGTCGGGCACGCTCGCGTCGGCGAGCACGGTGTCGAGCGCACCCAGCCACACCGTGAGCACGTCGGAGGGGCCGCCGGAGGTGAGCGTGCCGAGCTCCTCGCCGACGGTGACGGTGCCCTCCTCCTCGTCGACGACGTCCACGAGGCCCGTGTCGACGGCGATGCGCCAGGCCTCGCTCGCGTACGCGGCACCGTCCTCGTCAGCGGTGAGCGCAAGCTCTTCCGCGGCGGCGGGCAGCTGCTCCTCGACGAGTTCACCGCCCGCGCCGACGCGGGTCCCGGGCCCTGCCCAGCGGGCGAGCTTCACCGCGCGGGCGAGGAGGGGGGCGGCAAGGGCGTCCCGCGCCAGCTCCGCTTCGGCGGGCAGCCGCACCGGCGGCAGGGGGGAGCTGTCTGACATCGGCTGGTTCTCCTCGGGGGACGTACATGAAAGGCCTACGTTGCGACCGCCCAGCCTAGACGGATTTACACCCATGCTGCCGGGTTCATGGACCGGTCGGCTTCCCCTCATGTCCCCGACATCCCCGGAACCTTGACAACTCGCGGGCGCAGGACGGAAATTGACGCGCGTAGAAGTACACGGGGGCGTACGGGGGTGCCCTGCGCGCGCCACACCGCTCCCGCCGTCCCAGGTCCCGCTCCGCCACCACGTCCCGGCACTCGCCGGCCGCACGTCTCCGGAGGATCCGTTGTCCAGTTCGACGTCCCACACGTTCTCCCGGTCGCGCCTCGCCGCACTGGCCGTCGCCTGCGCCGCGGTGTCCGGCACCCTCGCCACGGTCCCCGCCCACCCGGCCGCGGCCGCCGGCGTCTCGATCCACGACATCCAGGGCGCCACCCGCATATCCCCGCTCTCCGGACAGCAGGTCACTGGCGTGACGGGGGTGGTGACGGGCGTCAGAGCGTACGGCTCGTCCCGCGGCTTCTGGTTCCAGGACACCAGGCCCGACACCGACCGCGCCACCAGCGAGGGTGTCTTCGTCTTCACGAGTTCCACTCCCACCGTGAAGGCAGGGGACGCCGTCACCGTCTCCGGGACGGTCACCGAGTACGTGCCCGGCGGGGCCTCGTCCGGCAACCAGTCGCTCACCGAGCTGACGAAGCCGACCGTGACCGTGAACTCGTCGGGCAACCCGGTGCCGGTCACCACGATCAGCGCCAAGTCCGTCCCCGGCGCGTACGCGCCGCAGGGCGACCCGGCGGCGAACGGCTCGGTCAACAAGCTGCCGCTGCGCCCCAGGGCGTACGCCCTCGACTACTACGAGTCCCTGGAGGGCCAGAACGTACGCGTCGGCTCCTCGCGGGTCGTCACCGCGTCCGACGCGTACGGCGAGCTGTGGGTCACGGTGAAGCCGCACGAGAACCGCACCAAACGCGGCGGCACCCGCTACGCCTCGTACGAGGACCAGAACGGCGGGCGCCTGCAGATCCAGTCGCTCGGCGCGCTCGCGGACTTCCCCGCGGCCGACGTCGGCGACGTCCTGACCGGCTCCACCGAGGGCCCGCTCGACTTCAACCAGTACGGCGGATACACGCTGGTGGCACGGGAGTTGGGGGCCCTGAAGCAGTCCGGCACGGAGCGTGAGACGACGCGCGCGCAGAAGTCGGGCGAGCTGGCCGTGGCGACGTACAACGTGGAGAACCTCGATCCGTCCGACGCCACCTTCGACGCGCACGCGGCCGCGATCGTCGACCATCTGCGCTCGCCCGACATCGTGTCCCTGGAGGAGATCCAGGACGACAACGGCGCGAAGAACGACGGGACGGTCGCCGCCGGCGCGACGATGCGCAAGCTGATCGACGCGATCGTCGCCGCGGGCGGCCCCCGCTACGACTGGCGTTCGATCGACCCGGAGAACAACAAGGACGGCGGCGAGCCCGGCGGCAACATCCGCCAGGTCTTCCTGTTCAACCCGGACCGCGTGTCCTTCACCGACCGCCCTGGTGGCGACGCCACGACGCCGGTGGGCGTGACCAGCACGAACGGCAAGGCGGCGCTCACCGCGTCGCCCGGCCGCGTGGCGCCCGGCGACGACGCGTGGGCGAACAGCCGCAAGCCGCTGGCCGGCGAGTTCACGTTCCGCGGCAAGCCGGTCTTCGTGATCGCCAACCACTTCGCGTCCAAGGGCGGCGACCAGGGCCTGACCTCCCAGTACCAGCCGCCCGCACGCTCCTCGGAGACGCAGCGGCACGCGCAGGCGACGGTGGTGAACGCCTTCGCCAAGGACATCCTGAAGGCGCAGCCGGACGCGGACGTGATCACGCTCGGCGACATCAACGACTTCGAGTTCTCCGGCACGACGCGGCGCCTGGAGGCGGGCGGCGCGCTCTGGTCGGCGATCAAGTCCCTGCCGAAGCACGAGCGTTATACGTATGACTACCAGGGCAACAGTCAGGTCCTCGACCAGATCCTGATCAGCCCGTCGATCGTGGCGAAGGACGCGTTCGCGTACGACAGCGTGCACATCAACAGCGAGTTCCACGACCAGATCAGCGATCACGACCCGCAGGTGCTGCGCTTGCGTCCCTGAGCCTTCGGGTCAGGGACGGAGACTCAGGCGAAGACCTGCGCCAGCCAGTCGCCCCACTCTGCCTCGTTCCGCTCGGCATCCGCGTCCGGCGCGAAGTCGTGCACGCTGACGCCGACGGCCGCGCCCCAGTGGCCGCGGCCGAAGAAGCGGTACAGGGCGTCCTCGGTGCGCAGGCCGATGAAATAGGCGTCGCGGTAGTCGAGCACGGCGTCCAGGGCCTGTCCGGCCGGGCCCTGGACGCGGACCCGCGCGCCCTCCGTCGCGTCGGCGGGCAGGCCGAGCGCCCGGCCGACGGCGGTGAGCGCCTCACGGTTCGCGGAGGCGCCGGGCCCGTCGAGCGTGGCGAAGGCGATCGGGCGGCCCGCGAAGTGCGTCACGTACTGGCGCAGCGTGTGCAGGTAGAAGTCGGTGTGCTTGTCGGCGCCGTCGTAGAGGTCGTCCCAGCTCTCGGTGAAGACGCCGCTGTGGACGTAGCGGACCCGGGACCTGCTGCCGCCGTCGCGCGGCTCGATGGTCCAGTCGATCTGGTTGAGCGGCTGGCCGGGCGGCAGGGCGGCCGGGTCGTCGGAGCGGATGGTGAGCCTGCGCGGCGGGTCCCACGCGGTCAGCACGGAGTGGAAGGGGCCCTCGCCGCCCTCCTTGGGCTCGTACTCCATGGGCCACAGCCAGCCGCCGGACCCCTTGGTGACGGCGTCCCACACCTGCTGGGGGCCGACGCCGACCTCGAACTCGCGCGGGATCTCGAACGGCTTTCCGCCGCCGCTGGCCCCGCTCATGACCGCCGACTTCGTCGCATGGCACCACGGTCCCCCGGAACCCGCCCTCCGTCCAGGCGAACGGGGTCAGCTCTGCTCCGCCGCTTCGGGTACGAGCCGGTCCATGCACCGGAACAGCTTCCCCTGCCCCTGCCGCCGCATCACGGCCGGGCCCGCTCTCCCACTCGGCGTGGGCCGGTGTCCTGCGTGAGCAACGCGTGCTCGTCGGCCACTATGGCCTCGGCCACGGCGACCGCCCGGTCCCCCGCGAGCCGGAGCCCGGCCTGCGACCAGGGTTCGGGCGCCGGGTTCCTGCGCCGCCACCACACGGCGCACGCCGCGTAGATCCCGCTCGCGCACATCACCGCCGGCGCGGCAAGCGCCATCACCATGTCTCGCACCACACGCACCTCGCGAACGGACCAGCATCTTCACTGCTGTTCATCGGTTTCCTGCCGCGCCACCTGAAGCGCACATTCCGGCCGAACCGGACGCCGAGCGGCGAATTCAAGCCGCGCCGCGCCGCTTCCGCCTCGACTCTTCAGCGGTGCTTCGCAGCACCTCGTAGCAGAATTAAGTGGAGCTACATCGCGCCCGGGCCGACACTCCCCTCATGACCGACGCAACCCCACACCCCTCCCCCTTCAACCGCGCCCTGTGTGCCATGGTCACGCCCTTCACCCGGACGGGCGGGCTCGACCTGGTCGCCGCCCAGAAGCTGGCCGACCAACTGGTCACCGAGGGCTGCGAGGGCCTCGTCCTGTCCGGCACGACCGGGGAGTCGCCGACCACGACGGACACGGAGAAGGCGGACCTCGTACGGACGGTGCGCGAGGCGGTCGACGGCCGCGCGAAGGTCGTCGCCGGCATCGGCACGCCCGACACCCGCCACACCGTCGATCTCACCCATCAGGCCCAACAGGCGGGCGCCGACGGCCTGTTGGTGGTCACCCCGTACTACAGCCGCCCGCCGCAGGACGCGGTCGAGGCCCACTTCCGCACGATCGCCGACGCCACGGACCTCCCCCTGATGCTGTACGACATTCCGGGCCGCACCGGCACCCGTATCGAGCCGGACACGATGATCCGGCTCGCGGGCCACCCCCGGATCGTCGCCGTGAAGGACTGCGCGTACGACCTTCTCGGCACCCAACGGGTCATGTCCGAAACCGACTTGGCGTGCTACACGGGTTGCGACGAGTACGTCCTGGCGCTGTACGCACTGGGTGGCGCGGGCTACGTCTCGACGGTCTCGAACGTGGCGCCCGCCGCCTTCCGCGCCATCATCGACGCGTACGACGCCGGCGACACGGCGGAGGCCGCCCGCCGCCAGCAACTCACCGTCCCCCTCACTCAGTTGATGATGAACGCGGGCCTGCCGGGAACGGTCACCGCCAAGGCGCTCCTCGGCGGCCCGGTCCGCGCGCCGCTGCGACCCGCCGGCCAAGAGGCGGCCGACGGGCTGCGGGCGGCGCTCGAAGAGCTGCTCAGCGCGTCGTGAACTGGGGCTCCCAGCGCCCCGGATAGTCGGCCGACGCCCTGCGGAAGTCGCTCAGCTGGACGACCTTGTCGCTGCCGACCGTCACCAGCAGCAGCTGGTTGCGGAACTCGCCCTTGCCGTCGCACTTCCTGGGGTCGCAGCCCCAGGCGATGAGCCGCTTGTCGTCGGCCCAGGCGAGCAGCTGCTGCGCCGGCAGCCGATCGACGCGGTCGCCGGTCTCCGCGTCGTTCACTGCGACGGCGACCTTGTCCTTTCCGCCCGCGAAGTCCCCGGCGGCGAGCTTCCCATTGGGCGAGAGCCCCGCAGCGGCGTACATCAGCCAGTACCGCAGCTTCGCCGGTGTCGGCGCCTTCTTGCCGTCGAGGCCGTAGGCCTGCGGGCCGCCGTCCGTGGTCGAGCTCGTGACCACGAGGTCGCCGTCGGGCGCGAACCGGAAGTCCTCACGGGCGTTGTGCTCGAACTCCCCGCCCTTCAGCGGCACCGCGGCCCACTTCCCCTTCCCGCTCGCCACGTCGACGACCGAGAAACCGGTCCTGGACGGGTGTCCGGGACTCGGCTCCTCCGGACCGCTGCCGTCGCTCGACGGCCGGTCCTTGTACAGGTGGTCCGGGTCGGTCTTGTACGTCGTCACGACGAGCTTGCGGCCGTCCGCGGAGAACCCGACCCCCGCGGCCCCCTGCTTCACCGGGATCCAGCGCGTCACCTTGTTCGTGGCCAGGTCGAGGATGCCGACCCGCTTCGCGGGCAGCTTCTTCTCCAGGACGGCGGCGGTGCGCAGCCCCGGCGCGACGGTCAGCCAGGACCATTGCGTGGTCTTCCGGTAGGTCTTGGTCGTCGGATCGAGCACCCCGTACGTCCGCGTCAACTTCCCGTCCCCGTCGGCGAACTTGACCCGCTTGTACGTGACGAACGAGGCGAGCGCCGTGCGCCCCGCCGCGATGGCGTCCTTGGGCGGCGACTGGTCCGGGTGCGCGAGGACGTCGGCGGAGCCGGTCACCTCCGCGGGCGGCGCGTCCTTGCCGTCGTCGATCCGAGGCACCAGTACGGCGGCGACGACCACCGCGGTGGCGGCCACGAACGCACCCACGGCCGTGCCGGTACGGCGCCTGCGCCGCGCCGCCAGGACCCGGTCGGCGAGGTCCAGGGGCGCGGGCCCAACGGCGTCGGCCTGCTCGCGCAGCGCCTCCTTGAGTATGGCGTCGACGTTCACGGGCGCACCTCCGCCGGCGCGTAGTCGCGGGAGGGCGGCGGCCGGTCGTCGCCCTCCTGTGCCAGTTCGGGAGCGAGCCCGCGCAGCTTGGCGAGCGCGCGGTGGGTGGTGGAGCGCACGGTGCCCACGGAGACGCCGAGCGCCCGGGCGACGTCGGCCTCCGGCAGGTCCTCGAAGTACCGGAGGACGAGCACGGTGCGCTGCCGCGCGGTGAGCCGGGCGAGCGCGCCACGCAGCACGACGCGCAGTTCGGCCTCGGCCGTCCCGTCCCCCGCCGCGGCGCCGTCCGGCACCCTCCCGTAACTGACCTCTCTCTTCGGCCACTTGAGCCGCCATCGGCCGATCTGCTGCCGGTAGAGGGCCTGGCGCACATACGCCTCAGGGTCCTCGATCCGGTCCCACCGCCCGGCCACCTTGATCAGCACGTTCTGCAGCAGATCCTCGCCCGCGTGCCGGTCCCCGCCGCTGAGCAGCACGGCCGTCCTCAACAGCACGGACGACCGGTCCGCCACGAACTCCCTGAACCCCTCCGCACCCTCGCCGCGCTCTTTCCGGACCGCATTCATCGCCACCTTCACTTCCCCCCGGGCTCCCCCCGGCTGTCCCCGCTGTTACCCCTGATGACGCTCCCGGCCCCGAGCCGCTATGCCTGCCCGGCGGGAATTCTTCCGCCACCCCACCCCGAACCAGGTACGGATACTCATGACGGCGGCGTCCGCCCCGCGTGACCATGGAGGAAGAACGGCACCACCACCCACGGGGAGACGACCGATGAATTTCCGCACACTCCTGCGCCTGACTGTCACCAACCCGGCGTCTGCGATCTACCTCGGCCTCGTCGGCGCGTCCGTCGTGTTCACCGGCGTCGTCCTGCTGACCTCCTCCGACCCGGGCTTCGTCGGGGTCTGGCCCTTCTTCTTCACCGCGCCGACGTCCCTGGTTGCGGTGAGCATCATCAGCGCGGTCGGCGGCATGGACGCGCCCATCTGGCTCCTCGCCGCGGGCCTCGCGGTGAGCGCCCTGCTCCAGTCCCTGGCCCTCGGCGCGACCTACGAGGCCCTGCGCGGCCGCCGCATCGGCCGGACCGCCTGACACCTCCCGCGAACACACGAGCGCCCTCC
Organism: Streptomyces sp. NPDC002795; assembly: GCF_042888725.1. Lineage (NCBI taxonomy): Bacteria > Bacillati > Actinomycetota > Actinomycetes > Kitasatosporales > Streptomycetaceae > Streptomyces > Streptomyces sp. NPDC002795. The sequence goes on from NZ_JBIAQB010000017.1 coordinate 132,363, forward strand.
CGTGAACCACGGGAGGGCGCTCGCCTGTACCGGCCGATTCGCGGGTCAGTTGTGACTGTGCAGCACCTCGTTGAGGCCGCCCCACACCGCATTGTTCGGGCGGGCCTCGACGGTGCCGGTCACCGAGTTGCGGCGGAAGAGGATGTTCGAGGCGCCGGAGAGTTCGCGGGCCTTGACGACCTGGCCGTCGGGCATCGTCACGCGGGTGCCCGCGGTGACGTACAGGCCGGCCTCGACGACGCACTCGTCGCCGAGCGCGATGCCCACGCCCGCCTCGGCTCCGACGAGGCAGCGCTCGCCGATGACGATGCGGACGTTGCCGCCGCCGGAGAGCGTGCCCATCGTGGAGGCGCCGCCGCCGATGTCCGAGCCGTCGCCGACGACGACGCCGGCGGAGATGCGGCCCTCGACCATCGACGTACCGAGCGTGCCGGCGTTGAAGTTCACGAAGCCCTCGTGCATGACCGTGGTGCCCTCGGCGAGGTGCGCGCCCAGGCGGACGCGGTCGGCGTCGGCGATGCGCACGCCCTTGGGGGCGACGTAGTCCGTCATGCGCGGGAACTTGTCGACGGAGGTCACGGCCAGGTGCAGGCCCTCGGCGCGGGCGTTCAGCCGGGCCGTCTCCAGGTTGTCGACGGCGACCGGGCCGAGCGAGGTCCAGGCGACGTTGGTCAGGAGGCCGAACACGCCGTCCAGGTTCTGGCCGTGCGGCTTCACCAGGCGGTGGGAGAGCAGGTGCAGGCGCAGGTAGGCGTCGTGCGCGTCGAGCGGCTTGTCGTCGAGGGACGCGATGACCGTGCGGACGGCCACGGTCTCCACGCCACGGCGGGCGTCGGGGCCGATCGCCTTCGCCGCGCCCTCGCCGAGCAGCTCGACGGCCTTCTCGGCGGAGAGCTTCTCGGTCCCGGCCGGGCCCGGCTCCGCGAGGAGCTCGGGGGCGGGGAACCAGGTGTCGAGAACGATGCCGTCGGACGTAACGGTGGCGAGGCCGGCGGCGACGGCGCCGGTGGAGCGGGAGGCAGTGGTGTCGGTCATGCCCCAAACCTAATCGGCACCGGTCCACGGAGGCCAACCGGTCCGCGCCCCCGTCTCACGTGCCGGGCGCCGACCGCCCGTACCCGGACAAGCCGCGCTCAGGGGATCAGCCGCGCCAGCATCTCCCGCGTGTACGCGGCGTCGTACTCGCCGCCCGTCAGCAGCACTTGGAGCGAGATCCCGTCCAGCAGCGCGACCAGTGCCCGCGCGGTGACCGGGTCGGTGCGTCGGGCGACGACCTCGGCGAGCTCCTCGCACCACTCGGCGGCGACGGGCCGCAGCGCGGGCCTGCGCAGCGCGGCCAGGTACAGCTCGTACTCCAGCTCCACGCCGACCCGGTCCCCCGCCAGCCACTCGCCGAGCAGCTCGGCGAGCTCGGCGGGCAGATCGCTGCCCGCGTCCGCGAGGGCGTGGTGCGCCGCGACGACCTTCGCGAAGCCCTCGTTGGCCTGCCGCAGCGCGGCCACCATCAGCTCGTCGAGGGTCTTGAAGTGGTACGTGGTCGAGCCGAGCGGCACGTCGGCCTCGCGGGCGACGGAGCGGTGGCTGAGCCCGGCGATGCCCTTCGACCCGACCACCCGGATCGCGGCGTCGATGATCCGCTGGCGGCGCTCGGGGTCGTAGCGGCGCGTCCCCATCAGTGCGCCCCGCCCAGATTGAGCAGCACGACGCCTCCGATGACGAGGGCGATCCCGCCGACCTTGGCGAGCGTCAGGCCCTCGCCCATGAACAGCATGCCGATCGCGGCGATGACGGCGGTGCCGGTGCCCGCCCAGATCGCGTAGGCGGTGCCGATCTGCACGGTCTTCAGCGTCTGCGCGAGCAGCGCGAACGCGACGATGTAGCCGGCGATGGTGAGCAGCGAGGGCCAGAGCCTGCTGAACCCCTCGCTGTACTTCATGGCGGTGGTGGCTCCCACCTCGGCGGCTATGGCGCCGGCCAGCAGCACGTATCCCATGCGTACGAGTGTACACATCGTTGCGTACACCCGTACACAACCGGAGCACGAAAAAGCCCCTCCGGCGACCGGAGGGGCTTGATCAGCTCACACGGAGCTCACACGTTGAAGCCGAGCGCCCTCAACTGCTCGCGGCCGTCATCCGTGATCTTGTCCGGGCCCCACGGCGGCATCCAGACCCAGTTGATCCGCAGCTCGTTGACGATGCCGTCGGTCGCGGACTTCGCCTGGTCCTCGATGACGTCCGTGAGCGGACAGGCCGCCGACGTCAGCGTCATGTCGATCGTCGCGATGTTCGCGTCGTCGACGTGGATGCCGTAGATCAGGCCCAGGTTGACGACGTCGATGCCCAGCTCGGGGTCGACGACGTCGTACAGCGCCTCGCGGACCTCCTCCTCGGAGGCCGGCTTCATCTCCACTGCTGTGCTGTCACTCATGCGGTCTTCGCCTCCTCCGCGAAAGCTTGTGCTGTCGCGTCCTTCCACGCCATCCAGCTCAGGAGGGCGCACTTGACTCGGGCCGGGTACTTGGAGACTCCGGCGAACGCGACGGCGTCCTCCAGGATCTCCTCCATGTCGTCGTCCGGCTCCAGCTGTCCCTTGGACTGCATCAGCTCCAGGAACGTCGCCTGGATCTTCCGCGCGTCCGACAATTCCTTGCCGACCAGAAGGTCGTTCAGGACGGATGCCGAGGCCTGGCTGATGGAGCAGCCCTGACCCTCGTACGACACGTCCGCGATCTTCTCGCCGTCGTACTTCACACGCAGCGTGATCTCGTCGCCGCACGTCGGGTTGACGTGGTGCACCTCGGCGTCGCCGTCCCGCAAGCCCCGGCCGTGCGGATGCTTGTAGTGGTCCAGGATGACTTCCTGGTACATCGAATCCAGCTTCACTGTCCCCAGCCCTTAACCGAAGAAGTTCCGTACGTGCTCCAGGCCGTCGACCAGAGCGTCGATCTCGCCGGGCGTGGAGTACAGATAGAACGACGCTCGCGTGGTCGCAGGAATTCCGTACCGCAGGCAGACCGGCCGCGCGCAGTGGTGGCCGACCCGGACCGCGATGCCCTGCTCGTCGAGAACCTGGCCCACGTCGTGCGGGTGGATGTCGCCGAGCGTGAAGGAGATCGCCGCGCCCCGGTCCTCGGCCGTGGTCGGGCCGATGATCTTCAGGTCCGGGACTTCCTGGAGGCGCTTGACCGCGTACTCGGTGAGCGCGTGCTCGTGGGCGAGGATCTTGTCCATGCCGATCGAGTTCAGGTAGTCGATCGCCGCACCGAGGGCGATGGCCTGCGAGATCGGGGGCGTTCCGGCCTCGAACTTGTGCGGCGCGGGAGCGTACGTCGACGAGTGCATCGACACGGTCTCGATCATCTCGCCGCCGCCGAGGAACGGCGGCAGGTCCTCAAGGAGTTCCTGCCGGCCCCACAGCACGCCGATGCCGGTCGGGCCGCACATCTTGTGACCGGTGAAGGCCACGAAGTCGGCCTGGAGGGCCTGCACGTCGAGCGGCATGTGCGGCGCGGCCTGCGAGGCGTCGATGCAGACCAGGGCGCCGACTTCCTGGGCGCGGCGCACGATGGCCTCGACCGGGTTGTGGGTGCCCAGGATGTTCGACACGAGCACGAAGGAGACGATCTTCGTCTTCTCGGTGATGATCTCGTCGATGTTGCTCAGGTCGAGGCGGCCGTCGTCGGTGAGGCCGAACCACTTCAGCTTCGCGCCGGTGCGCTGCGCGAGCAGCTGCCACGGAACGATGTTGGAGTGGTGCTCCATCTCCGTGATCACGATCTCGGTGTCGTGATCGACCCGGTACGGCTCGTCGGCCCAACCGAGCATGTTGGCAACGAGGTTGAGCGACTCCGAGGCGTTCTTCGTGAAGACGACCTCGTCGCGGCTCGGCGCGTTGATGAACGCGGCGACCTTGTCGCGCGCGCCCTCGTACAGCGCCGTGGCCTCCTCGGCGAGCACGTGGACGCCACGGTGGACGTTGGCGTTGTGCTGTGTGTAGTACTCGTCGATGGCGTCGAGGACCTGGCGCGGCGTCTGCGAGGTCGCCGCGTTGTCCAGGTACACGAGCTTCTTGTCATCGTGGAGCACCCGGTCGAGGATCGGGAAGTCCTTGCGGATCGCCTCGGTGTCGAGGAGGCCCGGCAGCTGATGCGTCACGCCGATACGCCACCCTTCGTGTACTTCTCGTAGCCCTCGGCCTCGAGGGTGTCGGCCAGCTCGGGGCCGCCGGACTCGACGATGCGGCCCGCCGAGAAGACGTGTACGAAGTCCGGCTTGATGTAGCGCAGGATGCGCGTGTAGTGCGTGATCAGCAGCGTGCCGACCTCGCCGGTCTCACGGACGCGGTTGACGCCGTCCGAGACCTGGCGCAGGGCGTCGACGTCGAGGCCGGAGTCGGTCTCGTCGAGGATCGCGATCTTCGGCTTGAGGAGCTCCATCTGGAGGATCTCGTGGCGCTTCTTCTCACCGCCGGAGAAGCCCTCGTTCACGTTGCGCTCGGCGAAGGCCGGGTCCATCTGGAGGGTCTCCATCGCGCCCTTGACCTCCTTCACCCACGTGCGCAGCTTGGGGGCCTCGCCGCGGATCGCCGTGGCCGACGAGCGCAGGAAGTTGGAGACGGAGACGCCGGGGACCTCGACCGGGTACTGCATGGCGAGGAACATGCCGGCGCGGGCGCGCTCGTCGACGGACATCTCCAGGACGTCCTCGCCGTCGAGGGTGACGGTGCCCTGCGTGATCGTGTACTTGGGGTGACCCGCGATGGAGTAGGCGAGCGTCGACTTGCCGGAGCCGTTCGGGCCCATGATGGCGTGCGTCTCGCCCTGCTTCACGGTGAGGTCGACGCCCTTGAGGATCTCCTTCGTGGCGTTGTCGGCCTCGACGGTGACGTGCAGGTCTCGGATTTCAAGCGTAGCCATGGGTGTCTCAGGACTCCTGGGTGAGGGAGGCGGTGACGTCGACGAGGACGCTGCCCCCTTCGATCTGTACGGGGTATACGGGGACGGGGCGCGTGGCGGGAAGGCCGGACGGCTTGCCGGTGCGCAGGTCGAAGGCGGAGCCGTGCAGCCAGCACTCGATCTGGCAGTCCTCCACCTCGCCCTCGGAGAGGGAGACGTTCGCGTGCGAGCAGATGTCGTTGATCGCGAACACCTCGCCTTCGGTGCGGACGACCGAGACCGGCGTGCCGTCGAGCTCGACCCGCTTGGGGGTGTCGCTCTCCAGCTCGCTGAGGTCACAGGCGCGTACGAAGGCCATCAGACCGTGGCCTCCAGCTCGGTCGCGATCTTCGCGAGCAGGCGCTCCTCGATGTCCGGGACACCGATCTGCTGGACCAGCTCGGCGAAGAAGCCGCCGACGACGAGGCGGCGCGCCTCGTCGGCCGGGATGCCGCGGGCCATCAGGTAGAAGAGCTGCTCGTCGTCGAAGCGGCCGGTCGCCGAGGCGTGGCCCGCGCCGACGATCTCGCCGGTCTCGATCTCCAGGTTCGGGACCGAGTCGACCCGCGCGCCGTCCGTGAGGACCAGGTTGCGGTTCAGCTCGTACGTGTCCGTGCCCTCGGCGGCGGCCTCGATGAGGACGTCACCGATCCACACGGCGTGCGCGGCGTCGCCCTGGAGCGCGCCCTTGTAGACGACGTTGGACTTGCAGTGCGGGGTGGCGTGGTCGACCAGGAGGCGGTGCTCCTGGTGCTGGCCCGCGTCCGTGAAGTACAGGCCGAACAGCTCTGCCTCGCCGCCCGTGGACGCGTACGTGACGCGCGGGTGCAGGCGGACGAGGTCACCGCCGAAGGTGACGACGACGGACTTGAAGGAGGCGTCGCGGCCGATGAGCGCGTTGTGCTGCGCCACGTGCACGGCCTTGTCGTCCCAGTCCTGCACGGTGACGACGGTCAGCTTCGCGCCGTCGCCGAGCAGGTAGTCGACGTTGGCGGCGAGCACCGCGTCGCCGGTGTGGTCGATGACGACGACGGCCTCGGCGAAGGCGCCCAGCTCGATGACCTGGTGGCCGTAGGCGACGCCGCCCTCGCCGTGCACGGCGATCCGGATCGGCTCGTCTAGGACGGTCTCCTTGGGCACGGAGACGACCGACGCCTGTTCGAACGCGGAGTACGCCTGCGCGGCGACCCGGTCGACGGGCTTGCCGGCCTTGCCGACGCGGGCGTCCTCGCGGCCGACCGACTCGACAGTGACGCCGGCAGGGGCCTGGACATCGATCTTCAAGCCGGTGCCGGTCGCGGTGGCGGTGCCGTCGTGCAGCCCGCGCAGGCGCTCCAGTGGCGTGAACCGCCACTCCTCCTCACGGCCGTGCGGGACGGCGAAGTCCTGCACGTCGTAGGACGGCGGCGCGCTCATGCGCGTGGCGACGGTCGACTCGGCGGCCACCGCGATGTTTCCGGTGGTCGTCGACCCCGCGGGGATGTTCTGAGCCTCAGCCATGGCTGTCGTAGTGCTCGCTTTCGTTACGTACGTAAGTGGCTTGACGGGAGCGGCAGTTGGCGACCCTGGAAGGGTCTTAACCGACCGCGCCTTCCATCTGGAGCTCGATCAGCCGGTTGAGCTCGAGCGCGTACTCCATGGGCAGCTCCTTGGCGATCGGCTCGACGAAGCCGCGCACGATCATCGCCATGGCCTCGAACTCGCTCAAGCCCCGGCTCATCAGGTAGAAGAGCTGGTCCTCGGAGACACGGGAGACGGTCGCCTCGTGGCCCATCGACACGTCGTCCTCGCGGACGTCGACGTACGGGTACGTGTCGGAGCGCGAGATGGTGTCGACGAGCAGCGCGTCGCACAGCACGTTCGACTTCGAGCCGGGGGCACCCTCGCCGATCTCGACGAGGCCGCGGTACGACGTACGACCGCCGCCGCGCGCCACGGACTTCGAGACGATGTTGGACGACGTGTTCGGCGCCATGTGGACCATCTTGGAACCGGCGTCCTGGTGCTGGCCCTCGCCCGCGAAGGCGATGGACAGCGTCTCACCCTTGGCGTGCTCGCCCATCAGGTAGACGGCCGGGTACTTCATGGTGACCTTGGAGCCGATGTTGCCGTCGATCCACTCCATGGTCGCGCCCTCGTACGCCACGGCGCGCTTGGTGACCAGGTTGTAGACGTTGTTCGACCAGTTCTGGATGGTCGTGTAGCGGCAGCGCGCGCCCTTCTTGACGATGATCTCGACGACGGCGCTGTGCAGGGAGTCGCTCTTGTAGATGGGCGCGGTGCAGCCCTCTACGTAGTGCACGTACGCGTCCTCGTCGACGATGATCAGCGTCCGCTCGAACTGGCCCATGTTCTCCGTGTTGATACGGAAGTAGGCCTGGAGCGGGATCTCGACGTGCACGCCCTTCGGCACGTAGATGAAGGAGCCACCCGACCACACGGCGGTGTTCAGCGACGCGAACTTGTTGTCGCCGACGGGGATGACGGTCCCGAAGTACTCCTTGAAGAGCTCCGGGTGCTCCTTCAGGGCCGTGTCGGTGTCCATGAAGATGACACCCTGCTCCTCCAGGTCCTCGCGGATCTGGTGGTACACGACCTCGGACTCGTACTGGGCCGCGACACCGGCGACGAGGCGCTGCTTCTCCGCCTCGGGGATGCCGAGCTTGTCGTACGTGTTCTTGATGTCCTCGGGCAGGTCCTCCCAGGACTCCGCCTGCTTCTCCGTGGAGCGCACGAAGTACTTGATGTTGTCGAAGTCGATGCCCGACAGGTCCGAGCCCCAGTTCGGCATGGGCTTCTTGCCGAACAGCTTCAGGCCCTTGAGACGGAGCTTGGTCATCCACTCCGGCTCGGACTTCTTGGCGGAGATGTCGCGGACGACGTCCTCGTTGATACCGCGCTTGGCAGAGGCGCCGGCCGTGTCGGAGTCCGCCCAGCCGTATTCGTACTTGCCCAGGCCCTCGAGCTCGGGGTGAGCAGTCTCCTCGATGGGGAGCGTCATGCGGGGTTCCTCCCGGCCGTGCTTGCAGATGCGTTGGTGGTCGTGTGGGGGGTGTTCTTGGGAATGAACGTCGTGCAGACCCCGTCGCCATGGGCGATGGTCGCCAGCCGCTGTACGTGAGTGCCGAGCAGCTGCGAGAACATTTCCGTCTCGGCCTCGCACAGTTGCGGGAACTGCTCGGCCACGTGGGCGACTGGGCAGTGGTGCTGGCAGAGCTGCTCACCGACCGGTGCGCTACGCGCCGTAGCAGCGTACCCGTCCGCGCTCAAGGCCCTCGCGAGGGCCTGGGCGCGCTCTTCGGGGGCCGCCGCCTCGATCGCCGTCTTGTAGGGCCCCGCCTGCGCGGCGATCCGCGCACGGGCGAAGGAGACGAGCGCCTCGTCGCCGCCGGCCTGCTCCTTGATCCAGCGGAGCGCTTCCGCGGCGAGCTTGTCGTACGACTGGTCGAAGGCGTCCCTGCCGCAGTCGGTCAGCGCGAAGGCCTTGGCGGGGCGGCCGCGGGTGCGGGCTCCGTAGACGCGCTGATCCCTGGGCTCCACGACATTGTCGGCACCGAGTGCGTCGAGGTGGCGGCGGACGGCGGCCTGGGTGAGGCCGAGGCGTCCGGCGAGCTCGGCGACGGTGGACGGGCCGTGGTCCAGGATGGAGCGCGCGACCCGGTTGCGGGTGGACCGCTCTCCGGTCGTGAGCTCCTCTGGGGCCTCGCCGACGTTTTTCACAACACCATTGTTGCGTAATTCCTCAGACCCTGACAAGCGCGGCGGTGATCGCCACTCGGTGCGGTACATCACTTAGGCAGACCTAAGTAGCCACCCACCGTGACCTGCGGAAACGATCTTTGATCGATCGGAACGCCGGGTGCCGCGGCCGTCGGGCCGGGGCTGATCCCGTGGCGCCCGACGCCCCTCGCGAGGACACTCGCACCCATGCCCACACCCCCTCCGACCGGCCCACTCGCCACCCGCGCGTCCCTCGCGTCGGACCTTCGCCCACTCGGCGTGCAACCGGGCGACACCCTCCTCGTGCACACCTCCCTCAGCAGCCTCGGCTGGGTGAACGGCGGAGCGGTCGCGGTCGTCCAGGCCCTCCTCGACGCGCTCGGGACCGACGGCACTCTTGTCGTCCCGACGCAGTCCGCGGATCTCTCCGACCCGGCCGAGTGGAGCCGCCCGCCGGTCCCCGAGGACTGGTGGGAGACGGTCCGGGCGACCATGCCCGCCTACGACCCGGCGATCACGCCCACGCGCGGCGTCGGCGTCCTCCCGGAGACGGTCCGGACGTGGCCGGGCGCCCTGCGCAGCGCGCACCCGCAGACGTCCTTCGCGGCGCTCGGTGCGCATGCGGCCAGGGTGACCGAGGGGCACGCGGTCGACTGCCGGCTCGGCGAGCGCAGTCCGCTGGCCCGCCTGGAGGAGCTGCACGCGCGCGTACTGCTCCTCGGCGCGGGATACGAGGCGTGCACCAGCTTCCACCTGGCCGAGTACCGGATCCCGGGGCGCGTCGAGGACGCCGGGCGGCCGGGGCCGGACGGGTGGCAGCACGTGAGCGAGGTGGCCATCGACAGTGACCGGTTCGACGAGCTGGGTGCCGCGTTCGAGCGCGACACCCCGGTCCTCCGCGGCCGCGTCGGCGGCGCCGAATCCCGCCTCTTCGGGGTCGCCGAGGCCGTGGCGTACGCGGAGAAGTGGCTGCCGGTGCACCGCCCGGCCGCTACGTGACGGTTCTTGCGCCCCGGGCGTCCGGGAGCCGCGCCGCGTCCTTAGACTTGCGCACCATGCGAAGTGAGCCAGTCGTCCACATCACCGGTCTGGTGAAGCGGTACGGAACCAAGACCGCGGTCGACGGACTCGACCTCACGGCGGCCCCCGGCATCACGGCCGTCCTCGGCCCCAACGGCGCGGGCAAGACCACCACGATCGAGACCTGCGAGGGCTACCGCAGGCCGGACTCCGGCACCGTCCGAGTCCTCGGCCTCGACCCGGTCAAGCAGGCCTCCGCGCTGCGCCCCCGGGTCGGCGTCATGCTGCAGTCCGGCGGCGTCTACTCCGGCGCCCGCGCCGACGAAATGCTCCGCCACGTCGCCAAGCTGCACGCCCACCCGCTCGACGTGGATGCCCTCATCGAACGCCTCGGCCTCGGCAGTTGCGGCCGCACCACGTACCGGCGGCTCTCCGGCGGCCAGCAGCAGCGGCTCGCGCTCGCCATGGCTGTGATCGGCCGCCCCGAACTGGTCTTCCTCGACGAGCCGACCGCGGGCCTCGACCCGCAGGCCCGGCACGCCACCTGGGACCTCGTGCGGGACCTGCGCGCCGACGGCGTCTCCGTCATCCTCACCACGCACCACATGGACGAGGCGGAGCAGCTCGCCGACGACGTGGCGATCGTCGACGCCGGCAAGGTCATCACGCAGGGCTCCCCCGAGCAGCTGTGCAAGGGCGGGGCCGAGAACACGCTCCGCTTCTCCGGGCGGCCCGGCCTCGACGTCGCCTCGCTCCTCAAGGCCCTGCCCTCCGACGCCGCGGCCGTCGAGCTCACCCCCGGCTCCTACCGCGTCAGCGGCAAGGTCGACCCCCAGCTCCTCGCGACAGTCACCTCCTGGTGCGCGCAGCACGGCGTGATGCCGGACAGGATCTCCGTGGAGCGGCACACGCTGGAAGATGTATTCCTGGAACTGACGGGGCGGGAGCTTCGCGGATGAGCACGAGCGATCCCACCTCAACGGCCGGAGGTCCGGGGGTTGCCCCCGGGAAGACACAGCCTCGAACCCACCGGCAAGGAGCTGCGCGGATGAGCGCGGGTACGTACGCCCCCCACCCCGGAGCCGCCCCGCTCCCCCGCATGATCGCGACGCAGGCCGCGCTCGAGACGAAGATGCTGCTGCGCAACGGCGAGCAGCTGCTGCTCACGGTCGTCATCCCGACGCTGCTGCTGGTCCTGTTCTCGGCCGTCGACATCGTCGACACGGGTTCCGGCAAGGCCGTCGACTTCCTGACCCCCGGCATCCTGGCGCTCGCCGTGATGTCGACCGCCTTCACCGGCCAGGCCATCGCCACCGGCTTCGAGCGCCGCTACGGCGTGCTGAAGCGGCTCGGCGCGTCCCCGCTCCCCCGCTGGGCGCTGATGACGGCGAAGACGCTCTCCGTGCTGGTCACCGAGGTGCTCCAGGTCGTCCTCCTCACGGTCATCGCGTTCGCGCTCGGCTGGTCCCCGCACGGGAACCCTTTCGCCGTTCTCCTCCTCCTGGTGCTGGGTACGGCGGCGTTCTCCGGCCTCGGCCTCCTGATGGCGGGCACGCTGAAGGCGGAGGCCACGCTGGCCGCGGCGAACCTGGTCTTTCTGCTCCTCCTGGTCGGCGGCGGCGTGATCGTGCCGCTCGACAAGTTCCCCGACGCGGCCCAGTCGGTCCTCGGCCTGCTGCCCATCTCGGCGCTCTCCGACGGCCTGCGGGACGTGCTCCAGCACGGCGCGGCGATGCCGTGGGGCGACCTGGGGATCCTCGCCGTGTGGGCGGTCGTGGGGCTCGGCGCGGCGGGTCGCTTCTTCCGCTGGGAGTGAGCGCGCGAGGCGGCCGCGCACCGGCCACGGGAACGTAACTTGGGTCACAGATGGCCCAGTTACGTCCCCCTCGTGAAGCCGTGCACAAGCGGCCGCCTACGATGGGCCCGTGCCAAAGCTGACCCCCACCGACGCCGCGCGGGCGCTGCGCAATCCGCTCGCCTTCATCGCCGAGTACTGGACTCCCACGCAGCGGACCGTCCAGCGCGCGGCCATGTCCGCCGTCGTCATGACGGTGCTCATCGTCTGCACAGGCGGCGCCGTGCGCCTGACCGGCTCGGGCCTCGGCTGCCCGACCTGGCCCAAGTGCACCGACCAGTCGCTGACCGCGACGAGCGAGATGGGCTTCCACGGAGCCATCGAGTTCGGCAACCGCATGCTCACCTACGTGCTGTGCGCCGCGGTCGGCTGGGCGATCATCGCCGCCCGCTCGCGGAAGCCGTGGCGGCGCACGGTGACCCGGCTCGGCTGGGCCCAGTTCTGGATCGTGATGGGCAACGCGGTGCTCGGCGGCATCGTCGTCCTGGTCGGCCTCAACCCGTACACGGTGGCCGCCCACTTCGTCCTGACCACCGCCCTGCTCACGGTCGCCGTCCTGATGTGGCAGCGCACCCGTGAGGGCGACGGCGAGCCGCGCCCGCTGGTCGGCAAGGCCATCAGGCAGCTGGTCTGGGCCCTGGTCGCGGCGGCGGCGCTGCTGATCCTCGTCGGCACGGTCGTGACCGGCGCGGGCCCGCACGCCGGCGACTCCAGCGACGTCCACCGGATGCCGCTCGACTGGGAGACGGTCTCGAAGGTGCACGCGGTCCTGGCCTGGATCGTGGTGACGCTGACCTTCGCGCTGTGGTTCGTCCTGAAGGCGGTCGACGCCCCCAAGGGCCCGCTGCACCGCACCCGCGACCTGTTCCTGATCCTGCTCGCGCAGGGGATCATCGGCTACGTCCAGTACTTCACGGATCTGCCGGAGGTCCTGGTCGGCCTGCACATGCTGGGCTCGGCGCTGGTGTGGATCGGGGTGCTGCGCGTGGTCCTCGCGCTGCGCGAACGCCCGGTGGCGCAACCGGGCCTCCCGTCGCAGACGGACCAGGAACTCTCGGCGGTCTGACGGCCCCTACGGGCCGGGGAACGCTCAGGCGGCCCCGAGCCCGTACACCCGCCGCGCCGTCCCCGACGCGATCATCCCGGCCACCCGCTGCGCATCGCCCAGCGACCACGCGCCGTCGGCGACCCACTCCCCGAGCACCCGTCCGAGCGCCTGCCGGAACAGCCGCGCGCCCACCACGTGCAGTTCGGGAAGCCCCTGCGCACCCGTCGAGAACAGCAGCTTCCCGAAGGGCGCCAGCTCCAGGAACTCCGCGAGCAGCCCCGCGGCCCGCGCCCCCGTACGGGAGAGCGCCGGGCCCAGATCCGCGTACACGTGCGGGAAGACGCCCGCCAGATGCGCCGCGTGGCGGTGGTACGGGTAGCCGTGCAGCAGCACCACGTTCGTGCCGAGCCCCGCCGTGGCGCGGGCGAACTCGGCGAGCGCCACCGGGTCCGTGTGGTCGAGGTGCCCCCAGCGCAGTTGCAGCGGGCGTCCCGTGGCGATCGCGATCCACAGCAGGTGCCGCAGCAGCACCGGGTCCGTGAGGGCGCCCCCGACCTGCCGCCCCGCCAGCCACCGGCCCGCCGCGCCGCGCACCTCGCCGGGTCCCGGCGGCTGCGGGGCGAGCGTGAGCCCGTGGCGTACGCCCGCGACCGAGGTGAAGGCGACCGCGCAGGAGGCCGCGGCATGCACCGATTCGGCGAGGTTCGCGAGGAAGGAGTCGACGGTCCCCGAGGTGTCCGCGACCTGCTCCGCGAGGAGTTCGAGACGGACGATCTCGTGGGCGTCGCCCTGGGCGGCGGCGGCCAGCTCGGCGGGCCCGGTCAGATCGTCGGCGAGACCCGTGTCCACGAGATACGTGGTGATGCCGCTGCCGCGCAGCAGCCTGCGCCCCGCCTCGACGACGCCCAGCTCGCGGCGCCTGGCCAGATAGCGGGCGGGCGGACAGTGAGGTTCCAGGCCGAGCAGCGGCGGGCACCAGCGGCGCACCGCGAACCCGGTCTGGGTGTCGAAGAAGGTGGTGCCGGGCGCGGGCGGCCCCTCGCCCCGGCCGAGGTGGGCCTCGAACGTGCCGAGGCCCAGCTCCGTACGCAGCACCCCATGGCAGTACTGATCCACGAGGGACGGCGTTTCGATCATCCGGACTCCCCGTATATGGACCGTGCTCCTACAGTCCTAACGGGTGAACGGGCGCCTGGTGTTGCTCCAAATCCAACCGCCGAATTCAAGCGCCGAATTCAGCCGCCGAGCTGGATGCCCGCCATCCGCTTCCATTCGTACGGGCCCGTCTCGACCTTGGCCGCGAAATCGCCGTCGAAGTCCTCGTGGACGGTGATGCCCGCCTTCTCGACGGCCTTCTGCGCGACCTCGTACGTCGACGCCACCAGGTCGCCCCAGCCGCCGTCCTCGCCGACGAGCACGATGCGCGTGCCGTGCTCCCCGATGTACGCGAGCTGCCCTTCGGCACCGCCGTGCGCCTTGGCGAACACGCCGATCTCCTTGGCCAGCTTGGCCGCGCGACGCTCGTCCTTGGCCGCCCCGCGGGGCGCCTCAACCGCTTGAGTCTCTGCCATGGACAGGATGCTACCGACGAGTAGTCAAACAAGCGATAAGCGGGGTGCGTGGCCTGGGCCACGCACCCCGCTTATCGAGGACTTCTTTGGATGGTGAGCGCCGGAACGGAGGCACCCCCCTCTCCCCGAACAACCGCGACCCATAAGTGTTTGACCAGAGGTACATCCACCACACC
>NZ_JBIAQB010000018.1:0-79419 GCF_042888725.1 Streptomyces sp. NPDC002795
CACATTCTGGAAGATCTCCCACAACTCGTCCGGCACCAGCCGTTCAACTATCTCCATGCCAGGACAACGAACCAGCGCCAATCAAGACATCGTCTAAGTGAAGTCAGCACAGAACATCGCCAAGAAGTACGTCAGCGAGAACGCTACGACGGATACGAGCGGGTGCAGAAGAGTGGCAGCGCCGCAGGCACCGCCCACCACGTTGCAGGTCGGTGCCGCGCTCTGGGGCCAGGCCCCGGAGGCGAGCGCAGAGGGCGGAGAGAGCTCGGACGGGGCCCCTCAGACCGCAACTGAGACGGAAGGGCACGGAGGACTCACCGCCTCGCCGTGCGTGACGCCCGACTGTCCCGCCTTCGGCCAGCACGCGAAAAGGCCCTGACCAGTCGAAACGGGTCAGGGCCTTCGTCGTATTGCCCGGTGAGAGCAATGGCGGAGGATACGAGATTCGAACTCGTGAGGGGTTGCCCCCAACACGCTTTCCAAGCGTGCGCCCTAGGCCACTAGGCGAATCCTCCGCCGCAAACAATACAAGACGCCAAGGAGTGCTCGCGACCACGTGGACGATCAAGATCGACGACGGATCGGGGGTCGGACCACCGGGTTCTTTCCACGGTGGTGGATCGGGTACTGTGGGCGTCAGCCCCTCACGTGGCGCTATCTGACTGAACTCCCCCAGGGCCGGAAGGCAGCAAGGGTAGGTCGGCTCTGGCGGGTGCGTGGGGGGCGTTTACGTTCCCGGGTGGCCCGCCGATACCCGTGGGCGGGTCCGGTTGTCAGTGGGCGCCTATAACCTCGTATGCGTGTCGTCTCTCGCGCTCTACCGCCGTTACCGCCCGGAGTCGTTCGCCGAGGTCATCGGGCAGGAACATGTAACCGACCCGCTGCAGCAGGCGCTGCGGAACAACCGGGTCAATCACGCGTACCTGTTCTCGGGCCCGCGCGGCTGCGGCAAGACGACCAGCGCGCGCATCCTGGCCCGCTGTCTCAACTGCGAGCAGGGCCCCACCCCGACCCCGTGCGGGGAGTGCCAGTCGTGCGAGGACCTCGCGCGCAACGGGCGGGGGTCGATCGACGTCATCGAGATCGACGCCGCTTCGCACGGTGGTGTGGACGACGCCCGTGATCTGCGGGAGAAGGCCTTCTTCGGGCCCGCCTCCAGCCGCTACAAGATCTACATCATCGATGAGGCCCACATGGTCACATCGGCGGGGTTCAACGCGCTGCTGAAGGTCGTCGAGGAGCCGCCGGAGCACCTCAAGTTCATCTTCGCGACCACCGAGCCCGAGAAGGTCATCGGGACGATCCGGTCCAGGACGCACCACTACCCGTTCCGGCTCGTGCCGCCGGGGACGCTGCGCGACTACCTGGGCGAGGTGTGCGGCAAGGAGGCCATGGCCGTCGAGGAGGGCGTGCTGCCGCTCGTTGTCCGGGCCGGCGCGGGCTCCGTGCGTGACTCCATGTCCGTCATGGACCAGCTGC
The DNA here is from genome assembly GCF_042888725.1 of Streptomyces sp. NPDC002795. Lineage (NCBI taxonomy): Bacteria > Bacillati > Actinomycetota > Actinomycetes > Kitasatosporales > Streptomycetaceae > Streptomyces > Streptomyces sp. NPDC002795. The sequence goes on from NZ_JBIAQB010000018.1 coordinate 1,480, forward strand.
TCGCCGGCGCCGCCGACGACGGTGTGACGTATGCCATGGCGACCGGACTGCTCGGGTACACCGACAGTTCGCTGCTCGACTCGGTCGTCGAGGCGTTCGCCACCGGTGACGGTGCCGCCGCCTTCGAGGTCGTGGACCGGGTCATCGAGGGTGGCAACGACCCGCGGCGTTTTGTGGCCGACCTGCTTGAGCGGCTGCGGGACCTCGTGATCCTTGCCGCCGTTCCCGACGCCGCGGAGAAGGGGCTCATCGACGCCCCCGCCGATGTGGTGGAGCGGATGCAGGCACAGGCGAGCACGTTCGGCGCCGCCGAGCTCAGCCGGGCCGCCGACCTCGTCAACGAGGGCCTGACCGAGCTGCGCGGCGCCAACGCCCCGCGGCTCCAGCTCGAGCTGATCTGCGCGCGCGTGCTGCTGCCCGCCGCGTACGGCGACGAACGTTCGGTCATGGCCCGCCTCGACCGCATCGAGCGCGGCGGAGTCTTCACGCCGGGCGGGCAGGGTGCCGCGCCTTCCATGGCGTACGTTCCCGGGCCCGATGCCCATGTGCCGCATGCCTCTGCCCCGGCGCAGGCGGCTGCGCCGCCCGTCGAGCCGGGTGGTGGGCCTGCGGCGGCTCGGGCCGCGGTTCGAGGAGGCGGACCGGAGGGCGGCCCCGGCCCGGCTCAGGCACCCGCCGCTCCGGCCCCGGCCCCGGCTCCCGCACCGCCCGCTGAGCCTTCCCAGCCCGCCCCGGCCGCCCCCGGCTCCTGGCCCACCGCGGCCCCGGCAGGCGGCGGTGGCGGTGGCGGTCGCAGGCCCGGCGGGTGGCCCACGGCCGCGGCCGCGGGTTCCGGCCAGCCGCCCGCCCCGGCCGCACCGCAGGCGGCGGCCCCGGCCCCGGCTCCCGGCCCCGCCCCGCAGCAGTCGGCACCGGCACCCGCGCCCGCGCCCTCCGCACCGGCTCCGGCCGGTGGCCCGGACCCCCGCATGCTCTGGCCGAACATCCTGGAGGCGGTCAAGAACAAGCGCCGCTTCACCTGGATCCTGCTCAGTCAGAACGCGCAGATCACGGGCTTCGACGGCGCCACACTCCAGCTCGGCTTCGTGAACGCGGGCGCCCGTGACAATTTCGCGAGCAGCGGCAGCGAGGACGTACTGAAGGCGGCACTGTCCGAGCAGTTCGGGGCGAACTGGAAGATCGACGCCGTCGTCGACACGTCAGGCGGAGGCGGCGCACCCCCGCCGCCCGGCCCCGGCGGCGGATACAGCGGTGGCGGAGGTGGTGGCGGTGGCTACGGCGGAGGCGGATACGCCCCCGCGCCCGCCCCGGCACCGGCGCCCGCCCCCGCGCCCCCGGCCCAGTCCCAGCCGTCGGCCGCTCAGAGCGGTCCGCCCAGAGCGGAGCCCGCCCCGGCCCCCGCTCCTCAGGAACCGCCCCGCCGCTCGGTGTCGGTGGAGGACGACATCCCGGAGGACGACGACCCGGACCTGGACGAGAAATCCCTGTCGGGCCACGACCTGATCGTCCGCGAACTGGGCGCGACGGTGGTCGAGGAGTTCACGAACGAGTAGCGCGCGGGGCCCGCACCCATGGAGGAACGCACAATCCCCCGCGCCTCCCGTCTTGGGTAGCGCGTACAAGACCACCCCGGTCGTGCGGATAGGCTGACCGGCGTGAAGGTCCTCGTCATCGGCAGCGGCGCCCGCGAACACGCCCTGTGCCGCTCAATGTCCCTCGACCCCGACGTCACCGCCCTGCACTGCGCTCCCGGCAACGCAGGCATCGCCGAGGTCGCCGAGCTGCACGCGGTCGACGCCCTCGACGGCGCGGCGGTCACCGCCCTCGCCCAGGAGCTGGAGGCCGAGCTCGTCGTCGTCGGCCCCGAGGCGCCCCTGGTCGCCGGTGTCGCCGACGCGGTCCGCGCCGCCGGCATCCCCGTCTTCGGCCCGTCCGGCGAGGCCGCCCAGCTGGAAGGCTCCAAGGCGTTCGCCAAGGACGTCATGGCCGGCGCGGGCGTGCCCACCGCCCGCTCGTACGTGTGCACCAACGCGGCCGAGATCGACGAGGCGCTCGACGCGTTCGGCGCCCCGTACGTCGTGAAGGACGACGGTCTCGCCGCAGGCAAGGGCGTCGTCGTGACCGACGACATCGAGGAGGCCCGCGCCCACGCGAAGGCCTGTGAGCGCGTCGTCATCGAGGAGTTCCTCGACGGCCCCGAGGTCTCCCTCTTCGCGATCACCGACGGCACCACCGTCGTCCCGCTGCAGCCCGCCCAGGACTTCAAGCGCGCGCTCGACGACGACGAGGGCCCCAACACCGGCGGAATGGGCGCCTATTCGCCGCTCCCGTGGGCCGATCCGAAGCTGGTCGGCGAAGTCCTCGACACGGTGCTGCAGCCGACGGTCGACGAGATGGCGCGGCGCGGCACTCCGTTCTCGGGCCTGCTCTACGCCGGTCTCGCGATCACCGGCCGCGGCGTCCGCGTCATCGAGTTCAACGCCCGCTTCGGTGACCCCGAGACCCAGGTCGTCCTGGCCCGCCTCAGGACCCCGCTCGCCGGTGTCCTGCTGGCTTCGGCCAACGGCACGCTCGCCGACCTCGAACCGCTGCGCTGGAGCGAGGACGCGGCCGTCACCGTCGTCGTCGCCTCGCACAACTACCCCGACACCCCGCGTACCGGCGACCCGATCACCGGGCTCGACGAGGTGGCGGCGCAGGACGCCCCGAACGCGTACGTGCTGCACGCAGGCACCAAGCGCGACGGTGAGAGCGGCGCGGTCGTCAGCGCGGGCGGCCGCGTGCTGTCCGTCACCGCGGTCGGCGGCGACCTGACGCAGGCCCGCGAGCGCGCGTACGCCGCCGTGGACCGCATCGGCCTCGATGGCTCGCAGCACCGCACGGACATCGCCGCGAAGGCGGCTTCCGGCCACTGACCGCGACCGGTTCCGGGCAGGCCGCACCCTCGCCTGCCCGGCCCCCGATGTCACCCACCTCTGCCCAAAGCCATTCCATCGAGTGACCGCTGGCCCAACCGGCTGACGAGGCCGAAACCCCCAACTAGGGTGCGGCGCACGGAGTTACGGCACCCGTGCGAGCCGCGCAGAACCAGACGGACCACCGGCATTGCGATGTCAGTGGCGGGTGCCATTGTGGGGGAGTGAGCAACGCCACCAGAGTTCTGCCGCGGGCCTCGGCCCCTGGTCGGACAACAGGCAAGGGCAGCAGGGGGTGACATCGGTCGTGTCCGGTACGGGTGTGGAGATGGGTGCGCAGAGCGCGCGCTCCCGAGCCCTCGCCGTGCTGCGCATCCGCAGCAGGGCGACGGCCATCGCGCTGCTTCCCGCAGCCGCTTGCGTGGTGCTGCTCGCGGGTGGCACCACCGGCCATCTGACGGGCGGGGGCTGGGACGTCGCGCGCGGCGTCGTGAGCGCGGTCGCCCTCGTGGTCCTGCTCGCGGCCGCGGCCGTCGCCCTCGTCGTGGCGCGCGCCCGCCCGGCCGTCAGCCCGACGATCCCGATCGCCGAGAAGACAGCCCCCGATCTGTACCGGCTGGTGCGCGACCTGGCCGACCGGCTCGATGTTCCGGCGCCCTCGGCGATAGCGCTCACCCCTGACTGCGACAGCTGGCTCGAGGACCGTACGCATCCGGCCCACGGCCCGCCCGTGCGCCGCGATCAGAGCTCCGCCCCCGGCGATCCCAAGGCTCCTGCCGCGCCCGTCCTCGTCATCGGATCCCCCTTCCTGTGGTGGATGCGGGTGGGCGAGCTGCGTGCGGTCCTGGCCCCGGTCGTGGCCGGTACGGGCCCTTCGGCGCACCCCGACATAGCGGCGGCCCGGCGTTTCATCCGTGGCCTCGACGCGGCGGTGGCGGTCTCCTCCGGCGGCGGCCGCGGGCCGGTGGCCCGCGTCGCGCTTGGCGGCGTCGGCCGGGTCGCGCGGCTGATGCTGACCGGTTGCCGGGTGCACGCCGCCGAGATGGAGCGCGGCGTTGCCGCGGCCGCGGCGGAGCGTGCCCAGGCGGTGGACTACGGCCTGCGGATCGTCGCCCAGGAGCAGGTCGGGCTCGCGTACGCGGGCTGGGACCGGCTGCTCACGCGGGTCGCGCTGCCGGCCTGGCGGATGGGCCGCTGGCCCGCCCGGCTCGACGCGGGCGTGGTCGCCGCGCTGACCGAGCTGTCCCGGCGCGACCGCCTCGCCGCGCAGAACGGGACCTTTGAGTCACGGCTCGGCGAGCGCCCCGCGTGCGACCTGCTCGAAGAGCCCGGCACCGTCGACGAGGCGGCATCCCTGCTCGCCGCCCGCCTTTTCCACGGCGGGCCGGCCGAGCGTGGTCCGGACTGGGCGCCGGTGGACTGGCAGGAGTATCCGGACGAGGTCGTGGACCGCAAGTGGCGCATGGACGCGGCTCGGTTGCACCGGGTGCTGGACACCTTGGGCGTTCAGGTTCCCTCCGGGGGTGCGGAGGGGCCGACGTTGGCCCGGGTCCTGGGTCACCTTTCGGCGGCGCCGCGCTCCGGATCCGTCTCGGACCGGTCGCCCGAGCCCACGCCTCGGGGCTCCGCCCCGGACCCCGCTGCTCAATCGCCGCAGGGGCTTAATGTGGCCGCACCCAACGCCGCGAGCCTTGAGGCGGCCGCGCCCCACGCCGCGAGTCTTGATGTGGCTGCGCCTGACGCCGCGAGCCTTGAGGCGGCCGCGCCCAACGCCGCGAGTCTTGATGTGGCTGCACCCAACGCCGCGAGCCTTGAGGCGGCCGCACCTGGCGCCGAGGCGCTTGATGTGACCGCAAATGTGACCGCAAATGTGACCGCACCCAACACCGAGGCGCTTGATGGTGATGTGACCGCACCTGGCGCCGAGAGCCCTGATGTGGCCTCGCCTGGCGCCCCGCTCGCCGCGGAGTCGGATGAGCGGGCCCTCGACACCCTCTCCGACACCCTCGCCGCCGAGGTGGCACGTGAGGAGAGTGAGCGGCCCGTGGCTGTTCCGCCGGTGGGGCAGGGCAGTCCGGATGGGGCGTTGTGGGACGAGGGGGCGTTGCCGTTGTTCCCGCTGCAACCGCCGCGCACCGGGCGGGAGTTGCTGGCCGACCACGTCACCGCGATGGTCTGCTGCGCCGCCGTGGACACGGCCGGCGCGGCGCCGGGCCTGGACTGGCTGGACGGCCCGTCGCTCCTGGTCGACGGGGAGCGGACGGCCGATCTGACGCCCCGCGTGCTGAGCCTCGTGGAGGACGGAGACGTGGAGCCGCTCAAGGACTGGCTGACCCGCCGTGGCATCCGCGCGGAGAAGCCGGTGCGCCTCGTGTGAGGCACCGCCGCGCCCCTGCCTCCCCAACTCCCGGAAATCCGGAGGGAATCGTTCCACTCTCGCCAATTCGCGACGAACGGTGACGGAGTGCGTGCGTAATGTGATGTGCTGGGACCGGTCGCGGACATGAGCCGCGGGTGAGGGCTCGGGGGAGCGAGGGAGGGGAGCGGGCATGGGGCCGGACAGGGAGGGGCACCCGAAGGACCCGGCGAGCAAGGACATGCCCCCGCCCCGCGCGCGTACCAGCCGCTGGGAATCAGGCGCGCTGGCGCACGCGGTCACGGACCCGTTCGGACAAGGACCGCTTCCTTGGCTGCGCGGAAGTGAGCACTATTTCGACGACACCGGACATGTCGTCCCCTGGTATGTCGACCATGTGACGCAGCCGGGCGCTCCCGGCATCCCGGCCCCCCGCACCAGCGGCCCCCGCACCGCCGACGACGTGCACCGCCAGATCAAGGGCTTCGCCTCGACCGGCGCGGCGGCCCCCGGCGAGGCGATCGACTTCCACGTCACGGTGGACCCGCCCCAGCAGTTCACCGTGGACGTCTACCGCATCGGCCACTACGGGGGCGACGGCGCCCGCAAGATCACCACGAGCCCGCGCCTGTCCGGCATCGTCCAGCCACCCCCGCTGACCGCGGACCGTACGGTCTCCTGCCACCACTGGTGGCTGTCGTGGCGGCTGCAGATCCCGTCGTACTGGAAGGTCGGCGCGTACGTCGCCGTCCTCACGACGCTCGACGGGTACCGCTCGCACGTCCCCTTCACGGTCCGCGACGCCGAGCCCGCCGACCTGCTGCTCCTGCTCCCGGACGTCACCTGGCAGGCGTACAACCTCTACCCGGAGGACGGGCGGACGGGCGCCAGCCTGTACCACGCGTGGGACGAGGAGGGCCGGCTGCTCGGCGAGAGCGAGGCCGCGATCACGGTCTCCTTCGACCGCCCGTACGCGGGCGCGGGCCTGCCCCTGCACGTGGGGCACGCCTACGACTTCATCCGCTGGGCGGAGCGGTACGGATACGACGTGGCGTACGCCGACGCCCGCGACCTGCACGCGGGCCGCATCGATCCGACCCGCTACCGGGGCCTGGTCTTCCCGGGGCACGACGAGTACTGGTCGGCGAACATGCGCCGCACGACCGAGCTGGCCCGGGCGACCGGGACCTCGCTCGTCTTCCTCTCGGCCAACACCATGTACTGGCAGGTCGAGCTGGGCCCGGCCCCCTCCGGCGTACCGGACCGGCTGCTCACCTGCCGCAAGCGCAGAGGCCCCGGAAAGCCCACGCTGTGGCGGGAGATCGACAAGCCGGAGCAGCAGCTGATGGGCATCCAGTACGCGGGCAGGGTCCCCGACCCGCACCCCCTGATCGTGCGGAACGCGGATCACTGGCTGTGGGAGGCGACGGGCGCGCACGAGGGGGACGAGATAGAAGGGCTGGTCGCCGGAGAGGCCGACCGTTACTTCCCGCGCACCTCCCTGCCCGAGCACCAGGACCGCATCCTGCTCGCGCACTCCCCGTACCGCGACAGCGACAAGGCCCGCAGACACCAGGAGACGTCCCTGTACCGGTCGCCGTCCGGGGCGCTTGTCTTCGCGTCCGGGACGTTCGCCTGGTCCCCGGCGCTTGACCGCCCCGGCCACGTGGACCCGCGGATCCAGCGGGCGACGGCGAATCTCCTCGACCGCATCTGCAAACGCGACTGACGAGACCGAACCCACACCCCCCGGCGAGGCCCGTGGCCAAAACCCGCCCCCACGTACGGGAGAATCGGGGTACTCGTACATACCCACGGGGAGGAACCATGTCCGGATTCGTCGAAAAGCCCGAGCCAGTACAGGTGCCGGGCCTGGTGCATCTCCACACCGGCAAGGTGCGTGACCTGTACCGGAACGAGGCGGGCGACCTCGTCATGGTCGCCACCGACCGCATCTCGGCCTACGACTGGGTGCTGCCCACCCCGATCCCGGACAAGGGCAAGGTCCTCACGCAGCTGTCCCTGTGGTGGTTCGACCAGCTCCAGGACCTGATCCCGAACCACGTCGTCTCGCAGGAGCTGCCCGAGGGCGCCCCCGCCGACTGGGCCGGCCGCACGCTTGTCTGCAAGAGCCTCGACATGGTCCCGGTCGAGGCCGTGGCCCGTGGCTACCTCACCGGCTCGGGCCTGGTCGAGTACAACGAGACGCGTACGGTCTGCGGCCTCGCCCTCCCCGAGGGCCTGGAGGACGGTTCCGAACTCCCGGCCCCCGTCTTCACCCCGGCCACCAAGGCGGAGGTCGGCGAGCACGACGAGAACGTGAGCTACGAGGAGGTGGCCCGCCAGGTCGGCGCCGACACCGCCGCGCAGCTGCGCCAGGCCACGCTCGCCGTCTACGGCCGGGCGCGGGACATCGCGCGCGAGCGCGGCATCATCCTGGCGGACACGAAGTTCGAGTTCGGCTTCGACAAGGACGGCTCGCTGATCCTTGCCGACGAGGTGCTGACACCCGACTCCTCGCGCTTCTGGCCCGCCGACCAGTGGCAGCCGGGCCGCGCCCAGCCGAGTTACGACAAGCAGTTCGTGCGGGACTGGCTGACCTCTCCGGCCTCCGGCTGGGACCGCAAGAGCGAGCAGCCGCCGCCGGCGCTCCCGGACGAGGTCGTGACGGCGACCCGCGCCAAGTACATCGAGGCGTACGAGCTGCTGACCGGCCTGAGCTGGGACGCGTAGCCGCATGACCGCATGACAAGAGAAAGGCCCCCGGTCCGAGGACCGGGGGCCTTTCTCAATGGAGCGAACGACGAGGTTCGAACTCGCGACCTCAACCTTGGCAAGGTTGCGCTCTACCAACTGAGCTACGTTCGCAAGCGCCGCTTGCGCGGTGCCGCTGCGCCGTGGCGCGACGCCAACTATACCCAACCTCGTTCGCGCGCGAGACGCACCGCCGCGTGACGGTTCTCCACGCCGAGCTTCGAGACCGCCGACGAGAGGTAGTTCCGGACCGTCCCCTGGGACAGCGCGGCCCGCTCCGCGATCTCCGACACGGGCGCACCGTCGGCCGCGAGTTCCAGGACCTCGGCCTCGCGCGCGGTCAGCGGCGTGTCCCCCGCGGAGATCGCGTCGGCCGCCAACTCCGGGTCCACATAGCGGTTTCCGGCGTGCACGGTGCGGATGATCTCGGCGAGCCGCTGCGCGCTCACCGTCTTCGGTACGAAGGCGCGCACGCCCGCGGCGAGGGCCCGTTTCAGGTGCCCCGGACGGCCGTGACTGGTCACGATCATGGTGCGGCAGCCGGGCAGTTCGTCCCGGATCGATGTGGCCACCCTCACACCGTCGGCGCCCGGCATCTGCAGGTCGAGCACGGCGACGTCCGGCCGGTGCGCCCGCGCCATGGCGAGCGCCTCGGGCCCGTCGGCCGCCTCGGCGACGACGACAAGATCGTCCTCAAGCGCCAGCAACGCGGCGAGCGCGCCCCGGATGAGGTGCTCGTCATCGGCCAGCAGCACACGCACGCTCATCGGACGCTCTCCTGCTCCTGCTCCTGCTCCTGCTCCTGCCGTGCCGCATGCCCTTCGGGAGGCGCCAGGGGCACGGAGGCCACCACCCGAAACACCCGGTCCCGCACCATCCCGGCCTCCAACTCCCCGCCCACCGCGGCCAACCGCTCCCGCAGCCCCGCGAGCCCGGACCCCTGGCCGCTCCCGGCCCCGGGCCCCGCCCCGTCGTTCTCCACCGTCAACACGACCTCCTCCACCCGGTTCACAAGATCCACGCGGCAGGCCTTCGCGTCGCCGTGCCGCAGCACGTTCGTCGTGGCCTCCCGCACCACCCAGCCGAGCGCCGACTGCGTCTCGCCGGGCAGGCCCGCCGCGGACCCGGTGACCGTGCAGTCGATCCCGGCGGCGCTCAACACGCCCTGTGCACCGGCCAGTTCGACGGTGAGGTCGACCTCGCGATATCCCCGTACGACCTCACGGACCTCCTTCTGCGACTCCTGCGCGATGCGCTGCACCTCGGTCATCTGCGCCACGGCGTCCTCGGTCCGCCCGCGCCGCGCCAACTGCACCGCCAGCTCGCTCTTCAGCGCGACGACGGACAGGTTGCGCCCCATCACATCGTGCAGGTCACGCCCGAACCGCAGCCGCTCCTCGGCGACGGCGAGCCGGGCCTCGACCTCGCGGGAGCGCTCGGAGTCCCACATGACGGAGAGGGACCAGGCGGAGCACCGGAAGGTCAGCATGGCGAGAGTGGCGGTCAGGGCCATCAGCAGGGCCACGACCACGAGGCAGACGGGCGAGGTGCCGATGACCGCGGCGGCCGCGACACAGACCACGACGGCGACGGCGGCCCGCCGCGCGAATGTCCGTACCGGCACCGTCAGCGCGTAGGCGCAGGCGAACGGCATCGGGGCGAACACCAGGGGCATGGCGATCAGGCCGTGCCGCACGCTGCCGGTGACGCTCAGCGCGACGATGAGTCCGAGCGCGACGACGGCCAGCGCGGCACTCGCCGCCGTCAGGGCCCGCGGCACGCGGCTCCGGCCCAGGTACTGGTCGAGACCGGCCAGCGCGTGCCGGTCGCCGACCACGCACTGCACCAGGTTCACGGCGAGCAGGACGCCGCCGAGGGCGTAGGGAACGGTGCCGCGCACCAGGCTTCCCGTGAGGCCGGAGACCGACCAGGCCGCGAAGAACAACCAGTTGACCGAGCGCAACGTGATCCGGGTCTGCCACTCGACCCGCTCGACCTTGCTCCGGTCCCGCCAACGAACCCGCACGTCAGCCCCTCTCAGTGCCGGGGTTCCCAGCGGAACCGCTTCTGCACAGCAAACACCGCGACCAGAATCCAGGCCACCGCGATGACGATCACCTTCACGGACTCCCCGCCGGACAGGGTTCCGCTCCAGCCGCCTCGTACGAGGGTGAGCGCGGACGTCAGCGGCAGCAGCTCGCACACGGTGGCCATCTTGTCCGGAAGGATCTCGAGCGGCACGACGGCGCCGGAGCCGATCATCGACACGAGCAGCATGGGCATCGCGGCGACCTGGGCGCTTTCCACGCTGCGGCTGAAGACGGTGGTGAGGGCGGCCAGCGCGACACACAGCGGAATGCCCAACAGCACGCCGAGCAGGACCAGTTGAGGCGCGTCGGGCGCCCCCGCGTCCAGCGCGACCGCGCACACGACGGCCACCGCGGTGCACTGTACGAGCCCGATCACGACGGACGGCACCGCGGCCCCGCTCAGGATCTCCAGATCGCGCAGTTCGCCGGTGCGCAGCCGCTTGAGGACGAGCTCCTCACGCCGCGACGCGTACACGCTCACCAGTGAGCTGTACACGGCGAACAGCAGCGAGAACGCGATCGCCGAGGACACCATGACGGTGCCGAGGTTGAGTCCTGCCCCCTCCAGGTCGGTCTTGCCCACCGACTGGGAGACGCTGAAGGGCAGGACGAGCGGCACGAACACCGCCGTGAACAGCACGCCCTTGCTCCGCCCGATGAGCGTGAACTCGGCCCGCGCGAGCGCCTTGAGCCGTCCCGCGGACGTCGTCAGCACTGCCGTATCCGTACTCATACCGCCATCTCCTTCTCCCGGTCGGGCTCCCCTGCGGTGCCCTTGGCCTCCCGTGCGATCCGCAGGAACGCCTCCTCCAGGGACGCGCCCCGTACGTCGAGCCGCCGCAGTTCGACGCCCGCGTCCCTGGCCCACACGAGGACCCCGGTCGCGGCCCGCTGAAGCTCGTCCGTGCGCAGCAGGACCTGCCGCCCCTCGACCTCGTGCCCGGTCACCCCGAGGGCGTCCAGCGGCGGCAGGTCGCCCACGAAGTACCCGTCGGGAAGTTCGAAGGAGATGTGCGAGGGCTGCGAGGCGACGACCTCGTCGACGCGGCCCGTGGCGGCGATCCGCCCCTCGTGCATGATCGCGAGCCGGTCGGCGAGCGATTCGGCCTCTTCGAGGTAGTGCGTGGTCAGCAGGACGGTGGTGCCTTCGGCGCGCAGCCGCCGCACCAACTCCCAGGTCTCCTGGCGCCCTTCGGCGTCGAGCCCGGTGGTCGGCTCGTCGAGGAAGAGCACCTCGGGCCGGCCGAGCGTGGCGAGCGCGAGGTCGAGCCGCCGCTTCTCGCCGCCGGACAGCTGCTTGACCCGCACGTCGCCGCGGCGGCCGAGCCCCACCATCTCCAGGGCCTCGGCGGCGGGCCGGGCCCCGCTCGTGCACCCGGCCCACATTCGCACGGTCTCGGCGGCGGTCAGCTCGCTGGGGAATCCGCCGTCCTGCAGCATCACCCCGATCCGCGGCCGCACCCGTTCCCGTTCGCTGTACGGGTCGTGCCCCAGCACCCGCACCCGGCCACCTGCCGGGGCCGCGAGTCCTTCGATGAGTTCGACGGTGGAGGTCTTTCCCGCGCCGTTCGTGCCGAGGAGTGCGAAGAGTTCGCCGCGGTTCACGGAGAAGCTGACTCCGCTCACCGCTTCGTACGCGCTCTTGGTGCCGTCCCCGTACACGCGGCGCAGATCAGTGACGTCGATCACGCGCTCGTTAGTGGTCATGGCTCAAGCCTTCCGCCCGGCACGGGGCGTCGGCAGTGCGCGCTGTCATCGGCTCGCATGACAAATGTCAGAAGGCGGCCCGGGAACGACGAAAGCCCCGGTCCGAGGACCGGGGCTTTCGTTCTCTGAGCGAACGACGAGGTTCGAACTCGCGACCTCAACCTTGGCAAGGTTGCGCTCTACCAACTGAGCTACGTTCGCACTGCTTGCATCAGCCTACCGTACCCACCGAAGTGATCGGTACGCGATGCAGAGCGGGTGACAGGAATTGCACACTGCGCCTTCTCCCTGGAAGGGAGATGTTCTGCTACTGAACTACACCCGCATGACTCCGTGAGGCCCGGCCCTGCGGCCTCGCCCCTCGGCGTGCTCCAGACTTTAGCCGACCCTCGGGGGTGCAGCGCAAGTCGGTTCGCGCGAGGGGCTTCTGACCGCGGGGGACGTACGGGCCGCCGGCTCAGTTGGCCTCGGCGAAGGCTTCGTAGACCCGCTTCGGGATGCGGCCGCGCGGCGGCACGTCGAAGCGGTTGGAGCGGGCCCAGGCGCGGACGGCCGCCGGGTCCGGGCTCAGATCGGTGCGCTTGTACGCCTTGCCGGTCTTCCCCGAACGCTTGCGGCCCGCCTCCAGGTAGGGGGCCAGCGCCTCGCGGAGCTGATGCGCATTGGCTCGATTGAGGTCGATCTCGTACGACGAGCCGTCGAGACCGAATGCGACTGTTTCCGTCGCTTCCCCGCCGTCGATGTCGTCAGAGAGGGTGACCACGACACGCTGCGCCACGAATATCGGTCCCTTCGTCCAGCACCCCGCTTTGACGTGCGGTGATGCAGACAGGTTTGCTGTTACCAATTCCTTTTTACCCTGTCGGGCATTGCAGTGGGAAGACCAGTTAAAAGTCTCGGTGTGTCCCGCGGGGTGGTTATCCGGAGTCTTTCCCTTAATTTTCCGTGGGGATCCCATGTCGTTGCCATAACGTGATCCGCATCTCGTAGCTTCCTACTGTCTACGCGAGTAGAAAATTTGGGCAGGTACGCTGAACGGACCAGCTCAACCCACACACCGGGAGTGCCAGTGGCACGCGTCGTAGTCGACGTCATGCTCAAGCCGGAGATCCTCGACCCCCAGGGCCAGGCGGTGCAGCGTGCGCTGCCGCGCCTCGGTTTCGACGGCATCTCCGACGTACGTCAGGGAAAGCGTTTCGAGCTCGAAGTGGACGGGCCGGTGGATGACGCCGCTCTTGCCCGTATCCATGAGCTGGCGGAAACCTTCCTCGCCAACACCGTGATCGAAAACTTCACCGTCAAGGTGGAAGAGCCCGCGGTGGGGGCCGAAAAGTGACCGCTCGTATTGGCGTCGTCACCTTTCCCGGTTCCCTTGATGATCGCGACACCCAGCGCGCGATCCGGCTTGCCGGTGCCGAGCCTGTCGCGCTCTGGCACAAGGACAAGGATCTGAAGCAGGTCGACGCGGTCGTCCTGCCCGGCGGTTTCTCCTACGGCGATTACCTGCGCGCGGGCGCCATTTCGCGTTTCTCGCCCGTCATGGAGACGCTGATCGACCAGGCGAAGGCGGGCCTCCCCGTCCTCGGGATCTGTAACGGATTCCAGGTCCTCACCGAGGCCCACCTGCTCCCCGGCGCCATGCTCGGCAACGACCACCTGCACTTCATCTGCCGCGATCAGAAGCTGCGGGTGGAGAACGCGGACACCGCCTGGACCGTCGACTACGACGCCGGGCAGGAGATCCACATCCCGCTGAAGAACATGGACGGCCGCTACGTGGCCGACGAGCGCACGCTCGACATGTTGGAGGCGGAGGGGCGCGTCGCCTTCCGGTACGTGGACGTCAACCCCAACGGTTCGCTCCGTGACATCGCCGGCATCACGAACGAGGCGGGCAACGTCGTCGGTCTGATGCCGCACCCGGAGCACGCCGTCGAGCCCCTCATCGGGAGCGGCCGCACCGACGGCCTCCCGTTCTTCACCTCGATCCTCAAGAAGCTGGTCGCCGCCTCATGAGCCTCGACACCACAGAGAACGCCGCGAAGACTCCCGACGTCGCGCTGCCCTGGGCCGAACTCGGCCTGAAGAAGGACGAGTACGAGCGGGTCGTGGAGATCCTCGGCCGCCGTCCCACCGGCGCCGAGCTCGCCATGTACTCGGTCATGTGGTCCGAGCACTGCTCGTACAAGTCCTCCAAGGTCCACCTGCGCCAGTTCGGCGAGAAGGCGCCGCAGACCGACGCGCTGCTCGTCGGCATCGGCGAGAACGCCGGCGTCGTCGACGTGGGCAACGGGTACGCCGTCACCTTCAAGGTCGAGTCGCACAACCACCCGTCGTACGTCGAGCCCTACCAGGGCGCGGCCACGGGTGTCGGCGGCATCGTCCGCGACATCATCGCGATGGGTGCCCGCCCGGTCGCGGTCGTGGACCCGCTGCGCATGGGCGCCGCCGACCACCCCGACACCAAGCGCGTGCTCCCCGGCGTTGTCGCCGGCATCGGCGGCTACGGCAACTGCCTGGGCCTGCCGAACATCGGCGGCGAGCTCGTCTTCGACGCCTGCTACCAGGGAAACCCGCTGGTCAACGCCGGTGCCATCGGCGTCATGCGGCACGAGGACATCCACCTCGCGAAGGCGTCCGGCGCGGGCAACAAGGTCATCATGTACGGCGCCCGCACGGGCGGCGACGGCATCGGTGGCGCCTCCATCCTGGCGAGCGAGACCTTCGATGACGCGAAGCCGTCGAAGCGCCCCGCCGTCCAGGTCGGCGACCCCTTCCAGGAGAAGCTTCTCATCGAGTGCACCCTGGAGGCCTTCGCCGAGAAGCTCGTCGTCGGCATCCAGGACCTCGGCGCCGCCGGCATCTCCTGCGCCACCAGCGAGCTGGCGTCCAACGGCTCGGGCGGTATGCGCGTCGAGCTGGACGACGTACCGCTGCGCGACTCCACGCTCTCGCCCGAGGAAATCCTCATGAGCGAGTCGCAGGAGCGCATGTGCGCCGTGGTCGAGCCCGAGAAGGTCGACCGCTTCCTGGAGATCTGCGAGAAGTGGGACGTCATCGCCACCGTCATCGGTGAGGTGACCGACGGCGATCGCCTGGAGATCTTCTGGCACGGCGAGAAGATCGTCGACGTCGACCCGCGCACGGTCGCGCACGACGGCCCGGTCTACGAGCGCCCGCTCGCCCGCCCCGACTGGCAGGACGCGCTGCAGGCCGACGACGCGGGCAAGCTGCCGCGCCCGGCGAACGGCGCGGAGCTCAAGGACCAGGTCCTCAAGCTCGTCTCCTCGCCGAACCAGGCGTCGAAGAAGTGGGTCACCCAGCAGTACGACCACTTCGTGCAGGGCAACACCGTGCTCGCGCAGCCCGAGGACTCGGGCATGATCCGCATCGACGAGGAGACCGGTCTCGGCGTCGCCATCGCGACCGACGGCAACGGCCGCTTCGCGAAGCTCGACCCGTACACGGGCGCGCAGCTCGCGCTGGCCGAGGCGTACCGCAATGTCGCCACCACCGGTGCGAAGCCGCTCGCCGTCTCCGACTGCCTGAACTTCGGTTCGCCCGAGGACCCGGCCGTCATGTGGCAGTTCGCCGAGGCCATCCGTGGTCTCGCGGACGGCTGCCTGCAGCTCGGCACGCCGGTGACCGGCGGCAACGTCTCGCTCTACAACCAGACGGGCGAGGCGGCGATCCACCCGACGCCGGTCGTCGCCGTACTCGGAGTGATCGACGACGTCGCCCGCCGCACCCCGGTCGCCTTCCAGGAAGAGGGCCAGCTCCTCTACCTGCTGGGCGACACCGAGGAGGAGTTCGGCGGTTCGGCCTGGTCGCAGGTCGTGCACGAGCACCTCGGCGGACTGCCGCCCAAGGTCGACCTGGAGCGCGAGCGGCTGCTCGGCGAGATCCTCATCTCGGCCTCCCGCGACGGCATGATCGACGCCGCGCACGACCTGTCCGACGGCGGCCTGATCCAGGCCGTGGTCGAGTCGGCGCTGCTCGGGGGGAAGGGCGCGCGCCTGATCGTCCCCGAGGGTCTTGACGCGTTCACGTTCCTCTTCTCGGAGTCGGCGGGGCGGGCGATCGTGTCGATCCCGCGCAGCGAGGAGCTCCGCTTCAACGACATGTGCGGGGCGCGCGGTCTGCCCGTCACCCGCATCGGTGTCGTGGACGGCGATGTGGTCGACGTACAGGGCGAGTTCGCGCTCTCCTTGGACGAGCTGCGCGAGGCGCACGAAGGCGCGATCCCGGCGCTGCTGGCGTAGCGCTCCGCGTGTGGCCTGTGGGTTCCGCCCGCCTGTTCCGGTGGGCGGACCCCACGCCACGGGGCTCCGCCCCGGACCCCGCGCCTCAATCGCCGGCGGGGCTGGAGAGGTCGGGGTTCTGCCCCGGGCCTCGCGCCTCTATCGGCGGCGGGGCTGGGAAGGTTGGGGTTCTGCCCCGGGTCTCGCGCCTCTATCGGCGGCGGGGCTGGAGAGGTCGGGGTTCCGCCCCGGGCCCCGCGCCTCAATCGCCGGCGGGGCTGGAGAGGTCGGGGTTCCGCCCCGGGCCCCGCGCCTCAAACGCCGGCGGGGCTGGAGAGGTCGGGGTTCTGCCCCGGGTCCCGCGCCTCTATCGGCGGCGGGGGTGGAGAGGTCGGGGTTCTGCCCCGGGTCCCGCGCCTCTATCGGCGGCGGGGCTGGAAAGGTCGGGGCTCTGCCTCGGGCCCCGCGCCTCAATCGCCGGCGGGGCTTGAGGTGGTCGTAGGCTCACCGCATGCCACCGGCCAAGAGGAAGTCCCGCGTCTACAACCCCGACAAGACTCGCACCGCCGTTCTGGTCCAGTTCGGAAACGTAGCGAAGGCGGTCGGGACGCTCACACCCGAGCAGCTCGCCGGGCCGACGCGGCTCGGGGAGTGGACCGTGCGGGAGCTCGCCGCGCACATCACGATGGCGACGAGCGCCGTCGCCCGCGGGCTCGCCGCGGCCGGCCCGGGCACGGCCCAACTCGCGCCGCAGGACTGGCCGATGACCTCGGCCCCGTACGCGCGGGACATCGCCACGTACGTGACGGGGCTCGCGGCGGACAACGACCTCGCCACGCTCTACGCCGAGGCCGGACAGAGCCTCGAACGAGCCCTCGCGGACCACCCCGCCGACGCACTCGTCGCCAATCGCACCGGCAACATGACGCTCGCGGACTACCTCCCCACCCGCACCGTCGAGCTGATCGTCCACACCGACGACCTGAACGACGCCGTGCCGGGCCTCGACATCCCGTACGACCGCCAGGCCCTGGCCGCCTGCACCCGGATCCTCGCCGACGCCCTCGCCACCAAGGCCCCCGGTGCCTCCACCGAGGTCCGGATCCCGCCGTTCGCCGTCGTCCAGTGCGTCGAGGGCCCCCGGCACACCCGCGGCACCCCGCCGAACGTCGTGGAGACCGACCCGCTCACCTGGATCCGGCTGGCCACGGGGCGTACGACCTGGTCGGCAGCGGTCGAGGACGCACTGGTGAGCGCGAGCGGGGAACGGGCCGACCTGGCGGGACTGCTGCCGATCATGGCGTGATGCGTACGGGACGCGTGGCGGGCCGGAACCGGAACGCGGCCCGCCACGTCCCATTGCCATGCTCACGCTACGTACATCCCGTACCCGTACCCGAGCCCTGATCGGCACCGCAGTCCTGCCGCTCGCCGCACTGGCCACCGTGACCGCTTGCGGGGACGAGAAGGCCCCGGGCGCTCAGAAGGCCGGGGGAGCCCCGATCACCGGCGTCCACTGGAGCGTGCAGAGCGTCACGGTGGACGGGAAGACGAAGAAGGCCCCGGGCAGCGCCTACCTCGAGTTCGTCTCGGACGAGCGGGTGCGCGGCAACTACGGCTGCAACCACTTCGACGCCGAGGCGGCGGTCACCGGGGACAGCGTCGACCTCGGCAAGGCGAAGCGGACCATGATGCTCTGCGAGGACAAGGACGCGAGCGCCTTCGAGGACACCCTGGCCCGCGCCCTCGCCGACAAGAACACGCTCAGGGCCGCCGGGGACAAGAACGACCGGCTGACCCTCACACGAGCGAACGGTGACACCGTCACCCTCGCCAAACAGCGTGACGCCGAGCTGGCCGGCACCAAGTGGAACGTCACCAGCCTGAGCGCCGACGACACCACCCAATCCCTGCCGAAGGCCGCCCAGGGCAGGGCCCGCCTGGTCTTCGACAAGGACGGCCACGTCAGCGCCCGCCTCGGCTGCAACCAGGGCCGCGCGAAGGCCACCGTCAAGGAAGGACACATCACCTTCGGGCCGCTGACCAGCACTCGTATGGGCTGCATCGGGCCGGCAGGCGAGGTCGAGCAGGCCATGCTCGATGTCCTGAAGAACAAGGCGGCCTACGACATCCAGGGCGATGCCCTCACGCTGAAGAAGCCGGACGGCTCCGGAATCGGGTTCACCGCCGCCGACAGCTCCCCCGGCCGATGAGTTCGGTCACATCCGCCCCGGTCAACCCGCGTAGCCCCGGTCCCCAATTCGGACCACTGTGGGATCACGACTACACTCGAAGACGTGCCACGTGGTGACGGTCGACTCAATCACGATCTACTCCCCGGCGAGAAAGGCCCCCAGGACGCTTGTGGCGTCTTCGGTGTCTGGGCTCCGGGCGAAGAGGTCGCAAAGCTCACGTACTTCGGGCTCTACGCCCTCCAACATCGGGGCCAGGAATCCGCGGGTATCGCGGTCAGCAATGGCTCCCAGATCCTCGTCTTCAAGGACATGGGACTCGTCTCCCAGGTCTTCGACGAAACATCCCTAGGGTCCCTGCAAGGTCATATCGCGGTCGGTCACGCCCGCTACTCGACCACCGGGGCCTCCGTATGGGAGAACGCCCAGCCGACGTTCCGCGCCACCGCGCACGGTTCGATCGCCCTCGGGCACAACGGCAACCTGGTTAACACGGCGGAGCTCGCCGAGATGGTCGCCGAGCTTCCCAAGGAGAACGGGCGCGCGACCCAGGTCGCGGCCACCAACGACACCGACCTGGTGACGGCCCTGCTCGCGGGCCAGGTCGACGAGGACGGCAAGCCGCTGACCGTGGAAGAGGCGGCCGCCAAGGTGCTGCCTCAGGTCAAGGGCGCCTTCTCCCTCGTCTTCATGGACGAGAACACGCTGTACGCGGGACGCGACCCGCAGGGCATCCGCCCGCTGGTCCTCGGCCGCCTGGAGCGCGGCTGGGTCGTCGCATCGGAGTCCGCGGCGCTCGACATCTGTGGCGCCGCTTACGTCCGTGAGATCGAGCCGGGCGAGTTCGTCGCCATCGACGAGAACGGCCTGCGAACGTCCCGCTTCGCCGAAGCAAAGCCCAAGGGCTGCGTCTTCGAGTACGTGTACCTGGCCCGTCCCGACACGGACATCGCGGGCCGGAACGTGTACCTCTCCCGTGTGGAGATGGGCCGCAAGCTCGCCAAGGAAGCCCCGGCGGACGCGGACCTCGTCATAGCCACCCCGGAATCCGGTACTCCGGCCGCGGTCGGCTACGCGGAGGCCTCCGGCATCCCGTTCGGCAACGGCCTGGTGAAGAACGCCTACGTCGGCCGAACGTTCATCCAGCCCTCCCAGACGATCCGCCAGCTCGGCATCCGTCTGAAGCTGAACCCGCTCAAGGAAGTCATCAAGGGCAAGCGGCTGGTCGTCGTCGACGACTCGATCGTGCGCGGCAACACCCAGCGCGCCCTGGTCCGCATGCTCCGCGAGGCCGGCGCGGCCGAGATCCACGTGCGGATCTCCTCGCCGCCCATCAAGTGGCCCTGCTTCTTCGGCATCGACTTCGCGACCCGCGCGGAGCTGATCGCCAACGGCATGACGGTCGAGGAGATCGGCACCTCGCTCGGGGTCGACTCGCTCTCGTACATCTCCATCGACGGCATGATCGAGGCGACCACCATCGCCAAGCCGAACCTCTGCCGTGCCTGCTTCGACGGCGAGTACCCGATGGACCTCCCCGACCCGGAGCTCCTCGGCAAGCAGCTCCTGGAGACGGAACTGGCCGCAGGTCCTGCGTCCACGGCTGCGTCCGACGCGATCCGTCGCCCGTAGACCCCGATTCGCCAACCCGAAAGATCCCAGGCAATGTCTGAGACCCAGTCCTCCGGTGCCTCCTACGCGTCCGCGGGCGTCGACATCGAAGCCGGCGACCGTGCCGTAGAGCTGATGAAGGAGTGGGTGAAGAAGACGCAGCGCCCCGAGGTCCTCGGCGGCCTCGGCGGCTTCGCCGGCCTCTTCGACGCCTCCGCCCTGAAGAAGTACGAGCGTCCGCTGCTCGCCTCGGCCACCGACGGCGTCGGCACGAAGGTCGACATCGCCCGCCAGCTGGGTGTCTACGACACGATCGGCCACGACCTCGTCGCGATGGTCATGGACGACATCGTGGTGTGCGGCGCCGAGCCGCTCTTCATGACCGACTACATCTGTGTCGGCAAGGTCCACCCCGAGCGGGTCGCCGGCATCGTGAAGGGCATCGCCGAAGGCTGCGTCCTCGCGGGCTGCTCCCTCGTCGGCGGCGAGACCGCGGAGCACCCCGGTCTGCTCGGCCCGGACGACTTCGACGTCGCGGGCGCCGGCACGGGCGCTGTGGAGTACGACAACCTGCTGGGCCCGGATCGCATCCGTGAGGGTGACGCGGTGATCGCCATGGCGTCCTCCGGTCTTCACTCGAACGGGTACTCGCTGGTCCGCCACGTCCTCCTGGAGCGCGCGGGAATGGACCTGCGCGAGCACGTCGAGGAACTCGGCCGCACGCTCGGCGAGGAGCTCCTGGAGCCGACGAAGATCTACTCCCTGGACTGCCTCTCGCTCATCAGCACCGCCGAGGTCCACGCCTTCAGCCACATCACGGGCGGCGGCCTCGCGGCGAACCTGGCCCGCGTGATCCCCGACGGCCTGCACGCCACCGTCGACCGCTCCACGTGGACCCCGGACCCGATCTTCGACCTGGTCGGGAAGAAGGGTCAGGTCGAGCGCCTGGAGCTGGAGAAGACGCTGAACATGGGCGTCGGCATGATGGCGATCGTGCCGCAGGAGTCGGTGGAGGTCGCCCTGGCGACCCTGGCCGACCGCGGAGTGGACTCCTGGGTGGCCGGCGAGATCGTGGCCCGCGGCGAGCACACCACGGGCGCCGAGCTCACCGGGGACTACGCCAAGTAGTCCCCGTGGGGGCGCCCCCGCCCCCTTGTACGGGCAGCTGTACGGACAGCACAAAACCCGGTCCGGCGTGGTGACCACCCCGGACCGGGTGAAGTGCAGCGACTGCGACGCCGCTGACGTGTTACGAGGTCAAGCGCCGCGGCGCTGTGACGATGGACCGGACTGGCCGTCCTCGTCCTCGTCCTCGTCGTACGTATCCGCATAGCGGGCGTACGGGTCGTCTTCCTCGTCGTCATCCTCGAAAGGCTCGCCGTTCGGCGGCTGATTCGATACTGGATCCGACGTGGATGCGCCTAGCTCGTTGGCCAGACGCGACAGGTCAGTCCCGCCGCTGTTGTACTTCAGCTGGCGGGCGACCTTCGTCTGCTTGGCCTTGGCCCGGCCGCGCCCCATGGCTCGACCCCCTCGGTGATGGGGCTTCATGGCCCCAGAGTCTTGACACGCGTACATGATCTAGAACGGACTCCCCGCAGGGAGACCGGTCCGTAGGGCTTCCACGGTACCTGAGCCCACGCCCATACGGTACGTCGCCCGCAGGACGCGCCTGCGCGCAGGACCAGCCAGGAGCCCTTTCCTCGCTGGTCAGCTGCGATTTTAACCTCTTCCTGACGAGCGACCCGCCGAGGGGCGTGATGCTCGTTACGTGCAGGACCTCATCAGCCCCGCCCGCGGGCCTCGGCCATCCGCTGCTCGGCGATCCGGTCGGCCGCCGCGGCCGGCGGAATCCCATCCGTCTTCGCACGGGCAAAGATGGAAAGCGTCGTGTCGAAGATCTTCGCGGCCTTCGCCCTGCACCGGTCGAAGTCGAAGCCGTGCAGCTCGTCGGCGACCTGGATGACGCCGCCCGCGTTCACCACGTAGTCCGGCGCGTAGAGGATCCCGCGGTCCGCGAGGTCCTTCTCGACGCCCGGGTGCGCGAGCTGGTTGTTGGCCGCGCCGCACACCACCTTCGCGGTCAGTACCGGCACGGAGTCGTCGTTCAGTGCGCCGCCCAGGGCGCAGGGCGCGTAGATGTCGAGCCCCTCCACGCGGATCAGGGCCTCGGTGTCGGCGGCGACCGCGACCTCGGGGTGCCGGTCGGTGATCTGCCGCACGGACTCCTCGCGGACGTCGGTCACCACGACCTCGGCGCCGTCCTGAAGGAGGTGCTCGACGAGGTGGTGCCCCACCTTGCCCACACCGGCGATGCCGACCTTGCGGCCGCGCAGCGTGGGGTCGCCCCACAGGTGCTGGGCGCTGGCCCGCATGCCCTGGAAGACACCGAAGGCGGTGAGCACGGAGGAGTCGCCCGCGCCGCCGTTCTCGGGGGAGCGCCCGGTGGTCCAGCGGCACTCGCGTGCCACGACGTCCATGTCGGCGACGTACGTACCGACGTCGCACGCGGTGACGTACCGGCCGCCGAGCGAGGCCACGAACCGGCCGTAGGCGAGCAGCAGCTGCTCGCTCTTCACCGTGTGCGGGTCGCCGATGATCACGGCCTTGCCGCCGCCGTGGTCGAGCCCGGCCATGGCGTTCTTGTAGGACATGCCGCGCGCGAGGTTCAGCGCGTCGGCGACCGCTTCCTCCTCGGAGGCGTACGGATAGAAGCGCGTGCCGCCGAGGGCCGGGCCCAGGGCGGTGTTGTGGAGGGCGATGACGGCTTTGAGGCCGCTGGCGCGGTCCTGGCAGAGGACGACCTGTTCGTGGCCACCTTGTTCCGAGTGGAAGAGGGTGTGCAGAACGCCAGAGGCGCCGGAGGTGCCAGAGATGGTGACAGCGTCGCCGGTCACATCGGTCACTGTGGTGACTCCCAAGTACATAGCGGCGGTTGGGCGGAATCCCGTGCGGGTGGCGGGCCTTCCGACGGTGCTTGTGGGCAAGAGATTAGAGCGTGCGGGGGCCCGCCACGGCCGCAGTGCCAAGGATCACCCTCGCGCGCTCGTGGGCGCCGGAAGTACGGCCGAATCCCGTCGCGTCGTCACGTGGGACGATTTGCAGTGTTTTCCAGCCGGTGGGTGGGGGAGGGAGCAGCCGTGTCCAAGGTGTCCTCGGTGACCGTCCCGTATGCGGCGTATCTGCGCGTGTACGAACCCCTCGCAGCCTTTCCGCAGCCCGAGCGCGGCCATTGGGAGCGCTACGCGAAACGCGAGAGTCTCCCCTCCTACCAGGACGAACTGCGTCGTTCGCTGGCCGATCTGCTGCCCACGCCGCCGGTGCCCGTGCCGGTGCACGAGAGCGACGACGCGTTCGTGATCGTGGTCGACGGGGTGGTGTGCGTCTGTCCGTGGCGCACTCGGCTGCGCGGCTGGCAGGCCCTGGACGTGTTGTCGAGCGAGTCGCCGGGCGAGCTGCCGGCCGCGGTCCTGGACGCGGCGATCCCCCCGGTGGTGCGCCGGCAGTCGGTCGCCGATTACGAGCGCTGGCTGGAGCGCAACCCCGACGCCCGGCCCTGGGTCCGTACGTCCACGTGGCAGGTGCCGATCAACTGGTTCGTGCTCGTGTCGGACGACGAGCGCGAGTACGAGCAGAAGAGCGACGAGGACGCGGCGGAGGGCGTCGGCGTCCCGCGGCTTCGCTATCGCACGCCGATGGTGCAGGCGAGGCGCCGGGTCGCGCGGGGTCTGAAGGCGCTGAAGGACTCGGTCGAAGAGAGCCCTCTGATCGACGGCCTGCTGGATGTGGGGCGCTGGCTGGAGGAGTTCCACCCCCGTTCGTACGTCGAGCTCGACTACGGCGGGCTCGTGCACTCCCTGCCGCACGACTTCCTTGAGGAGGACCACTCGGCGGCGGATGTCGCCGAGGGCATCGCGGCGCTGCGCGTCGGTGACGAGGACGGTGCGGGAGAGGCGTACGCGAGGCTTGTGGAACGCTGGAGGTCGGCGCGGGACCGTCAGTTCGCGAACTGAATCCCCAAGTGAGGCCGCTCACACAGACCTTCGGGACCTACGTCCTGATCCGGGCTTTTGTCTCAAGCGTGATGGACAGCACTTACGGTGACCTTGCGCCCATCACCCCTCCTCGTGCCAAAATAGGACAAGGAGCCCGGGGAGGGCTCCTTCCGTCCATCTAAGTCCAACCATGGACGGATAACTCAGCATTGCACTGCCGTTGGGGGGTCTGATGGCTCCTGATCGCTCTGTGACTGATCGTCACTGTGGCGTGACTGTCCGCTATGGCACGGTCCATCGGCTTCCGTCGCTGATGAACACCTGGGAGGGCAATTCCATCGGTTTGGCCGACGTGGCTGGACGGATGGTGTAGTTGTAGTGCCGAGGACAAGCCGTTCGTCCTATAACCGACTCGACTCGCGTCCGCCATTTCGGGCAACGCGGGTCAAGGTGCAGAATTTAGAGGAATGAACCGAGAACGATCGGTTCTCCGAGGAGGCCGCTCATGACCGCTCGCACCCCTGATGCCGAGCCGCTGCTGACCCCCGCTGAGGTCGCCACGATGTTCCGCGTCGACCCCAAGACGGTCACGCGCTGGGCGAAGGCTGGCAAGCTCACGTCGATTCGCACGCTCGGCGGACACCGCCGTTACCGCGAGGCCGAGGTCCGCGCACTGCTTGCGGGGATCCCGCAGCAGCGCAGCGAGGCCTGAGGCACCGCATAACGCAGCAAACCGGGTGTTCCGGGTCCCCCAACCCGTCAGACACCCACCCATAGCTCCACCCGACGCGGGTCCTGCCCCAACAGGGCTCCTTCTTATGAAGACCGCAGAGGCGTCATCTCAACAGCCTCACGCAAGCGTCGTTCGATCGCGCTGGACTCCGCCGGGTCCAGCGCGATCTTTTTTGTGCGCGCGGGCCGGTGTGCGGTGGGGGTTCGTGTGTGCCCCTGTGGCCACCTGTCGAGGGTGGTGCAATTGCACATATTAAATTGAGCCGTTGTAGGAAGGGGGTAAGAAACGGTGTTTCCAAAACAACTTCGGTGACACCCGTCACACGCCCCGTCGCTTGTTGCAGGTGACGCCCTTGCGCTATTGGGCGCCGGCGTCGGTGTGCGCTCCTGCCCGCTTCATCGACTCTCCCTAGGCTGCCACCAGTTGAGGGCGCGCAGGGCCGCCTTTGGTCACCCCTTCGAGGGTCTTTCGTCCTCACCGGCCTCACGGGCGCTCCCGCGGCGCCTCAGGGGCCTTCCTGGCGGGCCCCTGAGGCGCCGCGGGAGGTGACGGGTACTCAGCGGCCGTGTGTGGGGCCGTGGAAACGAAAGAACCCCCGCACCGTACGGTGCGGGGGTTCTTCTTTACTGCGGTCCTGACGGGATTTGAACCCGCGGCCTCCACCTTGACAGGGTGGCGAGCACTCCAAACTGCTCCACAGGACCAGGTTTTCGCTGCGCTGTACTGCGTTGCGCTGCGAGACAGGACTCTACAGCAGCGCAGGCCGTGCGGTCGAACTCACCGTGTGCGGTCGCCCGGTCACGGAACCTGCGCGTCGATCGCCTTCACGATCCGCTTGTCCGAGACGGGGTACGCCGTGCCCAGCGCATGGGCGAAATAGCTGACCCGCAGCTCCTCGATCATCCAGCGGATGTCGAGCACCTCCTGCGGCACGGGCCGCCCCTGCGGCATCTGCTCGAGCAGCCACAGGTACTCGTCCCGCATCTCGTGGACCTTCTCCATGCGGGTGGTGTCCCGCTGGACGCTGGTCGGCATCTGCTGGAGCCGGCGGTCGGCCGCGACGAGATAGCGCATCAGGTCGGGCAGCCGCCGCAGTCCGGTGGCCGTGACGAAGCCGGGCTTCACCAGTTCGTTCAACTGGGCGCGCACATCCTGGAGGTTGGGCAGCAGCACCACGCTCTTCGTGGACTTCAGGCGGCGCTCGCAGGCCTGCCAGGCCGCCAGGACCTGCTGCACCTGGCCGACCGCCCGCACCGTGGTGTCGACGATCTCCGCGCGCACCTTGTCGTAGAGCTTCCGGTACGACTCCTCGTCCCACGCGGGTCCGCCGAAGTCGCCGATGAGCTTGTCCGCCGCCGCCATCGCGCAGTCGTCGAAGAGCGCCTGGACGGAGCCGTGCGGGTTCGCGGACAGGGCGAGCTTCTGCGCGTTGCTCAGCTTGTCCGAGGCGAACTTGCCGGGGTTCACCGGGATGTTGCGCAGGATGAGCCGGCGCGTGCCCTTCCACATGGCCTGCGCCTGCTCGGCCTCGCTGTCGAAGAGGCGTACGGAAACGGTGTCGCCGTCGTCGACCAGGGCCGGGTAGGCCTTCACCGGCTGGCCGGCCCGCCGGGTCTCGAAGACCTTCGACAGGGTGCCGACGCTCCAGTCGGTGAGGCCCGTGCGCTCCACGGACGGGCCGCCGGAGCGCTCGGCCGTGGCCTTGGCCGCCTGCGAGATCGCCTGCCGGGCCTTCGGCTTCAGCCGGAGCTTGAGCGCCTCCAGGTCCTTGTCCTCGGCGAGTTCCCTGCGCCGCTCGTCGACGATCCGGAACGTGATCTTCAGGTGGTCCGGTACGCGGCCCAGGTCGAAGTCGTCCGGGCTCACCGGGACGCCGACCATCTGCTGCAGCTCGCGCGCGAGGGTGACCGGCAGCGGCTCCTGCAGCGGCACCGCACGGTCCAGGAACGCCTTCGCGAAGTTCGGCGCCGGCACGTAGTTGCGCCGGATCGGCTTCGGGAGGGACCGGATCAGCTCGACGACCACGTCCTCGCGCAGGCCGGGGATCTGCCAGTCGAAGCCCTCGTCGGTGACCTGGTTGAGCACCTGGAGCGGAATGTGGACGGTCACGCCGTCCGCGTCCGCCCCCGGCTCGAACTGGTACGTCACCCGGAACTTCAGCCCGCCCTGACGCCAGGAGTCGGGGTAGTCGGCCTTCGTGACCGCCTCGGCCGACTCGCGGATCAGCATCGAGCGCTCGAAGTCGAGGAACTCCGGCTCCTCGCGCTTCTTCTGCTTCCACCAGGAGTCGAAGTGGGCGCCGGACACGACGTGTTCGGGGACCCGCTGGTCGTAGAAGTCGAAGAGGGTCTCGTCGTCGACGACGATGTCGCGGCGGCGCGCCCGGTGCTCCAACTCCTCGACCTCGGTGAGGAGTCGGCGGTTGTCGGCGAAGAACTTGTGGTGCGTGCGCCAGTCGCCCTCGACCAGGGCGTTGCGGATGAACAGCTCGCGGCTGACCTCGGAGTCGATCCGCCCGTAGTTCACCTTGCGCTGGGCGACGAGCGGGACGCCGTACAGCGTGACCTTCTCGTACGCCATCACGGCCGCCTGGTCCTTCTCCCAGTGCGGCTCGCTGTACGTGCGCTTGAGCAGGTGCTCGGCGAGCGGCTCGACCCACTCGGGCTCGATCCTCGCGTTGACGCGGGCCCACAGGCGGCTGGTCTCCACGAGCTCCGCCGACATCACGAACCGCGGGGGTTTCTTGAAGAGGGCCGAGCCGGGGAAGATCGCGAACTTGGCGCTGCGGGCGCCGATGTACTCGTTGCGCCCGCGGTCGCGGCCGGCCTGCTTGGGGTCCTTCTGCGTGGACTCCTTGGACTCCTTCACATCCTTCATGCCGATGTGCGAGAGCAAACCGGAGAGGAGGGAAATGTGGATGGAGTCGCCTGCCGCGGGGGTTTCGGCGTCGCCCAGATGGATGCCCATCTGCTTCGCGACGGTCCGCAGCTGCGTGTAGATGTCCTGCCACTCGCGGATGCGCAGGAAGTTCAGGAACTCGCGCTTGCACATGCGGCGGAAGGCGGAGGAACCCAGCTCCCGCTGCTGTTCGCGTACGTAGTTCCAGAGGTTGAGGAAGGCGAGGAAGTCGCTCGTCTCGTCCTTGAAGCGGGCGTGCTGCTGGTCGGCCTGCGCCTGCTTGTCGGAGGGGCGCTCGCGCGGGTCCTGGATGGAGAGCGCCGCGGCGATCACCATGACCTCGCGTACGCAGCCGTTCTTGTCGGCCTCCAGGACCATGCGGGCCAGGCGCGGGTCGACGGGGAGCTGGGCGAGCTTGCGGCCCTGGTCCGTGAGCCGCTTGCGGGCGTCCTTCTGGGCGGGGTCCAACGCGCCCAGTTCCTGGAGGAGTTGGACGCCGTCGCGGATGTTGCGGTGGTCCGGCGGGTCGATGAAGGGGAACTTCTCGATCTCGCCGAGGCCCGCCGAGGTCATCTGGAGGATGACGGAGGCCAGGTTCGTACGGAGGATCTCCGCGTCCGTGAACTCCGGGCGGGCCAGGAAGTCGTCCTCGGAGTAGAGGCGGATGCAGATGCCGTCGGACGTACGGCCGCAGCGGCCCTTGCGCTGGTTGGCGCTGGCCTGGCTGACGGGTTCGATGGGCAGCCGCTGCACCTTCGTACGGTGCGAATAGCGCGAGATACGGGCCGTGCCCGGGTCGATCACGTACTTGATGCCGGGGACCGTCAGGGAGGTCTCCGCGACGTTCGTGGCGAGCACGATGCGGCGGCCCGTGTGGCGCTGGAAGACGCGGTTCTGCTCGCCGTGCGACAGGCGCGCGTACAGCGGGAGCACCTCGATGCTCTGTCCTACAGCACCTCCGGCTCGGGCGTACTTCTTCTCCAGCGCGTCCGCGGTGTCACGGATCTCGCGCTCTCCGGAGAGGAAGACCAGGACGTCACCCGGTCCTTCCTTCTGAAGCTCGGCGACGGCGTCCGTGATCGCGGTGATCTGGTCGCGGTCGGAGTCCTCGCCCCCCTCTTCGAGGAGCGGCCGGTACCGCACCTCCACCGGATACGTACGGCCGCTGACCTCGACGATCGGGGCGTCCCCGAAGTGCCGCGAGAAGCGCTCGGGGTCGATGGTCGCGGAGGTGATGACGACCTTGAGGTCCGGGCGCCTCGGCAGCAGCTGGGCCAGGTAGCCGAGCAGGAAGTCGATGTTCAGGGACCGCTCGTGCGCCTCGTCGATGATGATCGTGTCGTACGCGCGCAGCTCGCGGTCCGTCTGGATCTCGGCCAGCAGGATGCCGTCGGTCATGAGCTTGACGAACGTGCCGTCCTGGTCGACCTGGTCGGTGAACCGGACCTTCCAGCCGACCGCCTCGCCCAGCGGCGTGTTCAGCTCGTCGGCGACGCGCTCGGCGACCGTACGGGCGGCGATACGGCGCGGCTGGGTGTGCCCGATCATTCCGCGCACACCACGGCCGAGTTCGAGACAGATCTTCGGGATCTGGGTGGTCTTTCCCGATCCGGTCTCACCGGCGACGATCACGACCTGGTGGTCGCGGATCGCCTCACCGATCTCGTCCTTCTTCTGGCTGACCGGGAGCTGCTCGGGATACGTGACATCGAGGGCCGCGCGACGCTCGCGACGGACGTCCGTGCGGACGGCGGCCTTCTCGGCCTCCGCCTCGATCTCCGCGACGACGGCGGCGCGGGCCTCCGGCTTACGGATCTTGCGGGCGCCTTCGAGCCTGCGCCCGAGGCGGTGCGCATCGCGCAGGGACAGCTCGGAGATCCGCCGCGCTACGGCGGCGAACTGATCGGCGGCGGGGGCAGGCTGCGTAGACATACGTCCCCCAGGATCTCACCTCGGGGAAATGTGTGGCGACCGGTTTTGCGGCCGGTGCGCGGGGCGGCCGGGGCCCGTGTCCGGATGTAGAGCGCCGACGTGTGGCTTAGCGTGCGGATATGTCCCACATGCCCGATGGGCCCGAACCGGAGAAGGCACATCCGCCACACGGCGCGCACGGACGCCCGCTGAGCGGGGCCGACCGCTGGAAGGGATTCAAGGGCTCGCCGTTCTTCCCGGCCTGCGTGCTGGTCCTGATCCTGTCCGCGGCGGCCGCCCTGTTCGCCGGCTCGTACACGTACTCCATGGCGAACCCGACGCCGCACAACATCCCGACCGGCGTCACCGGCGCGTACGACCGGTCCCAGGGCCAGCGGTTCCTCGGCGCGATGGAGAAGGCGCTCGACGCGGAGCTGGACCTCAAGCCCTACGACTCCCGGGCCGCGGCCCGCGACGCCCTCGACGCCCAGAAGATCTACGCGGTCCTCGACGTACGTGGCGGCGGCTCGCGCGTCCACATGGACGTCTCCGGCGCCTCCGGCGTCACCGTCGCCCAGGTCTTCGCCGAGGCGGCGCCCCCGGTCGGCAAGGCGACCGGCACCCCGGTGACGGTGCGGGACGTGAACCCGCTGCAGAGCGGGGACCCGCGCGGCCTCACGATCTTCTACATCACGCTCGCCGCGGTGATCATCGGCTTCGTCGGCGCGATCCAGCTCAGCGTCCACGCGCGCGGCCTCAACCCGGCCGAGCGGATCGCCTTCACGGTCGCCTACGCGCTGCTCGGCGGGTTCGCGGTGGCGGCGGTCGCGGACTGGGGGCTCGGCGCGGTGGACCTGCCCTTCGTCGAGTCCTGGCTGATCCTCGCGCTGACGATGTTCACCTGCGGCATGGTCTTCACGATGTTCAACACGTTCTTCCACCGCTGGGCGATGATCCCGACCTGGGGCCTGCTGGTCCTGCTCGGCAACCCGGCGTCCGGCGGCGCGGTGGCGCCGCCGCTGCTCCCCACGGTGGTCGGCCGCCTCGGCCAGTGGCTGCCACCGGGGGCCTCGTACAACGCCCAGCACACGGCGGTCTACTTCCAGGGCAACCAGCACGCCTTCCCGATCCTGGTGCTGGCCGGCTGGTCCCTGCTCTCCTGCGGCCTCTTCTGGTTCTGGCGGCATCGCCACCCGGGCGGCCGGGGGACAGGACCGCTGCACGCGGCACCGGTCTGAACAGGGAGAACACCGGAAAAACCGCCCGGGAAACGCAATAGGCCCCGTCCGGAGACGGGGCCTAGTTCCTGTGGCTGGGGCCGGGATCGAACCGGCGACCTATCGCTTTTCAGGCGATCGCTCGTACCAACTGAGCTACCCAGCCACGAAGTTCACGAGGAACTTCAGCGGTCCTGACGGGATTTGAACCCGCGGCCTCCACCTTGACAGGGTGGCGAGCACTCCAAACTGCTCCACAGGACCAAGCTGTTGTGTGCGAGACAAGCAAGAGCAAGTCTCTCACACGGTCGTACGTGCCCCCAACGGGATTCGAACCCGTGCTACCGCCTTGAAAGGGCGGCGTCCTAGGCCGCTAGACGATGAGGGCTATCGGCCCGCCTGCGCGCTTTGCAGCGCGTCGGGGACGTGAGAAGCATATGGGATGCGGGGAGCTATCGCCAAAACGGTTTACGGGGAGCTCTCCCCGGGGCTCGGCGAGGGGGTCGCGCCGGGCTGGTTCTCCTGCGGCAGATGGCGGCTGACCTCCGCCTTCGTCAGCCCCAGACCGCCCAGGCGGACTTCGTCCCAGGCCTGCAGGCGCTTCGTCGTGCGGTCCAGATAGAGGACGGACGCCTCCACCGGGTCGGGGTGGCCGTTCTCGTTGTCGACCGCGCGCAGACCGCTGCCGCCGGTCGAGCCCTCGACGCGTAGCCGGGTGCCGAGCGGGAGCACCTTCATCTCCTGGCGGTGGATGTGCCCCGCCAGGACGAGCGGCACCTCGCCGTCCACCTCGCGGGCCGCGGCCGGCTCATGGGCGAGCGCGATGTCGACCGGGGTGCCCGCCGCCCGCTGATCACGCAGCGCCGAGGCGAGCCGGATGCCCGACAGGCGCTCGGCCGGGTCGCCCTGCGCCTGCGTCGCGCGGTCCGGGGTGTACTGCGGGTCGCCCATCCCCGCGAAGCGCAGGCCCGCGACCGTGACGGCCCTCCCTTCGTCGAGGACGCGGACGTTCTTGAAGCGCCCCCGGTCGGCGAGGTACTTCTGCGTCGCGTTCTTCGAGTCGTGGTTGCCGCGGATCCAGACGTAGGGCGCGCCGAGGTTCTTGATGGGGTCCAGGAACGCGTTCTCGGCCTTCGAGCCGTGGTCCATCGTGTCGCCGGTGTCGACGATCGCGGAGATCTTGTACTGCTCCACGAGCGAGGCGATGATCTTCCACGAGGCCGGGTTGAGGTGGATGTCCGACACGTGCAGGACGCGGATCGTCGAGGGGTCCGGCTGGTACGTCGGGAGCGTGGACGTCGCGTCGTACAGCTTGGTGACGTTCGTGACCAGGAGTGCCAACTCCTTTTGGTACGCGTCGAATTCGGTCACGATCGAGCGGGCGCTGCCGACCACGGAGGGCGCCGAGGAGAGCAGCCCGGAGAACTTCGGCTCCAGGACCGACTCCGGGTTCCACGTCGCGTACGCCGTACCGCCGGAGGCCGCGAGCAGGGTGAGCGCCAGACCGCCCGCGGCCAGGGCGCGGCGCGGGCGGCGGTAGACCACGAGGCCGAGCGTCGTGGCGCCCGCGACCACCGCCACGCACGAGCGCAGGGCCAGGTCGACCGTGCCGTGCTCGACGTCGCGCGCGACCTCGTCCTGAAGCCCGGAGAACCGCTCGGGGTGGTCGACGAGGGTCTGCGCGCGGGCCGGGTCGAGGCGGTCCACGTCGACGTCGAGGCGGATCGGCGCCGTGTGGGAGTGCAGTTCCAGGGCGCCGAGCGGCGACACGTTGATCTTCGTACCGCCCGTGAAGGAGGGGCGAAGCGTCATCTTCGTGTCCATGGGCCCCACCGGCGTCCGCACGCTGCCGACGATCAGCAGGCCGAGCCAGGCGCCGAGCAGTACGACGGCGACCAGGCCGAGCGCGCGTACGTAGGGGTGCGGTGGGTGGACCAGTTCGAGGACCGGGTGGGGGTGCCGGGCGCGGTAGTGGCGCAGGAGGGCCGAGGGGGCTGTGCGAACGCCCCGTGCACGACGGCGGACTCCACGTATGGCGGCGGCTGGCGAGCGGGCCATTGCTGCCGTATGCCCAAGTGCACGGGTGGATATGCGGGTTGTACCGGACAATGGCCGTGTGCTGGAGATGACGCGCGAGACGTTCGAGGAACTGGTTGCTGAAGCGCTCGACCGGATCCCGCCCGAGCTGACCCGACTCATGGACAACGTGGCCGTGTTCGTGGAGGACGAGCCGCCCGCCGAGGACCCCGAGCTGCTCGGGCTGTACGAAGGGACCCCGCTGACCGAGCGGGGCGAGTGGTACGCGGGGGTGCTGCCGGACCGGATCACCATCTACCGGGGGCCGACGCTGCGGATGTGCGAGTCGAGGGAGGACGTGGTCACGGAGACCGAGGTGACCGTGGTGCACGAGATCGCGCACCACTTCGGGATCGACGACGAGCGGCTGCACGCGCTGGGATACGGGTGAGACGCGGGTGAGGCACGAGTGAGACACGGGTGAGGCCCCCGCGCTGATTGTGGGGGCTTTGTGCGGTGCTCGCGCGGTGCGTGTCCTCGCGCCGGGGGCGGGAGTTGGGGACGGTACCCCCCACCCATGGTGACCCCGTCTCGTGCACCGGAGGTGCCCGCCCGTGCGCCAGCTGTCCGTATCGCAACGCGCCCTGTCGCTCAGTGTGCTCCGCCTGGGCCGGTTGGCCGCGACCACGGTGGCCGTCGCCGCGGCCGCCGGCTGCATGAGCGTGGGCGCCGACGGCGGCGGCGCGCCCACCCACTCCCCGCCGCAGCGGGGCTCGGGCGCCGCGCCCGACGGGGGTGGCGGCGGCGCCGAGGTCCCGGACGGCGGGGCGGACGTGGGCGCGCGGGTCGGGGACGCCTCGCAGATGCCCTCGCGGCGGCCCGTCTCGACCAAGGCCCCGGCCGCGCCCTCGTCCGCGTCCCCCACCACGCCCACGAAGGCCGCCACCCCGCCCTCGGCGCCCACCTCGCCGACCCGCGGCGCGTCGCAGCGGCCCTCGCAGCGGCCGACCCCGCCCAGCGCGACGACCACTCCCTCGCCCACGAAGTCGTCCCCCGCCCCCTCCTCGTCACCGCCGACCGCCGAGCCCTCGTCGTCGGCGCACCAGGAGAGCGCGGGGGCGCGGGCCAGCGAACCGCGGCCGCAGGCCGGGGACCCCGCCTGACCGGGGACGGTGTGTGAGCCGGGTCTCAACGATCCGGTTTGCCTCGGGGGGTGGGGGGTGAGTATGGTGGTAGATCGTTTGATCCCATTTGCCCGGCGCCGTTAAGAGAGCGCCGCGTGGCGCGTACTCTCCCTTGCCGTGGCTGGACCGCATTGAGGCGGTCGATTTGCTGAATTGCGAATACACGGAGTTGCGGGCGCGTGCCGAGACTCCGGAAGGTTTCGCATTTCGCATGTCCATTTCCACTGAAAACTTCGCTGACCAGGCCGTCGAGAACGACATCGACACCGACACGGTCAACACCGACCTCGACACGGTCGAGGTCATCGAGAACGACGAGCCCACCACCACCTTCGCGGACCTCGGTCTCCCCGAGGCCGTCGTGCGCAAGCTCGCGCAGAACGGTGTGACCACCCCGTTCCCGATCCAGGCCGCGACCATCCCGGACGCCCTGGAAGGCAAGGACATCCTCGGCCGTGGCCGCACCGGCTCCGGCAAGACCCTCTCGTTCGGTCTGCCGACGATGGCCCGCCTGGCCGGCGCCCGCAGCGACAAGCACAAGCCGCGCGCCGTCATCCTCACCCCGACCCGCGAGCTCGCGATGCAGGTCGCGGACGCCCTGCAGCCGTACGGCGACCAGGTCGGCCTGAAGATGAAGGTCGTCTGCGGCGGTACGTCGATGGGCAACCAGATCTACGCCCTGGAGCGTGGCGTCGACATCCTCGTCGCCACCCCGGGCCGCCTGCGCGACCTCATCAACCGCGGCGCCTGCGACCTGAGCAACATCGAGGTCGCCGTCCTCGACGAGGCCGACCAGATGTCCGACCTGGGCTTCCTGCCCGAGGTCACCGAGCTGCTCGACCAGGTCCCGGCCGGCGGCCAGCGCATGCTGTTCTCCGCCACGATGGAGAACGAGATCAAGACCCTCGTCTCCCGCTACCTGAAGGACCCGGTCAGCCACGAGGTCGACAGCGCCCAGGGCAACGTCACGACGATGTCGCACCACATCCTCGTCGTGAAGCCCAAGGACAAGGCGCCGGTCACCGCGGCGATCGCCGCCCGCAAGGGCCGCACCATCATCTTCGTCCGCACCCAGCTGGGCGCCGACCGCATCGCCGAGCAGCTCCGCGACTCGGGCGTGAAGTCCGACGCGCTGCACGGCGGCATGACGCAGGGCGCCCGTACGCGCGTCCTGGAGGACTTCAAGAAGGGCTACGTCAACGCCCTCGTCGCCACCGACGTCGCCGCCCGCGGCATCCACGTCGACGACATCGACCTGGTCCTGAACGTGGACCCGGCCGGCGACCACAAGGACTACCTGCACCGCGCGGGCCGCACCGCCCGTGCCGGCCGCACCGGCACGGTCGTCTCCCTGTCGCTGCCGCACCAGCGCCGCCAGATCTTCCGCCTCATGGAGGACGCG
Source organism: Streptomyces sp. NPDC002795 (assembly GCF_042888725.1). Classification (NCBI taxonomy): domain Bacteria; kingdom Bacillati; phylum Actinomycetota; class Actinomycetes; order Kitasatosporales; family Streptomycetaceae; genus Streptomyces; species Streptomyces sp. NPDC002795. The sequence goes on from NZ_JBIAQB010000018.1 coordinate 36,702, forward strand.
GGCGTCGACGCCGGGCGTCACATCATCCAGGGCGGCGCCGCCTTCGACCCGGAGGTCGCCGACATCACCGGCGCCCGGTCCATGACCGAGGTCGAGGCCGAGTCCGCGGGCAACGCCGCGCAGCAGGCCGAGCGCGAGGTCACCGACCTGACCAAGCAGCTGGAGCGCGCCACCCGTCGCGCCGCCGAGCTGCGCGAGCAGGCCGACCGCCTCACCGCCCGCGCCGCCCGTGACCGCGGCGAGGACGAGGAGGGCGTCGCCGCGGCGGTCACCGCCGCGCAGGAGGCCGCCGCCGAGCAGGTCGCCAAGGCGGCCGCTGCCGCCGAGGAGAAGGAGCGCGCCGAGCGTTCGGACCGTTCGTACTCGGACCAGCCGCGTCAGCGCCGCGACGACCGGGGCAACTTCGAGCGCCGTGACAACCGTGGCGGCGACAAGGGTGGCCGTTCTTTCGAGCGTCGTGACGACCGCGGCGGCGACCGTGGCGGCTTCCGTCGCGACGACCGTGGCGGCGACAAGGGCGGCTTCCGCCGGGACAACGACCGCGGTGGGCGCTCCTTCGAGCGTCGCGACAACGACCGTGGCGGCCGTTCTTTCGAGCGTCGTGACGACCGCGGCGGCGACCGTGGCGGCTTCCGCCGTGACGACCGTGGCGGCGACAAGGGCGGCTTCCGCCGCGACGACCGCCGTGACGGCGGCGACCGTGGTGGCCGTTCTTTCGAGCGTCGTGACGACCGCGGCGGTGAACGTGGCGGGGACCGTGGCGGCTTCCGCCGTGACGACCGTGGCGGCGACAAGGGCGGATTCAACCGCGACGACCGCGGCGGCCGTTCCTTCGAGCGCCGTGACAACGACCGTGGCGGCTTCCGCCGCGACGACCGTCCCTCCGGCGGTCACCGGGGCAGCGACCGTCCGTTCAACCGTGACCGCCAGGGTGGCGACCGTCCGGCCGCCGGCCACCGTCCCTACGGCCGTCGTGACGACCACCGTGGCGCGGGCACCGGCACCGGTTCCTCCTTCGGCCGCCGCGACGACAAGCCGCGCTGGAAGCGCAACGGCTGACCTTCTCTGAAGTAACAGGGCCGCGGCCCCACTCCCTCACGGGGGTGGGGCCGCGGCCTTTTCTCATCTTGGGTCCCCCGTACGGGAGTTGGGCCTTGATCGGCCGCATGCGGCGCCCCCGGTGAGGGAATCGCTGCTGGCATGACAAGTGATGCCAGCAGAGCCACTGACGGGCAGCAGTCGGCCGTGGCCGCGGGCTCCGACGAGGAGCGCCTCGCCCAGCTCGGCTACACGCAGGTCCTCGCCCGCCGCATGTCGGGCTTCTCGAACTACGCCGTCTCCTTCACGATCATCTCCGTCCTCTCGGGCTGCCTGACCCTGTACCTGTTCGGCATGAACACGGGCGGCCCCGTGCTCATCACCTGGGGCTGGGTCGGCGTCGGCCTGATGACCCTCTTCGTGGGCCTGGCGATGGCCGAGATCTGCTCGGCGTATCCGACGTCGGCGGGGCTGTATTTCTGGGCGCATCGGCTCGCGCCGGAGCGCAGCGCGGCGGCGTGGGCGTGGTTCACCGGCTGGTTCAACGTGTTGGGACAGGTGGCCGTGACCGCCGGCATCGACTTCGGCGCGGCGTCCTTCCTGGGCGCGTACCTGAACCTCCAGTTCGGCTTCGAGGTGACACCCGGCCGCACGATCCTCCTCTTCGCCGGGATCCTGCTGCTGCACGGCTTGTTGAACACCTTCGGCGTACGCATCGTCGCCTTCCTCAACAGTGTCAGCGTGTGGTGGCACGTGCTGGGCGTCGCGCTGATCGTCGGCGCGCTCGCCTTCGTGCCGGACAGCCATCAGTCGGCGTCCTTCGTCTTCGGCGAGTTCGTGAACAACACCGGCTGGGGCAGCAGCATGTACGTCGTCCTCATCGGGCTGCTCATGGCGCAGTACACCTTCACCGGGTACGACGCGTCGGCGCACATGACGGAGGAGACGCACGACGCGTCCACGGCGGGACCGAAGGGCATCGTCCGCTCGATCTGGACGTCCTGGATCGCGGGCTTCGTGCTCCTGCTCGGCTTCACCTTCGCGATCCAGTCGTACGAGGGCGCGCTGAACTCACCCACGGGCGCGCCGCCCGCGCAGATCCTTCTGGACGCGCTGGGAGCGACGACGGGCAAGCTGCTCCTGCTCGTCGTGATCGGGGCTCAGCTGTTCTGCGGGATGGCGTCCGTGACCGCCAACTCCCGCATGATCTACGCCTTCTCGCGCGACGGCGCCCTGCCGTTCTCCCGCGTGTGGCACACGGTGAGCCCGCGCACCCGCACGCCGGTCGCGGCCGTCTGGCTGGCTGCTGCAGGAGCCCTGGTCCTCGGCCTGCCCTATCTGATCAACGTCACGGCGTACGCGGCGGTGACCTCGATCGCCGTCATCGGCCTCTACATCGCGTACGTCATCCCGACGCTGCTGCGGCTGCGCAAGGGTGACGCGTTCGAGCGGGGTCCGTGGCACCTGGGCCGGTGGTCGACGCCGATCGGTGTGGTGGCGGTGGCCTGGGTCGTCGTCATCACGATCCTCTTCATGCTGCCCCAGGTCTCCCCGGTCACCTGGGAGACCTTCAACTACGCCCCGGTCGCGGTCCTCGTGGTCCTCGGTTTCGCGGGCACCTGGTGGGCGGTCTCGGCCCGGCACTGGTTCCTGCGCTGACGATCCGTCCGGCGCGCGAGGCCCGGTAAGCCGATACCCGATCGGCGTCCCGGCCTCGTCGGGCTATGCTCGGGGGTGCGTCGGCTCAGGTCGGCGTGGGGACCCTTAGCTCAATTGGCAGAGCAGTGGACTTTTAATCCATTGGTTGTGGGTTCGAGTCCCACAGGGTCTACGGATGTGGGGGAGGGGTTACCCCCTCTGACCTGCTAATTAGCGCTCGGGTCGGCTTCGGTCGGCTCGGGCGCTTCTTCGTTCGCGAGCCATTGCGTGAGCGATGCGTGAGCGGACGGGTCGGCTGAGGGCCGGACGGGCGGCTCCGGAGCGGCAGGCTTCGGCACGCGGGCGCGGGGGATCAGGCCCGTCGCCTTCTCCGCGATCTCGCGGTCGAGTTCCGGCAGCAGGCTCGTGTACGTGTCCGAGGTCAGCGCGATGGTGGAGTGCCGCAGAGTTGCCTTCACCGTGTGGATGTCGCCGCCTCCGCCGTGCGTGAGCGTCGCGGCCACGTGGCGCAGCCCGGAGCGTGATGGGCGGCAGGTCGGTGGTGGCGAGGATGCGGCGGAAGGTCGCGGAGAGCGTCTCGGGGTGCAGCCAGGAGCCGTCTTCCTGGGTGAAGACCTTGCCGGTGTTCTGCCAGGCTGGGCCCCACTTCTTGCGTTCCTTGTCCTGGCGGGCCTTGTGCTCGCGCAGTACGAGGCACCGGGCCCATGGCGGCGCTCGCCCAGCAACGACCGCCCCAGCGCACGGTCGAACGACACATCGACCTGGTCCGCCAGGTCGTGCCCGAGTGCGCCGAGAAGATCGTTGAGGATGCCTCTTTCGACGCGCTCACCACAACGCTCGTCCAGGCAGAGGAGGCCGGACACATCCCCGAGCAGATTCTGCGCACGGCCGTTGGCCGACGTGCTCTGGCTGATGCCGAGCACCCGGCCAGGGTCCTCACCTGGCGAATTCAACGTCTTGCCGCCCGTTCGGCGCCCAGCCCACTGGCCCGTGCCGCACAAGCCCGCAGCATCCATGGCATGCGCCCTCGATTCACAGCGCCTGCCAGCGTCACCACAGCTGCACAGCAGGTGCGCCCCGAGCCCATCCGACACCCCAAGCGGTGACACGAAGGACTCCTCACACGCACCCGAGCGGGGCCCCAACATGCTTGACCCGACCTGATCTCGAAAGAAGGATGATCGGCGACCGGCCGCCGCATCACTGACCAGATCGGCGGTCAACAGCACCAGCATCACCACGGGGAGTTTGATGTTCTCGGCTACAAAGAAGCGTGTCGGCATCGCGGCGTTGGGAATCGCGCTCGGCTTCTTCGGCGCATCAGTCGCGCCGGCGCAGGCAGCCACTAATCCCAACCCCATCGACTGGAGCGTGTACTCCACCCACTTCGGCCCTGATGGCGAAGACCTCCCGCTGCGCGTAGGGCAGAAGGACGCAGCGAGCATCGACGGGTTCGGTAAGCGTCACATCGAATCCGGGCACGGCGACCAGATCTCCAGCTGGTCGAACATGAAACGCGACATCGACAAGACATTGGACCGCGGAAAGTGCGCGTCCAAGGGCAGCAAGACCACGTGCAAGCTCCAGAGCAACACCTTCAGCAACGTCCGTGCCGGCGCCATGAAGGTGGTGTTCACGGAACGAGTGGACTCCCGGTCCAAGGACCACCGCCCGGTCGGCATCATCACGGCCTACTACTACGACTGCGGCTGCTAGGAGTGGAATGGCACTGATCACCGAATACGGGGACTATCTCGAGGAGTTCCGGTCGGAGGTCGTCGACGGCCTGGCCGCCGATCTTACGGATCGCGGAGCCACGCTCCGCGATCTCTCCTTCTCGGAGGACGGGGACGGTGTCTGGGTAGAAAGCACCGTCGACCTGCCGAACCAGCAAGATCCATGGGTTCGTCGGCGTCTGATCATCCCCGCGCAGGGACCCGACAAGGACGCCTGGCTCGCCGGCGTCATCTTCGCCTCGGCCGTCAACGAGGAACTCGACAAGAGCCACTAGCCAACTATTTCTGGTCACCTCCGGCAGGTGACCGCCGCTGCCGTTGGTGGTTGCTGGGGAGACCGGCGGCCCAGAGGACCACGGTCAGGAGGTGTTCGGGGAGCAGCCCGACGTACGGGTCGGGCTGCACGAGCAGGGTGGGTGCACCCGCTGTGGTGTGTTGGGCGGCCCAGTCGTGGTCGAGGGCGTCGCGAACCGTCCGCTCAACCTGAGCGGACAAGCCACGGTGCCCGGTGATCTCCAAACGCACAGCCCTTGCCGCTCACCGTTATCCGATGTGTCCGCGTGCAGCGGCTATGCGCCGAGAGTGTCGAACAGGTGGTCGTCGAGGTCGGCGACGAAGTCCTCGCGCCGCCACGGCCGCAGGTCGCGGCGGGCTTGGCGCAGACGGATGGTAGCCACCCGGCCGCCGGTCGAGGCGGCGGCGTCGACGCACTTGTGCAGCAGCGCGGCCGCCGCTTGCGCATCGTCGAGGCGGATACGCGCGGCTGCCTGGTCGGTCGACACAATGGCTCGCTGCACCCGCTCGCGCGGGGCGGACAAGGAGGCCGCCGACTTCGCGAAGTAGTCGTGTGCCTGGTACGCGTCGCCGACGTAGAGCGAGGTCACGCTCTCGAAGCCTCGCAGGTGAGCGGGCGAGAAGCTCGTCGTCGCTGCCGCCGGGTCGCCGTCGCGGCTGCTCTCCATGTCGTACCAGGCGAGCGCGAGCGCAGCTTTCGCGTGCTTGCCCGACCCGGCCCGGGCCGCGATTTCTGCCTGCAGAGCATGGGCACGGGCGCGAACGGTCACGCTCTCACCGGCTCGTGCGTCACGCACCGCGGCGTCGACGAGTGCCTTCGCGGGATCGAGCCCGGGGGTCGAGTACAGCGTGACGAGCGCGTGACTCATGTGCACCATGGCCCGTCGCCACGGAGCCCCGATCGCACCGGCCGCTGTCGTGGCTGCGGAGTAGAGCGATTGCGATGCCTGATCGTCGCGGGTCTCGAACGCGAACCGTCCGGCGAGGGTGTACGCCTGTGCGGCGGCCGTTTGAAGATCAGGCACGAACACGTCGGGGACTGCCGCGGCCTCGTCGAGCAGACGTCGGCACGACTCGACGACCGGCGCGAGCATGAGCTGTAGGCGTACGAACGGGATGCTGCCCACTTACCCGTTGACGAGGTTGATCGAGACGCGCATCGCGTCGAGCACCCCCTCGTCGACACGGGACGGATCAGCAAGGGCGGCCGACAGAGCGGCCTCGGTCGTCGGGCCGAGCAGTGCGAGCAGCCCGCCGCCGGCATCTGTGGATGTGCGTACGAGCAGCGTGCGCAGCTCGTCGAGGTGCTGCTCGCTCTCTCCGAGGTGGGCGAGCGCGTCGAGCAGCTCGGCGAAGTCCGAGCCGGGGCCGAGCGAAGCCTGCCCGGAGGCATCCTGCGCGTACCGGTGCGCGAGCAGCAGTTGATAGCGCTCACTCGGCAGGATGGGCGCCGTCGCACTCTCCCACCGCGCGACTGATCTCTGCACGCTGGCGAGGCAGGAATCGAGCGGCTGCCCGAGCTGCGCAGCGGTGACGATCAGGGCGTTCGCGGTGTCGCGCAGGGACCAACCGCGGCGCCGCCGGAGTCTCTTGAGCGTGGTGGCGCCGACGGCACTGTCGTGCGTGCTCATCTCCTCATAGTGCCCGCCGAGCGGGTCATACGGGCACGATCAGACGAGGTTTACCCTGCTGTGCGCCGTAGTTGATCGTCTGCCAGGTTCCGGACGTGCCCTCCGTGCCTTCCCTGGGGAACCCGATCACCATGTCCGAGCGATCGACCATCCACCGGTTTCGGGCGTGGTACGCCGGTGTGTGCAGTTCCTCGGCGCCCAGCTCGACGATCTCGACGATCCGCTCGCGGCACCGGTCGATCGCCTGCCGGGCCTCGGCCGGCTGCTGCGCCAGCGTCCCCGGCGCGACGACCGTGATCTTCGACTTCGAGTTCCCGGCGAGCCACAACAGTGTGAGGCTGTCGATGCCCTTCGCGCCCCCGATGTAGAAGTGCCGAGGTCAGGTAGAAGTTGCGCCAGGGGCCGTTCTCCGCGCCGTGGCCGAGGCCGTCGTAGACGTCGGCCAGGGTCTGCTTCGCCTCGGTGTTGTCGGTGGTCGCGAAGATGATGTGGTTGAGGAGGGTGGCGGCGAAGCGGGGGTCGCCCGCGGCCACGTACTCGCGGGCCTTCGTCAGGGCCGTTTCGGGGCCGCTTCGGGGCCGCCCATGGCGTCGACGTAGGTGGTCATCTTTCGCTCCGCTCGATGGGGTGGGCAGGGGGTTCGGGTTGTCGGGCGATCCAGGACTCGGCCTCGGCCACGGCCCGTTCCAGCGGGGCGAGGAGTGCGCCCTCGGCGGGGACGATGCCGCCGGGGCCGAGATCGTCGGCCAGGCCTGTGGTGGTCAGGAGGTGGACGAGGCCGGGTTCGGCGCCGGCCAGGATCAGGCGGCCGCCGTGGGCGTCGAGGCCGTGGACGTAGCGGCGCAGCACCTTGACCACGGAGGAGGACGGCACGTCGGGGACGCCTCGCATGACGAGGATCAGGACGGCGCGGTGGGCGGTGTCGGGGCGCGGGAGCATCGCCTCGATGCGGTTCATCTCGGCGAAGAAGCTGACGCCGTCGTAGTAGAGGACGGTTACCTCGCCGGGCGGCAGGCTCGCGGGCGGCTCGCCGGTCTGCCAGTCGGTGCCGTCGCGGGTGAGGGCGACGAGGCGGACGCGGCGGGCGGCCTGGGCGCAGTACAGGAGGAGGGAGAGGACCGCGCCGAGGATGATGGCCTGCTGGAGGGGGAGTTGGGTGGTGGCGAGGAAGGTGAGGATCATCGCGCCTGCCGACATCCAGGACGTGCGCAGGACCAGCAGGATGTCCTGGCGCTTTCCCCAGATGAGTTCGCCGCCGACGACCAGGATCAGGCCGCCGATCACCGGCATCGGGATGTGTTCGGCGAGCGAGCCGCAGATCAGGACGATCAGCGCGAGCAGGATGCCGGAGAAGACGCCTGCCCAGCGGGTGCGGGCCCCGGCGGAGACGGCGACGCCGGTGCGGGAGAGGGAGCCGCCCGAGGGCAGTGCCTGGAAGAGGCCGCCCGCCACGTTGGCGAGGCCCTGCGCGGCGAAGTCGCCGTTGACGGAGGAGCGGGAGCCGTCGGGGTTGGGGACGGAGGGGCCGATGCCCGCGGCCTGGGCGAGGCCGACCAGGGCGACGGCGACGGCGCCGCCGAGCAGGTGCGGGACGGCGGACAGGTCGGGGGCGGAGAGGCCGGGCAGGGCGGCCGGGATGTGGGCGATGTCGCGGACCAGTTCGACGTCCGTGCCGAGCAGGGCCACGGCGACGCTCGCCACCACCATCGCGATCAGTAGCGCGACGGCTTCCAGGCGGCGTACGAGACGGGACAGGGCCCAGACGGCGACCGTCGTGACCGCGACGAGGGTGGCGGCGAGCTGCCACTGGCCGATGTGCGCGAGCCAGTCGCCCAGCTGGTAAAGGCGGTTGTGGCCCTGGGGCTTGTAGGCGGTGGCGTCCTTGAGGACGCCGGTGATGATCTGCAGGGCGATGCCGGTGGAGAAGCCGGTCATCACCGCGTTCGATACGAAGCTCATCACCGCGCCGAGCCGCAGCACCGCCATCAGCAGCATGACGATGCCCGCCATGACGGTGAGGGTGGCGATGTTGCCCGCGTTCTTCGGGTCGAGCCCGGCGTCGGACAGGACGCTCTGCGAGGTGAGCGCGATGGCGCTGGTCAGCGTCGTGACCATCAGGACCGTGCGGGAGGTCAGCGAGCCGACGATCGCCGGGACGACGCCCGCGTACAGCCCGGCGACCGGGTTGAACCCGGCGATCGCCGCGTACGCCATGCCCTCGGGGATGGAGAACAGGCCGGTGACGAAGCCGGAGCTGACGTCGGACGGTGTCGGTTTGCCCAGAGGCTTCTTCACGGAGGGGCGCCGTTTGATGAGTTGCCGCATGCTCAGCCGGAGAGGCCGCTGATGGCGTCGCCGATGTACTTCACGCCGAGGACGACGAGCACCGTCGTCATGATCGCCGCGTTGTGGGCGGCCATCCACGCCTTCCAATCGCCCAGTACTTTGGCGGACTTGGCACCGCCCAGGAGGTACACGCCGAGCGGCAGCGCGGTGCACAGCGAGGCGATGACGACCATGAGGACGGCGGCGACCGTCTTGCCGCCAGGCGAGGCCGTACTGGAGGCGATGGAGACCGCGCCGCCGACCGCGAGGACGAGGTTCTTGGGGTTGGCGACGGCGAGCGCGGCGGCGAGCCCGGCCGACTTGCCCGGCGTGAAGGAGTCGATCGCCTTCATCCAGCCCGGCGGCTCCGCCTCGTGGCCCTCCCTCGGCCGGTCCTTGAACTGCTTGGCGCCCATGAGCAGGAACAGCACGCCGAGCGCGAGCTTGAGCCACAGCGTCCAGGTGGCCGGTTCGCCGTCGCCCGTGGCGGCGTCCGCGCCGGAACCCGCCACGACGACAACCGTCACCAGGGCGGCGAGCGAGCACACCCAACCCGCCGTGAAAGCAATGCCGTTGGCCCGGCCCTTGGGCGTGGCCAGCATGAGGATCACTGCGATGAGAGGGAGCGGGCTGATGGCGATGCCCACCGCGGAGGCCAGCATCTGGCCGATCGCGTCTCCCATGTCAGTCCGCCTTCCCGGTCTTCGCGATACGGGGGAGGGTGTAGCTCCCGTCCAGGACCTGCGGTTTCGGCGTGTAGAGGCGGATCATCGGGCGGAAGTCCCCGGCCGGCGCGGGCAGCCAGTTCGCCGGTCCTTCGGCGGGCTCGGTGTGCTGGATGCGCAGGGTCAGTGAGCCGTCGTCGGCGTGCGACAGGCCCGGGGTGCGGTCGCCGATCGAGTAGCGGTCCAGGGGGTTGCCGACCAGGAAGTAGTCGGGGGTGTCGTACATGGTGATCGACCAGAACGAGTCGACGGGCGGCGGCTGGTCGAAGCGCAGCGTGTAGGCGTGCGCGCCGTTGAGCTGCTCGCCGTCGGCGTCGGTGAAGGTGTGCGCGTACACCGCCTCGTAGCCGTGGTTGCCCCACAGCGCGGCGCGGGCCGCGGCAGCCCGCAGGAGATAGGACGCCTCGCGGTCGGCGAGCTTCCACTGCGGGGAGTCGAGGGTGCCGACGCCGAAGTGGTCGAGGTTGTAGTCGAAGAGGTGAGGGTTCAACTCCCAGGAGCCAGGCGGTTGTTCACTGCCTCTGGGCTTCTTGGTGGCCGCCTCCACCTGTTCCTTGCCGGCCGCGAGCCCTTCGGTCAGTGCCTGTACGAGGGCGGGGTCGGCGTCGACGTACGGCGACGGACCTTCCTTCAGCAGTCCCAGCGGGGCGAAGCGTTCCTGGTACGTCCGGTCGGGTGCGGAGGGCGGGAAGGCGGCCATCCAGACGCGGAGCTGCTCGAAGAAGCGCAGTGCCGGTGGGACGTCCGGATCCGGGGTGGGCAGCCCGGTGCCGGACGTGGGCGGGGCGGCGAGCGTGAACCCCTTCTGCAGGGCCTGGACGCGGGGCATGTCGGCCGGCCCGTCGCAGGCGTTGCGCCCCACGATCGACACCACAGTGGTCGGTGCCTCGATCACGCCGCGCACGTCGTCGGGCGCCTGTCCCGTCCAGCCGGGAGGCGTGATCAGCCATGCGCTCTCGGCGGTGCCGGTGGCGCGCCGGCCGACGTAGGCGAAGTTGTTGCTCCACGCGTCGACGAACTGCAGGACGTAGTACGCCCCGTCGGTGTCTGGCACCTGTAGTCGGATCGGCCCGCCGGACAGGTCGAGCGGGGCGATGGAGTACACGGTGTCGTTGTTCACGGACACGAAGTGGGCGTCCGGTGTGGCGAGTTGGCCCGAGTGCCCGAACTCGTTGAACGGGGTGGGCTGCAAGGAGCCGAAACCCTTGTGCAGGGAGGCCGAGATCATCGACACGTCGAAGACGAGCGGGTAGCCGTAGACGTACGCGTCGGTGGCCAGTGCGGTGAGGCCGGTCGGTCGGGGCATGGCGGCGGGTACCTCCGGTCAGGCGTGGACGCTGAGCGTGGGCATGGACCAGGTGCCGTCGAGGACCGAGGCGTCCGGGCCGTAGACGCGGATGGCGATGGTGAAGGGGCCGTCGGGAGCGGGCAGCCAGTTCGCGTCCTGCTTCGGGTCGGCGGGGCGGTCCTTCTGTACGTACAGGGTCAGGCCGCCGTCGTCGTCGTACACGAGGCCGGGGGTGCGGTCGCCGATCGAGTAGCGGCCGATCGGGTTGTCGACCAGCAGGCGCTCGGGCAGCCGGTACATGGTGGCCGACCAGAAGAACCGGGCGGGCGGCAGGGCGCCGGGCGCGAAGTGGACGGTGTGGTCGTGTGCGGCGGCGTTCGGCGGTCGGTTGCCCTGGTCGTCCTGGAGCCAGCCCGCGTACCAGGCTTCGGCGGCCGGCAGACCGTACAGGCCCTTGTCCACGCCCACGGCCCGGGTCAGGTAGTCGTCGCCGTGCTCGGCGCGGGTGCCGAACCAGTGGGTCGAGTCGGCCGTGTCCGCCTTCGCCGCATCCAGGCGGGCGCGGGCATCCGCGATGCCCTGCTCCACCGCCGTACGGATCTCCGGCGCCAGGGCCGACGGCTCGAACTCGCCGCTGCCGGACACCCCGAGCGCCGCGAGCCGGTCCCGCAGCCCGCGCTCGCCGTCCAGGACCGGGAAGAACCGCAGCAGGAAGTCGAGCAGCGTGAAGAACTCGACCGAGGCGAGGTCCTCCTCCCGCCACACCGGCCAGACCGGCTCGTCCGCCGGGGGCGGCGACGGCCGGCCGAGGAATGCGGAGAGCGGTCGCAGACCGTACCGCTCCTGGATGGCCTGCAGGTCTTCGACGTCGTCGGGGCCCGCCAGGTAGGTGCGCCCCAGGATCCCGACCAGGAAGGTGTCGGCCCGCAGGACCCCGGCGATCCCGTCCGGTACCGCGCCGCTCCAGCCGGGCCCCGCGACGAGGTAGTCACCCGCTTCTTGTCCCGTCGTACGTGCCCCGACATAACCCACGTACGACGTGTCCAGGTCATGGAAGGGCAGCACGTAGTACCGGTCCACGGCCGGTACAGACACCACCCAGGGCTCGGCCCGCAGGTCCAGCCAGGCCCACGAGTACGGGGTGTCGTTGTTCGGGGTCACTACGTCCGTGTTGGCCGGGGTGAAGGGCCGCGAGTAGTGCCGGAAGTGACCGAACCCGCCCACGTACCGGGGGTCGTCGGCGTCGATCGCCTGCGGATACAGCGTCCGGTAGTTCTCCAACAGGGCGAAGCCCCATATCCAGCTCTCGGTCGCGGTCGCGCGCGCCTCTTCCGGTGACAGATGCATACAACCCGCTTCCCGATGGACTGGTGCAATCAACTTCGCACCAGTGGGTGTATGCCGCATCTCCACCATGAAGGGGTGGCCGGTCGTCCGACATGGAAATGTCAGTGGTTGTGGGTTCGAGCCCCACAGGGTGGTGGGTTTCGGTCGGCGCTCAGCAGCCCCCGGAGGCGGGAGCCGGAGCGCAGCAGCCGCCGCCCTCGGCCCGGTTGGCGTCGGGGGTGTCGAAGAGGCCCGCGCCGCCGCAGACGCCGGTTTCGGGGAGGGTGAGTTCGACGCGGTCGGCGGAGTCCGTGTCTCCGGCGAGTGCGGCGACGACCGAGCGGACCTGCTCGTAGCCGGTCATCGCGAGGAAGGTCGGCGCGCGGCCGTAGGACTTCATGCCGACCAGGTAGACGCCCTGTTCCGGGTGGGACAGCTCGCGGTGGCCGTGCGGGTAGACGGTGCCGCAGGAGTGCTGGTTGGGGTCGATCAGGGGGGCCAGTTCGACGGGGGCCTGGAGGCGTTCGTCGAGGTTCAGGCGGAGTTCGGAGAGGAAGGACAGGTCGGGGCGGAAGCCGGTCAGCACGATGATCTCGTCGACCGGGTCGAGGCGGCGGCCGTCCTCGGCGATCAGGACCAGGCGCCCCTCGGCCGTCCGCTCCACGGCCTCCGTGCGGAAGCCGGTGACCGCGTCCGCGTGCCCTTCGTCGACGGCGGCCTTCGCAGCCAGGCCGAGGGCGCCGCGGGCGGGCAGCTCGTCGGCCTCGCCGCCGCCGAAGGTCGAGCCGGAGATGCCGCGCCGCAGGATCCACACGCCCTTGGTGTCCGCGCCGTCCTCGGACTTGGCCAGGTCGGCGAGGTGGGCGAGGGCGGTGAAGGCGGAGGCGCCGGAGCCGATGATCGCGGTGCGCCTGCCCACGTAACGGGCGCGTACGGACGGGGTGTTGAGGTCCGGGACGCGGTACGTGATGTGGTCGGAGGCCGCCTTCTCGCCGAGCGCGGGCAGGCCGCTGCCGCCTGCCGGGGACGGGGTGGTCCAGGTGCCGGAGGCGTCGATGACGGCGCGGGCGAAGACGCGCTCCTCGCGGCCGTCGGCGTGGGTGATGTGGACGACGAAGGGCTGGGCCGCGCGGTCGGCGTCGACCACGCGGTCGCGGCCGGAGCGGGAGACGCCGGTGACGGTGGCGCCGGTGCGGATCTTGTCGCCGAGGGCGTCGGCGAGGGGCTGGAGGTAGTCGTTCGCCCAGTCGCCGCCGGAGGGGTAGGTGTCCGGGTCGGGGCGGGTCCAGCCGGTCGGCGCGAGGAGCTTCTCGGCGGCCGGGTCGACGACCTCGCCCCAGGTGGAGAAGAGGCGGACGTGGGCCCACTCGCGCACGGTGGCGCCTGCTGTCGGCCCGGCTTCGAGGACGAGCGGCTGGATACCCCGGTCGACGAGGTGGGCAGCCGCGGCCAGACCGATGGGGCCGGCCCCGATGACGACGACGGGGAGGTCCTCGGTGCGGGTGGTGGCGGGTGTGGTCATGGCGGCGACTCTCCTCGGCTGATTCGATTGATGTCGATACAGAAGAGCTTGCCTCCTGTATCGACAGGCGTCAACATAGACGTATGTCGAATTCTCAGACGGTGGAGCTGACGGTCCTGGAGTCGGACGGTGCGGGGCCGGAGCCGGTCGTGCCGTGCTGCCCGCCGATCACCGCGGGCGAGCTGTCCGTGGCCGACGCCGAGAAGATGGCCGCGATGTTCAAGGCACTGTCGGACCCGGTGCGGCTACGGCTGTTCTCCAAGGTGGCCTCGTACGCGGGCGGCGAGGCGTGCGTGTGCGACATCTCGGACGTCGGCGTCTCGCAGCCGACCGTCTCCCACCACCTGAAGAAGCTGAAGGACGCCGGGCTGCTCACCTCCGAGCGGCGCGGCACCTGGGTGTACTACAGCGTCGCGCCCTCGGTGGTGGCGGCCATGTCGGCCATGCTCGATCTGCGCGGTTAGGCCCCGGCTAGGCCGTGTCCCCGGGCGTCGCGAACTTCTTGCGCCAGGCCAGCGCCACGTAGACGAGCCCGATCAGGACCGGCACCTCGATCAGCGGGCCGACGACCCCGGCCAGTGCCTGTCCGGACGTGACGCCGAAGGTGGCGATGGCGACGGCGATGGCCAGCTCGAAGTTGTTGCCCGCGGCCGTGAACGCGAGCGTGGTGGTGCGCTCGTAGGACAGGCCGATCGCCTTGCCCAGCAGGAAGCTCCCGAAGAACATCACCGCGAAGTAGACCAGCAGCGGCAGTGCGATCCGGACGACGTCCAGCGGCTGCGAGGTGATCGCGTCGCCCTGGAGCGCGAAGAGGATGACGATCGTGAAGAGCAGGCCGTAGAGGGCCCAAGGGCCGATCTTCGGGAGGAAGTTGGACTCGTACGTCTCGCGGCCCATCTTCTTCTCGCCGATACGGCGGGTGAGGAATCCGGCGACGAGCGGGATGTCGAGGAAGACGATGACGTTCAGGGCGACGTGCCATACGGGGACGTCGAGGCCCTGGCCGTCGCCGAGGCCGAGCCACTGCGGCAGCAGGTCGAGGTAGAACCAGCCGAGCAGGCTGAACGCGATGACCTGGAAGACGGAGTTGAGCGCGACCAGGACGGCGGCGGCCTCGCGGTCGCCGCACGCCAGGTCGTTCCAGATGATGACCATGGCGATGCAGCGGGCCAGGCCGACGATGATGAGTCCTGTGCGGTACTCCGGCAGGTCGGGAAGGAAGATCCAGGCCAGCGCGAACATCACGGCCGGGCCGACGATCCAGTTGATGACCAGCGACGAGACCATGAGCTTCTTGTCGCCGGTGACCGTGTCCAGCTTGTCGTAGCGGACCTTCGCGAGCACCGGGTACATCATCACGAGCAGGCCGATGGCGATCGGCAGGGAGATGCCGCCGATCTCGACTTTCGACAGCGCGTCGTTCAGGCCGGGGATCAGGCGGCCGAGGCCCAGGCCGATGCCCATCGCGAGCAGGATCCAGACGGCGAGGTAGCGGTCGAGGGTGGAGAGTTTCGCGACGATCGAGGAGTCCTCGGCCGTCGTGGTGGCGGGTGCTTCGGTGCGGGTCACGAACAGGCCCTCTTGTTGTCGGCGGCGGTGCGGGCGGACTCGGCCAGGTCGGCGAACTGGTCGGCGAGCCGGGCGATGACGTCCGGGCGCAGCTTGTAGTACGTGTAGCGGCCGCACGGCTCGGTCTCGACGACCCCGGCCTCGCGCAGGACTCTCAGGTGGTTGGAGAGGTTCGTCTGGCGGGCGCCGGTCTCCTCCACCAGGTGCGTGGTGCACAGCGTCTCGTGGGAGAGCAGGTTCACGATCTGGAGCCTGAGCGGGTCGGCGAGGACTCGGATCAGGTCAGTCTCGACTGACGTCATCATGCGCTGATATTCTCACATCAGTGGCCGCTGATGGCACCGGGTGCCGATGCCTGGTCGGCCCCCCGACTTCGCCGTTCGGCCGCGCTCGCGAGATTTCGGCGGCGCTCACAAGATCAAGAGAGACTTCTGATGACCGACAAGCCCTCTGTGCTCTTCGTCTGTGTCCACAACGCCGGTCGCTCCCAGATGGCCGCCGCCTGGCTGGCCCACCTGGCGGGCGACCGTGTCGAGGTCCGCTCGGCCGGTTCCAGCCCTGGCAGGGAAGTGAACCCGGCCGCCGTCGAGGCCATGGCCGAGGTCGGCATCGACATCTCCGCCGAGAGCCCGAAGGTCCTGACCGTGGATGCGGTGAAGGAGTCGGACGTCTGCATCACCATGGGCTGCGGCGACGCCTGCCCCGTCTTCCCCGGCAAGCGCTACCTCGACTGGCAGTTGGAGGACCCGGCCGGTCAGGGCGTCGAGGCCGTCCGCCCCATCCGCGACGAGATCAAGGTGAGGGTCGAGGGGCTGATCGCCGAGATCGCCCCGGGGTCCTGACGCACCGCTCTACCTACTCCGTCATATGTCGGTGAACGGAGTATGCTGCTTTCATGACTGACCGTGTGATGCAGGAACCGACCCTGCTTGTCCTCACCGCGCTCGCAGACGAGCCACGCCACGGCTACGCGATCGCGCGCGAGGTGGAGGCGATCTCCGGCGGCCGCGTGAAGATGCGGACCGGCACGCTGTACGGGGCGCTGGAGCGCCTGCTGCAGCAGGAACTGATCGAAGTGCACAAGGAGGAGGTCGTCGACAGCCGGCTGCGCCGCAGCTACACGTTGACCTCTCCCGGCCGTGCCGCGCTCGCCGTCGAAGCCGAGCGGCTCGCGGCCACGGCGCGCGAGGCCACCCGGCGTCTGGGCGTCGCGGGCAAGGAGGCCACCGCGTGAATCCGGTACTGCTGCGCCTGTATCCCGTGAGCTTCCGCCGCGACTTCGGCGACGAGATCGCCGAGTCGTACGGCGAGGCGACCGAGGGAGCCGGGCGCCGCGCCCGCCTCCGCGAAGCGGCCGACATCGCCGCGCACGCCCTTCGGCTGCGCCTGGGCATCGGCTCGTCCCGCCCGGCCGGGCGGTTCTTCGCCGCCGTCGCCCCCTTCGGTCTGGCCGCGACGGGCGCGTACGCCGCGTTCAACCTCGTTGAAAGCGCCGCCGATTGGTACGTCATCGGCGCCGAGGGCGTGGGGGCGCTCGCGACCGTCATGAACGGCTGCTACCTGCTGACCTTGATCGGTGCGGTGGTCGCGCTCGCCGGGTGGTACCGCTTCGGGCTGCTGTGCTCGATCGTGGGGGCGGTGGGCAGTTCGGGCGCGTTCCTCCACATGACAGGGATGCCGGCCCATGCGCGATGGGACCTCGTGGGCTTCCTGGTCGTACCCGTCCTGGTCGCGGCGCTTCCCCTGCTCTGTCCGCCCGATCTGCGCCCGGCGCCCCGCGTGCGCCGGACGGCAGGGGTGCT
Source organism: Streptomyces sp. NPDC002795 (assembly GCF_042888725.1). Lineage (NCBI taxonomy): Bacteria > Bacillati > Actinomycetota > Actinomycetes > Kitasatosporales > Streptomycetaceae > Streptomyces > Streptomyces sp. NPDC002795. The sequence continues at coordinate 53,617 of NZ_JBIAQB010000018.1, forward strand.
CGCCCTGGTGGTGTGGGCGGTCCTCCTGGTAGCCGCGGTCACCGTGATCGACCCGCTCGGAATCGGTCTGCTCCTGCCCTGGCGGCTGGGAATTCCGGCCGCCGCGGCCCTGTTCCTGGTGGGCCGCCGGTCCTTCGCCCGGCTCCGCACCACGGCCCGGCTCGCCGGCGCCGCAGCGCCGTTCCTCGCGACCCTGTACTTCTCCGGGTACGCGCAGGGCGACGAGATCCTCATGGCCCTCGGAGCGCTCGCCGCCGCAGCCGTGGTCCTCCGACTGCGCCGCGGAGGCCGGCCCGGCACGGTGACCCCGGCGGCGTAGAGGAACAGGCGGCCGCGCCGATCTCCTCGGTGCGGCCGGCGCCGTTCGTCACCTCGACCGGCAGATCACCTGGGCTCCGCTCGGCGTCCACCGCGAGCGCCCCTTCCCGGGCGTACGTCCGGGAAGGAGGGGCACGCCCCCGTTCCCGACCGGCGCAACAGATCCTGCGGAGGCCACCTGTAGGCGTCAGGCTGCCAGTGATCCGACCGGAGGTGTTGCATGGCAGCGGGCGTACGGACGCGACGCGTTCTTCTGGGGGGCCTCGTACCCCTGCTGGTGGCGGCCGCGAGCGCGTGCGGCGGGACAACGCGGACCGACTCCGACGTGGGCGCGCACCCCGAGCACCGGCCCTCCGGCGGCCCCTTCGCACACCCCGGCGTCTTGGTCGGCAAGGGCCAACTGGCCGCGGTCCGCGACCACGTGGCCCGTAAGCAGGAGCCGTGGATCTCCGCGTACAAGGAGATGAGCGACAGCAAGTACGCCGACCTCGACTACAAGGCCAAGCCGTACGCGACCGTGGAGTGCCCCTTCGACGCCAAGGCCGGACAGGGCTGCGTCGAGGAGCGGGAGGACGCCATCGCCGCCTATACGCAGGCCCTGCTGTGGAACGTCACCCGCGACAAGGCCCACGCCGCCAAGGCCGTCCAGATCATGAACGCCTGGGCGGACAAGGTCACCGGGCACACCGCGGACAACGCGGGGCTCCAGGCCGCCTGGGCCGGCACGTCCTGGGCGAAGGCCGCCGAGCTGATGCAGTACACGTACAAGGACTGGCCGGACGGGCAGGAGCTGAAGTTCCAGCGGATGCTGCGCGAGGTCTATCTGCCCGAAGTGCGGGGCGGCTCCGCCGACTTCAACGGCAACTGGGACCTGGTGATGGCCGACGCGGCGATGAGCCTGGCCGTCCACCTCAACGACCAGAGCGCCTTCGACGAGGCCGTCGGGCACTTCCGCGCCCGCGTCCCCGCGTACTTCTATCTGTCGTCCGACGGGAAGCTGCCGGTGAAACCGAAGGGCAGCGACATCGACACCCCGAAGGAACTGCGGACGTACTGGTTCGGGCAGAAGACCTTCAAGGACGGGCTCGCGCAGGAGACCTGCCGCAACTTCAAGCACGCCAGCTACTCCCTCGCCGCCACCTCCCACATGGCCGAGACCGCCTGGCACCAGGGCGTCGACCTGTACGGCGAGGTGAAGGAGCGGCTCGCCGCCGCGCTCGAACTGCACTCCAAGTACCAGCTGGGCACCAAGGCCCCGTCCTGGCTGTGCGGCGGGAAGGTGCAGCGGGACATGGGGCCCGACACGGAGGTGGGCCTCCAGCACCTTCAGGGGCGGCTGAAGATGGACCTCCCGCAGACCGAGAAGCTCACCCAAAAGCAGCGGCCGGAGGGGACGGACGACCTGTTCGTGGCGTGGGAGACGCTCACGCACGCCGCCGCGTGAGCCGTCACGCGAAGCGATTCGCGTTCACTCCCCCTGATGGCGTAGAGTTGTGAACACAACGGCGCGGGGTGGAGCAGCTCGGTAGCTCGCTGGGCTCATAACCCAGAGGTCGCAGGTTCAAATCCTGTCCCCGCTACTGAAGACCGAGGCCGGAATCTCATCGAGATTCCGGCCTCGGTTTTTTTATGCCGAACGGCCGCGACACGGCTGTGCCGCACGTCACGTTCCCCACTCGTACGGCCCACCCCTGCTCGCCACCGCGCCCCCGTGCGGGAACTCTTGGTGAGACGCCGGAAGCTGGCAGGGAACGGCAGGAGACGAGTGGTGGGGCAGCGAACAGGAGGCACCGGCGGGAGACGGAGGCGGCACGGCTCCGAGGCCGTGAGCACCCGCCTCTTCCTGCGGCTGCTGCCCCTGCTGCTCGTCATCGGCGGCGCGGTCTACGAGTACGTCACCCCCAGCGGCTTCCCCGGCGCCCCCTTGTTCAGTGCGGCGCCGCTGGTGGCCGCCCCCTTCTTCTCGCTCGGCGCGACGATCCTGACGGGCGTGGTGTCGATCGGTGTGATCACCGCCGTGCACCTGCGCTTCACGGAGAACCTCGACTCCGTCTTCGTCACCGAGGTCGTCACCGTGGCCACCGTCTGCCTCCTGGCCTGTGTGCTCAACCGGATCGTGTACCGGAGTTACGAGCAGCTGGCCTCCGCCCGGGAGATCGCGCAGGCCGCACAGCTGGCGGTGCTGCCCGAGCCGGCCCGGCGGCTCGGCGGCCTCGTGATCGCGGCGCGCTACGAGGCGGCGCAGGCCGGCGCGTTCATCGGCGGCGATCTGTACGCGGTCCAGGACACCCCGCACGGCATCCGGATCATCGTCGGTGACGTGCGCGGCAAGGGCATGGGCGCGGTCGCCGCGGTCGCCGTCGTCATCGGCGCGTTCCGGGAGGCCGCCGAGCAGGAGGGTTCCCTTGAGGCGGTCGCCCAACGGCTGGAGCGGGCGCTGGCCCGCGAGGGGACCCGGCGCAGCGGCATCGACGACTTCGAGGGCTTCACCACCGCGGTGCTCGCCGAGATCCCGCACGGCGTCGAGCTCGTCCGTGTCCTCAACCGCGGCCACCCCAGCCCGCTGCTGCTGCTCGGCGACGGCACCGTACGCGCGCTCGACCCGTGCGAGGCGGCGCTGCCGCTCGGCATGGGCGAACTCGGCAGCTGGCCCGACCGGGCCACCGAGGCGGCCTTCCCGTCCGCGGCCACGCTGCTGCTCTACACCGACGGGCTCTCCGAGGCGCGCGATCCGGGCGGACGGTTCTACGATCCGGCGGCCCGGCTCTCCGGACGTGTCTTCCCGGGGCCCGAGGAGCTCCTCGCGGCCCTCGCCGCGGAGGTGCGCGCGCACACCGGCGACGGGACGAAGGACGACATGGCGCTGCTTGCCGTGCGGCGGGCCTGAGTTCCTTGATCATTGTTACCTGAGGTAGCCGAACGGCGTCGCTCCGCATAACAATTGACGCACCATCAGTTGCACCTACGTTTGCGGGACGCGGTCAACTCGCCTGATTACATCCCCTCTTGCCCCGATAAGTCCTGGCCAGAGTCGTGAACGATCAGTGGGAAGCGCTTGGAATTACTGTCTGCTGTCTATTAACGTTCGATAACGCAGCGCGGTCGTCCCAGCCGTCACAAGAGATGGCTCCGTGCGCACACGCTTAATCCCGCAAGGGAACCGGGGAACCATCAACTTGGGGTGAATCGGACACCTTTGGTGTTCGTAGGAGACCTTCCTGCTCCGAACCCGTCAGCTAACCCGGTAGGCGAGAAGGAAGGAAAGGAGAGCGCCCCCGTGGCGTCGAACCGGCCTGCCCCCGACTTCTTCTACGGTCCCGAAGGTGACTTCGGTGTCGAGCAGGAGACCTGGGAGGAGTGGAATCCCACCGAGGAGTCCGTCTCCCCCGTCCGCGGCAGGCATCGCGTAGCCCGCCGCCGTGGTGGATTCGCGCGCAGCTCCACAGTTCTCGGCGTCGGCGTGGTCGCCGCCGTCGGCGCGGGCGGCATCGCCACCGCACAGGGCGGCAATCCGGCGGTCCACATCTCCATGCCCGACCTGTCGGCGGTCAAGGACTCGCTGCCCGCGGCCAAGTCGCTGCCGGGCGTGGGCTCGCTGATGTCAGACAGCTCGGACGCCGATTCCGACTCCGCCGCCACGGCCTCCCCGCTGAGCGGCGCCGGCATCACCCAGGCCGAGGCCGCCGAGGGTCAGACCGGCGCCGGCGAGGCGCTGCGGGCCCGCATCATGCAGCAGGCCGAGACGCAGCAGGACGCGGCCGACGCCTCCGCGAAGCAGGCCGCGGAGGAGGCCGCCGCGAAGCAGGCAGCCGCCGAGGCCGCCGCCAAGCAGGACGCGGCCAAGGCCAAGGAGCTCGCCGAGAAGAAGAAGGCCGAGGCCGAGGCCCGCCGCAAGGCCGAGGCCGAGCGCCTGCGCAAGCTGGCCGCCAGCTTCAAGCTCCCGGTCGCCTCGTACACGCTCTCCGGCACCTTCGGTCAGCCCGGCTCCATGTGGTCCTCCGGGTACCACACGGGCCTCGACTTCGCCGCCTCCACCGGTACGCCGATCCGCGCGATCCACGGCGGCACGGTCACGGAGGCCGGCTGGGCGGGCGCGTACGGCTACCGCACGGTGCTCACCCTCGACGACGGCACCGAGCTGTGGTTCTGCCACCAGTCCTCGCTCAATGTCAGCGCGGGCCAGAAGGTCTCCACCGGCGATGTCATCGGCCGCGTGGGCGCCACGGGCAATGTCACCGGGCCGCACCTCCACCTGGAGGTCCACCCCGACGGGCAGTCCACCGGGGTCGACCCGTCGAGCTGGCTGCGCGACAAGGGCCTCACTCCCTGAGTCACTGAACCCCGGCGGTCCTGGCGCTCACCCCCCGACGTCAGGGCTGCCGGTTTGCCCGTTCCTGCGGCGATTTCCGGAGCCATCGCGGAATACCGTATTCCGTACGGGTGTTGAGGCAGGGCATGACTTCCTCTCGTTCTCTGCGCAAGCTCGGCACCTCCGACCTCGAGGTCTTCCCGCTGTCCCTGGGTGGCAACGTGTTCGGCTGGACCGCCGACGAGGCCACGTCCTTCGAGGTGCTCGACGCGTACGTCGCCGCGGGCGGCAACTTCATCGACACCGCCGATGTGTACTCGGCGTGGGTGGACGGCAACGAGGGCGGTGAGTCCGAGACCGTCATCGGCAAGTGGCTCGCCTCGCGCGGCCGCCGCGACGACATCGTCATCGCCACCAAGGGCAGCCAGCACCCCGAGTACCAGGGTCTGTCCGCGGCCAACATCAAGGCCGCGGCCGACGCGTCCCTGAAGCGCCTGGGCACCGACCACATCGACCTGTACTACACGCACTACGACAAGCCCGAGGTGCCGGTCGAGGAGATCATCGGCGCCCTCGACGAGCTGGTGAAGGCGGGCAAGGTACGGCACATCGCCGCGTCGAACATCTCAGCCGCGCGCCTCCAGGAATCCCTCGACCTCTCCGACCGCGAGGGCCTCGCCCGCTACGTCGCGCTCCAGCCGCACTACAACCTCGTCTCGCGCGACACGTACGAGGGCGAACTGCAGGACGTCGCCGCGCGCGCGGGCCTCGGGGCCGTGCCGTACTACGCGCTCGCCTCTGGCTTCCTGACCGGCAAGTACCGGGCGGGCGTCACGGTCGACAGCGCGCGCGCCGCCGGTGCGGGCAAGCACCTGGAGACCGAGCGCGGGCAGCACGTCCTGACCGCCCTCGACGAGATCGCGCAGGCGCACGACGCCGAGATCGCCACGGTCGCCCTCGCCTGGCTCGCCGCGCAGCCCACGGTGACGGCGCCGATCGCTTCCGCGCGGATCGTCGAGCAGCTCCCGGCGCTGCTCGCGGTGGCGGACGTGGAACTGACGCAGGCGGAGCTCGACCGGCTCACGGCGGCGTCTCAGTAGCGGTACGGGTTGTACGGGTTGTCGTAGGTGTACGCGGGGCCCTGCGCCAGGGGGTGCGCGTACACCGGGGGCAGCCACATCGGCGCCGCGATCTGGGCGCCGTACGCGAGCGCCGGGCGCGCGTAGTCGCGCCGCGCCCACAGCGCCTCAAGCAGCTCCCGCTCCCGTACGACGAAGTCCGCGCCCGCCCTGCCCCTGCGGCCGCGGTGGCGGAGCAGCGCGAGGGACGTCGCGAAGTCCTCGTACTCGGCGGCCGCCGTCGCGGCCGCCCGGCCGCCGTAGTGCGCGGCGAAGTCGCGGGCCAGGCGCCGTGCCTTGAGCGAGCCGAGCGCGAACGGATCGGGCGGGGCGAGCCAGCCCGCGGCGACGTAGGCGGGCAGCTCCTGGCGGATGGTGCGCAGCTCGCGCTGGCGTACGTACACCGCGAGCCAGGTGAGCACGCCGAACACCGGCACCATGAACGCGGCGTACACCGCGAAGAAGCCGTACTCGCCGAACGAGGACGAGCCGTTCCAGAACGCGTGCATGCCCATCGCGGCGAGCAGTCCGGCGAGCGGGAGCAGCATCCTGCGCAGTCGGCCGCGGCCCGGCGCCATGGCGGCGGCGATGCCGAAGCCGATGCCGGTGAGCACCGTGAACAGCGGATGCGCGAAGGGGGACATCACGACGCGCACGAAGAAGGTGGCAGCGGTGACCGAGGTCAGTCCTGCGCCTGTGCCGGAGAGCTGGTCGGTGCCGAAGGCATTGCCGAGATAGAGGATGTTCTCGGTGAACGCGAAGCCGGTCGCGGTCACCCCGGCGATGACGACGCCGTCGACGATTCCGGTGAAGTCCCGTCTGCGGAACAGGAAGACGAGCAGCACGGCCGCCGCCTTCGCGCACTCCTCGACGACCGGGGCTATGACGGTGGCGCCGAGCGTGTCGGCGCTCGACGGGTCGGCGGTCGCGGTCTCTATCCAGCGCGTCGCGAAGCTGTTGGCGACGATCGCGATCAGCGCCGCCGCACACGCGCCCCAGGCGAAGGAGAAGATCAGGTTCCGCCAGGGGCCCGGCTGTACGCGGTCCAGCCAGCGGAACGCGGATATGAGCAGGGGGACGGGCAGCACGGCGAGCCCGAGCCCGACCAGGAACCCCTCCGTGCCGGTCTGCTCGCGGACGAGGGCGAGGATCACGACCCCGGAGACCGCGAGCAGCGTCGCCAGCGCGGTGGCCCGCACACCCTTCCGCTCCCACCAGCGCGGATGCGGGACCGCGCCGTGCGGAACCGCGCCGCTCGGGTGTGCGCCGAGGACGTCGTCCTGCTGGTGCGGATGGGCGGGATACGAGGCCACCAATTGACCCTAACGAGGGATGCGGCCCGCCGCGACGGGGCCGTGGGGATCCGGCCCTGGCCAGCTCCTGGTCCTATCGACGGCGGAACAGCAGGTCGTGGACCACGTGGCTCTTGTCGAGGCCCTTGCCCTCGAAGCGGGTGAGCGGGCGGAAGTCGGGACGGGGCGCGTAGCCGCCGCCCTCGATGGTGTTCTCGTAGTCGGGGTGGTCGGTGAGGACTTCGAGCATCTGCTCGGCGTAGTCCTCCCAGTCGGTCGCGCAGTGCACGATCGCGCCCGCCTTGAGCGGCCCTGCCACAAGCGACAGGAATTCGGCCTGGATCAGCCGCCGCTTGTTGTGGCGCTTCTTGGGCCAGGGGTCGGGGAAATAGACGCGCAGCCCGTCGAGGCAGTCGTCCGGGAGCATGTCGCGCAGCAGCACGATCGCGTCGCCGTTCGCCACCCGTACGTTGTCGCTTCCCGCTCGGTCCGCCAGGTTCAGCAGATTGCCCTGGCCCGGCGTGTGCACGTCGACGGCGATGATGCCGGTCGCCGGATCGTCCTGTGCCATCTGCGCCGTGGCCTCGCCCATGCCGAAGCCGATCTCCAGGACGACGCACTCGACGCCCGGGAACAGCTCCGCGAGGTCGAGCCTGCGCTGCCCGTCGATGTCCAGGCCCCACTTGGGCCACAGCCGCTGCAGCGCGTCGGCCTGCGCGTCGGTGACCCGGCCGCGGCGGGGCTGAAAGCTGCGGATGCGGTGCTCGTAGTGCGACTGCGCGGGGTCGGGCCGTGGCCCGTCGGGGAACCGCGGCTCGTTGGGGCGGGCGGTGGACGCGGGGGTTTCAGACGACTCAGACACAGTGGGACCGATTTTACGGGCGCCTGGGTGCGGGACGCCTCCGGCGGGTGCCGCCCAATCAAGCCCCTGCGGCGATTGAGCAGCGGGGTCCGGGGCAGAGCCCCGAGACGTCAACCCCGACGCGGCCCGAGCTCACAGCAAGCCAAGCACTCGCCGCGCGATCTCCCGCCCAATGGGGAGCGACGCCGTCGCCGCGGGCGACGGCGCGTTCAGAACGTGAACCGCCCGCGCCCCCTCCCGTATCAAGAAGTCATCCACAAGCGTCCCGTCCCGCAACACCGCCTGCGCCCGCACCCCCGCCGCCACCGGCACCATGTCCTGCGCGGTGACCGCAGGCACAAGCCTCCGCACGGCCTTGGTGAACGCCGACTTCGACAGGGACCGGTGAACCTCCCCCGCCCCGTACCGCCAGTGCCGCCGCGCCATCCGCCACGCCCCCGGCCACGCCAGCGTCCCGCCCACCTCGCGAGGCCGTACGACCCCCCACCCGTAGCCCTCGCGCGCGAGCGCCGGCACCGCGTTGGGCCCCACGTGCACGCCGCCGTCGATCCCCCGCGTCAGATGGACCCCGAGGAACGGGAACGCCGGGTCCGGCACGGGGTAGACGAGCCCACGCACCAGGTCCGGGCGTCCGAGCTCGAAGTACTCGCCGCGGAACGGCACGATGCGCATCTCCGGGTCGTCCCCGGTCAGCCGCGCCACCTCGTCGCAGCGCAGCCCCGCGCAGTTGACGAGCACCCGCCCGCGCACCACGTCGCCGGCGCTCGTGCGCACGGCGACACCCCGGTCCGCGCGCCGGTCGACCTGTACGACGTCCGCCCCGTACCGGATCTCGGCCCCGGAGGCCTCGGCGAACCGCTCGGCGACCGCGCGGTAGTCGACGATTCCCGTCGTCCCCACGTGGATCGCGGCGAGGCCGCGCACCTCCGGCTCGTACTCCTGGATCTGCGAGGAGCCGAGCTCGCGCACCGGAATCCCGTTCTCCCGGCCGCGCTGTACGAGGGCGTGCAGGCGGGGGAGCTCCTCCCGCTCCGTGGCGACGATCAGCTTCCCCGTGACCTCGTGCGTGATCCCGTACTCCGCGCAGAACTTGACCATCTCGGCCGCGCCGCGCACCGCGAACCGCGCCTTGAGCGAACCGGGCCGGTAGTAGATCCCGCTGTGGATGACCCCGCTGTTCCGCCCCGTCTGGTGCCGGGCCGGGCCCTCCTCCTTCTCGAGGACGACGACCCGGGTCCCCGGCGCCGCCCGCGACACCGCATACGCGGTGGAAAGTCCGACGATCCCCCCGCCGACCACCAGCACGTCCCCGTCATACGCAGCCGCCCCCACGGGCCTCACCTCCACTCCCGACACACCCAGCATCTTGCCCGACCCCACTGACAATTCATGCGGGCGGCCCAGGACCTCGGCCCTGTCGTCCGGATCAGGCCGGAGCCATCAGCAACGGCCGGGCCCGCTCCCGCAGCTCCACCACCCGCGGCTCGTCCCCGTACGGCTCCAGGCGGTGCAACAGATCCTTCACGTACTCCGTGGTCCGCGCGGACGAGATCCGACCGGCCACCTCCAGCGCCCGGGTCCCCTGCTCACAAGCGGCGTCCAGGTTCCCCGACTCCAGCTCGGCCACCGCCGACACCACGAGACGCAGCCCGTGCGAGCGCACGAACTCCTCCGTGGGCTTCGACAGCGCCTGCTCCGTGAAGCGCCGCACCTGACGGGGCGCCTTCAGATCGCGGTAGCACTCGGCCGCGTCCGCCGCGAACCGGTCGTACGAGTAGAAGCCGAGCCACGAAGGATCGGTGTCGCCGTCACGGGCCCGCTCCAGCCACCCCTCGGCGGCCCGCAGCGCGGCCCCGGCCGCGGGCCCGTCACCGGTGCGCGCGTGCGCGCGTGCCTCGATGAGCCGGAAGAAGCTCATGGTCCGGGCCGTCGCGAGACCCCGGTTGCGTTCGATGGCGGCCTGCGCGAGGTCGACGCCCTCGTCACCGAACCCCCGGTAGGTGGCCTGCAGCGACATGGAGGCGAGGACGTACCCGCCGAGCGGCACGTCCGCCGCCGCGCGCGCGAGCCTGAGCGCCTGGATGTAGTACCGCTGCGCGGCCTCCTGCTGCCCGGTGTCGAACGCCATCCACCCGGCCAGGCGCGTCAGTTCGGCCGCGGCCCCGAACAGTGAGCGCCCCACCTCGTCCGAGTACGCGCCGAGCAGCAGCGGCGCCGCCTCCACCCGCAGGCACTCGGGCACCATCGACGAACGCCAGTCGCCGCCCCCGTACTTGGAGTCCCAGCGCCGCGCGTCCTCGGCGGCCTCGCGCAGCTTCTGTACGTCACTGTGGCCGACCTTCTGCGGCGCCCCGTCCTCCACATGGTGTGCCTCCCGGGCCACCGAGGAGTCGGCCGGGGTTATCAGCCACCGGGACGCGGGCGTCGCGTACGCGCTCACGGCGAACGACCCGGCCAGCGACTGCCAGATCCCGCCGCCGCCCGCCCGCCGCCCGGCGAGGTCGAGCCGGTACAGCTCCGTCGCCGACTTCACCGCCGCCCGTACGTCGCGTGGGAAGGCCAGACCCACCTCGGGCGCGGGATCCGCGTCGGCCAGGCCGATCTCGTGCAGCGGCACGGGCCGGCCGAGCTTCTGGCCGATCGCGGCGGCGATGAGGTGCGGGGCGGCGCCCTGCGGCACCATGCCCTTCGACACCCAGCGCGCCACCGACGTCTTGTCGTAGCGGAGCGTCAATCCTCGTTGCGCACCAAGGTCGTTGACCCGGCGGGCGAGTCCTGCGTTGCTGATTCCCGCGAGGGCGAGGACGGCGCCGAGCTTTTCGTTCGGCCCGCGTTGCTCCCTGGACATGAGCCACCCCTCGACACAGACGGCTGCCGCGCCGGGCACCACGCCGACTGTTTCGGCCTGGCATAACCGCGCGGCATTCGTACACCCAGCGTAGTTCGCCGCATCCCAAGCGTTAAGGGTCGTCATTCCGGATGGCGGGATTGTTGTCCGTACTGAAGTACGGCGCAGGCCACGCCGTGTGACCGTGTGCTCCGGGCATGGTGCCGTGCGCCCGTGCGTGCGCTCTTACCCGGGCGGCAGGGCGGCGGTTGCATGGGACCTGCGTGGGTCGGCCCGCTGTACTGGATCCAGTGGGCTGGGGGACACCGCCGCCTACATCCCCGCGGGCGGCGGACCGGTCCGGGAGGCGAAGTGCGCCTCCCGGACTGTGCGTTGCGCGCTGTGGCCGAAGCGGGGTGTTCAGCTCCGGCCATCAACGGCCGATTTGGCCGAATCTCGCCCCTGTCATCCGCACTGGTCCGGGTCGTACCACGGTTCAACTACGGCTCAAAAGGGGCGCATTAGGGGGAGCGTACGCCATTTCCCGCCCGCTCCTTCCCTTCGTCGTGTGCCCTCTTTGAGGCCGCCTTCGTGGCAGCATGGGGATCCCTTGTGTTGTCCACAGCCTGTGGAGGCGGCGATGCGCTGGTTGGTGGGGTGGAGCAGTACCACCTCCGGGCCCATTGCCCTCGGTTCCGCGGGTGCCATGGGAACAGAGGGCGAAACGGTACACCCGGTGGGTTCCCAACTCCTGTGGGGCGACCCGGATCCGCTGTGGGCGGTCGGAGACTGGCGCGCCGACGAGGTACGCATCGTGAAGGCCGACGACCAGACGCGGGTCGCGGTCCTCGGCGTCTGCGGAGCCTCCGACGAGCAACTACGAGTGGGTCTTTTCGCCGCGCGCGGCGGCGCCCTGCGCCACCTCACGGCCTGGCCCGGCAGCTACACGGCCGTCGTCCAAGTCGGCCGCCGCGTCACGGTGGCGGGCGACCTCGCGGGCGCGCGCCCCGTGTTCCACACCCCCTGGGCGGGCGGCACCGCGTACGCGACGGCGGCGCTCCCGCTCGCCGACCTCATCGAAGCCGACCTGGACGTGGGGCACTTGGCCGCGCTCCTGGCAGCGCCCGACGTACCGGAGGCGCTGCACGACTCGACGCCCTACCAGGGCGTGCACCGCATCCCGCCGGGCCACGCGCTGATCCTGCGCGCGGGGGCCCGCGAGATCGCCGGCTACGAGCCCGTGGCGTCGCTCGCTGTGGGCGCGGGCGCCGTCGACCCGGAGAGCGCCGTGGACGACGTGAGGGACGCCCTCGTGGAGGCCGTGCGGACCCGTCTCGCGGCGCCCCGGCACGTGCCGGGCACCGACCTGGACCCCGGCCCCGTCCCCGGCATGGGCCCCGCCGAGCGCCGGGCCGCCCGCGGCATGCCCGTGCCCGGCATCGGCGCCGACGTCTCCGGGGGACCGGCATCCGGCACCCTCGCCCTCCTCGCGGCGGGCCTGCCCGGCATGCCCGGCACGGTCCTCGGGCACGGCACGGGCGCGGGCGAGCGTCTCCTGGCGGTCACCTTCAACGACCGCTCGTCGCGCGCGGACCAGCACGAGGCGGAGCTGGAGAGAGCCGGGGCGCTCGCCGCGAACCCACGCCTCCACCATGTAGTGGTGGCGGCAGGCGAAGAGGCGCTCCCGTACGCCGAGTTGGACGGACCGCTCACCGATGAGCCGAGCTCGTCCCTCGTGACGGCCGCACGCCACCGTGCACGCCTCGTCTCCGGCAGCGCCGACCACTTCACCGGCTACGGGGCCCGCCAGGTCCTGGACGCCCACCCGGCCCGCCTGGCCGACCTGCTGATGGACCGGCGCCGGCGCCACATGGTGCGCCCCGTCGCGGCGCTCACGAAGGCGGACGGCTCCTTCACGGTTCCGGCGCGCGTCTACGGAGCGGCCCGAAAGCTTGCTCGTACGCCCTACAAGGCGGGCCTCGAAGGCCTCTCCAGCCGGCTCCTGCAACAGAATTTCGAGGAGCCGGGCGGCGCCGTCGGGGCCTCGCTCGCCGCCCTCGCATGGGCCAGACCGGGGCCCGCCGCGCGCTGGCTGACCGGGGAGGCGCTCGCTGAAGTATCGGTTCGCCTCCACGACGGCAAGACCCGCCCGGGGCCGGGTCCCGGCCAGCGCCCCGGAGAGTTCCGCGCCCGCGCGGGCCTGGCCCGGCACGCCGCGGACCTGCGCATCCTCGAACAGGCCGCAGAGGTCCGCTTCCAGCGCCTGCACGCCCCCTTCCTCGACAACCAGGTCGTCCGCGCCTGCCGCGCCCTGCCCGAGTCGCTGCGCGTCCAGCCGGGAGCACGCGCCGACATCCTGCGCCGGGTACTCGAAGGCGCGGGCGTCAGCGAACTGCCGCCCGGCTGGGGCGCCCCCTCCCACGCCTCGTCGTCCGCGGCGACCCGTGCCGGGCTCCGCCTCGCCGCGGACCACCTGATCGGGCTCTTCGACACGCCACTGCTCGCACAGACGGGTCTGATCGAGGCCCGAGTGGTCCGCAAGGCCCTGCGCGCCGCGGCCGACGGCGAACCGCTGCCCCTCGACGGCCTGGCGGACCTGGTCGCCCTCGAACTGTGGCTGCGCCGCCTCCTCGCCCGCCGCGGCACCTGCTGGACCGGCACACCGGCACGCGCGCGTGCGGTGCCGACGGGGAGCGTCGTCCCGGAGCGCGCCCTGGGAGCGGGGCCGAGGTAGCCGAGGTGGCCGAGGTATCGGCCCGACGGCCGCGGGCGACGCCGGGCCGCGGGCGGGGTCGGTGTACGCGCCAGGGAAAAGACTGGGCCCTCCTGCCGTTGAGCGGCGACAATGCCTCAGTGCGGTACAAGATCCTGGGCACCACTCAGGCATACGACGACGAGGGCACCCCCGTGCCCCTGGGCGGCCCGCGGCTGCGCGCCCTGCTCACATCCCTGGCCCTGCACACCCCGCACACCGCCCCCACCGACGCGCTCATCGACGACGTCTGGGCCGACGACCCGCCCGCCGACGCCCCGGCCGCCCTACAGGCACTGGTCGGCCGGCTCCGCCGCGCACTCGGCAAGGAGGCGGTCACCTCCGAGGCCGGCGGCTACCGCCTCGCCGCGAGCCGCGGGGACATCGACCTGTACGTCTTCGAGCGGATGGCCCGTGAGGGCGCCGCGGCCCTCGCGGCGGACACCCCGGAGGCCGCCGCCCGCACGCTGCGGGACGCGCTCGACCTGTGGCGCGGCCCGGCCCTCGTCGACCTCCCCGACCACACGGCCGCCACCAGCCATGAGGCCCGCCGCCGGGACGCCACCCGCGCGCGCGTGGAGGCGGATTTGCGACTGGGCCGCGCCATCGACCTCGTACCGGAGCTGCGGGAGCTCACCAGCGCGCACCCGTACGACGAGCCGCTGCATGCCCTGTTGATCCGTGCGCTGCGGGACTCGGGGCGGGGAGCGGATGCGCTGGCCGCGTATGAGGAGGCCCGTCGTACGTTGGCCGAGGGGCTGGGGGCGGATCCCGGGGCGGAACTCGTCGCCCTGCACGGGGAGTTGTTGAACGTCCCCGTCCCGAGCGCTCACCCGGGGTTGACGCCTCGGGGCTCCGCCCCGGACCCCGCTGCTCAATCGCCGCAGGGGCTCAATTGGACCGCCCCGCGTCCCCGGTCCGGAAATCTGCGCCCCCGGCTGAATTCGTTCGTCGGTCGGGAACCCGAACTCGCGGCCATCCGTTCCCACTTGCGAGGAGCACGCCTGGTCACCCTCACGGGCCCGGGCGGTTCCGGCAAGACCCGCCTCGCGGAGGAGGCCGCAGCGCCTCTCCCGCACGCCTGGCTGGTCGAGCTGGCGCCGCTCGACGACCCGCTGGCGGTGCCGGGCGCGGTGGTCAGCGCACTGGACCTGCGCGAGACGGTCCTGATGACGAACGAGTTGTCGGGCCCGCAGACCGATCCGACCAGTCTCCTCGTAGAGCACTGCGCCCACCGCAGCCTGCTCCTGATCCTTGACAACTGCGAACATGTCATCGGCGCGGCCGCCCAGCTCGCCGAGACCCTCCTCACGCGCTGCCCCGGCCTCACGATCCTCGCCACCAGCCGCGAACCCCTCGGCGTTCCGGGGGAGTCCGTGCGCCCCATCGAGCCGCTGCCTCCGGACCCCGCCCACCGCCTGTTCGCCGAACGGGCCGCCGCGGTCCGCCCCGGCTTCGACCCAGGACAGGATCACGCGGCCATCGCCGAGATCTGCCGCCGCCTCGACGGGCTGCCGCTGGCCATCGAGCTGGCCGCGGCCCGCCTCAGACTGCTCACGCCCCGCCAGATCGCGGACCGGCTCGACGACCGCTTCCGCCTGCTGACCGGCGGCAGCCGCACGGTGCTGCCCCGCCAGCAGACCCTCCGCGCGGTCGTCGACTGGTCCTGGGACCTGCTCGACGAGCGGGAGCGCAGCACCCTGTGCGAGCTCTCGGTCTTCGCCGGCGGCTGGGATCTGGAGGCGGCGGAGGCCGTGTGCTCCACCGGCGAGGTCGCCGACGTCATCGGCTCCCTCCTGGACAAGTCCCTGCTCGTCGCCGCGCCCCAGCAGGAGCAGCGCGGCGCGGGCATGCGATACCGGATGCTGGAGACCATCCACGAGTACTCCACGGAGCGTGCCGCGCAGGCCCCCGAGCTCCTGGCGGAGGCCGAGCGGCGGCACATCGCCCAGCTGCGCGCGCTGGTCGAGACGGCCGACCCCAAACTGCGCTCCGCCGAGCAACTCCCGTGGATCCAGCGCCTGGAGGCGGACCTGGACAACATCCGCGCGGCGCTGACCCGAGTCACCTCCGGGCCGGGGCCCGTCGACCTGGAGTCGGCGATCGCCCTGGCGCTCAACATGGGCTGGTTCTGGTGGCTGCGCAACTACCGCCTCGAAGGCTCGAATTGGGTCGAGCGCGTCATGCGGATGCTGCCGGACGGCGAGCTACCCGAGGACACCGAGGACCCGATGTACTGGCCGCAGATGAATCTGCGGCTGCTCTCCCTGTTCCTGCTCTCCGAGATCTACCCGCAGAGCGCGGTCGCCGATGAGGAACAGCGCGCGTACGCGCTGCGCGTGCAGGCCGTCTTCGCGCCGCCCAACCCGGAGGGAGCCCGCTTCCCCGGCATCGTCTGGCCGTTCACGCTGTTCCTGCTCGACGGCCGCGACGTGCGCGCCGACCTGGACGCCGCCGTCGCCAACTGCCGTCGTTTCGGCGGCGATTGGGAGCTCGGCGTCACGCTCATGTTCCGCGCGCACATGGCAGTCGACATGCCGGGCAACATGAGCGGCGTCGACGACGACCTCGCCGAGCTGCGCGGTCTGAGCCGCCGGGTGGGCGACCGCTGGATGCGGGCCCAGGTGTGCAGCGCGGCGGGCGAGGCCGCCATGGGGCGCGGCCGGTTCGAGGACGCGAGGGGCGAGTACGAGGAGGCGCTGCTGCTCGCCTACGAAGTGGGGGCGTACGCCGAGTCACCGTTCCTCATGGCGCGCCTCGCGGAGATCTCCTTCCGCGCGGGTGACCGGGACACCGCGCAGAAGACGCTCGACCTGGCGACCGACGAGGCGGAGCGGTACGGGGTGGTGGACACCGCGGCCTTCGCCCGGCTGCTGCGGGCGTACCTCGCGCTGTCGGACGGTGACGTGGCGGGCGCGCGCGAGCACTGCGACGCCTCGCGCGCGGTGGCCGAGGGCGGCACGCCACCTCCGCAGTTCGTCGCGGCCCTCGGCGTGGTCGAAGCGCGCGTCACGGCGGCGGAGTCGGGTCCCGTGTCAGGCCTCGCGAAAGTGGTCCGCCTGCTGCGCGACGAGGTCCTGGGGCGGACGGCCGAGTTGGTGACCGCGGGCCTCGTCGACGTCGGAGCCGCACTGCACGCGCGCGTGGGCGACATGGCACGCGCCGTGCGCCTCTTCGCGGCGGCCGACGTGATGCGCGCCGGTCTGCCGAGGTCGATGCCGGAGCGCGAGGAGTACGAGGCCGCGGAGTCCCGCGCGCGTGCCGAGCTCGGGGACCCACGGTACGAGGCCGAGCGCGCGGCGGGCGGCACGCTCACGCACGAGCAGCTCCTGGCGGAGCTGGAGGCCGCTGACGCCGGGTGATCAGGTGCAGGTGAAGCGGGACTCCGCCCAGTCGGCGACCGCCACCGAGTCGCCCGGACTGTTCGGTTCGGTCACGAGCCGGATCGACTTCGCCCCGGCCACGTTCACATGGACCGGCACAGCGGGATCACGGCCCTTGACCACGGACGAGCTCCAGGCCCGCGCCCCGTCGACGTACACGGAGAACCGGACGGCGCCGAGACCGAGCGTCATGTCGTCGACACCGGCATAGGCGTCGTACGCGGAGCAGCTTCGGTTGAGGTCGATGGTGACGGAGGACCGGGAGTGCACCGACACCCCGTGCGCGTACTGCTTGTCGGCGATCGACAGGCCGTAGCGCTGCCACACCCAACTGCTCTCGCCGAGGCGGATCTCCGGCTTCGTGCCGTCGCCGACGGCGCTGTACTGCAGCTGGTTCACCTGGTAGACGGCCGGGGCGGGTGGTGGCGTCGGCTTCGGGGTCGGCTTGGGCGGCGTCGGCTCGGGAGCCGGCGGCTTCGGCTTCGGCTTCGGCGGGGTCGGCTTGGGCGTGGGCTTCGGGCTCGGCTTGGCGGAGGGCTTCGGCGGCGGTGGCGGCGTCGGCTCGGGCGCCGGCGGCTCCGGCTTCGGCGGCTTCGGTTCGGGCTTCGGCTTCTTCGGCTCGATCGGCTGCGAGGCGGGCGGCGGCGCCTTCTCGCGGGCCTCCGGCTTCGGCTTCGGATCGCCGCCGGTGAGCGCCATCGCCAGGGCGACGGCGGTACCGGCGGCCACCACACCGGCCGCGATCCCCGCCTTCGCGGGGGCCCCGAGCCCTTCGGACGCCGCGCCTCCGGCGGCGCCGCCGCTCGTGGACCCGCCGCCCGTCGCCGCGGCCGCACCGGCCCCGGCGGCGCCCGCCGCACTCGCGGCGCCACCGCCGATGAACGCCGCGGCCTTCGCGTACCCGGCGGCGCCGAACCAGCCGATGACCGCGATCGGTACGACACCGGGGATGCCGCTGGCGACTTCCTTGATCTGGCCGGCCGCGAGCCGGCACTTGGCGCACTCCTCCATGTGCTTGCGCAGGCCCCGCTCGGCCCGTGTGCGCAGGCTGCCGCGCGCGTAGGCGCCGAGCCGGTCCGCGTAGCGGGCGCAGTCCTCGGACTGGGTGAGCGTGGTCGAGACATGGGCCTGGAGGTAGGCCTCCTTGAGGCCCTCGCGGGCGCGCTTGGCGAGCACGCGCGTGCCGTTGGCGTCGAGGCCGAAGAGCGTGGCGACCTCGCTGGGCGACTCCTCCTCGACCTCCGTGTGCCACAGCACGGCCTGCCAGCGCTCGGGCAGCGAGCGGAAGGCCTGCATGGCCATCGACTGCTCGGCCTCGTGCATCGCGCGGACGTCGGCGCCCAGGTCGAGCGTGTCGTCGTCGCTGGCCTCCCGGGTGCGGGCGTCCTGCGTGGCGAACACGGCGAAGTCGTCGACGAGATGCTCGCGCTTCGCCGACTTCGTCCAGCCGGCGGCCACGCGGCGCACCGTGGTCAGCAGATAGGCGCGCACGGCGTGCTCGGGGCCGCTGCCGCTGCGCACCGCCTGCAAGGTGCGGGCGAAGACCTCGGCCGTGAGGTCGTCGGCGGTGTGCCCGTCGCGGCAGCAGGTGCGGGCGTAGCGGCGCACGGCGGCGGAGTGGCGGCGGTACAGCTCTTCGTAGGCACTGTCGTCGCCCGCGCGCATGCGGGCGATCAGGTCGGCATCGGAGGACGGCGCCTCGCCGTCGACGCCGCCGGACGAGCCGCTCTCGCGCTGAGGGGGCACGGATGTCTGCATGTCCGGCTGCTCGGCGGCCGTGCGCCCCGGGCCGCCCTGACTCGGTACCTGCTGCGAGGGCGGGACCTCGGCACTCGTCCCGCCGCCCTCGGGCCGCTGTTCGTCCCGCCCGTCAACGCTCATTGCGGAATGCCCCCGACCGCCCACTCTGACCCGATCACCGGGAAAGAGTGCCACACGCACGGGCACCCGAAGTGGTTGCTGCACGGCAACCACTCATCCGTGGAGATTTGGCGTGCGCGAGTCCTAAGGATCACCCGTTCGGGGAAGCCTCAACCACCGGGCCGGAAAAGAGAGTTGACCGCGCGTGACCATCTGGTCGACCCGCGGTCACCCCCTCGGTCCGGTGAGGATCCGACCGGTCACGCCGGCCGCGAACGCAGCCCTTCGAGCAGGATGTCGAGCAGCCGGGCGGAGGCCGCCTCCTGCTGCGCGGCATCCGGAAGCGACGGGGCCGCCGTCGCGATGACCAGCAGCACGTCCGACACGGTCACGTCGGGGCGCAGCTCACCGGCCTCCCGGGCGCGGTCCACGAGCCGGCCCACGACTTCGAGGAGCGCCGCGGCCCCCGCGTCGTCCGCGGGCAGGCTCTCGCCGCCGGCCATCGGCTGCTGCTCGACCAGCCGCAGCTCCGGCGTCGCGGCACGCTGCTCGGGAACGCGCAGCCCGTCGTGCCCGCCTTCCTCGGAGTCGGCGACGCCGACCCGCAGCACCTGCGGAGGCAGCAGTCGGCCCGCGCCCGAGGCGACCGAGGTCCGCAGGAAGCGCGAGAGCGCCGACCACGGATTGTCCTCCTGGCCGAGCGCCGTGCGCGCCTGGTCGGTCAGCCGCGCGGTCTCCTCCTCGGCTATCCGCCGCACCAGTACGTCCTTGCTGGGGAAGCGCCGGTACACCGTGCCCACCCCGACGCGAGCGCGACGCGCCACGTCCTCCATGGGCGCCCCGTACCCCAGCTCGCCGAAGACCTCCCTGGCCGCGCGCAGCACATGCTCAAGATTGCGCTGTGCGTCCACACGCAGCGGCGTGGAGCGCGAACTGTCGCCCGCCCCCCGCCCGTTGGCCCCCGAGGCCGCGCCCGGAGGCGCGACGGCAGAGGCTGAGGTCCAATGAGAGTCCTGAATGTGCATATGTGTTCCCCCGGTAATGACGTCTCCCCCCGGAGACACTCCCCGCCATTGTCTGTCGGAGTCAGAGGAACAGACAGCGATTTCCGGGAGCGCTCCCCGATCGCCCGCGTATCCCCCCAGACACCCCGACAGGAGACGAACATAGTTGAGCCGGAGGCGATTCAGAAGAGGCAGGTTCCGCACCGGGCGCCCCTCGAAAGGAGTAAGTGCGGGATTTCGCCATGACGGCCCCGCCACTCCCCGCCCCGCCCTACAGCCCCATTCCGGACGCTGACCTGGGCACCTCTTCCGCGCGCGGCTCGACCGCCGGGACGGGAGGGGTACTTCTGGTCGTCATACAAATGGTCGGGACTGTGGACAAACGCATGGGCCCGATGCGTCATGGGAGGGTGAGGACTGCCATCTTCCGGGGGACGACCCCCGCACCCCCGAGGGGCACGCGCATTCTTGTAGTCGGCGGCGGTTACGTCGGGTTGTACACGGCTCTGCGGCTCCAGAAGAAGCTCAAACAGGAGCTCAAGAGCGGTGCCGTGGAGATCGTCGTGATCACCCCCGACCCGTACATGACCTATCAGCCTTTCCTTCCGGAGGCCGCCGCCGGCTCGATCTCGCCGCGCCATGTCGTCGTCCCGCTGCGCCGCGCGCTCGACCTGTGCCAGGTGATCGTCGGCGAGGCGCACTCCATCGACCACGCCAAGCGCACGGCCACGTACACGACGCTGGCCAGCGACGAGGAGGGCACGGGCGCTGCCGCCCTCACCTACGACGAACTGGTCCTGGCGCCGGGCTCCGTCTCCCGCACACTCCCGGTCCCCGGACTCGCCGACTTCGGCATCGGGTTCAAGACCGTCGAGGAGGCCGTCGGCCTGCGCAACCACGTCATCGAGCAGCTCGACATCGCCTCCTCCACGCGCGACCCGGCGATCCGCGACGCGGCGCTCACCTTCGTCTTCGTAGGAGGCGGGTACGCGGGCGTGGAGGCGCTCGGCGAGCTGGAGAACATGGCCCGGTACGCGGCGAAGTACTACCACAACGTCAAGGCCGAGGACCTGAAGTGGATCCTCGTGGAGGCCTCGGACCGGATCCTGCCCGAAGTGGGCCCGGAAATGGGCCAGTACACGATCCGCGAACTGCGCGGCCGCAACATCGACGTACGCCTGGAGACCCGGCTCGAATCCTGTACGCACCGCGTAGCGGTGCTCAGCGACGGCTCGCGCTTCCCCACGCGTACGGTCGTGTGGACGGCCGGCGTCAAGCCGAGTCCGCTGCTCGCCGCCACGGACCTGCCGTTGAACGAACGCGGGCGTCTCAAGTGCACCGCCACGCTCGCCGTCGACGGCGCCACGCACGCGTGGGGAGCGGGCGACGCGGCGGCCGTCCCGGACGTCACGGCACCCGGCAAGGAGTGCGCGCCCAACGCCCAGCACGCGGTGCGCCAGGCCAGGACCCTCGGCGACAACATCGCGGCCACCGTGCGCGGCGAACCGCTCGCCGACTACGAGCACGCGTACGCGGGTTCGGTGGCCTCCCTCGGTCTCCACAAGGGCGTCGCGCACGTCTACGGCCGCAAACTGAAGGGCTACCCTGCCTGGTTCATGCACCGCGTCTACCACCTCAGCAGGGTGCCCACCGTGAACCGAAAGGCCCGCGTCCTGACCGAATGGACGCTCTCCGGTCTGTTCAAGCGAGAGATCGTCTCGCTGGGCTCGCTGGAACAGCCCCGCGCCGAGTTCGAACTCGCGGCCGGAGCGGTCCCTCCTACGGACCCATCTGGAGGACCCTCCCCCGACACCCCACAAGGACCCCCGGGGAACCCGAAGGGATCGCCCTGAGCGTGCTGTTGACGCCCCCGACGGAGCACCGGTGAGCGGAGCGCGGAACTCCCGCTCGCGGACCGGCGTCTGACGTTTGTCAGTACGGTCGGCCAGACTGGTCCACGACCCTGGGCGGGCCCCTCGCCCGCCCTCGACCCCACGAGGCTTTCCCCCTGTGAACTTCACGCGCTGGAGCGCCCGGCTCCCCGGAACGCAGCGCCGCGCGGCGGCGCGCGCAGACCACGGCGGACCCCAGCGGCCCGACGGCGCGGTCCCCGCTGCCCGCGTCGAGCACCTGTCCGAAGAGGAGCCCGGCGAGGAGGGCGCGGTCGACGAACTGCCCGTACGCGAGGTCCTCGACCGCATCCCCGCCCTCGTCGCCCTGGTGCACGGCCCCGAGCACCGCATCGCGTACGTCAACGACGCCTACGTCGCGGCCTTCGGCGAGCGCACCGCCGGCGAGCCCGCCCACGAGGCGCTGCCCGAGCTCGACGAGCTCAGCCTGCTGCCGTTCCTCGACCAGGTGCTGCGCAGCGGCAAACCCCGCACGGTCAAGTCCCGCAAGACGTCCGGCGGCCGCTCGTACACCGTCACCTGCACCCCGCTGGAGACCGCGGAGGGCCCCGGTGTGCTGATCTTCGCGGCCGATGTCACGGACCACGCGGATGCGGCGGAGCGCCTGCGCACCAGTGAGCGCGAACAGCGCGAGACGGCGGTCACGCTCCAACGCTCGCTCCTGCCACAGGAGTTGGAGGAGCCGGACGACCTGCGGATCGCGGCCACCTATCTGCCCGGTGGCACCGAGGCGGCGGTCGGCGGCGACTGGTACGACGTGATCACCCTCGGCGGCGGCCGCACGGCGCTGGTGATCGGCGACGTCATGGGCCGCGGGGTCCGCGCGGCCGCGGTCATGGGCCAGCTCCGCACGGCGGTCCGCGCCTACGCGCGCCTGGACCTGCCCCCGCACGAGGTACTCCAGCTGCTGGACGGCCTCGCTACGGAGATCGACCCGCACCAGATCGCCACCTGCGTCTACGCCGTCCACGACCCGAACGAGGGCCGCCTCGTGTACGCGTCCGCGGGCCATCTGCCAATCCTCGTACGCGATGAGAACGGCACGATCCACCGCGGCGACGAGCCCACGGGCCCGCCGCTCGGCACCGGCGGCTGGCTGCACGCCTCAGGATCGGTGCCGCTCGGCGCCGGATCCACGGCGGTCATGTACACGGACGGCCTGGTGGAGCGGCGCGACGAGGACATCGACGAGGGGGTGGCCGCGCTCGAGAACGCCCTGGCGGGCGCGACCGGCACACCCCAGGTGGTCTGCGACCGTCTGATCCGCGCGGCCGGTGTCACGGCCGATCACGACGACGACGTCGCGGTCCTGGTCCTTCAGCACCCGGCCCGCAAGGGCACCGACGGAGAGCGCTTCCGCAACGCGGCGCTCGAACTGCTCGGCGGCGTGGAGGCGGCCCCACGCGCGCGTGCCTTCGCGTCCGGCGTCCTCACCAGCTGGCGCTTCGCCGACGAACTCCACGACCTGGGCGTGCTCGCGGCCAGCGAACTCGTCGCCAACTCCCTCCAGCACGGCACCCCGCCCATGCGCCTGCGCCTGCGCCGCACGGACCGCCGCCTGATCATCGAGGTGACGGACGGGGACGACCATCTGCCGCGCCGCCGCCGCGCGGAACCTGGGGACGAGGCGGGGCGTGGCATCGCGATCGTCGCCACGATCGCCTCGAACTGGGGCTCGCGGCGCACGCCGGGCGGCGGCAAGGCGGTGTGGTGCGAGTTCGTACTCCCCCCGGGCAAGGCCCAGGGAGCGCCTCCGGTGTGACGCCTCAGCCGGACGCGGCGGTGGCGGGCTCCGGGGAGCTCTGCATCACCACACGGCTGCCGGCCAGCGACGGCTGGTCCTGCACCGGCGTGAGCCGCTTGCCGAGCCGCAGCGCCAGAACGGTGATGGCCAGCGAGAACAGTACGAACGTCACGATGTAGGGCCCGTGCAGTGCGGCCCCCATCGGCCCGCCCACAGCGGGCCCGACCGCCAGCGCGAGCTGCTTCACCAGCGCGAACGCCGAGTTGTACGACCCGACCATCCCGGCCGGGGCGAGATCGGCGACGAGCGGTGCCACGGTCGGCGACAGCATCGACTCACCGAGGCCGAACAGCGCGTAGGTGGAGATGAACGCGGCGGTCGCCATCTCCTGGCTCCCGTGCCCGATCCCCGCGTACCCGGCGAACAGCCACGCGACGGTCCAGATCAGCCCCACCGCGGCGATCACCCGTGTCCGCTTCCGGCGCTCGACCAGCTTGAGCACGGCGAACTGGGCGATCACGATCATCGCCGTGTTGGCGGCGAGCGCGATCCCGAGCGTGGAAGCCGAGATCCCGGCCGCCTCGACGCCGTAGGCGCTCAGCCCCGACTCGAACTGTCCGTAACAGGCGAAGAACACCACGAACCCGAGCACGCACAGCTGCACCATTGCGCGGTTGCCGAGCAGCGCGCGCATTCCGCCCTTGCCCTCGCCCTTCGGCACGGCCTCACCGAGCGCGGGCGAGTGCGGCATCCGCACGGTCAGCACGATCCCGGCGAGCACCAGGAACATCACGGCCTCGATGGAGAAGAGCAGCAGGAAGCTGTCCGGCTTCGTCTCGTCCACGATCTGGCCGCCGATGAGACCGCCGATGCCGAGGCCCAGGTTCTGCAGGAAGAACTGCGTCGCGAACGAACGCGTGCGCGTCTCCGGTGCCGAGCACCACACGATCATGGTCGCGAGTGCCGGCTGCAGCACCGCCGTCCCGGCGCCCAGCACCGCGGCGGCCACGATGGCCGCTGCCTCGTACGTGGCGAACCCGAGGCCGACCGCTCCCACCGACGCCACGACCGAGGCCGCGACGAGCACGGGCAGCGGACCGCGCCGGTCGATGGCGCGACCGGTGAAGGGCAGGACGACCAGGGCGGCCATGGCGAAGGCGGCCAGCACGATCCCCGCCGCACCGGCCCCGAGACCCCGGACCTCCGCCACGTACACGTAGAGGAACGGAACCGTGAAGCCGATACCGAACGCGCTCAGCGCGCTGCCCACCTGAACCCGGCGCATCGCGGCGCCCATCGCCCTGGTCACTTTCACCTGCCCTGTCGTTGATCGGGACCTTAACTCTGAAGACTTCGAAGCTAAAGTTAGAAGCTAAAGAGTACACACCCAAGGACTTCAACGCCAACCATGGTCGTGCCATACTGCGCGGCATGGCGGACACCCCAGGCGCATCGGCGGCCGAGCCGACGATCGAAGAGCAGATCGCCGCGTATCA
The DNA here is from genome assembly GCF_042888725.1 of Streptomyces sp. NPDC002795. Classification (NCBI taxonomy): domain Bacteria; kingdom Bacillati; phylum Actinomycetota; class Actinomycetes; order Kitasatosporales; family Streptomycetaceae; genus Streptomyces; species Streptomyces sp. NPDC002795. The sequence continues at coordinate 78,492 of NZ_JBIAQB010000018.1, forward strand.
ACGCGAGTTCCAGGCCCTCGACCCCCAGGTCGAGCAGATCGTCTCGGCGCTCGGCAGACTCAACCGCCGCATGAACGTGGCGTACGGACGTCAGACCGCGGAGATAGGGATCAGCAACGCCGAGTGGGAGGTCCTCAAGGCCCTCGTCCTCGCCGGCGCCCCGTACCGGATGGGCCCCGGCGACCTCGCCAAGGGTCTCGGTCTGACCCCCGCCGCGATGACCCACCGCATCGACCGCATGGTCCAGGAGGGCCTGGTCACCCGCGACCGCGACGAGAACAACCGCGTCCGCGTCATCGTGGAGCTGACCGCGGAGGGCCGCGAGAAGTGGCTGGAGGCGATGCGCCTCGCGTCCGTCTTCGAGGAGGACCTGCTCCAGGACCTCACCTCGGGGGAGCGCGGTGTCCTCGGCGCGGTCCTCACCCGCCTTCTACGCCGCGTGGAAGACGCACAGCCGGACGCCGGCGGCCGCCTCAGCGACCTCGACTGAAGCCGGGCAGAGGGGAGGGTTGACACGGCCTTCCCCGGTCCGTAAGGTACCCCGGGTTGCCACAGAGCCGTAACGGTTCTTCGGCAGCACATTCGCCGCTCAAGCGGCACCCAATCTCAGCACGATCTCCCAACCGGGATTCTATTCGGCGTGCCCGAATTCAATTCCGAACCCCCGATTCGCTCGGGGGCCGGGAATCCGCTAAAGTTTGGAACGTCGGAACGGCCCAACAGCCGGGAAGGCAAAGCCCGCTGACTGGGAATCAGGCCCGAAAGGATCTGATAGAGTCGGACTCGCCAGAAAGCCGAAAGGCCGGAAAGCGAAGAGAAAGACCAGCAGGACCCCGAGGAAATCGGCCGGTGAAACGGTCTGATAGAGTCGGAAACGCAAGAACAGCAAGACCGAAGGGAAGCGCCCGGAGGAAAGCCCGAGAGGGTG
>NZ_JBIAQB010000019.1:0-77590 GCF_042888725.1 Streptomyces sp. NPDC002795
GCGTGCGATCGCAAGGCGCCGGGAAGTCCTCGTAGCGGAGCTACTCGGGCTTTTCGGCAACGCCGCGAGCGTGCGTGCCAGACGCCGCCGGGCAGGCGGGAGTTTGAAGACAGGCCCTAGGGCCTGTCGTCTGGATCAGGCCCTAGATCTCGATGTCTCCCGAGCGCGTCGGCACGGCGTCCAACCGCGCCAGGGTCGGCGCGTCGAGGGTGAGCGCGCCCGCCGCGACGTTCGCCGCGAGGTGGTCGGAGTCGGCGGTGCCCGGGATCAGGAGGACGTTCGGGGCGTGGTGCAGCAGCCAGGCCAGGCCGACCTGGGCCGGTGTCGCGCCCAGCTCCCCGGCGGCCGCGCCGACGGCGGGCTCGTCGGTGACCTTGGGCATGCCGGGGAAGGCGCTGCCCAGCGGGAAGTAGGGCACCCAGGCGATGTCCTCGGCGAGGCAGAGGCGCAGCATTTCCTCGTCGCCGCGGGCCACGAGGCTGTACGCGTTCTGTACACAGGCGATCCCTGCGGGCAGGCCCCGGCGCAGTTCGTCGAGGCCCACGTTGCTGAGCCCGATGGCACCGATCTTGCCCTCGTCGCGCAGGGCGGTCATGACGGCGAGCTGGTCGTCGATGTCGACGACCTGGTCGCCCTCCGCCCGCAGGCCTGGCCCTGTCCCGGCGCGGCGCAGGTTGACCAGCGGGACCTGGTCGACGCCAAGGCTCTTGAGGTTGTCCTCGACGCCGGCCCGCAGCTCCTCGGGGCGCTGGGCGAGCCGCAGCGGCAGCGGGCCGCCGGAGTCGGGGGTGGCGCCGACCTTGCTGACGACGAGGACGTCGTCCTCGGGGCGCAGCGCCTCGCGGATGATCCCGTTGGAGAAGCCGTCCCCGTAGAACTGGGCGGTGTCGATGTGGTCGACGCCCAGTTCGACGGCGCGGCGCAGCAGCGCGACGGCCGCGGCGCGGTCCGGGTCCAGGCGCGGCAGCTGCATCGCGCCGAACCCGACGCGCGAGACGTCCCGGCCGATGAGCCGTCCGGCGCCGCCGGGGCGCGGGGTGCCGTTCGCGGTGACCGCGAAAGGAGGGGAAGCAGAAGAAGACGCGGAAGAGGTCATGGGAATCCCGCCTCGTGCGAAGATAGAAGAAACGGAGGAACCTCCGTTACGCCGAAGGTAGCACAACCGGAGGAGCCTCCGCTTTGCCTGCGTCCACATCTTCCCCGAACCCGGCACCCGGCGGGGACAAGGCCGACCGCCCCGCCCGCGCGGACGCGCGCCGCAACCGGGAGCGACTCCTCACCGCCGCCCGCACCGCCTTCACCCGGGACGACACGACGGTCGCGCTGGAGGCGATCGCCCGCGAGGCGGGGGTCGGCATCGGCACCCTCTACCGGCACTTCCCCACCCGCGAGGCCCTCGTCGAGGCCGTCTACTCCGCCGAGCTGGACGCCGTGACCGACGCCGTGCAGCCCTTGCTCCGCGAACTGCCGCCGCAGGACGCGCTGCGCGCCTGGCTGGACCGGTACGCGGACCTCGTCACGGCCAAGCGCGCCATGGCCGGCAGCCTCACCCTCGCCCCGGCCTCCGGGCGCGGCGTCACGGCGGACACCCGGGAGCGCCTGACCGCCGCGGTCGCCGCGTTCCTCGACGCCGGGTCACGCACCGGCACACTGCGCACCGACGTGCCCGCCGACGACGTGATCACCATGCTGCTCGGCGTGTTCCTGTCCACGACGGCGGGCGACCGCGCGGACCGCGTCGGCCATCTGCTCGACCTCGTGGCGGACGCTCTGCGCCCGCGCGAGGCGCCGGAGTAGCTCCGGAGCCGGGTGGCCGATCAGCACCGCACACCTCCCCCGCCCACGTTTCGCCCCGCACACGTCGGCAAGGCACCCACGGACGTCGATCACTGCGTGGGGAGGCCAGATGCGGACAGCCGGTCACGACACCGGCCGGGACGGCAACACGGGCGACGGGGCGGGCGGTTCGCGGCGGGCACTGCTCGCCGCGGGAGTCACGTCCGCGGCCGCGCTCATCGGCGGCTGCGGCCGGTCCGGGGCCGACGACCGGCCCTCCGGTACCGAGAAGGCCGGGCGCGGCCCCTCGGAGTCCTCGCGCTCACCCTCACCCCGCCCCACCCGCCGCCGCCCCGAACTGCCGCGCGGCGGGCGCCGGTTGTTCCCCGAGCACCGGCTCGTCGGCTACTGCGGGCTGCCGGGCGCGACCGCGCTGGGCCGGCTCGGCACGGGTGACCTCGACGACCGTGTCGCGGAGCTCGAACGGCGCGGACGCGCGTACGCCGACGGCCGCCGCGTGCTGCCCGTCCTGGAGCTGCTCGCCACCGTCGCCAACCCCGGCGCGGGCCCCGACGGCACGTACCGCACGCGTACGCCCGACGCGACGATCCGCACCTTCCACGAGGCCGCGCGCCGGCACAAGGCACTACTGCTCCTCAACATCCAGCCCGGCCGCGCGGACCCACTCGGCGAGGTGAAGGCCCTGGAGAAGTGGCTCCTCCGGCCGGACGTGGGCATCGCCCTCGACCCCGAGTGGGAGATGGGTCCCGGCCAGATCCCCGGCGACACCTACGGACACACCAGCGGCCCCGAACTCACCCGGATCGCCGCCCACCTCGCCTCTCTCGTGGACCGCCACGACCTGCCGGACAAGGCGTTCGTCTACCACCAGGTCGCCGAGTCCGTCGTCCACGACGAAGGCGCTCTCGATGCCCCCGAGGGCGTCGCCGTGATCAAGAGCGCCGACGGCATAGGCAGCCCCCAACTCAAACGGCACACCTGGGACCGCCTGGTCGACCCCATGCCCGACCGACTTCACACCGGTTTCAAGCTGTTCTACGACGAGGACACCGAGGGCGGCACCGACCTGATGACCCCCGACCAGGTCCTCGGCCTGCGTCCACGCCCGTCGTACGTGATGTACGAGTGAGGGTATTGATATCGCGGACATCTCAATAGCCTGCAACAAGATATTTGTGGGGTATGGGGTCCGCTCCCTACGCTGAAGCGCAACGAGGGCCCCACCGATCCGCAACAAAGGGGCAGTCGGATGGAATTGAGGCACCTGCGCTACTTCGCGGCTGTCGCCGAGACACGTCACTTCGGCAAGGCCGCGCAGGCACTGCACATGGCTCAGCCGCCGCTCTCCCAGGCGATCCGCCGCCTGGAGACGGAACTGGGCGTGGAGCTGTTCACCCGCACCACCCGGCAGGTGTCCCTGACCGGCGCCGGCGAGGTGTTCCGCACCGATGTGGAGCGCATCCTCACCTCCGTCGACGAGGCGGTGGCCCGCGTGGGGCGGTTCGCCACCGGCGTCGAGGGCGTGCTCCGGGTCGGCCTGACCGGATCCGCCTCGTACCGCCAACTTCCCACCCTGGCACGGCTGGTGAAGCACGAGATGCCGCACGTACGGATGGAGGTGCACACGGAGATGCTGACGCCCGCACAGGAACTCGGCCTCATCGAGCGGCGCCTCGACGTCGGCGTGCTGCGCCCGCCCATCCGCCAGGAGGGCATCGCGCAACGGCTGATCACCGACGAGCCGCTCATCGCGGCCGTCCCCGAGGGCCACTGGCTCGCCGACACCCAGGGCATCCGCGTCGAGCAGCTGCGCCACGAGGACTTCATCATGTACGGCGCCACGCTCGGCTCCGTCGTCAACGACGCCGTCGTCCGCTCCTGCCTGGCCTCGGGCTTCTATCCGCACCGCGCGTACGAGGTCACCGAGACCTCGGCCGCGCTCGCCCTGGTCGCCGCCGGACTCGGTGTGGCGGTGCTGCCCGACTCGATCCGCTCCGCGCCCCGCGAGGGCGTGGTGTGCCGGGAGATCGAGGACGCGCTGACCGTGCCGCTGGCGCTGGCCTGGCGCCACGACGACGATTCGCCGCTGATCCGGCAGCTGCTGGACGTACTGGAGCGGCACGACATGTTCGTGAGAGAGATCGAGGGAATGCCATGAAGATCGTCAAGGTGGAGGCCGTTCCCTTTGCCATTCCCTACGTCAAGCCGCTGCGGTTCGCGAGCGGCGAGGTGCACACCGCCGAGCACGTACTGGTCCGTGTGCACACCGACGAGGGCCTGGTGGGAACGGCCGAGGCGCCGCCCCGCCCCTACACGTACGGCGAGACGCAGGAGTCCATCGTCGCGGTGATCGAGAAGATCTTCACGCCGCAGATCCTGGGTCTCACCGTCCTGGAACGGGAGGTTGCGCACACCCGCCTCGACCGGACCGTCGGCAACCCGGCCGCCAAGGCCGCGATCGACATGGCCCTGTGGGACCTGCTCGGCCAGTGCGCGGGACTGCCGGTGTCCGGGCTGCTCGGCGGCTTCGGCGACCGGATGCGCGTCAGCCACATGGTCGGCTTCGCCCCGGCCGACGCGATGGTCGCCGAGGCCGAGCGGGTCAGGGACACGTACGGCATCACCACCTTCAAGGTGAAGGTCGGCCGCAACCCGTACGGCGAGGATGTCGCCGCCTGCCGGGCACTGCGTGCGGCCCTCGGCCCGGACGTGGAGCTGTACGTCGACGGGAACCGCGGCTGGTCCCCCTCCGACGCGGCCCGCGCCCTGCGCGAGATGGCCGATCTGGACCTGACGTTCGCGGAGGAACTCTGCCCCGCCGACGACGTGTTGGGCCGACGGTGGCTCGTCGCGCAGAGCCAGGTCCCCTTCATCGCCGACGAGAGCGCGACGCGGGCCGCCGAGGTCACCCGCGAGCTGCTCGGCGGCTCGGCGACCGCCATCAGCGTCAAGACCGCCCGCACCGGCTTCACCGCCTCCCAGCGGGTACTGCACCAGTGCGAGGGCCTCGGCGTCGAGGTGGTGATGGGCAATCAGATCGACGGCCAGATCGGCACGTTGTGCTCGGTCGCGTTCGGCGCCGCCCACCGCTCCTCCTCGCTGCACGCGGGCGAGCTCTCCAACTTCCTCGACATGTCCGACGACCTGCTCACCGAGCCGCTCACGATCGCGGACGGCACGCTGCGCGTCCGCGAGGGCGTGGGTCTCGGGATCGACATCGACCCCGAGAAGCTGAGCCGCTACCGCCAGGACGTCTGACCCACCCGACGCACTTCCACCTCCTCAAGGACGGGACACACCATGACCGACACCGCCACCGAGCAGGCCACGGCCGCCGCGTCAGGGAACGCGGCCACCGAGCAGTTCCGCAGCAAGCAGCGCGCCGGCGCCCCGGTCGCCGACACCGGGCGCGTGAACACCCTCGTCTCCGAACTCCTGGGCGCCACCCACGACATCATCCGCCGCCACAAGGTCACCTACGCCGAGTACGACGCGCTGAAGTCGTGGCTGATCCAGGTCGGCGAGGACGGCGAGTGGCCGCTGTTCCTCGACGTGTGGGTCGAGCACGTCGTCGAGGAGGTCGCGAGCGAGGACCGGGAGGGCAGCAAGGGCACCATCGAGGGCCCGTACTACGTCCCCGACGCGCCGGAGCTGCCCGCCGAGGCCACCCTGCCGATGCGCGAGGACGAGGGCGGCACGCCGCTGCTGTTCCAGGGCCAGGTGCGCACGGTGGACGGCACGCCGCTGGCGGGCGCCACCATCGAGATGTGGCACGCCGACGACGACGGCTTCTACTCCCAGTTCGCTCCCGGCCTGCCGGAGTGGAACCTGCGCGGCACGGTCGTCGCCGACCCCCAGGGCAACTTCAAGATCCACACGGTGCAGCCGGCCCCGTACCAGATCCCGACCGACGGCTCCTGCGGCAAGCTCATCTCGGCCGCGGGCTGGCACGCCTGGCGCCCGGCCCATCTGCACCTCAAGGTGTCGGCGCCCGGCCACCAACTCGTCACCACCCAGCTGTACTTCACCGGCGGCGAGCACGTGTCCGACGACATCGCCTCCGCCGTCAAGCCCGAGCTGATCCTCGATCCGACGCCGGTCGCCGCCGGCGACGGGCGCGAGGTGACGTACGACTTCGTTCTCGACAAGGCGTGATGCACTGTGTTGTTCGCTGTACGCATGGACGTCGACATCCCGCGCGACCTCGCGCCGGACGAGCGCGCCGACCTGGTGGCCCGCGAGAAGGCCTACTGCCAGGAGCTTCAGAAGTCCGGTGAGTGGGTGCACATCTGGCGGTGTGTCGGCCAGTACTCCAACCTCAGCGTCTTCGACGTCGCCGACAACGAGGCGCTGCACCGCATCCTGTGGAACCTCCCCCTCTTCCCCTTCATGTCCATCGAGGTGACACCACTCGCCCAGCATCCGTCGGACCTCGCGGCCGGGGGCGCGGGGGGATGACGACGATCTGCCCGTGACATCGCCGCTTTCGCCGAGGCACAACTCAGATGGTTCCCTCGCAACACCGCTATAGGGTTCGATCATGACCGAAAGCGCACCTTCCGACACACCTCCGGGCACACCTCCGGAGGCTGCCGGGTACGACCGTGCCGCAGTGCGCGGTGAGCGCCTGAAGGAGCGCATCTACGCGTCCTTGACCCTGCTCGCCGTACTGGTCGGCCTCGCGCAGGGCGGGCACAGCACCCACACCGGGGCGGCGGTCGCGGTGGCTGCCACCGCGCTCGGTCTGTGGATGGCGACCCTGGTCGCGGACATGCAGGCCCACCCCGTCGTGCACGGCAGCCGCCCCACGCTGCACGAGGTCCGGCACGAGCTGTTCACCAGCAGCCCGTTGCTGACCAGCGCCATCGGACCGCTCCTGCTGATCGCCCTGTCCGCCCTGGGAGCCGTGGGCCTCACCACCGCGCTGTGGATCGCCGCAGGCAGCGAGGTCGCGACGCTGGCCCTGTGGGGGTTCGTCGGCGGTCGCCGGGCCGGCGCCGGCGTCCTGCACGCCACGGTGACATCGGCCCTCAACGCCGCGATCGGCCTGGGCGTGGTCTCCGTGAAGCTGCTCGCCGGTCACTGACCCGCGCGCCGGGTGGCCTCCTCAGAGCGGATACGTGATGACCTCCGAGAAGCTCATGCTGACGCCGCCCGGCGCGACGAAGTTGGCGATGTCCTCGGCGCCCGCCCGACCGGCCGGTGTGGCGAGCGCGGCGAGCGCCTCGTCCTTGGAGTCCCAGTCCAGCGCCGCCACCACGAAATGCGGAGGCCGCGATCCGTCGGGCATCTCGGACACGCTCCACTGGAAGGACCGCAGCCCCGGCGTCTGTGAGGCGAGCGGCGCGTGCACCTCCCGGTAGTGCTTCAGGAACTTCTCGGGGTCGGCGGGGTGATCGTAGATGACGGTCATCCGGTACATCGGTCGGCCTCCTCGTGGCACGGTCCGCTGAAGGCGAGGGCCGTGTCGCCCGGCCCTCCCGCACCACTGTCACCTTCCCCGGCCGCGACAGAGCAGTCCGGCTACTTCTGCGGCCCGTCCTGCCCCTTGTCCTGATCCATTCCGAGATGCTTCCTGGCCTGCTCCTGGGCGGAGTCGACCTGGGAGCTGTACTTGCCCTTCGTCCTCTTGTCCACGGCATCGCCCGCCATGTCGACGCCCTTACCGGCCTGGGTCTCGTGCCCCTTGATCATCCGTTTGATCTTGTCCAACGCGGACATGGCAACCTCCTCGTGGGCCACTCTCCTGTCTTCCAGGATCGCCCCTGCGAGCGTGGCCCGCATGCGCGCGCACCGGCGCGGCGGGGAGGGAGCGGGCGTGGCACGCGGGGAAAACGGAGTGCCCGGGGCCCGCCGTCGGCGGCACACTGCCGCCATGGATCACGTGAGGACCGCAGAGCGACTGGTACGCGACCGCTTCCCCGACGCCCGCGCCGCCTTCCTGGCGGGCAGCGTCCTGACCGAACGCCGTACGCCGCGCTCCGACTTGGACATCGAGGTCCTGCTGTCCGGCCCGCCCGCGCCCTACCGCGAGAGCCTCCTCCACGAGGGGTGGCCGGTGGAACTGTTCGTCCAGACCGAGGCCGACTGGCACCGCTTCGTCGAACGGGAGACCGCGGACCGCATCGGCGCGGCGCTGCGGGTGGAGGCCCGGCGCCGGTGGGCGGCCGGGCCTCCACCGGCCTCGGAGAGCGAACTGGAGGACAGGCGCTACGCCCTCACCGACACCCTCGACGACCTCGAAGGCTGCGCCGACCCCCTGGAACGCACCTACCTGGTCGCGCACTTGCTGGGCCGCGCCTCGGAACTCGCACTGCTCGCGGGCGGCCACTGGCTCGGCAGCGGCAAGTGGCTCTCGCGGCGACTCGCCGACGCCGACGCGGAGTTGCACAAGCGTCTGACGGACGGCGCGGCGGCGGCAGTGTCCGGCGAGGACGACGCCGTAGGGCGCTTCGCCTGCGAGGTGCGCGGGATCCTGGAGGCGGCGGGCGGACCGTGCTGGGCCGGGTACCGCCGCGGCTGATCCGCCCCTGAGCTCGGTTACGTCCCGCGTGGCAACGCCCGTGGCCCTCCGACTCCCCCTCACCCACAGCCCCTTAGCCCCATAGCGGTCATACTCGATGAAACACGCACAACGTCGCAGATCGAGGAGTCCGTCATCACCATCACAGGAACCGTGCACAGCGCGGCCGTTGACCGAACCCCCGGCCTTTCCCGGCCCTGGCACGGCGTGTTGGCCGTCGTCGTCGCGGCGGCGCTGGTCACGCAGCTCGTGCTCGTGTTCAGCGGCGGGTCCACCGCCGGGGCCGGGGGCGCGACCGGGGACGAGGCCGACGCACTGACCCGGCTGGTGCGCACGCTCAGCTATTTCACCATCCAGAGCAACATCCTCGTCCTGGCCTGCACCGTGTCTCTGGTGCTGCGCCCCGGCCGGGACGGCCCCGGGTGGCGGGTGCTGCGGCTCGACGCGCTGCTCGGCATCACGATCACCGGCCTGGTGTTCGCGATCGTCCTCGCACCGCAGATCCACCTTGAGGGCGTCTCGCTGTGGGTCACCGTGGGGCTGCACTACGTCGCGCCGCCGATGACGCTCCTCGGCTGGCTGCTGTTCGGGCCGCGCGGGCGGATCGACGCCGTGAGCGTGGGGTGGGCGTTCGTGTGGCCCGCGCTGTGGATCGCGTACACGCTCGTGCACGGCGCGGTCACGGACTGGTACCCGTATCCGTTCCTCGACGTGCACGCGCGCGGGTACGGCCTCGCGCTGCGGAACATCGTCGGCGTGCTGGCCGTCGCGGGTTTGCTGGCCTGGCTGTTCGCGTGGATCGACCGGCGGCTGGGGCGTCGGCTCAAGCGGCCGCTGCCGCTTCCCTCTCGCTTCTGACGCGGAGCGCCCCGCACACCCCTGTCGTCACGGCCTCACCGCGTGAAAGGATGCGCGAGCACAACTCCGACACAGCACGCCCGCAGGAGGCCCGCATGCGTAGGAGGACGGGCGGGCTGTTCACGACCGGTGACGGAACCGTGGTGATGCTCGCCGAACAGCGCCCCGGCGCCGACGGCCAGTGGCGGATCACCGCCCGCACCCAGGCCGGCCGGCAGATCGCCGAGGTCGGGTTCCGGTTGTGCGAGGACTGCGCCGTCGGGCGGATCCAGGCGATCTGGGTCGACGAGCCGTGGCGCCGCGAGGGGATAGGGCACGAGCTGCTGCGCGGCGCGATCGCCGTCGGTGACGGCTTCCGCTGGACCACCACACTCCAGTCGTCCGTCGGCCGCCGCTTCTTCGTCGCCACGGGTGCCACGGAGGGCGTGGAGCTGCTGCACGGCCGGCCGCAGTGCCCGCACATGATGGGGCGGTGGGGCCGGGCCTGGGCGAGACGGGCGGCGGCCTGACCCGGTCGCCGTCCCCCTCTGATCTCTGCTGCATGGACCGGTACGCCTTGGGTACGCGGGGCGCCACCCGTCATCCACCAGAGGCGAATGATCATGGATCCGAACGCAACACCCCAGAACGGCCACTCCCCCGCGCAGCAGGCGCTCAGCGCCCTCAGCCTGAACACAGAGGACCAGGTCGCACTCGACGCGCTCGCCGGGTGCGAGGTCCTCGTGCCGGTGCCCGACGACGTGGGCGAGGAACAGGATTCCGACTCCCCCGCGCTGTCCCTGCCGGTCATCGAGCAGCCCGGCGGCGAGCAGCTGGTCCCGTTGTTCACGTCCGAGCTGCGCATGTCGGAACTGCTTCCGTTCATCTCGCGCTGCACGCCGGTACCGCTGGGCGCGCTCGCCGCGCGCTGGCCCGCGGAGCTGTCGATGACGATAGACGCGGGTTCACCGGACGCCCTGACGCTCAACGGGGAGGGCGTACGGGAGTTGCTCGGCCACCGGTCCTGAGGAGGCACCCGTGCCCTTTCGTGACCGTACGCACGCCGGTGAGGAACTCGCGCTGCGGGTGCTGGAGTGGGCCGACTCCAGCGATCTCGTCGATCCGGTCGTGCTCGCGCTGCCACGCGGCGGCGTCCCCGTCGCGGCGCCCGTCGCGCACGCGCTGCACGCGCCTCTCGACGTGCTGGTCGCCCGCAAGATCGGCGTGCCGGGCCGGCGCGAGACCGCGATCGGCGCCGTCGTCGGAGAGGAGCCGCCGCTGTTCGACCGGGCGGCCCTCGAACTCCTGGGCCTGAGTGAGGACGGGCTCGGCTCCGATGTCGCCGAGGCCCGCGACGAACTGCACCGCCGCGCCCATCTGTACCGCACCGACCGCCCCGCGCCACCGGTCGAGAACCGCACGGTGATCCTGGTCGACGACGGGCTCGCCACGGGCCTCACCGCCACCGCGGCCCTCCTGTCGCTACGCCGCCGGGGCGCGGCCCGCCTCGTTCTCGCGGCGCCCGTCGGCAGCCCGCAGTCCGTGGCGGATCTCCGTGCGCACACGGGCGACGTGATCTGCCTCGACCAGCCGCCGGACTTCCGCGCCGTGAGCGAGGGCTATGAGCGGTTCCCGCAGGTTTCGGACGCGGAGGTGATGGACGTACTGAACGCGTTCCGCGCCCAGGAGGAGCGTCAGGAGAAGAGCGGGCGCGGGCGCTGACCCGCGCCGGGCTCCCGCCTCACCATCCGGTGAGCACCAGGTGGTTCACGAGCAGGGCGAGCGCCACCTGCGCGGCGAGCCACGGCCTCGCCCGGGGAAGGAACGCGCAGGCGGGGACGAGCCACATCGCGAAGGGCAGCCAGATGCGTTCCGTCTCCGCCTTGCTCATGCCGGACAGGTCGGCGGCGAGCAGGGCGAGGAGGGCGGCTCCCGCGAGGAGCGCGAGCCGTGCCCGCCCGCTTTCCCGGTCGTCCGGCCGGACCAGTTGCCCGACGGCGCGCCGCAGGCCCGCCACCGTCGCCACTCCGACGACGAGGACGGTGCACGCGAGATTGGCCCACACCCAGTAGCCGTACGGCCGGATGCCTCCGGCGCCCTGGTAGTAGCGGGTGGTCAACAGGTGGTACGCCTCCCACCAGTTGAACCCTGCGAGTGTGAACGCGGCCGGCACGACCGCCAGTCCGGCGCAGAACAGCCCCGCGAGCGCCGCCGGCCGCTCCAGCACCCTCTTCCGCCCGAGGAAGAGGACCGCGAGTGCGATCAGCGCGAACAGCGTGAGCCCGTACGAGAGATAGCAGGTCAGCCCGAACAGCAGCCCCGCGCCCGCCGCCCACCAGAGCGAGCGCCCGCTGACCGCGAGCGCGAGGAGGGCGACCGCCCACGCGGCGACGGCGGCGAAGTAGGCGTCAGCCGAGACACCCATCCACACCGCGCCCGGCACGACGACCAGGAACGGGGCGGCTCGGCGTGCCAGTTCCTCCCCGGCGAGCGCGCGCACGGCGACGAGCACGGCCACGCACGCCGTCGCGCCGACGGTGACACACCACAGCCCCGCCCATCCCCCGCCGCCGAGCCCGACGCGGTCGAGGAGGACGAAGGTGAGCGGGGCTGCGGGCGGGTGACCGGCCGTGTGGGCGGGCCAGTGGTCGGGTGAGTCGATGAGGATGTGCCGCGTGTAGTCGCGCAGGGTCGCCGGGATGTCGTGGAAGCGGTCGATGACCTGGAGGTACTCGTACTTGGTGGTGAGCCGTCGCGCGATGCCGCGGTGCCATCCGTCGATCAGGGCGAGGGAGAGGATCCAGGCGGTGGCCGTGGCCCACGCCGTGGCGAGCAGCGCGCGCCAGCGCCAGCGGGTCGCAAGGGAGGGACCGTACGCGACGACCGCGGCAGCCACCGCGAGGGCGGCGGGCGTGCCGGGGCCGAGGTGCGGGAGCCACCTTCCGTACAGCGGAGGCGCGCCGACGTGCAGGGTGCCGTAGGTGTCCTCGATGTGGCGGCCGACGAGCGCGGCGGTCAGCACGAGGAGCAGCGCGGCCACGGCGGCGTACAGGTCGCGGCGCGTGCCGCGCGGTTCGTTGCGGGGGTCCGTGCGGGGGGTCACACCGGAACGCTAGGCCGAGAGGCGTCCCGCACTGCGCCGACCGGCCCTGATGTCAGCGTTTCGTCATGAGTCGCACACCCCGATGGCCGGTCCTCGCGGCCTACGGTCGACGCATGCGCGACACTCCCGCCTCGCCCTCCTTCTGGCGCAGCCCGCTGCGCGGCCCCTGGTTCACCTCCGTGCTGGGCCTCGTGCTCCTCGTCGGCGTCACCGTTCTGTTCGTGACGGGCCTCGTCTCGTACGCGGCGTACAACCCGGGCCTGGCCCCGGTCAACGACAAGACCCCGGACAAGGGGATCCTCGGCTTCTACCTCTTCGCCTGGCCGACGGACCCGCACTGGCTGTACCGGCTCACGCAGGGCCTGCATGTCACGCTCGGCATCACGCTGATCCCCGTACTGCTGGCGAAGCTGTGGTCGGTGGTGCCGAAGCTGTTCGCACTGCCGCCGGCCCGTTCGCTGACCCACGCGCTCGAACGTGTCTCGCTGTTGCTGCTGGTCGGCGGCGGGCTCTTCGAGTTCGTCACGGGGGTGTTGAACGTGCAGCTCGACTATCTCTTCCCCGGCTCGTTCTATCCGCTGCATTTCTACGGGGCGTGGGTGTTCTTCGCCGCGTTCGTGACGCATGCGGTGCTGAAGGTTCCGGCGGCCGTGCGCAATGTGCGAAAGGCGCGCGAGGAGGGGCAGTTGGTGGCTCCGCGGCCGGATCCGCCGACGGTGTCGCGGCGGGGTGCGCTGTGGTTTGTCGGGGGCGGCTCGCTGCTGTTGTTCGCCACGACGGCGGGGCAGAGCTTCGACGGCCTCCTGCGCCGCACCGCGCTGCTCGCCCCGCACGGCGGCGCCGACCCGGCCGAAGGCCCGAACGGCTTCCAGATCAACAAGACCGCCGCGTACGCGGGGATCGACCGCGCGGAGACGGCAGAGGACGCGTGGCGCCTCGTCGTGGTCGGACGCTCCGGCCGCACGGTCCGCCTCGGTCGCGCCGAACTCTCCCAACTCCCGCTGTACAGCTCGGCGTTGCCCATCGCGTGCGTGGAGGGCTGGTCGACCTCCGACCAGTGGTGGCGCGGCGTACGGCTTCGGGACCTGGCGGCACTCGTGGGGTACGACGGCGATCCACCGGATGTGCTCGTCGAGTCGCTGCAACGGCGTGGCGCCTTCCGGCACGCCGCGCTGCGCGCCAACCAGGTCGCCGATCCTCGCTCGCTGCTCGCCCTGTACGTCAACGGGGAGGCGCTCTCCCCCGACCACGGCTATCCGGCGCGCGTGATCGTGCCCGCCGCGCCGGGTGTGCTCAACACCAAGTGGGTCGCCCGGCTCACCTTCGGAAAGGTGTGACCGCGATGTCGCTCTTGCGCCGGGCCCCTTTGAGGAGTCCGCTTCAACTCCTGTTGCTGCTCTGCTCGTTCGCGCTCGCCGGTTACGCGGGGGTGCGGCTGCTGGCGGACGACTGGTTCGGGGTGGCGCTGTGGTTCGTGGGGGCCGCCCTTGTGCACGATCTCGTACTGGTGCCGCTGTACGCGGGGGTGGACCGGCTCCTCGTTCGGGGGTTCGCGGCGGCAGGCCGGCGGGAGCGGGTGGGGTACGTGCGCGTTCCTGCCGCCCTGTCGGGACTGCTGCTGCTCGTCTGGTTCCCGCTGATCAGCGGGGCGGTGGACGAGCGTTACCGGTCGGCGACCGGCCGCTCCGCCGATGTGTACCTCGGTCACTGGCTGCTGGTGACGGCCGCCCTGTTCGCGGGTTCTGCGCTGCTGCTCGGGGTGCGGGTGCGCAGCGCGGCAAAGCAGCGGCCGCCCACGGACCACTGATCGACGGGGCGCAGCGCGGCCCGGGCGGCGTACCGGAGCAGGGCGGGGGTGCCGAGCCGGGCCCATGGGAAGGGGTGACCTCCGGGCTGTTCCGCGTGTCCCGTACGTTCCGGTGAGTCGGTGACCTGGACGCTGGCGCGTTCGTCCACGTCGAGGGGTGCCGTCTCGGCCAGCAACAGGCCCCCGGGAGCGAGGAGTTGGGCGACGCGGGTGAGCAGGGTGTGCGGTTCGCCGCCGATGCCGATGTTGCCGTCCATCAGCAGCACGGTGTTCCAGCGGCCCTCGCCGGGCAGCGCGTCGAACACCGAGCGGCACAGTGCCTGGCCGCCGAGGCCCCGGCTGTGGGTGACGGCGGCGTCGCTGACGTCGACGCCGAGCGCGGTGCGGCCGCGCGCGGCGAGTTCCGCGACGAGCCGTCCGGGCCCGCAGCCGACGTCGAGCACGGCGCCCTCGCAGCGGTCGAGCACCTGCCGGTCGACGGCGTCGGCCCGCGCGCACCAGCGTTCGACCTCCAGCGGCAGCAGCCAGCCGTCGGCGCGGCGCAGGAAGAGGGGGCCGCGGCCGGTGCGCAGGGCGGCGGAGTACGGGTCGGCGCCCGCCCAGGCGACGGTGGGCGCGCTCACCGAGGGGCCTATGCGCGCCCTCACTGGTGCACCCCCGTCGTACAGCGCGCCAGGCGCGCGGCGAACCGGCCGTGCGGTGCCTCGGCGGCCACCGCCGCGGCGTCCTCGGCGGTGTCGACGTCGCGCAGCGGCGGCAGGTCGCGTACCCGCAGGCCCGCCGCGACGAGCCGGGCGCGCTGTGCGGCGCCGGTGTGCGCCGTGGACATGGGCACGCCGCGCAGCAGCCCCGGGTCGGGGTCGGCGAGGCCGAGGGCCCAGAAGCCGCCGTCGACGGCCGGGCCGAACCAGGCGTCGCAGTCGGCGAAGTCGACGGTGAGCAGGCCGGCGCGGACCTGCGGGGTGTCCATGCCGATCAGCAGGGCGGGCCCGGAGCATCCGGCGAAGGCGGCCGCGAGGCGCTCGTCGAGGCCGCCCGCGCACTGCGGCACGACATCGAAGCCGGGCGGCAGCCAGGGGCCGGGCGCGCCGTCGAGGACGAGGACGCGGCGGGCGGCCGGGGCCTGGGCGACCGCTTCGAGGGTGTCGGCGAGCGCGGCCTCGGCGAGCTCCGCCGCCTCCTGGGGTGTGAACGGCGGGGTGAGCCGGGTCTTGACGCGGCCGGGGCGCGGCTCCTTGGCGATGACCAGGAGGTCGACGGGCGGATGGTGGTGTGTGCTCACCGTGTGCTCCCTTCCCGTTCTTCGCGTTCGGGCGCCTCGCCCAGCACCCGGCTCATGTCGCGCACCGCGTGCCAGGTGCCGCGCCAGGTGCCGGTCACCTTGGAGGCGCCGGTGCGCGGCAGGTACGGCACGTCGTGCTCGGCGATCCGCCAGCCCGCGTCGGCGGCCCGCACCACCATCTGCAGCGGGTAGCCGCTGCGCCGGTCGGTGAGGTCGAGCCCGAGCAGTGCCTCGCGGCGTGCGGCGCGCAGCGGTCCGAGGTCGTGCAGACGCAGTCCTGTCCTGCGGCGCAGCATGCGGGCGAGCGCGAGGTTTCCGGCGCGGGCGTGCGCGGGCCAGGCGCCGCGTGCTGTCGGGCGGCGCCTTCCGAGCACCAGGTCGGCCTCGCCGTCGGCCACTTCCCGTACGAAGGGGGCGAGCAGGCCCGGGTCGAGGGAGGCGTCGCAGTCGCAGAAGCACACGATGTCGGCGTCGGAAGCGGTCAGGCCCGCGTGGCAGGCGGCGCCGAATCCGCGCCGTTCCTCGCGCACGACCTGGGCGCCCAGCGAGCGGGCGATCCCGGCGGAGCCGTCGGTGGAGCCGTTGTCGACGACCAGGGCGCGCCAGTGCGGCGGAATCCGGTCGAGGACCCAGGGCAGGGCCTCGGCCTCGTTGAGACAGGGAAGGACCACGTCGACGGTGGTGGGTGGGCTTGTCACGGGTCTCACCCTACGAGCCTGATTCCGACATTTCGGGTGCGAGATCCTTACGAAACACGGACGTCGGCCGCTCGCGCCCGGCTGGGACACCTCGCAGGCCCGGCGCGGTGCGAGGCTGGTGGCATGCAGCAGTCATACGAGCCCACGGGGCCGGCCCCCGACGGCGGAGCGGCCCGTGTCCTGGTCGTCGACGACGATCCGACCGTCGCCGAGGTGGTGGCGGGCTATCTGGACCGTGCCGGGTACCGCGTGGACCGCGCCGACGACGGCCCCACGGCCCTCGCGCGCGCCGCCGCGCGCCGTCCCGACCTGGTGGTGCTCGACCTGATGCTGCCCGGCATGGATGGCTTGGAGGTGTGCCGCCGAATGCGTGAACGAGGGCCCGTCCCGGTCATCATGCTCACCGCGCGCGGCGACGAGGAGGACCGGGTCCTCGGCCTGGAGGTCGGCGCGGACGACTACGTGACGAAGCCGTTCAGCCCGCGCGAGCTGGTGCTGCGGGTGGAGTCGGTGCTGCGCCGCGCCCGCCCGGCCACCGCCCGGCAGAGCCCGCTGTACGCGGCGGGCCTCACGGTCGACCCGGCGGCGCGCCGGGTCACGCGGGGCGGCGCCGAACTCGCCCTCACCTTGCGCGAGTTCGACCTCCTGGTCTTCTTCCTGCGCAATCCGGGGCGGGCGTACAGCAGGGAGGACCTGATGCGCGAGGTGTGGGGCTGGGAGTTCGGCGACCTGTCGACGGTCACGGTCCACATCCGCCGCCTGCGCGGCAAGGTCGAGGACGATCCGGCGCGCCCGTGCCTGATCCGGACGGTGTGGGGCGTGGGCTACCGCTTCGAACCCGACTCACGCTCCGAACCCGACTCGCGCCGCGAACCCGGCCCACGCTTCGAGCCCGAGCCACGCCCCGAACCCGAGCCACGCCCCGAACCCGAGCCGCGCCCCGAACCCGACTCGCGCTTCGAACACGACTCACGCTCCGAACCCCACTCACGCCGCGAACCCGACCCACGCTCCGGGCCTGACCCACGCTTCGAACCCGGCCCACGCTCCGGGCCCGACCCATGCTTCGAGCCCGACCCACGCCCCGAACCCGACCCGCCCCTCGGGCCCACCGAGCCGGAGGTCTCATGACCGTGCGTGACACCCTCCTCATCGCCCTGTACGCCTTCGCCGGCGCCGCCGCCACGGGTCTCGCCGGGGCGGGCGCGCTGCGGCTGCTGCGGCGGCGCTCGCTGACCGCTTCGCTCGCCGTGGTCGCCACCGTCGGCGTGGTGGCGATGCTGGCGGGGACGCTCGCCGTGGCGTGGGCGATGTTCCTGTCGCCGCACGATCTGACCGTGGTGACGCTGGTGGTGGCGATGGCGGCGGCCGTCTCGCTGGCGACCGCGCTCGTACTCGGACGCCGGGTGGTGGCCCGCAGCCGTGAACTGGCCGTCGCCGCGCGCTCGTTCGGCGACGAAGGCGACTTCGCCGCACCCGACGCCCCGGCCACCGCCGAACTGGAGGAGCTGAGCCGGGAGCTGGCGGCGACCAGCGCCAAGCTCGCCGCCTCGCGGGAGCGCGAGCGCGCCCTGGAGACCTCGCGGCGCGAGCTGGTCGCCTGGATCTCGCACGATCTGCGCACCCCGCTCGCGGGCCTGCGTGCCATGGCGGAGGCGCTGGAGGACGGTGTCGCCGCCGACCCTGACCGCTATCTGCGCCAGATGCGCACGGACGTCGAGCGGCTCAACGACATGGTGGGCGACCTCTTCGAACTGTCCCGCATCCACGCGGGCGCGCTGCCGCTGGCCCCGGCCAGGATGTCCCTGTACGACCTGGTCGGCGACGCGCTGGCGGGCGCGGACCCACTGGCGCGCGAGCACGGGGTGCGGCTCGTCGGCGAACAGGTGGAGCCGTTGCCGGTGGAGGTCGACGGCAAGGAGATGAGCCGCGTCCTGGGCAACCTCCTCGTCAACGCGATCCGCCGCACCCCTGCGGACGGCACGGTCGCCGTCGCCGCGCACCGCTCGCCGGAGGGTGTGGTGGTGTCGGTCTCGGACGCCTGTGGCGGCATCCCCGAGGAGGACCTGCCGCGCGTCTTCGACACCGGCTGGCGCGGCACCCACGCCCGTACTCCCCCGGCGGGCGCGGGGCTCGGTCTGGCGATCGTGCGCGGCATCGTGGAGGCGCACGCGGGCCGGGCGACGGTCCGCAACATTCCCGGCGGCTGCCGCTTCGAGGTCACGCTCCCCAGTGCCACTTCTGGATAGATACTTGACTTGGACATAGTCCAAGTTAGGATCTGTACACGATCTAAAGCACTCTGGGTCGCTCCCAGGAGCGCGCCCCGGTACCACGCCGAAGGAGCCAGCCTTGCCCGAGAACAACCAGAAGCCGCTGACCACGGTCGCCGGAGCGCCGGTCCCCGACAACCAGAACTCCGTGACCTCCGGGCCCCGCGGCCCGATGCTGCTCCAGGACGTGTGGTTCCTGGAGAAGCTCGCCCACTTCGACCGCGAGGTCATCCCCGAGCGCCGTATGCACGCCAAGGGCTCCGGCGCGTTCGGCACCTTCACGGTCACGCACGACATCACGCGGTACACGAACGCCAAGATCTTCTCCGAGGTCGGCAAGCAGACCGACATGTTCGCCCGGTTCTCCACGGTCGCCGGTGAGCGCGGCGCGGCCGACGCCGAGCGCGACATCCGTGGTTTCGCCCTGAAGTTCTATACGGACGAGGGCAACTGGGACCTGGTCGGCAACAACACCCCGGTGTTCTTCTTCCGGGACCCGCTGAAGTTCCCCGATCTCAATCACGCGGTGAAGCGCGACCCGCGCACGAACATGCGCGACCCCGAGAACAACTGGGACTTCTGGACCAACCTCCCCGAGGCCCTGCACCAGGTCACCATCGTGATGTCGGAGCGCGGCATCCCTGCCTCGTACCGGCACATGCACGGCTTCGGCTCGCACACGTACAGCCTGATCAACGCCGCGGGCGAGCGGTTCTGGGTGAAGTTCCACCACCGCACCCAGCAGGGCATCAAGAACCTCACCGACGCCGAGGCCGAGGCCCTGGTCGGCAAGGACCGCGAGTCGCACCAGCGCGACCTCTTCGACTCGATCGAGAACGGCGACTTCCCGAAGTGGAAGCTGTTCGTCCAGGTCATGCCGGAGGCCGACGCGGACAACTACCGCTTCCACCCCTTCGACCTCACCAAGGTCTGGTCGAAGAAGGACTACCCGCTGATCGAGGTCGGCGAGTGGGAGCTCAACCACAACCCCGACAACTACTTCGCGGACGTGGAGCAGGCCGCCTTCACCCCGGCCAACGTGGTGCCTGGCATCAGCTTCTCGCCCGACAAGATGCTTCAGGGCCGGCTGTTCTCCTACGGTGACGCGCAGCGCTACCGGCTCGGTGTGAACCACCACCAGATCCCGGTCAACGCGCCGAAGAACCCGGTGAACTCCTACCACCGCGACGGCGCCATGCGCGTCGACAGCAACCAGGGGGCCACGCCCGGCATCGAGCCGAACTCGTACGGCCGCTGGCGGGAGCAGCCCGCCTACCGCGAGCCGAGCCAGGCCGTGGGCGCCGTCGCCGACCGGTTCGACTTCCGGGAGGACGACGACAACTACTTCGAGCAGCCCGGCAACCTGTTCCGGCTGATGAGCGCCGAGCAGCAGCAGGTCCTGTTCGCGAACACGGCGCGCGCGATCAACGGCGCGTCGCAGGCGACCGTCGAGCGGCACATCGCCAACTGCACGCAGGCCGACCCGGCCTATGGCGAGGGTGTCCGCAAGGCGATCGAGGCCCTGGCCGCGGGCGAGCTCTGAGCCGTGAACAGTGCCGCACTGACGCCCGAGCAGACGGAGCGGGTCATCGCCCTCGCCCTGGACCTGGCGCGGGAGGGCAGCACGGCGGAGCTCGTGGAGTTCGTGGAGCACGGGCTGCCGGCCGACGTGACGGACCCGCAGGCCAACAGCCTGCTGATGCTGGCCGCCTACCACGGTCACGCCGACACGGTGCGCGCCCTGCTCCGGCTCGGCGCCGACCCCGACCTGTGCAACGCCCGCGACCAGTCGCCCATCGCCGGGGCCCTGTTCAAGGGGGCGGACGACGTGGTCGCGGTGCTGCTCGAAGCCGGCGCGGATCTCGACGCCGGCACCCCGACGGCGCGCGCCGCGGCGACGATGTTCGGGCGCGAGCACCTGCTGACCGGCTGACCAGGGCTCACCGCTCCATCGCGGCGCGCGCGAACTCCCGTACGCCGTCGTCGAATTGCACCTCGGTCTTCCATCCGAGCTCGGCGCGCAGCCGCGCCGAGTCCGCGGTGATGTGCCGGACGTCGCCGAGCCGGTACTCCCCCGTCACGACGGGTTCCGGCCCGCCGTACGCCGCCGCGAGCGCGGAGGCCATCTCGCCGACGGTGTGCGGTGTGCCGCTGCCCGCGTTGTAGGCACGCAGCGCGCCCGGTTCGGCGTCGGCCTCCAGCGCCACCGCGTTGGCCTCGGCCACGTCCCGTACGTGTACGAAGTCGCGCCGCTGGCGGCCGTCCTCGAAGACGCGGGGTGCCTCGCCGCGGGCGAGCGCGGACCGGAAGAAGGAGGCGACACCGGCGTACGGGGTGTCGCGGGGCATCCGGGGCCCGTACACGTTGTGGTAGCGCAGCGAGACCGCCGCACCGCCGCTCGCGCGCGCCCAGGCCGCGGCCAGGTGCTCCTGCGCGAGCTTGGTCGCGGCGTACACGTTGCGCGGGTCGACGGGGGCGTCCTCGCCCACGAGGCCGGGCGCCAACTCGGCGCCGCAGTCCGGACACCTGGGCTCGAACCGCCCCGCGTCCAGGTCGGCGGCGGCGCGCGGTCCGGGCCGTACGACGCCGTGCCGCGGGCAGGCGTAGCGCCCCTCGCCGTAGACGACCATCGACCCGGCGAGCACGAGCCGCGGCACACCGGCCTCGGCCATCGCGGCGAGCAGCACCGCGGTACCGAGGTCGTTGCGGGAGACGTACTCGGCGGCGTCGGCGACCCCGTTTCCGAGCCCGACCCTGGCCGCCTGGTGACACACGGCGTCGACGCCGATCAGGGCGCGGGCGACCGCGTCCGGGTCGCGCACATCGGCGCCGGGGTCCTCCCGCACGTCGAACACGACGGGCTCGTGCCCGCGCGCGGTCAGTGCCTCGACGACATGGGACCCGATGAACCCGGCACCGCCGGTGACCA
Source organism: Streptomyces sp. NPDC002795 (assembly GCF_042888725.1). Classification (NCBI taxonomy): domain Bacteria; kingdom Bacillati; phylum Actinomycetota; class Actinomycetes; order Kitasatosporales; family Streptomycetaceae; genus Streptomyces; species Streptomyces sp. NPDC002795. The sequence goes on from NZ_JBIAQB010000019.1 coordinate 21,250, forward strand.
GAACTCGCATGCCGCCAGGCTAGGTCCCCCGGCCCCGCACACCACGGCAACGGGCCGATGCGTCATGACTCCGTAAGACACCAGGCGCCGCAGGTGGCGTCGGGGGTCTGTGGCGCCTCTGCCACCGAGGGCTCGCCGCCCGCCTCGTTGAGCGCGTCGAGCGCGGCGATCAGTGAGGCGCGCTGCTCCGGGTCGAGCCGTTCCACGATCTCCGCGATGTCGTGGCGGCGCCGCGCTGTCACGTTCTCGACGGTGCGGCAGCCCTCGTCGGTCAACTGCAGCAGTGTCTCCCGGCGGTTGGCGGGGTTGGCGCGGCGCTCCGCGAGCCCCGCCGCGATCAGCCGGTCCACCATCCGCATCGCGGTGGACGGCGCCACGTGCAACTGGTCCGCGAGCGTGACGAGTTTGGTGGCGCCGCGCTTCGAGAGCACCACCAGCATCCGGAACTGAGCCGGCGTCACCCGCTCCTCGACCTCCGCGAGCGACCGCGCCGACACGGCGACGAGCAGCCGCGACGCGGTGAGCAGCGCACGGGTCACCGCGTCGACGTCGTCCCGGCCCTCGGCCCGGGCCCCGTTCCCGCTGTCAGCCATGCGCTCTCCTCGCGGTGTCGACACCCGCCAGTATGAGGTCGATGCCGACCAGAAACCGCACGCGGTCGTCATGTTCGGGCAGCATGGTCTTGAGGTCGGGCTGGATCCCGGTTCGAACCCGGCAGGCCGATCGCCGCGCGAGCCTGACCGACGAAGCCCACCGAAAGGCGCAGTCGATGCCCCTCCCCCGCACCCCCGAAGGGCGACCGGCCCTCCCCACCGGCCTCCAGCGCCGGCTGGCCCGCCTCCCCATCGGCCTGTACCGCGCGGGCCTCGGCCCCCTGCTCGGCAAGCGGCTCCTGCTGCTGCACCACAAGGGACGCGTGTCGGGCCTGCACCGGCGGGTGGTCCTGGAGGTCGTCGCCCACGACCGTGCGCGCGGCACCTGGACGCTCGCCTCCGGGTTCGGCCCCACGTCCGCCTGGTACCAGAACCTCCGGCACACCCCGCGAACCATGATCCAGCACGGCGCCCACCGGCATCTCGTCGACGCGCACTTCCTCACGCCCGACGAGGGCGCCGTCGTCATGGCCCGCTACGCCCCCGAACACCCCCGCACCGCACGCGAGTTGTGCTCCTTCATGGGCTTCGAGACCGACGGCAGCGAGGAGTCGTTCCGGGAGGCTGGGCGGCAGATCCCGTTCGTACGCCTGGAGCGGGTGCCCGACGCACGGCGCCGGTCCTGGCGGGACTCCGGCTCGGCCACGACGCGGCGGCCCACGTAGCCCGGCCCCGGGCCAAGCCCCCCTCACTCCTGCTCCTCCAGCAGACAGAACCCGCCGCCACGGCATTCAACGCACACCTCCCCCTCGCGCCTCCCGCTCCCATGGCAGGCCCCGCACAGCCCGTCGTGCCACGTCGTCCCGTCCAGCGCGTGGTGCGGGTGCGGATAGTGCGTGTCGGGGAGTACGCACTCCACCTGTGTGTCCGGATGACGCCGGACACACAGGTCCCGGCCGGGCTGCCGGCGCCGAGCTTCCTCTGTCATGACTGCTGCTTCCCCTTCCGCTACGACTCCAGGGAAGCACCCGCCACTGACAATCGGCCCCCGAATCGCCCTGTCAGTCGGTCAGCCAGCCCGGGATGACCATCCCGGACTCGTAGGCCAGGACGACGAGTTGGGAGCGGTCACGGACGGCCAGTTTCGTCATGATGCGGCTGACGTGGGTCTTGGCGGTGGCGGGGCTGAGGACGAGGCGGCCGGCGATCTCGTCGTTGCTCAGGCCCGCGGCGACCAGCACCATGACCTCGCGCTCGCGGTCAGTGAGGGCGTTCAGGCGCGGGCCCGGCTCCGGTACCTTGACGCGGCCCGCGAACTCGGCGATGAGGCGGCGCGTCACGGAGGGGCTGATCAGGGCATCGCCGCGGGCCGCGACCCGTACGGCGTGCACCAGCTCCTCCGGCTCGGTGTCCTTGACGAGGAAGCCGGTGGCGCCCGCGCGCAGCGCCCCGTACACGTAGTCGTCGAGGTCGAACGTGGTCAGGATGACGACCTTGACGGCGTCGAGGCGCGGGTCGGCGGCGATCCGGCGGGCCGCCTCCAGCCCGTCGACGTCCGGCATGCGGATGTCCATGAGGACGACGTCCGGGCGCAGTTCACGGCAGGCGGCGACGGCGGCCTCCCCGTCGCCGGCCTCGCCGACCACCTCCAGGTCGTCCTCGTCCTCCAGGATCGAACGGAATCCGGCGCGCACCAGGCGCTGGTCGTCCGCCAGCACGACTGTGATCATGACGTGGACCGTACCCCGTCCGTCCGGGCGCGACCGGCCTCGTACGGGAAGCGGGCGCGGACCGTGAAGCCGCCGTCCGGTGCCGGACCTGCCGTCAGTTCGCCGCCCAGCGCGCGGGCCCTCTCCCGCATGCCAGTGATGCCGCTGCCGGGCACGAACCCCTCTCCGCCTTGTCCGTCGTCCGTGACCTCTACGGTGAGCCGCCCCGGCTCCACGGCCGTGCGGACGGTGACGGTGGCGGCGCGGGCGTGGCGGGTGACGTTGGTCAGCGACTCCTGGATGACGCGGTAGGCGGCGAGGTCCACTTCGGCGGGCAGCTCGTCGTGCGCGCCGCCCGTCTCCGTACGGACGTCGAGGCCGGCGAGCCGGGCGGATGCGACGAGGTCGTCGAGGCGGTGCAGGCCGGGGGCCGGCCCCGTGGGCGCCGCCTCGTCGACGCTGCGCAGCACCCCGAGCGTGGTGCGCAGTTCGCGCAGCGCTTCACGGCTGGCGCCCTTGATCGCGCCGAGCGCCTCCTCGGCGCTCACGGCTCCCTTGACCGGGTCCTTCTGGACGCGGCGCAGGGCTGCCGCCGACTGCACGTTGATCAGCGAGATGTGGTGCCCGATGACGTCGTGCAACTCCCGTGCGATCCGCATCCGTTCCTCGTACGCGGCCCGTCGCTCCGCCTCCTGCGCCATGATCAGCCGGCCCAGCCTGACCCGGCCGAGCGCGACCACGCCGACGAGCCATCCGGTGAGCATGAACAGGGCGACGCCGTTGACGTCGTCGTTCCCCGCGAGCGTGCCCGCGCCGGTCAGCGCCACGGTCAGCGAGGCGAGCCCGATCGCCGCCTGGAGGTGGCCCTCGGCCGACACCACGTACAGCGCGACGACGAACGCGACCGTCAAAGGCCCGTCGTACACGCTGAGCAGGTAGTAGCCGAGGGTGGCGGCGAGGACGAACGCGGCGACGGGCACGGGTGCGCGGCGTGCGAAGTACAGCGCGCCGCAGGCGGCCGCGATGAGCACCCAGCCCAGGACGGTGGCCTGCCGGGACTCCTCCGGTTCGCCGATGAGGGAGCGCAGGCTGCCGAGCCCGACGAGGACGAACACGGCGGCGGCGAGCGCGGCGTCCGCGGCCCGCCCGCGCGGGCGGGGCGGAAGGCGCCGGCGGGAGGCTGCGTTGACCATGCCACCAGCCTAGAAGTCGCCCGGAGGCCTGCGCTCGTCCGCAGGACCGAGGCGCGCCGCGGGGCGGCGCAACTCACGGGGTACGCGCGACGGCCGGACCGCGACCGGTGGGGTAGCAGTACTGCCCCCACCGGGCCGACGCCCCGGCCGTAACCCTCGCCCGATGCTGGGGCACATGAACACCACACCCCGCCCCGGCCCGCACCCCCACCACCCCGGCGCCCCGCTCGCCGTCCGGCTGCGCGACGTCAGCCGCCCGCTGGTCGTGGCCCTCACCGCCATCGCGCTGCTCCGTCCCCTGTTCTCGATCGTCGGACTGAGCGACGTACTGGGGAAACCGGCCACGCCGTTGCTGTTGACCGTGGGCATCACGGTGGCGTGGATCGGACTCGCCGCGCGGGAGCGGGTGCGCGAGCCCCTGTTGACGCTGGTGGCCACGGGAGTCGCGTACGCGCTGATCGCGATCGTCGGCAGTGCGATCCTCTCGCCGATCCTGACCGGGGAGCTCCAGGGTCCCCTCGCGCAGCCGCAGGCGATCGTGCCGATGCTGATGGTCAACGTCGCGTGGGGCGCCTTCTGTGGTGCGTGCGCCGTGGGCCTGCGCGAGGTCGTCAGGCGGCGACGGCACGCTCCGCGGTGACCACCACCGCCGTGTACGGCAGGGTGAACTCACCGCCCATCGCGTCGATGGCGGCGCCCGTGCGTGCCAGCAGGTCCTCCAGTTGCTCCGGCCGGTACGTGCCCGCCTCCCCGCTGGTGCGCATCTGTTCCAGCCACGCGCCGCGCGTGTACGTGGCTTCCCAGTCGAAGTGCCACTCCTCGGGTTCGCCGAACGCGGCGGTGTCGCGCAGCCGGTCGGCGACCTTCGCGAAGATCGCGCCGTACGTGTCGAGGGTGGGGCGGGCCCACGGGTTGCGCGGCGCGTCGGGCAGGGCCTCGCGGTGGGCCGCGGCGAAGGCGTCCGCGAGGTCGGGGCCGGGGCGGAAGACGTTCCAGAAGAGGGCGAGGCGTCCGCCGGGCCGCAGCACTTCGGCCGCCTTCGTGGGTCCTGCGACCGGATCCACCCAGTGCCAGGTCTGTCCCGCGACGACCGCGTCGAAGGTGCGGCCCGCCGCGTCCCAGGTCTCGAACGTGCCGATTTCCACGTCGAGTCCGTGGCCGCGGGCGTACCCCGCCATGCGCGCGTCGACGTCGACGCCGAGGACGGTGCAGCCCGCCGCGCGGAACTGGCGGGAGGCGATCCCGGTGCCGCAGCCGACGTCGAGGACGTTCGGGCCGGGCGCGGCGGCGACGATCCGGGCGACCAGGGCCTTCGGGTAGCGGGGCCGGGTGCGGTCGTAGCGCTCGGGGTCGGCGCCGAAGGACTCGGCCATGGCGCGGGCCTTGTGCGGTTGGTTCGCAGTGGCCTCGGCGGGCTTCACATCACGAGTGGGCATGCGCCCACCATAGTGGGCACATGCCCACTCTTCTAGTCTGGCCCGAGCCGAACGAAGGAGAAGCGCAGGTGCCGACCGGTGTGGCCATACGCGATGTGCGCGAGCAGCTCTTCGACGCGGCCGAGCGCGTCCTCATGCGGGACGGCGCCGCCGCGCTCACCAGCCGGGCCGTCACCACGGAGGCGGGCTGCGCCAAGGGCGTACTGCACCGCCACTTCGCCGACTTCGACGCCTTCCTGGCCGACCTCGTCATCGACCGGGCGGGACGCATGGAGAAACGGGCCGCCGCACTCGTCGCCTCCGCCGGCACCCGCACCGTCGTCGACCTCCTCACCGACGCGCTGACGGACCTGTTCACTCCGGTCGTCGTCGCCATGGTCGGCCTGCTCACCTTCCGCGACGGCCTGCGCGCGCGGCTGCGGGCGGCCGGGCGCCCCGGCGTCACGGTCCTGGCGGACGCCACCGCCATGCTCCGCTCGTACCTCGAAGCGGAGCGGCGGGCGGGCCGCTTGGCACCCGACACCGACATCGACTCCCTGGGCCTCACCCTGATCGGCTCGGGCCACCTGCTGTACGCGAACCGCGAGGACGGCCCAACCGGGGAGCCGGACGTCCGCCGCCTCGTCACGTCGGCCGTCGCCGGGGCGCTGCCGCGCTAGGGCCCTTCTGACGGATCTTGCTGGAGTCGCGGGCCCTGGCACGCGCATCTGCGGCGTTGTCGTCGGTTGCCAACGCTCCGCGTTGACGCCCTCCTCCGCCTTGCACCTGCACGCACCAGACCCCACTCGCCGGAACCGGCCATTGCGGCCACCCGGATCCAGCCTGATCCGTCAGAAGGGCCCTAGGGCGTGTCTTCAAACTCCCGTCGTCGCCCGGAGGGCGGCGCGGCGGCGTCTGGTGCGTGCGATCGCAAGGCGCCGGGAAGTCCTCGTAGCGGAGCTACTCGGGCTTTTCGGCAACGCCGCGAGCGTGCGTGCCAGACGCCGCCGCGCAGGCGGGAGTTTGAAGACAGGCCCTAGGCCCCGTCGTCCAACTCCCCGCGGCGCGGATCAGCCGGCCAACACCGGCGCCCCCTCCCGGTCCCCGCTCCCGTCGGGGTCAGGCCTGGATCGGCGGGGTGCCGTGGGTATGGAAGGACTCGATGGTCTTCAGGCCCCAGGCCTGGCCCTTCTTGCGCTCTGCCTCGGTCCACGTGATCAGCGGCCAGTCGGGCGCGAGGACGAGGCGGGTGAGCGGGTTGCACAGCTCGATGCGGTTGCCGCCGGGCTCGTAGACGTAGAGGAAGAACGTCTGCTGGATGGCGTGCTTGTGCGGGCCCGTCTCGATGAACACGCCGGTGTCGATGGCGAGGTCGGCGGCGCGCAGGATGTCCTCGCGGGTGTCGGTGGCGAAGGCGATGTGGTGCAGGCGGCCCTCGCTGCCGGTCCAGTCGGACGTGTAGACGACGTCGTACGACTTGTTGGTGTACGTCAGCCAACGCGCCGCGACGGTCCCCGAGTCGAGCCGGACCTGCTCGGTCGGGCGGGCGCCGAGGACCTGTTCCTGGAACTCGGCGTTGGCGAGCACGTCGGCCGCGAGAAAGTTGACGTGGTCGAGGCGGCGGACGCCGACGCCGCGGTGGGGCTTGGCCTGCGGCTGGTTCTTGAGCGACGGCTTCAGGTCGTCGGGGGCCCGGTAGTGCTCGCTGTCCCAGTAGAGGGCGTGTTCGTGGCCGTCTGGGTCGGTGGTGACGTAGAGCTTGCCGAGGCCGGGCTCGTCCTCGACCCACCTTCCGGTGCCGCCCGCTTCCTCGACGGCCCGCACGCGCCGCCGGAGCGCCTCCTCACTGGAGGTGCGCAGTGCGAGCCGGCCGAGTCCCGGCTGGTCGCGGGCGGTGAGGACCAGGCTGTGGTGCTCGTAGTCGTCGAAGGTCCGGAGGTAGACCGTGTCTCCGTCCCGGCCGTTGACCGTCAGGCCCAGGAAGTCGGTGAAGAAGGCGACGGAGGCGCCCAGGTCCGGGGTGAACAGCTGGGCGTGGCCGATGTGGGCGATGTCTCCGAGGGGCGGAGTCATGAGCGACCTCCAGTGAGCGGTACGGGGAAGACGGTGCCGTTGAAGAGTTTTCGGGCCGTGCGGACGACGGCGCTGCGCTGGGCCCGGAACCCGCCGTCGCAGGTGCGGTCGACGGTGCTCTCGATGTCCGTGAATCCGCTGGGATGCTCGATGCGCAACCGGTCGCCGCCGACGGGCGGTTGAGCGATACCGGCCGCCACGCTGCCGTCGATCCGCAGCCCCGCCGCCACGCTCGCCGCGCCGAGCACGCCGATGGAGGTGTGGCAGCGCACGGGGATGAACGTACGGGTGGTGACGGCTCCGCCGTTTCGGGGCGGGGCGAGCAGGGTCAGCTTGGGCACGGTGGCGTGGGAGACGTCGCCGAGGCCCATCAACTCCCCTGCCGCGAGCCGGATTTCGCGCAGGCGCGCCGCGAGACCGGCGTCCGCCTCCAGGTCCTTCGGGTCCTCGTAGCCGGTGACCTTCAGGGATTCGGCGGGGATGAGCACGGTCGGCATGCCGTTGTCGACGCAGGTCACCTCGGTGCCCGCGACGGTGTCACGCACCTTGCCCGTCGGCAGCAACGCGCCCTGCCCCGGCGGGAATTCGATGACCACGGCGGCTGCGATGCCGGGTACGCCGGAGATCTCCGCGTCACCCGTGTAGTCGACCCGGCCGCCCGGCGTCGGGAAGGTGGCCGTCGCCCGGTCACCGGAGTTGACCATACGGATACGGACCGAGGTCTCCTCCTCCGCCGCGGCCACCAGACCCCGCTCGACGGCGAACGGGCCGACGCCGGCGAGGACGTTGCCGCAGTTCTGACGGCCCGACACCACGGGTTCTTCGACGTTCACTTGGAGAAACAGATAGTCGACGTCCACCTCATCACCCTCGGACGGCGACACCACCGCCACCTTGCTGGTGAGGGGGTGGGCGCCCCCGATGCCGTCGATCTGGCGCGGGTCGGGGCTGCCCATCACCCGCAGCAGCAGCTCGTCGCGGGCGGCAGGTTCGGCGGGCAGGTCATCGGCCAGGAAGTAGGCGCCTTTGGAGGTGCCGCCGCGCATCAGCATGCAGCGCAGCCCCTCGGTCCCCGTCACGAGGTGTGTTCCTCGTACGTGCGGTACTCGACGCCGAGCCGCTTGAGGGTGTCGCGCAACTCATAGCGGTCCAGGCCCAGTTGTCCCTCCACGAACGCCGCGCGGGTGGCGGCCTCCTTCTCCTCGCGGGCCCGCGACTTGTCCGCCGCTTCACGGGCGCGCTCGCGCGGCACGACCACCACACCGTCGTCGTCCGCGACGATGACATCGCCGGGACGGATGGTCTCACCGCCGATGTTCACCGGTACGTTGACGCTGCCGCCGGTCGCCTTCACGGTGCCCTGCGCGGACACGGCCGCCGACCAGGCGTGGAAGCCCATCTCGCGCAACTCGGAGGTGTCGCGGATACCGGCGCCTGTGACGACGCCGCGCACGCCGCGCTTGTGCAGCGCGGTCGCGAACAGTTCGCCGAACATGCCGTCCGTGGACGGTGACGTGGTGGTGACGACGAGGATGTCGCCTTCGCCGCACTGCTCCACGGCCGCATGGATCATGAGGTTGTCGCCGGGCCAGGACAGTACCGTCACCGCGGTGCCTGCGATACGGGTGTCCTGCTGGTTGGGGCGCAGATGGTGGCCGAGGAGGCCGGTGCGGCCCATCGCCTCGTGCACGGTGGCGACGCCGTACCCGGCGAGTGCCTCGACGTCCTTGGCCTCGGCCTTGGGCGGGTCGGTGACGATGACGCCGGGCATCAGGCGAGCTCCTTCGCGATCTGCGGGTACGGGCGCATGTACGCCTCGGCCATGGCCTTGTGGGCGAGTCCGAGGTTCGGCCCCGCGTTGCGCTTGAGCTGCACACCTCGGCGTACGGCGAGGTCGGTGTAGTACTCCCACAGGTGCGCTTGCGCACCCAGGCACTCCATGGCCTCGCGCTTGGTGTCCCAGACGTCGGTGATGTCGAGGAGGACCTCGGGCTTGAAGCCGCTCATCTCGGGCTGGTGCGGCTCGAAGTAGAAGACGGGCGGGGCGCCGATGATCTCGCCCTCGCCGGGGTAGCCGATGGCCTGCGCGAGGACGCGGGCCTGGAGGGCCATGCGGTGGGCGGCCGGGTGGTCGCCGTTGTACGGGTCCTCGACGGGGTGGGTGAGTACGACGTCGGGCTGGGTGTCGCGGTAGACGGTGACCAGTTGGTCGGTCAGTTCGGCGCTCTCGACGAGGGGGTAGTCACCGGCGTCGAAGAAGCGGACCTCGGCGCCGAGGGTGGCGGCGGCCCGCTCGGCCTCGTCGCGGCGCATCGCTTTGATCTCGTCGAGCTTCCCGCCCTCACGCCACGCCTTGGCGGACTCGCCGCGCTCCCCGAACGTCAGGCACGCGATGGTCACCTTCTCGCCGCGGGCGGCGGCGAGCGCGATGGCGCCGCCGGCCCGCCACACGAAGTCACCTGCGTGCGCGGTGACCACCAGGGTCGATCGTGGTGGGGCGGCGGGCGCGTGGCTGTTGGTCATGACGGCATCTCCTGGGTGGCAGGTGTGCGCCCGCCTCCAAGCCACGTCAGTCGGCGCTCAGCGCGTCGATCACACTGCGGAGGTGGGCGCGGACGGCCCGTTCGGCCGACTGCGGGTCCCTGGCGCGGATCGCCTCGATCATCGCCAGATGCTCGCTCAGGGACTGCTGCGAACGCCCCGGGCGCAGCGCCAACTGGAAGCGGTGGCGCACCAGTTGGGCGTTGAGACGTTCCAGGAGTCCTACGGCCGTGTGCTGGCCGGAGATCTCCCGGATCCGGGCGTGCAGCTCGTGGTTGAGGTCGGAGTAGGTGAGCGGGTCGCCGTCTGAGACCGCCTTGGACATGGCGTCGCCGAGCGTGGTGAGCTCGTCGAGCTGTGCGTCGGTGGCCTCCTCTGCCGCCTTGGCCGCGCACAGTCCTTCGAGTGCCATCCGGCACTCGGTGATCTCCACGGCCTCCTCGACCGTGACGACCCGCACCCGCGAGCCGCGGTTGCGGATCCGCTCGACCAGGCCTTCCGCGGCCAGTTCGAGCAGCGCCGCACGGATGCTCGCCCGCGTCACGTCGTACTGCTCGGCGAGTTCGTTCTCCACCAGCCGCTGGGCCGGTGACATCTCGCCGCGCAGAATCGCCTTCCGCAGTTGATCGAGCGCGTACTGCTTGGCCTGCTCTCCGGAGCCCGGACGGGCTTCCTCCGGCATCTGCCCTCCCTGAGTGAGTGCGTGTCGACGCTAAATCTAGGCGAACGAAATTGTCAACGATTTCGTTCGCAATGCTTCTCCGCACCGTGAATTCGCCGCTCGTACGCCTCCGCTTCGGACACCACCCCCTTCCCCCTCACGCCAAGATCACAGGATGCTCACGTCATGCTCGCGACAAGAAGGAGCTTTCACGTGGCCACTCCACGGACGTCCCTGCTCGCCCTCGCCACCGCCGTCACCGCGCTCGCCGTGACCGCGACGGGCCCGACGCAGGCCGCCTCCCGCTCGCTGCCCGCCGTCCCGCCGCGTGCCGAGACCGTCGCCCTGCACGACGACGCCGAGGGTGGCGACGCGGACGCCGACGACCCCGCGATCTGGCGCGACCCCGCGAACCCCGACCGCAGCCTCGTCGTCGCCACGGCCAAGCAGGGCGGCCTGCGCGTGTACGACCTCGACGCCCGCGAGGTGCAGTCGCTTCCGGCCCCCGCGGGACCCGGCGCCGAGGACGCGCCCGGCCGGTTCAACAACGTCGACCTGGTCCACAGCGCGGGCCTCGGCGACCTGGCCGTGACCTCCGACCGGGGCAACGACCGGCTGCGCATGTATCGCATCGACCGCGACCGGCCCGGCGGCCCGCTCACCGACGTCACCGACCCGAAGGCGGTCCCGGTCTTCTCCGCATCCCAGGGCGAGATCAACGAGCAGCGCACGGCGTACGGCCTGGCCACCTGGACGGACCGGGCGAGCGGCCGCTCGTACGCCCTGGTCAGTCAGCGCGAGCGCACCCGCCTCGCCCTGCTGGAACTCAAGGCCGACACCGACGGCACGGTCGGCTACACCAAGGTCCGCACCCTCGACCTGCCGTCCGCGTTCCGCCTCCCGAACGGCGCGACCTGGTCACCGTGCGGCGAGCCCGGCGAACTGCCGCAGGTCGAGGGCATGGTGGTGGACCCGGCGACCGGCACGCTCTACGCCGGCCAGGAGGACGTCGGCATCTGGCGGCTGCGCGCCGACCTGCGCGGCACGCCGAAGCTGCTCGACAAGGTGAAGGAGTACGGGGTCCCCGGCACCTACGACGAGACGAGCGAGGAGTGTGTCGCGGGCGCCGACCCGGGCTTCGGCGGCAAGCGCCTCGCCGCGGACGTCGAGGGCCTGACCCTGGTCACCGAGGACGACGGCGACGGCCTGCTGCTCGCCTCCAGCCAGGGCGACAACACCTTCGCCGCCTACGACCGCGAGGTGTCCGGCGCGGGCGCGTACGAGGGCGGCTTCCGCGTCACGCCCGCCTCGGCCGAACTCGACGGCTCCGAGGAGTGCGACGGCGCCGCCGCGCTGAACGAGCCGCTGGGCCGCCGCTACCCGAACGGCCTTCTGGTCGTGCAGGACGGCCACGACGCGCCGGGCGAGACGGACCGCCCGTCCACCAACTTCAAGTTCGTGGACCTCGGCGCGATCACGGACGCGGTCGACGACTGACGGCCGCGGCGGGCCGCTCGTCGGACGGCCCGCCCCACGGCGCCTCCAGCGCCGCACGCAGCGCGTCGAGCGCCTCCTCGCCGATCCGCTCCGCCAGCCGGACCTCAAGACCGTCCAGCGCGCGCCGCGCCCGGTCATGGGCGCGGCGCCCCTCCGCGGTGCGGCGGACCAGGCGCTGCCGGGCCGACGCGGGGTCCGGCACCTGCTCAAGAAGCCGGTCGTCGACCAACGCGCGCACGGCCTGATGGACGGTCTGCCGGGTCACGCCCATGCGTCGGGCCAGCTCGGAGACGGTGGTGCCGTCCGCGTCGAGCATCGCGAAGAGCTGCACCTGGGTGGGCGTTATCGGCGCCACACCCTGCGCCTCCAGAGCCGCGAGCAGCCCGTCCTCGAACCAGCGCCGGGCGTCACCGAGGAGCTGCGGCAGATCACGTCGGGGCTGGCTCATCGCTTCTTCGTCCTCCCGGACCGCCGGACCTTTCGGCGCGGACCCAGACCCCTGGCCTTGCCCGTCGACCGCTTCTCATGTCAGGCTACCTGACACAGGAACGTCAGGCACCCTGACACAGGCAAGGATGATCCACATGACCATGGAGTTCGCGAAGCGCTACCGCAGCGCCTCCCGCATACCGGCCGACCCCTCGAAGCCGTACGTGATCGAGAAGGGCGAGGGCGACCGGGCCCACCTCTTCGGCGACCTCGTCACCGTCTACGCGGGCGGCGAGCAGACCGACAACACCTTCAACTTCTTCACTGTCGAGGGCCCGAAGGGCGACATCATCCCGGCGCACGTGCACGCGGACACCCACGAGGTGTTCTACGTGACGCAGGGCGCGGTCCGGCTCTTCGCCGAGGACACCGAGGGCGAGCAGCTGGAACGCCTGCTCACGCCGGGCGACTTCGGTTTCGTGCCGAAGAACTGCGCGCACGCCTACCGCATGGAGCGCCACCACTCGCAGGTCGTCGGCGTCGCCGCGGGCCCCGGCGGGACCTTCGAGCGGTTCTTCGAGACGCTGGGCACCCCGGCGGAGGGCATGGGCCTGCCCGCCCAGCCGTTCGTCCCGGAGCCGCACAAGTTCGGCACGGTGCCGCAGGAGTACGACGTGCGCTTCCTGCCCGACCACCAGTGGCGGACCTCGTGACGCCGGGCGAGCTGCGGCAGTTGATCGCCGCGCCGCACCCGGACGTCGCGCCGCTGCCCCGGGCGACCGAGCACGCGGGCGGCGTGCGCGCGCTGCGCGGCGTCCCGTACGCGGACGTCATGGGTGCCCGCCCGCTGGAACTCGACCTGTGGCTGCCCGCGTCGGCGGCCCCCGCCCGACTGGTGCTCTTCGTGCACGGCGGCGCGTGGCGGCGCGGCCGGCGCGGCCGGCGCGACGACATGGGTGCGCGTACGCGGGGGTGGGCCCCCGGCCCGTTCGAGCGGCTCGCGGCGGCGGGGCTCGCGGTGGCCTGCGTGGACTACCGGCTCAGCGGCGAGGCGACGTTCCCCGCGCCGCTGGAGGACCTGCGGTCGGCGCTGCGCTGGCTGGGCCTGCGCGCGGACGAGCTGGGCATCGACCCCCAACGCACCGTCGTCTGGGGCGAGTCGGCGGGCGGCCATCTGGCCTCGCTGCTGGCGCTCACCCACCACGAGCCGCGACTCGCGGGGGCCGTCATCTGGTACGGGCCCGCGGACCTGACGACGCCGCGGCCCCCGTTCGACCCGGCGGACGCGGCCACGCCCGAGGCGCTGCTGCTGGGCGGCGCGCCCGCGTCGCTGTCCGAACTGGCGGACGCGGCAAGCCCGTTGAGGCAGGTACACGCGGGCGCACCGCCCTTCCTCGTCGTGCACGGCGAGGCCGACTCGATGGTGGCGTGTTCGCACGGCCGTGACCTCGCGGACGCGCTGCGGGCGGCCGGAGCGCCGGTCGAGCTGCGGACGGTGCCGGGGGCCGACCACGGCTGGCACGGGCCGGCCGACGACGAGGTCCAGCAGATCTTCACCACCTCCCTGGACTTCGTACGGCAGCACACCTGAGCACCCCTTTTCGCCGGACGGTCGACCTGGCAGATTGGGGTGCCCCTGCCCCCTGATGAAGAGGTGCGTGATGAGCCCGCAGTTCGGCGACTACCAATTCGAGATCTACCTCGACGGACTGCGGGGCGTCACACCCACCCAGCCGATGGACTTCGCCACCCTCGAACAGCAGGCGCGGGCCGCGCTCTCCCCCTCCGTCTGGTCCTACGTCGCCGGGGGCGCGGGCGACGAGCACACGCAGCGCGCCAACGTGCGGGCCTTCGAGCGGTACGGACTCGTGCCCCGGATGATGGTGGGTGCCACGCAGCGCGACATGTCCGTGGACCTGTTCGGGACGCGGCTCACGTCACCGCTGTTCATGGCGCCGGTCGGCGTGATCGGACTGTGCGCGCAGGACGGGCACGGGGACCTGGCGACGGCGCGGGCCGCCGCGCGCACCGGGGTGCCCATGGTGGCGTCGACGCTGACGGTCGACCCGATGGAGGACGTGGCCGCCGAGTTCGGTGACACACCCGGCTTCTTCCAGTTGTACACACCCACCGACCGGGCGCTCGCCGAGAGCCTCGTCAAGCGGGCGGAGGCGGCGGGCTACAAGGGCATCGTCGTCACCCTCGACACATGGGTCACCGGCTGGCGCCCGCGCGACCTGTCGACCTCCAACTTCCCGCAGCTGCGCGGCCACTGCCTCGCCAACTACATGTCGGATCCGCGCTTCCAGGAGATCGCCGCGACCACCGACCCCACGGACCTCGTACGTTCCTGGGTCGGCCTCTTCGGCAACCCGCTCACCTGGGACGACCTGCCGTGGCTGCGCTCCCTCACCGATCTGCCGCTGATCCTCAAGGGCATCTGCCACCCCGAGGACGTACGCCGCGCCAAGGACGGTGGCGTGGACGGCATCTACTGCTCCAACCACGGCGGCCGCCAGGCCAACGGCGGCCTTCCCGCGCTCGCCGCGCTGCCCGGTGTCGTGGAGGCGGCGGACGGCATGCCGGTCCTCTTCGACTCCGGGGTCCGCTCGGGCGCCGATGTCATCAAGGCGCTCGCGCTGGGTGCCACGGCGGTGGGCGTCGGGCGTCCGTACGCGTACGGGCTCGCGGTCGGCGGCGACGACGGTCTGGTGCACGTGCTCCGCGCGCTGCTCGCCGAGGCCGACCTGATCATGGCGGTGGACGGCTATCCGACCCTCGCGGACCTCACCCCGGAGTCACTGGTCACGCTGGACTGAGGCCGCCTTCGCGGGACACCGCGTCCACGAGGTTCGCGAGCGCGGCGGCGGCCCTCGCCAGTCCGCCGTGCGGGGTGACGGGCTCATCGAGGTAGCGGTCGCGGCGCAGTTCCAGCATGAGGGCGGTGACGCGGGGCTCCTCGCCGTAGTGCTCCAGCGGGATGTACGCGTCCGCGAAGGGTGTGTTCTCGGCCGTGTCACCGTACGGGGCGAAGGCCTCGCGGGCCCGCGCGAGGAGGGTGTCCGGGGTGTGGAACGGGTCGGCGCCGAGGCACACCGGTGGGCGCGGGCCCGTGCCGTGCAGTTCGTAGGGCAGGGCGCGGCTCGGGTAGGAGTGGACGTCGATGACGACCGCCCGGCCGGTCGCGGCCAGGCGGTCGGCCACGGCCTGTGTCATGGCCTGCGCGTAGGGGTGGAAGTACGTGTCCAGCAAGGTGTGCTCGTCCGCCGGGGGTTCGGGGCGCAGTGGCTCACGGTGTGTGGTGCGTGTGTAGACCGCGCCCATGCCCACGGCCCGCATCTCCTCGCGTTCGTCGGGGAACCGCTCCGGGTCGACGACCAGGCGCGAGCGCTCGTTCACGAACCGCCAGGGTGTGACGGACGCGGCCCGCGCGGCGCGTTCCGCGATGACCTCGGTGTGGGCGTCGGTGATGAGGTCCAGTTCACGGGCCAGGGCCTCCCCTTGCAGCAGCAGGCCCTCGCGTACGCGCGCGGGGATCGTGCGGGAGGCGTGCGGCACGTGCAGGAGCACCGGGGAGGCCGGGTCGCCGGGGTGGAGCCGGAAGCGCGGGGTGTCCATGTGTCCCACTCTCCCATCTCGTCCACTTTCTGGGACAGGTGGTTTCGAGGTGTGGGCGCGGGGTAGGTGGCCCAGCCGCTACTACTGAATGGACAGTAAGTAGCTGGAGCGCGACAGGAGTACCTCACCTTGCCCGAAAACCTGCCCGAAGCTTCTTCAGAACTCGTGCGTCACCTGTGGATTCCGCTGGCCGACGGCACGCGGCTCGCCGCCCGCGTCTGGCTCCCGGAAGGCTCCGCACGCCCGGCGCCCGCGATCCTCGAGTACATCCCGTACCGCAAGAACGACGGGACGGCCGACCGCGACAACAGCTTGCACGCCCGCTTCGCCGCGTCCGGCTACGCCGCCGTCCGCGTCGACCTGCGCGGCAGCGGCGACTCCGACGGGCTGATGCTCGACGAGTACGCGCAAGCAGAGCTGGACGACGGCGTCGAGGTCATCGCGTGGCTCGCCCGGCAGGAGTGGTGCGACGGCACGGTCGGCATGATCGGCAAGTCGTGGGGCGGCTTCAACGGCCTGCAGATCGCGGCCCTGCGCCCGCCCGAGCTGAAGGCCATCGTGACGGTCTGCTCGACGGACGACCGGTACGCCGACGACGTGCACTACACGGGCGGTTCGCTGATCGCCTCGGAGATGCTGCCGTGGGCGTCGACGATGCTCGCCTACAACGCGCGCCCCGCCGACCCCGCCGTGGTCGGCGACGACTGGCGCGCGCGGTGGCTGGAGCGGATGGCCGACACCCCGGTGTACGTCGAGGAGTGGCTGCGGCACCAGACCCGCGACGCCTTCTGGAAGCACGGCTCGGTGTGCGAGGACTTCGGGGCGATCGAGGCACCGGTGCTCGCGGTGGGCGGCTGGTACGACCCGTACTGCGGGGCCGTACTACGCCTGCTGGAGGGCGTGAGCAACGCTCCCGTGCGGGCGCTCGTCGGGCCGTGGGCGCACACGTATCCGCACCAGGCCGCGCCCGGGCCCGCGATCGACTTCCACGGTGAAGTGGTGCGCTGGTTCGACCAGTTCCTGCGCGGCAAGGACACCGGAGCCCTGGAGGACCCGGCACTGCGCGCGTGGCTGCCCGAGTGGGCGGCGCCCGGCGGCGACCGCGAACAGCGTCCCGGCCGGTGGGTCGCCGAGCAGCAGTGGCCCTCCGAGCGCATCGAGCGGCAGGAGTTCGCGCTCGCCGGCGAGTCGGCGGGCGAGGCCGTCGGACACGACCCGCTGCGCTTTCGCGACGCCCACCTCGACAGCACGCGCGTGCTCGGCACGGCGGGCGGCAGCTGGCTCCAGTTCGGCGACGCGGCCGGGCAGTTCGGCCCGCAGGGTGGCGACGACGGGCTCGCGCACTGCTTCACCACGACGCCGCTCGACGACCGTGCCGAGATCCTCGGGGTACCGTCGGTGACGCTGCGGGTGAGCGCCGACCGGCCCGCCGCGCAGCTCGCGGTGCGCCTCAACGACGTGGCTCCCGACGGGAGTTCGCGGCTCGTCACGCGCGGCCTGCTCAACCTCACGCATCGCGAGGGCCACGAGGAGACGCTGCCCCTGGAGCCCGGACAGGCCTATGACGTGACGGTGCCGCTGATGGCGACCGCGCACGCCTTCGCGCCGGGCCACCGCATCCGGGTCGCGGTCTCGTCCTCGTACTGGCCGCTGGCCTGGCCCTCCCCGGAGCCGGTCACGGTCACCCTGCACCCGTCCCCCGCCGCCGCACTCCACCTGCCGGTGAGGCCGACGACGGACGCGGACGCCGCGCTGCGCCCCTACGGGGAGCCGCAGCCGGACCTGCCGGTCGAGCTGTCCACGTCCGGTGAGGGCTCCTCGCGGCGCATCGAGCACGACCCGGTGTCCGGCCGCACCGTCATCGAACTCGTCGTACGGGACGGGGAGTTCAAGGACCTCACCGACGGGCTGTGGAAACGCGGCGACGCCGTCGACCGCTTCTCCCTCACCGAGGGCGACCCGTCCTCCGCCGTCGTGGAGTGCGAGCGCACCGAGGAGGGCGGGCGCGGCGACTGGCACTGGAAGGTCGTCACGCACAGCCGGATGACCTCAGACGCCGCCGCGTTCACCGTCGTCAACACCCTCACCGCCTACGAAGGGGACACCCGCGTCTTCCATCGCACCACGGACGCCGTGATTCCCCGGCAGGGAGTCTGAGCATGCGCAGACGCACGTTCCTGACCGGCTCGCTCGGTGTCGTCGCGGCCGCCGGGGTGGCCACGGCCACCGGGTCCGCCGCCGGCACCGGCCCCGTCATCACGGTCGGCTCCAAGCAGTTCACCGAGTCGTGGGTGATGGGCGAGCTGTACGCCCAGATCCTGCGGGGGCGCGGCTTCGACGTCGTCCTCAAGTCCAACGTCGGCAGCGCCGACCTCATCGACCGCGCGCTGCGCAACGGGCAGATCGACCTGTACCCCGAGTACACGGGCGTCGTCCTGCAGACGTTCGCGATGCCGAAGCGCATGCCGACGACGGCGCACGACACCTACGTAGCGGCGAAGAAGTTCGAGGCGGGGCGGGGCATCTCGCTGCTGCCGCCGACGCCTTTCCAGAACCGCAACGCCGTCGCCGTGCGCACCGCCGACGCCCGCAAGCACAAGCTGAAGACCGTCGGCGACCTGAAGAAGCTGGGGAAGATCTCGTACGCCGAGTACCCCGACAACATCACGGGCCCGCTCGGCTTCGACGCCATCGTCAAGGCCTACGGGCTGCACGACATGAAGGTGCGGCCGCTCAACATCGGCCTGCAGTACCCGGCGCTGAAGAACGGGGACGTGGACGCGGCCGACGTGTTCACCACCGACCCGCAGCTGCGCCGCTACGACTTCACCATCCTCGACGACGACCAGGCCATCTTCGGGTTCCAGAACGTCTCCCCCGTGGTGCGCACGTCCCTCGTCGAGCAGTACGGCGAGCGGCTCACCGAACCGCTGAACGCCGTCGACGAGTTGCTCACGGAGGAAGCCATGCAGGCCCTGAACGAGGCCGCCGCGATGATGCGGCTGAGCCCGGCGAAGGTCGCCGACCGGTTCCTGAGAGCGAACAAGCTGATATGACCGTGACCGAGGAGCATTCCACGATGCAGACCGCCGGCGCCGCCGACGACATAGTTTTCGACGCGGCCACCAAGACGTACGACGGCACGGACGAGGCGGCCGTCGACGCGCTGTCCCTGACCGTTCCCGCGGGCGAGATCTGCGTCCTGCTCGGCGCCTCCGGGTGCGGCAAGACGACCGCGCTGACCCTCGTCAACCGGCTCACCGAGCTGACGAGCGGGGACATCCGGATCGGCGGCAGCAGCATCCGCGAGCAGGACGTCATCGAACTGCGGCGCGGTATCGGCTACGTCATCCAACAGGCCGGTCTCTTCCCGCACTTGACGATCGAGGAGAACGTCGCGACGGTGCCGCAGGTGCTCGGCTGGAAGAAGCCGAGAATCGCGGAGCGCTCGCGCGAGCTGCTCGAACTGGTCGGCCTTCCGCACAAGGAGTACGCCCACCGCTACCCCTCGCAGCTCTCCGGCGGCCAGCGCCAACGCGTCGGCATCGCACGGGCGTTGGCGGCCGACCCGCCCATCATGCTCATGGACGAGCCGTTCGGCGCGCTCGACCCGGTGACGCGCGAGCACGTGCAGGACGAGTTCCTGCGCCTCCAGGAACAGGTGCAGAAGACGACGCTGTTCGTCAGCCACGACATCGACGAGGCCGTCCGCATGGGCGACCGCATCGCGATCCTCGCCAAGGGCGGCAAGCTGCTCCAGTACGACACCCCGGAGCGGATCCTGCGCGCGCCCGCCGACGAGTACGTGGCCCGCTTCGTCGGCACGGACCGGGGGCTGAAGGCACTGACGCTGCGCACGCTCGGCGACCTCAAGCTGGAGCCGTCGGACCCCGCAGGCGGGGACGAGGAGGTGTTGCGCACGAGCGACACCCTGCGCACCGCGCTGTCGGCGTTGATGGCCGGCGGCGCCGAACGGCTGCCCGTGCACGACGACGACGGCAAGCCCGTCGGCTCGGTCACCGTCGCACTCATACGGGAGGCGGCGTGAGCGGCCTGCTGTCCCTGGCGGCGGGGTCCCTGGCGGCGGGGCCCTTGGCGGCCGGCTCCGACCCTGTCATCCCCGACTTCGGCACGGTCAGTTCGTGTGTGCGGGACAACGGCGTGTTCTGCGTCGACTGGTTCACCTCGAACTTCTCCAGCGTGTTCGGCCCCGCCCTCGTCCAGCATGTGCGCCTCACGGTGATCGCGGTCGGGATCGGTTTCTTGATCGCGTTCCCGCTGGCGCTCCTCGCGCACTTCCGGAAGTGGCTGGTCAGGCCGCTGGGCGGGCTCACCTCGTTCCTCTACACGATCCCGCCGATGGCCCTGTTCACGCTGCTCGTCCCGGTGTCGGGCCTCTCCGTGCTCACCGCCGAGATCGCCCTGGTCGCGTACACACTGATGGTGCTGTTCAAGTCGACGGTCACCGGGCTCGGCGAGGTGCCGGACGACGTACGGCGGGCCGGTGTCGGCATGGGTCTGACGCGGCGCGAGGTGCTGTGGCGCATCGAGCTGCCGCTCGCGCTGCCCGCCGTGATCAGCGGCCTGCGGGTGGCGACCGTGACCACGATCAGCGTGGTGGAGATCGCCGCGTTCATCATCGACCAGGGCCTCGGTTCGCCGATCATCCAGGGCCTCCAGTCGCCGTTCAACACGCAGTTCATCGGGGCCGGCCTGCTCGCCGTGGCGCTCGCGCTCGCCGCCGACGGGCTGCTCGTGCTGCTCGGCCGGGTGCCCACGCCGTGGGCCAGGACGCGGAGGACCGTCTGATGCACACCTTCCTCGCGAGTTTCTCGTTCATGGCCGACCACTTCGGCCTGCTCCTGAACCGCACGGTCGACCATCTGCTGCTCTCGGCGGCGGCCGTCACCGTGGCCCTGGTGATCGGTGTGCCGCTCGGTGTGTGGCTCGGGCACCGCGGCAAGGGCTCGTTCCTGACCGTGAGCATCTCCAACATCGGCCGGGCGCTGCCCTCGCTCGCCCTCATCGCGATCTTCCTGGGGCTGCTCGGCATCGGTTTCGTGAACGTCATGACGGCGCTGGTCGTGATGGCGATCCCGCCGGTGCTCACGCACGCGTACCTGGGTGTGGAGCAGGTCGACGCGGACCTGGTGCGGGCCGCGCGCGGCATGGGGCTGACGCAGTGGCAGATCCTGTGGCGGGTCGAACTGCCGCTCGCGCTGCCGGTGTTGTTCACCGGGATCCGGATCGCCGTCGTGTACGTGATCTCCAGCGCGACCCTGGCCGCTGTCGCCGGCGGCGGCGGGCTCGGCGACATCATCCTCAACCAGGTGTCGTACGGCCTGTCGGGTGTCATCGCGGCGGCGCTGTGGGTGGCGGTCCTGGCGCTGGTCGCCGACGGCCTGTTCGGGGCCGTCGGCAACCGGCTCGCACCGCGGGGGACGCGAGCCTAGATCCCCGCGTCGCAGCAGCCCTCGCGGCGCATATGGCGGCCCACTTCCAGCCAGTCGTCACCGGTGGCCCTCAGTGTTCTGGAGGCCACCGGTTCGAACGAGCCGACCAGGTCGGCCTGTTGGAAGGGGACGCCGCCGCGCAGCACCGCCGTCGTACGGATCAGGTCGTCGAAGTCGGTGAACGGGTCGCCGTCGACGATCGTGAGGTCGGCGAGCTTGCCCTCCACCAAGGTGCCCAGGTCCGCGTCCGCCCCGAAGACCCGCGCCGGCATCAGCGTCGCCGTGTGCAGGGCCTGGGCCGGTGAGAGCCCACCGCGGTGCAGGGCGCGCAGGGCCAGGTGGAGGTGGAGGCCGACCGGCACCAGCGGCTGGTCGGTGCCGAGCGCGATGTGCCCTCCGGCTGCGAGGACGCGCCGGTAGACCGCGATCTCCCGGTCCAGCGTGGCGAGTTGCGCGGCCGTGGGCGGGGTACCCGCCAGCTTCTCCACGGCGGCGGTGTCCCACGGAGGCATCAGCCGCGTGACACGCGGATCGTCCGCGAGGGCCGGATCGGCGCCGATCAGCGGCTGCGCCGTGAACGGGGTGGCGATGAGATGGAAGTCGCCGGTCTTCGAGTAGATCTCCTGGACGTCCTGACCGGAGTGTCCGCTCGCCGTCGTGGCATGCCCGAACTCCAGGCGCTGCGTGGCCTGGAGATGGGTCGTCAGGTCCTGGCCGAGCTGGATTCCCGGTGTGCACAGGTGGCTTCCGCTGCGCACGCCGAGCCGTTCGTGCGCGAAGGAGGCCGCCTCCTTCATCACCCAACCCGGCGCCCGCACATAGGTTTTGACGAAGTCCCAGTCGAGTGCGGCGGCCCGGTCGAGCGAGCGGCGCAGGCCCGCGCGGGTGCGGTGGGCGCGGCCCATGCTGTAGGCGACGCGCGGCCCGTCGAGCAGTTCCCCGGTGGCGAGGAGCCGCGGCCCTGCGAGCGCGCCCGCGTACACCGCCTCGCGGATGCGGGCCTGCTCGTAGGCGAAACCGCCGAGGGAGACCGCGGTGGTGATGCCGTACGCGAGTTGGAGCGCGGTCTGGCGGCCGCCGTAGGTCGACTGCCATGGGTGGGTGTGGGCGTCGAAGAGCCCCGGGATCACGGTCTTCGCGGAGGCGTCGACGCGCTTGGCGGCCGTCCGTCCGCCCGCGCGGTGCGGGGTGACGGCGGTGATGCGGCCGCCCTCGATGGTGAGGTCGACGTCGTCACGGACCTCGGATCCGGTTCCGTCCCAGAACCGGCCGGCGTGCACGACGGTGTCGGCGGGACGGGGACGGCGGTGGTCGAGCGGCACCTTGATGGTACGGGCGGCACCCTTCGCGACATCGAGGAGACGAAGCCGGCCCGCGCTCAGATAGAGAAGCCGCCGGCTGTCGGCGGACCAGCTCGGGTGGTCGGCGGCCTCGTCGGTGACCTGGCGGGGGTCGCCGTCCGGGGTGCCGTCGGCTCGTACGGGCAGCAGGCACAGCGCGGACTCGACGACCACGGCCATGGTGCGGCCGTCGGGCGACCAGGCGGGCCCGGAGTCGTAGCGGTCGGCGATCGAGACATGCGGGGCGACCTGGTGAACGACCGCCTTGCCGGACGTGGTGTCGACGACACGGATGAGGTTGTAGCCCTCGCGGAAACGCTGGTTGAGGCGGCTGCGGTCGCACAGCGCCACGTATCTGCCGTCGGGCGACCAACAGGGTCTGCCGGGCAGTCCGCCGCTGCCCATCGGTGCGGCGAGGACACGTTCGGTGCCCGCGGCGAGGTCGCGCAGGACGAGGTTGCCCGACATGTCGATGCACGCCAGGCGCTGCCCGTCGGGCGAGAGCGCGGGGAACACACGCCCGCCCTCGGCGAGCACCGTTTCCTTGCCGCTGGCCAGGTCATGGCGGCGTACGGAGAACAGGCCCGCCCGGTCGTCGGCGTAGACGAGCGCCTTGCCGTCGGGGGTCCAGGTCGGAGCGAGTACGTAGCGGGTCTGCGGGGCCTGTACGACCTTGCGCGGGGCGCGGCCGCCAGAAGTGGCGCCGATCCACAGGGAGTTGAGGGCGGCGAAGGCCACCTGCTTGCCGTCGGGCGACAGGGCGGGCAGATGCGGGGAGCGGACCGGGCGGACTCCCCCGGCCTCGAAGTCGTAGCGCTTGACGCGGTAACGCGGTCGGTCGACCGGAAGCGTCGCCGTGAACGCGATCCGCTCCCCCTCGCTCGGCACGGCGGGGCGCACGAGGCGGAAGCGGCCGTCGACGGTGAGCAGCAAGGTGTCGGGGCCGGTCCAGCGGGGCGGCACCGGGGCGAGGTCGCCGGGCACGTCGACCGGTCTACCGTCGACGACGAGGGTGCAGGTGGCGGAGGGCGCGGCGGTGGTCCGCAGATACGCGAGCGGGCCCTTCGGCCCCGGGGCGACGGCGGGTGTCATGACCTGGGCGCCGGAGTCGTCGGTGTGCTCGGTGGTGACGGCTCCGGTGCCGTCGGCGGCGACCGAGGCGAGGGTGGACGCCTGGAGGGTTCCGGCGTCGGTGACCACTCCCCGTACGAACACCACGCGTGTACCGTCCGCGGACCACGTCGGGTCGAAGTCCTCCCAGGCACCGCCCTGCCCCGGGCCCTCCTGACCGGGCGCGCCGGTGAGGCGGGTGAGGGTTCCGTCGCGTACGTCGATGGTCCAGATGCGGTACGGGGCGGCGGACTCGGGGTCGCCGCCGCGCTCGGAGGCGAAGGCGATCCGGTGGCCGTCCGGTGACCAGGCGGGGCCGCGGTCGTCCCACGGGCCGTCGGTGAGCTGCTTCGGTGTGCCGCCGTCGGCGTCCAGGAGCCACAGATGGAAACCGCCACCCTGGTAGCCGCAGACGACGAGCCGCTTCCCGTCGGGGGCGAACTGGGGGCGGGTGGGCTCCAGTTCGGGGGTGGTGAGCGGCCTCGCGGTGCCGCCCTTGCGCGGGATCGACCAGAGGATGTTCTGGATCTCGGCGACGAAGCGGTCGCCGGACGGGGCGAGGGTGGCGGCGCCATTGGTGGCGGCGGCGAAGGAGAGGGAGACGGGGGCGGCGGCTGCGGCCGTGGCGGCCACTGCGGCTGTCGCGGGTTCGAGGAGGGCGACGGCCCCGGCAGTGGCGGTGGTGGTCTGCAAGAAGCGGCGACGGGTGAGAGCGGTGGAGACGGGGGTGGTGGAGACAGGAGTGGTGTCCATGAGACTCCCCTTGCACGGAGGGCGTGTGGTCCCACGGGGCCGAGGGGGCCCGTGGGCCTTGCGGGACCGAACTGTGCGCGAGTCGAAGAGGGGACGCACAGCAACATACGTGGCACCCGCAGTGAGTCAACATGGCCGACGCCACGAACCGGCCGATGGACACTCGGAAGCGGCCGGCCGGAGCGTCCCTGCGCGCCCCGGGAATACCCCACCCCTCGCCCCCGTTAAAGGCGTCGAGCAAGGAGGCAACTGTGGAGCAGAAGTACTACACGCACGGGACGGCCGCGGAGCGCTGGGACCGTGCCCAGATGTTCTTCGAAGCGAAGGAGTACGCGAACGCCGCCCGGATCCTCGACGGCCTCGTCGAGGAGGTCCCCGAGCAGACCGGCCCCCGCCTCCTCCTGGCCCGTTCGTACTACCACTCGGCCCAACTGCGCCGCGCCGAGACCGAGTTGCGCACCATCGTGGAGCGCGACCCGGTGGAGCACTACGCCCGCCTGATGCTCGGCCGCACCCTGGAGCGCCAGGGCCGCCCCGACGAGGCGACACCGCACCTGCGGATGGCGTCGGCTCTCACGGGCGACTTCGACGACTAGGCGGTTTCGTTTGGATCAGCTGGTCGTTGGTCCGGGTGTGCCGTTGACTGAGCGCAGTGGGCGCGGATCGAGCCGTTACTCCCGGACAGGACGCCGAAACCGGGTGGCCGCTGGCGGGACCATCGTGAGGTGATCGACGCGATCGCCTTCAAGTTCCAGACCGGTACCCAGTGGGTGCATCTGCCGGAGAAGTACGGCAAATGGCGAGGTGTCTACAACCGCCTGCGGATGTGGGCCGTCGACGGCACCTGGGAGCGGGTGTTCACCGCCCTGGTGGCCCAGGCTGATGCGAACGAAGACGTCAGCTGGGCCGTCTCGGTGGACTCCACGGTCGTGCGGGCTCACCAGCATGCGGCCGGGGCCCGCAAGAAGGGGCTCCGGTCGGTGAGCCGGACGATCACGCCATCGGCCGGTCCCGCGGCGGGCTGACCACGAAGATCCACCTCGCGGCCGACGGCCAGTGTCGGCCACTTGCGTTCGTCCTCACCGCCGGCCAGGCCGGAGACGCACCCGCCTTCAGGGAAGTCATGGCCCGCCTGCGCGTTCCCCGCCCTTTCGGACGGCCCCGCACCAGGCCAGACCGGGTCCTGGCCGACAAGGCGTACTCCTCCCGCGCGATCCGCGACCACCTACGCGGACGCGGTATCCGGGCGGTGATCCCGGAGCGGGCCGACCAGCAGGCCAACCGGCGGCGGCGCGGACAGGCAGGCGGCAGACCGCCGACCTTCGACCGCGAAGCATACAAGCAGCGCAACACCGTCGAGCGGTGCATCAACCGCCTCAAACAATGGAGAGGTATCGCCACTCGCTACGAGAAGACCGCCACCATCTACCTGGCCGGACTCCACGTCGCGGGCATCTTCCTCTGGTCTGCCCGGTGACTCGAACGCGACTGACTATTCCTGCGGACGGGCCGTCACCATTTCGGGAGTGGGCTTCTCGCCGCGCTCTTGCAGGGTGGTGGAGGAGGACGGCTTCTGGGTGAGGACGGCGGCGCACAGGATCAGGGCCACCGCGACGATCGTGACGGCGTGGAGCGGTTCGCCGAGGATTCCGACACCGATGATGATCGCCACGACAGGCGGGATGTAGGTCGCGGTCGACGCGGTCAGTGCACCGAGGCCGGCCACGGCGACGTAGTAGCAGACGAAGGCGAATCCGGTGCCACCGACGCCGAGCCCGAGGGTGACGCCGAGCAGCGCCGTCGGGTCGTGTGCGATGGCGGTGACGCCGGACAGGTCGGTGACCATGGTCAGGCCGAGCACGGCCAGGAGCATCTGGTAGGAGGCCGCCGCGGCTGCGGGGATTCCCAGCGGGCTGATGAACCGGCGGGTGTAGCCGAACGACACTCCCAGGCTGGCGGAGCCGAGCAGCATCCATATCAGGCCGGCCATGTCGACCTCGTCGGCTGCCCAGGGGCGTGCCAGCGCCGTTACCCCGACCGCCCCCACTACCACCGCTGTCGCCTTGCGCGCCGTGAGCGGCTCCGTGCGGAAGACCAGGACGGCGGCGGCGGTGGCGAACAGCGGGATCGATCCACTCAGCGCCCCCGCGATGCCGCTGTCCAGCTGGGATGTGCCGGCGGCGTAGGCGTAGTAGTAGAAGCCGGCGGCCAGCACCGCTTGAACGGCGAAGTGGTGGAAGTGACGCAGATGCCGCCATGCCAGCGACTGCGTCACCAGGGCGAAGACCAGGACGGGGACGACGCCGAACGCCACACGCAGCAGCGTCGTCTGCGCCGGGCTGATGAACGGCGCGGCCATGTGCATGAACAGGAAGCTGAAGCCCCAGATCGTGCCCAGAGCGATGTAGGCCGCAACGGCGGCCTGGCGATGTGCCGTCATGGCAGCGTGATGACCTCCCCGGTCGAGGCGCCCTCGACCGCCTTCTGGAATCCGCGTGCGACATCGGCCACGTCGACCGGGGCGAAGCCGGGGAAGAAGTCGCCGAAGTCGTCCAGGCTCTCGGTGAACACCGACGGGCTGATCACGTTGATCCGCCGGGGAGCGATCTCGATCGCGGCTGCGCGGACGAATGCCTCGATCGCGCCGTTGACGGTCGCCGCGGCAGCCCCGGAGACGATCGGATCGCGCGAGGGGATCCCGCTGATCAGCGTGAACGAGCCGCGTTCGGACACGTGGTCCAAGCCGGTGCGGACGAGATTGATCTGCGCGAGCGCCTTCTGCTGCCACGCCGACTCGAAGTCTTCACCGCAGAGCTCGGCCAGCGGCGCGTAGGGCACCTCCCCGGCTGCCGAGACGACGGCATCGACCTGCCCGACCCGCTCCCACATCCCCGCCAGCTGCGACGGGTCGGAGATGTCGCAGCGGACATCCCCGGACGTCCGGCCGCAGGTGACGATCTCGTGGCCCCGCGCACCCATCAGCTCGTGGACGGCCCCGCCTGCTTTACCTGCTGCACCTACGACAATGATTCGCATACCCCCGAAGCTAGACACCGGGTCTCCTGGAGGGAAATACGCCGACGCACCACCTGTTATACGCTCAACGTATGGATGTGGAGCTGCGGCATCTGCGCGCCCTGGTCGCCCTGGCCGACTCCAACACGTTCACGACCGCCGCGGCCGTGCTGGGCACGACGCAACCGACCCTGTCGCGCACGATCAATCAACTGGAAGAGATCACGAGGGCACGGCTGGTCGAACGCACCACCCGGGAGATGTCCCTCACCCCGGCCGGACGCCAACTCTCCGCGACCGCGCGAGAACTGCTCGCGTCGCTCAACACCGCACTGGACAAACTGGGCCACACCGAGGCCCCGCTGCGCCTCGGCTGGGCCTGGGCCGGCTTCGGCCGCCACACGGTGCCGCTGCTCCAGGAATGGAAGCGGGCCCACGCAGGGGCGGTCGAACTCAGCCGCCCACCCGACCCTGTAGCGGCTCTCCGGCGCGGCGCCATCGACGCCGCCCTCGTTCGCAGGACATCGCCCTCGCCGGAACCGATGCCCGACCTGGCGGCGGCCACGCTGTTCACGGAGAGGCTGGTTGCGGCGATCGCGGTGGAGGACCCCCGTGCGGCAAAGACCAGTACTACGCTGCCCGAGCTGGCGGAGGGCTCAGTCGCCGTCTGCGCGACTGCACCCACGGTGACCGACCACCTCTGGGACCACACCGGCCACAACCCGCACATGATCAGTGTGGCCAACACCGACGAATGGCTGACCCGGATCTCCGTCGGCGACGCCGTGGGCGTGACCGCAGAAGCCACGACCTACAACCACCAGGCTCCCGACGTGGCCTACCGGCCCATCGAGGACTCTCCGCTTGTGGAGGTGGCCCTCGCCTGGAGGGCCACCGATCCGCACCCGCAAGCACACGCCTTCGCACAGTTCGCGCGCGACTACTTCGCCCGGCTTCTCGACACCAGCACCCCGCCCTTCAGCCTCAACCACGGCGAAAACGCTGAGGGATCGAAGGCCCCGTGAGCACCAGCCACTCACGCCCCGGACCGCCCGCGAGCAGCTCATAGCCACATCAAGGGGCTCCATCCTCACCCAAAGTGTCAGACAACGGCATACCCCGGCCAACGGTCGGATGATCCAAACGAAACTGCCTAGCCGGACCGGTTGTCGATCACGGAACACGCGGGTCCTGCCGACTGGGCAGGACCCGCTGATGTCGAGGTCGAAGGGGGGCTTCACCCCCCGCCACCCATGACTCGGCTAGCCTTGCTGGACGATGAACCGCACAGATCAGCCCGCGCCGGCCCCCCGTCTGACCACTCCCTGGGGAGACGTCGGCCTCACCCGCTTCCCGGAGAACCCCCGCGACCAGCTGCGCGCGTGGGACGCCGCGGACACGTACCTGCTGCGGCACCTCGCCGAGACGGGCACGGGGCTGACCGGTGCGGTGACCGTGGTGGGTGACCGGTGGGGCGCCCTGGCCGCGGCGCTCACGGGGGTTCCCGGCTGCTCGCCGACCCTGATCTCGGACTCGTACCTCGGCCAGCAGGCGACTTACGCGAACCTGACCCGGAACGAGCGCACGGGCGCCCGCCTCCTCACCACCCGGGACGCCCCGCCGACGACCGTCGACGTCCTCCTCGTCCGCGTCCCGAAGAGCCTCGCGCTCCTCGAGGACCAGCTGCACCGCCTGCGCCCCGCCGTGCACGCGAACACGGTGGTGATCGGCACCGGCATGGTCAAGGAGATCCACACCTCGACGCTGAACCTGTTCGAGCGGATCATCGGCCCGACGCGTACGTCGCTGGCGGAGAAGAAGGCCCGACTGATCTTCACCGAGCCGGACCCGGAGCTCTCCCCGGCCCCGAACCCGTGGCCGCACACCTACCAACTCCCCTCCGGCATCGGCCCGTTGTCGGCCCGCCCGGTCGTCAACCACGCGGGAGTGTTCTGCGCGGAGCACCTCGACATCGGCACCCGTTTCCTCCTCCAGCACCTCCCCCGGGACACGGACGCGCGCAGGATCGTCGACCTGGGCTGCGGCAACGGCGTCGTAGGCACGAGCGCCGCACTCACCCACCCGCACGCGGACGTCCTCTTCACGGACGAGTCGCACCAGGCGGTGGCCTCGGCGGAAGCCACGTACACCGAGAACGTCGGCGACCGCCCCGGCAAGGCCGAATTCCACGTCGCCGACGGCCTCGCCGACACACCTCCGGCCAGTGTGGACCTGGTCCTGAACAACCCCCCGTTCCACACTCACCAGGCCACGACGGACGCGACGGCGTACCGCATGTTCACCCAGGCACGCACGGCGCTTCGCCCCGGCGGCGAACTGTGGGTGGTGGGCAACCGCCACCTCGGCTACCACGTGAAGCTGCGCCGCCTGTTCGGCAACAGTCAACTGGTCGCCAGCAACGCGAAGTTCGTGATCCTGAAGGCGGTCAAGCGCGAGCCTCGCGGGCGACGCGACTGAGGGGGTTCAGGCGCGTCGGGTGTGGGGGATGATGTGGTGCGGATCGCGGCCACAAGGTGGCCGGGCCCGGCGGGATCACAGCACAATGTGCTCCCGTGACTGAACCGCACCCGCTCCTGGCGTACTTCGCCCTCGCGTCCGAGGGCCGCTTCCCGCCCTGCGACGGCGGCGTGACGGTACTGCCACCACTGCCCGGCGGCCTGGAATGCTCCATCGCCTTCACCGGACACGCGGTCGTCGCCACCGCCCTGGCCGCCGCCGACGTCCAGGCCCACGCCCCCGATGGCTTCGGCGCCTCCCTGGCCCCCGACTTCCTTCGTCACCTCGCCGGCCCCACCGGATGGGTCGGCTGCACCGACGCGACCCTCACCGCGCGCGGCACCGGAGGCGCCCCGCGCCTGGCAGACCTGACACACGAGGTGACCGACCACCCACGTGTGCTCCACGCCCGTGAACTACGGGCGAATGTCGAGGTCCACGGCGACGAGCGCGGCCTCGTCACTCTCGCCGACGGCCTCGCCGGGCGGCGCGAGCTGAGCATCGAACTGCACGCACCCCACGGCGGCAGCCTGGGCCACGGCCGCGGCCTGCTCGCCGATGCCCTCTCCCTGGTCCACGAGGGCGAAGCGGTCTTCGCCGCGGTGTCCCCCGGCAACGCGCGCTCCCTCCGCGCCTTCCTGGCGTGCGGCTTCACCCCACTCGGAAGCGAAGTGATCCTCCGCCCGGACCGCCCCACCCGGCCCCGCGCTTCGCGAGGCGCTGACCGGTTGTCACCGACGGTTGCTGATCAGTAGGTTCGTGTCGGCGGTGCGAATCCGGACCTGAGACGTTCGATCCGAGGCAGGAGCGGTGACGGTGGCGGTGCGAACGGTTCCGTTGGTGGGTGGGCCGGTGGAATTCCGGGGTGCGCTGGACCTGGAGAGCACGCGGGCGGGGGTGATGCCGCGCCGGTTGCCCGCCTGGACCACGGAGCAGTATCAGGACCCGACGGTCTACGGGGTGACCCTGATGCCTTCGGGGGTGCGGCTGGTGTTCCGCACCGATGCCCGTGAGCTGGAGTTCGAGGTGCTCACCTCCACAGGGCAGCTCGACACCGACCCCGAGCCCCGCTCGACCGGGATGCTGGAGCTGATGGTGGACGGCGCCCCGGCCGGGCGTCGGCAGGCGCCGGTGGGCAACGTGCTGCGGATGGCGGGGCCCGGGGCCACGCAGCGGCTGATCCCTGGCGAGCCGGGGACCGTACGGTTCTCCGGGCTGCCGGCCGGCATGAAGAACGTCGAGCTGTGGCTGCCCCAGCAGACACCCACGGAACTGGTGGCACTGCGCGCCGACGGCGAGGTGCTGGCGCCGCTGCCGGACGGACGTCGCCGGTGGGTGCACTACGGCAGCTCCATCAGCCACTGCCTTGAGGCTGACGGTCCGACCGGCACCTGGCCGGTGGTGGCGGCCGCGTTGGGAGGAGTTGAGGTGATCAACCTCAGCCAGTCGGGCAACGCGCTGCTCGACCCGTACGTCGCCCGGACCATCCGCGACATGCCCGCCGACCTGATCAGCCTCAAGGCAGGCATCAACATCGTGAGCCTGACCGCCTTCCGCCTGCGGACGTTCGGCCCGGCGGTACACGGGTTCCTGGACACCATCCGGGACAGTCACCCGGACACCCCGCTCCTTCTGATGTCCCCGGTGAGCTGCCCCGCTCTCGAGGATTCGTCCGGCCCGACCACGACGGGGCCGGACGGGATGATCAGAGCGCTGGGCGACGCGGACGACGTGGCCACCGGAGCGTTGTCACTGACCGTGGTCCGTGCCGAGCTGGCCCGGATCGTGGCAGCCCGCAAGGCCCACGATCCCCACCTCCACTACCTCGACGGCCGCGAGCTGCTCGGCCCGGACGAGGTGACCGACCTGGCCGACGGCCTGCACCCCACAGCCGCCGCCTACCGCCGGATGGGCAAGCGTTTCGCCGCCCACGCCTTCGCGGACGACGGCCCCTTCGCCTGACTGCGGCGGCTCCGTCCCCGGCCCGACCCGACCTCACCCTTGTAGGAACGATTCCCTCCGGGCCACGATGCCCGCATGAAGGGTGATCTTTTCGCGAGTGAGTACATGGTGCAGCCCGCCGCCGCACCGGGCATGACCGTGCAGAACGCCAAGTCGATCCGCTACGTGATCGACGGCGAGATGCTGGCCCGGCAAGGGGCGATGGTCGCGTACCGGGGGGACCTGACGTTCGAGCGGAAGGGTCAGGGCGTCGGCGGCATGCTCAAACGGGCCGTCACCGGGGAGGGGCTTCCGGTGATGAAGGTGCGCGGGCGGGGTGAGGCCTGGTTCGCGCAGGAGGCGCAGAACGTGTTCGTCGTGGATCTCGAACCCGGCGACGTCTTCACCGTCAACGGCCGCAACATTCTGTGCTTCGACGCCAGCCTGTCGTACGAGATCAAGACCGTGAAGGGCGCCGGAATGAGCGGCGGCGGACTGTTCAACAGCGTGTTCACCGGGCAGGGGCGGCTCGGGCTGATCTGCGAGGGCAATCCGCTGGTCTTCCCCGTATCCCCGCAGCAGCCGATGTACGTGGACACGGACGCGGTCGTCGGGTGGAGCGCCAACCTGCGTACCTCACTGCACCGTTCGCAGTCGCTGGGCTCGATGATCCGCGGCGGGTCCGGGGAAGCCGTGCAGCTGATGCTGGAGGGCGAGGGGTTCGTGGTCGTACGGCCCAGCGAGGCGACCCCACAGAAGCCGCAACAGCACTGAGTCCCGTACGCAGCCATATGAGCAGCAACTGAGGAGCGCTCAGGGGCGCTTCGCGCAGACGGGCGGCCGGGCGGCCGCCCGGAATCGCTCAGACGGTCAGGACCCGGCGCCCGCGCGTGTGTCCGGCCTGGCT
The DNA here is from genome assembly GCF_042888725.1 of Streptomyces sp. NPDC002795. Classification (NCBI taxonomy): domain Bacteria; kingdom Bacillati; phylum Actinomycetota; class Actinomycetes; order Kitasatosporales; family Streptomycetaceae; genus Streptomyces; species Streptomyces sp. NPDC002795. Next base: position 54,015 of record NZ_JBIAQB010000019.1, read on the forward strand.
GTCGACGTGTGCCGCCGCGGCCTCGGCCAGCGTGTACGACTTCTCGACCGGGATGTGCAACCTCCCCCGCGAGATGAGGTCCACGGCCTCTGCGAGCGCATCCGGCACGCTCCCGGCCGTGCCGGAGAACCGGACCCCGAACTCGGGCGCACCGAGGTCGGCGATGGAGATCACCTTCCGCGGGTCGCCGGTCAGTTCGACGAGTTCGCGGATCACTCCCGAGCCGGCCAGGTCCAACGCCGCGTCGACCGGGCCGAACCGCCGCACCCGCTCGACCCAGCCCTCGCCGTACGTCGCGGCGTGGGCTCCCAGGCCGCGCAGGTAGTCCTGGTTGGCGGCCCCGGCCGTACCGATCACCTTGATGCCGCGCTCGCGGGCGATCTGCAGCACCGCCGACCCGACTCCCCCGGACGCGCCGCTGACGAGCAGCGTCTGTCCCGGCCGTGCACCGGCCTCGCGCAGGAGGCGCAGCGCGGTCTCCACCACGGAGGGGTATCCCGCGGCCTCTTCGAACGTCAGCCCCTCGGGCATGCGGGCCCAGGCCGTCAGCACGGCGAGCTCCGCGTAGGTGTCGACGCCTTCGCCGAACACGCGGTCCCCGGCCTCGACGCCTTCGCCGACCTCGTCCACCACCCCTGCGGCGTCGAGCCCGACTCCGGAGGGCAGTTGGATGGGATGCGCCCCCAGGACCTGCCCTTCGCGGATCCTCCAGTCGACGGGGTTCACACCGGCCGCGCGTACGGCGATGCGTATCTGGCCGGGGCCCGCGTGGGGCTCTTCGGCATCGGTCAGGTGCAGCACGTCCGGGCCGCCGAACTCGGCGAAGGTCACTTTCTTCATGTTCTTCACGTTCTTCATGCGGACGACCGTAGCACTAACGCTAACCGTTAGTGTTTCAGTACAGATAGTTTTTTGGTGTTGTTGTTCTTTTGCATTTGCTAGCGTTCGAGGATGACCGAGCCGCCGTCCGGACGTCGCGAGCGCAAGAAGGCCGCGACCCGCCAGAAGATCGCCGAGACCGCCCTGCGGCTCTTCCTGGACCGCGGGTACGACGCGGTGGGGATCCGCGACGTGGCCGCCGAGGCCGACGTGGCCGTGACCACGGTCTTCTCCCACTTCGCCTCGAAAGAGGCCCTGGTGTTCGAGCAGGACCAGGACTTCGAGCAGCGCCTCACGCGCGCGGTCGCCGACCGGGCGCCTGAGGAGCCGCTCATCCCCGCACTGCGCCGCGAGGTCGAGGCCCTGGTCCGACACTGCACCGCGGACAGTTCCGTCCCGATCTGGCAGATGATCGAGTCGTCGTCTGCCCTGCGGAAGTACGACGAGTCGATGCGGCTGCGCCACGCGGAGTCGCTGGCCGCCGCCATCGCCGCCGACCCCGGCCTGGCACACACCTCCACCGCCTGCCGGACGATCGCGAGGTTCGTGATCGACGCGTTCGCGCTGGCCCGCGAGGCGGCCGACCCGGACTCCGCACTCGACGAGATCTTCCGGATGGTCGAGGCCGCCTGGGAGGCTGCCCCGGAGACGACGCCCTAGAAGGCGGCGCGCGGCGCGTTCGCGTGTTCCTCCACAGCGATCCTCGCCAGCTTCGTCAGCATCATTCCGTTGCGGACCGCGACGAGGTAGTCGACCGGGAGTCCGTGCATCCGTGTGCCCGGGCCCCTGAGCGGGTGCCAGTCGAGGACGAAGAGGGTATGTCCGGCCCACGGGATGAGGTTCATCGCGATGCGGGCGGCCCCGAACGGGTCCGCCTTCGCCTCCAGTTCGAGGCGCTGTTCCGGCTCGCAGATCCGGACCGTGCTGGTGTCGTCGAGGGTCAGCGGGCCGATGCCGACCCGCACCTTCAGGGCGGAGCCCACGTCCGGCCAGGCAGGGTCGACGTCGAGCACCTGCCGGGTGCCCGTCACCCACTCCCCGTAGCGGTATCCGTCCGAGATCAGCGCCCAGACCTCGGACGGTGAGCTCAGGATCAGTCGACGGGTCCTGGCCATGGGTTACGTCACGCTCCTGTTCCCATGTCTCCAGCGGATACGGCCCCGACACGGCCACCGCATGTCTCGAATTTCAGGACAAAGCTAACAGCGAGTCCGCCGCCGCGCCCGAGCAGACGGGTCCCCGTGAGGCGGCGCCGACGGTCGCGTACGTACGGGTGCTCCACGAGAATGTGCCCGATGGCAGCGATGACAGGACCCACTCCCGACGCCGCCCCCGGCGTCCGGCTCTCCTCGGCGCGCGGGCGGTGGATCCTCACGTGTGTGGTGCTGGCGTCCGGCATGGCCATGCTCGACGGGACGGTCGTCAATGTCGCCCTCCCGACCATGGGGCGCGACCTCGGCGCCTCCCTGTCCGCCCTCCAATGGGTCGTCAACGCCTACATGTTGACGCTGTCCGCGCTGCTCCTGTGGGGCGGCGCGATGGGCGACCGGATCGGGCGTCGGCGGGCGCTCGTGCTGGGTGTGGCGTGGTTCGCGGTCGCCTCCGCGGCGTGCGGCCTCGCACCGAACGAGGGCACGCTCATCGCGGCGCGGGCGCTGCAAGGCGTCGGCGGGGCGCTGCTGACGCCCGGGTCGTTGGCGCTGGTGCGGTCGGTGTTCCATCCCGACGACCAGGCCCGGGCGGTGGGCGCCTGGTCGGGGCTGACCGGCGTGGCGGGCGCGCTCGGGCCGTTCCTCGGTGGGTGGCTGATCGACGGGCCCGGGTGGCGGTGGATCTTTCTCATCAATGTGCCGATCGCCGTCGTCGTGCTGGTCATCGCCGTGCGCCACGTCCCCGAGAGCCGGGACGCCACGGCCGCGGACGCCCCGTTCGACCAGGTGGGGGCCGTGCTCGCGGCGGTGTGTCTGGCGGGGGTGAGTTACGCGTTGATCGGGTCGTCGGGCGGCGCGTTCTCCGTGGTGACCGGCCTCGCCGCGCTCATCGGTGTCGTCGCAGGCGCCGCCTTCGTGGCCGTGGAGCGGCGGCGGGCCGCACCGATGCTGCCGCTGTCACTGTTCCGCTCGCGCCTGTTCAGTGCCGCGAACGGGATGACACTGTGCCTGTACGCGGGGATCGGCGGCATCCTGTTCATGCTGCCGGTCCAGCTTCAAGTCGCCCTGGGCTACGACGCGTTGGCGGCGGGAGTGGCGACACTGCCGGTGACCGCGCTGATGCTGCTGCTCTCCCCCAGGGCCGGTGATCTGGCGCGCCGGATGGGGCCGACGCCGCCACTGGTCGTGGGCCCCGTCGTCGCCGCGGCCGGGGTGCTGCTGATGCTGCGGATCGGCCCGGGGTCGCCGTACGCGGCCGATGTGCTGCCCGCGGTCGCCGTCCTCGGGCTCGGCATGAGCCTCTTCGTGGCCCCGCTGACGACGACGGTCCTCGCGTCGGTGGAACCGGAGCGTGCCGGTCTCGCCAGCGGCGTCAACAACACGGCGGCGCGGGTCGCGCAGCTGCTGGTCGTCGCCGCGCTGCCGCTGGCCGTCGGCCTGTCGGGCGATGCCTACACGCGGCCCGAGGCCGTGGACACGTCGTTCCATCGGGCCGCGGTCGGCTGCGCCGTACTGTTCGTGCTCGGCGCCGCCACGGCGGCCGCCTTCGTCCGGCCGCGAGCGGTGCGCCCGCGCCTGGCGGGCGCGCCTCGCCCGCAGTGCCGGTCCCATCTCGGCGTCTCCGCACCGGCGTTGGAACCGGGCGAGCCCGCGTCGAAGCCGCCCGCCGGTCCAGCGGAACGCCCGAAACGGTGACGTCGAGGGCGGAGGGCGTACCTCACCGGTCGCCGTCCTGCGGCGGATCCGGCCGCTCCGACAGCACGGGTTCCGCACGGAGTTCGGGTCCGCGCAGCCTCAGCAGTTCCTCGAACTCCCGCATACGGCCCGCCTGGTACGCGGCGATGCTCTCGGGCTCGTACGCGTAGAAGCCGGTGTGGTCCTGGAGGCCGCGGCGGCGGGTCGTCATGTTCTCCTCGACCACGGCAGGCGCGCGAAAGCGGTCGCCGAGCTGGGCGGTCAGGTAACGGGACGCGTAGTAGAGGATGTCTCCGCCGCCCCAGTCGATGAATTCGAGGGGGCCCAGTACGGAGAAGCGCGTTCCGAGGCCCGCGCGGACGGCCAGGTCGATGTCGGTGGCGGTCGCGACGCCCTCCTCGACCATGCGGGCGGCCTCGTTCATGACGAGGGCCTGGAGGCGGGGCACGATGTAGCCGGCCGCTGGACCGCAGACGACCGGTATCTTGCCGATGCCGCGGAGCAGTCCGGTCATCCGCTCCACCTGCGCGGGGTCGGTCCGGTCGCTGCGGCTGACCTCGACGAGGGGCATGAGGTCGGCGGGGTTCAGCCAGTGCGCGTTCAGGACGCGGCTCGGGTCGCGGACCAGGTCGGCGATCTCCGTGACGAGGAAGGTCGAGGTCGTCGACGCGATGAGTGTGTCGCTCGCCGCGTGCGCGTCGACCCAGGACAGGATGGACCGCTTGACCTCGATGACCTCGGGCACGGCCTCGAACACCACGCCCGCGTCGGCGAGTTGGGCCTGCGCGGACGCGCGGTCGCACACGACGAGCCGCGGCGCCCGACCGGACGCCGATGCGGCGGGCCGCAGGCGTTCCATGACCTGCTCCTCTGCCGCCTTCCGGTACCGCGCCCGGTCCTCGTCCGTCTCCTTGACGTCCGCGAGGGTGACATCCATGCCCGCGGTCAGGAAGGCGCGCGCGATGCCCTGCCCCATGCGCCCGGCGCCGACCACCACCACGTCTGTGCGTTGTCCTGTGTCCGTCATGCCGGCACCCCTTCGTGAAGCAGCTTGGTCAGTTCGGGACGGGAGAGCCGGGCCAGGCCGAGGGACTCCAGCGTGCGGCCCTCGGCGTACAGATCCCTGCCGGTGAGGGCGGACGCGAGGCTCAGCAGGCCCTGCGCGACCGGAGTGGGGACGCCGGCCCAGCGGCCCACCGACACCAGGAACGACAGGCCGAGGCGGGTGTCCTCCAGCATGTAGCGGTGGTCGAGCAGATCGATCTTCTCCCGCCAGTCGCCGCTGTCGGTGAGCCGTTCGTGGGCCGCGCGGCCGTACATCCACTCGTCGCCGTCCGCCGCGTAGTGGTCGGCGAGCGGGAAGTGCGGGGCCGCGTACCCGAGCGCTTCGCGGACCGCGATCCGTTCGGCGTCGAGGGCGTCGGTGACCCGGCGGACCGACGGCTGGGTCCCTTCGTTGTGGATGTCCCAGGACGAACTGTGCTCCAGCGGACCGGCGTTCATGAGGATGAGCGGCGGATGGATCACGGGCCCCGCGTTCATGAGCGCCCCGCTGAGGCTGTCCTCGACCGGCTCGACCGACGGATAGGCCTCCCGCAGCACGCGGAACGCGGCGTCGTGTGAGCGGGCCGGGAAGACGCCGGTGGGCAGCCGGGTCGCGTACCCGCTCACGACCACCTCGGCCGGTCCGTGCGTACGCGCCAGATAGGGCAGCGTCCCGGTCTCGGCGAACGCGACGTCCGCCGTATTGCCCGCCTCGGCCATCGCCTGCGCGAAGAGCACCGTGCCGAAGGTGCCCGGCGGCAGGAACACCACCTGTCCGTCCTGGAGCAGCGGTGCCACCCGGGCCGCCAGGTCCTCGTGCACGGTGGCCGGCAGCGGTACGACGACGAGTCGTGCGCCGCGTAGGGCCTGCGCGAGGTCCGCGACGGGGTGGATGGCCCCGGCGCGGGCGGTGTCGCTCACGGGTACGTTCCTGCTGCCGCGGTGGTCGCGGACAGTGAGGGCGCCGAGATCGCGCAGTGTGTCCAGGGCCGTGGTGTCCCGGCGCCACCAGCGCACGGTGTGCCCGTTCTCCGCGAGTTCGGCCGACGCGGCGTAGCATCCGTGCCCGCCGCCGAGGATGGTGATGTCCATGTGTGGTCCCGTTCCCTTCAGTTGAGCGTACGAAGCGGGTCCTGCTGGGTCCTGCTGGGTCCTGCTAAGAGGCGGTGTTCGGTTCCCCCGCGGCGAGCCGTTCCTCGCGTTCGAGGCTGCGGCGGAAGTGTGCGCAGCCTCGCCACAGCAGCACGATGCTGCCGACCGACGCGACGCCGTACACGAGCGACAGGGACGTGCCGATGCGCTGGCTCGATCCGAGCAGCTCGTCGGTGACCAGCGCGACCAGCGTCGTACCCAGGCCCACGGCGGACAGGTTCGAGATGAGCAGGAAGATCGCGGACACCTGGGCGCGCATCTGGTTGGGGCTGAGCACCTGCATCGCGGCGGTGGACGCGGGCATCGGGAACGAGGCGAAGAACATCGTGACCGCGAGCAACGCCAGCGACAGCCACAGGGGACGTACGTGCGGGAAGACGACGACCGGGACCAGCATGCCGATCGCGCCGATGACCCCGGCGCGCATCGCCCCGTCCGGGTGTCCGAGCTTGGTGAGCCGGTCGACCAGCCATCCGCCGAAGAGCACACCGGAGCCGTTGGCCAGCAGGACGACACCGCCCAGCACGTAGCCGACCTCGGTGGCACTCAGCCCGAACGCGCGCATGTAGAAGGCCGGTACCCATGCCATGAGGCCGAGCAGCACCATCGCGTAGCAGGAGAAGCCGGCGTAGTGGCAGAAGAACGTCCGTGCGTGGCTGCGCAGGAAGGTGAACACATCACGCATGGCCACCTTCCGTACGGCGCCCGCGGAGTCCCGTGCCAGTCCGCGCCGCACCGGGTCGCGGACGGTGAGGAGGAACACCAGCGCGACGAGCAGTCCGGGCAGCCCGATGATGAAGAAGGTCAACTGCCAGGCGTGCACGTCGCCCACGAGCGGGACGGCCACGCTGTCGACGTCCTTGAGCAGCCCGATGACGTACCCGCCGATGAAGAACGCGGCGCTGCCCCCGATGAACGAGCCCAGCGAGTAGATCCCGGCCGCCCTGCCCAGCCTGCTCTTCGGGAACATGTCGCTGAACATCGAGTACGCGGACGGGGTCAGCGCCGCCTCACCGACGCCCACCCCGACCCTGGCGAGGAACATGTGGGCGAACCCCTTGCTCAGCCCGGAGAGCGCGGTGGCCAGACTCCACAGTGCGATGCCGATGGAGATGATCACAGGGCGCGAACGGCGGTCTGCGAGCGCCGCGATGGGCAGACCCATCACCGCGTACAGGACGGAGAAGGCGAGCCCGCTCAGCAGACTGAACTGGGTGTCCGTCAGGCTGAGATCGCGCTTGATGGGCTCGATCATCAGCGACAGGGCCTGGCGGTCCACGAAGGACAGGACGTAGGCAGCCGTGCAGATGCCGACGATGTAGCTCTTGTACCGCTCGGACATACGAGGTTCGGGGTCGAGGTCGATTTCGGACAGCTGCGACTGCTCGGTCATGGGACTGCGCCTCATCGGGTCTGGGTGGGGTGGTGCCCGGTGCGAGATGGAGCTGGCCAAACGAGTTCAGAGGCTATCCAGGCCCAACTCCCCCAGCCATACCGGGAATCCCGGTGCGCAGTCGGGGATTTCCCGCATTACCTGGGCCGCCTGCCGTCGCTGGGGGGCGGGCTCGGGTGCCGGTGGTTTCAAGACAGGACCTAGAGTGGGGGCGGTCTTGAAACAGCAAGGAAATGAGGATCAAGTGGTCGACATGGCAGCCGCGGCGCGGAAGGTCTTCGACCGGTACGACGTCGACGGGGACGGGCAGTTGACTGCCGAAGAGTACCGGCAGGTCGTCGAGGAGCTCGGCGACACGGGCGTCACCGCGGAAGCCGCGCAGGACCTCATCGACACCATCGACAGCGACGGTGACCGGAAGGTCTCGTTCGAGGAGTTCCGGGCCTCCATGGGGCTCTGAACACCACGCCACCGCCTGTGCCCCCTGATCAGCGGATCCGGGGGCACAGGTGTGTACCCCCTGATTGGCTAGGCTCGGCCGTCATGGAGACCTCAGGAGTTGTTCGCCGCCCGACTGCGGAGCGCCTGCGCGACGCACTGCAGCGGCTCGCCACCGAACGGGACGTATGGGTGTCGACGGCCCACCCCGATCACGGGCCGCACCAGGTGCCGCTGTGGTTCCTGTGGGACGGGCACGCGGCGTGGATGTGCACCGGCGCCACGTCCGCGACCGTGCGAAACGTCCGCGAGGAGCCGCGCGTGCACCTGTCGCTGCCGGACACCTTCGACGTGCTGCTCGTCCAGGGCGAGGCGGAGTGCTTCCCGGACCAGGAGGTGCCCGAGAGCGCGGCGGCGGCGTTCGCCGAGAAGTTCGGGTGGGACCCACGCTCGGAAGAGGGTTCCTTCGTGTACGTACGCGTGGTGCCTCGGACGGTACGCGCCTGGCGCGGCGAGCCGGAGCTGCACGGGCGAGTCATCATGCGTGAGGGGGAGTGGCTGGGCGGGGGCGCCACCAGTGGTCACGGCGCGGGTGCAACGCCCGGCCGAGCCTGCGGCCGATGACGAGGAAGCCGACGAAGGCGCCTGCCGCGTTGAGGATCACGTCATCGATGTCGAAGGCCCGGCCGGTGACCAGCAGCCCCTGAGCGATCTCGACGGTCAGCATCACGAACGCCGTCATGAGCACCACCCGGACGAAGCCCCTGGTACGCGGGAAGAGCACCGGCAGCAGGACCCCGAACGGCACTCCGAGGAGGACGTTCCCGCCGACCTGCTTGATCGTGTCGCGCCAGTCGGGCTGGTCGAAGTACAGGCCGATCGAACTGCCGGGGTGCAGGTTGGTGTGCGTCAGCGATTCCGACACGGGTGAAGGGACGAGGGTGGCCTTCGCCAGCGCGACGGCGAACGCCACCATGCAGACGAAACCAACCGCCATGACGAGGGCGCGGACCAGCCGCCGGCCCCACGAGTACCGCCGCGTGCGGGATTCAAGTTCCATGTACCGGCGTTTACCACGGAGTTGGCGCCGCACACGCCCTGCGGCCGGACCGGCGGCCACGATTCCCGCGGGGACCTTGACACGCTCACGACCACTTGTATGGTCTAGTCCAAGCAACAGCCTTTCTGCACAAGGGAGTTCACCCGCACCATGCGTCGGGTGGCCCCCTCCTGCCCCCTTCGCGCCTCTTGGCCCCACCCTCGAGAGGCCGGCCCGAGCGTGCGCCCCCACTTCACGCACGCACCGGGAAGACCTGAAGTGAAGGAGTACGCATGAACGCCAGAAGGAAGACCGCCGCGCTCATCGGCGCGGCCCTGGCCCCGGTCATCGCCGTCAGCCTTCCCGCCGGTTCGGCGAGCGCCCACGGCTACATCTCCACCCCGCCCAGCCGGCAGGCTCAGTGCGCGGCGGGCACCGTGTCCTGCGGTGACATCACCCATGAACCGCAGAGCGTCGAGGGCCCCAAGGGGCTGACGAGTTGCAGCGGCGGCAACAGCCGGTTCGCCGAGCTCGACGACGACTCCAAGGGCTGGACCGCCACCCCGGTCTCCCGCAACACCACCTTCGAGTGGAAGCTGACAGCGCAGCACGCCACCAGCACCTGGCAGTACTTCGTCGGCGGCCAGGAGATCGCCGAGTTCAACGACAACGGCGCGAAGCCGGGCGCGACGGTCACCCACCAGGTGGACCTCGGTTCCCTGACGGGTCATCAAAAGGTCCTGGCTGTCTGGAACATCGCCGACACGACGAACGCCTTCTACGCCTGCATCGACGTGAACGTCGGCGGCTGAGCGAGCACCTCGGTACGGCGGCGCCGCGGGTCTTCCCCCACGGCGGGCCCCGGCCCGTCACAGCCCGCGGCGCCGCACCCCCACCCCCCACCACTCCCCCTCGATCGGAGTGCTTCGCCATGCGTCTGCGCACACTCAGCCTGCTGACCGCGACCGTATCCGTCGCCGCCCTCGGGACGCTGTCCCTGGCCGGCCCCGCGTCCGCTGAGAAACCCGACACGCAAGCCGAATTCGTCGTCAGCCAGGGCCAGTTCGACCAGATGTTTCCGGGCCGCAACTCCTTCTACACGTACGAAGGCCTGACCGCCGCGCTCAGCGCCTACCCGGGGTTCACCGGGACGGGCAGCGACACCGTACGCAAGCAGGAGGCCGCGGCCTTCCTCGCCAACGTGAGCCACGAGACCGGCGGCCTGGTCCACGTCGTCGAGCAGAACACCGCCAACTACCCGCACTACTGCGACAGTTCACAGCCGTACGGCTGCCCGGCGGGCACCGACAAGTACTACGGACGCGGCCCGATCCAGCTCAGCTGGAACTTCAACTACAAGTCCGCGGGCGACGCACTCGGCATCGATCTGCTCCACAACCCCGATCTCGTCCAGAACGACGCGGCCGTCGCCTGGAAGACCGGCCTGTGGTACTGGAACACGCAGAGCGGTCCCGGCACCATGACCCCGCACAACGCCATGGTCAACGGCGCAGGTTTCGGCGAGACCATCCGCAGCATCAACGGCACGCTGGAATGCAACGGGGCGAATCCCGGCCAGGTGCAGAGCCGTATCGACAACTACAAGAAGTTCAGCCAGGTCCTCGGCGTCGACCCGGGCGCGAATCTGAGCTGCTGAGCTGCTGAGCCCCCTCACCTCACCGCCCGTCCTGGTCAGTGCCGCGGAGACAGTGCTGCGGATGGTGTGCCGCAGCACTTCTCGGGAAGTCGTCCTCGAAGTGCGCCGAGTGATCAATATGCACAGACTCGGCCCTGACGAGCAGAGATGAGGACGACGGCGAGAGGCGGCATCGGCACGTGGCCCACACACCTTCTGACGGCCCGAGCAGCAGAGGCCGCAAGCGCATGCCGGAGACGGTCGCGGACATGCCCCGGCACGTGCGAGAGGAACTGGCTCGTCGGCTGCGGCGCACCAAGGGTGCCTATCGCAAGCAGGACGTCCAGGTCGTCGAGAAACCCCTGCTCAAGCGGGCTGTCAGCGCCTCCGCGCTCGGCAACTGCATGGAGTGGTTCGACTTCGGTGTCTACAGCTATCTCGCCGCCACCATCGGCAAGGTCTTCTTTCCCGGCGCCTCCCCGGGCGCTCAGCTGATCTCGTCCTTCGCAACATTTGCTGCCGCGTTCGTGGTGCGACCGCTGGGCGGCCTGGTGTTCGGCCCGCTCGGTGACCGCATCGGGCGGCAGAAGGTGCTCGCCACCACCATGATCATGATGGCGGCCGGAACGTTCTCGATCGGCCTCATCCCGAGCTACGAGACGATCGGAATCGCCGCACCCATTCTTCTGCTGCTCGCCCGAATGGTGCAGGGCTTCTCGACCGGTGGTGAGTACGGCGGTGCCACCACCTTCGTCGCCGAGTATTCGCCGGACCGCAGGCGTGGCTTCCTCTCCAGCTGGCTCGACTTCGGCACCTTCGTCGGCTACGCCCTCGGTTCCGCGCTGGTCACCGTGTTGAACGTGGCTCTCACGGACGACCAGATGCTGTCCTGGGGCTGGCGCCTGCCGTTCCTGATCGCGGGACCGCTGGGTGTCATCGGCCTGTACATGCGGCTGAAGCTGGAGGAGTCCCCCGCGTTCCAGCAACAGCTCGACGAACACGAGAAGGGCCTCGCCCAGGACTCGGTCGGCAGTGAGTTCAAGACCATCGTCCGCGAGCACTGGCGCCCCCTGCTGGTGTGCATGGGCCTGGTCCTGCTCTACAACGTCACGAACTACATGGTCACCGGCTACCTACCGACCTATCAGACGGAGACACTCGACCGGTCCAGCACCTCGGCGGACATCCTGGTGCTCATCGGCATGGGGTGGATCGTCCTTCTCATCACCTTCCTCGGCCGCCTCAGCGACCACGTCGGCAGGCGTCCCCTGTACGCGGTCGGGGCCGTCGCCATGATCTTCCTCGCCGTCCCTGCCTTCCTCCTCCTCAAGGCGGCGGGCACCTGGCCACCCATCTTCGGAGTGCTGATCCTGTCCACGCTCCTCGCGTGTTTCGCCGCACCGAGCGCCGCCACGCTGCCCGCGCTGTTCCCGACCGCGGTGCGGTACGGGGCGATGGGCATCGGCTTCAACTTCGCCGTGGCGGCGTTCGGCGGCACCACCCCGCTGGTGACGGAGGCCCTGGTGAACGCGACAGGCAACAAGCTGATGCCCGCCTACTACTTGATGGCGGCCGGAGTCATCGGCCTGGTGACCGTCAAGTTCCTGCCGGAGAGCGCCCAACTGCCCCTCAACGGCTCACAGCCGATGGTCGGCTCGAAGGAGGAACAGAAGGAACTCATCGACACGTCCCAGGACCTGTACCGATACGCCAAGGAAGAGTCCTCGGCGCGCTGACCGGCCTCGGTCGGCCCGTGCCCCCCGATCAGGCCGGGTTGGCCTTCTCCAGTTCGCGTTTGAGGTTGTGCAGCGTCTTTTCGATGTTCCCGGTCTGGAAGTCGGCGAACGTCCGGCCCGAGGTGACGATCCGGTCGAAGAGATTCGCGGCGAGATCCGGCCAGGCACGCCGGTCGTCGGTCCAGGTCTCGGTCACGCGTGTGCCGTGGTCGGACGGCTCGAACCGGTACTCCCATGTGGCGATCGGCCCGCGCAGACGGGGTCGGCGGGCACCGATCGCATGGACACGGAACGCGAAGCGGCTGCCCGGATCCGCCGCGGTGACGGTACACCGGGTGACCCAGCGGAACCGGCCCCGCTTGTTGCGCCCAACGAACGTGGCACCCAACACCGCCGGTCCGGTCGGAACGGCACCCGCCGTGCCCCGGTTCTCCGGGCTCCAACGACCCATGTCCTCAGGACGGCTCACGGCCTGATAGGCGACTTCGGGCGCCACCCCGATGTCGATGCTCCTGCTTACCGTGGCTACGCGGTTCACTCCGTGGGCCCTCTCGTTCGAAACACATGACTACTGATGAGTAAGGATCGTGGACCGACAGTCTCGGCCCTCTCGCACGGGTCGGACAACCGGCTCCGCCGGATCGGTCCGCTCCACGAGGAGCCGTGAGAAGGCACGGGTTCAGGAGGCCGGGTCGAGGCGGGCTCTTGCCCTTGCCGAAGTCGTGCTTGCCGTTGGCGTTGGGGTCGATGCCGTGCTGGACCACGTGCAGGTCCTTGATGTGCTCCGCGACCTTCGGCGACACGGTGATCGTGCGCTCGTAGGCGAGGCGACCGTTCTTGTCCGCGACCGGCATGCGGTCGACGGCCAGACCGCTCTTCTTGGACGTGTCGCCCTTGGTGGTCAGCGAAATGTTGATGTCACCGTAGGCCGGCAGTCCCTCGGCGGTGGTGACGATGCCGTCCTTGTTCTTGTCCGCGGACGCGTCCGGGCAGTGGAAGTCATGACCGTCGGTGGAACCGTGGACGTATTGTGCGTGCGGCTGACCGGGCACGAGTCCGGACGCGTCGATCTTCACGGTGAGCCGGGTTCCGTCGACCATGAGCATCGCTGTGCCCTTGGCTCCCGAGCTGTTCAGCGGGTCCGGGTCGATCTGGTAGGTGTCGCCTGAGCCTTCTGCCTCGCAGTAGGGCGGATTGGTCGACCTCGCCGCCCTCCAGATCGTGCAATGACAGGAGCCCGGCGGCGCTGCCACCACGGAAAGCGCCGGTCCGCCTGCTACTCCTGCTGCTGCACGCCGCCTTCCTTCTCCCCCGATGGCGTGAACGACCAATCCAAGAGTGGTTCAAGGACGGATTCCCCGACATGGACGACGAATCAACCCCCAAGCCGCTGCGCGGCATCAAACGGCTGTCCCTGGGAGCACTGAGCGGTCTGCTCGCCGGGTACGCGGCGATCGCGGTCGCCGAACTGCTCTCCGCGGCGGTACGGCCCGAATCGGGCCCGATCATCGCCGTCGGTGGGGCGGCGATCGACCGGACGCCACCCGCGCTCAAGGACTGGGCGATCCGGCAGTTCGGCACGCAGGACAAGCTGGTGCTGCAACTGGGCATTCTGGCGGTGCTGACCGTGCTCGCACTCGTGCTGGGGGCGCTCGCCACGCGATGGCGGCTGATCGGTTCACTGGGCGTCCTCGCGTTCGGCGTCGTCGGTGCTCTGGCCGCCACCGGCAGGACCGACTCCACCAGCGTCACGGACGCGCTGCCCTCTGTCGTCGGCGCCATCGTCGGTGCATGCCTGCTCTACTACTTGGTCGGCCGCCTCGGAACGACGCCGGCCGCCGCCGGCCAGGAGCCCCTCGCTCCGGGCTCGACCTCCACGGACGACGACACCGGTGGGGCGGGGTGGGACCGGCGCGGGTTCATCCTGGCCGCCACGGCCGCTGCCGCGGCGTCCACCGGTGCCGGGATCGCGGGCCGGGTACTGAACGGTTCGCAAGGGCAGAACGCGGTCGCCTCCCGCAAAGCCGTGGTGATCCCCGCACCGACGTCGAAGGCGGCTCCTGTCCCGCGCGGAGCCGCTCTGCGGATCAAGGACATCAGCCCGTTCATGACGCCCAACGGCGACTTCTACCGCGTCGACACCGCCCTGGTGGTGCCGAAAGTCGACGCCACGAACTGGAAGCTCCGGATCCACGGCAAGGGCGTCGAGCGAGAACTCACGCTGTCTTTCGACGACTTGCTGAAAATGCCACTCATCGAACGCGACATCACTCTCACCTGTGTCTCCAATGAGGTCGGCGGCCCCTACGTGGGCAATGCCCGCTGGATCGGCGTACGCCTCGCCGATGTGCTCGAGCGGTGCGGAGTGAAGCCGCCGTCCAAGGGCGGGCCCGCCGATCAGCTGGTGGCCCGGTCTGTCGAAGGCATGACCATCGGCACTCCGGTCGAGGACGTCATGGACGGCCGCGACGCGCTGCTCGCGCTGGGCATGAACGGCCGGCCGCTGCCCTTCGAACACGGATTCCCCGTGCGCATGGTGGTACCCGGCCTCTACGGCTACGTATCGGCCTGCAAGTGGATCCAGGACATCGAACTGGCCACCTTCGACACCTACGACTCCTACTGGGTCAAGCGGGACTGGGCGCAGAAGGCGCCCATCAAGACCGAATCCCGCATCGACACACCCAAGCCGTTCGGCCGTCCGAAGGCCGGCACGGTGATGGTCGCCGGAGTCGCCTGGGCGCAGCATCGAGGCATCGACAAGGTCGAAGTACGCGTCGATGACGGGCCGTGGGAAGAGGCCCGGCTGGCAACCGAGGACACCAAGGACACCTGGCGGCAATGGTCCTACCCCTGGACTGCGGACAAGGGCAGCCACACCCTCACCGTGCGGGCCACCGACCGCACCGGCGAGACGCAGACCGTGAAACGCACCCCGACCATCCCCGACGGAGCCTCCGGATGGCACTCCGTAGTGGTCACTGTGGAGTGATGGGGGCAGCGACGAGGTCCTCTGCCTGGAACACGGAACAGCGGTTGTGGCTAACTGGTCACTTCGATCTGCTCAACCGCAGTACAGCGGTGTTCGGAAGGCAGCACATGACACAAGCCGAACGGGTCGGGCACGGTCCAGCCCGTGAACCCGACCTGGAGGAGCAGCTCGCTCTCGTCGCGCAGGGGGACCGCGAGGCGTTCGCCGTGGTCTATGACGCGGTGGTCGCACCGGTGTTCGGCGTCGTGTGCAGGCTGCTGCGCGATCATGCACAGTCCGAAGAAGTGGCCCAGGAAGTCCTCGTCGAGGTCTGGCGTACCGCGGCTCGCTATCGGGCGGATCGGGGCACGGTCAGGAACTGGGTGCTCACCTTGGCGCACCGGCGCACCGTGGACCGGATCCGCTCGGTGGAGGCGGCTGCCGCACGCGACCACCGGGTCGCGCTGCTCGACCGCGTGCCGGAGTTCGACGAGGTGAGTGAGCAGGTGGAGGGGCAGTTGGAGCGGGAACAGTTGCGCCGCTGCCTGCGTTCTCTGAGTGAGATCCAGCGTCAGTCGGTGACGTTGGCGTATTACGGGGGCCTCACGTACAAAGAGGTCGCCGAGACGCTGTCCACGCCGTTGGGCACGATCAAGACGCGGCTTCGTGACGGGCTCATCCGGCTTCGCGACTGCTTGGGGGTGACCGCATGACCGCCCAGGCCGACCTGCACACGCTCACGGGCGCCTATGCCGTCGACGCGCTGGAGGACGACGAGCGCGCCGCTTTCGAGCGGCATCTGACCGAGTGCCCGTCGTGCGCCCAGGAGGTGCGGGAACTGACCGCCACCGCCGGGCGGTTGGCGCTCGCCAGCACCATGCCGGCCCCGCCTCACCTCAAGGCGCGGGTGATGGAGGAGATCTCCGGCGTACGACAGGAACGCCCGCAGTCCACGGCAGCGGCCGTGCCGAGCCGTGCGCGTGGCGGCCCTGCCATGCGCTGGGCACTCGCCGCCTGCGTTGCCGTGGCTGCCGCGCTCGGCGGCACGACGCTGTGGCAGCACCAGCAGGCCGAGGACGCCCGTCAACAGGCCCAGGCCGCGCGGCAGCAGGCCGACCGGGTCTCCGAGGTGCTCGCCGCCCCGGACGCCGAGGTGACGTCAGCGGCCGTCAAGGGCGGGGCGCGCGGCTCCGTGGTCGTCTCGCGCGACAGCGACAAGGCCGTCTTCATCGCCTCCGGTGTCGCGAGGCCGCCCAAGGGCAAGGTGTATCAATTGTGGTTCGCCGACGGTGACCAGATGCGCCCGGCCGGCTTGATGAGCCCCGACCGGACGAGCCAGAGCGTCCTGATGGCGGGCGCGGTCGGCAAGGCGTCGGGGGTGGGAGTCACCCTCGAGCCGGACGGAGGGTCGAAGCAACCCACCACCCAGCCGGTGGCCCTCCTGCAGCTGCCTGCCTGATCAGTCCGCGGTGCTCGCCCGTGGCGCGTTCAAGGGGTGCACCTTCGGTGCACCCCTTGAATCCCCTTTTCCCTCTGCTCTCCCTTCGACTCCGCGCTGTGCGGTGGTGCGGTCAGCCCTTCGGCATGAGGACGCTGTCGATGATGTGGACGGTCGCGTTCGAGGTCTGCACATTGCCGCAGACGATCTTCGCGCTGTCGTTGACCTTGTACTTCTCGCCCGAACCGGACGTGGTGAGCTTGCTGCCCTCGAGCGTCTTGAAGCTGCCGTCGGCCAGCTTGTCCTGCGGGACCTTCTCGCCCACCACGTGGTAGGTGAGGATCTTGGTGAGCTGGGCCTTGTCGTTGAGGACCTTGTCCAGATCCGCCTTCGGGATCTTCGCGAAGGCCTTGTTCGTCGGCGCGAACACGGTGACGTTCTTCGCGTTGTTCAGCGTGTCCACGAGGTCGGCCTTCTTCACGGCTTTGACCAGCGTCGACAGGTCCGGGTTGTGGGAGGCGGCCGTGGCGACCGGGTCCTTGGCCATCCCGTCGAAGGAGCCCGCCCCGCCCTTGGGAACCGAGGAGCAGCCCGATCCGAACGGGTCGGTCATGTCGTCGGCCGACGCGGACGGGGCCAGCGCCGCGAGCGAGAACGGCAGTGCGAGTGCCGCCGCCCCCATCAGAATCCGGGCGCTTACGCGATATGCGGTCATGATCAACACTCCCTTGCGGTGGGCGAGTGGGCCCACCGGACCCCGGAGCGGACCGGGGCCGGTGAGAGCGCGGGCCACCGGGGGTCGGCGCGTCATTCGCGCTCTCACACTAGGAATTCGTCACCACGCATGGAATGGATTGCCCCGATTTGAGCAATTCGCCATGCTTGGTAATCCGGGTGGGCTGTCGGTACCGGATGGCCGACGCAGGGCGCACTCGACGGTGCGGCGCGAGCGACCGCCCCGACAGGTGCTGCCGCCGCCGGCGCGCACGCCGCTTCCGACCGTGACCCACACAGGGGGCGCGCCACCTCCGGCGCTCCCGACATCCGGGCTGACGACAGCGTCTCGAGGCCGTTCTCTCAACTCGGCATCATTCACTCGGAGAAGAGACCAATCCGCACCGGCGACCGCACCGGATTCCCCGCGATGGAGGCAGATGGCCTTCACCGTTCCGACTGTTGAGGAAATTTCATGCAGACTCGCCTCCGTCGTGCCGCAGTTGTCGCCGCTGCCGCCGCCATGCTGCCGCTGGCCCTGACCGCCTGCTCGGACAGCGGCTCCAAGGAGAAGTCCTCCGACAGCGCCTCCTCGGCGTCGAAGGGCTCGGACAAGGCCAGCCCCTCCGACGACATGAACACGATGAGCGAACCGTTCGGGCCGGGCTGTTCCTCCGTGCCCAAGGACGGCGCCGGTTCCTTCGACGGCATGGCCAAGGACCCCGTCGCCACCGCCGCGAGCAACAACCCGGCTCTGTCCACCCTTGTCACAGCGGTGAAGAAGGCCGGCCTCGTCGACACGCTGAACAACGCCAAGGACATCACGGTGTTCGCACCCACCAACGACGCCTTCGCGAAGATCCCGAAGGCCGACCTGAACAAGGTGCTGGCCGACAAGGCGCAGCTCACGAAGATCCTCACGAACCACGTGGTGGGTCAGAAGCTGGCGCCGCAGGACCTGGAGAAGGGCTCGTTCGACACGCTGGCGAAGACGACGTTGACGACGGCGGGCTCTGGCGAGAAGTACAAGGTCAATGACAGCGCCAACGTGGTCTGCGGCAACGTCAAGACCGCCAACGCCAACGTCTACATCATCGACTCCGTCCTCATGCCCAAGAGCTGACTCGAAGGCACGGACAGGCCCGGACAGGCCCGGGGCGGGCCGGGAAGGCTTTGCCACCTTCTCGGCCCGCCCCGGGCCTGCGGACTGACGTCAGTGCGCGCAAGCCCCGAACTCCGCGTGCCGCGCCCGGGCCTCGTACAGATCACGAGCGCCGACGTCCGGGCGGGCGAAGGTGCTGCGCCGGGCCTCCTCACGGGCCTGCTCCATGAGCCGCCCGAATTCTTCCTTCGTCATTGCACTCGCCTCACCAGGTCTGTATGTCTGTCACTGGTAATACGTCGCCGAACGCGCACCGGACGGGTACGGACTCAACCGCCCGGCCCGTCGAACTCGGCCCCGTCAGGTGTTCATCAGGTGGGCGGGTTGCCGCGTTCGCGGGAGGGAAGGTCTGCGTACGGCGTTCCCGTGTGGTCTGCGGGTCGTCGGATTCGGCGATCTCGTTGGAGGGCCGGGCGAACGTCAGGTCCGTGCCGACGGGGCGCGAGTCGAGGGCGAGGTAGCCCCCTGCGCAGGGCAGGGGCGTACGTGGCGCACGGAGGCACAGGAAGTGACCTTCAAGGTCACCGGCGAGCACTCGCGAGCCGCGTCGAGTTTCGAGGTTGTCGTGCCGCCCGGATTCGACGTGGGCGCCCATGTCCACACCCGCAGCGAGGAACTCTTCTACGTTCTCGACGGTGAGCTGGACGTACTCGCCTTCGAGCCGCGCATGCGTACCCGCGACGACTGGCGGAACTGGGAATCGGCGAACGGCGACCGCAGCGTCCGGGCCGGCCCCGGAACAGTCATCGTCGTCCCACCGGGCTGCCCGCACGCCTTCGCCAACCGCACGGACAGCCCCGCCAAGATGTTCTTCCTGGCCTCCCCTCCGCCCGACCACGAGCGGTATTTCGAGGAGCTCCTGGACATCTTCGAATCCGGCGGCCCCCGGACCACTGGGCCATCGCCGAACTCCGCGCCCGCTACGACATCGACCAGCTCACTCCCTTGCGACACCACGCGACTGGACGTTGACCCGGGGTCGGTCATCGGCCGACCGCGCCCGCTCCATCAAGCTCGACGAACGGTTTGGACTGAAATGCGCGCCGGCGACCTGCCGGTCGGCCACTTCGCCTGCCCGCTGACCCAACGTGTTGCGGACGCCGGATCCGGCGTCCGCGAGCAACCAAGAGGACCCGCCTCCGCACCGATCAACTCGCCCGATCCAACGCTCGGTTCGTGGCAAGCCCGGCGCGCGCGTGGACAGAGAACAGCCAGTCAGGCCCGGGCGGTTCCCCCAACCCTGTTGCCCTACGATCGCCACCCCGACCTCGCCGCAGCCCGGCCGATGAGGGCGGATCCGAAGTTCGGGTCCGCCATCGGGTCCGCGCCGGGCTTGCTGCGGCGGAGGCCGCCTTGTGCGAACTCGCCGCCCAGGCTCAGGGCGGGGCCGGGGCCCTGCGCCGGGTGCCCGCTGTCCGTCACGCTCACTCGGTGATGCCGCAAGCTGCTGACGATGCTCTTCTTCTGCGGGTTGCAGGTGACTTTCCACAGGTAGACCCTGTCCTGCCCGCCTTCGCCCAGCACCTGCCACCAGCGCGGGTCTGTCAGGTCGGGTACGACGTCCAGACGCGACTGGGTGACCTCGATGCGGTAGGGGGCTCTGGTGGCCGCAAGTTCCGCGCGTGCGTGCCAGATCAGCGCGTCGCCCGCGGTACTGCCCGCCTGGGACGGCACCACGGCGGGTACGGGAAGACAGTCCGCGATCTCACACAGGAACTGCAGCACGGCTTCGATCTTGTCGGGGGACTGCTCTCCCTTCTCCCACGCCATCACCTCGTTGCCGATGAACCGCAGCCCGAAGTCCTTACTGCGGGGGTCGGCAAGCAGGAATGCGGCGAGCGGCCCCTGCAGGGCGGCGACAGCCGCGCCTTCCTGCAACCCGCGGACCGTGAACTGCTCGTCGAACTCGGGGTGTCCGATGCGTAGGTCGTCAGGGCCGCCGAAGGCACGCGAGGCGCGGCTTGTACGGCGTACGGAGAAGTCGCCGACAGAGTAGGGAAGTTGAGTGGCCCACGCGGCGACGACGATCGGTTTGCCGCTGTCGTCGTCGCCCGCTCCGGGGAACGACAAACGGGGCACGGAAGCCTCGAAGGAGCAGGCGGGACGTCCAAGGTAGGTGCCGTGGCAGTAGTCGGAGGCAAGTCGTTCCGGGGTCCCGCCGGGCAGGAACGGCTCGTCACGCATCAACCTGGCGACGTCCCCGTTCCGTGGGCGCTCGATGAGCTGCCAGCCGAGCCGCTTCGTGAACTGCTGGTACTTGCCCAGATACTGGCGCCTCTTCCTGCGCCTCCAGAGCGAGGAGACGACGCCGAGCAGTACGACGATGACCGCCGTGACGATGAACTCCTGCACGCCTTCGGACATTGCGTCAGCCCTCCCCTTGCCCGGCACCGCTCCGCCCGGCAGGGCCGACGGTACGTAGAAAGTCCTGGAAGTCGTCCAGCACACTCGGCAGCTGGTCGAAACGCGCGGTGAGCGCGATCTCGATCTCCGCCAGCCGACGCGGCTGCTTCGGGTCCTCAAGGAGCAGAATCAGCTGACTCTGGGCGAGCTTCTCCGGCTGGCCGTTGACGTTGGCATCGATCCGGAGGTTCTGCACGACCCCCGGTGCCTCGAACAGGCTCGGCTTGAAGTGAGTCCCCACATCGGTGCGCTTGACGAGGGTGACCGGGCCGACCGTCTCCTGTAGCCGCTGCACCGACTCGTCGGCGACTCGGTGCAGACTTGCGCCGTCCTCACGGACCGTGCCGGTCACGGTGATGTTCGGCGTGAATCCCGAGCCGCGCGACGCGACATGCAGCGCCACAAAGGCGGCCTGCGGCGCACCGACTTCGTCGGGCGGCGCCGCCTGCCAGCCCTCGGGGACCTCGCAGGTCAGCGGCACCGGAAGCGTTCCCGGCATGGTGGATCAACTCCTACGGATATACGGGTACGTTGAGCGAGCGCCCTTGTCGCGGCGAGTGGCGGGGCGCGCCGACCTGATGCCGGTGCACTAGAACCACGATTCGACCGTATCGGTCACGCCCCCACCCCAGTCCTTGACCGCATCCACTCCATCGCCCACGGCGTCCACGACCTTGACCGGGTCGACCTCGACCTGCCCGCCCAGCTTTCCGCCCAAGCCGAGCCCGGCACCCACGTCCGCGCCGATCACCACCTTGCCGTCCTCCATCCCGGCGTCGACATGCGCCGAGACGCCGGCTCCGGCCCAGCCCTCAGCCGTGCCGCCGACTCCGACACCGGCCACCGCGGCGTGCCCCTCCGCCGACGCCTTCGCCCCGGCAAAGGCTTCGCCTCCGAGGTGGGCACCGTCCGTGCCGACACTTGCCTTGGCGCTCGCATCGCCACCGACGAATACCTGCGCCTTGCCTGACGCCTCGAGGAGCCCAGCTTCGTACTTTCCCTCTGCTGTGGCTTGGCCGAGGTAGGCCTTCCCGGAAACCTGTGCTTGGAGCCTGCCGTCTTCCATGCCGGCCCCTGCGCTGCCCTCCGCCCCGAGGGCGGAAATACTCACCCGGCCGGCGACATCACCACCGAGTACCGCCCCGCGTCCCTCGGCTGCCGCTTCCCATGCCTTGGCCTCGCCAGAGGCGGACACGCCCTCGACTCTGACGCCGTAGGCGCCCTTCTCCCGCCGATCTTCGGTGTCCACCCGGTCGTCGTTGGCGCCCCAACCTTTGTACTTCCGGACCTCCCTCTCCTGCTCCTGGTTCTCGCCCTGGGGGTACTTCAGGAGATTCTCGTACTCGAGCCTGCGGACCTGCGCGCCCAAGGCCCACGGCGAGGTATTGGCATCCTGCGCCGCCCAATACAGCCAAGCGGGGGCGCCGGGGTCGGCGCCTCCCTGGGCCTTGAACCGTTTGGCGGCGGTCTTTCCGGCCTCGTCCAGCTGTTCCCGCGCGGACTGCAGCGTGACGACGGCGCCGAGCTGGTCGCCGACCTTGTGTTGGACGATGGCGTCTACGGCCTTCGCCTGTGCCCACGCGACGGTGCCGGCGTACGCACGCAGCGCCTCCGCCGTCGCGTTCAAGGAGTCCGCGCCTCGGAACCACTTGCCCGCCTCCGGGGCGAAGCCCTCCCAGAAGCCTTCGCTCGCCGCTCCGCTCCAGCCGTCGACGCGTACGGCCTTCAGATCGTCGCCGACCCCCTCCAACACCGTCGACCACGTGGTCAGATGGTCGGCTTGCTCGTGGAGCCCCGGCGCGTCGCCTGGGATGAGCTCCTTAGGATCCTGGGTCTCTCCCAGTTGCGCTGCCACCGCCGCTGCTCTCCCTCAACTCACTGATCGCCGGTACGTTGCGCAACAAGTTCGGCCGTGCGCCCCTCGTTCCGCTCATAACGATCGGCCACGTCCTTCAGGCCGTCCGCAGAGCCCTCGGCCCCGTCCTTGAGTGCCTTCGTGAGGGCCTGGTGCCAGGTCGCCAGGAGTTCCCCGTACACATCGGAGGCGTCGCCATGGCCGAACTCAGGTGTGTCATCGGCGAGTTTGTCCAAGTGGACCTTATCCACGACTGCTACGGCGTCCTTGATCGACTTCGCCGACGCACGCAGCACCTCAGGCTCGACGGAGTAGCCCGTCATACAAGTCCCCCGACTCCTACTCATTCCGGATGCACGACCGCGCCGGATCTAAGAATCAACAGGCGGGACTATCGCATGCACGCCACAAGCCGGCCGCACGCAGGGAGGAGCCTTCGCCGGTTCCGTGGCCCCCCATCCCCGTGCGGCGGCACATCCGCCCAAGGGGGTTTTCGCCATCCGTCCATGTGCCCAGATTGGCTCGAACGGGGTTATGGATCAGACGAGTTGACGAGTTGACCACTGTCGACGCATGGAGGAGACGGGCCTTTTGGTAGCACGCGGATATCGAGTGCAGCAAGAATCAAGGGGCCGTCGTGTCGACGTGGTGAGTGGGTGCGGTCGCCACGAGGTGGCTGGTGACACCTGGGACAGGCACCGCACTCCTACGAGATGCCGATGCGGTCGCCGCAGCACCGACCCGCGTCGTGACCGCCGTGGGCGAGGAGTCCGCAGGGGGGGTGCTCCTATCTGTTCGGTCAAGGTCTGTGTGCTTGGTCAGGCGGCCTGCTCGTACTTCGGCTGGTAGGGAGTGCGGTGTTTGAGCATG
>NZ_JBIAQB010000020.1:0-73104 GCF_042888725.1 Streptomyces sp. NPDC002795
GGGGTGTTGCGCCCCGGGGGGGCGGGGGGCCCCCCCCCGGAGCGCAACCCCTCCCCGGGGCTGAGGCCGCGGGGCTCCGCCCCGCACCCCGCGCCTCAATCGCCGGCGGGGCTTGATTCGCCTCGCCGCACGCTACGGGCGGGCTTGATCGGCCCCCGGTCCCACTTAAGTGGCCGGGGGCTTTGTCACGTTCTAGCGTGGCCGCATGATCGAGCTCTCGGGGCTGACCAAGCGCTACGGCGAGAAGACAGCCGTGGACGACCTCACCTTCTCCGTCCGGCCAGGGATCGTCACCGGGTTCCTGGGCCCCAACGGCGCGGGCAAGTCCACCACGATGCGGATGATGCTCGGCCTCGACAACCCGACGGCGGGCGACGTCCGGATCGACGGCAAGCACTACGCCCAGCTGAAGGACCCGCTGCGCTACATAGGCGCGCTGCTGGACGCGAAGGCGATGCACGGCGGCCGCAACGCCTACAACCACCTCCTCTGTCTGGCGCAGTCCAACGGCATCCCCAAGAGCCGCGTGGACGAGGTGCTGGACACGGTCGGCCTCACGGCCGTGGCCCGTAAGAAGGCGAAGGGGTTCTCGCTCGGCATGGGGCAGCGGCTCGGCATCGCAGGCGCACTCCTCGGCGACCCGCGGATCCTGATGTTCGACGAGCCGGTCAACGGGCTCGACCCCGAGGGCATCCACTGGATCCGCAACCTGATGAAATCCCTCGCGACCGCGGGCCGTACGGTCTTCGTCTCCTCCCACCTGATGAGCGAAATGGCGCTCACCGCCGACCACCTGGTGGTCATCGGGCAGGGCCGCCTCCTTGCCGACATGTCGATGCCGGACTTCATCCGGCAGAACTCGCGCTCGTACGTCCGGCTGCGCTCGCCGCAGCGCGAGCGCCTGCTCGACGTGCTGCACCGGGCCGGCATCACGGTCGTGGAGTCCGGCGGCGCCCTTGAGGTGGACGGCCACCCCGCCGAGGAGCTCGGCGAGCTCGCCGCACGGAACCAGCTCGTCCTGCACGAACTGAGCCCGCAGCAGGCATCCCTGGAAGAGGCGTTCATGCAGCTGACGGCGGAGTCGGTGGAGTACCACGCGCACACGGACACACCGGAGCAGCAGAACCCGCAGGGCGGCCCTCAGGCCCCGCAGGCCCCGCAGAACCCGCAGAACCCACAGAGCCCGCCGCAGTCGGGCTGGGGTTCGAGCTGGAACCAAGCGAACCGAGAGAAGGGCGCCTGAGATGGCCGCGGCCCAGGTCCTCCGCTCCGAGTGGACCAAGATCAAATCGGTGAACTCGACGGCCTTCACGCTCGGCCTCGCGGTGCTCGTCTCCGTCGGCCTCGGCATGCTGATCAGCGCGTTCACCGGCAACGAGTTCGACAAGATGTCGACCGGGGACAAGCTGACCTTCGACCCGACCTTCATCTCCTTCTCCGGCCTCACCCTCGGCCAGCTCGCGATGCTGGTCTTCGGGGTCCTCGTGGTCGCGAGCGAGTACAGCACGGGCATGATCCGCACCTCGCTCGCGGCGGTACCGCAGCGCGGCACGTTCCTCTTCTCCAAGATCCTGGTCGCCGCGCTGCTCGCGCTCGTCGTCGCGCTGATCATCAGCTTCGCGTCGTTCTTCCTCGGCCAGCTGATGCTGGGCGATCACGGCACCGACCTGGGCGCCCCGAACGTGCTGCGCGCGGTGTTCGGCGCCGCCGTCTACATGACGCTGATGACGATGTTCTCCATGGGCGTCGCGGCGATGCTCCGCTCCCCCATGCTCTCGCTCGGCATCCTGATGCCGTTCTTCTTCCTGGTCTCGCCGATCCTCGGCAGCGTCTCGGCCACGAAGAAGGTCGCCCAGTACTTCCCCGACCAGGCGGGCCTGAAGGTCATGCAGGTGGTGGACCCGCCGAGCGACGACTCTCCGTACGGGCCGTGGGGCGGGCTCGCGATCCTGCTGGTGTGGGTGGCGGTGGCGCTGATCATCGGATACGTGCTGCTGAAGAAGCGGGACGCGTAGGAAAGGCCCCCGCCCCGCCCGACGCTCAACTCACTCTTGGCCGGAACCGTCAGCACACGTATACGCTCCTAACCCTTACGGGGGCGTCTGCCCCGACGTCCTGAAACTCTCAGAACCTTCCGATGGGTGCGGAGAATGATCGAGGCAGTCGGCCTGACGAAGCGCTATGGCGCGAAGACAGCCGTGTACAACCTTTCCTTCCAGGTGCGGCCGGGGACCGTGACCGGGTTCCTCGGGCCGAACGGCTCGGGCAAGTCCACGACCATGCGCATGATCCTCGGCCTCGACCGGCCGACCGCGGGCCATGTGACCATCGGCGGCTATCCGTACAACAAGCTCCCGAACGCGCCGCGCCAGGTCGGCGCGCTGCTCGACGCGAAGGCCGTGCACGGCGGCAGGACCGCCCGCAGCCATCTGCTGAGCCTGGCCCAGCTCTCCGGCATCCCGGCCCGCCGCGTCGACGAGGTGCTCGGCGTCGTCGGGCTTCAGGACGTCGCGAAGCGCCGCTCCAACGGGTTCTCGCTCGGCATGGGGCAGCGGCTCGGCATCGCCGCCGCGCTCCTCGGCGACCCGCAGGTGCTGCTCTTCGACGAGCCGGTCAACGGGCTCGACCCCGAGGGCATCCTCTGGGTCAGGAACCTGATGAAGACGCTCGCCGCCGAGGGGCGCACGGTCTTCGTCTCCTCGCACCTGATGAGCGAGATGGCGCTCACTGCCGAGCACCTGATCGTGATCGGGCGCGGGCAACTGCTCGCCGACATGAGCGTGCGGGACTTCATCGCGCACAACTCTGCCGGCTTCGCGCGGGTGCGCACCCCCGACAGCGAGCCGCAGCAGCGCGAGAAGCTCACGGCGTCGCTGACCGAGGCCGGCGGCCAGGTGATGCCCGAGCAGGACGGCGGGCTGCGCGTCACCGGCCTGACGCTGCCGCGCATCAGCGATCTGGCGCACGGCGCCGACGTACGGCTGTGGGAGCTGTCGCCGCACCAGGCCTCGCTGGAGGAGGCGTACATGCGGATGACGCAGGGCGCCGTCGACTACCGCTCGACCGCCGACCAGCGCACGGGTCTTCAGGAACCGGTGGCGCCGGGCATGATGCCGCCGCAGCAGATGCCGGTGCCGGGCCAGGGCCAGCCGGGCTGGTACGCCCCGCCGCCGCCCCAGGCGCCGGTCCAGCCGCCGGTCCAGCCGCCCGTCCAGCCGCCGGTTCAGCCCGTCGCGGACCAGAACCCGTACGCGACCCCGATGGCCCCGCCGGCCCCGCCCGCCCCGCCGATGGACAAGGACGCCCGATGAGCACGCCGCCCCCGCCCCTCGCCGCACCCGGCGTCTCGTACGCCTCGCCCATCCCGGCCCGCAAGGCGCACCTCGGCGACGCGCTCGCCTCGGAGTGGACGAAGATCCGTTCCGTGCGCTCCACGATGTGGACGCTGGGCGTGATGATCGTGCTGATGGTCGGCCTCGGTCTGGGCTCGGCCGCGGTGGTCGCCGCCGACGACGGCTCGTCGCCGAGCAGCAACCAGGTGCTCGGCCTCGGCTTCTTCGGCACGCTGCTCGGCACCATCTGCGTGATGACCCTCGGCGTCCTGACCATCGCGTCCGAGTACGGCACCGGCATGATCCGTACGACGATGACGGCCTGCTCCAGCCGGAGCCGGGTGCTCGCCGCCAAGGCGATCGTCTTCTTCCTGCTCGTCGCGGTGCTGACCACCGTGTTCGCCGCGCTCGTCGGGGCGCTCCAGGTGGGCATCGTGGGCGTGGACTCGCCCGAGGCCGGCACGTGGGCGAAGTCGACCTTCGGCGTCGGCCTGTTCGTCGCGCTGCTCGGCCTGCTGGGCCTCGCCGTCGGCACGCTCGTACGGCACTCGGCGGGCGCGATCACCATCATGGTCGGCGTCGTGCTGCTGCCGCTCGTCATGGCGATCTTCATGTTCTCGCAGTCGCTCAGGGACCTTCAGCAGGCGCTGCTCGAGTACTCGATCCCCAGCCAGCTCGCCGTGCTCTACGACAACTCGGTGACCGCGGGATCGGGCCCGACCGGCTGGCAACCGCTGTGGATCATGGCGGCGATCACCGCGGTGGCGCTCGGCGGCGCGTTCCTGTCGCTCAACAACCGCGACGTATAGGGGGCTTGGGGCCCACAAGCCCGGGCCCTTCAGTACCTCGGCGCGTTCCTGGACCGCTGCACCTTCGTGGTGCGGCGGTCCTTCGCGTTCCAGCACGCCTTGTGCCAGTGCCGGCGATCGTCCACTCCCCCGTACTCAGGCCAGGCCACGACATGGGCGACCCCAGAGGGGATCTGCTGGTCGCAGCCGGGGCAGCGGTACGTCTTCCCGGCCGCGCTCGCGCCCGCCACATGGCGCACACACCACTGATCGCCCTGCCAGCTCTCCGTGGACTGGAACCCGCCGTAGCGCCTCGCTTCGTCCCCACTGCTGGTGGACTCGCTGCTGCTGGACGATCCGCCTGCCTTGGGACGGTTGCGGCGCGGAGACACGTCTCACCTCGGGTTGTCTGAACGGAGCGGGAGGGCGTATCCAGCCTACGCCGACGGGTGGGGGGTACCCGGAGACCGTGCTGCGGGGACCTCGTCAAGACTTGCCGGAAAATCTGCCAATCTTCTTGGGAGGCCGTGTCCTTGGCACTTGCCAACCGTTATTGCCTTCAGGGGGAGTGCCCGCGTCGGCGCCAAGGAAGGCAGGAGTGCGATGCGTGTAGGGACGTTTGTACTGGCGGCCCAGTTTCCGGGCCAGGGGCAGGGAGAGGCACTGCACCGCGCGGTGCGGTCCGCCGAGGTCGCCGAAGAGGCGGGCCTCGACTCGGTGTGGCTCGCCGAGCACCACTTCGTGCCGTACGGGACCTGCCCCTCGGCCGTGACGCTGGCCGCGCTGCTGCTCGGCCGGACCAACACCCTGCGGGTCGGTACGGCGGTCAGTGTGCTGCCGACCGCGCACCCGGTCGCCCTCGGCGAGCAGGCGGCGTTGCTGCACGTCACATCCGGCGGCCGGTTCTCGCTCGGCGTCGGCAGGGGCGGGCCCTGGGTGGACCTGGAGGTCTTCGGGGCGGGCGTCGAGGCGTACGAGAAGGGGTTCCCGGAGTCCCTCGACCTGCTCCTCAAGTGGCTGCGGGACGAGCGCGTCGGCGGCGCCGGGGAGCGCTTCGCCTTCCGCGAGGTCCCGGTCGTTCCGCGCTCGACCGAGGCGATCGGCGGGGCGGCCCAGGAAGGGCCGGAAGTGATCGTTGCCTGTACGTCACCGAAGAGCGTGCGGCTCGCCGCCGAGCGGGGTCTGCCGATGCTGCTCGGCATGCACATCGGGGACGAGGAGAAGGCCGAGATGGTCGGCCTGTGGCGGCGCTGCGCGCGCGAGGCCGGGCGCTCGGTCGAGGAGATCTACGCGGCGGGGCACGTGTCCGCCGGTGTCGCCCAGATCGGTGACAGCGAGTCGGAGGCCGCGGAGACACTCCTGAAGGCGATGCCGGGCTGGCTGAAGCAGGGGCTTGACGCCCATGTGACGGTGGACGGCAGGGCGCGGACGATGCGCGACCCGCACGCGTACACCGAGCTGCTGTGCTCCCTGCACCCGGTCGGTACCCCGCAGTTGTGCGCCGACCGGCTCGCGGCCACATCGGAGCGGACGGGGATCACCCGGTTCGCCCTGCTCGTCGAGGGCTCGGGGGATCTCACGGCGACGGAGGAGAACGTGCGGCGCCTGGGAGCCGAGGTACTGCCGCAACTCGACTGAGGCTGTGGGTATTTCGCCTCGGCGCCCGCCGGCCCGTACAGATGCACCTCCCGCGTACGGGCCGACAGGCAAAGGCTGTTACGCCCTCAACGCTCAGCAGTCACGCAGTTCCGGTGACTGGTTGAGCAGCTGGTTGCGAGCCGAGGTGAAGCGGGCGAGCGTCTCGTCCACCGACGGGTCCTGCGGGAACACCGCGACCCGGTGGCAGTTCTGGAACGCGAGGCGGACACCGAAGTGCCGCTGCAGCGCCCCGCGTATCGCGTCACTCGCGAGCGCACGCAGAAGCTGTCCACGTGCCTGCTCGTCCGGGGGCGGCGTCTGGTTGTCGGCGAACGATCCGCCGTCGACCTTCAGCTGAGCCACCAGGGAGCTGATCATCTCCCATGCGTATGGCAGGGAGGTCCGGACGCAGTCGACGAAGTCCTTTTCGTCGACCTCGCCTCGCTCGGCCTGATCCAACAGTGCCGGTGAGACGTCGAGCGACATGGGTTCTCCTCTCGCACCCCCGGGGAGCGGGGGCTGACGGACAGGGCAGAAGTCCTCGGCACGCACGGGCCCGTGGAACACGCAGCGTGCACGCGCCGCGACCTCCTGTCTTCTACGGTAGGCAACGTGTCCGAACCGCAACAGGGCGTAGGGGTAATCGTTCGTACACAACCGGCCAATGGCGAACGCGTGCTTACTGGAATTAAAGGGGCGCACGGCAGGGGCTCGGGTAGGGCGGTGGGGGGAGACGGGAGGGAGAAGTGCATAGCCCGGTGGGGTTCGAGTAGCGTTGCCGACCATGCGTCTCGTCATCGCCCGTTGCTCCGTGGATTACGCGGGCCGGCTCACCGCCCACCTCCCGTCGGCGCCTCGCCTCATCCTCGTGAAGGCGGACGGCAGCGTCTCGATCCACGCGGACGACCGCGCCTACAAGCCCCTCAACTGGATGTCACCGCCCTGCACCCTGAAGGAGGGCAGCGGAGACGACGAGGGCAAGTGGACCGTCGTCAACAAGGCGGGTGAGAAGCTCATCATCACGATGGAGGAGATCCTCCACGACTCCTCGCACGAGCTCGGCGTGGACCCCGGCCTCATCAAGGACGGCGTCGAGGCCCACCTCCAGGAGCTGCTCGCCGACCGCATCGACACGCTCGGCGAGGGCTACACGCTCATTCGCCGCGAGTACATGACGGCGATCGGCCCGGTCGACATCCTGTGCCGGGACGGCGACGGGCAGACCGTGGCCGTCGAGATCAAGCGCCGTGGCGAGATCGACGGGGTCGAGCAACTCACGCGCTACCTGGAGCTGTTGAACCGGGATCCGCACCTCGCCCCGGTGCGGGGTGTCTTCGCGGCGCAGGAGATCAAGCCGCAGGCGCGGGTGCTCGCGGCGGACCGGGGTATCGGTTGCGCCGTGCTGGATTATGACGGGCTTCGGGGTATCGAGGACGACAAGCTGCGGCTCTTCTGAGGGTTGCGGGGGTCCGGGGTTGACGCCTCGGGGCTCCGCCCCGGACCCCGCGCCTCAAACGCCGGCGGGGCTTGGATGTCCCCCAGCCAACGCTGGGAGGTGCCCCCTGCCGGGCTGGGAAACCTCACATGACGGAGCCGCTTCCGCTCGGTGTCGTCGTGATCGGGCCGCTTGCCGTGTCCGACGTGTCCGGGGTCGTCGGCGGGGCCGTCGTCGTCGGAGTGGTGGACGTCGGCGGCGGCTCGCTCGTCGGCGGGGGCGTCGTCGGAGGCGTAGTAGGCGGCTTCGTCGGGGACTTGGTCGGCGATTTCGTCGGGGACTTCGTGGGCGACTTGGTCGGCGACTTCGTCGGGTCGTCCGGGGTCTTGGAGCCGCTCGGCGTACCGGAGGGCTTCCCGCTCGCACCGCTCGACGAAGTCGGGTCGTCCGCCGTGCCGAGGACGCCGTCCTCACCCGGGTCGGTCGGCGCCGCGCTCGTCCTGCCGTCGCCGCCGCCCGCCTCGTCGGCTCCGAGGTCTCCGCCGTTCTCCCCCGCCGTCGCCGACGGTTTCGTGTCGACCTTGTCCGACGGCGGGTCGTCGTTGCCCGACGTGGCGCCGAGCGTGACGACCGTGCCGAGCACCGCCGCGAGCAGCGCGCCCGCGCCCGCCGCCACCATGTTGCGCCGGGCTCCGCCGGCCACCGATGTGCGTGAGGGCGCCTTGCCTCCGACGACGGTCGGGGCGGGCGGCGTGGGAGCGGCGGCCTTGCGGGTCACCAGGGTGTCGGGCTCGCTCGGCGGCGCTTCGGACTGTGCGTACGCGGGGACTCCGCCGGGCGGCGAGGCCGACTCCTCGTACATCGCGTCCGGGACCTCCTCCCCCGCCGCCGTACGCCCGCCGGGCAGCGCGCCGCCCGAGCGGTCGGCGACCAGGGCGAGGGCCCGGCGCCCGGCGATCGTGCCGCGCTTGTCGGCGACGGCGCCGCGCAGCGCGATGGAGGCCTCCAGCTCGACGCGGGCCCGGTCCAGCTGCCCGCCGAGGAGCGCGAGGATGCCCAACTCGTGGTGGAAGTACGCCTCTTCGGCAACCTGCCCGGTGGCGCGCGCCGCTTCGAGGCCCGCCCTGAGCGCGCGCTCCCACGCGCTCCAGGCGAGCCCGGCGGCGAAGGCGGGCGCGGCCGCGCGGGCCAGCTCCACGGACGCGTCGAGGGCCGTCGTCGCCGCGAGAGCGGCCAGCACCGCGTCGGACTCCGCGGCCACCCGCTCGGGCCCCACCGACGGGTGCGCGGCCCACCAGGCGTAGTGCTGGGCGGCGGTGCGCCCGCGTCCGGCGGAGTCTGCGCCGTAGCCCGCGGTCTCCAATTGCTGCCGTACTCCGGCCGCGAGGCGGTAGCGGCCGCCGACCGGGGTGACGAGCGCGGAGGAGACGAGTTCGGCGAGGGCCGCGTCGGCGTGCGTGTCACCGACGAGCGCCGGCAGATGCGCCTGGTGCGGGATCTCGCCGCCGAGCGCGACCGCGAACTCCAGCGTGGCGCGCGCGGACGCGCCGAGCCGGGACGCGAGCAGCGCGGCGGGCGCCGCGGCCTCGGCGAGCGCGGGCAGCGGCACGTCGTGCCCGTCTGCGTCGAAGGGCGCGTCGATCGGTGCCGCGTCGGGACCCTCGTAGTACCCGAACGCGTCGAACGCCTCGGGGTCGGAGCGGAGTCGGTCGCGCTGCCGGAGCAGGGCGCCAGCCTGTACGAAGCGCAGCGGCAGGCCCTCGGACTCGAACCAGAGGTCGGCGGCCCACTGCGCCTCCTCGTCGGTGAGCACCCGGCCGACGGCCCGCTCCAGGAGCTCCTGTCCGCCACCGCGGCCGAGCCCCGCCAGGAAGACCTCCTCGACGTGCGAGTCGGCCGACGGCGCCGGTACGTCGGGCGTCGCGGACAGCAGGAAGGCGCACTCGGGTGTCGCTTCGAGGAGTTCGTCGAGCGCGGCGCCGCCGAATTCGAGGTCGTCGAGGACGACGACGGCGCCGATGTCGTGGACGAGTTCGAGCAGCAGCGCGCGGTCGGGGCGGTGCAGCGGCGCCTTGTGGATCGCGCCGAACAGGTCGTACAGCAGGTCGTCCACGGAGCGCCGGTGGCCGCAGAGGCGGATGACGCCTTCGGGCGCGATGTCGGCGCAGTCCTGGGCGATCTGGTCGAGCAGCGCCGTGCGCCCGGAGCCCGCGGGCCCTGTGAGCCGTACGGAGCGGCCGCGCGCCAGGAGCCGCACCAGGCGCTCGCGCTCCTCCTGCCGCTCCAGGAGCGGCAGTTGCGGCTGCGCGGGGCCGGGCGGCAGCGGAGGCCGGGCGGCGCGGGTGAGCGCCGCACGCTCCGTGGCGTCGTACTTGGCGGGCCGGCCCGGGCGCTCGCCGGGCGGGCAGGGTTCGATCTCGCTGCCGTCGACGGGATTGACGGTCAGCAGGTGGTCGCCCGAGACGAGTCGCACGGTGCGGGCGAGCGCGGGTGACGCCTGGCCGTAGTCGGGCGTCAGGGGATCGCGGGGCGGGCGCTGGCGTGCTCCGCCGCTCCCCGCCCCGTCGTGCCTTTCCTGGCTGGAATCTTCCGGTCCCCGGTTCATCGGGTCCATCGTCAAAGCCCCCCAAAAGCGTGATGCGCCGCTTGCCCCTCCCGGCCTGTGCGCACCGCGCTGTCGCTTGGCTCAGTATCTACGAAGCCGGGAGGTACCGCGCCGCCCGAGACGTCACAGTCTCGTGAGGATTGTCGGCGGTTCCCGCCGGAATGACTGGTTCACCCCTTCCGGGGTCATACCTTCCGGTTCAGCCGCGCGGCTCCCGGCCGTGCGCGCGGCCTTCCGCCTCAGACGCGCGGCAGGGACTCGACGCCGATGCCACCTTCGATGGCCAGGATCCGGTGCAGTCTGGTGGCGACGAGCAGGCGCTGCATCTGGGGCGGTACGCGGCGCAGCACGAGCCTGCGTCCGCAGCGGCCCGCTCGGCGGTGGGCGCCCATGATGACGCCGAGGCCCGTCGCGTCCCAGGAGTCGAGTTCGGACAGGTCGAGCACCAGGTCGCCGATTCCGTCATCGACGGCGGTGTGCAGGACCGAACGGGCGTCCGCCGCGCTGCGGACGTCGAGGCGGCCCCCGACGACCAGCTCGACGTGGTCGCCCCTGATGTACATATGCGCTCCCCGTGGGAAATACAGAAGTGCTCGGCGTGGTCGGAGTACGCGACTGCTTCTGAGCCGGTACTCAGCTGTTCATGTGATCCGGGTGATCTGGGTATGTCACTGCAACTGACGTGCCGAGGAGGCCGAAAGTTGCCGTCTGTAAGCGAACCGATACCGAATTCACCCCGAGGGGTGACATGGCATCAGCTGTACGGTCAAGCGTGCTTGTAAAAGCCCTGCCCGCTCTTGCGGC
Source organism: Streptomyces sp. NPDC002795 (assembly GCF_042888725.1). Lineage (NCBI taxonomy): Bacteria > Bacillati > Actinomycetota > Actinomycetes > Kitasatosporales > Streptomycetaceae > Streptomyces > Streptomyces sp. NPDC002795. The sequence goes on from NZ_JBIAQB010000020.1 coordinate 10,603, forward strand.
CGATGTCACCGGCGTCCACCATCCGGCGCATCAGCTCCGGCGGCGCGAACTTCTCGTCCTGCGACTCGGTGTAGATGTTCTCGGTCGCGTGCAGCAGGATGTCGACGCCCGTCAGGTCGGCGGTGGCGAGCGGCCCCATCGCGTGCCCGAAGCCCAGCTTGCAGGCGACGTCGATGTCCTCGGCGGTGGCGACCCCCGACTCGTACAGCTTCGCGGCCTCGACGACGAGGGCGGAGATGAGGCGGGTCGTCACGAACCCGGCGACGTCCCGGTTCACCACGATGCAGGTCTTGCCGACGGACTCGGCGAACTCCCGCGCCGTGGCGAGTGTTTCGTCGCTCGTCTTGTAGCCGCGCACCAGCTCGCACAGCCGCATCATCGGCACGGGTGAGAAGAAGTGCGCGCCGACGACGCGCTCCGGGTGTGCGGTCGCCGCCGCGATCTTGGTGATCGGGATGGCCGAGGTGTTCGAGGCGAGCACGGTGTCGTCCCGCACGATCTTGTCGAGCGCGCGGAAGATCTCGTGCTTGACCTCGAGCTTCTCGAAGACGGCCTCGACGACGACGTCCGCGTCGGCGGCGGCGTCCAGGTCGGTGGTCGCGGTGATGCGGCCGAGCGCGGCCTCGGCATCGGCGGCGTCGAGCTTCCCCTTGCCGACGAACTTCTCGTACGAGGCCTTGATGCCGTCGGTGCCGCGCGTGAGCGCTTCGTCGGTGACGTCGCGCAACACGACGTCCCAGCCCGCCTGGGCGGAGACCTGCGCGATGCCCGACCCCATGAGGCCGGCTCCGATGACGGCGAGCTTCCCTGCCACGTACGTCCCCTAACCGCGCGTCCCGCGCGACCGCATTACCGCTGTTTACGTTGCTCTCCGGCGGACACTAGCGCCAGTGAGCGGCCTCGTGACCGCTAAGAGATGCGCGTCACGTCCCACATGACGGACATCACACCGGCGCGACCCGGTGATCGATCATCCATGGTCATCAGGCGTCACGGACGGCGTAGTTGAGCACCTTCTCGCTCAGAAGTTCTTCCATCACGTCGAGCATCTCGCGGGAGACCTCGGCGGGGGTGCCGCCCTCGACCATCCGGCGTCCGATGCCCGCCATGGCGGTCTGGTGGACCCAGCCGATCTGACCCGCGATCAGGTCCGGCAGCGGGTCGTCCGCCGCGGCGCCGGTCTCCTCACGCAGTGTCTCCACGAGGTTGTCGTGGACCTCCTGCTGGATGGCCCACAGCCGGGAGCGCAGGGCCGGGGCGGCGTGCACCACGCGCATGAACTCGCTGTAGCCGTCCATGAGCCCGACGCGCGGCGAGACCGACTCGACCTCCTCGCGCAGCTCGCGCAGCACGGCCGCCGCCGCGGACTCCCCCGCGCCCCGGCCGCGCACCCAGCGGGACATCCGGTCGACGACGCCGGAGGCCCGGTCGAGGAACAGGTCCTCCTTCGCCGGGCTGCATCTCCCGGGGGCCAACCCCCGGACCCCCGGCCGGGCAAGCAGGCCACCCGGCGCGGCCGGAGGCGTCACCCGCGCCTCCGGTGGGCGAGCGTTCACGGAGCGACCTCAGCCTCCGAAGCGCGAGGGAACGTCTCGGCAGGGCAGCAGTGTGGCCCCGCCACGGCCTCAGCCAGGCCCCACCCGCCAACACCCCCGCCGTTCGAAACCCGACACCTCATGGCCGGCCCGCGCCTGCCACCCGCTCCCCGGAGGCCCTCGCGGGCAAGACCACGACCCTGCGGATGCTCACCACACTGCTCACGCCCACCGGCGGCGCGGCCACCGTCGCGGGGCACGACCTGGCGAACGACCCGGCGGGCGTACGGAGCGCGGTCGGTTACGTCGCGCAGTCCGGCGGCGTCGACCCGGGCGTCTCCGTGCGCGAGGAACTCGTCACACAGGGCCGCTTGTACCGCCTGACGAAGCATCAAGCGACCGACAGGGCAAAGGAATTGGCGGCCGACCTGGGGCTCACCGACCTCCTGGACCGCAAGACCGGCGCGCTCTCCGGCGGTCAGCGGCGCCGCCTCGACATCGCGATGGGGCTCACCCACCGGCCGCAGGTGCTCTTCCTCGACGAGCCGACGACCGGGCTCGACCCCGCCAGCCGCGCCGACCTGTGGGACCTGGTCCGCCGGCTGCGCGCCGAACACGGCACGACCGTCTTCCTCACCACGCACTACCTCGACGAGGCGGACGCGCTCGCGGACCGCGTCGTCGTCGTGGACAAGGGAGTCGTGGTGGCCGACGGCACGCCGAGCGCGCTGAAGCTGGCGCACGGCGGGTCGATCGACGCGACGCTCCAGGACGCCTTCCTGGCGATCACCGGACGCGGTCCCGCGCCCGTGGACACGACCCCGGTGGCGGTGTGAGCGCGATGAGGATCCTGATCTCCGACACGTCCCTGATCTTCGGGCGCTACGCCCGCCAGACCCTCTCCTCCCGGTTCCAGATGCTCTTCGGCATCCTGATGCCGCTGCTGTATCTGGTGCTCTTCGGGCCGCTGCTCACCGGCCTCCCGCTCGGCACGAACGGCAGCTCCTGGCAGGTACTCGTCCCCGGACTGCTGCTCCAACTCGGCCTGTTCGGGGCCGCTTTCAGCGGTTTCGGCATCATCGTCGAGAAGAACTACGGCGTGGTGGAGCGGATGCAGGTCACGCCCGTGAGCCGGCTCGCGCTGCTGCTCGGCCGTGTGCTGCGCGACACCGCGCTGTTCGCCTTCCAGGCCGTGCTGCTCGTGCTCGCCGCGCTCGCGATGGGCCTGCGGGCGCCGCTCGCGGGCATCCTGATCGGCTTCGCCTTCGTGGCGCTCCTGACCGTCTCCCTGGCCTCGCTGTCGTACGCGCTCGCCTTCAAGGCACGTACACCGCAGGAGTTCGGGCCCGTGATCAACGCGGTCACCATGCCGTCGATGCTGCTGTCGGGCCTGATGCTGCCGATGGCGCTCGCGCCCGGCTGGCTGGACGCGCTGTCGCACGTCATGCCGCTGCGCTATCTGGTGGACGCGATGCGGGACGCGTACGTCGGCCACTACGCGACGGCGAACATGCTCTACGGGGTGCTGGTCGCGCTCGCCTTCGCGGCGCTCGCCGTGACGGTCGGCACACGCGGCTTCCGGCGGGCCGCCGCGTAACTAGGGTGGTCGCATGGTCAATCTGACGCGTATCTACACCCGTACCGGAGACAAGGGCAGCACCGCCCTCGGCGACATGAGCCGCACCGCCAAGACCGATCTGCGGATCTCGGCGTACGCGGACGCCAACGAGGCCAATGCCGTCATCGGCACGGCCATCGCACTCGGCGGCCTCGACGAGGAGGTGGCGAAGGTGCTCGTGCGGGTGCAGAACGACCTGTTCGACGTCGGCGCCGACCTGTCGACTCCCGTCGTCGAGAAGCCCGAGTTCCCGCCGCTGCGCGTCGAGCAGTTCTACGTCGACAAGCTGGAGGCGGACTGCGACCACTTCAACGATCAGCTGGAGAAGCTGCGGTCCTTCATCCTGCCGGGTGGCACCGCGGGTGCCGCGCTCCTGCACCAGGCGTGCACGGTCGTACGGCGGGCGGAGCGCTCGACGTGGGCCGCGCTGGAGGTCCACGGCGAGTCGATGAACCCGCTCACCGCGACCTACCTGAACCGCCTCTCCGACCTCCTGTTCATTCTTGCCCGCATCGCGAACAAAGAGGTCGGGGACGTCTTGTGGGTACCCGGAGGCGAGCGCTAACCCTTGTTCGCCGTCAGGGCGGGGGCCTTCTTCGGGAAGACCGTGTAGCCCAGCGCGATGATCACGTTGAGCGCGATCAGGAAGAGCATCTTCTCCTGCCACACGGTCAGGGAATCGGTCGCCCCGCCCTCGCCGACGTACCAGATCGCGCCCTGCAGCAGCCCGATCGCGATGACCGCGGCGAGGATCCAGCGGGCGGCCAGTTTCCACTCGTGGATCGCGCGCGGCATCCCGTACTTGGGGGTCGACGGCGGCGGGCCGCCCGCGAAGCGGTGGGCGACGCGGACGTCGGCCCACTTGATGGTGTAGTGGCCGAGCGCGACGGAGTAGCCGATGTAGACGGCGGCGAGGCCGTGCTTCCAGTCGGGTTCGGCGCCGTTCTTGAGGTCGATGGCCGTGACGACGAACAGCACGACCTCCAGAAGTGGCTCGCAGAGCAGCACGGCCACGCTCGCGCGCGGCATCCTGGCCCAGTAGCGCAGGGCGAGGCCCCCGGCCAGCAGCACCCAGAAGCCGACCTCGCAGGCGACGATCAGCGTGACGATCACGACGGACTCCTCTCGTTCCCCGCTTCAAGGCTCCCTGCCGCGCGGCGCGTGATCGTCGTCGTACATGACGAAGTGGGACTGCATCCTTCGATGTAGTGGCGCCTGTCCCCCGCTCGTCCCGCCGCACCATGGCTAGGGCCCTTCTGACGGATCTTGCTGGAGTCGCGGGCCCTGGCACGCGCATCTGCGGCGTTGTCGTCGGTTGCCAACGCTCCGCGTTGACGCCCTCCTCCGCCTTGCACCTGCACGCACCAGACCCCACTCGCCGGAACCGGCCATTGCGGCCACCCGGATCCAGCCTGATCCGTCAGAAGGGCCCTAGGCCGCTCCGGCCGTGTTGGATGGGGGCATGCAGGCCGCCGCTTCCCTCCGTCCGCACCGCGACGACGTGCGCATCGCCGTCGGCGGGCTGCTCGGCGGGCTCGCGCTGTGGGGCATCGGCCTCGGGATGAACTCGGGGCGCGTCTTCGACGGCGACTGGCTGCTCGTCCCGCTCGTCGTCATGGCGGCCCTGGAACTGCTGCGCCGCACCCGGCCCCGGTTCGCGGTCATCGTCGGCACGGTCACCGTGATCGCCGACCAGTTCACGCAGGGCAGCCTGGCGACGATCCTGATGTTCACGGACCTGATGTACGCGGGCGCGCTGTACGGGACGCCGGCCGCCGCGCGCCGCCTCCCCGTGGTCACCGGCCTGCTCACGGTCGCCGTCACGCTCGGGTTCCTGGCGTGGCTGCGGCAGCCGGAGGCCATCCTGATCGGCGTCGCGACCGGGCTCGTCTCGTTCGGCCCCGCCGCGACCGGCCTGCTGGTGCGCGGCCACCGCGAGGCCGCGCAGACGGAGCGGCTGCGGGCCGGGCAGACCGCGCTGCTCGCCGAGCTCGACCGGACGCAGGCGGTGACCGCGGAGCGCGCGCGGATGGCCCGCGAGCTGCACGACATGGTGGCGAACCACCTCTCGGCGATCGCGATCCACTCCACGGCCGCGCTGTCCCTCGACGATCCGGACACCACGCGTACGGCGCTGAAGACGATCCGCGAGAACAGCGTCGACGGCCTCGCCGAGATGCGCCGCCTCATCGGCATCCTGCGGGACCCGGGCGATGACCCCGAACCGGTCGCCGCGCCCACCCTGGCGGGCCTCGGCGCCCTCGTCGAGCAGTCCCGTGCGAACGGGCTGGACGTCCGGCTGACCGTGTCCGGAGCGGTCACCGACCTGCCGGCGCCGGTCGAGCTCGCCGCCTACCGCATCGTCCAGGAATCCCTCACGAACGCGCTCAAGCACGCGGCGAAGGGCCTGGTCACGGTGGCCGTCGACCGCTCCGACGAACGCGTCGAGGTCCGGGTCCACAGCCCGTACGGTGACCGGGACGGGCCGCGCGCGCCGGGTTCCGGGGCCGGACTCGTCGGGATGCGGGAGCGGGCGGCGCTGCTCGGCGGCACGTTCGAGGCGGGGCCCGACGCCCCGGGCGGCAAAGTCTGGCGGGTGTGCGCCCGCCTCCCCCTGGAAGGAGTCACCGAGTGATCCGCGTACTCGTCGCCGAGGACCAGTCCGCCGTGCGGTCCGGGCTGGTCCTCATCCTGAACAGCGCGCCCGACATCGAGGTCGTCGGCGAGGCGGAGGACGGCGAGCGGGCGGTGGAACTGGCCCGGGAGCTGCGGCCCGACCTGGTCCTGATGGACGTACAGATGCCGCGGCTCGACGGCGTTTCGGCCACGCGGACGGTGGTCGCGGAGGGGCTCGCGGACGTGCTGGTCCTGACCACCTTCGACCTCGACGCGTACGTGTTCGGGGCGCTGCGCGCGGGCGCGGCCGGGTTCCTGCTCAAGAACACGGACGCGAAGGATCTGCTGTCGGCCGTCCGCACGGTCTCCCGGGGCGAGGGCCTGATCGCGCCGGCGGTCACCCGCCGCCTGATCGCCGAGTTCGCGCGGCCCTCCGAGGGCGAACCTGCCGACGCTCCACCGGAGTTGGAGACCCTCACGCGCCGGGAGCGGGAGGTGCTCGACCGGCTGGGCGACGGCCTGTCCAACGCGGAGATCGCGGACCGGCTCGACATGGCCGAGGCCACGGTGAAGACCCATGTCAGCCGTCTGCTGGGCAAGTTGAATCTGCGCAGCCGGGTGCAGGCTGCCGTGCTGGCGCGGGAAGTTGGCCGAAAGCCGTGATTGGTTTAGACCTTGACCGCTGGTCCAGACCTTTCTATTCTCGCCGCACTGCGGTGAGCACACCCCCCACTCCGGTGCTCATGGGCGTCGCAGGGTTCCACCCCCTTACGAACCCCGGACCTCCCTAGGAGCACCGATGCACCCGACCGACCTCCCCAGAAAGAGACTCCGGCACAGAGCGACCGCCGCACTCGCGACCCTCGCCCTCCCCGCCGCCGCCCTCGTCGGCCTCGCCACCCCCTCCCACGCCGCCGCCGAGGCCACCACCGTCACCGCCACGTACGCCAAGACCCAGGACTGGGGCAACGGCTTCGAGGGCAAGTGGACGATAAAGAACTCCGGGACCACCACGGTGAACTCGTGGAACGTCCAGTGGGACTTCCCCTCCGGTACGAAGGTGACCTCGGCCTGGGACGCGACCGTCACCAACTCCGCCGACCACTGGACCGCCAAGAACCTCTCCTGGAACGGGTCGCTCGCCCCCGGCGCCTCGGTCTCCTTCGGCTTCAACGGCACCGGCTCCGGCGCCCCCACCGGCTGCAAGCTCAACGGCGCCTCCTGCGACGGCGGCGACGTCCCCGGCGACGCGGCCCCCTCCGCACCGGGCACCCCGACCGCCTCCGGCGTCACCGACACCTCCGCCAAGCTGTCCTGGCCGGCCGCCACCGACGACAAGGGCGTCAAGAACTACGACGTGCTGCGCGACGGCGCCAAGGTCGCGACGGTGACCGGCACTTCGTACACCGACACGGGCCTGAGCGCGGGCACCGACTACTCGTACACGGTGCAGGCCCGAGACACCGCCGACCAGACGGGACCCGTGTCCGGCGCGGTGAAGGTCCACACCACTGGCGGCGGCACCGACCCGGGGCCCGGCCCCGGCTCCAAGGTGAACCTGGGCTACTTCACCAACTGGGGCGTGTACGGCCGCCAGTACTACCCGAAGAACCTGGAGACCTCCGGGTCGGCCGCCAAGGTCACCCACATCAACTACGCCTTCGGCAACGTCCAGGGCGGCAAGTGCACCATGGGCGACGCCTACGCCGACACCGACATGGCGTACACGGCCGCCAACTCCGTCTCCGGGCAGGCCGACACCTGGGACCAGCCGCTGCGGGGCGCCTTCAACCAGCTGCGCCAGCTGAAGGCCAAGAACCCCAACCTCAAGATCCTCTGGTCCTTCGGCGGCTGGACCTGGTCCGGTGGCTTCGGTGAGGCCGCGAAGAACCCGGCCGCGTTCGCCGACTCCTGCTACAAGCTGGTCGAGGACCCGCGCTGGGCCGATGTCTTCGACGGCATCGACATCGACTGGGAGTACCCGAACGCGTGCGGCCTGAGCTGTGACACGTCCGGCCAGGACGCGCTCAAGAAGCTGTCGACGGCGCTGCGTTCGAAGTTCGGCTCGCAGAACCTGGTCACGGCGGCGATCACGGCCGACGCCTCCGCCGGCGGCAAGATCGAGAAGAACGACTACGCGGGAGCGGGCCAGTCCTTCGACTGGTACAACGTCATGACGTACGACTTCTTCGGCGCCTGGGCCGCGAAGGGCCCGACGGCCCCGCACTCGCCCCTCAACTCGTACTCCGGCATCCCGCAGCAGGGCTTCACCTCCGCCGAGGCGATCGCCAAGCTGAAGGCGCAGGGCGTCCCCGCGAGCAAGCTGTTGCTGGGCATCGGCTTCTACGGCCGCGGCTGGACCGGCGTCACGCAGAAGGAGCCGGGCGGCACGGCGACAGGGCCCGCCGCGGGCACGTACGAGCAGGGCATCGAGGACTACAAGGTCCTCAAGACCAAGTGCCCGTCGAACGGCACGGTGGCCGGGACGGCCTACGCGCACTGCGGCTCCGACTGGTGGTCCTACGACACACCGGCGACGATCGGCTCGAAGATGTCGTGGGCCAAGTCGCAGGGCCTGGGCGGCGCGTTCTTCTGGGAGTTCTCCGGAGACACGTCCAACGGCGAACTGGTCACGGCCATCAACTCCGGCCTGAAGTAGCCACCCCCTGAAACCGAAGCCGGGCCTACGGGAACGCCCCCCGTGAGCCCGGCTTCTTCAGTGCCTCACGCCACATTCACCCGCTGGCCGGGAGGCGCCGCCTCCAGCCACGCCAGGAAACCGGTCAGCGCGTCCTCGCTCATGGCCAGTTCGAGCCGGGTCCCGCGGTGCGTACACGCGAGGACGATCGCGTCGGAGAGGAGCGCGAGCTCCTCCTCGCCCTCCGGGGCCCGCCGGCCGGTGACCTCGATCGCCGCCCGCTCCAGGACCCGCTTGGGACGGGGCGCGTACGAGAAGACGCGGAACCACTCGATCCGGTCGCCGTTGTAGCGGGCGATCCCGTAGCCCCACCCTTTGCCGGACACGTCGGCCGCATCGGGCGCCGGCGCGTCCCAGCGCAGCGAGCAGTCGAACGTACCGCCGGAGCGCTGGATGAGCCGACGACGCACGCCGAAGGCGACAAGCCCCACCACGACGAGTACGACGATCGCGACCACGCACAGCACGGATGCGAGGACCATCTGCACCGACCTCCTCGCTTCTCGACCGATCAGGCGCCGAATGCCTGATAACGGAACAGCAAAAACAGCAACTACCGGTAGATCGCCTCAGCCGCGACCCGGTCCGGAGATCATCTCCGGCCTGGGCCGCGGCTGAGGTACATCATGTGGCTCGCTGGATTCAGCGCGCCGCCACCGTACGAAGTCGCACGTCGGCGCGACGCTCGGCGGACGCGTCAGCGTCCGACTTCGCGCGCTCCAGCGCCCGCTCCGCCCGCTGGGCGTCGATCTCGTCCGACAGCTCGGCGATCTCGGCCAGCAGGGACAGCTTGTTGTCGGCGAACGAGACGAAACCGCCGTGGACAGCCGCCACGACCGTTCCCCCGTCCGTCGTACGGATCGTCACAGGGCCCGACTCCAGCACACCGAGCAGCGGCTGGTGACCGGGCATGACGCCGATGTCGCCGGACGTGGTACGCGCGACGACCAGGGTGGCCTCGCCGGACCAGACACTGCGGTCCGCGGCGACGAGCTCGACGTGCAGCTCAGCAGCCAAGGTGGGCTCCTCGGGTCACCACCCGGCGGCACTCGCTGCCGGGTGTCGGTTCAAAGTCTAGTGGGCGATGCGGGAGGACCGGGACACGCCCCGGTCCTCCCTGTGAGCACGGGGCTCAGGAGACGCCGAGCTCCTTGGCGTTGGCCTTGAGGTCCTCAATGCCACCGCACAGGAAGAACGCCTGCTCCGGGAAGTGGTCGTAATCGCCGTCGATGATCGCGTTGAAGGCCGTGATCGACTCGTCCAGCGGGACGTCCGACCCGTCGACGCCGGTGAACTGCTTGGCGACGTGGGTGTTCTGGGACAGGAAGCGCTCCACGCGACGGGCACGGTGGACGGTGAGCTTGTCCTCCTCGCCCAGCTCGTCGATACCGAGGATCGCGATGATGTCCTGAAGGTCCTTGTACTTCTGGAGGACCGTCTTGACGCGCATGGCCGTGTTGTAGTGGTCCGCCGCGATGTAGCGGGGGTCCAGGATGCGGGACGTCGAGTCCAGCGGGTCCACGGCCGGGTAGATGCCCTTCTCGGAGATCGGACGGGAAAGCACCGTCGTCGCGTCGAGGTGGGCGAAGGTCGTCGCCGGGGCCGGGTCGGTCAGGTCGTCCGCGGGCACGTAAATGGCCTGCATGGACGTGATCGAGTGACCACGGGTCGACGTGATGCGCTCCTGGAGGAGACCCATCTCGTCGGCCAGGTTCGGCTGGTAACCCACGGCCGAGGGCATGCGACCCAGCAGGGTCGAGACCTCGGAACCGGCCTGCGTGAAGCGGAAGATGTTGTCGATGAAGAACAGCACGTCCTGCTTCTGGACGTCGCGGAAGTACTCCGCCATCGTCAGACCCGCGAGGGCCACGCGCAGACGGGTGCCCGGCGGCTCGTCCATCTGACCGAAGACAAGCGCGGTCTTGTCGATGACGCCCGACTCGGACATCTCCTCGATGAGGTCGTTGCCCTCACGCGTGCGCTCGCCGACACCGGCGAACACGGAGACACCGTCGTGGTTGTTGGCGACGCGGTAGATCATCTCCTGGATGAGCACCGTCTTGCCGACACCGGCACCACCGAACAGGCCGATCTTTCCACCCTTGACGTACGGGGTGAGAAGGTCGACGACCTTGATGCCGGTCTCGAACATCTCGGTCTTCGACTCGAGCTCGTCGAAGTTCGGAGCCTTGCGGTGGATACCCCAGCGCTCGCCGGTGTACTGCTCGTCGGAGTTCAGCACCTCACCAAGGGTGTTGAACACCTTGCCCTTGGTGAAGTCGCCGACGGGCACCGTGATGGAGGCGCCGGTGTTGGTGACCGGGGCCTGGCGGACCAGACCGTCGGTGGGCTGCATGGAGATGGCGCGGACCAGGCCGTCACCGAGGTGCTGGGCGACCTCGAGCGTCAGGGTCTTCTTCTCGCCGTCCTTCGCCGGGTCCGCGACCTCGACGTGCAGGGCGTTGTAGATGTCCGGCATCGCGTCGACGGGGAACTCCACGTCGACGACCGGGCCGATCACCCGGGCGACGCGGCCCGTGGCAACGGCCGTCTCAACAGTGGTGGTCATTACTTGTCACTCCCCGCGGTCGCGTCGGCCAGGGCGCTGGCGCCACCGACGATCTCGCTGATTTCCTGGGTGATTTCGGCCTGGCGGGCCGCGTTGGCAAGTCGGGAGAGGTTGTTGATCAAGTCTCCCGCGTTGTCGGTCGCCGACTTCATCGCGCGGCGGGTGGCGGCGTGCTTGGAAGCAGCCGACTGGAGCAGCGCGTTGTAGATCCGGCTCTCGACGTAGCGCGGCAGCAGGGCGTCGAGGACGTCCTCCGCCGACGGCTCGAAGTCGTACAGCGGAAGGATCTCGTCGCCCTTACCGGACGCCTTCGACTCCTCCGCCACTTCCTCGAGGCTGAGCGGCAGCAGCCGGCCGTCGATGGCCGTCTGCGTCATCATCGAGACGAACTCGGTGTAGACGATGTGGAGTTCATCCACGCCGCCCTCCGCCGTCTCCTTCTCGATGGCCTCGATCAGCGGCGCCGCGACCTTCTTGGCGTCCGCGTACGTGGGCTCGTCGGTGAAGCCCGCCCACGACTCCGCGACCTTGCGCTCGCGGAAGTTGTAGTGGGCCAGACCGCGGCGGCCGACGATGTACGTGTCGACCTCCTTGCCCTCGGCCTCAAGGCGCGCCGTCAGCTGCTCGGCGGCCTTGATCGCGTTCGCGTTGAAGGCGCCGGCCAGACCGCGGTCGCTGGTGAGCAGCAGAACCGCGGAGCGGGTCGGCGTCTCGGCCTCGGTCGTCAGCGGGTGCTTGGTGTTCGACCCCGTCCCCACCGCCGTGACCGCGCGCGTGAGCTCGGTCGCGTACGGCGTGGAGGCCGCCACCTTGCGCTGCGCCTTGACGACGCGCGAGGCAGCGATCATCTCCATCGCCTTGGTGATCTTCTTGGTCGCGGTGACGGATCGGATGCGACGCTTGTAGACCCGGAGCTGGGCTCCCATGAGTCAGGTCCCTTCCGTCGTCACTTACCGGCAGCTGCCGGGGCGTCCTCGCCGAGAAGCTTCCCGTCCGAGGTCTCGAACTGCTTCTTGAACTCGGCGACGGCCTCGGCGACAGCCTGGATGGTGTCGTCCGACATCTTGCCGCCCTCCTTGATGGAGGTCATGAGGCCCTGCTCCTTGCGGTGCAGGTACTCCTGGAGCTCCTTCTCGAAGCGGCGGATGTCGGCGACCGGCACCTCGTCCATCTTGCCGGTGGTGCCGGCCCAGATGGAGACGACCTGGTCCTCGGTGGCCATCGGCTGGTATTGAGCCTGCTTGAGCAGCTCGACCAGACGCTGACCGCGCTCCAGCTGCGACTTCGACGCGGCGTCCAGGTCGGAACCGAAGGCGGCGAACGCCTCCAGCTCGCGGTACTGGGCCAGGTCGAGACGCAGTCGGCCGGAGACCTGCTTCATGGCCTTGTGCTGGGCGGAACCACCCACACGCGAGACCGAGATACCGACGTTCAGGGCCGGACGCTGGCCGGCGTTGAACAGGTCGGACTCCAGGAAGCACTGGCCGTCGGTGATGGAGATGACGTTGGTCGGAATGAACGCCGACACGTCGTTCGCCTTCGTCTCGACGATCGGCAGACCCGTCATCGAACCGGCGCCCATCTCGTCCGAGAGCTTCGCGCAGCGCTCGAGCAGACGCGAGTGCAGGTAGAAGACGTCACCCGGGTAGGCCTCGCGCCCCGGCGGGCGGCGGAGCAGCAGGGACACGGCGCGGTAGGCGTCGGCCTGCTTCGAGAGGTCGTCGAAGATGATGAGGACGTGCTTGCCCTCGTACATCCACTGCTGGCCGATGGCCGAGCCGGTGTACGGCGCCAGGTACTTGAAGCCGGCCGGGTCGGACGCCGGGGCGGCGACGATGGTCGTGTACTCCAGCGCGCCGGCCTCTTCGAGGGCGCCGCGCACGGAGGCGATGGTGGAACCCTTCTGACCGACGGCGACGTAGATGCAGCGGACCTGCTTCTTCGGGTCGCCGGTGCGCCAGTTGTCACGCTGGTTGATGATCGTGTCGACGGCCAGGGCGGTCTTGCCGGTCTGGCGGTCACCGATGACCAGCTGACGCTGACCACGGCCGACGGGGGTCATCGCGTCGACGGCCTTGTAGCCGGTCTCCATCGGCTCGTGCACCGACTTGCGGTCCATGACCGTGGGGGCCTGCAGCTCGAGGGCGCGGCGGCCGGTCGTCTCGATCTCGCCGAGACCGTCGATCGGGTTGCCGAGCGGGTCGACGACGCGGCCGAGGTAGCCCTCGCCGACGCCGACGGACAGGACCTCACCGGTACGGCTGACCGGCTGGCCCTCCTCGATACCGCTGAACTCGCCGAGGACGACCGCACCGATCTCGCGCTCTTCCAGGTTCAGCGCGAGGCCGAGGGTGCCGTCCTCGAACTTCAGCAGTTCGTTGGCCATGGCCGAGGGAAGACCCTCGACCTTCGCGATACCGTCGCCGGCGACGGTGACCGTACCGACCTCCTCGCGCGAGGCCGCGTCCGGCTTGTACGCCTGGACAAAGTTCTCCAGCGCGTCCCGGATCTCCTCCGGCCGGATCGTGAGCTCCGCCATCTGGGTTCCCTGCTCTCCTTGTTGGGCCCGAAGTGTTCTTGGGGGGTCTGGGGTCAGCCCCCAGGAATCCTCTGCACGGCCCAACTAGGGCCGTAGTCGTACGTATTGAGCTTGTTGCGGTCAGCCGGCCATACGGCGGCCGGCCTCCTCGATGCGGTCCGCGATGGAGCCGTTGATGACCTCGTCGCCCACCTGCACCTTGATCCCGCCGAGGACCGAGGGGTCCACGTCCAGGTTCAGGTGCATCTGACGCCCGTAGAGCTTCGCCAGGGACGCACCCAGGCGCTGCTTCTGCGCGTCGCTCAGCGGGACCGCCGTGGTGACGACCGCCACCATGCGCTCGCGACGCTCCGCGGCGAGCTTGGAGAGGGACTCGAGTCCCGCTTCCAGGCTACGTCCACGCGGCGCGGTCACAAGACGGCCGACGATCCGCTCGGTGGCGGACTTGGCCCGACCGTCGAGCAGCTGCTTCACGAGGTCGCCCTTGGCCGAGGCCGAGGCCGTCTTGTCGGTCAGTGCGGCGCGCAGCTCGGTGTTGGAGGAGACGATCCGGCCGAACCGGAACAGCTCGTCCTCGACGTCGTCGAGTTCACCGCTCTTCTGCGCCGCGGTCAGGTCCGCGGTGTTGGCCAGCTCCTCCAGGGAGTCGACCAGGTCGCGGGAGGCCGACCACCGGGAGCGGACCAGGCCGGACACCAGGTCGACGGTCTCGCCGCCCACCTGGCCTCCCAGCAGCCGGCTCGCGAGCTCGGCCTTGGCCTCACCGGCCTGCGCCGGGTCGGTCAGGACCCGTCGCAGGCTGACCTCGCGGTGCAGCAGCGCGGTCACCGAGGCCAGGTCGCCTGCGAGCGCCTTGGCGTCGACCGAGGTGTTGTCGGTCAGCGCGTCCAGACGCTCACGCGCGGCGACGAGGGCCTCGCGGCTCGCTCCGTGGGCGGTCATCGTGCAGCCTCTGCCTTCGTCGCGGTCTCGTCGAGGCCGTCGAGGAAGCGGTCGATCGTGCGCGACTGCCGGGCGGAGTCCTCGAGGGACTCGCCGACCAGCTTGCCGGCCAGGTCGGTGGCCAGCAGGCCCACGTCCTGACGCAGCGCCTGAGCGGCGGCCTTGCGGTCGGCCTCGATCTGCGAGTGACCGGCGGCGATGATCTCCTCACGCTGCCGCTGGCCTTCCGCACGCATCTCGGCGATGAGCGAGGCACCCTGCTCCTGCGCCTCCTGGCGCAGCCGCGCGGCCTCGTGCCGGGCCTCGGCGAGCTGAGCCTTGTACTGCTCGAGCACGCTCTGGGCCTCGGTCTGGAGAGCCTCGGCCTTCTCGATACCGCCTTCGATCTTCGCGTGGCGCTCTTCCAGCGTCTTGTTGATACGCGGAAGGAGCTTCTTGGCGAAGACGAAGAAGACGATGGCGAAGGCAAGGGTGCCAATGAGCAGCTCAGGGCCGGGGGGCACGAGCGGGCTCTGCTCCTCCTCGGCCGCCAGCTGTACCAGGTTGGCGATCACATCAGTGCCTTTCGTCGAATCGTGTCAGGTATAGAAATCAGATACCGAACACGAACGGCATGACGATGCCGATGAGGGCGAGCGCCTCACAGAAGGCGAAGCCGAGGATCTGGTTGGCGCGGATCAGGCCGGCGGCCTCGGGCTGGCGGGCCAGGGCCTGGGTGCCGTTACCGAAGACGATGCCGACGCCGATGCCGGGGCCGATCGCGGCGAGACCGTAACCGATGGAACCGAGGGAGCCGGAAACGCCAGCGGCGAGTTCGATGGACGCGGACATGCCGTTACTTCCTTTTCTTTACGAACCGGTGGGGGTTGTCCACCGGACGACCTGGAGTGGTTGGACGGGTGGGGCTCAGTGGTGCTCGGCGAGAGCGCCCTGAATGTACGAGCAGGCCAGCAGCACGAAGACGTATGCCTGGACGGCCTGCACGAAAAGCTCGAAGAGGATCATGACCATCGTCATGACGAAGGAGACGCCGGCGGCCGGGATCATCCAGCTGTTCAGCAGGTACCAGGAGGCGACGGTGAACATCACCAGCATCAGGTGACCCGCGAACATGTTCGCGAAGAGTCGGACCGCGTGCGTGAACGGGCGGACCAGCAGGTTCGAGAAGAACTCGATGAACGAGACCAGCCACTTGATCGGGCCGAGCGAGTTGTCGTAACCGGTGAGGTTCTTCCAACCGCCCACGAAACCATGGCGCTTGAAGGTCAGCGGCACCCAGATCAGGTACACGATCGCCGCGAGGACGATCGGGTAGGCGATGACCGATCCCACCGGGAACTGAGCCAGCGGGATGACCGACCAGACGTTCATGATCCAGATGAAGAAGAACAGCGAGACCATGATCGGGACGTACTTCTCGCCTTCCTTCTTGCCCAGCGTCTCGTAGACGATGTTGCGGCGAACGAAGTCGTAACCGGCCTCACCGATCATCTGGATCTTGCCGGGCACGACCTTCGAGCGGCCGAACGCGACGTAGAAGAACCAGCAGATGATGACCGTGGTGATGAGAGCGAGCAGCATCACCTTGTTGAAATAGAACCAGCCGAAGTCGGCAATCGGTTCGAACAGGAAGGAGTGCAGGCCCGGCGCCGGGAAGCCGCATCCGTTGTCGGACATGATCCGACAGCTCCAGTCAAAGGCGAGCTGGGTCGTGTCAGCACTCACCGCGGGCTCCTTCGGCGTGACGCATAAGTACGGCAACCTCGTTGTGTCGGTGCGGCGCGCAGCCGCGGATCGGCACCGGTCTGGTGATTCGGGCGTGGGGGCGGCGGGCAGGCAGTGAGCCTCGCGATCGTGCAGGCGTCAGCTCTCGTGCCCGCGCCGGCGATGCCGCAGTTGGCACCGGACGATAGCAGCCCGCCGAACGGGCGCTTATCCCGGCCCTACCTCTCACGATGACGACCCGGTCTTCTCGTCCCTTTCGCTGGTTCCGGACCCCTTGGATCCGGGCGCCGACTCGGGATCGATATAGAAAATCTTGGCCTTCATGTGAGCGCGGGCCTGTGCCGCCATCCACACGACCGTCGAGACGACCAGTGCGATGGCAAAGGCTTTGGGATTGAAGAGAGTCGTGTCCTTGAAGATGGCCACGAAGATCAAGAGCAGCAGCAGCTGGGCGACGTAGAGCATCAGCCCCATCGCCTGGAACAGCTGCGGAAGCGATTTTGCCGTGCGGATCAGCACAAGCTGTCCGAGACCCATGAACACGATCACCACCAGAGCACCGACCAGCGCACCGATGGCCCCCTTGCCGCCCGCAACCACACCACTGATCACCGCGGCAATCACGCCCGCGGCAGCGGTGGGTACGACGGCTTGAAGAAGGGTCCGTGCGTCATTGGACGGCATGGCGGCAACTCCGCTTACTGGTGTGGGGCAGGGTGTCGTCATGGACGAGCGTAGTCCGGGGATTCAGCAGTCCGATTCGGGCCAAATGACCGTCGCACTACGGTCTTTCGGTCCTTCCCCCGGCTTCGTGAACGGTATCACAAACTATTTGATGCGGTCTTTACCTAGAAAGTGTGCCAACCGTCACACGTGAGGGGGATCCTGCGCGTCTGTGCGGGCGCGAGCCCAACATGTCTGATATTGGGGCCATTTCGGTCTGAGAGGACGTCCACGTCAACGGGACGTTCCCGCCTTACGCCGGTCCGTGAAGCGCGAACGGGCGCCGATCGCCGTCGCCCCGTTGACCCCCGCGGGGATCCGGTCGCGGTCCGGTTCGCCCTCGGAACTCCCGGAGCCGTCGGAGCCCTCGGACGGCTCGGCCGCCCCTTCCGCTTCCGCGCCGCCGGCCGGCCGCCGGTAGCGCGGCGGCACCAAGTGCTGGGCCCAGCGCGGCGCGTGCGGCGTGAAGCGCGGCAACAGCAGCATCACGAGCCCGACGAAGCTCAGCGCGACGACGGTGAGCATGACCCACATACCGGACGCGGAGTGCACGGAGTAGGCGACCGCGCCGAAGGCGATGAGGCCCGACCAGAAGTACATGATCAGCACCGCGCGGGAGTGCGAGTGGCCGATCTCCAGGAGCCGGTGGTGCAGATGCCCGCGGTCCGCGGCGAACGGCGACTGCCCGTTCCAGGTGCGGCGCACGATCGCGAGGACGAGGTCGGCGAACGGGATCGCGATGATCGTCAGCGGCATCAGCAGCGGGAGGAAGACGGGGAGCATCGCGTGCGTGGTGTCACGCGTCGAGCCACCGAGGTTCAACTTGAGCGCGTCCGGGTCGACCTGTCCCGTGATGGAGATCGCGCCGGCCGCGAGGACGAGGCCGATGAGCATGGAGCCCGAGTCGCCCATGAAGATTCTGGCCGGATGGATGTTGTGCGGCAGGAAGCCCAGACACATGCCCATCAGGATCGCCGCGAACAGCGTGGCCGGGGCCGCGGACTCGATGCCGTAGCCGTACCAGATCCGGTACGCGTACAGGAAGAACGCCGCGGCGGCGATGCAGACCATGCCCGCCGCGAGACCGTCGAGGCCGTCGACGAAGTTCACGGCGTTGATGGTGATCACGACGAGCGCGACGGTGAGCAGCGTCCCCTGCCACTGGGTGAGGGACACCGTCCCCACACCCGGGATCGGGAGCCACAGGATCGTCAGGCCCTGCATGACCATCACGCCCGCGGCGATCATCTGGCCGCCGAGCTTGATGAGGGCGTCGATCTCGAACTTGTCGTCCAGGACGCCGATCAGCCAGATCAGCGCGGCGCCGGAGAGCAGCGCCCGCGGTTCGTTCGAGGACTCGAAGACCTTGTCCAGGTTGGTCAGGTGATCGGCGACGAGCAGGCCCGCGCACAGGCCGAAGAACATGGCGATACCGCCGAGCCGCGGCGTGGGTTCCCGGTGCACGTCGCGTGCACGGATCTCCGGCATGGCGCCGGCCACGATCGCGAACTTCCGCACCGGGCCTGTGAGCAGATAGGTCACCGCGGCCGTGATGCAGAGCGTCAGCAGGTATTCACGCACGGGCTTCCCCACAGGTATCGCTGGCCATCTCAGCCCCACACCCTAGTCTCGCGTGCTTGGGGTTGGGGACTTCCGGGTAGCGACGATGGTTGCACGGCTGACGGTTCCGGAGGTGCACTGGTGCGGCTCAGGGGGTGTCTTATCGGGCGCCTACCCCGTTCCAGGCGGGGTACGGGGGGAACCTTCCGGCCAGTTCGCGCACCTCTTCGCGGACCGTGCCCGCGTCGAGAACGCCCCGTACGACACCCGACAGGAGCACCGCGATGCGAGCCATCTCTCCTTCCCCCATGCCCTGTGTGGTGACGGCGGCGGTACCGAGGCGCAGGCCGCGGCCGCCCTCGTAGGGCAGCGCGCATGTGTCGAGGATCATGCCCGCCGAGGCGAGCCGGCCGCGCGCCACCGTGCCCGTGACGCCGAGCGGGGCCGGGTCCACGGTCAACAGATGGGTGTCGGTGCCGCCCGTGGTGACGCCGAAGCCCTCCGCCGCCAGCGCGCCCGCGAGCAGCCGGGCGTTGGCGACGACCTGGTGGGCGTACGCGGTGAAGGCCGGCCGCGCCGCCTCTCCGAACGCGACGGCCTTGGCGGCGATCGTGTGCATCTGGGCGCCGCCCTGGGTGAAGGGGAAGACGGCCCGGTCGACGCGGTCCGCCAGCTCCGCGGCGCACAGCAGCATCCCGCCGCGCGGTCCGCGCAGCACCTTGTGCGTGGTGGCGCAGACGATGTCGGCGTACGGGACCGGGTTCGGGGCCGCTCCCCCGGCGACCAGGCCGATGGGGTGCGCGGCGTCGGCGATGAGGTGGGCGCCCACGTCGTCGGCGATCTCCCGGAAGGCGGCGTAGTCGATGTGCCGGGGGTACGAGATCGAGCCGCAGACGATGGCCTTGGGGCGGTGGGCGCGGGCCGCCGCGCGGACCTGCTCGTAGTCGATGAGCCCGCTCTCCGCGTCGACGCCGTAGGGGACGAAGTCGAACCAGCGGCCGGAGAAGTTGGCCGGTGAGCCGTGCGTGAGGTGGCCGCCGGACGGCAGGCCCATCGCGAGGACGGTGTCGCCGGGCTTCAGCAGTACGGCGTACGCGGCGAGCACGGCCGAAGAGCCGCTGTGTGCCTGTACGTTGACGTGTTCGGCGCCGAAGAGGGCCTTGGCCCGGTCGATCGCGAGGCGTTCGGCGACGTCGACGAGTTCGCAGCCGCCGTGGTGGCGTGCGCCGGGGTAGCCCTCCGCGTACTTGTTGGCGAGCGGGGAGCCGAGGGCGGCGAGGACCGCGGGTGACGTGAAGTTCTCCGCGGCGATGAGCTGCAGGGAGTCCGCCTGGCGGGCGGTCTCCCCGAGGAGGATCTCGGCCAGTTCGGGGTCTTGGCGCAGTAGCTCCGCTGTGGGTGCGGGTTCTGTCATCACCGGCATGGTCGGCTCCGGGCCTCGCGTCGGGGAGGTAGGTGCCTTCCAATGTAGATCCGTGTGGTTGCGGCCGCCCGTGCTCACGTCACGGGGCTCCGCCCCGAACCCCGCGCCTCAAACGCCGGCGGGGCTGGATGGATCAAGCCCCTGCGGCGATTGAGCAGCGGGGTCCGGGGCAGAGCCCCGATCTTTTCGGCCGCTCGGCGTTCAGGGAACTACTTGGTGACGCCCGTCAGCGCTGTGACCACCGGGGCCAGCGCCTCGTTGATCTCGCCGCCCACCGACTGGAAGAACGGGAGGGGTGCGCCGTACGGGTCGTAGACCTCGTCCGCTTCGACGGAGGGGGCCAGGAGCCACCCGCGTAGAGCGGCCGCCGCGCGGACCAGGGAACGGGCGCGCTCGACCACGCCGGACTCCACGGCGTCCGGGAGCGTGGCCGGGTCTATGGCCTGCACGAGCCGCGTGAACTCCTTCAGCGTGAACGTGCGCAGGCCCGCGCTGTGGCCCATGGAGATGACCTGCGCACGGTGGTCGCGGGTCGCGGTCAGGACCAGGTCGGCCCTTATGACGTGGTCGTCGAGAAGCTCGCGGCCCACGAAGCCGGAGGCATCCGCGCCGAAGTCGGCCAGGACCGTTTCCGCGTTGGCCTCCATGGGCGCGCCCTCGTGGCCCCAGGTGCCCGCGCTCTCCACGACGAGACCGCCGGCGAGCGGCGCGCCGAGCCGGTCCGCGAGGGCGTGCCTGGTCAGCCGCTCGGTGATCGGCGAGCGGCACACGTTGCCTGTGCTGACGTGGAGGATGCGGAAGGTGTCGCCGGGGAGTGCCGGCGTGCGTACGTACCCGTTGCCTATGCCACGCCCCGTCTCAGGGGCTGTCAATTCGCCACCTCGAGGTCGGGTACGACCTTGCGCAGCTCGTCCGCGGTCAGCGCGCCCTCGCGCAGCAGGACCGGGATCTTGCCGGTGACGTCGACGATGGATGACGGGATGTTGCCGGGCGTCGGCCCCCCGTCGAGGTAGACGGAGACGGAGTCGCCGAGCATCTCCTGCGCGGCGTCGCAGTCCTCGGGGGCCGGGTGTCCTGTCAGGTTCGCGGAGGACAGCGCCATCGGGCCGACCTCGGTGAGCAGTTCGATGGCGACGGGGTGCAGCGGCATGCGCACGGCGACGGTGCCACGGGTGCTGCCGAGGTCCCACTGCAGCGACGGCTGCTGCTTGGCGACGAGGGTCAGGCCCCCCGGCCAGAACGCGTCGACCAGTTCCCAGGCCATCTCGGAGAAGTCCGTGACGAGCCCGTGCAGTGTGTTCGGCGACGGGATGACCACCGGCGTCGGCATGCTGCGCCCGCGGCCCTTCGCCTCCAGGAGGTCACCGACCGCCTCGGGCGTGAAGGCGTCCGCACCGATGCCGTACACGGTGTCGGTGGGCAGCACGACCAGCTCGCCGCGGCGGACTGCGGAGGCGGCTTCACGCAGGCCGGTAGCGCGGTCGACTGCGTCATTGGTGTCGTAACGCCGTGCCATCTAGCGGGCCTCCTGCTCGGTGCGCCGGTCTGCGGATCGCTCGAATTCATCAAACTCAATGGACAACGCGTCGGTCACGGCAGCGCCTTGCGGGCGGTCGCGAACCTCGGGCGGTTGTTGAGGTCGGGGTGGTCGGCGGCGTCCGCCCAGCCCCGCTCCTCGGTGAAGATCCACGGCACCTGGCCGCCCTGCGTGTCCGCGTGCTCGATGACGACGATGCCGCCGGGGCGCAGCAGACGGTGGGCGGTGCGCTCGATGCCACGGATCAGGTCGAGCCCGTCCTCACCGGAGAACAGGGCGAGTTCCGGGTCGTGGTCGCGGGCCTCGGGGGCGACGTACTCCCACTCGGTGAGCGGGATGTACGGCGGGTTGGAGATCACCAGATCGACCTGGCCGTCGAGGTCGGGGAAGGACGTCAGGGCGTCGCCCTGGCGCAGGTCGACCCTGGACCCCTCGACGTTCTTGCGCGTCCATTTGAGCGCGTCCTCGGACAGCTCCACGGCGTGCACGCGCGAGCGCGGCACCTCCTGGGCGAGCGCGAGCGCGATGGCGCCGGAGCCGGAGCACAGATCGACGATCAGCGGCTCGACGACATCCATCGCGCGCACGGCGTCTATGGCCCAGCCGACGACCGACTCGGTCTCCGGGCGCGGCACGAACACACCGGGGCCGACCTGGAGCTCCAGATAGCGGAAGTAGGCGTGCCCGGTGATGTGCTGGAGCGGCTCGCGGGCCTCGCGGCGCGCGATCGCCTCCCAGTACCGGGCGTCGAAGTCCACGTCCTTGACCGAGTGCAGCTCGCCCCGCTTGACGCCGTGCACGTAGGACGCGAGTTCCTCCGCGTCATTGCGCGGCGAGGGCACGCCGGCGTCGGCGAGGCGCTGAGTGGCCTGCGCGACTTCCGCGAGCAGCACGCTGCGGGGGTTCGGGGGTCGCCCCCCAAAATGTTGCTGCACGCTGATCCTCCGGGCTGAGCTGTCGTACGGGGCGGGCGGTGCGGTTCTACGCGGCGGCGAGCTTGGCGGCCGAGTCCGCGTCGACGCACGCCTGGATCACGGCGTCGAGCTCACCGTCGAGCACCTGGTCCAAGTTGTAGGCCTTGAAGCCGACGCGGTGGTCCGAGATGCGGTTCTCCGGGAAGTTGTACGTACGGATCTTCTCGGAGCGGTCGACGGTGCGGACCTGGCTGCGGCGGGCGTCGGCGGCTTCCTTCTCCGCTTCCTCCTGCGCCGCTGCGAGGAGCCTGGAGCGCAGGATACGCATCGCCTGCTCCTTGTTCTGCAGCTGGGACTTCTCGTTCTGGCAGGAAGCCACGACGCCCGTGGGGATGTGCGTGATGCGGACGGCGGAGTCGGTCGTGTTGACGGACTGCCCGCCGGGGCCCGAGGACCGGTACACGTCGATGCGCAGATCGTTCGCGTGGATCTCGACGTCGACCTCCTCGGCCTCGGGCGTGACCAGCACGCCGGCGGCGGAGGTGTGGATGCGGCCCTGCGACTCGGTCGACGGCACACGCTGCACGCGGTGCACGCCGCCCTCGTACTTGAGGCGGGCCCAGACACCCTGGCCCGGCTCGGTCGCGCCGTTGCCGCCCTTGGTCTTCACGGCGACCTGGACGTCCTTGTAGCCGCCCAGCTCGGACTCGGTGGAGTCGATGATCTCCGTCTTCCAGCCGACGCGCTCCGCGTAGCGCAGGTACATGCGCAGCAGGTCGCCCGCGAACAGCGCGGACTCGTCACCGCCGGCGCCGGCCTTGACCTCGAGGATCACGTCCTTGTCGTCGGACGGGTCGCGCGGGACCAGGAGGAGCCGCAGCTTCTCGGTGATCTCCTCGCGCTGCTGCTCCAGGTCCTTGACCTCGGCCGCGAAGTCCGGGTCGTCGGCGGCGAATTCCTTGGCCGTCTCGACGTCGTCCCCGGTCTGCTTCCAGGAGCGGTACGTGGCGACGATCGGGGTCAGCTCGGCGTAGCGCTTGTTGAGCTTGCGCGCGTTCGCCTGGTCGGCGTGGACCGAGGGGTCCGCGAGCTTCTGCTCCAGATCGGCGTGCTCACCGATCAGTTCCTCGACGGCCTCGAACATCTCCGGCTCCTGCAGTTACGGGTTCGAAAGGGGGCTGCACCGCAAAGCGCCGGTCCCGGTGCCCCCGCGTGAAACAGGGGCACCGTGGACCGGCGCTTGAGCTTCGCTACTTGTTGGCAGCGGCAGCCTTGCCGAAGCGGGCCTCGAAGCGGGCCACACGGCCACCGGTGTCGAGGATCTTCTGCTTGCCCGTGTAGAACGGGTGGCACTCGGAGCAGACCTCGGCACGGACGGTGCCGGACGAGATGGTGCTACGGGTGGTGAACTCGGCGCCACAGGTGCAGCTGACCTGGGTCTCGTGGTACTCGGGGTGGATCTCGCGCTTCAAGGTGTCTCCTAGGTTCGGGAGGGCGCCGGGTCGCTGACGCGGGATGCGGGAGCGTGAACCGGGGCCGACGTACCAGTCTGCCAGGACTGGCCGTATCCCCCAAAACCGGGGAGGGTCCTGAAGTATTCCCGGCTACTTCACGACGCTGTCGGCGGAGCCCTTGGCGGAGTCCTTCGTGGCCGACTTCGGGATGGTCCTGTCGGCCTCCAGCGCCTTCCAGACCTTTTTCGCGTTGGTCTTGTCCAGGAGCACGCGGTTGGCGTCCATCGGGTCGTACCGCACCGGCAGCGTCACCATGTTCATGTCGCCGGAGCCGATGCCCTTGAGGCCGCTCGCGAACGAGGTCAGGTCCTTGACCGAGGCCAGCTGCGAGTCCGTGGTCACCGTCTTCGTCGCGGTGTTCGCGAGTGCGTACAGCTTGTTCGGGCTGGTGAAGACGCCGACGTTCTTGATCTGGTCCATCAGGGCCTTCATGAACGACTGCTGGAGCTGGATGCGCCCCAGGTCACTGCCGTCGCCGACGCCGTGCCGGGTACGGACGAGGCCGAGCGACTGCTCGCCGCTGAGCTTGTGCGTACCGGCGGTGAGGTTCAGATGGCTGTCGGGGTCGTTGATCGCCTTCGTGGTGGTGACCTTGACGCCCCCGAGGTCGTCGATCAGCCTCTGGAAGCCGCTGAAGTCGACCTCGACGTAGTGGTCCATCCGGATTCCGCTCATGGACTCGACGGTCTTCACCGCGCAGGCCGCGCCGCCCGTCGAGTACGCGGAGTTGAACATGGCCTCGTTCTGCGCCGGGTACTCGTTGCCGTTCTTGTCGGTGCACAAGGGCCGCTCGACGAGGGTGTCGCGGGGGATGGAGACGACGCTGGCCCGCTTGTGGCCCTTGTAGACGTGGACGACCATCGCGGTGTCCGAGCGCGCGGAGCCCTCGTCGGCGCCGCCGCCGACCTTCTCGTTGTCCCCGGCCCGGGTGTCGGAGCCGAGGACGAGGATGTCCTGGGAGCCGTTGTCCACGTCCTGCGGACGGTCGGTGCCGAGCTGCGAGTCGATGTCGACGCTCTTGATGTTGCCGTTGAGCTGGAAGTAGACGTACCCCAGGCCGGTGCCACCGAGGACGACGACGCCCGCGGCACTCCACGCCGCGATACGCAGCGCCTTGCTGCGCCCACTGCGCGTCTTGCGGCGGCTGCCCTTGGCGCTGCGATGGCGCCCGGGCTTGCTGTCACGGTCCGGCATAGCTCCTCGCGGGTTCGTCTGCTTCTGGTCCTTCGGTCCGCTTCTTCGTTCACTCGGTGTGACGGCGGACCGCCAAGAAGGGTTGCACAAACACGTGTGCGCATTCTGGGACGAAGGAGCGACCGTACGTAGCGGTACCAACGGCCCGCAACCCTCTCACCTGCACTTTCACGCCCATGTGCCCCAAGCTTCACAGAGGGCACAGATCCTTATACGTGTGGTGAAGGTCTCTGGCCGTCGAGTGCCCCGATCCGTCCCGACCAGGCACGGAAAAGGGCCGGGCCCCGCCGCACTAAGCGGCGGGGCCCGGCCCCTGGATCCCGGTGAAGCGTCAGTCGTTGCCGTTGCCCGGCGTCGGCGTCGTCTTCTGGATCTGCAGCAGGAACTCCGCGTTGGACTTCGTCTGCTTCATCTTGTCGAGCAGCAGCTCGATCGCCTGCTGCTGGTCGAGCGCGTGCAGCACGCGGCGCAGCTTCCAGGTGATCGCCAGTTCGTCGCTGCCGAGCAGGATCTCTTCCTTACGGGTGCCGGACGCGTCCACGTCCACCGCCGGGAAGATGCGCTTGTCGGCGAGCTTGCGGTCGAGCTTGAGCTCGGCGTTGCCGGTGCCCTTGAACTCCTCGAAGATGACCTCGTCCATGCGGGACCCGGTGTCCACCAGCGCGGTGGCGAGGATGGTCAGCGAGCCGCCGTCCTCGATGTTGCGGGCCGCACCGAAGAAGCGCTTCGGCGGGTACAGGGCGGTCGAGTCGACACCACCGGACAGGATGCGTCCGGAGGCCGGCGCCGCGAGGTTGTACGCGCGGCCCAGGCGGGTGATCGAGTCGAGCAGCACGACGACGTCGTGACCCAGCTCCACGAGGCGCTTGGCGCGCTCGATGGCGAGCTCGGCGACCGTGGTGTGGTCCTCGGCCGGACGGTCGAAGGTCGAGGAGATGACCTCGCCCTTCACCGACCGCTGCATGTCCGTGACCTCTTCCGGACGCTCGTCGACGAGGACGACCATCAGGTGGCACTCGGGGTTGTTGATGGTGATCGCGTTGGCGATCGACTGCAGGATCATGGTCTTGCCGGTCTTCGGCGGGGCCACGATCAGACCGCGCTGGCCCTTACCGATCGGCGCGACGAGGTCGATGATGCGCGTCGTCAGCACACCCGGGTCCGTCTCCAGGCGGAGGCGGTCCTGCGGGTAGAGGGGCGTCAGCTTGTTGAACTCCGGGCGGCCGCGGCCGGAGTCGGCCGCCATGCCGTTGGAGGAGTCCAGGCGGACCAGCGCGTTGAACTTCTCGCGGCGCTCGCCGTCCTTGGGCTGCCGTACGGCACCGGTGACGTGGTCACCCTTGCGCAGGCCGTTCTTGCGGACCTGGGCCAGGGAGACGTAGACGTCATTGGGGCCCGGAAGGTAGCCCGACGTACGGATGAAGGCGTAGTTGTCGAGGATGTCGAGGATGCCCGCGACGGGGATCAGGACATCGTCCTCGGAGATCTGCGGCTCGTTGCCGAAACCCTGCTCGTCGCGGCCACGACGGCCACGGCGGTCGCGGTAACGGCCACGGCGCCCGCGGCGGCCACCGTCGTCGTCGAAGCCGTCGTCCTGCTGGTTGCCGCGGCCGCCACCACCCTGCTGGTTGCCTCGGCCGCCGCCCTGGCTGTTCCCGCCCTGGTCGTCGCCCTTGCCGCCGCGGCGGTCACGGTCGCGATCGCGGTCGCGGTCACGCCCACCACGGCCACCCTGACGGTCGCCCTGTCGGTCGCCCTGTCGGTCACGGCGGTCGCGACGGCCCTCGGGGTTGCCGTCCTGGCCGCCGTCGCCCTTGTTGCCGTCGCCGCCGTCCTGACGCTCCTGCTTGTCCTGCTGGCGGTCCTGCTTGTTGTCCTGGCGGTCCTGCCGCGTGTCGGACTTGGCCTCGGCGGTGACCGTCTCGGGGCTGCCCGCCTCGGACGTGGCACGGCGGCGACGACGCTCACCGGCCGGCTGCTCGTCACTGGCGCCCTGGCCGGGGATCTCGATCTGCTGCTGGGCGGTGGCCTTCTTCGCCTTGGCGTCGGCCGCCTCGGCCTTGTCCGCCTTGGCGCCCGACTTCGCGGGCGCGGCGTCGGCCGCGGGCTCGTCGCCGGTGCGGGCCTTCGAGGTGGCCCGCCGCTTCGGCTTCGTCTCGGCGGCGTCTGCGCTCTTCGCGGAGGCGGCCTGGGAGTTGCCTCCCCCGGACTGCGCCTCCTTGATGACCTCGATCAGCTGGCTCTTGCGCATCCGCGCGGTGCCCTTGATACCGAGGCCCGATGCGACCTGCTGCAGCTCGGCCAGCACCATGCCGTCAAGGCCGGTACCGCGGCGCCGCCGCGCGGGCGCGGCGGAGGCGTCCGCAGAGGACGCGGCGGGCGCGGCAGCAGAGCTGTCGGCAGTCACGCCCATCAGATCGGTGGTGTCGCTCACGAAGGGTCCTTCCCTGGAGCGGACGTCGGCCTGTCTGGCTCGGCGACCGGTTGTGCTGTCCGGCGGAGGTCCTGCCTGTACGGACCGTGCCGGGGCGGTTGTCCGCCGAAGAGGCGGAAGAATTCGGTGGTGACGGCAATGGCCGATTCCGCGGGTGCACTGGATTTCTGTGTCACGCGGCTCGATCACGCCGGTTCCGGAGCGTGCTCGCCACTCTTCAGCGCCACGTCTCGACATGCGAGGACGCTGCACAGAATCGCTGGGGAGGCTCCCGGAAGAATGGTTGTCCCTGACGGGGACACACAGCACCTCGCCATGGTAGGGCCGGGTGCAGACTTGAGGTTAACACTACCGGATCCAACAAACATTCCCCCTCTCGTATTCCGGCAACCGGGTGTCAGGAGCCAAGCGGCAGCACGCTCGCTCCGTCGACATCGAGGTCAAGGCGGTTCGCCGCCCAGCCCTCCCCGGCCAGCCGGGCGACCTTGTCGGCCGTTTCCTCGTCCACCAGAGCGAGGACCGTCGGCCCCGCTCCGGAGATCATCGCGGGCACCCCGTCGGCCCGCAGCCGCTCCACCAGGGCGGCGCTCTCCGGCATCGCCGGCGCCCGGTACTCCTGGTGAAGGCGGTCTTCCGTGGCCGGGAGCAGCAGCTCGGGGCGCCTGGTCAGGGCCTCTACGAGCAGGGCCGCCCGGCCCGCGTTGGCCGCGGCGTCCACGTGTGGGACGGTGCGCGGCAGGAGTCCTCGCGCCATTTCGGTGAGGACCGGCTTTCCGGGGACGAAAACCACCGGAACGATGGAACTGGCCGCGTCGAGACGGACCGCCCGGCCCGCGCCGGTCTCGGTCCACGCGATGGTGAAGCCACCGAGCAGGCACGGGGCCACGTTGTCGGGGTGGCCCTCGATCTCGGTGGCGAGTTCGAGCAGCGCGGCGTCGTCGAGCAGTGCGGCGCCGCCTGTCGTCACGGCGCGTGCCGCGACCACGGCCGACACGATCGCGGCGGACGAGGAGCCCAGGCCACGGCCGTGCGGGATGCGGTTGGCGCAGACGATCTCAAGGCCGCGCGGCTGTCCGCCGAGGGCGTCGAAGGCCGTGCGCAGGGACCGTACGAGAAGGTGCGACTCGTCGCGGGGCAAGGTCTCGGAGCCCTCACCCGCGATGTCGATGTTCAGCCCGGAGTCGGCGACCCTGACGACCACGTCGTCGTAGAGCCCCAGCGACAGGCCGAGGCTGTCGAAGCCCGGGCCGAGATTGGCGCTGGTGGCGGGGACGCGCACCCTGACGGCGGCGGCGCGGAAAGCGGGACCGGCCATCGCTCGATGACTCTCCTTGAGCTGCGGGATGTTTCGAGAACTTCCGAAGGCTGCTGTGACTGACAAGAGGTACGACAGTCGAGGTTTTCGAGAACTTCCGAGACTTCCGATGTCTTGTGATGCGTACGTCGACACCCGGGCCGCGATCGACGGAACGGCGGCGGCACCACGGCATATGCGGTGGGCGGGTTCGATACAGCCTATCGAAGGAAGGTTCAGTGGCGACATAGGGCGCACAGGAGGCGCACGATGCGTGTCGCAAGCCCCCCTGTGCACCCCCTGTACGGAAACGCCCAGTTGATGAGGCGTCAGTGCCGTCTGAAGCGTGGTGTGACTCAGGCGAGACCGAGGCGCTCGGCGGCCGCGGCGGAGTCGACCGGCACGGTGACGGGCTGCGGGGCGCCGGCGACGGCCCAGTCCGGGTCCTTCAGACCGTTGCCCGTGACGGTGCAGACGATCTTCTGGCCGGGGTCGACCTTGCCCTGCTCCGCGGCCTTCAGCAGACCGGCGACGGACGCGGCCGACGCGGGCTCGACGAAGACACCCTCCTGGGACGCCAACAGCTTGTAGGCGCGCAGGATCTCACGGTCCGTCACCTCGTCGATGAAGCCGCCGGACTCCTCGCGCGCGGCGAGCGCGTGCTGCCACGAGGCGGGGTTGCCAATGCGAATCGCGGTGGCGATCGTCGAGGGGTCCTTGACGACCTCGCCGCGCACGATCGGCGCGGAGCCGGAGGCCTGGAAGCCCCACATGCGGGGCGTACGGGACGAGACCTTGTCGGCCGCGTACTCCTTGTAGCCCTTCCAGTAGGCCGTGATGTTGCCGGCGTTGCCGACCGGGAGGACGTGGATGTCCGGCGCGTCGCCGAGGGCGTCCACGATCTCGAACGAGGCCGTCTTCTGGCCCTCGATGCGGAACGGGTTCACCGAGTTCACCAGCGCCACCGGGTAGTTCTCGGAGAGGCTGCGGGCGAGGTTCAGGCAGTCGTCGAAGTTGCCGTCGACCTGGAGGATCTTCGAGCCGTAGACGAGCGCCTGGCCCATCTTGCCGAGCGCGATCTTGCCCTGCGGCACGAGGACGGCGCAGACCATCCCGGCGCGCACGGCGTACGCGGCGGCGGAGGCCGAGGTGTTGCCGGTGGAGGCGCAGATGACGGCCTGCGCGCCCTCCTCCTTGGCCTTCGTGATGGCCATGGTCATGCCGCGGTCCTTGAACGAACCGGTCGGGTTGGCGCCCTCGACCTTCAGGTGCACCTCACAGCCGGTGCGCTCGGAGAGCAGCCGCGCGGGTACGAGCGGCGTACCGCCCTCGCGCAGTGTCACGACCGGCGTGGTGCCGGTCACCGGGAGCCGGTCCCGGTACTCCTCGATGATGCCGCGCCACTGGTGGGTCATTCCGGTCATCCCTGCTACTCCCCTTCAACACGCATGATGCTGGCGACACCGCGCACGGTGTCGAGCTGACGCAGCGCGTCCACGGTCCCGGTGAGGGCCGCGTCGGCCGCGCGGTGGGTGACGACGACGAGGGAGGCCTCGCCGTCCTTCCCCGACTGACGCACGGTGTCGATGGAGACACCGTGCTCGGCGAAGACCGTCGCCACCTGCGCGAGAACGCCGGGCTTGTCGGCCACGTCGAGGCTGATGTGGTACCGCGTCACGACCTCGCCCATCGGTGAGACGGGCAGCTGTGTGTACGCGGACTGGCCGGGTCCCGTCGCGCCGTTGAGGCGGTTGCGGCAGACGGCGACGAGGTCGCCGAGTACGGCGGACGCGGTGGGCGAGCCGCCCGCGCCGGGCCCGTAGAACATGAGCTGCCCCGCGGCCTCCGCCTCGACGAAGACGGCGTTGTACGCGCCGCGCACGGAGGCCAGCGGGTGGGACAGCGGGATCATCGCCGGGTGCACGCGCGCGGTGACGGACTGCCCGTCTGCGGCCCGCTCGCAGATGGCGAGCAGCTTGATGGTGCAGCCCATCTGCTTCGCGGAAGCGAAGTCGGCGGCGGTCACCTCGGTCATGCCCTCGCGGTACACGTCGTCGAGGCGGACGCGGGTGTGGAAGGCGATCCCGGCGAGGATGGCGGCCTTGGCGGCGGCGTCGAAGCCCTCGACGTCGGCGGTCGGGTCGGCCTCGGCGTACCCGAGGGCGGTGGCCTCGTCGAGCGCTTCCTGGTAGCCGGCGCCGGTCGTGTCCATCGCGTCGAGGATGAAGTTCGTCGTGCCGTTCACGATGCCGAGGACGCGGTTGACCTTGTCACCGGCGAGAGATTCGCGCAGCGGCCTGACCAGCGGGATCGCGCCCGCGACCGCGGCCTCGTAGTAGAGGTCCTCGCCGTGCTCGACGGCCGCGGCGTGCAGGGCCTCGCCGTCCTGGGCGACGAGCGCCTTGTTGGCGGAGACGACGGAGGCGCCGTGCTCGAAGGCGGTGGTGATGAGGGTGCGAGCGGGCTCGATGCCGCCGATGACCTCGACCACGACATCAATGTCGCCGCGTTTCACGAGCGCGGTGGCGTCGGTGGTGACCAGGGCAGGATCGATTCCCTCGCGCACCCGGGAGGGCCGCCGCACGGCCACACCCGCGAGTTCGACGGGGGCGCCGATCCTGGCGGCGAGGTCGTCGGCGTGCGTCGTCATGATGCGCGCCACCTCTGAGCCGACAACCCCACAGCCCAGCAGCGCCACCTTCAGTGGACGCGTACGCATCATGCGACCTCGTTTCCTTCTACGTACTTACTCAGGTACTTCTACGGTGGGTCCAGTCTCACCCACCGGACCGGGGTTTCAGCCCACGGTCCGGATCGTGAGACGTAGATTTCATTTATCCGACGTCGAGCCGCAGGAGATCTTCCTCCGTCTCGCGCCGGACGATCACCCGGGCCTCACCGTCGCGTACGGCGACGACGGGCGGGCGAAGCGCGTGGTTGTAATTGCTGGCCATGGAGCGGCAGTACGCGCCGGTGGCCGGCACGGCGATCAAATCACCGGCCGCGACATCGGAGGGCAGGAACGCGTCCTTCACGACGATGTCGCCACTCTCACAGTGCTTGCCGACGACGCGGACGAGCATCGGCGCGGCGTCGGAGCGGCGGGAGACGAGGGCGACGGTGTACTCGGCGTCGTAGAGGGCGGTACGAATGTTGTCGGACATGCCGCCGTCGACGGAGACGTAGGTCCGCAGTCCTTCGAGCGGCTTGACCGTGCCGACGGTGTAGAGCGTGAAGGCGGTGGGGCCGACGATGGCGCGCCCCGGCTCCACGGAGATACGGGGGGTGCGCAGGGAGGCGGCCTCGCACTCGCGGCCCACGATCTCGTTCAGCGCCTTCGCGATCTCGTGCGGCTCGCGGGGGTCGTCGTCGCTGGTGTACGCGATGCCGAGCCCGCCGCCGAGGTCGATCTCGGGCAGCTCGATCCCGTGCTCGTCGCGCACCTCGGCGAGCAGCCCGACGACGCGGCGCGCGGCGACCTCGAAGCCGGCCATGTCGAAGATCTGCGACCCGATGTGCGAGTGGATGCCGATGAGCTCGATGCCGTCGAGCTTCAGCGCGCGCCGCACGGCCTCCGCCGCCTGCCCGTCGGCGAGGGCGATGCCGAACTTCTGGTCCTCGTGCGCGGTGGCGATGAACTCGTGGGTGTGCGCCTCGACGCCCACCGTGACGCGGATCTGTACGCGCTGCCGCTTGCCGAGTCCGTCGGCGATGTGGGCGACGCGGGCGATCTCCTGGAAGGAGTCGAGCACGATGCGCCCGACGCCCACCTGGACCGCGCGGCTGATCTCTTCCTCGGTCTTGTTGTTGCCGTGGAAGGCGATGCGCTCGGCGGGCATGCCGGCGGAGAGCGCGGTGGCGAGCTCACCACCGGAGCAGACGTCCAGATTGAGCCCCTCCTCGTCCAGCCACCGCACGACGGCACGGGAAAGGAAGGCCTTGCCGGCGTAGAAGACATCGGCGTCGGGGCCGAAGGCGTCGCGCCAGGCGGCGCACCGGGCGCGGAAGTCCGCCTCGTCGAGGAAGTACGCCGGGGTGCCGAACTCCTCGGCGAGCCGGGCGACTTCGAGCCCGCCGACGCTGACGGCGCCTTCGCCGGTACGGGCCACGGTCCGCGCCCACACCTTCGGGTCGAGGACGTTGAGGTCGTCGGGCGGGCCGCTGTTGTAGTGGCCCTCGGGCAGGACGTCGGCGTGACGGGGACCGGCGGGGTGTGCTGAACGGCTCATGTCTGCGATGGCTCTCTTCGTCTACTTCTGTGTCACAGATGTTCGGGTGCGTCGATGCCGAGCAGGGTCAGGCCGCCTGCGAGCACCGTCCCGACGGCTTCGGCGAGCGCGAGCCGGGAGCGGTGGGCGGCCGAGGGTTTCTCCTCGCCTTGAGGCAGTACGGCCGGGTGGAGCGAGGCCATGAACGTGTCGGCGACGCCGACGAGGTGCCGGGCGAGGCGGTCGGGGGCGTGCTGCTCGGCCGCGGCGCGGAGGATGCGCGGGTGGTCGGCGAGCGCGGCGACGAGGTCTTCCTGACCGGGTACGTCGTGTCCGGTGGGGTCGGCGGCGAAGCCGAGGTCCGCGGCGCCGCAGGTCAGGGCGCGGGTGCGGGCATGGGCGTACCGGACGCGGAAGAGCGGATTGGTCTCGCGCTGGGCGAGGTGCTCGTCGTACGCGTCGCCGATCCGGGGCCGGTCGTGGCCGGCGGGGTGGAGCAGGGCCCACCGGGCGGCGTCGCGGCCGAGCGGCAGCGGGTCGGCGGGGGCGGGCACGGGCCGGACGTTGATGTCGGGGGAGCCCGCGGATTCGGGGCCGTCGCTCGCGTCGACCTGGACGCCGAGAACGCCGACCCACTCGGGCCGGGGGCCGCCTGCGCAGCTGGTCCGTACGAGGGCGCCCTGAGCGCGCAGCAGACGGGCGACGGAGTCCATGACGACGAGGGCGCGCACTTCGCGGGCGGCGTGCAGCTGAACGACCTGTCCGGTGCCGCCTTCGGCGAACCCGTACCGCTCCCCGTCGCGCAGGATCTCCGCGACGAGCGCACCGGACGCGGACGCGGATTCCAGCAGCGTGACGTTGAGAAAACCGGGACCTGTGACGGCGACCTCGGCGATGCCGGGGCTCTCCCCGAGCCGCCGGGACAGGATCTCGGCGACCTGGCGCGGGGGCCGTCCGGCGGGGCCGGCGAGCTGTAGCGCGATGTTGGTGGCGTAGTCCCCGCGCCCGCCGGGCCGCGGCCGCTCGACGACGATCCGCTCCTCGCCCGCCGTGCGCACGGCAGCGTCGAGCTCACCGTCGTCGACCGCGCGACGGACGGCGCGCAGGACGGTGCGGGAGAGCTCGGCGGGGGTCACGGGACAAGCGTATGGGAGGAGGGGGGTGGGGAGGCGACCCGGTTTCCCGGAAGGTCCGGGATGCGGACGGGGCGGCCGGGGCCGCGGGACGCTCAGGCGTCGGCGGTGCGGGTGGCCTGCTCGGCTTCGTCGGCGGCGCTCACGGCGCGCGCGGCGCCCGCCCGGGAGGCACCGGCGGGGCCTGCCGCCGCGCGCCCCTGCTCGCTCAACCGCCGTACGACACGCACCAGTTCGCTGGGCTCGAAGGGCTTGGCGAGGAACGCGTCGACGCCGACGTCGAGCCCGCTCTCGACCTCGTACTGGGTGCAAGCGCTGACGACGGCGATGGGCAGCGCGCGCGTCCGGGCGTCCGCCCGCAGCCGGGCGGCGGTGCGCAGTCCGTCGAGCCGGGGCATGACGATGTCCAGCGTGACGACATCGGGACGCACCTGGTCGATCACGTCCAAACATTCGGCACCATCGGCCGCGGTCACGACCTCGAAGCCCTCCAGCTCGAGATTGACCCTGATCAGCTGCCGAATGACCTTGTTGTCGTCCACGACAAGGACTCGGCCGGACGCGCCTGGCACAACTCGAGAGTAGGTCGGCACCCGCCACCGCGTCCGGGTTTTCCCCACTTCCGCCCCGTACAGGCGCCCCGAACCCGGCCGTCCCCGCGGGCGATAACCCGTTCCTGAGTACCTCGAAGGAGCTGGTAGTGTTCTACCCGTCGCGACACACAGTGCGGCGCACGCCCCCGTAGCTCAGGGGATAGAGCATCGGCCTCCGGAGCCGGGTGCGCAGGTTCGAATCCTGCCGGGGGCACCTTGAATTAGGTGCCTGAAGACCCCGTCAGCAGCGGAGACGCTGTCGGCGGGGTCTTTTTTACGTCCACGGGTCAGGCGTAGAAGCGGGACACGCTCTGGAGGACCGCCGCCGGCTTCGGGGCGCCTTCTATCTCTACGGTTCCGTCGATCGTGATCTGGGCCCCTCCCCCGGGCACCTCCTCCACCGATGCCACCCTCGCCGCGAGGCGGATGCGGGAGCCCGCCTTCACCGGGGACGGGAAGCGGACCTTGTTGAGGCCGTAGTTGACCTTGGTGGTGACGCCCTGGACGTCCAGGAGGTCGGTGAAGAGGGGGATGAAGAGGGAGAGGGTCAGATAGCCGTGGGCGATGGGGGCGCCGAAGGGGCCCGCCGCGGCGCGTTCGGGGTCCACGTGGATCCACTGGTGGTCGCCCGTCGCGTCGGCGAACGTGTTGATGCGGTCCTGGGTGATCTCGAGCCAGTCGCTGGTCCCGAGGTCGGTTCCGGTGAGCTTCGCGAGTTCGGCCAGGCCGTTCACCGTGAGGGACATTCTCGTCAACCGTTCTGTGCGTAGGTTTCCCGCAGGCGGGACTTGATGAGCTTTCCGGAGGCGGTGCGCGGGAGTTCGCGGGCCAGGACCAGGGATTTGGGGATCTTGTACTTCGCCAACCGGCCGGAGAGGGAGGCGAGGAGGGACTCGGGGCGTGGGGCCGTGCCCGGGTGCGGGACCACGATGGCGCGGGGGACCTCGCCCCATTTCTCGTCCGGGACGCCTATCACCGCGCACTCCGCCACGTCGGGGTGGGCGAGCAGGGCGGCCTCGATCTCGGCGGGATAGATGTTCTCGCCGCCGGAAATGATCATGTCCTTGAAGCGGTCGACGATGGTGACGTAGCCGTCGGCGTCGACACGTGCCGCGTCTCCGGTGCGGAACCAGCCGTCGGAGAAGGCGGCCTCTGTCTCGGTCGGCAGGCCCCAGTAGCCCGGCATCACGTGCGGGCCGCGGACCACCACCTCGCCCGTCTCGCCGGTGTCCACCGGGGCGAGGTCCGGGCCCACGACCTGTACGTCGCTGAAGAAGTGCGGCACACCCGCCGACCCCGCCTTGGTCACCGCGTGTTCGGCGTCGAGGAAGAGGGTGCCGGGGGCCGCCTCCGTCATGCCGTAGCCCTGGAGGAAGGTGAGGCCGCGTTCCTGGTAGGCCGCGATCAGCGGGGGCGGTACCGGGGCGCCGCCGCAGGTCAGGATGCGCAGCGAGGACAGGTCGGCGGTCGGCCAGGCGGGCTGGCGGGTCAGCAGGTCGAACATCGTCGGGACGCCGAACATGAACGTGACGCCGTACCGCCGCACCAGGTCGAACGTGGCCGCCGGGTCGAAGGCGCCGACCAGGACGCATGTGCCGCCCTTGAGCAGCACCGGCAGCGTCAGCATGTTCAGGCCCGCCGTGTGGAACAGGGGCGCCGAGACGAGGGCGACCTCGTCCGCGATCAGGTCGTGGTCGACCAGGACGTTGATCGCGTTCCACGTCAGGTTGGCGTGGGTGAGCATGGCGCCCTTGGGGCGGCCCGTCGTGCCCGAGGTGTACATGATGAGGCAGACGTCGTCCGCGCCGACCGCCTCGTCGACCGGGTCCGGCGGGGCGGACGCGAGCAACTGCTCGTACCCGCCTCCCTCGGCCTCGATCGTCAGGGGGACGGAGAGCGCCTCGGCGGGTTCCCTGCCGCCGGTGTGCAGGAGGGTCTTCGCTCCCGAGTCCCTTATCTGGTAGGCGAGTTCGGCTGTCGACAGGCGCGTGTTGAGCGGGACGAAGACCGCGCCCAGGGTGCCGGCCGCGAACAGCGTCTCCAGGTACGAGGGGTGGTTCGGGCCGAGGTAGGCGACGCGGTCGCCGCGGCGTACGCCCTGTGCTCGCAGGGCGTGTGCCAGGCGGGTCGTACGGTCGTGCAGGTCGGCGTACGAGTACGTCGTGCCGTTGTGGATCAGGGCGGTGCGGTGCGGGGTCTTGCGGGCCCGGCGGGCGGGCCACGAACCCAGTCCCTCGTTGCGCATACCGATCCCCTTCAGGGCTTGGTGAGACCGAGCAGGCGGGCCGCGTTCTCCTTGAGGATCTTGGGGCGGACCGCTTCCTTGATGTCCAGCTTCGCGAAGTCGGCGAGCCAGCGGTCCGGGGTCAGGACCGGGTAGTCCGAGCCGAAGAGGACCTTGTCCTTGAGGAGCGTGTTCGCGTACTGGATCAGCTGGGGCGGGAAGTACTTCGGGGACCAGCCGGAGAGGTCGATGTGCACCCCCGGCTTGTGGGTCGCCACGGCCAGGGCCTCGTCCTGCCAGGGGAACGAGGGGTGCGCCAGGATGATTTTGAGGTGGGGGAAGTCGGCCGCCACGTCGTCCACGTGGAGGGGGTTGCTGTACTTCAGGCGGATGCCGCCGCCGCCCGGGACGCCCGCGCCGATGCCCGTCTGGCCGGTGTGGAAGAGGGCGATCGTGCCCGTTTCCTCGATCAGCTCGTAGAGCTCGTAGGCCACGGAGCGGTCGTTCGGGTAGAAGGCCTGGATGGAGGGGTGGAATTTGAAGCCCTTCACCCCGTACTCCTCCACCAGGCGGCGGGCCTGCTTCACGCCCGCCTTCCCCCGGAACGGGTCGATCGAGGCGAACGGGATCAGGACGTCCGGGTGGGCGGCCGCCGCCTCGGCGACCTCCTCGTTCGGCACGGGTTCGGTGCCCGTCGCGGACTCGGCGTCGACCGTGAAGATCACGGCGGCCATGTTCCGCTCGCGGTAGTACGCGGCCGTCTCCTCAAGGGTCGGCTTCCGGTTGCCCTCGGTCTTGAAGTACGCGGAGGACGCCTCGTGGAGCTCGTCGTCGAGGGAGGACTTTCCCTTGGAGGAGACCTCGGCGTGGGTGTGTACGTCGATCGCCGCCAGCTCGTCGATGTTCATCACGCCTCCGGGAGCTTCGGTGCGGGGATGCCGACCGTCTGGAGCTCGGCGCCGACCGACGTCGGCCACGCCTGCGCCAGCGTGTCCGGGGTCCAGCCCCCGTCCGCGTAGGCCGACTTGATCTCCTGCGGGTGCGACCAGAGCGTGAGCCGGTCGCCGCCGATGCCGATCGCCTGGCCCGTCACGGAGCGGGCCGCTTCGGAGGCGAGGAAGGGGACGAGGGCCGCGCAGTCCTCCGGTGTGCCGAAGCCCTCGCCCTTGCGCAGGAAGGACGGGAGCGGTTCGCCGCCGCGCAGGGCGTCCACGTACGGGGCGAAAGCCGGGATCGTCTCCGTCATGGCCGTCGCGGCGACCGGGACGATCGCGTTGACCGTGATGTTCGCGCGGGCCAGCTCCATCGACCACGTACGGGCCATGGCGACGATTCCGGCCTTCGCGGCGGCGTAGTTCGTCTGGCCGAAATTGCCCCGTTGCCCCGCGGGCGAGCCGACGAGGACGAGCGTGCCGCCCTCGCCCTGCTCGCGCATGCGGACGGCTGCGGCGCGGGCGCAGGTGAAGGTGCCCTTCAGATGGGTGGTGAGCACCGCGTCGAAGTCGTCGTCGGTCATCTTCCACAGGACCTTGTCGCGCAGGATGCCGGCGTTGGTGACCAGGACGTCGAGGCGGCCGAACTCGCTCACCGCACGCGCCACCAGGCGGTCCGCGGCCTCGGCCGTGCCGACCGGGACCACCTCGGCGACGGCCGTTCCGCCCGCCTCCCTGATGGACTTCACGGCCGCTTCGGCGACGGCCTCGTCGACGTCGTTGACGACGACCGAGGCGCCGTGGGCGGCGAGGGCATGGGCGTAGGAGAGGCCGAGGCCACGGCCGCCGCCGGTGACGACGGCCGCCTTTCCGGTGAGATCGATGGACACGTGCGGGTCCCTTCCTGCCGGTGACATGCGGGGCAAGAAGGAAGCTAAGAACAATAATTGGTGACGTCAATAGTTGTAGCTGACCCGTACATGCGAGAGACTGGCGCGGCACACCGCAGGCCCACCCCAGGGAGACCTCATGACCCCCGCCCCGATCGACGCGCACGAGCCATGGATGCGCGGGCTGCACGCCGACACGGGCTATCTGCTGTACCGGCTCGGCCTGCGTTCGGGGCAGCTGTTCAACGCCTCGCTCCAGGAGTCGGGGCTGCGCCTGCGCCACTACGCGGTGCTGCGCTTCCTGGCCACGGGCGAGGGCGCGCTCCAAAGGGAGTTGAGCGCGCGGCTCGGCTACGACCCGAGCGCGATCGTGGGCCTGGTCGACGACCTGGAGAAGGCCTCGTTCGTCGAGCGGCGGCCGTCCCCCGGCGACCGGCGCAGCCGGATCGTGGTGCTCACGGACGACGGCCGGGACTTCCTGCGCGGCTCGGACGAGGCGGGGTCGCGCGTGACGAGCGAGCTGCTCGCGCCGCTGGACGCGGACGAGTGCGAGACGCTGCACGGGCTGTTGCGGCGGGTCGCGGAGGCCGGGCTCAACTGACGCACCCTTTCGGCCGTTGTCGACTTCTCGCTACGGAGACCGGCAGGGAACGCGTTTGAGCGGTTGTCATTCCTGATCAGGACTGTGAGAGCCGCCACGCCCACCCGATCCAGGTTTACTCGTGCCCCACCGCATGACTACGGTTCGGTCGATGTCTCGCAGCCACTTGAACCTCACGAATCCAGGAAGATGCGTATCCGGCAGCCGGGGTTCCCAACGGGAGGGATCGTGAGCGAACCGGTACAGCTCGCGGCTCATCGGGCCCCGCTGCCCGATCAGCAGGACACCGTCGCACCCGCGAGCACTCCGTCCAGGAGACAGGCGGCCACACCGGCCGCCACCGCGACACCGAAGACCGGCAAGGCCCGGGACGCGTTCTACGACAACGCCAAGTACCTGGCGATCGTCCTGGTCGCGATGGGCCACTCCTGGGAGCCGCTGCGCGACGGGAGCCGGGCGGCCTCCGCCCTCTACATCATCGTGTACACGTTCCACATGCCGGCGTTCATCGTGATCTCCGGCTACTTCTCGCGGTCGTTCGACGCGAGCCCTGGTCGGCTGAAGCGGCTGATCACGGGTGTGGCGGTGCCGTATGTGGTGTTCGAGGTCGTCTACACGCTCTTCAAGCGGTACGCCGGTGACGACCCCGGGTACGACTTCAGCCTCCTCGACCCCTGGTACCTGACCTGGTTCCTGGTGTCGCTGTTCGTATGGCGGCTGAGCACGCCGATCTGGAAGACGATCCGCTGGCCGCTGCCGGTGGCGCTCGCCATCGCGGCGCTCGCCTCCGTCTCCCCCAGCATCGGCGACGACCTGGACATGCAGCGCCTGTTGCAGTTCCTGCCGTTCTTCGTCCTCGGTCTGTGCCTGAAGCCGGAGCACTTCCAGCTGGTGCGCCGCAAGGAGGCGCGGATCATCGCGGTGCCGGTCTTCGGAGCCGCGCTGCTGTTCGCGTACTGGGCGGCGCCGCGGATGACCGCGGCGTGGACGTACCACCGGGACAGCGCACAGGAGTTGGGTGCGCCCGGCTGGACCGGCATCGTCATGACGCTGGCCATGTTCGGCTGTTCGGTGATTCTCACGGCGTGCTTCTTCGCGTGGGTGCCGGGCCGCAAGCTGTGGTTCACGGCGCTCGGCGCGGGCACGCTGTACGGCTACCTGCTGCACGGCTTCGTCGCCAAGGGCTCCCGCTTCGGGGACTGGTACGACGTGGCCTGGGTGCACACACCGTGGGGCCAGATCGTGGTGACGGTGCTCGCGGGAAGCCTGATCACCGTGCTGTGCACACCACCGGTCCAGCGGATGTTCCGGTTCGTGATGGAGCCGAAGATGGAGTGGGCGTTCAAGCGGGACGCCGCGAAGCTCGCGCGGGGGCGGTAGCCGCTTCTGCGTTCACCCGGCGACGGGGTTGCGGTCTCGGGGCTCTGCCCCGGGCCCCGCGCCTCAATCGCCGGCGGGGCTTAAAGCTCAAGCCGACGTCTTCTTCCGAGGCGTCGGCTTCTTCTTTGCCGAGGTCGACTTCGTGGACTTCTTGGTCGCCGTCGTCTTCTTCGCGGGTGTCTTCTTGGCGGTGGACTTCTTCGTACGGGGCCGGGACGCGAGCTCCGTCACCTCGGCGACGTCCTCGTCCCCCTTGTCCCGCGCCTTCTTGGCCGCCTTGACGCTGCTCTCAAGCGCCGACATGAGGTCGATGACCTTGCCGCCCCCGCCGCCCGACTTCTTGGGAGTCTCGGCCGGTTCGGCGCCGGAGGCCTTCGACTCGATCATCTCCTCCACGGCGTCCCGGTAGTCGTCGTGGAGGGAGTCCATGTCGACCTCGCCGAGCGTGTCCATCAGGGCGTCCGCCAGATCGAGTTCGGCGTCGCGGACGGTGACGTTCGAGTCGGGGGCGGCGTCCTCGGGGGCCCGAATCTCGTCCGGCCAGAGCAGTCCGTGCATCGCGATGACGTCGTCGACGACCCGCAGCATCCCGAGCCGCTCCCGGCCGCGCAGCGCGAACTTGGCGATGGCCACCTTGTTGCTGCGCTTGAGCGCCTCGCGCAGGAGCGTGTACGGCTTGGCGGCCGGGACGCCGTTGGCCTGGAGGTAGTAGGCCGTGCCCATCTGGAGCGGGTCGATCCGCTCGGCCGGCACGAACGAGACGATCTCGATGGTCCTGGCCGTGGGGATCGGGAGCTGGGCGAGGTCGTCCTCGGTGATCGGGATGATCGAGCCGTCGGCGTCCTCGTACCCCTTGCCGATCTCGTCGTTCGCGACTTCCTTCTCCTCCAGCTCGCACACCTTGTGGTAGCGGATGCGGCCGCCGTCCTCCAGGTGGATCTGGCGGAAGGAGATCGAGTGGTTCTCGGTGGCGTTGACCAGCTTGATCGGGATGCTGACCAGGCCGAAGGAGATGGCGCCGTTCCATATGGAGCGCACGGTGGACCTCCCGGTTCGCGCCGATGCGCGACATAGAGGACATAACGGGCTGGGTTGCCAGAGTATTACCGTATGGCGCCGATCACAGAAGTGGAGGGGCGGCGGCTCACGCTCAGCAATCTGGAGAAGGTGCTGTACCCCGACTCCGGATTCACCAAGGGCGAGCTGCTGCACTACTACGCGACGGCCGCGGAGGCCCTGCTCCCGCACCTGCGGGGCCGCCCGGTCTCCTTCCT
Organism: Streptomyces sp. NPDC002795; assembly: GCF_042888725.1. Taxonomy (NCBI): domain Bacteria; kingdom Bacillati; phylum Actinomycetota; class Actinomycetes; order Kitasatosporales; family Streptomycetaceae; genus Streptomyces; species Streptomyces sp. NPDC002795. The sequence goes on from NZ_JBIAQB010000020.1 coordinate 52,673, forward strand.
GCGCTTTCCCGACGGGCCCGAGGGCCAGCGGTTCTTCGCCAAGAACGTGCCACCGGGGACGCCCTCCTGGGTGAAGACGGCCGAGGTGTCGCGCTCGGACGGGGTCTCGCGGCAGATCCTCGTGCAGGACCTGCCGACGCTGATGTGGGCGGCGAACCTGGTCACCGAGTTCCACACGCCGCAGTGGCGGGCGGACGCTCCGGGCCGCGCCGACCGGCTGGTCTTCGACCTGGACCCCGGGGCCCCGGCCGACATCGTGCAGTGCTGCGAGGTGGCCGGGTGGCTGCGGGAGCGGTTGGCGCGGGACGGGCTCGACGCGTACGCGAAGACCTCCGGGTCCAAGGGGCTGCATCTGCTGGTGCCGCTGGTGCCTACGGCGTCGGAGCGGGTCAGTGCGTACGCGAAGGGGCTCGCGCGGGAGGCGGAGGAGGCGCTGCCGGGGCTCGTGGTGCACCGGATGGCGCGGAACCTGCGGCCCGGGAAGGTGTTCGTCGACCACAGTCAGAACTCCGCCGCGAAGACGACGGCGGCGGCTTACACGTTGCGTGCGCGGGTGTCTCCGACGGTTTCGGCGCCGGTTACGTGGGGGGAGGTGGAGGGGTGCGGTGCTGCGGGGGATCTGGTGTTTGTCGCGGGGGACGTTGTCGCGCGGCTGGAGCGGGATGGGGATCTGCTCGCGGGGGTGTTCGACGGTGGGCGGGCCGGGGAGCTTCCTTGAGGCGGATGGCGTTGCGGTCGCGGGGCGCTGCCCCGGACCCCGCTGCTCAATCGCCGCAGGGGCTTAATTTGCCGAACCGGCGTTGCGGTCGCAGGGCTGAGCCTCAGGCGCCGCTGCGCTTGAAATGGGTTGAGGTGGTCACACTCGGCCCCACGTTCCCCTGTCCCGCGCCATCATGTGCAGCGCCTCCACGTCCGCCGGTTTGAGGAGGCCGCCCGTGCGGGCCAGGGGTGAGAGGTCCGTGTCGGTGAAGAGGTGGACGTTGCGCGGCGGTGTCGTCACCTCGACGGTCGCCGGTTCCACCAGGACGAGGCCCGCGCGGACCTCCGCGGTGAGGGCGAAGGAGGCCCGGGACGCGTCGGCCCGCACCCGGCGCAGCAGCGGCTGCCGCTCCCCGCGGCCCGCCGTCACCCAGGGGTCGCCGACCCGCACCCGTTGCCTGCGCACGGGCAGCGTGTGCAGCGCGAACAGGCCGCCGGGGCCGATCAGCAGGTGGTGGATGCGGGATCCGCCGGGCAGTGGCACCGAGTGCAGCACCCGCCAGCCGACCGCCTCAAGTCCGTCGAGGACCTCGCCCACCCGCGCCTGCGCGGCGAGCGCCCTGCGCCGCGGGTCGGTGCGCAGCCGGCGCTGCGGGCCCGGGTCGCGGTCCAGGGAGATGACGAGGGCCTCGCCGGGACGGTTCGGCGCGAGGTCGTCGTCGGGGTGGAGGGTGAGCCCGGCCAGTTCGGCGGGGGTCGGCACCGGGGGCGGGCCGACGGCGACCTGGCCGGTGACGAACGGGCGGAGCACGTCGAGCACATCCGCCCGCCGGGCCTCGCTCAGCAGGTTCACCCGGCCCGCGTCCCGGTCGTACCAGGCGACGTTCGTGCCGTCGTCCCCGCACACGTAGAGCCACTCCTGGCCGTGCCGCCAGGTCGGTATGACGCGCAGTCCGCTCATGCCCCATCACCCCACGACCATGGGAGCAGCAAGCCATGCCGCAGGGCAATAAGCCCGCAGGCCCGGCATGATGACCTTCGCAACCCGTTCGACCCGGCAGGCAGGAGTGCAGTGACGTCAAAGCTCCTCGGCGTATCGGCCCTCGCCGTACTGCTCTGCGCGTGCGCCGGCTGCGGGGACCAGGGCGGCCTGGAGAGCGCGGGCCCGACGCCGACGGCCGTCGGCCCGGAGCGGCTGTGGCCCACGCTGCCGTCCGCGACCCGCGCCACCGACGACTACGGCGCCGGGGACACCGCCGTCGTCAAGGGCGTCGAGGTGCCCGGCGGGAAGCTGCGCGCGGTCGACCCGGTGACGATCGTGCGGGCCCGCGTCGCCGCCGCGCCCGACGACTACAAGGACGTCGCCGCCGATGTCGCGGACTGCCCGGCGTCCAAGGACTGTCCCGTTCTCAGGGGGTACTACCGGGATCTGACCGGTGACGGACAGGACGATCTGCTCGTCGCCGTCCGCGCCCCGCACCGCGAGGCGTACCTCCAGGCGTACACGTACAGCGGCGGGAAGCTGACCCAGATCATGGACGACAGGGACGCCGTCATCAACGTGCATCTGGCGGGCCGCAACATCGTGGTGCGCGCCGCGGCCGACCTGTCCGGGTACGAGTACCGCACGTCCTGGTCGTACGACGGACACCAGAAGGCGATGCTGCCGACCCGCGACGAGATCCTGCGCACCGGGTCCTCGCACACTCCTGACACGCCGTCACCGAGCCGCTCATGAGTCCGCGCGCGCTGCGGCTGCCCGCCTGGACCGCGTCGCTGACGTGGAAGGCGACCGTGTTCATCACCGTGATGTGCTGCGCGCTCGCCGCGCTGCTCGGCGTCCTCGTGCACGTCTCGGTCACCGACCAGACGACGGGTCAGGCCCGCGAACGCGCGCTCGACCTCCTGAAGTCCACCACCAAGCGGTACGAGGCCGGGGGCAAGCTCGCGCCGGGCGCGGGCCTCGATCCGCCGGGCCTGCCCGCCGAGTTGCGCGCCCTCGCCGTGCGCGGGGAGCGCGGCACGATGATCGCGGCGCGCCGGGAGCGGCCGACGATGTGGGCCGCGGGCCCGGCGGCCACCGGCCGGGGCGGCGAGCGGGCCCTCGCGGTGCGGGTCGACTTCGCGCAGGGCCGGCGCACCATCGACGGGCTCGACGGGGCGATCCTCACCTCGTCCGTGCTCGCGATCGGGGCGACGCTGCTGGTCGGCGCGTTCGCGGTGACCCGTGTGACGCGACGCCTGCACGCGACGGCGCGGGTGGCGCGCAGGATCACCGCGGGCGACATGGACGCGCGCGTCGACGACCGCCGGACGAAGGACCCGGGGCGGCGCCACGACGAGGTGGCCGATGTCGCGGGCGCGCTCGACAGCATGGCCGGTTCACTGCAGGCCAGGATCCTGACCGAGCAGCGGTTCACCGCCGATGTCGCGCACGAGCTGCGGACGCCGCTGACCGGGCTGCACGCCGCCGCCGAGCTGCTGCCGCCGGGGCGGCCCACGGAGCTGGTGCGGGACCGGGTCGCCGCGCTGCGCACGCTCACCGAGGACCTGCTGGAGATCTCGCGGCTCGACGCGCGCAGCGAGCCGCTGGACCTGGACGAGAACCGGCTCGGCCCGGTGGTCGAGCGGGTGGTGCGGGCGTCCGGCACGCCCACGGAGGTCGATCTCGTGCGGGATGTCTGCGTGCTGACGGACCGTCGCCGCCTGGAGCGGGTCCTCGGCAACCTCGTGGCCAACGCGCATCTGCACGGCGCCGCGCCGGTCACCCTGACCGTGGAGGGCCCGGTGGTCACGGTGCGCGACCACGGCGCGGGCTACCCCGGTTATCTCGTGGAGCACGGACCGCAGCGCTTCCGCACCGAGGGCGGTGCCCGTGGGCACGGGCTCGGCCTGACCATCGCGCTCGGACAGGCCGAAGTCCTCGGCGCGCGCCTGGAGTTCGGGAACGCGGCGGACGGTGGTGCGGTGGCGACGCTGACGCTGCCGCACGAGGGGGCCGGGCCCGAGGTTTCGTAGCGGAGAGTGCTTCGTAGCGGAGAGTGACCTTTTGCGTGCCCTGCGTACCGCTTTTAGTGTGAAACCGGGCATTCAAGGCTCCTCGCCCGCCCCTCTCCCCCACTTCAGGAGGACTCGCATGTCCCTCACCAAGCGTCTCGGTATGGGCATCGCCGCCGTCGCCACCCTCGTCGCCACCGCGGCCGTCCCGGCCGTCGCCCAGACCGCCGGTGCTTCCGGCTCCGACGGCTCGACACCGGTCTACAAGGGCCGCGTCACCGCGAAGTCCGGGCTGCTGCTGCGCGACGCCCCGACCCGCGGCGCCAAGGTCGTCCGCTCGGTGCCGTACCGCGCGATCGTCCCGATCTTCTGCAAGACCTCGGGCGACAGCGTCGGCGGGAACTCGTACTGGTACCTCCTCACCGACGGCACCTGGGCGTGGGGCTCGGCGAAGTACATCCAGAACATCGGCGCCGTGCCGCGCTGGTGCTGACATAACCTGACATCCGGCACTTGCTTGCTACGTTCCCGGTATGACCGGATCATCGGGCACGTCGGGAACCCGCACCTCGTCCTCGGTACCCGCTGTGCGCGTCCCCCGGCGGCGGGGCACCGAACTGGCCCTGCTCGTCATCGCCGTGCTGCTCAGCGTCTACGGATACATCGACGTCGGGCTCTCCAAGGACAGCCGGGTGCCGGGCGGGGCCCTGAGCTACGGCGCCGGGCTCGGGGCGCTCGCGCTCGTCGCGCATCTCGTGGTCCGCTTCCGCGCCCCGTACGCCGATCCGCTGGTGCTGCCGATCGCCGTGCTGCTCAACGGCCTCGGTCTGGTGCTGATCTGGCGGCTCGACCTGGAGACGCCGGGCGACCAGGCGGCGCCCACCCAGCTGATCTGGTCCACGCTCGGCGTGGCCCTGTTCATCCTCACCGTGCTCTTCCTGCGCGACCACCGGGTGCTCCAGAGATACGCCTACATCTGCGTGGTCACGGCTCTGGTGCTGATGATCCTGCCGATCTTCTTCCCGCCGATCAACGGCGCCCGGATCTGGATCCAGATCGGCAGCTTCTCCATCCAGCCCGGCGAGTTCGCCAAGATCCTGCTCGCGATCTTCTTCGCCAGCTACCTCGCGGCCAACCGGCACGCCCTGGCGTACACCGGCAAGCGGATCTGGCGGTTCCAGCTGCCGACGATGCGGGTCTTCGCGCCGATCCTGGTGATCTGGCTGATGACGGTGGGCGTCCTTGTCCTGGAGACCGACCTGGGAACCTCGCTGCTCTTCTTCGGCCTGTTCGTGATCATGCTGTACGTGGCGTCGGGCCGCGGCAGCTGGATCGCCATCGGGCTCGTGCTCGCGGCCGTGGGCGCGTTCTTCGTCGCCTCCTTCGAGCCGCACGTGCACAGCCGCGTCGAGGACTGGCTGCACCCCTTCGCCTCCATCGACGCCGGTCAGGGCGCCAGCCAGCTCGCGCAGTCGCTGTTCGCGTTCGCAGCGGGCGGCATGCTCGGCACCGGGCTCGGCCTCGGCCACTCGAACCTGATCGGCTTCGCCGCCAAATCGGACTTCATCCTGGCGACGGCCGGCGAGGAGCTGGGGCTCGCCGGGCTCACCGCGATCTTCCTGCTGTACGCGCTGCTCGTGGAGCGCGGCTACCGGGCGGGGCTCGCGCTGCGCGATCCGTTCGGCCGGCTGCTCTCCATCGGGCTCGCCTCGATCGTCGCGCTCCAGGTCTTCGTCATCGCGGGCGGCGTGATGGGGCTCATCCCGCTCACCGGCATGGCGATGCCGTTCCTCGCGCAGGGCGGTTCGTCCCTCGTCACCAACTGGATCATCGTCGCGATCATCATCCGGGTCAGCGACCGGGCCCGGAGCCAGCTGCTGCCCGAGTCCCCCGGGAACGCCCCGGACCACGTGGAGAGCGCCAAGTGACCAAGTACATCCGCCGGGCCTCGGTGTTCTGCCTGATCCTGCTGATCGCGCTGCTCCTCAACGCGGCCCGTATCCAGTTCTTCCAGGCCGACAAGCTCGACGACAACTCGGCCAACCGCCGCTCCACGATCGAGCGTTACGGGCAGCCGCGCGGCGACATCCTCGTCCAGGGCAAGTCCGTCACCGGCTCCAGGGACACCGGGGAGTCGCTGCGCTACGAGCGGACGTACAAGAACGGGCCGCTCTACGCCCCCGTCACCGGCTACGCCTCGCAGACGTACGGCACGACGTTCGTGGAGAGCGCCGAGGACGACGTCCTCTCCGGCACCGACCCGATGCTGTCCCCCGTCCCCTTCTGGAACGAGATCTCGCGCGCCCAGGAGCCCGGCGGCAATGTGAAGACCACCATCAACGCCCGCGCGCAGCAGGCCGCGTACTCCGGGCTCGGCGGAAAGAAGGGCGCGGTCGCGGCGATCGACCCGTCGACCGGGAAGATCCTGGCGCTGGTCAGCACGCCCTCGTACGATCCCGGGCGGATCGCCGGAACCGACTCCTCCTCGACCGAGGCGTGGGCCGAGCTGAACAAGTCGCAGGAGCAGCCGATGCTCAACCGGGCGCTGCGCCAGACGTATCCGCCGGGCTCCACGTTCAAGGTGGTCACGGCGGCCGCGATCCTGGAGAACAACGTGGTGAGCGGCATCAGCGCGTCGACCGACACCCCGTCCCCGTACACCTTGCCGGGCACGACGACACAGCTGACGAACGAGTCCGCCTCTGACGCCTGCACGGACGCGACGCTGGAGTACGCGCTGCGGGTCTCCTGCAACACCGTGTTCGCCAACCTCGGGGTCAAGACCGGGCTCTCCGACATGGTGAAGATGTCGGAGAACTTCGGCTTCAACGACAGCGGGATCAAGGTCCCGATGGCGGCCGCGCGGTCGAACTTCGACACCGACATGAACGACTCGCAGCTGGCGCTCTCCTCCATCGGCCAGTACGACACCGCCGCGACGCCGCTTCAGATGGCGATGGTGTCCTCGGCCGTCGCCAATGGCGGCGCACTGATGCAGCCGCACCTCGTCGACAAGACCACGGCGAGCGACGGCGACACGGTCTCGGAGACCGGCACCGACACCTACAAGCAGGTCATGTCCCCGTACACGGCGACGCAGCTGCAGACGATGATGGAGGACGTCGTCTCCGAGGGAACGGGCACCGGGGCGCGGATCTCCGGCGCCACGGTCGGGGGCAAGACGGGCACCGCGCAGCACGGCGAGAACAACGAAGGCACTCCGTATGCCTGGTTCATCTCCTACGCCAAGAAGAAGGACGCGTCCACGCCGGAGGTCGCGGTCGCGGTGGTCGTGGAGGACGCCTCCGCGAATCGCGACGACATCAGTGGTGGAGGGAGCGCGGCTCCTGTCGCCAAGTCGGTGATGGAGGCGGTTCTGGGGTCGTCGGACGGGTGAGGTCGACATGGTGCACGTCGCGGGGCTCTGCCCCGGACCCCGCGCCTCAATCGCCGGCGCGGCTTTATGTGGTTGACCGGCCCGCTTGTACCGCCTCCTCCACCTCCGCCACCCGCTCCTGCTCCTCCGCCGCGAAGCGCTGCGCGTCGAGTTGTTCGGCGATTTCCTCGTCCTGGGCCATGAGCTGGTCGAGGTTGGAGTTGCCCATGTCGAAGACGCCCATGTCGACGTAGGCCTGCTGGAGGCGCTTGCCCCACAGGCCGATGTCCTTGACGCACGGGACGATCCGCGAGAACAGCAACTGCCGGAACATGGCCAGGAATTCGGACTGCTCCGTGTACTTCTCCGCGTCGGCCTTGGGGATGCCGAAGTTCTCCAGGACCTCGATGCCGCGCAGCCGGTCGCGCATCAGGTAGCAGCCCTCGATGACGAACTCCTCGCGCTCGCGCAGTTCGGCGTCGCTGAGCTGCTTGTAGTAGTCGCGCAGCGCCATCCGCCCGAAGGCCACGTGCCGGGCCTCGTCCTGCATCACGTACGCGAGGATCTGCTTGGGCAGCGGCTTGTCGGTGGTGTCGCGGAGCAGGCCGAACGCGGCGAGTGCCAGGCCCTCGATGAGGACCTGCATGCCCAGGTACGGCATGTCCCAGCGGGAGTCGCGCAGGGTGTCGCCGAGCAGGGACTGGAGGTTGTCGTTGATCGGGTAGAGCATCCCGAGCTTCTCGTGCAGGAAGCGGCCGTAGATCTCCGCGTGCCGCGCCTCGTCCATGGTCTGCGTCGCCGAGTAGAACTTGGCGTCGAGGTCGGGGACGGACTCCACGATCCGCGCGGCGCACACCATGGCGCCCTGCTCGCCGTGCAGGAACTGGCTGAACTGCCAGGAGGCGGAGTGCTTGCGCAGCTCGGCCTTGTCCTTGTCGGTCATCTTCGCCCAGTAGGGCGTGTTGTAGAGGGCCAGCGCGTCGTCGGGGGTGCCGAGGGGGTCGTGGGGGTCGACCTCCAGCTCCCAGTCGATGCGCTTGGCGCCGTCCCACTGCTTGTCCTTGCCCTTTTGGTAGAGGGAGAGGAGGCGGTCGCGCCCGTCGTCGTATTCCCAGCTGAGGCGAGCCGAACTGGCGGACGGTACTTGCCAGTTGGACCCATTGGGGGCCTTGGTGTACAGCTCATGCGTCGCCATGCTGGCAGGCTCACACGGTGGTAGACGCGGGGTCAACAAGTCGTACGCAGTCGTGCGCGAGGGATTGACGGTCTTGCTGACGCGCAGTCTCATAAGAACCGATGCAGACGTGACCGACGGTAACCCTGGATTCCCGTACGAAGAGGTGGGGACAGCCATGACGACCATGACGGAAGCCGACGCGCTGGCGGGACTGCGCGACGCGCTCGGTCTGCTCAAGGACCGGGAGCAGGTGGCCGAGCGGCTGCTCGACTCTTCCGCCAAGCACTCCTTCGACCCGGACAAGGAGCTGGACTGGAACGCGCCCTTCGAGGAGGGCAAGTGGTTCTGGCCGCCCGAGCTGGTGTCCCTGTACGGCACCCCGCTGTGGAAGCGGATGGGCGAGGAGCAGCGGATCGTCCTGTCCCAGCACGAGTCGGCGGCGCTGGCCTCACTGGGCATCTGGTTCGAGCTGATCCTGATGCAGCTCCTCGTGCGCCACGTCTACGACAAGGCGGCGACGAGCGCGCACGTGCGGTACGCGCTGACCGAGATCGAGGACGAGTGCAGGCACTCGAAGATGTTCGCGCGGCTGATCTCGCGCGGCGAGACGCCCTGGTACCCGGTGGCGCCGGTCCACCACAATCTGGGCCGCCTCTTCAAGACCGTCTCCACCACACCGGGGTCGTTCACGGCGACGCTGCTCGGCGAGGAGGTCCTCGACTGGATGCAGCGGCTGACGTTCCCCGACGAGCGCGTACAGACGCTGATCCGCGGCGTGACGCGCATCCACGTCGTGGAGGAGGCGCGCCATGTCCGGTACGCGCGCGAGGAGTTGAGGCGCCAGATGGTGACGGCGCCGCGCTGGTCGCAGGAGTTCACGCGGATCACCTCGGGCGAGTTCGCCCGCGTCTTCTCCGTGGCGTTCATCAACCCCCAGGTGTACGAGAACGTGGGCCTCGACAAGAGGGAGGCCATGGCCCAGGTCAAGGCCAGCGGCCACCGCCGCGAGGTCATGCAGTCCGGGGCCAAGCGCCTGACCGACTTCCTGGACGACATCGGCGTGCTGCGCGGCGTCGGCCGGCAGATGTGGCGGTCCTCGGGACTTTTGGCCTAGTAAGCGGGCTCGACGTGCCGGTTACGCTCAGAACATGACCTCGGCAACCGGCACGCCCGCCTACAAACGGCTCAGCGTCGAGGAGCGGCGGGCGCAGTTGCTCGAATCCGCGCTGTCGCTGTTCGCGCACCGGGCCCCGGAAGACGTCTCGCTCGACGACGTGGCGGAGGCCGCCGGGGTGTCCCGGCCCCTCGTCTACCGCTACTTCCCCGGCGGCAAGCAGCAGTTGTACGAGGCCGCGCTGCGCTCCGCGGCCGACGTTCTGGAGCAGTGCTTCGCGGAGCCCCCCGAGGGCCCGCTCACCGCGCGCCTCACCCGCGCGCTCGACCGCTACCTGGGCTTCGTCTACCAGCACGACATGGGTTTCGCGGCGCTGCTCCAGGGCGGCAGCGTGGTGGAGACCTCCCGTACGACGGCGATCGTGGACGGGGTGCGCAGGGCCGCGGCCGAGCACATCCTCAGCCACCTCGGCCAGGCGGCACCGGGACCGCGCCTGCGGATGACCGTCCGCATGTGGATCACGGCGGTGGAGGCGGCCTCCCTGATCTGGCTCGACGAGGACAAGCAGCCACCGCTCGACGAGCTGCGCGACGGGCTCGTCGACCAGTTCATGGCGGTCCTGGCGGCGACGGCGGGCCGGGACCCGCAGACCGCGGACGTGGTGCGGTACGCGCTCGCGCTGGAGTCGCCGGACGGCCTCGTCGGGGAACTGGCGAGGCGGGTGCTGCCGGTGGTGAGCGATGCGGCGCGCCTGCTGTGAGCGGCTCCGGTGACGGCTGTACGCCGCCCTGCGTGACACTGGTCGCGTGAAGAGCGAAGAGATCCCCTTTGTCGGCGGGCCCCTCGACGGACGGGTGCTGCCCGTGTTCGTGACCGCCACCGGGAATCCGCCCAAGGTGTACAAGGTGCCGGTGCCGGACGACGGCGGGGGCCACGACACCGTGCTCGTGTACGTCCGGGAGGCCTCGCCCGGCGGGAAGCGGATGCGGCTCCTGGCGCAGTGGCGTTACGTGTTCGCGCCGGACGGGAAGGCCGGGCGGGAGCTCAAGTGGCCGTGGTCGGGGAAGCGGTCGCCGCTGGCGTAAAGGCGGCTCGCCGTGCGGGCACCGGACGGGTGGCGGAGTTGCGCCGAAGCGAGCAGCCCGGCGGGTGGGCGGCCCGCCTTTCTGTTCATGTTCACGGTGTGGGGCACAGAGGTTGTCCCGCACCGGAGGTGATCAGGTGTCAGGCAGCCTTGTGCGGTGGGTGTGCACGGTGGCCGTCACGGGAGCGCTGCTCACGCCGCTGCCCGCGAGCGCGGCACCCGGACCCGAGCCACGGCCGGGGCCCGGCGCGGCGCGCTCAGTCGCCGACCTCCTCACGGACCTCCAGCGCTTGTACCAGGACGCCGAGGCCGCCACGGAGACGTACAACGCGACGGAGGAGGCGCTCAAGGAGCGCCGCAAGTCAGCGGACGGCCTCGCGAAGAAGCTGGCCGCCGCGCGGTCGTCGCTGCACAGCAGCAGGACCGACGCCGGGCGGCTCGCACGCGAGCAGTACCAGGGGCGCAGCGAGTTCTCCCCGTACCTGCGCCTCCTCCTCTCGCGCGACCCTCAGCGGGCGCTCGACGAGGGCCATGTGGTGCGGCGGGCCGCGCGTGAGCGGCAGGCCACCGTCGACCGGCTCACGGGCCGGGAGAAGAAGGCCGACGCGCTGGCGACGAAGGCGCGGGGCGCGCTGGACCAGCAGCTGCGGCTCGCGGAGCGGCAGAAGAAGGAGCGGGACGCGGTTCAGGACCGGTTGAAGGAGGTCGAGCAGCTGCTCGCCTCCCTCACCGCCGACCAACTCGCCGATGTGGCGCGCCTGGAGGCGCGGGGGACATCACGGGCGCAGCAGGCGTTCATGGCGTCCGGCGCGCTGAGCTCGACGGGCAGGGCCCCGTCACGGGCGGGCGACGAGGCGCTGTCCTACGCCGTCCGCCAGATCGGCAAGCCGTACGTGTGGGGTGCGGAGGGCCCCGACTCCTTCGACTGCTCGGGCCTCACGTCGCAGGCCTGGGCCCACGCGGGGCGCGTGATCCCGCGGACGTCACAGGAACAGTGGGCTTCGCTGCCCCGGGTACCCATGTCGGAGCTGCGCCCCGGCGACCTGGTCATCTACTTCCCCAAGGCCACGCACGTCGCCATGTACCTGGGCGACGGCATGGTGGTGCAGGCCCCGCGCCCCGGCACCCGCGTCAAGGTCTCCCCCATCGCGGCGAACCCCCTCCTCGGAGCGGTCCGCCCGGACCCGGGGGCGTCGGCGATGACCGGCTACCGGGCCCCGGCCCTGCCCGAAGGGGCGGACGCCGGGGATGACACGGGGTACGGGTCGGCGACCTACTGAGCCCCTCCGGTCAGCGACCCCAGGTACGCCTCCGTCTTCTCCGGCTCATAGAAGAAGTTCTCGAAGTCGGACGGATCGTTGAAGCCGTTCGCGAAACGGTCGGCCGCGGGCTGGAGCTGACCGGCCGCACCGATCAGGTTGAGGACGTGCTCCGGCGGAGCACCCAGCATCGCGTTCGTCCACTTCGTGACGTGCTGCGCCGTCTCCCAGTACCGGTCGAACGCCGACTGCATCCACTCCTCGTCGAACGGCTTGTCACCGTGCTCGACGATGGAGGCGAGGTACGAAGCCGCGCACTTGGAGGCCGAGTTGGAGCCCTGGCCCGTGACCGGGTCGTTCGCCACGACCACGTCCGCCACACCGAGCACCGCACCGCCGGAGGGCAGCCGGCCGATGGGGTTGCGCACGGTCGGGGCGTACCGCCCGGCCAGCGTGCCGTTGGCGTCGGTCAGTTCGACCTTCGTGGCGCGCGCGTACTCCCACGGCACGAACTTCTCCATCAGCTCCAGCGTCAGCGCCAGGTGCTCGGAGGGGTCCTTGACGCCCTTGAACGCGTCCAGCGGGCCGCCGGGGATGCCCTCCCAGAAGAGGATGTCCCCGCGGCCGGAGGTGGTGAGCGTGGGCATGATGAACAGCTCACCGACGCCGGGCACCAGGTTGCAGCGCACCGCGTCGAAGTCCGGGTGCTCGGGGCGCACGCCAAGGCCGTGGACGTAGGCGACGGCGAGGGCCCGCTGCGGCTCGGTGTACGGGGACCGCGCGGCGTCCCGGCCGAACATCGAGACCAGCTCGCCCTTGCCCGCCGAGACCAGCACCAGGTCGTACGTGCGCGAGAAGTAGTCGAGGTCGGAGACCGCCGCGCCGTGGATGACGAGCTGCCCGCCGCGCTGCGCGAACGTCTCCATCCAGCCGGCCATCTTCACGCGCTGGTCGACGGACTGCGCGAAGCCGTCGAGCCTGCCGACCCAGTCGATGGCCCGCTGCGAGGGGCCGGGGTCGAAGGATCCGGGCGCGGCCACCGAGACGCCGAGGCCCTCGATCCTCGGGGCCTGCGACTCCCAGAAGTTGATCTGGAGGTCACGCTCGTGCTGGAGCGCCGTGTGGAACATGCACTGCGTCGACATGACCCGTCCGGAACGGATCTCGTCGGCGGTGCGGTTGGACATCAGGGTGACCTCGTACCCCTGGGTCTGCAGGCCGAGGGCGAGCTGGAGGCCGGACTGGCCGGCTCCCACGACGAGTATCTTCCGCGACATATGAGACTGCCTTAACTGCCGTAACTAATGTGTGGGGGGCGGGGCTTGTCCACTATGAGGGCTCACGGCCGCTCGGCTACTCGGGGGTCACGTCCAGAGCGTGGCCGACCAGCGCGAGGAGCGTCTCGACCGCCGCGATGCGGCGCCGCGCGTCCATGATCAGCACCGGTACGTGCGGCGGCACCGTGAGCGCCTCCCGTACGTCGTCGGGCGCGAACTCCGTCGTCCCGTCGAAGTGGTTGACGGCCACGACGTACGGCAGTCCGCAGCTCTCGAAGTAGTCGAGCGCGGGGAAGGAGTCCTTCAGGCGGCGGGTGTCGGCGAGCACGACCGCGCCGATCGCGCCGCGCACCAGGTCGTCCCACATGAACCAGAACCGCTGCTGCCCCGGCGTGCCGAACAGGTACAGGACCAGGTCGTCGTCGAGCGTGATGCGGCCGAAGTCCATGGCGACCGTGGTCGTGGACTTCTCCGGCGTCGCGGTGAGGTCGTCGGTCTCCTCGCTCGCCTGGGTCATCAGCGCCTCGGTCTCAAGGGGCTGGATCTCGGACACGGCGGACACCAGGGTCGTCTTGCCGACGCCGAAGCCGCCCGCCACGATGATCTTCGTGGCGACGGGGGCCCGGGTCCTGTCGGTCTGCCAGGCCTGCAACTGCTCTTCCTCTATGGGCAGTTCGCCGAGCAGTTCAGAGGCGGCGGAGTCCACTCAACACCCTTTCAAGAAGCGCTCGGTCCGGCTGTCCGGGGCCGTGGCCTGTTCCGTACACGCGGATCTTTCCCTGGTCGGCGAGGTCGCTGAGCAGCACACGCACCACGCCGAGTGGCATCTTGAGCAGCGCGGCGATCTCCGCGACCGTGCGCATGCGACGGCACAGCGCGACGATGGCGCGCATCTCCGGCATGATGCCGGCGAGCCCGCCCTTGCCCAGCTCGGGGCGGTCCTCGGGCCCCTCGATCGCCGCCGTGCTGGAGATGAACGTCTCCACGAGCAGCACATGGCCGAAGCGGGTGCGGCCGCCGGTCAGCGAGTAGGGGCGCACGCGGGCGGGCCTGCGGTCCCCGCCGCGCACGGGAAGCCTGCTCGATCCGTACGTCCTGCTCGTGCCGTTCGTACTCGTGCCGTTCGTACTGTGTGCACTGCCTGAAGTGCCGGGGGTCATCGGGTGGCCTCCATCGACTGGCGCAGTTCGCTGCGGAGTTCGGGCGTCAGGACGTGCCCGGCACGGCCGACGAAGAGCGCCATGTGGTACGCGATGACACCCATGTCGCTGTCCGCGGAGGCGTGCACGCCGAGCAGGGAGCCGTCGCTGATCGACATGACGAAGAGGCTTCCCTCGTCCATCGCGACCATCGTCTGCTTGATGCCTCCGCCGTCCATCAGCTTGGCGGCTCCGATGGTCAGCGAACCGAGCCCGGCCACGATGGCCGCCAGGTCGGCGCTCGACCCTTTGGGACCTGTGCCCGGGTCGGTCGCCGGGGCCGCGTCGTGCCGACCCGGGTCGGAGGAGAGCAGGAGCAGTCCGTCGGACGAGACGACCGCGACGGACCGCAGCCCTGGCACCTCCTCGACGAGATCGGTGAGCAGCCAGTGCAGATTGCGTGCCTCGCTACTGAGACCGTTCATTCCCTTTAGTCCGTTGAGTGCAGGGGTGGGCGCAGTCAACTGCTTGCCTCCTCGGCTGTGTCCCCCTCGGCTTCACTTCTACGTCCAGGGTTCTCGGCGAACTCCGCGGTCACGTCGCGACGGCCCGCGGTGGCGCCGCGGTGGAACCCGCCGAGCTTGCGGCGCAGCGCCTCAGCGTCCACGGAGCCGGTGCGCGGCTTCGGGGCGGAGACGGGGGCGGCCACCTTCGGGGTGCGCTTGGGCAGCCCCTTGGCGGTGACGCGCTCGGCCGGTTCGGGCTCCGGTGCGGGCTCCGGTGCGGGCTCCGGTGCGAGCTGCTGGTCAAGCTGCTCGGGGTGCCCGACGGGCTCGTCCTGCTCGTCGCTCGGCGCGCGCGGGTGCGGCACCTCGGCGACGGGTTCGGGGGCCGGCTCGGGCTCCGGCTCCGGCTCGGGCTCGGGCTCGGGCTCCGGTTCCGGCAGGACCGGCGTGCTCAGCGCCATGGTCGTTTCCGCGGGGGACTCCGCGGGCGCCTCGCGCACGGCCTGCTCGGCCGCCTCGATCAGCGGGTCGCCGTACGCCGGAAGCTCGTGCTCCGGCTCCGTACGCCCGTACAGCTCATTGGAGTTGGCCTCCGCCTCGGATCCCGCGAGGCGTACCGCGGGCGCGGCGCCGGGCACCAGGACGGCGGGCGGCACGGAGGCCGCGGGCGCGGCGGCGAAGAGCGAGGCGGGCAGCACGGCGACCGCCGCCACTCCGCCCTGCTTCTGCTCACGCAGCCGTACGCGCACCCCGTGCCGCACCGCGAGCCGCGCGACGACGTGCAGGCCGAGCCCGAACCCGTCGACGTCCTCGGGGTCGTGCGCCTCCTCTGCGGTGAAGGAGGAGAGCCGGGTGTTCAGCTCGCGCATCCGCTCGTCGGTCATCCCTATGCCCTCGTCCTGGACGGAGAGCATGACCGAGCCGCTCTCCAGAAGCCAGCCGGAGACCTCGACGGAGGCGTCCGGAGGCGAGAACGACGTGGCGTTCTCCAGGAGTTCGGCGATGAGGTGGCTGAGGTCGTCGGCGGCGAATCCGGCGATGTGCGCGTGCGGCGGCAGCGCGGCGATGCGCACCCGCTCGTAGCGCTCGATCTCGGAGACGGCGGCGCGCACCATGTCGACGAGGGCCACGGAGCCGCCGTGCTGCGGCCCGCGCTCGGTGCCCGCGAGGACGAGGAGGTTCTCGCTGTGCCGCCGCATGACGGTGGCGGAGTGGTCGAGCTTGTAGAGCGTGGCGAGCCGGTCCGGGTCCTGCTCGCGCTCCTCCAGGCCCTCGATGACGCCCAGTTGCCGCTCGACGAGGCCGAGAGTGCGCAGCGCCAGATTGACGAACGTCCCGTGGATCGAGTGCTTGACCCGGTCCAGCTTGCGGGCGGTGTCGGCGAGTTCGCCGCGCAGCCGGTCCCGGTCGTCGGCCATCCGCTGGCGCTCGCCGACGAGGTGCTTGCGGTCGGACTCCAGGGTGCCGATGCGTCCGTGCAGGTTGACGGCGTGCGCGTGCAGGGCGTTGATCGAGTCGACGACCTGGGCGAACTCGTCGTTGCGGCCCTTGTACTTGACCGGTTCCTCGGCGGCCGGATCGCCCGCGACGCGCGCGGAGCCGATGCGCAGCGCGGCGAGCGGGTGGGTCAGCGAACGGGCCGTCGCCATGGCCACGCCGACCGCGACGAGCAGACAGAAGCCGACGAGCGCGATCCGGATCTCCAGCGCCGTCACGTCGTCGTCGCGCAGCTGCTCCAGGCGCTTGACCCGCTGGTCGCCGAGCGCGGCCTCGGCGCCCCGCATGAGGTCGATCCGCGCGGTGAGGGCGTCCTCGACGCTCTTGGAGTTGTAGCGCAGCTCGGCGGAGCTCAGCGTCGGGGCGTCGGCGAGGTGCTTCAGATACGTCTCGGCGCGCGTGACGTCCGGGCCCGTGGCCGTGGAGTCGTACGCGTTGACGGCCGCGGTCGTCCCCGAGTCGTGGAAGTCCTCCAGCGCGGCCTGCTCGCGCACCCTGGCCCGCTGGCCCGCGGCGCTGAGGGCGTCGCGCTGGCCGCGGGTGGCGGCGGACTCGCCGGAGACCGCCTCGCGCAGGCCGGTCGCCGGGTCGACCTGCGTGGTCGCGGTGCGGGGCACGGCGAGCGCGGCGAGCAGCAGGCCGCGCGCGGCGGACGCCTGCTCGACCGCGCGGTCCAGGTCCGCGAGGGCGTAGGCCCCGGAGCCCGCCCGCACGGGTATGCGCTCGGCCAGATCCTCGGCGCGCGCGTGCAGTTCGCCGATGGAGCGGGAGTACGCGGTGTGCGCCTCCAGGGCGGAGCCCTTGCCGGTGAGGGCGGAGCGGCGCACGGCGGCGACGTCGTCGAGGGTGCGGCGCAGGGCGGCGGGCGCCTCCACGCGCAGTTCGTCGACCTGTCGGTCGACGCGGGCGCCGTGCTCCTCGCTCAGGCCCTGCCCCTTGGAGCGGCCGGCCGCGATGAAGCGGGTGACCTCGTCCCTCTCGTCCGCGAGTGCGTGCGACAGGGCGAGCGAGCGCTGCGTCTGCTGGGCATCGTCGACGAGGGTCTGCGATTCGCCCACGCGGTCCGAGGCGCCGACAATCACCGGTGCCCCGGCGCCGACGACGGCCGCGGCGACCACGGCGACCGCCACGATCAATCGGCTGCGGACCCGGGTGCGCTTGCCCCGGCCGGAACCCGTGCGGCTCACCTCGGGCGCCTGGCCCGGTGCGACATCACCCGACGCACCCAGCCCACTGGCCCCATTACCGCCGGAGGTGTTCCCCACTGATGCTCGCATTCCTGATTCGTACCCCATGGGTCCGGGTGACGCTGCGTCAACACTCGTGACCCTCCTGGCCTGGCTCCCGACCCTTCCAGTGCCGGTGAGCAGGGGGCGCCCATCACCTCGCCCGCCACCCGAAGGAGTGAACATCGAGCGGGAGTTGAGGAGCAAGTTCCCGTGTGGCGATCACCCTCTGTCAACCGCGCGCGGGTTGGACGTCTTCGTCGGCCTTTGGCAGGATGCCCCGCCACACCCCCGACGGAAGTGATCATTCCGTGCAAACCCGGCGCTCAGGAGCCCTTTCGGGAGCGCCGCCCGATCTGCACAGGATCCATACGGAACGGCTCGGCCCAACTCGCGCTCTGCCACCGCTCCGTGAGGGCACCTCATGCAGACTGACCGCATGCGCATCGAACTGACCACCGAACCGGGCGCCGCCGAGCGGCCGAACGAGGACTACGTATCGGTGGCCGCACCGGCCGCCGGGCACGGTGGATCGATCGTCGTCCTCGACGGGGTCACTCCCCCGGCCACGGACGTGGGCTGCCGGCACTCCGTCCCCTGGTTCACCGCCCACCTCGGCGGCGCACTGGCCGAACTGTCCGTTTCGCGGCGGGATATGAGCCTGGCCGACGTGCTCGGGGCGGCGATCGCCCGGACCGCCGACGCCCATCGGGACACCTGTGACCTTTCTCACCCGCGCACCCCGCAGGCGACCGTCGCGCTCGCCCGCTGGGACGCGGAGCGGGTGGAGCATCTGGTGCTCTCCGACTCGGCGTTGCTCGTCGAGGCCCCCGACGGCACGGTCACGCCGCTGCTCGACGACCGCCTCGACCGGGTCCCGCGCGCCAACCTCGTCTCGAACGAGGTGGCCGACGCCACGGTGCGCAACAAGGAGGGCGGCTTCTTCACGGCCGCCGCGGACCCCTCGGTGGCACGCCGCGCGGTGACCGGCACGCTGCCCCGCACCGAAGTGCGGTCGCTCGCCGCGATGACGGACGGCGTGACGCGCTGGGTGGAGAAGTTCCGCGAGGGCGACTGGACGGACCTGTTCACCCTCGTACGCAAGGAGGGCGCGGAGGCGGTGGTGTCGCGGGTACGGGCACTGGAGGACGCGGACGCGGAGCCCCGCGCGTATCTGCGCCGCAGCAAGACCCACGACGATGCGTCGCTGGCGTACGTGGAACTCTCGTCAAGCGCCTCCGGCGCCTGAGAAAAGCGAAAGTCTCGACACTCAAGCCCCGCCGGCGATTGAGGCGCGGGGTCCGGGGCAGAGCCCCGAGCCCGCAACCCCGGCGGGGCGCAACGAACTACTCGGCGCCCGCGTTCAACTGGCGCAACAACCTCGCCAGTTCCGCGACCTCACGCCGGTCCCACCCGTCCAGCTGCCGCACATACCGCATGCGCCGCGCGTCCCGGACCTGCCCGAAGTGCTCACGCCCGGACTCGGTGAGCGAGACCAGCCACGCCCGGCCGTCCGCGGGATCCGGCTCGCGGTCGACGAAGCCGAGCTCCTCCAGGGCCCGCAGCTGGCGGCTCATCGTCGCCTTGCCGACGCCGATGTACCCGGCGAGCTCGGTGGCCCGCTGCGCCCCGCACTCCTCCAGGCGCACGAGCAGCCCGTACGCGGCCGGTTCCAGGTCGGGGTGCACCTCGCGGGCCATCTCGCCGGAGTTGGCACGGGCCCGTCGCAGGAAGACGGTCAACTCGCGTTCCAGGGCGAGGAACTCACCGTCCACAGCCGCCGACGCGGCGGCGGTTCGCGGTTCGGCTTCCGCGCTCCGTCGCCCGTCGTTTCCGTCTTCGCCCACGTCAGCACCCATGAACAGATTTTCCACAGCTTTCCGGAGGTTTCCGAATCTGAAAGTTTTCGCCCATCACGGTCATCACCGCAGTTCCACCAGTATTTCGCAGGAGTAGACCAACGGCACCCACCGGCCCCTCTTCCCACCCCCTGGTCTACATGCGTAGAGTTT
Organism: Streptomyces sp. NPDC002795; assembly: GCF_042888725.1. Taxonomy (NCBI): domain Bacteria; kingdom Bacillati; phylum Actinomycetota; class Actinomycetes; order Kitasatosporales; family Streptomycetaceae; genus Streptomyces; species Streptomyces sp. NPDC002795. The sequence continues at coordinate 72,036 of NZ_JBIAQB010000020.1, forward strand.
TTTCACTGCCCATTCGTGGCATGCACACACCATCAAGCGCACCGGCGCCACCGCACGTCACCCCACGTCGTTCTCGGAGGCCGCTCATGCCCGTGCACAGACCTGTCCCCACCCGCCGCAGACGCAGCACCCGCCTGGGAATCACCGGCACCCTGCTCGCGGCGCTCTCCCTCCTCCTCGCCCTGCCCGGCGCGGCGCAGGCCGCCGATCCGCCCGCCCGCGGCGAGGCGCACATGGGTATGGGGGTCGCCGAGCACGACGGCGTCGGCTCCCTGCCGCCCACCCGCGGTGGCATCGCCGCCACCCAGACCGAAGGCGTCGACGTCTCCAGCCACCAGGGCAACGTGGCCTGGTCGACGCTCTGGAACAGCGGCGTGCGCTGGGCCTACGCCAAGGCCACCGAAGGCACGTACTACACGAACCCGTACTTCGCGCAGCAGTACAACGGCTCCTACAACGTGGGCATGGTCCGCGGTGCGTACCATTTCGCGACCCCTGACACCACGAGCGGCGCCACCCAGGCCAACTACTTCGTGGACCACGGAGGCGGCTGGTCCAGGGACGGCAAGACGCTGCCGGGCGCGCTCGACATCGAGTGGAACCCGTACGGCGCCGCCTGCTTCGGCAAGACGCAGAGCGGCATGGTGACCTGGATCCGGGACTTCCTGAACCAGTACAAGGCCCGCACGGGACGCCACGCCGTCATCTACACGGCGACCAGCTGGTGGACCCAGTGCACGGGCAACTACAGCGGCTTCGCCGCCAACAACCCGCTGTGGATCGCCCGTTACGCCTCCACCGTCGGCACGCTGCCGGCCGGCTGGGGCACGTACACGATGTGGCAGTACACGTCGACGGGCCCGACGGTCGGCGACCACAACAGGTTCAACGGCGCGCTCGACCGCGTCGTGGCGCTCGCCAACGGCTGAGCCCGCACGAGCCGGCGGCGGCCGGGGGCCCCCCCCCCCGGGGGCCGCCCCCCCCCCGGGCGGGGGGGGGGGGGCCGCCCCCGCCCCCCCGCCCCCCCCCCGGCACCGCGGTGGGGTTGCCGGTGGTGGCGGCCCGCCCC
>NZ_JBIAQB010000021.1:0-53846 GCF_042888725.1 Streptomyces sp. NPDC002795
TCCGGGAACCTCCCCGGAATTCCGAGAGGAACGACCGCAGATGACCGGTCACCACGAATCTACCGGACCCGATCCCGCGCTGAGCAGCGATTCCATCCGCCGGGTGGGCCAGTATCAGACGGCGGGCGTCAATGCCCGGCTCCGGCTGTTCGCGCTCCTGGAGGCGCAGGGCGTGCCCGCGAGCGAGGCGGACGACCTGGTGGCCGCGCTGGAGGCCGGAGCGGTCGCCGGGGCGCAGAGCGAGGTCGTGGAGCTGGACGGCATGGCGCCGCGCCCGCGTGGCCCCGAGTTCGGGGACGGCTGGGATGACGGCGTGACGGCCGTGAGCGAGGCCCTGGTGCGCATCACGGACCGGGAGTGGTCCCGGCGCGGCGGCCGGTCGGTCGGGGCCGCTGAACTGGCCGTACACATCGCGGACGTGAGGCAGCGTGAGCGCGCCGACCTGGTGCGGCTGGAGAGGTACGTCCGGGAAGCCGTACTGCCGGCCACCTACCCGCACACCACGGCGCGCCGCCAGGTCCTGGAAGCGCTGGGTGAGGCCGGCGGTCTGTGCACCGCGCGGACGGTCAACAGCGATGGGGACTACGTCGTCTGCACGCTCGATTCCGGGCACTACGACCCGGACGACAAGCCGCCCTTCAAGGACGGAAAGCCGGGCGGGTGGCACAAGGCGGGTGCGTCGATCTGGAACGACCTGGGCGCGGCCTGCATTCCGCACGCGGCCCTCTGAAAGACCACACGAATTCAGCGCTCGGGGAGGAACAGAATGTCAGCGATTCGACTCAAGGAACACCAGGTAGATCAGCGCTCCGCGTTTAGGAAGTGGGTGGGATTCCCTGCAAGGTCATCTGTGCCCCCGCAGGGTGCCCGGGGCACGATCGTGTCAGCGACCGGTTCGGGCAAGACGATCACGGCCGCTGCGTGCGCGCTGGAGTCGTTCGCGGACGGCCGGATCCTCGTGACCGTCCCGACCCTGGACCTGCTCGCGCAGACCGCCCAGGCGTGGCGCCTGGTGGGCCACCGGGCCCCGATGATCGCGGTGTGCTCGCTGGAGAACGACGCGGTGCTGAACGAGCTGGGTGTGCGGACCACCACCAACCCGATCCAGCTCGCCCTGTGGGCCGGGCACGGGCCGGTCATCGTGTTCGCCACGTACGCCTCTCTCGTGGACCGCGAGGACATCGACGCACCCGAGGGCCAGCGGAAGGTTCGCGGGCCGCTGGAGGCCGCTCTGGCGGGCGGGGAGCGGCTGTATGGGCAGCGCATGGACGGTTTTTCGCTCGCGATCGTGGATGAGGCGCACGGCACCGCTGGTGATCTTGGTCGTCCGTGGGCGGCGATCCACGACAACGCCCGTATCCCGGCGGACTTTCGGCTCTACCTGACCGCGACCCCGCGCATCCTCGCTGCGGCCCGCCCGCAGAAGGGCGCGGACGGCCAGGAGGTGGAGCTCGCGACGATGTCGGACGACCCGGAGGGAACCTACGGCGCCTGGCTCGCAGAGCTCGGTCTGAGCGAGGCCATCGAGCGCGAAATCCTCGCCGGGTTCGAGATCGACGTCCTGGAGATCCGCGATCCCTCGCCGGTTCTCGGGGAGTCGGAGGAGGCGCAGCGGGGTCGGCGTCTGGCCCTGTTGCAGACCGCGCTCCTGGAGCACGCGGCGGCGTACAACCTCCGTACGGTCATGACCTTCCACCAGAAGGTCGAAGAGGCCCGCGCGTTCGCGGACAAGCTGCCCGAGACGGCTGCCGCGCTGTACCTGAACGACGCCTCCGACGCCGATCTGGCCGCCGCGGACAAGCTGCCGAAGTCGTCGATCGACGCGGAGTTCTACGAGCTGGAGGCCGGCCGCCACGTCCCGCCGGACCGGGTGTGGTCGGCGTGGCTGTGCGGCGACCACCTCGTCGCCGAACGCCGGGAAGCGCTCAGGCAGTTCGCCAACGGCATCGACGCGGCCGGGCGCCGGGTGCACCGGGCGTTCCTCGCTAGCGTTCGCGTTCTCGGAGAGGGCGTGGACATCACCGGCGAGCGGGGAGTCGACTCGATCTGTTTCGCGGACACCCGCGGCTCGCAGGTGGAGATCGTGCAGAACATCGGCCGGGCGCTGCGGCTCAACAAGGACGGCTCCACCAAGGTGGCCAGGATCATCGTGCCGGTGTTCCTGGAGCCGAACGAGGACCCGACCGACATGGTCGCCAGCGCCAGCTTCCGCCCTCTTGTAGCGGTCCTCCAGGGGCTCCGCTCGCATGATGATCGACTTGTTGAGCAGCTCGCTTCCCGTGCGCTCACGAGCGGCAAGCGCAAGGTGCACGTCAAGCGTGGCGAGGACGGGCAGATCGTGGGGGCCGGCGCGGGTGAGGGCGAGGACCATGAGGACGACGACACGCAGGCCGCCGCCGAAGCGGCCCTGCTGCACTTCTCCAGCCCGCGCGACGCGGCGACGATCGCGGCGTTCCTCCGTACGCGGGTGTACCGGCCGGAGTCACTGGTGTGGCTGGAGGGCTACCAGGCCCTGATCCGCTGGCGGGCGGAGAACGAGATCACCGGCGTCCACGCCGTGCCCTACGACGTCGAGGTCGAAGTGGGGGTCACGAAGTCGTTTCCGCTTGGCCGCTGGGTGCATCAGCAGCGGAAGGCCCTGCGGGCGGGTGAGCTGGAGGAGCGGCGCAAGACGCTGCTGGACGCACCCGAGGCTGGGATGGTGTGGGAGCCGGGCGAGGAGGCGTGGGAGAGCAAGCTCGCCGCGCTCCGGTCCTACCGGCGGGCCACCGGGCACCTCGCGCCCCGGCAGGACGCGGTGTGGGGCGAGGGCGAGGCGATGGTGCCCATCGGGCAGCACCTCGCCAACCTCCGGCGCAAGGGCGGCCTCGGGAAGGACCCGAAGCGCGCGGCGGAGCGTGCGGAGCAGCTGACGGCGATCGACCCGGACTGGGACTGCCCGTGGCCGCTGAACTGGCAGCGGCACTACCGGGTGCTCGCCGACCTGGTCGACGCCGACGGCGTGCTGCCCTACATCGCGGGCGGCGTCATGCACGACGGCGACGACATCGGCACCTGGAGGTGGCGTCAGCAGGAGCCGGGTACCTGGGCCCAGCTCCTGCCCGAGCAGCGCGAGCGGCTGACCGCCCTGGGCATCCGCGGCGCCCCCCTCCCCCTGACCGCTGCCGCCCCGGCGGAGCTCCCTGCGGTGCCGGCCGACGCGGCCTCGGGCCCGAAGAAGGCCGGGAGCAAGGCGGAGGCGGCCTTCCAGCGGGGCCTGGCGGCTCTGGCGCAGTGGGTGGAGCGGGAAGGCGCGGACCGGCCCGTGCCGCGCGGGCACAGCGAGACGATCGTGGTCGACGGCGAGGCGGAGCCGGTGACCGTGAAGCTGGGCGTGTGGAATTCGAACGTCAAATCGAGGCGGGACAAGCTCAGCGCCGACCAGCTCGCCGCCCTCGCCGCGCTGGGCGTCGACTGGGCGGGAGCGGTCCGGGTCGCCCAGGACGCTCCGGCGCAGCCCGCCGCCGTGCAGGCCGCACCGCCTCAGCGTGACCACCACGATGAGTGCGACAAGACGCTCTACGCGGGCGGTACATGTACCTGTGACCTCATCGAGCAGTACGGGCCGCCCTCCGAACGCGACGACTACTGACCGCTCCCCCGCCACCGACCGGACCCCGGGCCTGCCAAGGTCCGGGGTCTCGTGCGTCGGCAGGCCGGCTGTTCGGCGTCGGATGCCCGCGAGGACCTGCAACGCAGGGTGAAACGCAACGGGCCGCCCCGGCTTCCTTCGGGCGTTCCCGCAGGTCAGATGTGAAACGCGGGGCCCGTTGCACCCGTGTTGCGCGGTGGTGTTTCACCGGGTGTTGCGGCTGGGAGCGGGCGAAGGGGCGCGGTTCAGATCCCGCCCGGTGCAACCCCCTCCGGGGCGGGCGCCGCCTCCAGGCGGTCCAGCCGCTCGTAGAGGGCGCGCACGAGGCGGGCGCGGCTCTGGACGCAGCGCACGGTGCCTTCCAGCGTCGCGGACAGCCGGCCTTCCGCCTCGCGCAGGACGACGTCGGCGAGTGCCCGGGGCCCGCTGCTCTTCGGCAGCTGGTCGGCGCGACGCCGGACGTCGGAGGCGACCGCGCGGGCGTGGCCGGTCAGCTGGAGGCCGATCTGCTCGTAGTCGCGTTCGGCGAGCGTGTCCTCGCCGGTCCACGCGAGCACGGCTTTGACGAGGCTCTCGTACGGTTCGCGGTCGAGCGGGAGCTCCGCCTCGATCAGCCCGTCGGGGTCGTACAGGACCGTGTGGCTGCTGGTGTGCATGGCGGGCCTCGCTGCTGGGGCGTCTTCGCGCGGGTGACCGGCGGTCACCGCTGGGTGTCCTCGCCGCCGTCGGCTCCGTCGTCCTGGTCCTCGTTCTGCTGGGCGAGGAACCGGGCGAAGCCGCGGTCCGCGCGGGCCAGCAGGGCCGGGGAGGGAACGCCGTAGGCGGGCGGCTGGAGGCCGCGGCCCTCCGGGGCCGGGGCGGTGGAGTCGGTGTGTGCACGCATGGGGACCCGCCTCTCCGGCTGGTGGTCCGTCGGTGCCGTCGACGCTACGCAGCTACGGGCGGCGCCCTCAACGAAGTTGCGGAGAATTGCGGAGGTTCACTCCAGGGCGTCGATCGCGGCCCGGATGAGCGTGCGGGCCCCGTCGCCGTACACGGCCATCTCCGCGAGGCCGGTGAACGCCTTGGCGTAGTCGGCGAGCTCGCGCGGCTGCTTCACCTTGATCTCCGCCGTCAGGGTCTCCACCACGACCTGGGTGTCGTCGTGGAGGTAGAACGCCTCCAGCGGCCACACGGTGCGCTGCGCGGTGAACGGGATGATCCCGAGCGAGACGGAGGCGAGCGGCATCACGGCCAGGAGGTGGCGCAGCTGCCCGCGCATGGCGTCGGGGTCGGCGGTGCGGTAGCGCAGGACGGATTCCTCCATGAGGACGACGTAGCGGTGGCCGCCCTCGTAGAGGAACCGGGAGCGGGCGACCCGGGCGGCGACGGCTTCGGCGACGTCGTTCGGCGTGCCCTGGAAGGTCGTGATCTGCCCCATGAGGGCGGTGGCGAACGCCGGGGTCTGGAAGAAGCCCGGCGGGACGTTGGAGACGTAGACCCGGCAGACGCGGGTCTGCTCGTGCAGGGCGTACCAGCCCTCTTGGACGGTACGCATCCCGTTGCGGTGCAGGCGGCGCCACTCCAGGTACATGGAGTCGACGGCGCGGGCGGTGGCGATTAGGTCCTCGGTCTGGTCGTCGGCGCCGCACGCCGCACACCAGGTGCGGATATCCGCGTCGGAGGGCGGGGCCTCGCCCTTCTGGATCCGGGTGGTCTTCGCGGGGTGCCAGCCGCACCGGGCGGAGAGTTCCTTCCCGGTGAGGCCGGCGTCCCTGCGCAAGTGCTGCAGCCGCACGGCGAGCGCCTCGCGGGCTGCTTGTGCGCTGGAGGATGGAGAGGCGGTCATGTGGCTGCTCAGGGGCCTAGACGGTGTACTTCTCGTGCGGGATGCCGCGCTCCCAGACCGTCTCGAACGCTGATGCGCACAGGGTCACCGCGGCCGGGTCCTCGGTGAGTTCACAGCCGGGGTCGACCCAGTCGCCGTCGCCGCTGAAGAAGTGGAACATCACCAGGCGGTCGTCGATCAGCCAGAAGTCGTTGCCCGGCAGGGCGATGTCCGAGGCGTTGCGGCGGGGCAGCCAGCGGACCTGTTCGCCGGCGCCCACGTTCAGCACGGTGGCGGCGTGCTCCCACCGGATGTAGTCGGTGACCGGCTCGGAGACGATCCGGGCGCGCCGCATCACCACTCCCCTGGCCAGGGTCTCCCTGACCAGTCCGAGCCACTCGGGCCACCAGCGGGCCGTGGGGTCCAGGTCGATCTCGCCGGTCCGGGCGAACAGCTCGATCTCTTCGGCCTCATCGCCGACGCCGTAGCGGTCGCGCATCTCCAGGTGCACCGCGCTGTGCTGAGCGCCCCTCAGCAGTTCAGCGAAGTCCGGCACGCTGCTCTGCGACATTGCACGCCTCCCTCAGAATCGCCGCCATCCGGACGGGGATACGGATCACCGTCTCGTGCGGCGGGATGCCCGCCGCGTGGCCGGGCACCCACTCGGTCCCGCCGACCATCGCCTTCAACAACGCTTCGGCTTCCTCGCCTTGAAGGATCAGGTCGGCGCTCTCTTCTTCCACCCACACCGTCGGCGATCCACCGCCTCCGGTGTTCGGGTCGATCCCGACGAACCGTAACGTCATGGCGCTCTCCCGTGTCGAGTCGGTTGCGCTTAGTTGCGCCGACCGTCCCGCGCCCCGGCCCCCTCGGTCAAGACCAGGGCCGGATCTGTCCCCCGTACGGTCAGCAGCGCGCCGAAAGCGACAGCCGGGTGGGCCGGACGGGTGGCCGACGGGTCCACGACGTACCGGGGCCGGCGGGCTGCCGGTTGTGCCGTTCAGCGGACCGATCGGCCCGCGCACGGGGTCACGTCTGCGAGGCACAGCATGGGACGTCACAAGCAGCACAAGCCACGCCGCTCACGGGGCGAGAGCGACCGCCCGACCACGGAGTGGTTCGGCACCGCGTTCCACTCCACCGAGGGGATGCAGCACCTGGACGTTCGCCAGTCCGGCAACGGCATCCTGATCACCTCCTCCCCTGCCGAGATCGACGGCGCTCCGGCCTCGTGGGCACTGCGTCTGCGCAACGACGACGACGGCCTGGCGCTGAACGAGTGGGGCGCAGCCCTGGCCGCCGGACGCGGGCACGCCCAGGTCATGTCCGAGGGGCCTGGGTACATGACCGTCCTGTCGTTCATGCCCAACCAGCCCGAGGACGGTGTCGGCACGCTGGCCCGGATCCGCACCAGCGGAAGCCCGGACGGCGACGTCGTCTTCGAGCGGAGCGCGGAACGGCCGATGGAGCTGTGGGCGGAAGCCGGGGAGGGACTCCTGCGGATCGTGCCGCTGCTCGGACCGGACGCGCCGCCGGCGGACGACCTCGAGGACTGCCGCCTGTGCCCCGGCTGCTACCGGCCCGTCTACGAGAGCTCTTCCTCGCACACCCTGATCGGCGCCGGTCCGCTCCCGCTGATGGGGCTGTGCAGGCTGTGCGCCGAAGGCACCACCCTGCGTTCGCTGCGCCAGGCCGACGTGCCCGTCGACCCGCAGCAGCGCGTCGTCCTGGAGACCGTGGCCGCCGCCATGGCGTAGCCGGGCCGCCCCGGGCAAGCCCTCCCGCACCGAAGGGCTTGCCCGGCTCGGGCGTCAGCGGCCGGCGGGCTCGGGGTAGCGCTCGCGGCGAACGTACGGGTCGTCGACGCCGATCTCGTACCAGGGATCGCCCCGCTGGAGCCTGGGCAGGGTGTTCACCCACACCGCCACGGCGATGCCCTCCACGTCGGCAGCGAGCGCCTGGAGGCGGTTGTCGAGGAGGTGCTCCGCCTTTCCCGCCAAGACGACATGCAGCCGCGGGAAGGTCTTCGAGCGGGTGTAGCGGTGGCGCTGCCAGAACGGGAACGTGCCGCCGATCGTGCCGCGGGCGCCCTCCCAGACGCGGTGCCCGGCGTAGCGCTCGTAGTCCCAGACCTCACGTGCGAGCCGGGCCTGGGGCATCGTGCCGTTATCGAGCTCGAAGAGGCGCACCTCGCTGGTCTTGGTCGGCCACGCGAGGACGGCGTCGGTGTTGAAGCTGAGGCCGGTCTCCTTGATGGCGTGGTTGACCTCCACCTGCCAGCCGGTCAGATGGTCCCGGCCGCCGAAGGCGAGGATCGTGTCCGTCACCGCGACCCCGTGCGGACCGAACCCGGCTCGAACGGCCTTCGCTCCGGTGCCGGCCTTCGGTCGGGGAGGCAGCTCGTTGCCGTCAGCCAGAGCCTTCTGCCCCGCCACCGTCAGGTTCCAGATCGGATGCTTTCCCGCCTTGCCGTTCGTCTCCGCCAGCCCGAGCTCCGCCAGCTTCTTCATCGCCCTGCGCACGTACGACCGACCATCCGCATCCTCCGCCGTGATCACCGAAGCCATCTGCCGAACCGTCGCTATCCGCACACACCCCAGCATCCGCAGCGCATCGGCCCGCACCTTCCCGGCCGTGGGAGTGGACTTCTTCCCCTTCGCCGACGTCTCAGGGAAAGGGAGAGAGGTGTCGGCGTGCCGGAGGGCACCCTGACGGGCGGTGTGAGCTGCGGTGATGGGCACGACGTTGGAATCGTTCGCGGCACCGTTCACGGCACTGGATTCCGGGTCGCCCGGAAGGTGCTCAGCACCCCTTGTCCAGGTCGGAAGCGGCTCCAGGTCGGGCTGCCGGGCGCTGCTGTTGTACGTCATGTCGAAGCTCCTCACGCAGGTGGCGCGGGGGTCCGGATGGAATCCCCCCTCACTTGCTAGAGGTGTCGCGAAAGCCAACGGTGTGACGATTCACTGAGCACCGTTACCGAGCCGTGATCATCCGGCGGGCGTCCCGCGGAGCTCGGAGACGATCGCGAACGACGTCGTCACCATCGGCACCGCCATGGCCGGCGGCATCACCGCGTGCGTGGTCTGGCCGTGCGCCATCCCGTTGCGGATCTGCCGACCATAGTCGAGGTACTCCGCCTGCCGGGCCGTCAGGATCCCGTCGGCCGCACCCTGCTTGATGAGCCCGTGCAGCGGCTTCTTGCCCGCGCCCGGGATCCGGTCGCGCAGCACGATCTCCACCGCGATCAGGGAGTGCATGACCGCCACGGTGGAGAACTCGTAGCAGTAGTACGACTGGCGCAGCAGCTCGCGGGCCGTACGCAGGACCGTCGCCGCAGCCTCGGGCACACCGTCGGGCACGACCAGGCCCTCAACGAGGTCGTGCATGTCGGCGTAGCCGGTGACGAAGTAGTTGGCCCGGTCGTCCGGGACCGGGAACGGCAGCCGCTGCGTGGTCATCCCCGCAGTCTCCCAGCGGCATGTCCCAGGCGGCAGCGCCTTTTCCCAGGTCGTCGCGCAGCGTGCCGGGACGGAGATTTCTCCCCCATCGAAATGGGCGGTATGTCGCACGTAGCCAACGTGGTCAAGGGAAAACGCGGCGCGGTGGCTGCGAGGCCGTGCTCACCGGCGGTGCCCGGACTCTGTCCACAGGGCCGCAATTAGAGGCTCCTCTTGAGGCCGCCGCGATCAGCGTGGCGGGCCGTCGATGAGGAGTTGTCATGCAGCAGAGCCCCGCCGATGCATTGTTCGAGCCGCTGACCGAGGAAGCAGTGGCGAGTGCCTTCAGGTATCTCCGGGCGATCCAGAGCGGTGACGCCCGGATGGCCGGCGAGCTCATCTTCGCCGAACCGCAGATGTCAGCCCTCCTCACCGGCATCGCCGAAGGGATCGTCGAGGCGGGCACCTCTCTGCCCGGCCCGGACGACGACGCACCGACATGGGACTCCTTCGCCCTGGAGGCTCTCGGCAAGGTCTTCCTGTACGGCCTGTGCAACTGGCAGCAGGCCGGACCGGACGCCGCCCCGGGCATCGCCCAGACGATCCTCGTCTTCATCGCGGAGGTCCTCTTCGAACGCGAAGGCCGCGACAACATCGCCCACGCCCTGAACACCTACGAGTCGTGCGCGAGGGGCCGCCTGCTCCTGGACGCGCGGGGCGGCATCGTCCGCGGCCTGCCCGGTGGACACCACCGCCCCGTGACGCGCGCCAGGTGAGCCCCGCGCTCATCGCCGCGCGCCTCCCCCGCCAGCAATCACGTCCTGCGGCCCTCCGATCAGCGAGACGGCCCGTACATGAGGAGCCACCTATGCCCGACACCACCACCATGCCGCTCGCCCCGATGACCCCGCATGCGGCCATCAGCGCCTTCACCTACCTCCGGGCCGTCCAGGCCGACGACGTCGACGCGGCCCGCGAGTTCGCCGGCGCCGAACCGCGGATGCCCGAGCTGCTCGTCGACGTCGTCACCCGGATCGTCGTCCCGGTCACCGCGCTGCCCGGTCCGGAGGCGGGCGAGCCGTGCGCGGACACGTTCGCCCTGGAGGCCCTCGGGCGCGTCTTCGTGACCTCGCTGCGGGTCTGGGCGCAGGCCGGGCCGGACGCGGCGGAGGGCATCGCCCGCGCGGTCATCGACTTCGCCGCGCAGTTCCTCACCGAGGACCACGAGGACGTCGCCGATGTCCTGCGCCAGCTGGAGGCCGTCGGCGTGGGCCAGGCCCTCGATGCGCACCCCGCACCGGCCGGTGCGCACCCGGTGCGCCTCACCGCCGTGTAGGGCGCACCGAGCCCGTCGGTGGTGCGCATCCGGTGCGCGCGCCACCGGCGGGAGGCGCGCGCACGATGCGCACCGTGGACCGCGCCGCGCGCATCCGGTGCGCGTACCTCGCCGGGGGTGCGGTGCTCCGTGCGCACCGTGCATCGCTCCGCGCGCATCCGGTGCACCGCACCTCCCGGACGGTGCGGTGCACCCCGCGCGCCGCGTGAATCGAGTGCGCGCATCCGTCACGGTTCGCCGTCCGCAGGCGGGAACGGACTCCTATATCACACACCCCCTTGACTTTTGTCTGATCGAAAGCCGAGACCGGCTCTGACAAGGGGAAATGCTCCGCTATCCAACGTGGTCAAGGGGAAACGTGAGCCCGTCCCGACCTGGACAAGGGGTCACCGACCTCCGGCTCGGAGGTGGACAAGGGGGTCCGGTTCGCCCGGCCGGAGGCGGACAAGGGGCCGGGCCGCCGATGCGTACGACCCGGGCCGTGCGCGCACCGGGTGGAGGCCGGAACATCGGGTGCCCGACATCGTGGTGCGCACGAGAGTGCCCGGCATCGTCGCGAGGCGCACCGGGTGCGGTGGCGGACATCGTGGTGCGCACCGGAGTGGCGTCCATCGTCATCCGGTGCGCACGACGGTGGAGTCCACTCGGTGGCGTCCATCGGGTGGAGCCCACCGAGTGGAGCCCACCCGATGTCGTGCATCGCCACTGGATGCTGAACATCGTCGGCTCCACTCGGTGGACGATGCCGGGCATCGTCACCGCAGCCAGGCGTTGGAGTGCCGTACCCGGGACAGTGCGCGGGCATCGCGGCGCGCGGCCGCGTTGCCGATCCGGCTCTGCCGGGAGCGGGGCCGGCGCGACTCCCCTGCGGCAAGGCGGCGCTTGGCGGCGTCCTGGAGCCGCTCCCGCTGATCGTCCAGCTGCTTCTTCTTGGCCGCCTTCGACTTCGGCGTCCGGGGCCGCTTCCAGATCGGCTGCCAGCCCGAGGGCTCAGCGAGCGCGGCGGCTATCTCCTTGGTGGCTGCGCGGGCTCGGGCGAGGGCGACCTCCAGTCCCGGAAGCTGCGGGTTCACCGGTGTGGTCATGCGAGTCCTCCAGTCGGTGTACGGCCCGGCGCCTGCTGCACTCCGGGCGGCGGGGTGTGCGACGGCGCGGGCGCCGCCGGAGCGGGCTGCGGCCGGAGGCGGTGGGCGACGTCGCGCTCCCGGACGCCGTCCTGAAGGCTGACGGCCACCTTGGCGACGGCCTCAAGCGTGGAGCGGGTCTGCTCCAGCGCGGCAACATCGGTCCCCTGCTGCTGCTCCTGGGCGCGGCCGGCCTTCCGGTCCGTGCGCGAGAGCTGCGGGCCGGACCTCGAGGCGCCGGCCACGGCGACGGTGTGCGGGCGGGTGCGGGAGCCCAGGCGCTCCGAGCGGCGCTCCGCGTGAACCCGGGCGGAGAGCGCTTTGGCGGCCAGACGGGCCCGCGCGTAGAGGGGAAGCATCCGGTTGCGGGTCAGCGGGCGCAGCACGGCCTGGTCCTCCGTGTCGCGCGGGTACAGGGCGCGCAGATCGGCGGTCACCGCCAGGCCCCGGCCGACGGGTCGGGTGAAGTCGTCGAGAACCGTCTGCACGATCCGTTCGTCCAGGCCGGGCTCGTGCGGGCGACCGCGCAGGACGTAGGACAGGTAGCGGCGCGCTTCGGCGAGCAGGTGGTGGCGCTTGAACGCACCGCGCATCACGTACACCACGGCCACGGTGTCGACGGCCGCCAGGACGACGTCGACCACCGGCCGCACCCGCGCCCACACCGCCGCGGCCGCCGCCCGCGCCCGCTCCGCGAGCCGGTCCACGACGTCGGCGCCGAACGCGGCGATAGCCGATTCCCGCCATCGCTCGCGGAGGTCGGACAGCGGCCGTGGTTCCTTGCGCTTGGGCGGGCGGGTCCGGTCGGCGGCTCGGCAGGCCAGCCCGGCCGCGGCTCGCTCCCCCGGCTCGTGCCCGTGCTCTTCCACGTACTCGGCAGTGAGGACGAACAGCGCATCCTCGATCTGCTGACGGCGCGTCGACTGCCAGCCGATGAGCCGCTGGTCGATGCCCGCGATCTCCATGACGGGCCGACGCCCCGGGGTCACCTCGCGCGGCTCCCACGCCCACCCGAGCCGGGCGGACACCTCCTCCATGAAGTACAGGAGGTACAGGGTGTCGGCGGCAACGATGTGGGCGAGCAGCGAGTCCGCCGACACGTTGCCCCACGTCCCGTCCGGGCGCCGGGCACGGATCGACACCACGGCGTGATCGTGGAGCAGCGGCTTCGATTCGGCGGCACGGGACTCGTAGTGCCGGAACACCGCGACGATCAGCCCGTCCTTCACCGGCTGGCGGTGCTTGCCGCCGCTCCCCCAGCGGATCTGCGCGACCGACTCCCCCAGCCACTTCAACGTCTTGCCCACGGCGGTGTCCTGGCACGACTCCAGCACCAGACGTCGCCCGTCGTCCCCCAGCGCCCACGCGATGTGCGCCGTCGGCGGCGGCCGGAAGACCAGGTCCATGCCCAGCCAGGGCGTGCGCTCCTTGGCCTTCTCCGTCTTCGCCGACCGGTTGTGCTCGATGGGCCTGCCCAGCACGGTCGCCCGCCGGGCCTTCACCGGATCGTCGCCCGCCTGAAGGCGCTCGCGCTCGATCCGCTCGGCGTCCGGGTGCCGGCCTTCCCCTAGGAGCAGCTGGGCCTGCCGCTCGCTCACCACGTCCCCGTCCGTGAGGCCGACCGCAGCCAGGCCCCCGCCCCTCCACACGCCGGGCGGAACACCGGCTTCGTCCTGGGCGGCGCGCAGCGCCGTGCCCGCGGGGCGGTGGCCATCGCCGACCATCACGCCGCGGAAGTAGTACCGCCACCCGTCACCCGGGCGGACCTCCGATTTGCTGATCACCGGGCCATGGAACACCGGCCGTGACCTGCACAAAAGGGCGATCCGGGGTCTGTCCCGCCGGGCGGGAGGCCATCACCAGATCTTTACCGGGGCGCCCGCCAGGCGGGCCGCCACACCAGCCCGAGACGGTAAGCCGCCGTCGTGTGCACAGTGCGCCGCATGTTGAACGAACTGCTCCACGGAGACCTCTGCCCGCTGTGCGGCCGGCCCCTCACGCTGCGCCCAAAGGTCGTCGTCCGCTCGAACGTGCCGTACCCCACCCGGACCGACTACCTGCCCCACTGCACCACCTGCGCCCACGAGCAGCGGTGGAACGACCTGATGAACGACCGCTCCGGCCTCTGACCCGAACCGTGCGATTACTGCGCCACGACCTCCGACCCGAGCCAACTCCAACGACAACCGACGCACACCACCGCACCCCAACCGTCCACCACTGCTGAGCGCACCGCGTCACCGACGCCCTTCAACACGAACAGCCACCACCGCCCCCGGCCGACTCCGGCCGGGGGCTTCGTGCGTCCTGGAGGAGTTCGCCGTGCCCACCTACGAGGCCCTGCCCCGCTTCACCACTGACCTGGACCGTCTCACCCCGGAACAGCGCCGCAAGTTCCGCCAGACCGTGGCGGCCTTCGTCGAGGACCTGCGCGCCGGAGGACGCTTCCGCGCCGGCCTTCGCGTCAAGCGGGTCCGACGGGCGACCGGGATCTACGAGCTCACCTGGTCCATGGGCACCGGCCCCGCCGGACGCGCCACCTGGCAGTACGGGCCCGCACGTCGCCCCGATACCCCGCACGTGATCTGGCGTCGCATCGGCACCCACGACATCCTCACCGGGCCCTGACGGCTTCGGGAAAGCGGAAGGCCGGCCCCGGTGGTCTGGGGCCGGCCTTCGTCATCGGTCTCGGAGGTCACTCCGCCTTCGGAAGCCTGATCGCCACGGCTCGGTCGATCTGCTGGAGCAGCGAGCCGATCTCCTGGATGAGCGGGACGGCGATGTCCGGCTGTGCTTCCACGGCCCGGCGTGCTGCCGACTTGTTCACCTTCTTCGCCGCCTCCTGGAGGGAGGCGAGGGTGTTCTGCAGTCGCTCGATGTCCTTCGTCGCAAGGGGGTCCGCCTTGCTATTGCTGGGCTTCTGGCTCGACTCCCCATTTGGGGAGTCGCTGCCGAGCGAGCTGATGTCGGGGACGCCATCGTTCTTCTCGGCGGCGTCGGACTTCTTCTCCGGCGCCTCCAGGAGCTCGCGGACGCGACGGCCGACGTCGGCGGGCTTGGCGTCCTTCGGGAGGAAGCCGAGGTCGCCCACCACCTTCTCCACGAGCTCCCCTGTGACGCGGGGGCTGCATCGGGCGATGGTGTCGTAGACCGTGATCGCGACCTTGTCGTTCGTCTGGCGGCGCAGCTCGGTCATCGCGCGGACGTGGGACTCCGGCGGCTTGTGCCCGAGGTTGGCGAGAGCTTCACCGACGCGCCATTCGTCGATGAGCCGGTAGAGCTGGGATTCGGAGACCTCCCAGGTGTCCCAGACCCATGCCGCGTAGTTGGGGTTCTCCTCGCGGTGCAGCTTGGCCACGCTCATGGTCTCGAACGACTTGCCCGCGATCCAGAAGGCGTTGCGGAGGTTGTCGACCCCGGCCTTGCAGGCTTCGAGGTCCGCGCGCTCCTGGTCGGACAGCTCGTCTTCGCTGTGAGGCTGGTAGGGCGCGGGGATCAAGGCGAGGGAGGTGCCGGGCAGTGGCTTGACCACCACGCTCGCCGCACCGGCCGCTGCCGCCAGACCTCCGCCGAAGAGGCCGCCTGCGCCCTGGCCTTGCTGGGCTTCTTCGTCGACGTCGAACAGGCCCATCAGGCCCTCCTCCTGGTGTGGTCGAAGATTTCCTGGTTCAGCTCCCGCATCTCCTTGGCCAGCGGGACGATCGTGTCCGGGACGACGTCGGCCGATGTGGCGCGGCCGGCCTTCACGTCGTAGGTGGTCGCGGAGGTCGGGAGCAGGTCGGCGTACTCGCCAAACAGCAGCCCCTTCTTGCGGGCGTTGCGGGCGGGCACCTCTCGGTAGCCCACGATCGTCTCCAGGATCGGTGTGCCCTCGCCCAGCGCCGTGCGGATGTCTTCGTAGACGGCCGCGTGCATCAGCGTGGCCGCGCGGTTGGAGCCGTAGAGGAAGGCGCCGGCCATCTGGAGGTGAGGGTTCACCTGGGTCTTCACCAGCTTGAAGTTCTTGCTGATGCGCTCCATGCCGCGGACCGAGGAATCGTCGGAGCGGGTGGGCACGATGAGGTACTTCGCGGCGGCGAGCACCAGCTGCTCCAGGGAGTCCTTCTCCGGGGCGCTGTCGAAGATGATGCGGTCGTAGAGAGCCGCGATCGGGGCCAGGGCCTGCGCGAGCGACATGACGACGCCTGCACCTTCCTGGAGCGTGCGCAGCATCAGGAGTCCGTCGATCTCGCCGACCTTGGGCCCGCCAGGCATCACGTCCAGGTTCGGGCGTACTTCCCGGATCGGCCGGAGCGGGGTGCGATCGTGTATGGCGCTGTAGAGACCCTCACCGTCTATGACGGAAGGGCCCTCCGGGTGGATTCCGCGGTTGAACCGCTTGATGCCGAGGTCGTCGTCATCCTGCCCGGTCACGCAGATGAGGAGGGTCCGCTCCCCGGCAGCCGCGGATTCGCCGGCGAGGTGCGCGGCCACCGTGCTCTTGCCGACACCGCCCTTCCCTGTGCCGACGACGGTACTTCCCTCGGGGGGTTCGATCGGCTGCGCTGCGCTTGGGTTCAGCACGGGGGGTGCCCTTCCTTGTTACTCATGCGTGGGCCGCACCGTGCGCGGCAGGGGCATCTTGGCACACCCAGAACCCTTGCCAGGACTGGCTTGCGAGCATCGCTCCCCATTTGGGGAGTCCATTTCCGGGCTCATGATCCATCGAGTGCCGGACGGCGCGGAGTTGACGGCTCTGCCTCCAGAAACGAAAAAAGCCCTGCCTCCGGCACGGGGCCGGAGGCAGGGCTTCGGGTGGAGCAGGGTCAGGTCGCCCAGGTCGCGGGCGCACCGTCTTCGTCGGGGTTGGGGAGGCCGGCGGCGGTCGCCGGGGCGGCGGGGTGTCGCAGGGCCGTGATCGGGATGGCGCCGGGCTCGGTGCTGGGTGCCCAGACCATGCGCCAGGTGTCGTCCCACTCGCATCCGCAGCCGTGTTCGGGGTGCGGGTGCCGTAAGAAGGCGCCGTGGGTGTGGACGGCGCGCGGGATGCGGGGGATGAGCACCGCCGGGTCGTCGCCGGGGTAGAGGTGCAGGTTCCGCCAGCCGTGGGTCCGGGCCATGTACGCGGCGGCGGCCTCGATGACGTCGGCCCACCGCTGGTGCCCGAGGACCAGGAAGCCGACCGGGTAAAGGTCATCGTCGGCTCCGTCGATCCCGGCGACGAACAGGCCCTGGTGGGCGATGAACCCGTGGTCGGCCGCGCCGTCGGCGCAGGGCGTCCAGAGCTGTTCGGCGGGGTGCGTGGTGCCGTCGTCGCCCTCGCTGGTCTCGATCTCGTACAGGGCCGGGGCGGTCATGCGCTCACCCCCGCGACGGCCGCGTCCAGTAGCGCCACGGCGTCGGCCTCGTACGGGTCGACGAACAGCTGATGGTCGCTGACGTCGAACGGCGCGTACCGCGCGGAGACGCGGAAGCCGGGCACCGCGGTGGTCTCCCGGCCCTCCAGCGTGGCGGTGAGCCGGTCGTAGTCCTGCTGAGCGTGCCGGGTCTGGGTGTACGGGCCGACGCGCAGCAGGGTGAAGCCGTCGAGGCTGTCGTCGCGTCGGCGGGCCTCGATGTAGAGGGCGTAGTGCGCGAGCTCCATGCCGACGTCGTCGGGCAGGGGGAGGTTCGCGGCGGCGTGGGTGAGCATCGCGTATCCGGGCTGCCAGAAGCCGAGGATCGCGCTGGTCTCGCAGCGCAGCCAGCCGCGTTCGGTGTAGCCGAGCTGGCGGCCGTGGAGGTAGGCCGCGGCGTGCGGGGTGCCGGGGTGGACCAGGGCCACGGCGATCATCTCGGGGCCGTGGTCGTCGCCGGGCCGGATGTGCGCGCGCTCCACGAACGGCCCGACCCGCACGGCGATGTCCTGGGAGCCGCCGGGCGTCCAGGGCTGCGGGTTGCGTACGGCGGTGAGCATCGCGCGGAACTGGTCGACGACGGCCTGGTCCTCGGGGGAGAGGGCGCCGGGGGCGGTCCCGCAGCGGCGGAAGGTGGGGCGCTTCATCGGGTGGGCTCCTGTTCGGGGTTGCGGTTGGCCGTCGACGGGGCCGGGCTCAGGTAGCGGGCGGCGGTGTTCACGAACTGGTCGTGCGCGACCTTCGCGGCCTCGCGGGCGGCGGTCAGGTCTTCGGTGGTGGCGTACGCGTCCCGGATCGCGTAGGTGAGCGTGATCATGCGGTCGGCGGCGGCGCGCACGGCCTGGTCCTCGAAGAGGACGCGCAGGGCGACCAGCGGGCGGGTGACCGCGCTGCGGGTCATGTGGCTCTCGCCGCGCAGGGTCTCGATCCGCTCGGAGCCGGCGCCCGTGAGGACGGCGTCGCCGCGCCTCCACATCGCCGTGCGGTGGTCGCTGGCGGCGCAGGCCAGCGCGGTGACGGCTTCCAGCCGGTCGCGGCGGATCGCCTCGCCGTGGCTGACGCGCACCGACCGTTCGGCGGCGCGCTCCGCGAAGCGACCGCTGACGATCGCGCCCAGCAGGGTGGCGACGATGGTGAGTGCGGCGGTGATGAGGGTGGCTAACACGCGGGGCCTCTCGGTGTGCTGATGGGTGGTGAGAACGGGGAAGCGCCGCACCCCCGGCCTTCCGGTCGGGGGTGCGGCGCTTCGGGGCTCGCTGCGGTGTGGCTCAGGAGGTCGTGGCCGCGCGGAGGATGTCGGCGTGGTCGAACGCGAGTTGTTCCGGCAGGGCGTCCAAGGGCCACCAGCGGGCGGTGCGGGCGTCGTCCCCGGCGGCGATGGGAGTGCCGGCGGGGACGACGGCGAGGTAGGCGTCGGTGCTGTACCTGCCGCGCGGGTCGCGGCCCGGCTGGTCCCAGGTGCCGATCGTGCGCAGCTGGTCGGGGTCGACGCGGACCCCGGTCTCCTCCAGAAGCTCCCGGGCGGCCGCCATGCGGCTGGTCTCTCCTTCGTCCTGGTGGCCGCCTGGCAAAGCCCAGGCGCCCTCGAACGGCGGCCAGTCGCGCTCGATCAGCAGGACGTTGCCGTCGGGAGTCAGGGCGACCACGTCGGCGGTGTAGCGGGTGGTCTCGGTCTCGGGCATGTGCACCTCTCGGTGAAGTGGATCAGTGGGTGGTGGTGTCGGTGACCACGAGGAACTGGTCACTGCCGAGGTCCATCACGACCCGGGCGTCGGTGCCCTGAGCGCGCTGGGCAGCGGCGTACGCTTCGGCCGGCCAGGAGCCGCGGGGGCCTCCGGCGGGGAAACGTTCCAGGACGGTGCGGGAGGGCGCGACGGTGGCCATCAGGCGTCACCGCCGTTCACGCGCTCGTCGATGTCGATGAGGGTGGCGATGGCGTCGGGGTTGTCGGCCAGGCCGACCCACCGGCCGCTCGCGGTGAAGACGGGGACCTGGTCGTGGTCTCCGTCGAAGACGACGACGTAGTCGGCGTACCGGTCGAGGACCATGTCGCTCAGGACCGGGATGAGCGCGGTGTCCAGGACCTCCAGGCCGTCGACGGTGAGGTGGGCGTCCTCGCCGGGCGCCTGCGGCTGGACCAGGGTTCCGGTGACGCGCAGCAGGTCGCCGGGCTGTATGCCGGTGAGCAGCGCGTGGGTGATCCGGGGGTCGCCGCTGGTGCAGGAGACGACCGTGTCGGGCGCGTCGTCGGCGAGGGTGTCGATGTCGGCGGGCCGGACGATCAGGTCGAAGGTGGCCGTGTCCGAGCTGCGGCCGGGGGTGGGGATGGCGTCGACCCAGCCGTCGACGGCGCAGTGCTTGGTGTCCATCAGCTGGCCTCCGCCAGGGTCTCGGTGGGGCGAGGGGAGCGGGGTCGGGGGGTGCGCTGCGCGAGCACCAGGAGCTCGCAGTTGCGCTTCTGCTCAGCGGGCGTGAGCGGCCGGGCCTTCGCGGTGCCGTGGCGGTGCCAGAGCGGAGAGGCCGGCGGTTCGGGGTAGGCGAGCGTGTGGTCGACGTTGCGGTCGGTGCTGCTCATGGGGACCTCCGGGGGGAGGGGTCAGGCGTGGGTGGCGCGCTTGGTGCTCTTGGACTGGGTGTCGGAGGCGAACCTGCCGAGGCGGGCCTCAACGGGGTTCGCGGCGATCCAGTCCTCAGCGCACGCCTTGTGGACGGGCTCCCCGGCGTGGGAGCGCATCGGCGTGGGCTTCTCGCACAGCACGCAGGGGCGGTCCTGCCAGCGGTCGTAGTGCTGGCTGTCGCGCCATTCGAGGAGCGCGCCGGGAGCCGGGACCAGGCCCGGCTCGAACGGCTTCTTCTTGTCTCCGGTGCGGGTCACGGCCGGAAGTCGGGCAGCTGCTGGAACACGCGCTCCAGTAGGTCCGGTGTCGGCTTCCACGGCACGACCTGCCCGCGCGCGGGGACGGGCAGGGGCAGCTCCTGGACGTCGGCGAGCACCAGGTGCCAGGAGTCCGGGTGCGCCCACTGCGAGCAGAGTGGCGCTCCCTCGAGGTCCTGGTGGCAGTCGGTGATCCGGGCGACGCCGACGACCGCTCCGGTGACCAGCTGGCGGTCGCGGATCGTGCGGCCGATCAGCGGGACGCGCAGGGCGGGCCGCTCCACGGTCTGGCTCGTGTGCAGCAGCACCCAGCCGGTCCGCCACCGGGCGGGCCGGTTCTCCACCGTCTTGGCTCCGGCGAGGATGCAGGCCGCGTACGGCTGCCGGATGCTGATGCCGCGGATCCAGTCGCCCTCGGGCAGGGGCGCGATGCTCATGCGGCCCGCCCCCACACGGCCGTACCCGGACGCCCGGCCCGGCGGCCGTTGATGGACGGCACGGCAACGTGCTGCGCCGTCGCGAAGGCCGCGCGGCCGGAGTGCTTGCCGTCATAGAGGGCGGCATCGGCGGCCCTCTGGAGCACGGTCAGGTCGCGGGAGCCGACCGAGGCCGGGGCCGCGGCGCCGACCGAGGCGGCGACGTCGACGGTGCGGCCGTCGTCCAGAGTGACCGGGGTGTGCAGCATCCGGACCAGCTGCTCCAGGCGGTGCGCGCGGCGGTCGGAGGTCAGCTCCAGGACCACGGCGAACTCATCGCCCCCGAGCCTGCCCACGGACGCGCGCGGGCCCGCCCAGGCGGTGAGCCGGGCTCCGATCGCGGCGAGGACCGTGTCCCCGGCCGCATGGCCCATGCCGTCATTGATCTGCTTGAAGTGGTCGGCGTCGACCATGACCACGGTCACCTTGTCGCCGTGGCGGGCCAGGAGCCGGCGGGCACGGGCGGTGTAGGCGTCGCGGCGCAGCAGGCCGGTCAGCGGGTCCTTCCGGGTGGCCGCGAGTTTGCGGTGCAGCGCCAGGGCGTGCACGGTCCAGCCGGTGAGCGGCAGGGCGGCGGTGGTGATCAGGAGGGTGCGCGGGCCGATCCGGCCCTGTACGCGCAGAACGGAGTCCATACTGAGGATCTCCCTCTCGTCTCGTACGGGTTGGGTGGGCCCGGGGCAGCCGTCGAAGCCGCCAAGCAGAGCGGCTGTCCCGGGGCAGAGCTACATCTCGAAGGGCTTGGAGTTGAGCCAGCTGTACGGGCTCCTCCAGGGGCCGGCCGTCGCGGCGGGCCAGTCGAGCTCCCAGCCGGGCCGGTATCCACAGGCGCACCAGCCGCCCGGACCTCCGTGGGGAATCTCGCGTCCGGCTTCGGCTGCGGCGCGCGCCGCGTCGTAGACCTCGTGCGCGGCCTTCACGGCGGCGCTGCGGCTGTCCGCCCAGCCGGTGAAGACGTGCACGCCTTCCAGGCCGGGTGTCTCGGTGCTCCGTATAGGGACGTCGACCTCGTAGTACGGGGGCTGGGTCATGACGTCCATCTCCTCTCGTGATCGCGGCGGTTGAGGGACCACCGCGACCGCCCCGGTCCCGGCGGTGAGCCGGGGCCGGGGCAGCACGGAGATCCGTCAGCCTCGGATCGCTTCGAGGGCCTGCTCTTCGAGGTCGGCGCGCCCGTCGGGGTCGTCGTCCTGGTCGTCGTCCTGGTCGTCGTCGTTCGGGCCGTGGACGGTGCAGACGATGTCCTCGTCGTCGTCCAGGTCGCCGTTCAGCGCGCGGAACAGGCAGGTGACGCTGTACGCGGGCACCCAGGCGTAGCCGGTGCATTCGTCGTCGTCCGGGCACGGCACCATCACGTCGAACCCGACGTCGCCCTCACCGTCCACGTCGGTGCGCAGGGCGAGGGTGAGGTACATCTGACCGAGGCGGATCTCCGCGACGCGGTCGCCGCCGGCGACGTTCGAGCCGGGCTTCCACCGCCACAGCGGCAGGATCTCCTCGCCGAAGGTCCGCCGTACGAGGTTCAGTTCGCCCAGGCCGTCGCTGCCGTCCAGTCCGAGGTCGGCTTGCCGCGCCCCGCTCAGGCGCTCCAGGAACGGCAGCAGCCGGTAGAGGCTGTCGGAGAAGACGACCTCGGGGAAGCCCTCCGCCTTGAGAGTCCGATGGGAGTCGACCATGTCCTGGCGCTGCTTGACGACTACGTCCTCCGGCACCGTGCGGTTGGCCAGCCTCGGGCCCTGCCGCTCGATGCAGACGCTGCCGGGCGTGGTGACCATGACCGCGATGGGAAGCATGTCGTGCCGCTTGGCGGCGGCGACCAGCGGCTCCCTGGCTGCTGCCGTGACGTTGGTCGCGTCGACGACGGTGAACAGCCGGCGGCGCATCCTCGCCTCCAGGAGCAGGTGCAGGGCGGCGACCGCGTCGCCGGTCGCGTCCTGGTCGCCCGCGTCGTCGCTGACGACCTCGCGCAGCGCGTCCAGGGACAGGACCTGAGAGGCGGGCCAGGTGCGCGCGATCGTGGACTTCCCGGCGCCGGACGGGCCGATGAGGACCACGAGGCTGTGCTCGGGCATCTCCGGGTAGATCAGCTCGGTCATGCGAGATCTCCTTGCGGGTGAGGGTGCCGGGCAGCCCGGATGAGGCGCTGCCCGGCGTGGGAGGTGAGCAGTACGGCGGCTTCGCGCAGCGCCGTCAGCGGACGATCATGTGGTTGGGGTGGCCGTTGTTCATGTGGTCCACGCACTGCGGGCAGTCCTGACGCGGGCCGAGCCCGGCGTGGGCCTCGCGGCTGGCGTACGCGTGGAACCAGCACTGCGTGCACTGCCCCCGGGGAGGATTCGTTGCCTTCGCGCTCGCCATCTCAGATGTCTCCCTGCGGGTGAAGGGAGCGGGAAGCCCAGATGAGGCGCTGCCCGGCGTTGTCGGTGATCAGGGCGGCGGCTTCGTGCAGCGGGCAGGAGGCGTCTCCGTCGCGGTCCGGCTCGATCTGCTCGGCACGGCGCGCGGCGGCGGTGAGCAGCTGCGCGACGGCCGCGATGAAGCCGCCGGGCGGGTCGGTGTCCTCGATGAGCTCGCCCAGGATCGCGGCGAGCTCCTCCTGGTCGACGTCGTCGGCGCTGAGGTCGTCCTCGATCTGCTGGAGGGCCAGCGAGGCGATCCCGACCGAGGCGCGCACGCGTTCCAGTCGCGTACGGGTCCGGCCGGTCACCGGGCGGTGGCCTTGGTCGTGGCGATGAGCGCGGCGACGGTCTCCCAGCCGTGGTGCCAGGAGTTGTCGAGGTGGAAGGCGCCGTTCATGCCGAAGTCAGCCAGCTTGTAGAAGTTGGTCTTGCCGGTCTTGTCGGCGAGCTTCTCCAGAACCCCGTGGCCCGGCACCCGGCGGTCCGCGATGTAGTGCGTACCGAACGACAGGGCGAGCGCGGCCGCGGCCGCGCCGGGGTGGACCCGGATGCCCAGCGCGCGGGCCCCGAGTCCGGCGACGATCGCCTGCGTGGTCGTGTAGGTGAGGCAGTGGTGAAGGCACGCCTTGCGGCCGTCGGCGGTGCCGTGGGTGGTCTTCTCCTTGCTGGCCGGGTCCTCGTAGGTGACCGGGGCGGCGTCGGAGGCTCCCTTCACGCGGGCGCAAAAGTCGTTCTGTACCCAGAAGTCGCCGATGGCGCTGGCGGCGCGGGTCAGTCCGAGCAGGGCGGCGAAGGTGGCGGGACGGTGCATGCTGGGGTTCTCCTGATCTCGATTGCGGGTGAAGGGAGCGGGGCGGCCGGCCTCTTTGCCGATGCTGCGGTCGACCCCGTGTGCGCCTCCGCCCCGGCCTGTGTGGTCGGGGTGGAGGTCGTTCAGAACGGCGGTTCGTCGGGCCAGGCCGGGATGGGCAGGATCCGGATTCGGAGCTCGCGCCGCTCGGACCAGCAGCCGCACGCCTCCATCTCCGGGTTCGCACCGCCGACCCACCAGCCGCCCGCGCCCCGGCAGTCGGGGCAGGAGCGGCGGGCGACGGGCGTGAGGTGGATGCGGTGCCGGTCGGCGTGCAGCTGCCAGTGACCGGCCTTGAGGACGGCGGCGGCGAGCGTGACGGGCACGGCGGCCGCGACCAGCAGGGCGGTTCGAGCGCGCACGGTCAGGGCCGGCCGAAGGGCTGGACGGTGAAGCGGGTGCCCTGTCCGGAGCTGGTGGGCGTCGCGGTGAGGAAGCCGGGTTCGGCTTGCGCGAGGGACGCCAGCAGCGCCTTGATCCAGTCGGTGGGGCGCTGGACGTCGACGCGCAACGCATTGAAGTCGGCGAGGTGCACCGGGCGCGGTGCCGTGCCGTAGCGGTGGCGCCACAGCCGGGTGCGGATCAGTTCGACGGCCTCCGGGTCGTCGGGCCGGGCGGGCACGCCGCGCGGCATCGCCCGGCAGGCCGTGGCGTGCGCGTTGGCGTCCTTGGCGGCCTCCGCCTCCGACATGGGGTTGTGGCCGGCGTTCTGGTCCGCGCGGTAGGTGCAGCCCAGGCAGGCCGCGGCGTAGTGCGCGGTGCCCCGGTCGGCGTCGGCGGTGTAGACGAGGACGGTCGCGCCTTCCAGCGCCCGGTAGCGCTGGGAGACGACCGTGCCCTCCGGCGTCCAGGTCTCAGGCGCGGGGGCGGTGCGGGTGAACAGTGGCACGGTGACTCTCCTTGACGGGGTTCGTTGATCAGGCGGCGAGCCGGTGGACCACCGGCGCCGTGGAGGCGAGATAGGTGTCCGGGCTGGGCTCGTAGCCCCGGGCGCAGGGGTCGCAGCAGCCCTGGGTGCGCAGCGGGAGGCAGAAGTAGTACCGGCGCCCGCACTCCGGGCACGTGGACCGCGCGGCCATCGCCCGGTCCAGCGCCTCTTCCTGCGCCAACGTCGGCGTGCGCTTCGGCCGGGCGAGCGCCACGCTGTAGAGCCAGGCCCGGGTGGGATGGATACACGCCTGGTCGGGCCGGTACGAGCAGCCCTTGCAGCGCAGCACCGCGACCGGTCCGTGTCCGCCGGGGCTCAGTCCGAGTTCGCGTAACTGCCGCCGGGTGACCAGGCCCTCGGGACAAGCGCGCCGGTCGAACTCCTCCAGCGTCGCGGTGCTGCGCGGCACGCGCTTGATCTCGCGGCGGCGCTTCTTCCGGGGGCGGGGCATCACCGGCTCCAGGCGCCGGGGAGCTGGTGGGGGCGGTGCGGGTAGCGGGGGCCGGGACGCTGCGGGCGGGGCCGGCCGATCCGGCGGCGCGGGCGGGGAATGAGCACGAGCGGGTCCTCCTGATGTCGGTGGACAGCACGCACCGCGCCCCGCCGACGTCGTGCTGCTGTCAGCGGGGCGCGGAGCGAGGCGGCCGGTCGGCCTGTCCAGCCCTCGCCCACCCGAGCGAGGGTGGGCGAGGACCAGGCGGAGCGACCGGAGGTCAGTCCCGGAAGGGGCAGCCGGTGTGCGGGTGCTGTTCTGCGGCCGGGGCCGGGGCCGGCGGCTGGACGGGGACGTGGATCTCGGGCTTGACCGTGACCTTCGCGGGACGCCCGGCGACGACGCGGCGGCGCAGGGTCAGGCCGCGCATCGCGAACGCCGACAGGAACGTCCAGGCGAGGACGGCGAGCCCGGCCGCGACGGTGCGGCCGGCCTCCGGGGTGGTCGTCCAGACCATGAACACCGTGGCCGCGCCCCACGCCGTCCACATCGCCCGCACCCCGTTGTTCCGGGAGAGGTAGCCGAGGACCAGGCCGACGATGCCGGTGAGCAGCCACAGCGTGTAGACGGTGGAACCTTCGACGGCGAGGCCGGCGGAGTGCTGCGCGATGTACGTGCGCACCGGCTGGTCGACGACGGCGGCGACCCCGCTGGAGGTGTCGACGCCGACCTGCACCTTGGGCACGGCGGTGAGGATCTGGTGCAGCGCCTGGAGGACGACTTCGCCGGCGGCCTTGGCCATCAGCACGACGAAGGACACCCCGGCGACCATCAGCACGGCGCGGATCCAGGGGGCCATGTACCGCGGGCCGTCCTCGGGGGCGCGCAGGACGTCCTGCCACATCTCGTAGAGGACGCCGTCGACGTCCCAGGCCCGGTTCCACCCCTCACGCAGCCGCTCGCGCAGCACGGCGAACCGCGGCTCCTTGGGCGGCGCCTTCGGGAACGGCACGGGGAGGTAGGTGGGCTCCTGGCGGTCGGGGCGGGGGGTGTTGTCGTTGGACTGCACGGTCAACTCCAAGGTGTCGATGTGGTGTTCACGGAGCGTGCGAGTGGGACAAGCTGTGTGCGACAGGACCGGAGAGGGGAGGCGGCTGCGATGGGGTGGTTCACCCGCGAAGAGCCGGAGGAAGTCGTCTTCGAAGAGGTCGTGGACACGGACGGGACGATCTGGCCCGCGTACACCGACGACGACGGCGTGCTGTGGATCGACGTGGACTACGACGTCGAGGTGACGATCAACGGGGCGATCGTCGGCGGCCAGATCCGGGGTGCCGAGGTCGACGGCGACGGTCGGATCTGGATCGACTACGACTGATCCGCGAGGCCGGACGGCCTGTCCCGCACCCGAAGCCCGGCCTGCGGGCGAGTCGGATACGAGGCAGGGCGCCCGGAGTTCAGCGGACGTCGTTGCGGGTGCGGGAGAACATCCCGCGCTGGTTGCTGGTGTTGTTGATCTGCGTGTTCTGGGTGACCGGCCCCTCGAACACGTTCTTCGTGACCGCGCTGCGGGCCCTGTTGATCGCGCCGCCGATCGCGGTGGCGACCATGGCGACGCCCGCGAACGGCAAGGTCACCATGAGCACGCCGTAGAGCGTGACGGAGGCCAGTCCCTGGAGCACGAGCCAGGCCCCGCAGCCGATGCCGGTGATGCCGGCGCCCACACCGATCGAGGCCACCGCGATCCCGGCCGCCCACGCGGGGACGATCCGCTTGTCGTCCTGATGGACGGGCGGGGTGTCGCCGTACGCGGGGAGCTTGGTGTCGTCGCGGAACGACGTCGGCATGTGCCGTACGGGCGGCAGCTCGGTCTGGAAGGACCGGGCGATGATCCGCTCGGCTTCGGCCCTGGCCTCGTCGTCGGTGAGCGGGCGGGTGATGTGGTCGAAGTCCACGGTGATCTCCGTTTCGGGGCAGACGCGGGCGCCCTCCCCGCCGGATCGGCAGGGAGGGCGCAAGAGGTTGGGGGAGCGGGCGAGGCTACTGCTGGTCGGCAGCATCCTCGAGCGCGCTGACCGTCGGGTACTGCGCCAGCGGCCGGCGGTCCTCGGAGCGGACCACCAGGCCGTTGCGGCGGCCGGTGCGCAGCAGCTCGGTGACGAGCGCGCGGGCCTCGGGGCTGGCCGCCAGGACGTCGGCCGCGTCGTCGACCAGGAGCACCAGGGGGCGGTTCATCGTCGTGTTCTCCTTCGCGTTCGGGTGGGACGGAATCGGGCGGGTCAGAAGCTGCTGATCCAACCGGTGAGCGAGGACATGGCGCCGGTGATCGTGGGGGCGATGCCGGTGTTGGCGAGGAAGAAGCCGAACAGGCAGACGGCGATGCCCGGCATGATCCGCTGGTAGCCGGTGCGCACGAGGACGAAGACGATGATGCCGAGCAGGACGACCAGGGAGATCGACAGGGCCACGGGTATCGGTTTCCTTCGGTGAGTGGATGGTGGGGACAGGTCAGCTGTCGGCGCGCTGCCAGACTCCGCGCTTGACGGTCTTGGCCAGGCCCTTCGCCTTGAGCTGGGAGCAGGCGTTGCTGACGCTGGAGGGCTGGAAGCCGGGCAGCGCCTCGCGCAGGTCCTTGAGGCTCACGGGTCCGTCGGCGAGCAGGTCGAGGATCTGGTCCTGGAGGCCGGGCTCCTCGCCGGGGTCGTTGCTGAGGCCGAACGGAATGTCGGCGAACGGGCCCGCGAACGGGACAGGGGCTTCGCCACCGTCGCCGTCGCTGTCGTCGTCCGGGGCCGGGCCGCCGGCCGCCGGGGTGCTGCCGGGCGCGTCGGAGAACGCCTGGGCGAGGGTGTCGCAGTCGGCGTACGGGTTGGTGTGCCGCACGCCGTAGATCGCGGCCCCGGCCTGTGCGGCCTTGGCCTCGCCCTCGGTGAGCCCGTTTGCCGGTGCGTCGCCGTACAGGGCGATCAGGTCGGGGTAGACGCCGTCGACCTTCTCCGCGAAGAACGTGCGCATGAACTTCGCCCGGCCGTCGAGGAACATGTACGCCATGCCCGCGGTGGACTCGCCGTCCTCGTCGTCCTTGCCGGAGAACAGCGCCTCGATCTGCCCGTTCTCGTAGATCCGGGCGGGGATGTTCTCCATCTGGAAACCGGCCGGGGCGATGCCGTCCAGGCCCATCTCTTTGGTGGAGGAGGAGGCGGTGCGCATGAGGAACAGCGCGCCGACCTTGCCCTGCTGGCGGATCGCGTCGTCGTCACCGAGGTCCTTGAGGTGCAGGGACTGCACGGCGAGCCGGATGCCGATGCCGACCTTGCGGCCGGTCTTCTGGATGTCGGCGATGAGGTAGGCGGTGGCCTTGCGCATCGCTTCGTCCGGGTGGGACAGCAGCCGGTTGATCTCGTCCAGCGTGATGTTGATGAGCGGCCACGGCCGCCCGAGCGCGAAGTCGCCGCGCCCCATCTCGTTGGACAGCCGCTCGCGGTACTTCATGACCGCGTGCGCGGCCGTGAGCATCAGCAGCGTCTCCACTGGGCCCTTGGCGAACCAGTCGACCCTGCCCTCCGCCTCGGGCAGCGACATGCCGCCTTGGACGTCGCCGACCCAGGAGACGACGCCTGAGCGCTTCTCCGCGGCGAGGATCAGGTTCTGCAGGACCGACTTGCCCGCGCCGGTGACGCCGGCGGTGATGCCGCGTAGCGCGCCCTGGCTCGGATCCCACAGCCGCATCCGGGCGGGCTTCCCGTCGTGGCAGACGCCGATGGTGACGCGGCCCTTGGAGTCCATCGTCAGGTCTTCGACGGTGGCCTTGCGGACCTTCATCAGCGGGTTCGTCTTGTAGATGGAGACGACGCCCTGGCGGATGCCGTCGGTCTCGATGACCAGCCGGGACGGGTCGTCGATGCCGAAGGCGGAGCAGATCGCCGTGTGCGGCAGGTGGATCTCCTTGCCCGGAGGCGAGGCGACCAGCAGCACGATGCGGTGCCCTTCGGCCCGGTAGTCGAGCAGTTCGACACCGGGGGCGGCCTTGCCCGGGGCGGAGACCGAGGTCTCCCACAGCCCGCGGATGCCTTCGGCGACGGCTTCGACGTCTTCGGAGGTGGGGCGGGCGACCAGGCGCATCCGGCCGGGCCCGGAGCCCTGGACGGGCCGCATCTTCACGGTGCCGACCGGGAAGTCGAACGCGGCGGCCAGCTGCACCTCGGTGAAGGTGGGCACCGCCTTCCCGGCCTGGGCGACGACGACGGCCTCGAAGTCCGGGCGGTCGGCGCGGTACGGGGTGATGGACACGAGCCGGGTGCCGTCGCCGGTGGCCTGCTGCCACTTCGCGGCGAGGAACTCGGTGTACGTCAGCTCCCGGGCGGGGCCCTGCTGCTCCTGGTGCTCGCTGAGCTCCAGGATCAGGCCGGCGCTACGGGTGAGTGGCGCCATCCATCCCATCAGGCCCGCCCACGCGGCGGGGGCGACGACCTCCCACCAGTTGAAGCCGGGGGTGATCAGGTTCGCCACGTAAGTGCCGGCGGCCGTCAGGAACGGGATCGCCCGCTGCGCCCGGGTCAGCATGCCCAGGCCCTGGTCGGGGTCCTTGGTCTTCGCGTACAGCCAGGCGAGGGTGCCCAGTCCGATCCCGCCGGAGGCGAGGTAGGACCAGGCGCTGTCGTCCAGCTGCGGGCCGACGGCCATGCCCGCGGCCGCGAGGGCGTAGGAGGTGCGTTCGGCCAGGACACGCCGGTAGATGACGTGGCCCGGGACGGCCTTGGTGGTGTCGACGGCCGGGGCCGCCTGGTCGATGGTGCTCAACACAGCCTCCGTATCGGGGCAGGGCGCGGCCGGGGCCGCGCCCGGGTGTCCGGGTGCGGCCCCTGCTGCGCGGGGGTGGGGTGGGTCAGCGGCGGCGGCCGGAGCGCCGGTAGAACCCGGGCTTGGCCTGGCGGACTCCGGAGCCGTTGGAGGCTTCGTAGCCGGGGCGGTACTCCCGCTCGTGCGCGCCGTTGAAGCCGCGGGCGTCGGTGTCGACGGAGTCGGCGGCGTTGACCATCTCGCCGGACGCCTCCGCGACGCCGGTGAGGGCGGTGGAGGTGTCCTCGATCATCGAGGTGAACTGGGGCTCGACTTCGGCCTGGCCGCACATCTCCGACAGGCGCATGGCCGCGTTGGCGTTGGCCTGCATGTGGGAGCGGAGCAGGTGCATGCCCTCCTTGAGGAAGAGGGCGGAGGCGGCGAGCTTGGCGGTCCGGCCCGCGAGGGCGAGGAAGCCGTTGCCGTTGCTGGCGTTGCCGGTGTTGGCGACGCCGTTGTTCATGCCCGGGATGGCGGGGAGGTTGTCGCTCACGTGCTGTTCTCCTCTCAGTTCTCGTTGTGGACGCGGGCGGCGGGCACGAGCAGGCCGGCGTCTTCGGTGGCCTGCACCAGGGGCCGGTAGGCGTCGAACATGGCGTTCTCCGCGCTCTCGGAGAGTTCCGCCGCCGTGAGGGACTTGGTGGCCATCTCGTCGGCCTTGCGGGCCAGGAGCTCCATGGACTCCGCGAGCTTCGCCATCGCGGCGCCGGTCAGGCGGCCGATGACGTTGTGCGTGGAGCGCAGGTCGGCGGCGAGTTCGTCCAGCTCGTACCGGATCTGCCGGGCCTTCGCGGAGAGCTTGTTGCAGGTCTCGTGCGCCTTGAACGACTGCGCGGTGAGCTCCTCGAGGACGTCGAGCGTGTCGTCGAGGGTGACCTCGGTCTCGTGCTGCGCGTCCATGTCCGCGACGCTGCCGCTGCCCCACTTCGTCAGCCAGGCGTCACTCACGCTGTTCTCCTTCGTGCTCGGGGGACCGGCGGCGGGAGTGCCCGCGCCGGACGTCGACGGGCCGGACCCCGGGGAGTCGGCCCGCTCAACCGTGATCGGATCAGCCGGAGCGGACACCGCCGTCGCCATGCCCATCGCCTCGAACGGCGACAGGCGCGGCGTGCTGGTGCCCGGCACCGTGCCGCCGCCCGGCGGGGCCGGGGCTGCGGTTGCCCCGGCGACCGCAGCGGCCGGGGCCGGTGCAGCTGCCGGAGGACCGGCCGGACCCGGCGTCGGGGGCGGTGTGGTCGTACCGGTCGTCGGCGCCGGGCGAGGCCCGGGGACCGTGGTGGTGCGCATCCGGGCGCGCTTGCGGGCCCGCGCCTTGGCCGTGGACCAGGGCGTGCGGCGGGTCGGCGCGGCCGCGGCCGGACCGGCCGGCGCCTTCGCGGCGGGCCCGGCGGGCGTGGTGCTGCCGGGCTTGGGAGTCTTGGTCTTCGGGCCGGTCTTCTTCTTCGGCTTCCTGACCTTGACCTTCGTGACGATGGGCGACCCCATCTTCTTGCGGCGGCGCCGGAGCCGCTTCTCAGCGGTCTCGTGCACCGCCTCGCCGAAGGTGGTCCGGCCCCGGGCCGCGGACTTCATCGCTCCCAGGACCTTGCGGCTGTACTCCTTCTGGAAGCGCCGGCACTTGCGGCAGCGGCAGCCGTACTTGTCGGTCGCCGCGAACGTGCCGTGCGCGATGCCCGGCGTGAGCGTGACCTTCTTGCCCTTGCGGGACTTCCCGCCCGGCGCCTTGGGCACAGCCGGGCCAGTCCCGCCCTTGCCGGAGCGGGTCTTGCCCTTCTTCCCGCCGCCGCGCTTGCTGCCGGGCGCCGTGGTGCCCGCGCCGCTGCTGCCCTTCCCCTTCGGCTTCGTCTTCGGGCCGGTGCCGGAGGTGGTGGTGCCGGGCTTCTTGCGCAGGATCCCGGACGGGCCGGTCGTACCGCGCGGCGACTTCTTCGTGCCGCCCTTCGGGCCGGTGCCCGAGCCCTTGCCGGTGCCGGGCCCCTTCGAGCTGGTGGTGCCGGGCGTGGTCTTCCCGCCCGATCCCGTGCCCTTGCCGGGGCCGGTCGTCTTGCCGGTGCCCGTTCCGGAGCCCGGTCCGCGCTTCTTGCCCGGACCGCCGGACGAACCGCCAGCCCCGGACCCGGTGCCGCCGGGCCCGCGCCTGCGGTTCGTGGTGGAGCCGCCGCCACCGGAGCCGGAACCGCCGCCGCCGTTGGGGGAGCGCTTGCGCCCGCCACCGCCACCGCTGCCCGGTCCCTTGCCACCGCCGCCCGAACCTCCCGAGCCGCCGGACCCGGAGGAGCCGGGGCCGCGGTTCTTCTTGAGGTTCACGCCGCCGCCCTGCGACGTGCGCTTGAGCGGGGTGACCCCGGAGCCGCCCTTGCCGCCGCCGGAGCCGGAGTTGGAACGACCGGGACCGGAGCCACCGCCGCCGCGCCCGCCTCGGGAACCGCCGCCTGAGCCGCTGGGCGAGCGGGTCGTCGACCCGCCGCGCCCCCGGCCGCCAGAGCCGCTGAACGAACCGCTGCCGCCCCGCCCGGACCTGCCCGGACCAGAGCCGCCGGAGCGACCTCCCGGCCCGCCAGGACCGCGCTGGAGGGTCTTGCGACCGTACTCGTGGCTGGGCTGCACCTGCTTCTTCGAACTGCCCCCGGAGGAGCCGTCCTTGCCGGTGCTCGCGGTCTTCGCGACCGCTTCGCGCTGCTCCCGGTTCGCCCGGCCCGTCGCGACGGCGGAGTGGATGCCGCGCATGGCGGCCAGAGACACCGCGAGGATCGCCGCCAGGGACAGCGACCCCAGACGCGGCGCGGCGGGCTGCGCACCCTCCGAACGGAAGGTCGCCGGGACCATCGCGCCCGACCCGGCCGGAGCCGCAGCGGGCTCCGAACCAGGGGCGAACGGGGTCCCCAAACCGGGCTCGGGCAGTGCCGAGATGGTGTCCAGGGGCGAGGTGCGGATCGCGGGTGCAAACGCTTCGGGGGCGTCTGCGGGAGCCGGGGAGACGTCGGCGGGGGCCGCGAACGGCACGTCGGCGGGGGCCGGAGCGGGCGTCTCCGCAGGGGGTTCGGCGGGGGCGGTGTAGCCCACGCGCGGGAAGTGGATCAAGTTGTTGGGGCCGTCGTCGTCGGCCATGACGTCTCCCTCTCGGAGTTGACAGACGGTCACCGCCTGGGGCACCCTCGCGCGCGCACGACACGCGCGCGCCTTGGGGTGCTCCAGGCGGCAAGGAAGAAGCGGTGATGAAGAAGAACTTCGTCACCCTCCGTTGCTCTTGTAGAAGTCGTGGAGCGCGGCGGTGAGGCTGCGCCACACGTCCGGCTTGCCGTCGCGTTCGGCCTGGCGGGCCAGGGTCCGGCACGCGTCGTACCAGACCCCGGCCCGCTCCTTCTCGGTCGTGGCCTCCGCGATCCGCGCGTTCCAGTGCTTCGCGCGGTTTTGCGTCTGCCGAGGGGTGGTCACCCCTGCTCTCCCTTCGCGAAGTAGTCGTTGATCGAGGCGGTCGGCCGCTCACCACCGGCCGCCATCGGCCACTGGTTCCAGGGGTTGTCCGGGGCCACGAACTCCGCCGGCCTCGCCTGCGGGACCGCGCCCGGTGCCTGCTCCTGGGGGGTGTTGAGCGCGGTCACCGTCTTGTTCAGCGAGCTCGCGACGGCCGCGCCGACGGCGGCCTGGCGGCCGTTCTTGCGGTCCAGCTTCTTGGCCTCCGCGACCGCCCGGCGCTGCGGGAGCTCCAGGACCTCGTTGACGTAGGTCGCGTACAGAGCCTCCGCCTTGCTCGCGGCCTCGCCGGACGCCTTCTGCATGGCCCTGAGCTGCCGCGACACCTTCCAGGCGCGCAGCTTCTTGGCCATCCAGCGGTCGCCCTCGATCGGCGTCTGCTCCAGGCGCCGGCGCACGATGTCGGCGATCTGCCCGTACTGCTGGGCATCGCGAACGTGCTGGTCGCGGACGGTGGCGGTGAAGGCCCGAAGGCCCTCATCCGTGAACAGTGCGTTGATATCCATGAGGTGGGGATCTCCTTCTCGGGGCGGGGGCGATCTGGGAGGCTTTGTCGTGGCGTTTCGGCGCCTTCACCGCGCTCCCGAGGCGCTGACTTCGTCTCGGGGGCCGGTGGAACCGTCGAACGGCTCGTTCGTGCAGGTCACTGCTCCGGGCGGTATCCGCCGGCGAGCAGCTCGGCTGCCTCCTGGCGGTACTCGGAGGCGGTGCCGGGGGAGGTGACCGCCAGCTCGTGCTGGATGTCGGCCAGCGGCAGCCGGTCGGCGTCGCCACCGGCCGCGAGGATCATCCGGGCGACCCTGCGGACCGCCCGCTCGCGCGGCTTGAGCTTCGCGACGTCCTCGGCTTCGACCGCGCGCCGCTCGATTTCGGCAGCGGCCCGACGCGTTTCGGCAGCAGCCCGCTCGACTTCGGCGGCCTCCTTCTGGGAGCGCGCGATGTCGGCGAGGGCGTCCGCCTGGCGGCGGTCCTCCTCAGCCTTCTTGCGGTTGGCTTCGGCAGTGGCGCGCCGCGTTTCGGCAGCAACCCGCTCCGTTTCGGCAGCGACCCGATCGGCTTCGGCAGCGGCCTTGCGGGCTTCGGCGATGGCCTGGGTCTCGACCGCCTGGGCCTCAGCCGCGGCGACCCGGTCGGCCTCCGCCGCGAGCTTCCGCTTCTCGGCTGCCTGACGCTCCAGCTCGGCTGCGCGCAGGTCCGCTTCCGCCTCAGCCTCGCGCTCCTGGGCCTCCTTGCGCGCCGCCTCCGCTTCGCGGGTGCGGGCTTCGGCGATCACCGCGTTGTCGAGGGCCTGCTCCTCCAGCTCAGCGGCCCGCTCTGCGGCGCTGACCTGGGCACGAGCGTGAGCGCGGGCCTGGCCGGTCTGGCCGTCGATCTCCGCCCGGACCGTCTCCACCTCGCCCTTGGCGCGCAGGCGCTCGGACTCGGCCTTGGACTGGGCGACCTCGCTGCGGGTCTCCGCGTCCAGGCGCCGCCGCTCGGCTTCCTCCTCACGCTCCTGAGCTGCCCGTTCCTGCTCATCGGGCATGGCCAGGGCCTGGGCGACGGTGTAGCCGTACGGGGCCATCTTCATCGGCAGCAGCTCATCCTCGCTGGCCTTGGAGATGTCGCCACCCTCGTACTTGCGCTTGAGCCACTGCTCGTAGGCGATGAGCTCCTGGTCGCGGCGGATCATCTCCGGGTAGGAGGTGACGCCCCACAGCCGCATCCGGCGGAAGATCCGGGCCGTCGCGACGGGGGCGAGCACCCACCGCAGCCACGGGATCGAGTCGCGTTCGGCCTGGTCGGGCCGGACGATGCGGTCGATCGCGGTACGCCCGAGCTCCACCACCGTGATGAAGAGGATCGGGACGACGCCGTGGGCGCCGGCGGCGACGTAGTCCAGCAGCTTCCAGGCCCCTTTCGGGGCGCCGGAGGCGGCGTTGAGGACGACTGTCGCGCTGGTCAGCAGCCACACCGGGTAGCGAATCCAGCTGATGGGGCGCTTGAGCCAGGCCATCAGGAGGTCGACGGCGATCATGACCATGATGCCGACGTCGACGCCGACCGCGAACAGCTGGCCCTTGCCGAGCGACTCGAAGCGGAGCTGCTCGAACGCGAAGACCGCGACGTGCTCGAAGGAGAGGTACAGGCCGATGCCCGCGAGCACGAGCGCGGCGATCACGATCGCACCGGCCGCCCACTTCTGGGTTCCGGTCAGCGGGCCCGGTGAGTGCTTCGTTCCGGTTCCGCTTTCCGTCTCCGAAACGAACTCAGCCGTGTCCGAAACGGTGCCGGGTGTCCGCGAAACCGGCGTGGCCGTTCCCGAAACGGCGGCCGGTGAAGCCGAGTCGGAGTCGGGTTCAGCCGCGGTGCGCGGCCAGTCGG
Source organism: Streptomyces sp. NPDC002795 (assembly GCF_042888725.1). Lineage (NCBI taxonomy): Bacteria > Bacillati > Actinomycetota > Actinomycetes > Kitasatosporales > Streptomycetaceae > Streptomyces > Streptomyces sp. NPDC002795. The sequence goes on from NZ_JBIAQB010000021.1 coordinate 35,349, forward strand.
TGATGGTCATGAGGGCCTCCGGAGGGGGTCGTTCAGGGCGTACGCGAAACGGCGGGGGCTGCTCCCGAAACGCGGTGAGGCGTTCCCGAAGCGGCTCTTGGTGCGGATGGTTGCTTGCGAACCGGACACCGGCTCTACCCGCTCCGGGCGCGCGAAAAGGCCGGCTGCCCGGGGGGTGGGCGGCCGTACTCGCGAAGTGCTGCGGGGCGGTCTCGAAACTGGGAACGGCTCCCGCCGGGCGGGCGCGAAGTCAGCTCGTGTGGAGCTGCGCGCCGTGGCGCCGGAGGTCGTCGGTGGTGATGCCGTAGATCCGGCACTTGTCGATCAGCGGCTTGAGCGCGGTGCCGCCGGCGAGCGCCTCGGGCGATCCCACGCCGAGCAGCTTCTCGGTGTTCAGCAGGTCGTTGATCGCGGTCGCGGTGCGGGCGGCGTGCCGCTCGACACGGCCCTCGCCCACCCACTCCTCCGCGATGACGTGGAGGGTGGTGCGCCAGCTGCCGTTGTAGTCGTCGGGGTCGATCGGCGGGATGTCGCTGCCGAAGATCGCGAACGCGGCGGCCTTGGCGGCGGCTTCCGTGCCGGGCTGGAGCGGGGTGATCGTCGTGGCCATGGGGGCCTCCCTCGACTGTCGGTCCGGGCTGTCCGGCTCCCCGTCACCGCCCGTCCCGGCCGCCGTGGTGCAGCGGTCGGTGCGAGCGGATCAGGCAACCGTCAGAACGGATCAGGCAGAGCGGCGACGGGCGGCGCGGCGCTTGAGGGAGCGGCGCTCGGGCTCGGACAGCCCGCCCCACACACCGGCGGTCTCGCCGCGGTCCAGGGCGCCCTGGAGGCAGCTCTCCATCAGCGGGCAGCGACGGCAGACAGCCTTGGCTTCCTCGACCTGGAGCAGGGCCGGGCCCGTGTCACCGATCGGGAAGAACAGCTCGGGGTCCTCGTCGGCACAGGCCGGGCGGGGCCGCGGGGCGGGCGCGTCGGTGGAGACGGCGCCGTAGTACGGGGTGCGTACGATGGAGCGGTTCATCAGGGCCTCCCAGAAGGTCCAGTGCAGGAGATAGCCCCGGGGCGGCCACCCTGGGGCTGTTCTGTGTCGGCGGCCGTACGGCCGGAGCGGGGGAGCTCCCGGCGCTCTCCGCCGGCCCCGGCCGGGAAGGCACGGGGACGACGGGCAGGGCCGGGGTCAGCGCTGCTGGTTGGGCTGCCGGATGTTCATCGGCGGTTGGCTTCCGACCGCTGGTTCTGCTCTCGGTTCTTCTGCGAGAGCGCCTCGCGTTCGGCGTCGGTGAGGCTGGTGATCACGCCGCCACCTCCCAACCGGCCTGCGCCAGGGTCAGGTTGGGCAGGAGCGCCAGGGCGACGTCGACGCGGGCGGCGTCCTCGGGCTCGTAGCCCTTGGAGTCGTCCTCGCGCTCGATGTCGTCGATGACTCCGGCCCGCGGCTGCGCCGTGGTGCGTGTCATGCTGTGCTGCATCAGGTCCTCCAGTCAGGTCCTGGACAGCTCCCGGGCCGCAATCCCAAGGGCTGTCGCGATCACTCCCCATTTGGGGAGCTGACTGCTTGTACGAGCAGCCAAGGCCCCGGCCGCCCCTCTGCGGGGTGGCCGGGGCCTTGGTCGTTCGTCTGGAGCGGGTCAGCTCGCGCGCTTGGGGTGCAGCGTCTTGAGCGGGACCGGCGGTGCGCCCAGCGGCGCTTCACCGTCGGGCAGCTGCGCGCGCCGGGTGTCGGCGTCGCGAACCGCGGACTCGGTCGACGCCCACTTCATCTCGCGCAGCAGCCACAGGGGCCGGCCGTCGCCGGAGTCGTCGTCCGTCGTCGTCTGCTTCTGCGCGGCGATCTGGCTGACGGCGGGGGCGAGCGCGACCTTCGGCTTCCGCAGCACGGTGGTCTTGCGGCGGTGAACGGTCTCCGAGTTGCCGTCCTCGAGGCGCTCCTGCCACTTCTTGACCGTCATGTCGATGGTGACCAGGCGGTTGCTTCCCAGGCGGCAGCGGACGGACGCGTCCTTGTTCGCAAGGCCGGTGTCGTGCGGCACGACCTTGGGCTTGTGGGTCTGGAGGCCGGTGATCGGCACCCACGTCTTGCAGTCGGGGCAGATCAGCGACGCGCAGGCCGGGCGCAGGTCGTACTGGTGGGGCTTGAGGGTGGAGATGACGAGCGCGGGGCGGGCGTTGACGGTGCGGGAGCGGGTCCGACTCCGGCGGGTGCGGGCGGTGCGCTCAAGGGTCGAAGCAGACATCTGGACTCCTCATGGACGGAGTGGCAGGGGGCGCGTCGCGAATGCGTTCTCTGCCCGCCGGGCCGCACAGCACGAGGCCGGCGTCCCGTAGGACAGACAGCGCACAGCGCTGCGACGTGCACACAGTGGTCGCGGCCGTCAGGCTCCGGAGGAGTTCGATGGTGCTCTCACGCCCTCGGATTCCCAGCAAGCTGGGGAGGGCTACTCCGGCCACCCCGGAGGGCGGACGACTACTGCGGTGGTTCGACTACTCGGTGTTCCGTGAGGATCACCGTCTTACATACATCAGGTTGCCTCAGGTACCCTCAGGTGTCAAGCGGTATAGTGAGGCACCTAAGACGGAAAAGAAGGAGGCGAGGCGACATGCCAGGGCAACCGAGGGCCGACAACCGGCCGCCGTACGCGCGCATCGCGGGTCACTACCGCGATCTCATCCATTCCGGGGAGCTCGCGCCGGGCGAGTTGCTGCCGAGCATCCGGGCCCTGGCGGATCAGTGGGGCGTCAGCACTGCAACGGCCGACCGCGCCATGAAGCTGCTGCGAGACGAGAAGCTGGTCAACGGCATCCCGGGTGTCGGCACCGAAGTCATGGCGCGGCCCGTGTCGCTCGCCTCGGGGTCGGAACGTCATGACCGCAGCAGCACGACGAAGTCGTCGTGGGGCGTGGGCGAGAAGTCCTCCGGCCACAGCGCTGGCATGGTGCCGGCCCCCGAGGACGTCGCGCATGTGCTCGGCATCGACCCTGGTGACGACGTGATTCGCCGGAGCCGCGTCTACCGGGATGCTCACGGGATCGTCTCCCACTCAACGTCTTGGATCCCGGCGGAGTTCGCCCGGGTGCTGCCCGAGCTCGCACGCAGCGAGCGCCTCAAGGGCGGGCTGTCGCTGGATCTCATCGCCGAAGCCACCGGGCGCCAGGTCGAGCAGCGCATAGATGAGGAGACCGCTCGCATCGCCACGAAGGAGGACCTGGGGCTCCTGGAGTTGGACGCCGAAACCGTCGCAGCGATCCTGGTGCTGACCGCCAGGTTCCTGGACGTCGACGGCCAACTCCTCGAGTACGGCGTAGACCTGGGTGCTCCTGGCCGCACGCGGCGCACCACGTCCGAGGTGCTGCGGTGAACGCCAGCGACGCCGTCCTCCTGGATGACACCCTCATCAGCTGCCTCGAAGCGCGCCTCGGTGAGCTCCTTCGATCCGAGCGTGCCGACACCCTCACCCTGAAAGGACGATTCGAGATCAGCCGCATCTCCGCAGCCTTGTCCGGCCGGCCGGGACCTGCGCCCCGCGCAATCCTCATGACCGGCCTGCAAGGTGCTGGCAAAACGACCCTTGCCCGCGCCTTGGAGGAGGCCGGCTTCCGGCGTCTGTGCCCCGATGAGGAGATGTTCCGTCGCTACGGACACTACGGGCGAGACTTCCCCCGCGGTGAGTTCCTTGTCCGGGAGGCGCCCGTCCTCAAGGACATCGCCCTGGAGGTACAGCAGCTCCTGGCGGCCGGACACGAGGTCGTAGTCGACCACGGGTTCTGGACGCGGGAAGAGCGTGCCTTGTGGGCGGCGACCGTCATGGAAGCCGGCGGCGAGCCCGTGCTGATCTACCTGCCTGCACCGCACGAGGTGCGCTGGGACAGGATCCAGAAGCGCAACGCGAAGTCTCTGGTCGACCCGAACAGCATCTCGTTCACCGAGGAAGACCTGCTTCGACACGCGAACCGCTTCGAGGCACCCACCGCTGACGAACCGCACATCGTCTACGCCGGAGACCCGAGCGCCACGTTGGCGGCAGTTGACCGTGCTCTGCCTCGTCCCGACGGCGGCCGCCATTGAGTACCTCCCAGTCACCTCACGGAGCGCTTCCGTTACATGACGGTGCTCAAAGGCAGGCCCTGCGCCTAGTGACGAGTGCTGGTGACATCTGGAATGTCACCGCCACTTGTCACCTCCGCGCGATCAAGGGGCCGTGCCATGCTCGGCCGCAGAAGGGCCGGCCTCCGCTCGGGCATCACCCTGTCGGGCAGGCTGCGCCGCTGGACCGTACGGGGAAGGGGAACGGCGATGGATGAGCGTCCCGACTGGGCACGACGGATGGTTGAGGAGCGCGCGGCGCGCGACTGGTCGCAGGTCGACGCGGTGCGCGCGCTGATGGCCCGCCTCCCGGACGACCAGGTCGTGAGCGAGCAGGACTTGCTCCGGCAGTGGAAGCGCTGGGAGGCCGGCGACGCGCAGCCGGTGAAGTACAGGTCCGTCATCGCTCAGACCTTCGGCACGACGACCGGCGCGTTCTTCCCCGAGAAGTCGCGCCGGGACGGACGCTCGGAAATCTTGCAGGTCAGCGGTATGGACACCGTCGACATCATCGCCCGGCTGCGCGCCTCCGATGTGGACGTCGCCACGCTGGACGCGCTGCGGATCACGGCGGACCGGCTGTGCTGCGAGTACGCGTACCTGCCCGCCGACCAGCTGCTCCTGGAGGGCAAGGCGTGGCTCGCCCGAGTCGTCGGCCTCCAGCACCAGCGGGTCAGCCTGGCGCAGCACCGCGAGATCATCGCGCTCGCCGGGAAGCTGTCGCTCCTGGTGGGCTGCGTCGAGTACGACTCCGGCCGGCCCCGCGACGCGGAGGCCACCCGGCAGGCCGCGCTGATGCTCGGTCAGGAGGCCGGGGAGCTGAGCGTGCAGGGCTGGGCGCACGAGATGAGGGCGTGGTTCGCGCTGACTCGGGGCGACTACCGCGGCGTCATCGCGGCCGCGGAGGCCGGCATCGCCGTGGCGCCGAACGAGAGCGTCGCCGCGCAGCTGTACGCGCAGAAAGCCAAGGCGTGGGCGCGGCTGGGCGACCGGTCGCAGACCGAAGTCGCGCTCGACAAGGGACGCCAGATCCTCGAACTCCAGCCGTACCCCGAGAACATCGAGAACCATTTCGTGGTCGACCCCGCGAAATACGACTTCTACCGCATGGACGCGCTTAGGAAGTCGGGCGAGAACCGGCTCGCGGAGCAGCTGGCCAATGAGGTCATCCGGGCGGGCACGGATTTCGACGGGACGGAGCGGTCACCCATGCGGATCGCGGAGGCCCGCGTCACGCTCGGCGTGGTCGCCGCGCGCGAGGGAGACCTGGACACCGCGCTCGCCTACGGGGAACGGGCCCTGACCGGGGAGCGGAAGTCGTTGCCGTCGCTCGCGATGGTGGCCGCCGACCTCGGGCAGGCCCTCCAGACGCACTACGGACACGCCTCCGAGGCGCAGGAGTTCGTCACCCATCTTCGCGAACTGCGGGGTGGCCAATGAGCTTCCCGTTCGGCGGGCAACTTTCCGATTACGTACCGCGTCGCGGTCGCGGCATTCCGGGCCTCTCGGACTCTGCGCGAATTCGCCCCGCAAATATGTCGGGCCGTGCAGTTAGGCTGTGCCCAGCAGTGATCCAAAACGACGAGCACCCCGCGACCGGGCCTGGTCTACGGGGTGGCTCGAACGGGGCAACGCTCCGTTGGCGACACACCTGGAAAGGAGGTGATCGCGGGATGAAGGCTACCCGCACGCGCGGAACTACACGCGCCGCTACGCCGTTGATCTTCTGCGATCACGCCATCCGGACCGTGTCCGCGCATGCTGACGCCAGCCACCGGATTCAGGGGGTTGGGATGACCTAGCCGGCCATCGGCCGCGCGCGCCAACAGAGGTGGACTCGCCATCCCCTTCGGCCCCGCGCGGCCCGTCTACCGCCTGGAACTCCAGAGCGGTCCGCTCAGATCTCGGTCCTACCCGACTCTGAGCCGCGGCTTATCAAGCCGCTGCATTCCCACCGGCCCCTCATCAGGGCCGCCATTGCAAAACCCGCGGGCCCCGGCCAAGGGGCTTCGCGGTCGCAGTACCGAAGTACCGCCGCAGTACCGAAGTACCGCCGCAACACCGAAGTGCCGCTTCACGTTCCGGAGCCCGGCCAAGGGCTTTCGGAACACCAGCACCAAGTCCGTCGACAGAACAGGAGTCCGCCTCTGGCCTTCGTACCGCCACCCACCACATGAGCCGTTGCGGTCGCGCCCCGATCAAGAGGCCCGTCTGCGTTGATCCATATGAAGGCTGGTATCGCCATAGTGCACGAGCACCGCAGGTCTTGTCAGGTCGACCACGACCAGGCCAGTACCCCCTCTGGGGTGATTGCCGCAGGTTGTGGTGTCCCCTCTGACGGGATTGTGACGTACATCACACCTCTCCGGTGTCACACCATCGGCCCCTGGTCGGCGGCCCGCCCGGCCTCGGGGGCCTCGGAGGTGACGTCGGCCGCCGCGCTGATGCACTTCGTCCAGGACGTCATCCACAACTTCGACGGTGACGTCCTCGCGGAGGCCGTCCCGTGTGGCGGGACGGGTTCCAAGATTGTTGCCCGCCCTGCGGGAGCGATGGGGGTGATCGGGGCTCGCCGGACTCTGTCCACAGGGCTCCCGTTGCAGGCTCGGCGGGTGGATCACGAATCAGCAGTTCCGGCGGCTCCGGACGGGGGTGTCCGCTTTGGCGCGTACACCAGCCCCATGACGACACAGACGACCTCGGTCCTCGCGATGTCCGCCGCTCCCGTCGGGACGGTGGGCCGATGAGCGCCGTGGCGGCACCGGCCGCCGCGCTCCCGCGCCCTCGTACGCACTTCGCCGGCGGGGCCTCGCGCCGTCGGCTGCGGTCGGTCCCGGCGCAGGCCGGTCCGGTCGCGCGGCTGGAGCTGGGTAACCCGCTCCAGCTGTCGAAGACGATGCGGGCCCGGCTGCTCGCCGCGGTGCGCGCGCTGGTGACGTCTCCGGCGCTGGCCGGTGCGTCCGACGGGACGCGGCTGGCGTCGGTCGTGCTGACCGCGAAGGCGGATGCGCGCAAGGACTTCGAGACGTCGATCTGGGCGGAGGAGCTCGGGCGGTGGCTGGGGGTCTCCCAGTCGACGGTCGCGCACACCGTGCTGCCCGAGCTGCGCGGTGCCGGGTTCCTCGGCTCGAACGTCGCGACCAACAGCATCGGGTGGGCGACGGGCCTGGAGTGCTGGGTGATCCCGATGTACCGGGCGCAGCAGGCCGGCGACCGGCGGCACGCCCTGGCACTGTCCCGCTCGGAACTGGCGGTGCTGCTGAGCCTGATCGAGGTGCTGTTCGGCCCGGGGTGGGCGCCGAAGGACAAGCCGGTGATCCCGGCCGGGCTGCTCGCCGGTCGTACGGGCCGGGGGGCTGCGACGGACCGGCTCGGGCTGCTGCTGATGGTGCTGACGACGGGGTCGGCGGGCTGGCTGCAGCTGTGCCCCGGGTCGGTCGACACCGACCGGGGCCGTCCGGCGGCGACAGTCGCGCGGCTGCTGGGCTGCACGGCGGCGGCCGGGGCGAAGGTGCTCAAGCGCCTCCAGGAGCACGGCGTCGCGGACGTGGTGCGCAAGGAGACCGGCTCGGGCCTGAACGCGCAGTCGCGGGTGCGCCTGGTGCCGGTCGCCAAGGCCCACGGTGTGGCCGTACGGGAGGCCCGCCGGGTCGCGGACGCCGTGTTTTCAGACCTCGCCGGTACTGCATCCGGAGATCTTGAGTCCGGCGAGACGCCCGGGGCCCTTGTGGTTACTGGGATCGAGGGTGCTGGGCAGGCCGGGATGGCTGGATCGGCAGACCTCGCCGCTACTGCACAGCACCACGCTCTCCACGCTTCTGGGGTTACTCCTGGTGGTTCTCTCACGCTCTCTGGTGGCTTTTCCGGCGAAGGCCGTGGTGGGAACCACGGTCTGCCGGACCGCGCGTGCGTGCGCGAGGACGGCGGCCCGCTCCGCGGGGAACAGCAGGAGAAGTCCCCGGTCGTCGAAGGCGTGAAGGGCGGCGCCGGGCCGGTGGCCGGTGCTCCGGTGCGGGTCGTGGACGGTGCGGGCCAGGACAGGCAGCAGCGGGGGAGGGTGCCTCTGCCGCCGGAAGATCTGCGGGCCGTCCTGGCTCCGGTCGACCTGGTGTGGGCGCGCCTGGAGCGTCCGGCCGCCCGGAAGCTGGTGGAGGCCGCAGCCCGTGGCGAGCTGGCCCGGGTGGTCGGGTTCGCCGGCCGTACGGACGCGCCGCAGATCCTGGCCGACCGGGTCGCCCGGCGCCTGGAGGACCAGATGCGGCTGGCCGGGCCGATCAAGGACCCGGTGGGCTGGCTGATCGGCCTGGCCCTGCCCCAGCGTCAGCGATGCGGCGACGTCCGGTGTGACGACCGGGTGCTGCTCGACTCCGGGCAGGACTGCCCTCGCTGCGAGGAGAAGCAGGCCGACCGCCGCGACCAGCGCCGTGCGGTCGCGGCCGCCGTCGACGCCGCGATGCCGCACGCCTCCGAGACCGAGCGCCGTACGGCGACCGCGCAGCAGCTGCACCAGGACGTCACCGCCCAGGCGTGGATCCGCGAGCACCGGTGGGCACAGGTCCGCGAGCAGCAGGCCGCCGCAGCTCAGGCCCGTGCCGAAGCCGCGGCCGCGCAGCCGGCCGTCGACGTCCCGGCCGCGCCGATGGCGCCGGTCGTGCTGCCCGCGCCGCGTCCGCTTGCCGCACCGGACCCGGTCGACGGCGACGACCAGGAGCAGGAGCTCGTCCTCGAGGATCTGACCCGTGAGCAGGTCCGGGCCTGGCGGGTGCGGGGGTTGAAGGACCACAGCGTCGTCCTCGACCACATCGACCAGTACGGCGAGCCGTCGGCCCGGCGTCTGTTCAGCAACCAGGTGGTCGACCAGGCGCAGCACCACTCCCGGCTCGGGCACCTGGACCTCGGCTACGCGACCTGGGGGCAGGCATGAGCGAGGACGAGGTGTCCGGGGTCGACCTGGCCCGGGTCGCGCTGCGGGCCGCGACGGAGCAGGCCCGGAAGAACGGCGCCGGCCAAAAGGCGAAGAAGAAGCCGCAGACCCGCGCGGCGGTGCGGCGCGACGGGCGCGAGCCGTTGGGCCTGGGCGCGGCGATCGGTGCGCTGGTCACCGAGCGGGCGTGGGAGCTCCCGGCCGCCGGCGCTTCCCTGCGGGAGCGGTGGGCGGCCATCGCCCCGGAGCTCGCCGGGCATGTCGCCGCCGTGTCGTACGACCCGGACTCCGGCCGGCTCACCGTGTGCCCGGAGTCGTCGGCCTGGGCGACGAAGGCCCGGCTGGAGCAGACCCGCGTCATCGCGGCCGCCAACAAGGCAGCGGGCCGCACCGTCGTGAGCTCCCTGCGCATCCTGCCGCCCGGTGCTGTGCCCGCGCCCGGTCCGGCCGACGTCGCCCCGGCAGATCCGGCCCCGGCCGCGCCCACCGGTCCGGCGAAGACCAGGGAGACCGCGTGCGAGGGCTACCGCCGCGCCCTCGCCGCGCACCAGGAGGTTGCCGCACCGTCCCGGGTCGACCCGGGGATCGCGGAGGCGGTGGAGCGGCAGAACCGGGCGATGCGCGAGCTGTCCCGTAGGGCGTTCCCCGAGATCGACGTCGTTCCGGACGATGCGCCGGCCCCGATCGCGGCGGCTCGTGCCCAGCGACGTCACCAGGCCGACGTCTCCCACGCTGCGGCTCTGCGTCGGGCACGAGCGGAGCGCGCGGCGAGAGAGGCCGGGACCTCGGCCGTGCTGCCGCGGCCGGCTCGGCTCCAGGAGTCGGCGTGAACGGAATTGACTGGATCTCCTCCCTGCTCTGTGGGTCAAGGGTCACCATCGTCGAATGGACACTCAACCGGCCCGCTACTACGCGTACTTCACCGACACCGACGCAGCTGAGGGCGAGGACGACGAACTGGAGGTGCTGGTCGAGTCCTGGGACGCGGACGGCAGGGCCCTCATCCTGGACCAGGCGGAAGGCCGCCTCGTGGTCGCCAAGGACCGGCCGGGCTTCCTTCGGGTGGAGCGATACAACCAGCCACAGGTCCGCGGCGTACTGCCGGGCGGGAACTGGAGGCTACGGGCGAAGGAGGGGCCGTCGTCCCACAGCCGCGTCGGCTCCCCGGTCATCGCGTTCCTCGTCTACGACGCGTACGTCCGGCCCGTCACGAACCTTCCCTCCCCCAACGGGAGGTGGACGACCACGTCGGCGCGGTACGACCTCTTCCAGTCGGACTGACCAGCCTTCCAACCTGACCGCGGCGCCCTTGCTCAGCAGGGGCGCCGCGCGTCGTTTCCACCCTCCGAACGCACAACGTACGGTATTCGTACGGTGAAAGTGCGCGATCCTTACGGTTCATGGGGTAGAGTGTGGATCAGGAGGTGTTCCATGTCCGAGATGTTCGATGCGGTCGACGCGCTGGTCGCGTCCCGCTCTGCTCTGCCGTCGGCGGAGGAGCGCAAGCGGCTGCGGGTCGCGCACGGCCTGACGCTGGACGATGTCGCCGGCGCCCTCGGGGTGCGCCGGGCCACGGTGTCCGCCTGGGAGTCGACGAAGAAGCCGACCGAGCCGCGCGGCCCGGAGCGTGAGGCGTACGCGCGACTGCTCAAGCAGCTCGCGGAGCTCTACCCGGCCCCGGTGCCCGCCACGTTCACCGGCGCCCCCGCCCCGGCGGAAGTGCCGACTCTGTCCACAGGTCCTGCCCCCGAGGCTGCGGTCATGACTGCAACCGAGAACACCCAGGCCCCTGCCCCGGCTCCCGTCGCCGCTGCTCCGGCGGCTGCGCCGCGTCCGGCGAGCACCACCAGGCCGACGTCGTCGACGTCGCGCCGTCCGGGTACGAAGAAGGCGGCCCCGGCCGGAACCCCGGCGGGCGGCACCGACCCGCGGTTCGAGAACGGCCCGTTGGCCGTCGTCGACGTCGAGGACGGGAAGGTGCTGGCGTACTGCACCGGCGGCCTGGTCCTGGACGTGCCCGCCAAGTCCCTGCCGTCCCTGGTCGACTGGACGCTCAAGGAGGCGAAGCTCGGTCAGCCGAAGCTGTCGGGCCCGGGGAGGCCGGCCGACCCGCTGATCGTGCTCACCGAGGCCGCGTGCGAGCGCTACGGCCTGCCCGTCTCGCTCACGGCGGAGGAGAAGGACGCCGGGCGGATCCCGGAGGGCCACAAGGTCGTCAAGCAGCTGGTGCGCGCCGACTGGAAGCTCACCAAGCGCGGGTTCGGGCCGTGGGCGCGGATCTACCGCCCCGCCAAGGGATCGGACCGCCAGTGCGTGCAGCTGTGCATCCCGTCGTGGAACGCGCTGGACGCCCGGTTCTGGGGCGACGCCGCGCAGCTTCCGCCGGCGGAGCTCGCCCGCGTCCTGGGCGTCTACGCGTCCCGGGTGATGACGCCGCGCGGCTCCACCGCCGTCACCGGCCTGGAGCTGATGACGGCGCTGCACCCGCCGACCCACGCCGTGCGCGATGAGGAGACCGGCGCCCTGCGGCAGGCCGAGACCAAGACGCCCGGGTCGCTGGGTAAGGACCCGGTGGACTGCGCGCCGTGCGAGGCCCCCGACGGGCACCCGCTGCTCAAGGACCTGCCGCGCTTCACCGTCCGGGGACCGGCGGACAAGCTGTTTGAGGAGGCGTACGACTGGGCGCGGCCGATGACCGATGCCGAGTGCACCCTGCGCTACCTGGTCGGCCTGGACGTGAACATGGCCTTCGCCGCCGGTGCGAACGGGCTGAACGTCGGCCTCGGTGAACCGACACACGTCAAGAACCCGGTGTTCGACCCGAAGCTGCCCGGCTCGTGGCTGGTCGACCTGTCCCACGTCGACCTGTCGAAGGTGAAGGTCGGCAAGGAGTGGGTGGAGCTGGACGGCTCGCTGCTCCCCTCGCCGTTCACGCCGAAGGGCGACCGCCCCACGGGCCCGGCCTGGTACGCGACGCCCACCGTCGCCTACGCCCAGGAGCTCGGCTACGACGTCGCGCCGATCGAGGCGTGGGTCCGGTACGAGAACGGCCGCTACCTGGACGGCTGGTACGCGCGGCTGCGCGACGCCTACCTCGCCACGATGGCCGACCTCGGCGTCGACGCCGACCTGTCGCCGGAGGACTTCCTCGCGGCGATGGACGGCTACAAGGAGCGCGACCCGGAGCTGACGATCGTCGTCTCGGCGATCAAGGCGACGGTCAAGGGCGGCCTGGGCAAGCTGCGCGAACGCCCGCGTGGTGAGGGCTGGCGGCCGGGCGAGCGGTGGCGTGCCCTGGAGCGCCCGACGTGGCGCCCCGACATCCGGGCGGCGGTCATCTCCCGCACCCGGATCAACCTCCACCGCAAGATCGTGAAGCACGCGGCGTTCACCGGGCAGTACCCGATCGCGATCCTGTCCGACTGCGTCGTCTACGCCGCCTCCGGACCGTCGCCGCTGGACTTCCTGCCCTACCGGGAGGGCAAGCCGCTGCCCGGCGGCTTCAAGCTCGGCATCAACCCGGGCCTGGTCAAGCACGAGGGCACCCAGACCACGCTGTGGGGCGAGGAAGTCCGCGAGCGGTTCAACGCCCCGGAGCTCAACCTGGCCCGGTCCATCAAGGACGGCACCGTCACCGACGCCGACAACGGCGAGTAGGGGAGTAGGCAGGCGATGAGCATGTTCGGGGACGGCCTGGACAAGGCGGTGCAGAAGGCGTTCACCCGCCCGGCACCCAAGTCCGCGGGCCCGCAGATGCGGTACATGGTCAAGCAGCTCGGTGGCACGAAGGCCGTCGCCGACCTGCTGGGCATGTCCCAGCGGCAGGTGGAGCGGTACGTGGCGGGCAAGGCCAAGAAGCCGCGCGCCGACCTCGCCGCGCGCCTGGAGCGCGAGGTGACCAAGCGGTGGCAGCCACAGATCCGGGCCAAGGCCCGCGAGAAGGCGGCGACGACCGGCGGCATCGTCATCGACGCCCGCGCCCGCATGGGCTACACCGCGCCGATCGGCTCCACCGACCAGGACCGCATCCGGCACCTGACCGTCGCCCTGCCGCCCATCTACGCCGCCCGCCTCTTCGACGCCCAGGCAGCCGGCGCCAGCGACACCCAGCTCCAGGAGATCGCGGCCGAAGCCCTCAAGGAGGTCTACTTCCAGGACGGCGGCCGCCGCGCCGGAAGCCTGGATGAGGTCCGGTTCACCGACGTCGAACACCTCGAGTTCGACCTGTAGCAGCCCGCCCCGAACAGCCCGCGAGCCCGGACCGGTTGGTCCGGGCTCGCTCGCGTACGGCGCGGCGACCGGACCTCTGTCCACAGGTGAACCGTGGTCCCTGGAGGTATGAGCGATCACGAGCAACAGCAGCCGGCCCCGCGCCGCGGCAAGGTCCTGGAGGCCCTCGTACGGGCGGAGCGGAAGCTCTTCACCCGGCCCGCCCCGAAATCGGCAAAGGCACGTATGAAATTCCTCCGCACGCGCGAGGGCGGGTCCACCGCAGCCGTGGCGAAGCGCCTGGGCACCTCACGCCGGACGGTGGAGCGCTACCTCGCCGGGAAGCTGACGAAGCCGCAGAAGCGCCTCCAGGCCGCCCTGGTGGAGGAGACCGAATCCGAGTGGCAACCGCAGGTCAGAGCGCAAGCACGCGCACAGGCGTCCACCTCCAGAGGGATGATGGTGGAGGTGACGGCGTACTTCGGATTCACCTGCACGGGCAGCTCGGACGATGGCCGCGAGCGCCAGATCACCACGGACATCTCGCCCACCTACGTGAAGCAGATCCTGGAGCTCCAGGAAGCTGGTGCGACGGAGGAGGATCTACATCCGATCGTCGCGGAGGCCATCACGGAGTCGTATTTCACGGAATGGGGCACACGGGCCGATGGACTCCGCGCGGACTTCACGTCAGTGTCATCAATTTCTTTCCGGTTCTGACCCGCCCAAATTCTGAGCCTGCTATAAACCAGATCTGCGGGCCGCCGTACAGCGCTCTGGCGGCGGCCCGCACCGAATCCGCACGATGAATGCGAGACCGAACATGACCCGGTTCTGGCCGCCCGGCGAGAGCACCCGCCGACCGCTCGCCCCGCGCGTCGCCGCGCCCCGTGAGCCGGTCGACCCGGCCCGGATCGGCCGCCGCGTCGTACGGCGCCGGGCCAATGGCATGGACGCCGGCGCCATCGCGGCGGCCCTCGAGGACGCACGCTTCGACGCCCGGCAGGCGTCCCGGCACGAGGACCTGGCCGACGACCTTCGCGGCCCGGCGGAGCTCGCGGAGTGGGAACGCCTGCACCAGCTGCTCGCCGCGGCCGCGCCGGGCACGGTCTATGACCCGGACACCGACGACGTCGTCCAGGCCGAGCTCGCCGCCGACGCCGCGGCCGCCGCTGCCCGGGAAGCCGACCTGCGCGAAGCCCAGCGGATCGCGGCCCGCGCCGACGAGCTCCAGGCGCTGCGCGAGCTCGGCACCCTGGAGCAGACCGAGCCCCGCACCGGCGACGAAGCCGTACGCGAGGAGCTGACCCGGCGAGCCGGCGGGTACGTCCAGGCCGACGTCGACGGCTGGCTCGCGCGCGCCCTGGCCGCGCATCGCGGGCACTACCGCGACCCGGCCGCCCGCGAGGAAGCCGCCGGCCTTCTCACCGCGCCGGTCCTCGCGCACGCCGCGCTGCTCGCCGAACTCGCCCGCCTCGTCCCCAACGCCGACATGGACCAGCTGGTGTTCGCGGCCCGCCTCGCCACCAGCGAGCCGGAAGCCGCCGGTGCGCTCGCCGCGTTCCTCACCCGCGCTCACCCCGCCCGCTGATCACAGAAGGTGACTAACGGGCTGTCACGCTCGGGTGTCACGCTCCCTCGGTCCGGCTGTCACGCTGAGGTGTCACGCTGCCGATCGGGCCAGCAATCACGGGGCCGACCCCCGGTTTCGGCTCCACCACCAGCAGCGTGACACCCTCGCCGGGAGCGAGTACGGAAAGTAACCGCCGGGATCGGCCCGAGGCGGGCCAGTGAGGGGAGCGGACGGGCGGCCGACCCGCTCCCAGCCGGGTGCTGCGGAGTGGTCCCCAGGGCCTGCGCCCGCCCGATACCGTGGTGGCACACGCCCATTCGCGCCCTGGAGGCCCTCGATGAGCGAACAGCCGGCCCCCGCCGACACCACCGTCCGGCAGCAGCTGGAGCCCGCGGCCGCCGACGGGCTCCGCGCGTACGCGGCCCGGACCCGCGAGAGCGCCGACCAGCTCGCCGCCGTCCTGGAGGACATCGCCGCCAACGGGCTGCCCTCGGTGGAGGACTGCACGCCGTGGGAGGAGCTGCGCGAGGCCCACCTCGCCCGGCTCGCCTCCCAGCGCCCGGCCGTCGCCTGATGCCCGCACCCCACGGCCCCCGCCGCGCCCAGGTCGCGTTCTCCGACTCCGCCGCCAAGCAGCTGGACGCCATCACCAGCGAAGCCGAGCTGCACGCCCTGGACCGCGCCCTGGTCGTCATCTCCGTCGACCCCGACGCCGGCGAACTCCTCCCCGGCGACAGCACCGGCCCGCGGCTGCGCCAGTACGTCGACGACGTCGAACGGGTCCGCCTCGTGTACTGGGTGACGGCGTTGAAGACCGTCGTCGTGGTCGCCTTCATCGAGGTCTAACCCGCGACGTCCTGGACCAAGCCGACCGGCTGCTGCTCGCCGGAGCCAAAGAGGCCGGCGACGACCACGAGGACGGTCCACAGCGGACCGACGTCTTCGTCGTTTGGTGAGGGATCGGGTCCGCCGGTTGGTGAGGGATCGCTCGCGTAAGAGGAATACCTAGGACTGACTGACCAGATGACGAGCGCGTTCTTCTCACCCGCCGTAGGCGAGATACCGGTGGTAGAGGCTGCGCACGGCCTCGCTGACGCGGATGTTCGGTCGGTGGTTCTGATGGGTGCGCAGCATTCGCACGGTCGGGCGGAGCTCACCAGCGTGCCCGTAGCACCACGGCCCACATGATCCTTCCCGGCGCTGTGCGGCCTCCTGCGCCGCTCTAAGCGGTTCCGGGCTCCCGGACAACGATCACGGGCCTCTCGGGCTCTCACAGCGGCGCACAGCGCTTCGCGGCGTCGGGTGTCTCCGCAGTTCGCCTCCTGCGCCGGTGATCTCGTCTCCCGGCCGCGAGCTCTGCTCTCAGAGGGGGGAGAGTTCAACCCGCACGTAGGTACTACAACTACTTACCTACATTGGGGTGCAACAGACGGCCCGGCCCGGCCCGCTTGGGCGGCCCGCCAGCCTCCCGGCGCGGGGCCCCGCTGTGGACCTCCGGCATCACCCAGACCCTTGCACCCTTCTGCTTGCTGCCCACCCTGCTGCACGAGCTGCTGCTCCTGGTGGTGAAGGGTGCAAGGGCAGCACAGGGGTGCAAGACCGGGCGCTGCCCCGGCCGCCCTGCTCGCGGTGCAGCACTCGCCCGACCCAGATGGCACACGGGTGCTGCACGGGTAGCAAGGCGGGCCTCACCAGGTGCAGCAACCAGCGCAGCGGTCCGGCCCGGCCGCCGGCGGTTGTTCTGCTGCTCCAGAACAAGCCGGTTCACCTGGTGCTACCGCCCACCTGCTGCGCGGGACGTGCGGCGCGGACGCGTAGTGGCTCGCGTTTGTTCTGCTGCTCCAGAACAAGGCGGTTTAGCTAGTGCTACCGAGCAGGGCATGAAGAAGGCGCCGCACTCCTGGTGCGGCGCCTGGGACCTTCGGTGGGACGGTTCAGCCGGTGGCGGCTAGGTTGGCCATCTGGGCGGCGAACCTGGCCCGTCGCTGCTCGGTGAAGCGGCCGGGTTCGGCGGCCTTGATCTCCGGGACCTTCATGACGGGGGAGGACACCTTGCCGCCGGTCAGCAGCGGGTGGAGCTGGTAGAGCCCGTCTTCCAGGCTCCAGGCGAGTCCGCACTCGCGGAGCTCCTTGAAGCCGCGGTTCACCGTCGGCTTGCTCGCGCCCAGCTCGCGCGCCATCTCGTTCTGGCTGATCGAGGCGGTGCCGTTCTCCGGGTCGCTGAGGTACAGCAGCTCATCCAGGACGCGGCGGCCGGCGGTGGAGACGTCGACCAGGGCCAGGAGGCGCAGCACGGCACGGGGAATCGTGACGGGGGCCTCTGTGGGAGGGCTGGGGACGTAAGAGCTGCTCACGGAGCCTCACCACTTCCGATCAGGTCGACGTGTAACGAGGATATGCCGCGCGAGGTCATGCGCTGGCCTTGCGAACCGGCCGCCTCTGGCGCAGCGTCACGACCTTCTCCTTGCGGCGGGCGGACTCCGCGGCCTTCTTCTCCACCTCGCGCGCCTGGCGCCACTCGGTGGGGTAGTCGGAGTGCGGGATGAGGCAGGACGGGCCCTCCGCGCTGTTCCAGAGCGCCTGCCACTTCTCCTGCTCGCCCGAGGTGCCGGCCACCGTCAGCCACGGGTTCAGCTGGAGGACACCGCGCTTGGCGGTCCGCATCCAGCCGATGTGCGCGAAGAACTGGCTGGCCTCGTTCACCGAGGCCGCCGACAGGTTGCACCGGGCCTGGAGGTCGCGCTGGTTGGTCTTCACGAAGCCGCGAGCGGCAGCCCGGGTCTGGTCGTCGGCGCGGTTGGCGTTCTGCAGCGCCACGAGCTTGCACCAGACCTGGAACCAGGAGCCGGGCATCTTGAGGCTGCCGAGCACGTCCATGAGCAGCCGGGCGTCCAGGACGTAGCCGCTGCACTCCGCGCTCGCGGCGAACTCCCGGCCCTTGATCTTCTCCACGCCCAGGATCAAGCCGCCCTTGCCGTCCGACCGCGCAACCACGCGCTCGCCGGGGCGGACGATCGGCAGCTGTTCCATCAGCACAGTCCTCCAGAGATGATCAACGTTTCAGCCTGCACGGTAGCACTAGGTAAACCGGCTTGTTCTGGAGGGGCAGAACAAACCGTGGCTCACAGTTACCTGATGACCCGTCAGATTCGGGGCCCGTTTGTTCTAGGTTTCCAGAACACCCAGAACGCGTTTGTTCTGGAAACCTAGAACAAACGGTTTCGCATCACCGCAGGTCAGAGCCGGTTTCGGCGTGGAACGCTCTTATGTGTCACTAGAGCTCAACCACCACGCGAACCCCGGCCGACACGCCTCGGCGCGTACGGGGCAAGCAGCTGGCAGCGGCGGGCGTGTCGCCGTCGACAGCCACCGGATCGAGGGGGCCGGCCTCCGTGGCTGAGGCGGCTTCGCGTGCGGCAGCGCGCCCTCGTGCGGGTCGTGGACGGCAGCAGCGGCTCTGAGTCTCGGGTGGTGCCGACCGTGACGTTCAAAAGCGAGGAAGCGTGGCCGGTGCCGGTGGACGGTTCCGCCGCCCGGCCCGGGGGGCCGTTCGGCTCCGGTACCTCCGCACGCCGGAATTCGAGCTTTCCGATATCTGAGGTACCGTTCTGTGGCTCGGGTCCACAACTTCGCAATTCGTTATTCCTCGCGTGAGTGGTGGGAAACGAATTCTGGCGCTGACCTTGCATCAAAAGCCGCGCCCCGCCCGGG
>NZ_JBIAQB010000022.1:0-47112 GCF_042888725.1 Streptomyces sp. NPDC002795
CGAGCGCAAGGCCGAACACTTCCTCGCATTCGTCGGCATCGCCAGCACCCTCATCTGCTACCGCCGATGCACCAAATGAGACGACGTCTAAGTGTGTTGGGGACGGCAATGCACTACTGACCTGGAATAGGTGATGTCGTCAGGGTGAAGCGGGGATGAGTCCGGCGGCGGTGAGGCAGCCGTCCAGGACCTTGCTGCGGCACTGGAGCTGTCGCAAGCCCCGCCGGACGGCGGCGATGAGGTCCTCAGGGTCGGTGAACGCGCGGTTGGCCAGGGTGGTGCGCGTGGGACGGACCAGAGTCACGCGAGCAACATCGGACCGCCGAGCTGGAGGTGGGCTACCTGGATGAGGTCGCGATAGTCGGTCCAGGCGAAGGACTTGCGTCCATCCGGGCGAGCATCCGGACAGGGCCGGTAGATCGAGCCGTTCTCCGGATTGAGTCAGTCGCAGTTTGAGCAGTTGGTGGCGCTGGTGCGGCGCCGGACCGGAACCGGACCCTGGACCACCTCGCACCCTTATTGGCGACCTCACCGGCCCGGCGGCCCCGCAAGGACACCGTGTACATCGTGGACGGCACACTGGTGCCCACCCCGGACCGCAGCATCTCCGCGTCGAGCAAGAACTACCGCTACTCGACCACTCTGCAGGTCGTGATCGACGCCAACCCCGCCTTCACAACTAGCTCTCACGGGGTAACTCCCACCCCATACGGGACAACCTTTTAGGGTGCGATCGAGGTAAGGAACTGGCTCCGGCTGCCGTGCCACGAGACTCGCAGGGCTTCGCGTGCCCGGGTGCAAGCAACGAAGAGGAGGCTCAGTTCACTCAGCAGATCTTCGCCGTGCTGCTGAAGATCGACTTCTTTGGCCGTGACCGCGCTGCGCATGGGGACGACGCCATCGCTCACACCGGCGACGGCCATGCAACGGAACTCCAGTCCCTTCATCCGGTGCATTGTTCCGATGCGGACTCCGTCCCGTGCTCCTGATGAGGTGCCCAGAACCGTCGTCGGCAGCCCGGCCGCCTCCAGCGCCTGTGCGATGTCTTTACCCAGTTGGATGAAGCGCACGGCGATCCCGATTTCGCGCGGGGCGACATCGGATTTGATCCATTCGCTGACCTGGGTCACGACACCCGCGATCTCCTCGGGTTTGTCTGCGGCCCCGCTTGTCTGTGGTCGTGCGCCGTGGAAGGTGGATCGATAACCGGTGAGGACGTCGTCCCCGCCCTCCATGTCGTCCACCCGCTCGTCCGTGAGCAGGCCAGTGGACCAGGCGAGGATCTCCTGGGTGGTCCGGTAGTTGATGCGCAGGCGAGTCGAGCGGCCCGCCACCGAGATGCCGAGGCTGCGCAGCGACACCCTGTTGCCGTAGATCCGCTGACGGGTGTCGCCCGCGATGAACAAGTCGTCAGGCCCTGGTGCGACCAGCGCTCTCAACAGCCGCCACTGCGCCGGGTGCAAATCCTGTGCCTCGTCGATCACCACATGGCGGTACGGAGGCGCGTCGCTTCGCTGGTCGAGGAGACGCGCGGCCTCCGCGCACACCTGGAGGAAGGTCCACTCGTCGGCCTGGCGGAGTTCCTTGGTGAAGGCTTCGACCGCCCGCCACACCTGGGCGCGCTTCAACGGGCCGAGGGCTGTTCCGCGCCCGCTGCGGGATGCCTTGAGATACGCCTCGGGGGAGCGCAGATCCTGGGCGAGGATGACGTGTCGCCACTCTTGGTCGAGGAAGACATCCGTGAAGTCGATGCCGAGCTTCCGGGCGATACGCGCCCAGCGCGCGGTGATTTCCTTCTGCCCGGTGATCATGGCCAGCGGGGTGCTGCGGTTCTCTCGGACGAACTGGTTGGCGAGCGCGTCCACGTTGATGACTTGAATCTTTGCCCGCAACTTCGCATCTGGGATGAGGAGTTCGAGGCTGCGTCCGAGGTCGCCGGCGAGGTCTCGGGTGTACGTGGTGAGCAGGATCGACCCGTCGGGAGCGTCGGCCGGCAGATGCCGGGCCAGGTGGAGAGCGCGGTGCAGGGCCACCACGGTCTTGCCCGTCCCCGGGCCGCCGGCCACCCGCGCCGGGCCGCTGTACGACGGCCGGTAGGCGATCTTCCGCTGGCTCGGGTGAAGGAAGGTCCGCCAGGTGTCGAAGGGCCGCGCAAGCATCTCCATCAGCTCGTCGGAT
Source organism: Streptomyces sp. NPDC002795 (assembly GCF_042888725.1). Lineage (NCBI taxonomy): Bacteria > Bacillati > Actinomycetota > Actinomycetes > Kitasatosporales > Streptomycetaceae > Streptomyces > Streptomyces sp. NPDC002795. The sequence goes on from NZ_JBIAQB010000022.1 coordinate 2,179, forward strand.
CCTGAGACCAGGGCGATTCTCCCCTGGGAATGTGCCATGGCGACAGAGAGCTCGTCACGCTCGGCGGGCGACGCGGACCGGTCATCGTCCGATACGACGGTGACCTGCTGGGAGACGCTGGAGGAAGCCTGTGCCAGCTGTACGACGACAACCTCGCGCCAAACATCTTCCGGCTCCATGCCGGCAGCGAGACCAGCCAGGACGTCGTACTGCTGCTCCGGGAGAATCTTGTGCAGTGCGTCGAGGTGTGACTCGTCGCTGAGATGACGTACCAGAGGCAGCAGTTCGGTATCGATGCCGAGCCGGGTCAGGTCCTTGTCGGAGACGTGCGCGAAGAGCCGCTCGGCGTCAGCGGAGGCGATGGCCCGAACGCCAGCGGTCGCTCGCTCAAGAGCGACGTCATTGCGCAGCTCGATGCCCTGTGTGGCCGAGTTGACGGTTGCCCGGTGCTTGATGGCCCACGCGATGGCATCGTCGTGAGGCATGACCTTGAGAAGCAGGAAGCTGTCTCCTGATCCGGGGGCCAGCACAACTCCCCGCATGAACTGATTGATACGGATGGTGCGGATACGCGGGTCCCGGGCCTTCTCGAGCTTTTCGAGATGAAGCCCGGCATGCCGGTGTTCCCGGAACTTGTCGAACACCTCATGGACGCGTTTCTGGACGGGTTTCTCCAACTTGGCGAACTCCATCAGGAAGTCCTTGTGGATTCCCAGCGTCGCCATCAGGGCTCCCGTCGTGCAGTCCGTCGATATGTCTGATCACCGTACCCGGATGGGAGAGAATGTTGCGCCGGCCCGGACAACTTGGCGGAGAGGACGCACGTGCAGGCTCGGGAGATCACGTTCAGCAAGTTGGTCCAGGGTGAGATGCAGTTCCAAGTGCCTCTCTATCAACGCACCTACAGCTGGCAGCGGGAAGAACTGCAGCAGCTGTGGGACGACGTCCAGGAACTGGTCGAGGACCAGCTGGAGGGCCGACCTCCCGCCGCCCACTTCCTGGGCTCTGTGGTACTGGCCCCGGAACGGGTCGCCGCGGGAGGGATGCAGCGCTGGCTTGTTGTCGACGGCCAACAGCGGCTCACCACGCTCATGCTCGTCTTCACCGCGCTGCGGGACCGCCACCGGGAGCGCGGCGCAGCGAAGAAGGCCGACCGCATCCACGATCTCCTCCTGGTCAATGGTTACCAGGACGGTGACGACCACTATCGGCTGTTGCCGACCCAGGCCGACCGCGAGGCCTTCACCGCGTGCGTCGAGTCCCTGCCCAAGGCGGGTGGTTCGGGAAATGTCGGCGCGGCCTATCGGTTCTTCCTCGGAGCACTGACCGAGGGGGAGGCGGCCGGCGGCGAGGCGTGGGCCGACGCGGTGGAGGCCGTCCTGAGTAACCTCCTGTCCATCGTCGCGATCACCGCGGCCGAGGGTGACAACGTCTACCGGATCTTCGAGTCCATCAACAACACCGGTGTCGGCCTGAGCCAGAGCGACTTGTTGCGCAACTACCTCTTCATGTACTTGCCGACGCGAGGTGAGTCGGTCTACCGCAACCTCTGGCTGCCGATGCAGGAACTGCTCGGCCCGGACCGTCTCGAACTGCTGGTCTGGCTCGATCTCGTCGTCGCCGGCAACAGCCGGGCCAAGCAGAGCGAGATCTACCGCGATCAGAAGAAGCGCCTCGAGCCGCTGAGCGGAGACGAAGGGGCACTCCAGGCCGAGATCGCCGCACTCGCCGAGCGGGCCGACCGTCTCATGCGCATCCTGGAGCCCGCGCGGGAGACGGATCCTGAGCTGCGAGAAGTGCTGGATCGGCTCTCCCGTTGGGGCGGCCAGACCCACTACCCGTTGGCACTGCACCTGCTCGACCTGGTGGACAGCGGCCGTTCCACCGCCGCCGAAGTGACCGAGGCGCTGTCGTACGCCGAGAGTTACATGGTGCGGCGGCTGTTCGCCGGCCTGTCCACCACGGGCAGCAACCGCGTGTTCATGGAGCTCCCCAAGGAGCTGGACAAGGACGGCTCGCCCGCACAAGCCGTACGCCGGTTCCTGTCGAGGAACAGGACCGGGGCGCGGTCCTGGCCCAGCGATGACGCGGTCCGTGAGGCGATCCGAACCCGGCCCTTCTACAAGGCGGGCCGGAGCAACCAGCGCTTCCAAGTGCTGCGGAGGCTGGAGGAGAGTTACAGCGCGAGCGAGCCGGTCGACTACGCCAAGGCGAGACTCACTGTGGAGCATGTGCTCCCGCAGCGCCCCGCGCAGCAGTGGTTCGACCTGCTGGCCGAGGAGACCGAGGACGACGAGAGCCCGGACGAGCTGCATGCGTTGATCGTCCACACGCTGGGCAATCTCACGCTCTCCGGCGACAACGCACGGCTTTCGAATCACCCCTTCCGCCGCAAGCAGGAGATCCTCGATTCCAGCGCCCTGAGGATGAACCAGTACATCGCGGCCAAGGAGCGCTGGGGACGGGCTGAAATTCACTCCCGAGCCGATGAACTGGCCGAACGCGCCGTGCAGTTGTGGCCGGGCCCCATTGAGGGCGTGGTCCATGCGGACGACGAGTGGGCGGGCTGGAAGGAGCTGCGCGAGGCGCTCCTCGCGATGCCCGCAGGGACCTGGACCACGTACGGCGACCTCGCGGCGCTCGTCGGCACGCATGCCGTCGCGGTGGGCAATCATGTGGGATCCAAGCCGGGACTGCACGGCGCCTACCGGGTCCTGACGGCCGACGGCCGGATCTCGGCGGGTTTCCGCTGGACCGACGACCAGCATTCCGGCGACCCGAAAGACCTCCTGGAAGCTGAGGGAGTTCCCTTCGACGGAGCGGGCCGGGCCCGCCGCTCGCATCGGCTGACCACTGGGGATCTCGGGACCCTCCTGGGTAAGGAAGTCGCGGAGGATGCCGCACCGGCCCGTGCAGCGGACGACGAGCAGCAGGCCGTTGCGGCCAGGTTCGAAGTGCTCCTGCGCGAGAACCAAACGCCGGAAGCGGCGGACGGTGTGCTGAGCGCGCTGCGCTTCTGGGAGCGACAGGGCGGCTACCGCGCCTATGGCAAGGCGAGCGAGACGAGTTGCTCCCCGAACCTGGAGGCCGGAACCTCTCTCGATTCGCACACCCTGTGGCCGATCGCCATCTACCCGGTGACGGGCACGGTCGAAGTCGTCTTCCAGCATCTGAAGCGGCGGCGGCCGTTCGACGACGAGCCGCTGCGTCGCGAGCTGATGTCCCGGTTGAATGGCATCGACGGCATCGAACTGGCGGAGGCGAAGCTGGACTTGCGCCCTTCGTTTCCCCTGGAGGTGTTCGCCGGCCACAGCGAGGAACTGTGCGCGGTCCTGGAGTGGTTCGTTCACGTCGTCGCGCTGGCGGAAGCCCGCCGACCGATGTAGGACGCGGTCGGCACGCGCTGAGCGGCGTGGCCGCCTGAGGTCGGGCGCCGGACGGAAGCGCCGGCGCCTCAGGCCGTGAGCGGCCGCAGCACACCCCGCCGCTGGAGTTCCCTGATGTGCTCGGCCGCTCGCTGCGGAGCGGAGCCGCCCGTGACCAGCACTCCGGCTTCCAGGTTCCTGCGAACGCCCGGCTCCGTGAGGTTCGCACTGCCAAGGAACAGCACACGCCGGTCCGCGACCGCCAACTTGGCGTGCTGCCGCCCACGTTGGTGCTTGCGGGCCCCGGGCGCCTCGCGAGCCTCGGGTGCCCAGTGCCATAGCCGCACGCCTGCAATGTCCCTGAAGGCGTCCGCGGGCTCGGGCCCGCTGAGGAGTCCGCCGGCTCCGGCCTTGGTCTCGACCACGACATGGACGTCGACGCCCCGCGCGACCGCCGCTCGCAGGGCCGAGGACAGCGGTTCATACGGGCGTGCGGCGTACGTCATGGCCAGCAGCTCCCGCTCCGCCCGGCCGACGACTTCGGCGAGCACTCTGGCGGTGGCGCGCACGGGTACCTGAGGCGTGCCGGGCCCGCTCCAGACCGTACTGACCTCGATCTCGTCCCGCTGCCGGTGCTGTCCGGCGATGAACCCCCGCAAGTACGCGGCAGCTTCGGTGTGCGCGATGCCGTGCCGACGTAACGCCTCGTACAGCGCGCGGATCGCCTCGCTCGCACCCGGGTCCTGCACGGCAAGGAGCGCATGCTCCACGCTCCGCCCCCGGGCGAGCACCCCCACCAAGTCCTTCGTACGCGAAGCCCCGAGGGCCGCGACGACGGCCTCCGCCGCGGCCTCGAACTCCGCACGGCTCACGGCTGCAGACCAACCGGCGTCAGGACCTGGTCCGTCTCGTCGCCCAGCGGCACGAGGAAGCGGCGGTCGAGGAAGCGGTTGCCGCGCTCGCACGTCGTCTCGGAGACGAAGAGGCAGACATGGCAAGCAGCGCCGTGCAGATAGTCCGCCGGATCGCGCGGCAGCCGCTCGGCACACAGCGGGTCGGAGGAGCAGCGTGCCGCGTCCCGCAGCGCCCTGCGCACGATGCGTTCGAAGTGCGGGTCCTCGGCGAGCGAGACGAGGCCGCCGAGCGTGCCCTCCGAATCGGGTACGGCCGTGTAGATCAGGATGCCGGTGGTGGGGTTCTCCTCGTCGCCCGCGTAGATGCGCTCGCCGAGGCTCGCCGAACTGTAGCCGCACTCAAGGGAGATGGTGCGGATCAGGAGGTGGGAGAGCGAGTGCAGGGCGATGTACCGCTCCCCGGGCCAGCCCCGCATCGGGTCGAAGGGCCCGGTGAGCCGGTCCGATTTCCGGTTGGTGCGGAAGCGTGCGAAGGCATCGCGGTGCGCCTGCATCGCGGACGACTTCTGCATGCGCTCCTCCCACCCCGCCATGAGGTCGTCCCGCACCCGCAGGAAGATCCCTTCGCCCCGGACCTCGCTGGCAGGCACCCAGTTCTGAGAGGTACGGGAGAGGCGGACCGGAGTGGCGATCTCCGGCGCCTCCGGGTCCGGCGCGTCGAGCCGGGTGAATCCGATCAGCGCGCGGGCCTCACGGAGCCGCTGCACCTGACGTACGTCGGCGAAGAGACCGGTGAGGGCGTCGGGAACCGGGACGTCTTCCAGCGTGAAGTCGTCCGTGGGGTCAGGCATGGGTGACGAGGACAGCACGGTCCATTCCGGGCTGAGGAGATCGGCCGGGGCCGCCTCCGAGGCCTCGGGGGTGTTGCCCTCAAGACGGCTCTTGTGGGTGGCGACCGCAGCGATGAGCGCTTCGGCGTCGTACTCCTTGAGGTAGGCGTACGCAGGCGTGCCCGCGAACGCGTCGAAGACCACGCGTGATGTGACGTTCTGCAGCTCGACCCAGCGTTCCTCGACGAGTTCGGCGAGGTTGGCGTTGCGGCCCGCCGGGAGTGCGAGCGCGCTCAGCGTCATGGGGAACCACTGGTTCGACGCGCCGGCGACCATCAGGGTCGCTTCACGATCGCAGCCCTCCGCCTCGTACGAGCCGAGGTGCGGATGGCGTCCGCGGCACGCGGGCAGATTGCGCCGCCCCTTGTCTCCCATCGCATCGCGGATGTTGCGCTTCTCTCCGCAAGCGACGCATTCCAGCGTCACATTGGCCGCCTGGTTGCCGCCGTGATCCTTCATGCGCAGCAGCGGCCTTGGCATCTTCGTACATTCGCTGCCGTGGTGGACGAACGGCGTGTACGGGAATTCATCGAGGTGTCCGTCGGTGCAGACGAGGGTGAAGCGGGCCGCGACGGCCAACGGCTTGCCTGGCTTGCAGTCGTGGACGAACTTGGCCTCGTGCGGGGTACGCGGGTTGTTGTTGACGAGGGCGAAAGCCGAGGCGTCGACGGGAGCGAGCAGATTGCACGCCGTGCACCGCAGCCACTGCGGAAAGGGTGTCACGGGCACGCCCACGCCCTGCGCAGCCAAGTCCTTGGGGGAGTTGTCCGCGCCCTCCATCCAGGGAGCGGACCGCAGTTCGTTGATCTGTGCGTCACCGAAGAGCTGCAGGGAGCGGTTGACGGCCGTACGCAGCCGGGGCTCGTCGATGACATAGTCGGTAAGACCTGCGTGGCTCCAGGACTCAAGTCCCTTGACCAGTACGGAGAAATTGGGCAGGTCGATCAGGGAGCCGATGCCCGCCGTGTACATCAGGTGGCTGGGTCGTGCCGCGCCCACCCGCCGGTAGTAGTTGCTCATCATCGTCCCTTTCCGGCCGTGCCGGTTGCGGCATCCCCGTACTCGTCGGAGTCGACCGGTGTGTCCATGCCGTCGGTGTCTTCGTCGCCGACGGGCGTGAAGCGCCAGCCGGGCCCGCCGTTCGTGGACTGGTCCACGAAGTTCCCTCCGCCGGGCAGCAGGAGGTTGAGTTCGTTCTCGGTCTCGCGCATCGACATGGGGACGGTGCGTTCGTCCCAGTGCGAGCCGTCGGCCCGGCGCAGCAGGGCAGTGATCAGGGTGTCCTTCTTCTTCTCCTTGCGGTAGGCGAGCACGCCACCGCCTTCACGCCGCTCGGCCCAAGAATCCTTGAGCGCAGTGATGCGCTCGGTCAGATACCGCTGGGCGCGCTCACCGCCGACCCGGTCCGCCCGCTCCAGGAGCCGCTGCTCGACGCTCGCGGCGATGGGCCCGTGCAGGTCCACATCGTGGGCGTCGGTATTGCGTGAGTATTCGTACGTGGCCTGGCGAAGCGCCGCGATGTACGTCGGAGCGGTGCCCCGGTCGAGCGCACGGCGGGTGAACGGGGTCACGGACAGGGATTCGACCTGGCGGTAGAACGTGGCGTGGTAGTGCTCGAAGTCCTCGAAGTGCGCCAGGTCGCGGGGGCGGGACCAGTTGTAGAGGGTGACGACCAGGCCGGGCCGCTTGGCATCACGGCCGACACGCGACGACGCCTGAATGTATTCGGCGGTGTTCTTGGGCTGCCCGACGACGAGCATCAGACCGAACCGGGATACGTCCACACCGACTTGGAGCATGGAGGTGGCGAGAACGACATCCACGGCCTGCTTCTCCGTGCGCGTCAGCCGCACCCGCGGCTCACGCTTGTCGCGACGCGCCGCCGCGTACTCCGCGAACAGCGCCCTGCGCCGCTCCGAGGTGTCCCTCTCGGGGTCGAAGGAAGTCTCCAGGCGCTTCAGCGTGGCGCCGATGTCCGAGGACGAGATGCGCGAGGTCAGTTCCTGGACAGTGAGCATCCCCGACTTGGTCACGATGCGATCGGAGATCGTCTCGTGCCCCTTGCGGTGGCCGTTGATGCGCACCCGCGTGGCGATGTCGTCGTCCATGTAGCGGCGCATACCGGCGAGTTCACGGGTGGCGTTGAAGTACCCGACCAGCGTCATGTACGGATCGGCCGGAAGTCCGTGGTCGTCGAAGAGCTGCTGCGCACCGAGCAACAGAATCTCCGAGACCCGGATCTCGGCCGCCTTGAGCCGCATGCCGTGGGCGCACACGCCGAGGTAGCGGCGGCCGGGCTGGGCACGGCTCAGCTCGACCTGCTGGGAGAAGAAGGTGTCACCGACGTCCAGTACCTGCGGTGGGAACACCGCGACGTTCCGGGCGAAGACCCCGCGCACCTGCTCGGCGGCGCGCTTCGTGGTCGCCGTGGAGGCGACGATCTTCGGCCCCACCTCGTGGCGGCTGCCGTCCCCGTCCGTGTAAGCCCAGCTGCACAGCTGATCCACGGCGGCTTCGAATAGCCCGACCGTGGTGCCCAGAGCGCCGGAGATCAGGTGCAGCTCATCCTGAATGATCAGGTCCGGGGGCCGCAGCCGCGTGACGGGCCGCGCGGTCACCGCCGGGAGCTTGCCCTTCTTGGTGTGCCGGCTGCGGCAGCCGGTGCGCTCGTCCAGGTCGGCATGACGATAGCCGTGCCGCGGGCACCAGTCCGTGACCCGCCCGAAGAGCAGTCCCGCGTATCCGTTCCACGGGAGCTGGGCCAGCTTGTCCACGGTGGCGATCACCATCGCGGGGGCGAGGCGGTAGATCTCCTCGTCCACGGTGATCACGGGAATGCCCTCGCTGAACCCTTCGGCGTCACGTGAGCCGAGCCGTGAGAAGGGGCAGCGGTTCTCGCCCTCGCCGCGCGGGCAGTACAGCAGGACGCGGCGCCGGTCCTCGTTGTAGTCCATGTTTGAGTGAGCGGTCAGGCCCTCACCGCACCACGGGCAGCTCAGTACCTGAATCACCCGCGCGTGCTTGTCACTTGAGCTCTCCTTGGCGCCTGCGATCTGCTCCTGCGCGTCCGAGAACCAGTTGGGCGACACCGAGTTACCCACCCAGAGACCGATACGGAACGGCGTCTCGCCCCACCGCTTGTCCTGCGCGAACTCCGCACGCCGCAACACCTCACAAGCACTCACCAGCGCAGCGGCCCGCTGGAACTGCTGGGCCGTCAGCAGCCGCAGCGTGTACCGCATGAGTACGCCGACACCCGCACTGCCGTCACGCGCCTCGGCCCCGCTGCCCCACACGCCCTGCAGGCGCCGCAGGGCGAAGGTGTACGCGGTAAGGCCGAGGTAGGCCTCGGTCTTACCGCCACCGGTCGGGAAGAACAGCAGATCCACGAGGGCTTCGCGTCCGGTGCCGCGGTGCGGGTGGCCGGGGTGGGTGAGCGAGGCGAGGTTGAGGAGCACGAAGGCAAGCTGGAAGGGATACCAACTGGCCCCCTCCTTCCCCTTCTTGTGTACGCGCTCGTACGCCTCCTCGTAGGAGACGCCCTCCTGACCGGACCGCAGCCCGGCGATCGCGGTGTTGCGCCGCTGCAGCGCCATCGCCTGGTTGGCGAACCGGAACGCTTCGAGCGCGACGGGGTCAGCGTCGAGCGCATCGATACCGAAGGTGATGCGATGGCAGACATCTTCGGCCTGGTCGATGGCGGTCTCGGCGGAGATCCGCAGGTCCTCGGGCAGCCCCTGTGCCTTGTCGCGCTGCTCCCGCAGCCAGGTGCTGTAGCCCTCGGCGAGCGGGGCGAGAGCGGTGATCAGCTCCTTGCGGCGCGCGGGTACGGCCAGGGCCGCCAACTCGTCCATGCCGAGTTCGAGTCCGGTGAGCAACGGCTGTTCCTCGGCGTTGGGCGCCGAGGTGGCGGCCACGTCGTACTTGGGCAGCCAGTCCGTGCGGAGCCGGTAAGCCCGCCGCTCGCCCTTCCGCACATCCACCCGGACCGCCACGTTGCGCCCGACGGCATGCCGCAGGCTGTCCCGGTAGAGCAGCCGGAGCCGCCGCTCCTCCACGTCCTCGGAGCCGCCCCCGGATGCCGGTTCCAGCGGATCGTCGATGGGCAGGAAGACGGCAGCCTGCTCATCGGGGAACGCGGTCACGGTGAGGCGGGTCTGGAACAGCCACTGCGCGTCCCGCCGGTCGGCTCCGTCCTCCCGCAGCCGGTTGACGAGCGCTACTTCCACGACCCGGAGGTCCTCACCCTCGGGCCCGGTGGCGCGCTCCCGCACCTGCACATCGAGGCAGATGCCCGACGCCTCATCGCCTTCCAGTACGCGGCTCTGATCGCCGGTCCGGGTCACATCGATGTCGCACGGATGCTTTACGGGCTCGCGCCCCCAGACCTGCATCGTGCGCCCGTCATCGGTGAGCCCGTGGCTGAGCGAGTACCGCCCCCAGGACGCGACGACGCTGAGCACGCCGATCGACGCGGGAACCACGAACGAAAGACCCATCGAGGACGCCCAGATCCGCCCGGCGGCCTGCGGAGTGAGCCGCTCGGCGGGCCCGCCCTCTTCCTGGCCGTCGTCGCTTCCCGGCTCGACGTCGGCGACCTGCGCGGCGGTGCGGGCGATCTGACTCGTCTTCTCACCGCTGTCGGGGCGCGGTCCGAGCAGACCCACGAGGTAGCGGTCGCGCGGCCCGGCCGACTGGTGCGGCAGTGCCTCCGTCTCCCCGTCCCAGGGGCCGAGCAGGTCCCGGCGGATGTACTTCACCAGGCCGTCCCGTACGTCGTACGAGTCGCCGGGCAGGAAGGTCTGCGGCACCTCGTCGAGCGGGTGCGGCACGCCGGGAGCGGCTGCGGGCTGGGACGGCATTGGTGAAGCCCTTCCTTGCGAGCGGGAGTCTTGCGGGTGCGGTGGGAGCCACCAGGAGCGAGGTTACCGAGCTACCGCGCCGGGTCACGGTGTGCGACGCTGCTCGATCGAGAGTATGTCATGCGTTGACTATGTTCACAAGAGAGTTGTGGGCTGGCGGGCCACCTCGACCCAGGTGGTTTTGGTGTAAGCATCATGCGGCTCGCAGCCCCAGCGGTCGGCGAAGTGGTCGACAAGGAGCAGGCCGCGTCCGTCTGTTGAGGTGAGGTGGTCTTCCGGTGCGGGAGGTGCGGTCGGCGAGGGTGGTGGCAGGGGCTTGTCGGGGCGAGTGTCGCGCACTTCGACGCGGGCGAGGGTGGGGGTGAGGTGGAGCCGGACCTCGAAATCTCTTCCTGGAGTACGCCCGTGCGTGATGGCGTTCGCGGCGAGTTCCGCGGTGATGGCGACGAGCGCGACGGCGGTCGGGTCCCCGGGGGAGATGCCCTGCTCTTCGAGGTGCCGCTCGACGAGGAGGCGGGCGAGGCGGACTCCTCGCCGGGTGGAGCTCAGTCGGACGCGGAACTCTGGGGGTGGGGAGGGTAGTTGGGCGGGGGTGGCGGTTTCTGACTTCATACGGTAACCATCCCGTCACGCGGGTACGCTGACCAGGTCGGATGGGCGTACCTGGGTGTCTTGTACGGGGCGGGTGCGGGTTTGTACGGGGCGCCGCCCGTGACGGAAGTGGCCGGGGCGCGTTCAACTGGGACTGTACGTCGGCACATTGGGGTGCGGCACATGGGCTCGACCGAGGATGCGCAGGCAGGCTGCCGGCCGAAGAGGCAGGCGGGCGAGGACGATTACCCGGCCATTTGGGTCGCGTACGGCAAGCTGTTCCGCAAGAAGCGGTCGAAGACCCAGCAGGAACTCGCGGATGCGACGGGCTACTCGTACGAGCAGGTCGCCTCCATCGAGCAGGGCAGACGCCCGGCGAAGGTGGCCTTCACCGAGGCGGCGGAGCGGGTGCTTGAGGCGGGCGGGGTGCTCGCGGAGTTGCAGGATGACGTGGAGCGGGCCAAGTTGCCCAAGTTCTTCCAGGACTTCGCGTTGATCGAGACGGAGGCGGTCAGTCGGTTCGCGTATGACCCGTTGTTGGTGCCGGGGTTGTTGCAGACGGGGGAGTTTGCGCGGGCGCTGCTATTGGCCCACTGCCCACTGCCCACTGCCCACTGCCCGGTGCTCGACGAGGAGACGGTCGAGCACCGTGTGGAGGGTCGTCTGAACAGGCAGAAGCTGCTCCTTCAGACGCCGCCGGTGGAGTTCTCGTTCATCGTTGGTGAATCGGCACTCGTCAATACCGTCCGCGACGCCGAGTTGATGAGTAGTCAGCTTCAACATCTGCTCAGGGTCGGTTCCTCGGCGAATGTCGAACTCCAGGTGATGCCGATCGAGAGCGGTGTTCACACGGGACTCAATGGCGCCTTCGTCCTCCTGGAGACGCTTGAGCACCGGCACTTCGGTTACCTTGAGGCACAGCAAGTGGGCATGGTGATCAGCGACCCTGCAAAGGTCAGCGCCTTTGGCCTGAGGTATGGCGAGCTGCGGTCGCAGGCCCTGAACGTGGAAGAGTCTGCGCGCCTCATCGAGCGTCTCGCAGGAGCAGCATGAACACGGAGCAAGCCACGGACGACAACGGACAGTTGCAGTGGCGTAAGAGCAGCTACAGCGGCACGGGTGGTGGTGACTGCGTGGAGGTAGCCACCGCCCAGAGTGGGATCCACGTCCGGGACTCGAAGAACAAGCGGGGCCCCGAGCTGGCGGTCACCTCCGAGCCGTGGGGAGCCTTCCTCGCCTACGCCGTGGCGCGTCGGCTCCCCTGACGGCTCAGGCTGGAGGGACGAGGCGCGGCGGCAGAGGACGCGGCGGGTTGCCGTAGGCCGCGTGGGCGCGTTCCTGCTCACGGCGCCAGATGGCGGCGAGGGCCTGGTCGGTTTGCGGCACCGCGAGGCCGACCTGGTTGAGGAGCTTCCGGAAGAACGGGACTGGGTCGCCATCCGGGGTCGTGACCAGCGCGGACAGCATCGGCGTATCGGCGGTGAGCTTACGGTCGATCAACGTCAGTCGCAGTTCCAGGACAGTGGGTGTGGTCCCGGCGTTCTCCAGATCTGTCATGGAGACGGTCCGCCCCTGGGCCGCGACGTGGATCAGTTCGCGGGTGAGCTGCTCGACCGGACGATGGGTCGACGTCTCCGGGGCGGACGAGAACTGGGCCGGGACCGAGGCCTTGGGCTTCGCTCTCGCCGCCTTCTGCTGTGCCTCGTGCCGCGCCAGAAATTCCGCTTGGAGAACAGAGAGGGGCTTCCTCGTGCCGGGGTCGGGATGAGTGCTGTTCCTCGTGCGAACGGCGGTCAGCGCGCGCTCCAAGGTGCGGATGTGATGCTCGCGGCTCTGCCCGGCGGCCCTGACCCTTTTGGCTCCGTAACCGGCAGGCTTGTCACCGAGCCATACCTCTGCGCCCAACACCGCTCGGTTGACTTGCCTGCGGATCGCCTTGTCCGGGATGAGCCCGAAGTCGCGTAGTTCGGCGATCAGGTTGCTGATGCGCTCATCCTGGCGCTTTACGGTCACGACGGGAGCCCGGCGCGCCAACGCGGAATTCGGCGGTGCCATCCGGCCGTTCAGTGCCTGTGCCAGCTGTTTGGGTTGGACGGGTTGGGTGGGCGAGAGTGTCGGCCGAGGGGGCATGGCGCGTGACGGCTGCGCGTACGCGGCGTAGGCGCGCTCCCTCTCGACGACGGCCCATTGCCGCAAGCGGGTCGGGCTGTTGGGGTGCGGCACTCTGAGTCGGTCGAGGATCTCGCCGAGGTAGGGCAGGGGACCGGCGCCGTGCAGGATGAGAGCCGAGCGCACTGGCAGGTACTCGGACGGCGGGGTGTCCACCTCCACGAGGAGATCGCGGCGGGCGGTGTCGGAGAGTGCTGCGAGATCCGGTCCGAGCCGGCGGGCGAGTACGTTCCATGTCGTGGTGGAGTGGTGCCGGGCGAAGTCCGCGAGGGCGTCGCGGACTTCGGTCACCAGGTCGGTGTGAGTGTGGGGCTGGGACTTGGCCGTGGCCTTGTTCACCGGACGGTTGGGCTGTGGTGCGGTGGCGGTGGACGGGGAGTGTTTCTCGGCCCTGCGTGTGGGGGCAGGTGTCGGCGGCGTTGGGTCGGTCTGTGATCCCGGGGGAGGAGTCCACAGCCCGGTGCGTTGCGCCTCGTGGGCATTGAGCCGTACGTAGCGATTGGCTTCAACTGCCCAGCCCTGGCTGTCCTCCAGGACCAGTATGCGGGCGGAGTCGGGCACGCGGTACACGTGGTCGGATGGTGGCGCGTCGGTGTCGCCGGGGAGCGAGAGCAGGGCGCGGACGATGGGGCCGTCGACCGGTTTGACGTCGGCGATGAGGAGACGGCGACTGTTGATGGTGAAGGGGGAGGCCGAGGGAGCTTTGGCCTCAGGCACGGGTTTGAAGACCAGGCCGCCCGCCAGGGGGAACGCAGGGAGCTTGGGGCGGGGGCGGGATAGGCGGATCGTCTCGACGTGCGGGGTGGTCAGGCCGGTCGGCGTCAGGGCGCAGTCGCCGAGCGGCGTCCACGAGATGCTCCGGTCGCGTGCCTCCGTGCCGATGTGGACGTACCGCTCGCCGCCGACGGTCTCAAGACGGACGCGCAAGGAGTAGCCGTCGCGGTCGCGGAGTTCGCGGGTAGCGGGCCCGTCGGTGCCGAAGACCCAGTCGATGCCGCCGCTGGCCTTGGGGCGCAGTGTGTCGGCTTCGCGGCGCCAGGCGGGGTAGTCGCAGCGGCCGAGCTGGAAGCGGATCAGTCGGCTGGTGTGCGGCAGGTATACGTCGACGGCGTCACCGGGGCCGGTGCCGAGGTCCTGCGTCTGCACCTTGCCGCGCACCTGCTGCTTGTCGAGGAGACGCTGCACGCCGCGCTTGATGAAGAGGTGGTCGGCGCTGGACTCGTCGTTGGCGGTGCGGTGGCAGACGAGGGTGCTGGCGTGGTGGGCGAAGTGGCAGACCTTCTTGGTGTAGCGGCGGTCACTTAACTCGCCGCCACATCCGCCGAGTTGGTTGCCGCACCAGTAGCTGTAATTCGGGTGGGCCCTGCGCCAGAGGTCCAGCTCGTGGGCGTCCATCGGGAGGATGACCGGGTGGTCGGAGTTCTTGTCGCCGATGACGGCGGTCTGTACGCGGCGGTGGTCGAGGATGTGCGTCGTCGACATGCGTCTGCCTTGTTGTTGGGCGGGTGTGATGGCCTGTGGGTGTGCGTGTTCCTGGGCCGGCGGGCGGGTGCCGCCGCTCCAGGAACATGGCAGGGGTGGGCTGCCGTCAGAAGATGGTGCCCTCAGGGCGGAAGAGCGCGTCGTCCTCGAAGTCGACGGTGCCGCCGGGCTTCTTCTGCTCTGCCTTCTTGCGGTGGGCCTCGGCAGAGGCCGGGGGCATGTCCGGGTGCTTCTTCGGCTTCTTGTGTAGCCCGAGGAACACCTCGTCGGCGTACGCCTGGTGGTTCAGCTGGCGGAGCCGATCGATGATCTCGGTACGGGCGAGCAGGCCGATGGTGTAGCGGTCGCCCTGGTCGGTCTCGTGGAAGCCGTGGTCGAGGGGAAAGGTCTCGTGGGTGGGGTCGGCGGGGGCCGTCTCGCCGGTTTCGTCCAGGAGGTCGTGCCATCCGTAGGCCTCAACGGTGGCCTTGTCGATCTCCTGGTGGATCTGGCGGAGTTCGATGATGTCGTCGTCGTTACAGGACTCATCGTGGACGAGGTTATACGTCGTGGTTAGACCAGCGTCACGGCGCAGCATCAGCTCACGTCGGTGCTCATCAAGGCGAGCCCCTACCTCGCTCAACCTTGGGGTCAAGTCAGGCCTCACCAGCTTCTCGAAGATCTCGGTGGGTGTGTAACTGGCGTCCGTCTTGAGCGTGCCACCGCTCAGCAAAGCCCACCAGTAGTGCACGGAGGACGATAGGAAGGCGTACAGGCCAGGGTCGTCGGAAGCGAACACCACGACCTTCTGGTCAAAGACCACGCCGTTCGGAACAAGTGCGGGAGCAAGGGTCTTGCTCGTCTGTGCCATTGCGATGACCCTCGGGAGGGAAGCGATCTTCTCGTAGAGTGTCTCCCTCCGGCGTTCGTACACCCAAAAGCGCTGGGCAACCTTCTCCCCCACCACGAATGTCCCGTCGCGCTTGCGTCGCTGCCTCCCAGGCATCACCTCCTGCTCGACGCGGGTGAACGGCTCCGTAAACCTCCGGGCATGCTCCTCAACCATACCGCCGAAGTTCACGATCCATCGATCACCGATCTGATCGTGGCTTGCATTGAATTCTTTGCCGTTGACGTAACGAAACAGGACGCGACGATTCTCTGGATTCTGCGAAATCCACGCGACCGCCGTGGGCTCGTCGATCACGAATCCCTCGCCCAGTGGTTTCGACCCGACGAACGACAGGCTGTGGTTGCGAACCAAGGACTCTCCCCAGAGGGGGATCCTGGATTCGGGATGGAGTGACGCAGTGATCCCAACCTGAACTCGCTTGCCATCCAATACGAACGCGGAGCTAGCCTCCACGGGAGCTATGCTCGTCCAGATTGCGCAATACCAGACATCTGCTGAAGCTGGCCACTGGGCACTACGGATCCCTCTCCGGATCCGCACGCCGGACGACACGATCTGGTCAAGGGACACGGCGCGAGACTTTCCCTGTGCGAGGGAATTCGTGGCGACCACACCCGTCTGCCCCTTGGAATTCAGGAGTTGATGGATCCTCAGCTCAAAGTATGCGACGAGGTCTGCACTCCCTCGCACACCGCCCGCGACGTGCTCCACCAGGTTCTCGCGATAGCTGGACCCCACGCTGGAGGGGAGATCCCGGCCCGTGACAAACGGCGGATTCCCCACGACCGCATCAAACCCACCCCGCTCAGCAAACACCTCCGCAAACTCCAACGGCCAATGCAAGGGCGCCCGCTCCAAGCTCCCCTCCGGCAGCTCACTAGCCAGCCACGCGCGCGCCTGCCCCCGAGCCTCGCGCACCACATCCGAGTCCTCGGTCACAGACTTCGGAACAATCCACCGAGCCACCCGAGCCGCCACCGGGAACAGGTCCCGAAGCCGCTCGCCGCCCTCCTCCTCGTACCAAGGCACCCGCCCCGAAGCGCAGGTAGCCAACGCCGCTCCCGCGACCAGATCCCCCACCAGCCGCAACTTCGCCGTCTTCGCGCGAACCTTCCCCAAAAGCTCTCGCTTCTCGGCCAGTTCCTCCGGCCCATCCCCCCTTATTTCCGTGATGTCATGCCGAAGCTGAACCACCTCACGCAGCAGCCCCTCCACGTCAACCGCCGCCCCGAGCAGATCCCCTCGCTCCACATCCAGGTGCACAGCCTTCAACTGCTCCAGCGACGTAACGCCAAGAAGCGAATCCCCCGCCACCAGCCGGTCATCCAAAAATGTGAACGGCCGCTTCGGGTCCATCGACACCAACCACAGCGACAGCTTTGCCATCTCCACAGCCATGGGATTGATGTCCACCCCGTACAGGCAATGCTCAATCACCTGCCGTCGCGCCTCGACCACCACCCGATCGGACTCCGCATCCGCAGCCGTCACTGCGTCCACGGCTCGCCCCGCCTGGTAGGCGACAGCGTCCGCCCGATCCTCCCGAACCCACGCCTCGATCAGCCGGTCCGCCAGATAACGGCACGCCGCCACTAGGAACGCCGCCGACCCCATCGCGATGTCTGCGACCTTCAACTCCAGGATCTGCTCTGCGGACTTGGGCACCCACTCCGCCGTGTTCGCCGTCTGTAGCGGCCCAGGCTCATACACCAGAGGCTCGAGCGCATGCAGCACAACCTCCTCCGCCAGACGCCGCGGCGTGTAGTGCGTCCCTGTGTTCTTCCGCAGCGAGGACTCCGTCACGAACAGCGCCCCGTTCGCGATCACCACCGGCAGGTCCCGCAGATCCCTGCGCATGATCCCGAAGAACGGCAACAGCCGCTCCGTCAGCTCCGCGTCCCGGCACGCCGCCAGCAACAGCCGCCGCCCCTCCCCGACAGCCTCCCCCTTCGCCGGAGCCAGCTGCTTCTCCAGCTTCGCCACGCTCGCCGGTGGCTTGGGCTCCTTCCACGTGTCGTGGATCTTCTTCGCCAGCGTCTTGACGCTGCCGTTCGCGGATGCGGCCAGGGACTCCAACTCCCGCAAGGGAACCTCGTGTTCCATGCCCGCCGGGCCGATCAGCCCCACCATTGTTTTTGTGGCACGCTCTCCGTCAAACGAGAGCAGACCCTCGTACACATACCCGATCTCTTCAACACCCAGCGCCCGGAAGCTCAGCGTCCGAGTCTCCCGATGCTTGCCCGTGCCGACCCGGACCTCCTGGACGGCCTGGAGCATGTGCAACACAGTCCGGTCGTCGATCGGCAGGAGCGGCGAACCCTTCTCCAGCCAGGGGTACGTGTCCGGATCGAAGATCGAACCGTCGTACGCGGGAAGCTTCAGCTCAGGGTGGTCAACACCCCCATGCACCGCATGGAACAGAGCAATAAGCCGATGCCACGCCGCCGTCGTGTGCTCCAGGGCCGACTCGCCCTCCGCGTCCGCCCGCGCCTTCAACTCCGCACGCAAGAACCGCGCCGAGTACGACTTTGCGTACACCTCGTTGTCCGCAGGCAGCAGACCCCGCTCCTCGGCGAACAGCAGGAACACCACCCGCATCATCACCGCGACCGCGCCCCGGTACACCGCCCCGGCCTCAACTCCGCTCGCCCGCAAGCCCGGGGCGCCGTTCTGCATCGACCGGACATCCGCCCGTCCGATCGCATCGACAAGCAGCTCGACCGCCTGGCGGACCTGCACGCCCAGCGCATCCGTGACCTCGTCGCCGGCGTCCAGGCTCTTCTTCAGCAGCCCGACCAGAGTCTCGCCTTCGTCGTACTCGAAGAACCGGCGACGCCGCAGCAGCGACACGAACGCGCGCACCACATTGCGCTCAGCCGCCTCGTTCCAACCGATCGCGTCGAAGACCGAAGTCGTCGTAACCCCACCCACCGGCGCCCACACCAGGCACCACCACCGCCCGTCCGTCAGCAGGCCGAGCGGAATGCCGTGGTGCCGGAGCAGCCGCGCCAAGCGGTCGGCCGGGCTCGCCGCCCAGTCGCCGCCCCAACTCGCCCGCGCCGTAGGAGCCGTACCGCTCGGCACCGTCATCCCCAGCACACGAACACGCTTGGCCGCCGACTCCGCATCGGGCTCAGAAGCGAGGTCTGCACCCGGCTCCGCAAGCGCGAAGTCCGCGTGCAGGCGGGCCCCGTGCTCGGGGACGTCGAGCGTGAAGCGGGACAGGACCAGGTCCGGGGTCTCGTCGTCGGGCTCGCCCTGGCGCAAGGTCAGCGCGTCGCCCCACTCCAGGAGCGAGCGCAGCACATACGCCACCCACTCGTCGCGCCCTGCCGTAGTGTCCGTCTGCCAGTCGGCGTGGTGGGCGCGAAGGCGGGCGCGCTCCTCTTTGTCCAGGGCGTCCAGCTGGGGCCAGGCCTGGAGCAGTACCGGCATGGTGAGGAACGGGCCGGAGACCTCCGTGAGGTCGAGCCACTCCTGGTGCTGGGCGCGGCCGTCGAGCGCCTTGGCCTGGGCGGCGGCGAGTCCTCGGGAGACGGGGCGGCGGCTCATCGGCGGGCTTCCTTTGCGGGGATGACGAAGACGACAGCTACGGGGAACAGGTGGGAGCGGGGGTCGTCGTAGCGGGCGGAGATTGTGGCGAGTTCACGGTCGCGCTCGGCCGAGAGGGCTTCGAGGCGGGCCTTCCAGCGCTCGCGGTCCTCGTGGTACTGGCGCTGTTCGGCGGTGGTCACTTCGCGGGTGCCGAAGAGGGCGATCTGCTCGTTCGCGTCCTCGCCCTCCTCCTTGAGCTTCTTGCGCAGCATGGCGTCGAAGCGGTCGAGGGTGGCGTTGATACGACGCTCTTCCTCGGCCTTGCGTTCGTCGAGTCGGCGGTCCAGGCTCCTGCGCAGCTCCACGGCGCGGGCCGCCAGGGAGTCGTACAGCGGCTGGTTGAGCTTGGGCCAGGCGTCGGTCAGCTCCTGGCGCAGGGAGGGCGCGGCCTCGGTTCCTGAGGTGAGCGCGTGAGAGAGGACATCGCGTTGCTCGTTCACGGAGTTCCAGCGACGGAAGCGTCCCGTGTCTCCGAACCAGCCGCCCGCGTACAGGATTTCCTCGTGCAGGCGGGTGCCGTCCGACGCCACGAGAACGTAGCGCGCATAGGCCGACACGAGCGTCGTCTCAAGCCGTTCGTCGTCGCTGACCACAGCCGTGACGCGGCGCAGGCCCACCGTGTCGGCGTTCCACACGGCGGCGGTGAGCAGCCGGGTGGAGAGGGCGACCAGCGGATGTTTCAGGTGGGCGAGCACGACGTCGTCGCGGCCGAGGGAGGCTACCTGCGGATCGAAGGTCACGGGGCGCTGCTCGGTCGGGCGCAGCTTGTGGGCCAGGCCCTGCGTGGCGCGCTCCCAGGTGCCGGACAGAGGCGGGACCTCGTACAGGCCGCCTTCGAAGTCTTCGTGGTGGTACGCGGCCAGAGGCTGTTGGTGGTCGAGGGCGAGTGCGGTGTCCACGACGCGTTTGATGTTGGCCGGGGTCAGGCCGAGGGTGTCGACCGTCTCCTGGTACTGGTCGGCGAGGCGCTTGGCCTGGGCCGTGACGTTCTGCTCGGCGGCGATGGTGCCGCCGGTGCGGCGCCCCGCGATCTGCTTCGGCTTGGCTTCCTCGATGTTCACGGGTGTCTGGTCGCCCGTAATCCGGCGCTGCACGGCGTCAGCGATGACGGCGTTGACCGAGCCCAGGTCCTCTTCCATCCTGGCGACCTTGCGGGCGACGCGGGAGAGGAACTCGAGGTCGGCCTCGTAGGAACCGGCCATGGCCTTCTCCCAGCCGGAGCCGATGAAGTGGCCGATCTCCGGGTCCGTCCGCTGACCCCAGCGGTCGATACGGCCGATGCGCTGCTCAAGCTTGTTGGGGTTGAAGGGGATGTCGTAGTTGAACAGCCGGTGGCAGTGGTTCTGGAGGTCGATGCCCTCGCTGGCGGCGTCGGTGGCGAGGAGGATGCGGACCTTGCCCTCGTCTGTGGCGGGGTGGGCCTGGAAGCCGAGGCGGATCTCTTCCCGTTCCTCTCGGTTCAGACCGCCGTGCAGGACGGCGACCCGGCCGCCGTCGGTGAGTTCATGCTGCTGGAGCAGGTTGAGCAGCCACTTCTGGGTGTCTCGGTACTCCGTGAAGACCACGACTCGCTCATTGGTCCAGTGCCGGTCGGGGCGGCAGATGGCCTTGAGCTCGCTGATCAGTACGTCTGCCTTGGAGTCGGCGGCGGCCTCATGGGTGAGGGCCCAACGCTCCATCTGCTGCAGGAGTTTGAGCTCGTCGCCGTCTTCCTGCGGGGTGAGGCTGGTGGAGCGGGTGAGGGCGTCGTCCTCGGCGTCCGCGAGGCCGAGGTCGTCGAGTTCGGCCGCCAGGTCGGCGAAGTCGTCGAGCCAGTCGGGGACTTCGGCGGCTGCCGAGCGCGGGCGGCCCTTGGCGTCGTCCAGGTGGGAGAGGTAGATCTGCACCGTGTGCAGAAAGGCCGCGGGGGAGGAGAACAAGCGCTTCTTGAGGAGCAGAGTGACCAGGTCGGCGGCGCGGCGGCCGCCGCGTGCCTTCGGGGTCATGCGCTTCTTGCGCAGGTCGGCGAAGCTGCTGAGCAGGCCGTGCACCTCGCGCTCCAAGTTGGTGTACTCGACGGGGAGTTCGCGCGTGCGGCGGGCACGGAAGCGAGGGGTGCCGTCCGGGTTCGTGACGTTCGCCTTCAGGCGGCGTACGACCGTCTCCTTGCGGGTCTGCTCGTCGGGGTCCATTCCGCGGGCGAACTTCTGGTTGTCGATGAGTTCGAGCAGTGCGGTGTACGACTCGGGGTAGCCGTTGTGCGGGGTGGCGGAGAGGAAGAGGCGGTGCTCGAAGTGGGGCACCAGGCGTCGGATCAGCTTGGTCTGCTGGGAGTCGACGGCGTACACCTGCTTGGGGGCGGCGGGCGCGACGTGGTGGGCCTCGTCGAGCACGAGCAGGTCGAAGAAGCGGCGCTGCCGGGAGCCGTCCTCGCTGGTCTCCTCCTTGGCCCCGATCACCTCGTCCAGGAGACGCTGGGCCTTCGCGCCGCGCAGCCAGGGCAGCGACACGATGGTCAGCGGGTGGACGCGGAACGGGTTTGCGGCCGTGCCGTGGGTGCGGCGGAGCCTGGCGCAGTGCTCGGAGTCGACGATCTTGAAGCCGAGGCCGAACTTGTCGTGCAGCTCGTCGCGCCACTTGAGGGTCAGCCCCGCGGGGCAGACGACCATGACGCGGTGGGCCCGGCCGCGCAGCAGCAGTTCCTGGACGACGAGACCGGCTTCGATGGTCTTGCCGAGGCCGACGTCATCGGCGAGGAGGAGATTGACGCGGGGGGCGCCGACGGCACGGGAGACGGGCTCGAGCTGGTACGGCTCGACGGCGACGCCTGAGCGGAAGGGGGCCTGCAAGGTTTTCACATCGGCGGAGGCCACGGCCGACCAGCGGACGGAGTCGAGGAAGGCGGCGAGGCGGGACGGCGGGTCGAACTGACCGGTCGAGGCGTCGGGCAGCGAGCCGCGGTCCAGGACGCGGCGCCCCGGTTCGACCTCCCAGATGACGGAGAGGGTGTCGCCGAACCGGCCGTCGGCGACGGACTGCAGATGGACCAGTGTCGCCGCGTGTTCACCGCTGGACGGCGCCGACTCGACACGAGCGACGACCCAGCTCTGCCCGCGCACCTCGACGAGATCCTCCTCCTTGGGGAGCTGCTCCGGGGTGTCGGTCGCACGATCCCGCTGCGCCGCCTGCGCCATGCTGCCGCCTTCTCTCCATGACTCGTATGTGGCTCACATACGGCATTGACCCTACGCAATTCCGGACACGAAGTGGGAGCCTGCCGCAGGGGGGAGATTAACAGAGAGGTGGTGCTGTGAACATAGTTCACGCAAGGTTTTGGGTCTGCCGACAGTCTGCCCGAGCCGCGGGCTATGTGCCCTTGAGGAAACGGTCGAGACGTACGAGAAGCTGCTCGACGCGGTCATGCCGAGCATCGTCAGCCGGCAGGTTGCCCCGCTGGTCGCCGCGGAGGAGCGCGAGCTGATCGCGGGCGGCCCGGGTGCGCCCACCACGTGCTGTGAGTGAGGCGATCTCGTACCTCGTGTCGAAGACGGAGCTGTCCATCGGTCCAAAGGCCTGCTCCTGAACCGGCAACAGCGCTTCGAGGTCATGCAGCGCCTCGGGAGTGCGGCCGAGCGCGGCCAGGCAACGGGCGGCGCCGACGCGGCAGGCAAGGAGGTCGCGGTCCGTGCCTGGTCGCTGTTCGGCCAGCGCATTCGCGAACGCCGAGTACTCGTCGTACGCGCGGGTGAAGTCCTCGGACTTGAACAGCAGCTCGCAGCGGGTGAGCCGGAGCTGCACGGGTCCGGCGTCGGGCTCGGCGACGCTCGGCGTAGCCGATTGAGGCGATGCCTGTGGCACTGTCCACGTCCGGGCCACTTCCTGCACCTCCTTCGCCGAGGGGCGCTCCGCGGGCTCCTTGGCGAGTAGTCGCATGACGAGATCGGCGAATTCCCCAGGCAGATCGGCGCGATGTTCGGTCACCGGCGGCGGCTTTTCGTGGAGGTGCCGGTAGACCAGGTAGAAGGGCGAGGCGCCTTGTTCGATCTCGTACGGCGGTCTGCCTGTCACGATCTCGTACAGGACGCAGCCCAGGGCGTACAGGTCACTCCGTTCGGTCGCCGGCTTGCCCAGACCCTGTTCCGGTGAGATGAAACCCGGGGTGCCGAGGATGTCGTTCGTGCCGGTGAGCCGTGGCTCGTCGGGGGCGGGCTCCAAGGCGGCAGCAATGCCGAAATCGAGCACCTTCACGGTGCCGTTTTCCGTGAGCATCAGATTGGACGGCTTCAGGTCACGGTGGACCACTCTGATGCGGTGCGCGTGCGCCAGCACATCGGCTGTTTGTACCGCGACCGTGGCGGCCACGCTCACGGGGAAGGGGCCACGTTCCTTGAGGAGCGTGGAAAGAGTGTGGCCCTCGACGAGATCCATCACGATGTACAACGTGTCGCTCTCGTGCCTGCCCGTCTCATGGACCTGGGGCACGCTCGGGTGCCCGATCCGACCCGTGAGCTGGGCCTCCCGCTCGAAGCGCAGCGCCAGGCGCTGAGGGTTCGAGCTCTCGCGGTCAAGGCGCAGGAGCTTCACCGCGACGTGTCGGCCGAGCCGCAAGTCTCTCGCGGCCCAGACCTCGCCCATCCCGCCCCGGCCGAGCAGGCCCTGCAGCTCATAGCGCTCGTGGATCACTTGCTTCACGCCCGTCCCCGGCCCCCGAATCCCGTCTCCGCGTGTTGCCTCGTGCATATGTTGTCACCCTCGGTCGTGCCAAAGGGGTCACACCGTGAATAAGGGGTCACACGGTGAATCGATCACGCCAGGTAGGGCCCCTGCGGCAGCACGAACGGACGCCGTGGGTCTTCCGGGCCGAACTCGCGCAGTGCGGCGCGACCCGGTCGAGAGGCGGGCAGCCAGGTGCCGAGGGCGGTGTAGACCTCGACGGCCGAGGCCGGCCGATCCGCAGGCTTCTTCGCCAGCAGAGCGGACACCAGGCTCTGCAGCTCATCGGGTACCTCTGCCCCGCAGTCGGCCAGGGCCGGCGGGTCCACGTTCAGGTGCCGGTTCAGTACGTCCAGGGGCTGGCCCGGTGGGAAGGGGGGAGTGCCGGCGAGCAGGTGGTGCAGCAGGCAGCCGACGCTGTAGAGATCGCTGCGGGCGTCCAGGGCCGGGGTCCCGGACAGCAGTTCCGGGGATGCGTAGAGGAGATTGCCCGGTTGTTGCCCGGTCTCCGTCAGCCGGGGGCCTTCGTCCGACATCAGCTTCACCAGACCGAAGTCCAAGATCTTCACCACGCCATCGCGGCGGATCATGACGTTCTCGGGCTTGAGGTCCCGATGGACGAGGCCGGCGGCATGAGCCGCGGCGAGCCCCGAGCACAGTTGCGCGCCCACAGCGGCGGCCGAGGTCGTGTCGAGCCGCTCCTGTTCGTCCAGGACCATGCCGAGTGTGGCCCCGTCGACGAGCTGCATGACGAGCCAGTGGAGATCGCCGGTGATGTCCGCGTCGTAGACGTTCGCGACGTTCGCGCTGTCGAGCGCCGCCGCGGCTTTGGCCTCGCGCTCGAAACGCCGCCGGAACCGCTCCCGCTCCTGGCCGTCGGCGAGTGCCTCCGCGGCGACCGTCTTGACGGCGACCGGACGCCCCAGGTGCAGGTCGCGACCCTGCCAGACGTGTCCCATGCTGCCCCGGCCGAGGGCGCGGTCCAGCTGGTACCGGTCCCTGAGCACGGTTCCTTCTCCGATGGCGCGCATGCCTCCCCTTTCGGGCGTCTGGTCAGCAGGTGCGTGCGGGACTGATCGTAGGGGTAGAAGCGGTGCGAATTCACCGCGTAGGAACTGTGAACAGAGTCAACGATCGTAGTAGCCTGGCGGGGAGAATGGGGAGCGGTTGGCTTGTTTGCGCCCCTCGTACGCCGAGGTTCGGCAGTTGATCCTTAGATGGCTGGAGAGCCCAGATGACTTCGTCCCGCGCTGTGCCGGTGACCTTGGCCGAAATTGCTCGGCTTGCGGGAGTGGGGCGCGCCGCGGTGAGCAACTGGCGCCGTCGGCACGAGTCGTTTCCGGCGCGCATCGGCGGCACGGATGTGAGCCCGCAGTTCTCGCTGGTGGAGATCAAGGCATGGCTGCGGGAGAACAAGAAGCTCAAGAACGCATCGGAGCGTGAGTGGCTCTGGCCCCAGTTCGAGGCGCTCGGCAGCCGTGAGGAGACAGGTCTTGCTGTGGCTGCCGCCGGGTGGCTGATGAGCGGCGCGGGCCGGAAGCGCATGCCCGTAGACGCGCGTGGACTGTCCGCCTCTGCGCGGCAGTTGGTCGACGAGGCTGTGGAGCTCGGGAGGCAGGAGGGGCCGGTCGAGACGTTCGAGTTTCTGCTGCGGCGCTGGCTGGATGTCAACGTGCGGCAGATCAGCACGACTCCCGAACCGCTGGCCGCACTCATGGCCGACCTCGCCGACCGCATCCGGGACCGGGCGGCGGACTCGGGGGGCGGAGACCGTACGGTGCTCGATCCCGCCTGCGGTACCGGGCACCTTCTGGCCGCGTCCACCGCCAACTCCCCGGTCGAGCTGATGGGTTGCGACAGGGATCCAACCCTGGCCGCTCTGGCGGGCGCACGCCTCGCGCTGATGTCGGACTCCGGCGACGGGCGGCTGTCCTCTGTCATCGAGGCAGGCGATTCCCTGCGTGCTGACCCCTTCGCCGGTGTGCGGGCGGACATTGTGCTGTGCAACCCGCCGTTCAATGAACGTGACTGGGGCTATGAAGACCTGGCCACGGACGCCCGGTGGGCGCACGGCATGCCGCCGCGTACCGAACCCGAACTCGCCTGGGTCCAGCACTGCCTTGCGAGACTCCGGCCCGGCGGCGCCGCCGTGGTCCTGCTCCCTCCCGCAGTGGCAACACGCAAGGCGGGCCGGCGCATTCGGGGCTCGCTGCTGCGTACCGGGGCCTTGCGGGCCGTCGTGGCGCTGCCCGCCGGGTGTGCCGCGCCGCACAGTGTGTCCTTGCACCTGTGGGTGCTGCGGGCGCCCGCGGCGGGGGACGGGCCACAGGGGCCGGGTGAGGTGTTGCTTGCCGACGGGGTCGCCAGGTTCCCGCGTACGTTGACGCGGGATTCTGTACTGGACTGGGAGTCGCTGGGCGCGTTCGTCCGGTCCGTGGCCGAGGTGGCGCAGGCCCCGGGGGGCAGTGATGCGGCATTGCCCGAATACGTTGCCGAAGTGGCCGTCATCGACCTCCTCGACGACGAGGTCGACCTCACGCCAGGACGTCACGTCTCCCCGAGCGACCGCGGCTCTGCAAGGCAACTGGCTGATTCCTGGGACGAGTTCGGTCGATTGGTCGCGGGCCTCGGTGACACGGCCGGTCGGCTGGGCTCGCTGGACCTGACGGATGACGGGCCGGGTGCCCAGCCCACGACGACTGTGGGGGAGCTTGCCAGGGCGGGCGCGCTCACACTCCGCGGGGGGCAGCAGCCGGCGGGCGGAACCGTCTCGGAGGGGATGCCGGGCGACAACGGTGTATCCCTGCTCACCGTCCCCGACCTCCTGCAGGATTCGGAGCCCGGCAGCTGGATCTCTCTTGCGGACGCGGAGGCGGGCGGTGCGGTGATCGCGGAACCGGGCGACGTGGTCGTGGCCGGGGTGGCGCGGGCGTTCTCCGCGTGGGTGCATCAAGGCCCGCCGATGGCCCTGGGAGCTCAGCTGTACGCACTGCGTGTGCACCCGGAGAAGTTCGACGCCTGGTTCCTCGCCGGCTCTCTGCGCGCACCGACCAACGCGCGGCAGGCGGGTACGCACGCGTCGAGCTCTTCACGCGTGGACGTACGCAAACTGCTGGTTCGGCAGGTTCCCTTGGCCGAGCAGCAGCACTACAGCGAAGCCTTCAGGCAGGTGGCCGCCTTCGAGGGTCTGGTCGCTCGGCTGAACACTCTCGGCAGGGGGCTTGTACGCGATGTCAGCGACGGGTTGGCCGCCGGGCGGCTTTCCGGTGGGGCGTGACGAGGTCGGTCGGTTCACGGCCTGTCCGACCAAAAGTCGTCGCGCGCGGCCGGATCAGCCCTGGGCGCCTCCCGGCTCCGCGAGCCGCTCGGTGACATCCAGCTCGACCTCACGCAGCACCACGTCGACCCGCGCACCCAGCGGTGCGGGCAGTCTCGCCGCCAGATACCCGGTCTCCTCGATCACGCCGATCGCCGCCTCGATCTCACCGAACGCGAGGCGGCACTCCGCAACGCGGAGCCGGAGGATGCCCCGCTCGGCGCGAGCCTCGGGGCCGTCGCCGTGTACCAGGCCATCGGCGATACCACGGTAGAGATCTGCCGCCGCGCCGCAGTCACCGGCAAGGCGCAGTCCCTCCGCGGCCAGACTCCACACCCGCTGGACCAGCGGTCGTCGTGATCCCCATTCCTTGCGCACCCGGTGAGCGAGACCTGCGATACGCCGTACAGCGTCATCCGGAACTCCGGCGTCGATCTCCCCCTCCGCCGCTTCGCAGAGCCCCTCGATCTCACGGGCGTCCAGCCACTCCTCGTATCCGCTGGAGGAAGGCGGAGGCGCAGCCGGTCGCTCAGCCGGAGCCGCAGCGGGGAGGCGGAAGGGCGCGGTGGGGTCGGGGTGCAGCCGGGGGCGCGGCTCCGGGTCGCCCTGGCGAGGTGTGAACGAACTTACGACGTCCAGGACTTCGCCCACGGCGGGCCGCCGCTCGGGCCGTTTGGAAAGCATCCGCAGGATCAGGTCGTCCAGGACCTCTGGGATTCCCGCCGCGTACAGACTCGGCGGCAAAGGGGTGGCGCGCAAGTGCTGCTCGATCAGCCCCTTCTCGTTGTCGATGACGAACGGCGGGCGGCCCGCGAAGAGTTCGTAGCACACGCAGCCGAAGCAGTAGATATCCGTGAGCGCGGTGGGTTCCTTCTCCAGGATCTGCTCGGGCGCCTGATACCCGCGACTGCCGAGCGTAGAGCCGTGCCTCGTGTACTGCGTGGCGCCGGATTCCAGCGGTTTCGCGATGCCGAAGTCGAGAAGAGTCCCCACGCCCTCGTCGGAGATCATGATGTTCTGAGGCTTCAGGTCGCGGTGGACCACGGGGTGAGTGTGTGCACAGGCGAGGGCATCGGCCACCTGCGCGGCAACAGCTGCCGCCACGGCAAGGGGGAGCGGAGCATGCTCGGCAAGGAACTTGTGCAGAGTCAGCCCCGTCACCAGGCGCATCGCCAGGTAAGGCATGCCCTGGTGTGAACCCTGTCCGTACAGCTCAGGGATGCCAGGATGGCGGAGCCTGCCGAGCAGGGTGGCCTCACGGCGGAACCGGCCGCGCAGCATGTCGAGTTCGGCCAGCTGCTCCTGGGTATCCAGCTGTTCCAGGTCCTCGGAGTCCGGGCGCAGCACCTTGACCGCGGCGTCTCGTCCGGTCGGCAACTCCTTGGCGCGCCAGACCTGAGCCATGCCGCCCTTGCCGATCGGCTCGATCAGCTCGTAGCGCCCGGCGAAGACGTCTCCCGCCCGCATCTCCTGTGAGCCCATGTTCATCGCTGCGCCCCTCCGTACGCCTGCATTACCTGGCGTCCACCAGAGTAGCGTGAATGTTTGAGATCAAGAGTCATGCATGGACTTAGTTCACAGATGTATGCCATTCTTGCTGTGCGCTCGGAGGATGTCGATGCCGTCTCGCGCGCCCTGTCCGGCTGCTGTTACCAGGGAGAGCCATGCAGAACCCGCCGGGTACCACTGGACAAAGCTGGCTGATCAAGGTGAGCCCTAGGCTCGCCCGCCCGAGCCCCGCGGCCTGCCCGACGCGCCTGTACACGGCAGTGCGGCCGTTGCTCGCTGCCGTCCCGCCCGTGCCCTTTCGTCCCACGCCCCGTGAGCAGTTCGCTCCCGGCCCGCTCTTCGCCGCCTTGGACCTCTGGGAGCACGAGGGATGGCCACTCGGGCGCGTACTTGAGGAACTCCGCCGTACCCGTGGGGCGTTCCGCGGCCGGGGTGCTTCCGTGCACCCCGCACTGCTGATGTGGACCATCGAGGCGTTTCAGCGGTACGCCGCCGCGCGGAGCGCGGAGCAGGCCCAGGCGCAAGCGGGCGGTCTGCCCGCCACCGCGCCTGTCCGGCCGAGCTGGACGTGGCGCACCGTGAGGAGTCGGACGCCTGACATGCGGGGGGCGCGCCAGTACGAGCACACCGTTTGGGGGCGCCAGTACGCCTCCGCGGACGGAGCCGTACGGGATCTGTGGGTCCCCTCCCTCGGGCGGGCGAAGACGGACCGCGCCGCGGCAGAGAAGGCGGCCATCGCCCACGTCGTGGCGAGAGGGCTGCCAACTCCACGTCGCCGCTTCGGTGTTGAACCGCCCGAGACTGCGATGGCCGTCGCGCGGCCTGTAGACCGAGTGCGCGTCTTCGACTTCGGCTGCGCGGACGGCAGCGTGACCCCCTTGCTCGACTGGGGCCCGGACGACGTGCACCAGCAGTTCACCGAGGCCGCAGCGCCCGCCTTCCACTCTGTTGCGACAGGGGTCGACACCCAGCCGGGGGAGAGTTGCGTCGACTGCAAGGCCATCAGTCAGTGCGGTGCGTTGCGTCGGACTCCTGGCCTGTGGGGCGGCTCGCCCACGGTGCCGACACGCAGGCGCCGTTCCCTTTCCGCCTGGGACCTGCGCTTGCACGGCGAGTGCCCCGCCCAGTACCACCTCGTACGGCAGCTGCATCTCGATGACCTGGTTCAGGAGAACGACGGCGCGCGCCGCGGCCGTGCCGTCGACGCATGGCTCAACGAGCGGCATGCGACGCGCCCGACACAGGGCTGCCGCGACCTGCCGGCGGCCGGCGCAGCGGAGATGCCGGCCGCTCATGGCCTGGACGGCCGGCTCGCGCGGGAAGCGGCAGGGATGCTGCGGGAGCACCGCGACCTGTGCCCGCTGAACGGAATCGGCCCCGACGAGCAGGTGCTGGTGCAACACCGTGTGACCGCGTACGTGCCCGAGCTCGACGTCGTCGTCCTGGCTGTGCCTGATCTGGTGTACACCCACCGTGGCCGGTGTCTGTGGCGGGAGACCAAGACATCGTCCGCCCCGTTGTGGGAGCGGCGCTCCCTCATGCGGTCCTATCCCCAACTCGCCTTGGGGGTGCTGCTGTTGTCGGCAGGTGCCCTGGATGCCGACCCTCGGCGCTCCTGGGTCGAATTCGAGCAGCTGCGAGAGGGCCCGGGGCAAAGCCGCCTCGAGCGCATCGACCCGAGTAGACCAGAGAACGTCGCCGAAGCTCGCGAGGTCATCGCCGATCTGGCGCAGCCCCTCCTGGACGACACGTCGTACGAGCCCAGGACCGGTCGGCACTGCCACGGCTGCCAGGCGCGCACTTGGTGCAAGCCCGGTACGGCGTACGTCACCGACCACCCGCGCCTGCCCAGCGCACCCCCCTCGTCCGTCGGTACCGGATCTGTTGAGGAAGGACACCGGCTTCATGGATGACCAGCAGACGGGCCCGGACTGGTTCGCCAACCCCGATGTCGTCCTGCTGCGCGACGTGGCCACCGCTGTCGCGCGACTGGAAGAAGTCGGGCGGCTCGACTCGTTCACGCTTCCCTATCCGGCAGAAGCCCAGCGGGCCCTCAACGCGCTCGTACTCGAGTGCCTGCGCAACGGTGCGCAACCCCCGTCCGGGGTGCCCGAGCTGATGCGTTGGTGCCGCGCCCGCCCCTTGGGCAGCTGGCCGCTGAACCGGTTGCCCCATCGGGTGTTCGCCGCCGAGGACAGGCTGATCGATGAACGCTCGGGAGAACCGACGCAGCTCTGCCACGAACTCGCGGTCAAGGGGCGCGGGGACAGCACGGGGCGGCAGTACGACCGGCTGGTGATCCGCGCGGCCATGCGCGCTTGCCGCGACGCGTCGTCCCCCGAGTCCTACACGGCATTCCGCAGGCTTCTGGTCACCCGCCCGGTACTGACCGAGGCGAACTGGTTCGAACTCAGCACCGATCTCTTCCTCGATCCGGTCAGGTTCCTGATCGAGGAGATCTATGCACCGGTGCCCGTCAACCATCAGAGAAGTGGCATCTATGTGTGCTGTCGACGCTGCCTGACACTGCTCACACCTCTTGCCGACGGCGGCTGGTGGTGTGAGCGGGACCAGTGCCGCTATCAGGGCGCACCACCGCACGGGCGCGCGCTGCACGCTGTCGACGTGGGTGAACTGCGTCAACTCCGGCGTCCACTCCGTCAGTTCGTCACTGGTCCCGGCCGAGCGGAGGTGGATCTCGAACGCCAGCTGCGCGGGTTGGGGCTCACCGTCGAGATGTGGCCCGGGTTCGACGCATACGACCTTCGGGTCACCTTCCCCGACGGGCACGTGTGGGCGATCGATGTCAAGGACTGGGCCCATCCGGCACTCCTCGGCCAGGCGGCCACGGTGGTGCGCCGGGAACCGCCCTACAACGAGGCCTGCTGGGTGGTTCCACACTTCCGAGTGCAGCTGCGCCGTGACTATCTCGATGTGTTCGCGGCGGAGCGCGGCTCAAACGCAGGCGGACTCCGCCTCCTGACGGACACCAGGCTCAAGAAGGCCGCGCAGGCCCGGTTGCGGGGCGAACGCGGCCCGGACGCGCGCATCGCACCGTCGATCACCAGACAGAACGGATCAGACCATGCGTGATCGCAGCAGCTGGTACCAACAGCTCGTCGACGACTTGAAGCCCTGGCCGGCGGAGTACGTAGGCACGAAGCCCGCTCTGCTGTGCCAGGTCGAGCTTGGACTGAGGCTCCTGGAGACCCTCGACCCCGGTCGTGCCGCGGACGGCGTATGGGTGCTCCTGGGCGGCTACCCCTTCGCCGAGGCGGCAGGGATCGCCGACGGTCCCGCCGATCGCCTGGCGCTGGCCGCGGCGCGCCATTTGCTCTGGCCGATGCGCCGGGGGCGTATGTGGCGGCAGAGTCTGGAGGCCTACCTCGAACTGCCCGAGCGGCTCCGTGCCTACCGGGTCCCCGGGAACGGCGGTCCTGCCAGGAGGGTCCGTCCGCCGGTGGCGGCACATCGACTGGCCGTGTACGACAAGGCGCTCGGCAGGCTCCCGGACTTCTCCGAGAATCCGCTCCCGCCCGCGACCGAAGGTGCCTACCGCTTCATGGACCGGCGCCGACATGCCTCCGTCGACGTGCCCGCCGACCTGGTGCTCGACCAGGCCGCCGGCCACGACCTCGGCGCGAGCCGCCCAGGCCGGGGTGAACCGCTCAGCATTCCTCTCGCTGAACTCGAGGCCACCGCACGGTGGATGGACACAGAGGAGCTTGGGCGTGGTCTCAAGGCAGGCCACTGGGCCGACCGCCTGTCGAGACTTCACCTCGATGCGCGTACAGCAGACGGGACCGCCTTCGTGGAGGCGCACCGGCTCACCCTCGACCAGTTGACGCACCTGGTCGGCATGGTCGGTGCCGGCAAGTCCACCTTGATGATGCTTGTGGCCGTGTGGGCCCACCGCGCGGGCCTGCGCACCACGCTCGTTGTCGGTGATGTCGCCGAACAGCTCACGCTGACCGATCTGTTGTGTGACCTAGGTCTGCGAGCCGCGCTCGTCCAGGGCGGTACCACCCGGGAACAACACACCCAACGGCTGCATCGCCGGCTCGCCGCCCGCGGGCAGCACTCCCTGCTGGCCCACACGAGTCGGACATTCGCTCACCTGAGCACCGCATGCCCTCTGGATGCGCTGCGGGGCCTGGAAGCCAGCGAACCGCTGCGCTACGCCGATGCCCCCTGCGGAGGGCTGCACCCTGTACGCCAGCTGGAAGTACCGGAGGAGTCTTCCGAAGCGAGCGCCACCAGGGAGCTGCTGCGGGCCCGTGGGGCGGGAAAGACCCCGCAGGCCGAGGAAACGTCAGAGGCCGCAGAACTGCGGAATCCGCACTCCTGCCCACTCTGGAGCGCCTGTCCTCGGCACTCGACGTCACGTGATCTCGTCGACGCCCTGATCTGGGTGGCCAACCCTGCGAGCCTTGTGCAGACCGCGGTGCCACGCCAGCTCAATGCCGAGCGTCTGCGCTACCTGGAACTTGCCTGTCTGCGCAGCGACATCATGATCGTCGACGAGGCCGACCGGGTCCAGATGCAACTGGACCAGATGTTCGCCCCCTCGGCCACCCTGGTCACCACCGGACCCGAGTCCTGGCTGGATCAACTGCAGACGCACGAGATCGCCGAGCTCGCAGGGCAGGGCAGGCTGCAACTGTCCGATCAGGACGTCGAACGCTGGTCCGCCGCCCTCGATGTGGTCGGCTCCGCGGCCGACCGGCTCTACGCCATGCTCATCGGCGACAAACAGCTCAGGGACTGGGCGCAGATCGACTATTTCAGCGCCTGGACTCTGCAGGAGAAGCTCCTCCAGGCCTGGTATCCCCTGTCCGCTGCTCCCTCCGACGAGGAAATGCAAGCCGATCATGAGAACGATGGCGAGCCCGAACTCCATGACGAGAGCGAACTGTATGAGGACGAGGAAGGGCTCGGCGCGGGAGCGAGTGAGGCCGGTGCCGTTGCCGGTCAACCATGGGCAGGTCGCCGCGACGAAGTGACCAAGCTGTTCGATGTGTTCCGTGACGATCCCCTCGGTGATCGCGGACCGTACGGGACAGACACGGACGCTCTGGTCCGGCTTGCCCACGACGTTCTGCACACGCTCAACGCGAAGCGCACACGCAAGCGGGTACGCGACCTCCTCGACGCTCTGCTCGATGAGGCACCAGGGCCGGAGCAACGTCGGCTGTCCGCGCATCCCAGAAAGGTGGAACCCGCTCCGGGGGACGTTGCGCTCAGTGAGGAGTGGCTTGAACTCAACGCGCGGCGGCTCGAGTTCACTCTGGTGCTGGCCGCGCTGCACCAACGCCTGGACCGCCTCACCTTCCTCTGGCCGCAGGTGGAAGCGGCCCTGCGTCTGGACCCGGGAGGCCATGAGCTGACCCGGCGCCCGCCGCTCGATTACGCTCCTCTGCTGCCCGAGGCTCCGATGGGCAACGTGCTGGGTTTCCAGTACCTGCCGGACGAGCGGGGGAGCGCCCGTGACCGCGATGGGCGCTGCACCGGCACGCTTCGCTTTTTCCGCTGCGCCGGTGTCGGCCGTGAACTCCTGCTGTCCTTGCCTCGACTTGGCGCCGGGCCTGAGCACCCCGCGGCCGGTCCGCACGTACTTCTGATGTCCGGGACGAGCTGGGCGGGCACATCCACGCGCGCCCATGTCCTCGCACCCGTCCAGGCTGTGCTCAAGCCTCAACCGGAAGCGCTGCACGCGATCCGAAGGACCGTGTTCCGGACCGAGTTCGTGTACGACGACGCGGGGAACCCCATTCGTCTGTCGGGGCAGCACCCCGACAAGCGGGAGGACGTCCTGCGCACCCTGGTCCACAAGCTGGCCCGGCCGGGCCGGGACGGCAGCGCCGGCCCGCTGCAGTACGAGCTGGCACAGATCCCGGACCAGCGTCGACGACGGGCCCTGTTGCTTGTGGGCAGCTATCGGGAGGCCGCTGTGACGGCTGATCTGCTCAACGAGATCCCGCGCTGGCACGGCCGGGTGCGCGTACTCGCCGCCGATGACGCCGAGCTCGAGAGCGCCATCGCCGGTGAGCCCTCGGTGGGCGGGCCGACCACATCCCGTGCCGGTTCGGTGCGCCGCGGAGATGTGGCCTCCTTCGCGGCCGATGTGGACGCCGAACTCCTGGTGGCACCCCTGCTGGCCGTCGAGCGCGGACACAACATCCTCACAGATCCACAACAGCCCGGCGAGGAGCGGGTAGCCGCCTTCGGGACGGTGTTCTTCCTGGTGCGCCCCCATCCCCGCCCCGATGACCTCTCCCTCGCCATCTTCGCCATCAACGACTGGGCCACACGCTTCGTGCGCGATCACCCCGGCCTGCCTCAGGGAACCTTCAGCGAACTAGTGGGCAAGGCGGCCGACTTGGACGACGCAGGGAACGCATTCCGGAAGACTGCGCGTGGAGTGTGGCGGCATCTGCTGTCGCGCCCCTACATCTACTCGGCACTGTCCGAGGCCGAGAAACAGTCCTTTGCCTGGGACCAGCTCGTCACCATCTGGCAGGTGATCGGACGACTGGTGCGCGGCGGGGTGCCCGCGCGCGTGGTGTTCGTCGACGCGGCATTTGCTCCCCGCCTCGCCGCCAAAGGATCGCCTGCGCCCCCGCTGCGGGGCCCACGCTGGCTCAAGGACCCCGGACTTCTCGTCAGGCTCCAGGACGTACTCGAGCCCTATTTCGCCGGAGACGACGTTTCGGGCGCCCTTCCCGATCAGGGCGATCCCGCGCTGGTGCGGCTGCTCTACCAACCGCTGTACGAGGCCTTGCGCAGCCTCGACTCGCATTGAAGATGCCTGAAATCAGGGAGAATCGACATGTACCAAGAGATCCGCCGAGCTGCCTACCAGCTGGCCGGGAGCGCGACCCCATGGACCGCGGACTTTCGCGCCCTCGCATTCCCCGAGCACCGGCAAGAAGGACTTCTGGAGCTGCACAACTACGGCCGCACGGAGGAATCGCGGCACAAGACGATCCCCACCCGGCGCCTGGACAGCGTGCTCCAAACACTCGCGCCCGATGTCATCGTCAGGCCGCGACCCCGACCTCCCATCGGTGCCGGGCCCTTGCCCGCCGAGGACTTCTGGCTGTACGTGCCCGCCGACACCCCCGACCCGCTGCCCGGCAGCACGCTGACACAGTTGCTCGACACCTGGATGCGCACCCTCGGTCCGCAAGGGCCGGACAGCGATCCTGGTCTGCGAGCACTGCTGCTTCGCACCAGCGCCGAGCTGAAGCGGGAACTACCCGCGTGGGAAGCGGTTCACGGTGTGGATCTGCTGAGCACCGCCGTCACGATGGGTGGCACGGCCGCCCCGGAGTCCAGGCAGTTCCAGCTCGCCACTGATGCGCTGGCCCGCCGGATCCTCACCCTCGACCCCTATCCGTACGAGGGGGGCCTGCTGCGCTTCCGAGCTCTTCCCCGAGGCCCTCGCGATCAGGGTGCGGAACTGATGTCCCAGCCGCTGAACCGTACGATCAAGCGCAAGGAATGGTGGTTCTCGATCGTCCTCAGCATCTCTTTGCACACCACCCCATTCGAGCCCCGCCCCCGGCTCCATCTGCATTGGGGGGTACGCCGCTGGGCCACCCACCCGAGGGCGGACAGCGGCCGTCTGCGACTCCCGTACCGTCAGGCCACTACGGTGTATCTACGCCCGAAGACCCCCTGGCTGCCTGGGGCCCCCGGCACCGAGCGATACGCCCTGGCCCGGCTCAAGCACGAGCGCACGAGCGATACGTTCGCCTGGGTGGAGAACGACGCGGCGGGCATACTGCACCGCCTGAGTGTTGCGGGCCACTTCCCGGGCCCCGACCAACTCCTGGCCGAACCGGTCGCCTGGATGGGAGACGGACCCGGCGTACGCGCCGCAGTGGTCCACAGCACTCGTATGGGCAGCCACGAAGTGGGCCCCGGCCTCATGCCCCACCAGAGGTCCCAGCTGACCGAATGGGCAGAACAGGCATTGCCGGAAGGCGTCGTACGCGTGCCTGATCTGGTGCGGGGGCGTGGTCGCGGCATTGGTGCTCCCGAGAACCGGCGCCCGAAACCGCGAGGTGACGCAGAGAAAAAGGCGGAGGAGCTGCGCGCCGCCCTGGCCCGCCGTACCGCGCTCGCCACCTTGGCCCGTATGACGGGCTTGGACTCCGGGCAGGGCGGCCTTCCGGTAGTGGAGGCTCGGCTGCTGTGGCAGACCGTCGAGTTGAGGCACCAGGCCGTCATCGCGTTCGCTCAGACACTCGGACTCGATGGTGACGCGAGCGATACGGGCACTACGGACCAGACTTTCGACGAGGCAAGGCCCGGCGCTCCTGTGGTGTTGCAGTGGCGGACTCCGGAGCTCGTGCTGCGTCTGCGCTGCCTTCCGCTGGTCGACGGGCTCGGCGAACGGCTGAGCCTTGACACCGGGGTAAGGGGCAAGGGACGGATCGCTGATGCCATCAGCGCACGCCGTCGCGAGCTACGAGCGTGGCTGAGCGAGGACGGATCCGATCGGTCCCGACCTGGACTGGCCTTGGTCGAGATCGCCCACCGCAGCACATTCCGGCCGAGCGGGGCCGACCCCAAGTTCGCGATCCGGCTTGGCTGCGCCGACGCCGGTCAGCTGACTCAATTCGTCGTCACCCCGTCGACCGATCCGCAGATCAAGAATGCCGACAACCTGGATCACCGGACCCACAACGCCTGGCTCGACGGACTGCGGCAGCTCGGGGTGCGTGTTCTGCCCCAGCACACGCTGGGTGGTGATCTCCCCGACGGACTTCAGTACGTCGCACTGTGGATGGTCAAACGACGCAAGGACGGCCCCACCCGACTTCCCAAGCACATGCCTGTCGCTGTCCTCGTCACCCCGCTTCCCGAGACCAAGGGCCTTGCGATCGTGAAGGGTTGGGACGACGACGCACGCGAGTGGATTCCCTATCCGGCCTTTCTCCTCGGACTGGTGAAGAAGGCTGAGATCAACCCGGATGCCGGTGCCGTTCGCGCGGCAACCATTCCAGGGCAGCGTGATGGCAAGGAAGACGAGGAGCTCAGGGTCACCCCCAAGAGGTGGCGCACCAACTTGGCTGAGCAACGCCAAGAGACGGCGACGTTCCTACAGCGGGTGCTGTACTCATTGCGGGACCAGCCCACTGTGCTCATCA
This sequence comes from Streptomyces sp. NPDC002795, assembly GCF_042888725.1. Lineage (NCBI taxonomy): Bacteria > Bacillati > Actinomycetota > Actinomycetes > Kitasatosporales > Streptomycetaceae > Streptomyces > Streptomyces sp. NPDC002795. Next base: position 39,553 of record NZ_JBIAQB010000022.1, read on the forward strand.
CCCATGCGCAGAACAGCAGACTGCACTGGCCGTGGCTGCAGGACGGCAACACGGTACGGGACTTGCTCAAGTTGGGGCACGCGCCGGCCGGGCGATTGGACGACGAGCTGCGCCTGATCAGGATTCGCGGGCGAGGAGGCCGGGAGGCCGCGCAGTGGTGGGGTCTGGCCGAACCAGGCAAGGCTCAGGGCCAGCCGGCAGGCTTCTGGGCGCAGCCGGTCAAAGACAATGAACGGCGGTCAGCGGACGACCGCGTCTTCTACAGCACTACGGAGCGCCCCGGCACTTACGCGATCTCGCCCGCGCTCGACAGGATCGCTACTCGGGTCAATGCCGCGGGGAATCTGACGTCCCAGGCCGGGACCGGCGCCTGGAACCCGGCTCTTGTCGAGATCGCTGTTCTCGGGTGCCACCCGGAGAGCGCTGCTGAGGACACCCTGGCCGAGAGGCCGGACGAGCCCGAGGCGCTTGCGCTGGCGATGCATCAACTGCGCCAGGCGCCGGACTATCCAGCTCCCCTCTCACTTCCGCTCCCCTTGCACATGGCAGGACTCTCGCAGGCGTATGTACTCCCCATGTTCACGGAGGATGAGGCGGCTGAGAGGGAAGCGGCGGCCCAAGGCGCAGATGACTCCAGCTCCGATGAGGGTGCAGAGGGCCTGGACCCAGACCTCTCCGACGCGGCAGGCCTCTCGGCGGAACCCGACCAGCTCCCCCTCTCATAGCGGTGTCTCTGCGCTCGGTTCCTGCCATCACGGTGACAGAGACCTGAGGTAAGAGGCAGAGAGGCCGGTGTTGCCGCCGAGGTCGACGAGGGTGTCGATGTCTTCGTTGAGCCGGTAGTGGGCGCCGAGTTCGAAGAACTGTTCCGGTAGATGTGCCACAGAATCGGCAGATCGCGCTGATTACGGCGCAGGCAGACCTGTGCGTCGCCGCTCGGGGGCCTGACGTCATCAGCGTAGTGGACGCCCGCCGAGGAAGGGACGCACCATCCAGTAGGTGGCGGACAGCAGCCCCACCCCGCGCGCCCGGCGGGTCGGCAATGGCGGCAGATCTCCCGCGTGAGGGGTCCCAGCGGCGATGTAAATCTGCATACGGCGTCGAACTAGCGTCAATGGGGCTTCAGAACTCCGAACCAGAATCGTGCACTTGACTGGGGGTCAAGGGGTCGCAGGTTCAAATCCTGTCGTCCCGACAAGTTCGAACGATCGAACGTCGCAGGTGAAGGGCCGTTTTCGAACGGCCCTTTTTCTGTTGCTCCCACGCTCCCAGTGGGAGCGCGGCGAGTGGGAGCGGGCTCCCACTGTCCCCTTGTCTGTTTGCTCCCACTCGGGCCGATGCGCACATATTCGATTCCTTGCGCGCGTGTTCACATCCGTGCCCGGTTTGTTACCGCTGGCTCCCCGTCCTATGGGTGACTTTTTGGGTATGTGCTTGCGCTCTTCGTGCTGGTGGGGGTCGCTCCCAGTGGGAGTGGGGTCGGGAGCGGGGTCCCCTTGGCTGGAATCTGAGTTATGGGGCCATGCGAAATTTTGACCCCAGTTCCGATTTCGGGTGGGCGGTATGCGGCTTTTCGGCGGTGGCCGTTGCGGGCTGCATCGAGAGGTTGAACGCGGGTGGGAGCGGTTCGGCGAGGTTCATGGGTGTCGCGCGCTCTGGGGAAGAGAGTCATCGCAGCCAAGTTCGCTCCCACCGGGAGCCTCCCCATAACTCGGCCTGATGGTCGACTCCATCCCGTGGCCCGCGTGACGAATACGCTCGCGGGCCGGGAGCGCGCGCCTGCCGCCGTCCTGCGTGCCTCGACGAGGGGGTGCCCCTGTTCGCGGCGCGATGGGTACCCGAGCGGCCACCAGTCGAGTTTGAAGTCCTGCTCATTCTCGGTGAGTTCCTGTGGCCCGAGGGTCAGGTTCTAGGCGAGGAAGAGATGGATACGGGCGGTTAAGGCCAGCGTCATGGCGTAGTTGCCCAGGGCGGTCCAGGACGATGCGGTGACGTCAGCCTCCTCCTTGAGCTCACGCTTTGCGCAGGTGAGTGCGTCTTCGCCGCCCTCGCGTCGTCCTCCGGGGAGGAACAGGAAGTCGCCCCCGTGGTCGGGGAAGGGGGCGCGGAGGATGGCGATTTTGCCGGTGTCGTCGAGGGCTGCGATCACGGAGGCGTCGCGGACGGGGCATCGACCATGGGCGGTGATCGTAGCGGTCACGCATGAGTCGGCGAATGCCTGTACCCGGGACGCGCCTCCATGGCGCGTCCCGGCGTTGACGGTGGCGCATGTCAGGGCTTCTCGCCGAGGGCGGCCCGGAACCAGTCCAGTGAGCCGGTCTTGAGTACGGCGTCGGCGAGGCCCTGGCCGGACTGCGTGGTGATCCGGCCGCGGGAGTTGTCGATCCAGCGTTGCATGTTGACGTAGCCCTGGTCGCGGTACTCGATGCCCTGGATCATGCACTCCAGCTTGTCGGCATCCCGGGCACAGACGGCCTCGGGAGAGGTCTTGTCCTCGTACTCGCCGATCAGATCGCGCACGGCGCCAGCCAAACCCGCCGGGAAGCCCTGTACCTGGTCGTCGGCGATGTCGCGAGGGTCGGCCTCGGCACCGCCGGTGTACTTCTTTCCGAGGTGGTTGACGTCCCCGGTGCGAGTCTCGCCGGTGTCGTGCCAGACGGCGAGGAAGGCAGCCTGCGCGGGATCGGCGCCTTCGAGCTTGGCGATGATCGAGGCGATCACGGCGACCCGCCAGGAGTGCTCGGCGACGGACTCAGGGTCCTTGACGCCGCCCATCCACCAGCCGGTGCGTTTGGTGTGCTTGAGCGTTCCTGCCTCGTACAGGAATCGCGCTACCGGAGTCAGGTCGTCGTCAGCCACCGTGGGCTCCTCTCACGCCTCGGCGAGGCGGATCGCGTACCGGATGCTCTCCAGCTCGCGTTGACCGCGCGAGGAGAGCTCACGGCTATCCAACATCACCGGCAGCTTGTCGCGAAGGGCGCGGGAAGCGGCCCCGGATCGCAGGAGGTTGGGGCGGATCTGGAGAAGGGACCACAGGGTGTGGATGTTCAGGTCCACGTATCCGTGCATGGGCGAGAGTCCGCCGACCAGATGCGTCAGGAGCTTGTCCCCTGGCCATGGCTGAGGGGATCCGTCAGCGATGAAGTCGTCGCTGAGCTGAGGTGTTGTCATTTCGCCGACCCAGTAGGCCCAGTAGGAGAGGTTGGCGGACTCGCCGGCATCGTCGTCCAGGAGTACGTGGTCGATGAAGTGGGCCATGCGGTCGCGGTCGCCGTGCCGGGCCGCGACGGCGGCGACGGAACGTTCGTTGAGCCAAGAGGTGAGCCAGTCGCCAGGCCGCTCGGTGCGCTGCTGATGCGCGAGCCAGTCCGCGCTGTCGGCTGCGTCGTCGTACCCGGAGAGGTAGAGCGCCTGACGGCGCAGAAGGAACTCGCGCTCACCGCGGGCCTGCTCTGCGGTATCTCGCATCACGCCGAAGAAGCGGGTGCGCTCCGCCGAGGTCAGCTCGGGCGCGGCTGGGGCCGGCCCACGCCGTGAGCGTGGCGGGGGTGGCAGTGTGCGCACCGGGCCGGGTGGCACGCCGTTGAGTGGCCATGCGAGAACCTCGGCCAGGTCCCGCTGCATCACCATCACGCCGAGCGGGCTCTCGTCGCCGGGGTCCTGTTCGTCGAGGACACTCGCCAGGAGGACGTCGGCTTCCAGACCACGCTCGAGTGCCTGCAGGAGCGCAGGCGGAGTGCCCATCTGCATGAGGCGCGACCGGGTCGTGAGCATCTGCCCGACGGGCACGGAGGGGAGTGGACGCCGCCCGGTCTCCCAGCCGGCGATGGTGTCGATGCTGACCCGCAGGTGCCCTGCGGCCTCCTCCTGCGTGTAGCCCAGCTGCTCTCGGATGACCCGTAAGACGTACCCGCTGATCAGGCCTGTTCGTGCTCGTGAAGCCGAACCCGTACCGCCGGTCGGGGTTCGGTGAAGGCTTGGCCGCATGGAGGCCCTTCCCGGTGCTTTGGACAGCAAGTCACCTGTACTCACAGTCACTTAAAGAGGCTGCGCCGACTCCATACCGTCGATGTCATCCCCAGAAACGAGATTAGAGGGAGGCCGCCGGCCGTGGGCTTTGTTCTGCATGGATCCATCCGAAGCGGGTCTGTCGATCGGCTGATGCTCTCCACCACGGAGGCCGAGCGGTGACCCCACATGCTGTAACCAGACCCGGATCGGAACCTGGCGTTCAGGTGGTGGTGACCGGTGAGGAGCGCGTGCGTACCGCCGGCCAGTGGCTCCTGCCCGCCGTCCCCGATCCCCGGCACTCCCGATGGGATTGGACCCAGGACGCGGAGACATTGCTGTGCTGCGGGATGCTGGTCACCGCGCTCCCCATCCGCCGGACCAAGTGTGACGACGACGCCTTCCTTGCACAGGTGCTGGACGGCGGGCCGGTCATCGCTGCCGACAATCAGGGAGAGGGCCTGTGATGCGGGACGTCACCACATCCGAAGACTCTCATCTGTTCACCGACGTCTTCCCTCGCGAAGCGCAGTCCGCCGGACCGGCGCGCGAAATCGTGCGTCGCGCCCTTGAGGCCTGGGGGCTGAACGAGGTCACCGACACGGCCACGTTGGTGGTGAGTGAACTGGTGACCAACGCGGTCCATCACGCCAAGGGCCACTCGATCCGCGTGACCGTCACCCGCGTTGCCGATACCCGAGTACGCGTAGCAGTCGTCGATCTCGCCTCGACGTCGGTGTTGGTCACCGTCGACGCAGACGAGTTCGAAGAACACGGACGAGGCCTGTTCCTGGTGGAGGCAACGGCCGCGCAGTGGGGCGTCGACAGGTTCCGGTGGGGCAAGCGCGTCTGGGCCGAGGTAGAGCCCGAAGTAGCCCCAGAATCGCTGAATGGGGCCATCCCGATATGGCACACCGCCTCGGCTCAGGCCGTCTACCTCGCCGTTCTGTTGATCGCAATGGGTGCCCTTGGATACGGCGCGTTCGCGCGATGACTGGCCCCACGGACAACGTTCGTTCCCACTTCGTCTCCAAGGGCCTCAGGCCTGCTTCCTGACACCCGCCCCGGCAACCCGAGACCTGTCGTACTGCCGCCGCGGGCACTTCTAGCGGAAGGACCCTACCGATGCACTCCCTGATCGTGAGCCCGTTCCTGGAACAGCACGTTCTCGTACGACCGGGCCACCGAGGCGGCGCCCTGCTTCCTGAAGGGAACTACGAGCAGCTCCGCTTACTCGACCCGTCCAAGCCGGTCCCCGGCTGGCTCGCGGAGGCCGTCCGTGGACAGTGGACAGACCTCGACGTGTCTGACCACCCGGCTGGTGACGTTCTCCTCGTGCGGGAGCCATCGCCGTGGGGCTATTCGAAGGCGAGCTGGGAGGTCAACCTTGGCTGCAACTACGCCTGCAAGCACTGCTATCTGGGCCTGAAGGTGCAGTCGGGCATGGACTGGCCCAGCAAGCAGCACTGCCTTGAACTGATGGCTCAGGCCGGGGTGCTGTGGCTCCAGGTCACCGGCGGTGAGCCCACCCTGGACAAGGACTTCATGCGGTCCTGGCGCAAGGCCCACGAACTGGGCATGATGCTCACCCTCTCGACCAACGGGTCCCTGCTGTGGCGGGCGAATCTCCTCAACCTGTTCAAGGAGTGCCCGCCGTATCGCGTCACCGTCTCCATGTACGGGTCCACGAAGGCCAGCTACGACGAGCTGACGCAGCGCGAGGGCGCGTGGGACCTGTTCGTGCAGGGCATGAACGCCGCCCGCTCGGCGCGGCTGCCGCTGCGCGTCAGCGTCATCGTCACGGACGACAACGCCCACGAGGAGCAGGCGATGGTCGATCTGTGCACGTCCTGGGGCGTGGACTGTGAGGTGTACACGAACATGACGCCGACCAACTACGGGGGAGGCGAGGTGCTCGGCGCGCAGTCCAAGGAACACCTGCGGATGCGTAAGCAGTTCACCGGCTGCAACGCCGGACACACCTTCTTCCACATGGACCCGCATGGCCTGGTGTCCATCTGCAAGATCGGCCGCGACGACCAGATCAGCCTCCCCCACGAGGGAATCGAGGGCCTTGCCCGGCTGGGCGCGATCGCGGACCGCCTGATGCTTCGCACCGGAGGCTGCACAGGCTGCAGCCTCTCCGGCTCTTGCACGGTCTGCAGGCCCCTGGCCAAGCACTACCAGGAGGCGAAGGCTCCGCTGGCGAGCTACTGCCAGCACGGACAGAAGAAGGCGAGGGTGAACGCATGACCGCAGTAGCAGTTGAGATCTCCCCGAGGCGCCCGTTCCCGGACGGCGGACCGTCCCAGTCTGGCGAGCCGCCGTACTTCACACGCCCCGTCCTGGCCCCCACTCCCAAGGTCATCGCGGTCACGGTCGTCGCGGATCTGGACGAGCTGATGGACAGCGCCAAGTGCTCGTGCAACGCGGGAGACGACAACCCGCACTGACCTGATCAGCGCGTGAACCGGTCGTGATTGAACAGGCCCTGACGTGAAGCGCGTCAGGGCCTGCGGCGTGTGCGCCCACTGAGTAGCGTGCACACATGCATTTCGAGTGGGGCTGGATCGAGCCCGTGATGCCCGTTCCGTACGTGCCGACACTGGGCCCCGTACGACCGCAGGACCCGATCCCCGACCTTTTCGAAGCCGTCGTGGAGACCGCCGGAACCGGCCGGTTTCTCCCGTACGACAAGGACCGCCGCTGGTCCGAGACCAAGGCCGAGCGTCTCCTGGTCCACGGCATTGAGCACAACGTGCACCGCACCCTCATGCCCACGTTCCTGGAGCGCGGCACGGGCACGGTCAAGGTCCATGTCTACGGGACCGGGCACAGCAGCCTGTCCGCCGGCGCCGACCTCGCGGGCAGGCTCGCCCCTGTGCACGGTGCGGGCAAGGCCCGCGTGGTCTGGTTCCGCGGCCCCGACGAGTCCGAGGACCGCGCCCACAGTGGCGGCACTCGAGTGCAGCTCAAGGGCTTCGCCGCGGGCCCCGGTGTGCCGCCCCAAGTACTTGTTCAGGACTCCAAGGAGCTGTCCGACGAGGCCGGATTCGACGTGTTCGCCGAGGAGATGGCGGCGGACGGCTTCGCCTTCCTTCACGAGCAGATGCAGGCCGGCGCGGTCGGCCCGGTCCTCACCGTGCTGCACGACGGCCGCGTGGCCGGGGCCATCGGCCCCATGGAGACTATGACCGACGCGACGGGCGCGCTGCGCCTGCTGCCGCAGTACTTCGGCGTCCTGCCGCAGTACCGCGGCCACGGCTACGGCCGGGCCCTGTGGCGGGCCGCGATGCAGTGGGGACATCACCAGGGCGCCGAATACCAGCTGCTGCAGACCGAGGTGGGCGGCGCGTCCGACCGGCTGTGCATCACCGAGGGCCTGCGCTCCCTCGGCTTCGTCAACCAGATGTCCGTATGAGCCGAGCTGGTCCGACAACGGTCCAGGTGAACGGTGACACTTAGACGTCGTCTCATTTGGTGCATCGGCGGTAGCAGATGAGGGTGCTGGCGATGCCGACGAATGCGAGGAAGTGTTCGGCCTTGCGCTCG
>NZ_JBIAQB010000023.1:0-44324 GCF_042888725.1 Streptomyces sp. NPDC002795
TCTTCCCTCCGGAGGACTGATCCGCGGCCCGCACCGTGGTTGCGCTCCCGGGGCTCCGCCCCGGACCCCGCTGCTCAATCGCCGCAGGGGCTTGATATGCCGAACCGTCGAACCGGTCAGCGACTCTGCTGGGCCGGCACCCCGCGGGTGGCCGGCTCGTCCTCCGCGGGGGCGCCGGCCGCGGCGACCGCCGCACCGGTGAGGGTGGCCAGCATTTCGCGGACGTTCGTCAGCTGCGCGTTGATCGAGTCGCGGCGGTTCGTGAGAGCCGCCAGCTCGCGCTCGGATTCGCTGCGGATGCGGTCCGCCTTGGCGTTCGCGTCCGCGACGATGTCCTCGGCCTGGCGCTGAGCCGTCTCCACCGTCTGCCGGGCACGGCGCTCGGCGTCGGTGCGCAGCTTCTCGGCCTCCAGGCGGAGCTGCTCCGCGCGGTGCTCGATCTCGGCGAGGCGCTTCTCGGCCTTGGCCTGACGCGAGGCCAGGTCGCGCTCCGACTGCTCGCGGCGCTTGGCCAGGTTCGTCTCGAAGTCGGCGGCGGCCTGGGCGGCCTTGGCGCGCGTCTCCTCGAAGAGGGCGTCCGCCTCCTCGCGCTTGGACTGCGCGTCCTTCTGCGCCTCGGTGCGCAGCGTGGTGGCCTCGCCCTTGGCCTTCTCGACGATCCGAACGCCCTCGTCCTCGGCCTTGGACTTGCGCTCGGCGGCGAACGACTCCGCGTCGTTGCGCACCTGCTGGGCCGCGGACTCGGCGAGCTCCCGGTGCTGCTCGGCCGCCCTGCGGGCCTCTTCGCGCAGGTCCTTGGCCTCCTCCTCGGCGAGGCGGAGAATCTTCTCGACGCGGGCGCCCAGACCGGCGTACGACGGCTCCGCGTCGTTCACCTGCGCCTGAGCGTTCTGCGTCTCGAGGTGGAGTTCCTCGATGCGCTTTTCCAGAGCAGTGATACGGGCAAGAGCGCTGTCACGGTCGGAGACGAGCTTGGAGATCCGTTCGTCCACCTGAGCGCGGTCGTACCCACGCCGCACAAGCTCGAAGCCGTAGGGGGAAGTGTCGCTCATGGGGTTCCTGTCGAATGAGACCGGTGAGGTGATAGGGGGAATCCTAGGGGGCGTAGCGGCGTGTCATCGGGCAGATGTCGGATTGATCAGCCTTCAACTCTAGAATGACCCTCCTTTTGAGTGGCGTAAGGACGGAGCGCTTGCCAGCACAGGACCAAAGGTCCTTGGCGAGCACGGTAGTTGACCGAAAGGCTAGCCCTCCGAGCCCTTGCCACCCGAACGTGTGGCCCCCGCTGCGGCCCCCGCCTTGACGCCGCCCGCGGCGGAGCCGCCATTGGATGCGGTCTTGCCTCCCCCGCCCGTCGGGGCCTCAAAACTCTCCAGCGCCTCCAGTACGTCCTGGACACGGGAGATCTCGGCGTTGATGTCCTCGCGGCGCCTGACCAGCACGTCGAGATCCCGCTGACCCTTTTCGATCATGGCGGTGGCCTCCTGCTCGGCATCCGCCTTGATCTTGTCCGCCTCGCGGGACAACCCGGCCTTCTTCTGCTCGGCTTCCTTGAGAAGTCCTTCGGCCTTCTTCACGGCCGCGATCCGGACCTTGCCGGCCTCCGAATTCGCGTCGTTCAGCAGCTCCTTGGCCTTCGTCTGCGCCTCGGAGAGCTGCTCCTCCGCGGCCTTGACCAGGGCGTCGCAGCGTTCGCCCGCGTTCTTCATGGTCTCCGCCGACTCGCGGCGCGCGTACTCGTGCAGCTCCTCGATCTCGGCCGTGATCCGGTCGCGCAACTCCTCGGCGCGCTCCCTGATCTGCGTCGCGTCCCTGCGGGTGCCGACCAGCAGTTCGTCCGCGTCCGTACGGGCCTTCTCCACGATCGAGTTGCCCTCGACGGTCGACTCAGCGACCAGGCGCTCGGCCTCCGTGCGGGCCGCGCCGACCATCGTGTCGGCCTGCGCCTCCGCGTCGGCGGTCGTCTTCTGCGCCGTCTCCTGCGCCTCGCGGGTCAGCTTGTCGGCCTCGGTCGCGGACTCCGTGATGAGCTTGTCGACCTGCTCCGCGGCCTCCGTACGCCGCTTGTTGGCGTCCTTGCGGGCCTCGTCCAGGGTGTGCTCGGCCTCCTCGCGCGCGGCCGCCGTGATGCGGTCCGCCTCGGCCGCCGCGTCCGCCTTGACGTGCTCGGCGGCGGTGCGGATCCGCTCGGCGTGCTGCTGCGCGGAGGTGACCGTCTCGGCGGCCTCCGCGCGCAGCCGCTCCGCGTCACCGGAGGCGTCCGAGATCAGCTTCTCGGCCTTGGCGACGGAGTCGGTCCGTACGCGCTCGGCCTCGGCCCGCGTCTCGCTGGTCAACTGCTCGGCGGCGGACGTCGATTCGGCGCGCAGCCGCTCCGCCTCGGTGCTCGCGTCACCGACGAGCTTCTCGGCCTTGGCCGTGGACTCGGAGCGGACCCGCTCCGCCTCCGCGTTGGTCTCCGTCGTCAGGCGCTCGGCCTCGGCGGTCGCCTCGGTGATCAGCGTGTCGGCCTGCTCGGCCGCTTCGGAGCGGATCCGGTTGGCGTCATCGCGGGCGTCCGCGCGGGTGCGCGACGCGTCCTGGTCGGCGGCCGCGCGCAGGTCGGAGGCCTCCGTACGGACCTGCTGGGCGTGCTCGGAGGCGTCCGTGCGCAGCCGCTCCGACTCGGTGAAGGCCTCCGAAACGGTGCGCTCCGCCATGGACTTGGCGGCCTCCGCCTCGGCGGTGGCGTCGGAACGGACCCGGTTCGCGTCCTCGGTGGCGCGCTCCCGCTCCGCGTAGGCGTCGGAGCGGACCCGGTCGGCCTCCTCCTGCGCCTCCGTCCGCGTGCGCTCCGCGGCGTGCTCGGCGGCGCTGCGCAGCCCGGTGATCTCCTCCTGGGCCTGCTCGTGCAGCCCGGCCACGGAGTCGCGCACCTGCTGCGCCGTCTGCTCGGCGGTGCCGACCATCTCGGTCGCCCGCTGGTCCGCCTCCTCGACCAGGCGGACGGCCTCGGTCTGCGCCTCGTCGACGCGGGCACGCGCCACGGCGAGCAGTTCCTCGCTCTGCTCGCGGGCCCGCGAGCGCTCCTGCTCGGCCTCCTCGCGCGCGCTGCCGAGCGTCTCCTCGGCCTCGCGGCGGCGCCGCACCGCTTCCTCCTGGGCGGCGGCCAGCGTCTCCGCGGCCTCGGTGGCGATCCGCTCGGCGGCGGTCTGCGCCTCGGCGCGGATCCGGTCGGCGGACTCCTGCGCCTCCGTCTTGAGCCGCTCGGCCTCCGCGGCGGCCTCGGACCGCAGTCGTACGGCGGCGTTCTCGGCCTCGGAGCGGGTCGTCGCCGCGTCGGACGCGGCCTCCGTACGAAGACGCTCGGCCTCCGTCTCGGCCTGCGCCTGCACCGTACGGGCGCGCTCGGAGGCGTCCGCGCGCAGCCGCTCGGCCTCGTCGGCGGCCTCGCGGCGCAGCGTCTCGCCCTGCTCCCGCGCCTCGTTCAGCGCCGTCTCCGACGCGGTCAGGCGCTCCTCGGCCTCCGTGTGCAGACGGGTCAGCTCGCGGGCCGCCTCCTCCTGCTTGGCCCGGGCCGCCTGCTCGGCCTCGTCCTTGAGCTCCTGCGCCGCGCGCTCCGCCTCGGACCTGGTGGCCTCTGCCTGCTCCTCGGCCTCGGTGCGGTACCGCTCGGCCTCCGCGCGCGTGCGCTCCAGCGTCTCCTCGGCCTGCTTGCGCAGCGACGTGGCCCGCTCGATGGCCTCCGTACGGACGCGCTCGCTCTCCGTCGTCGCGGAGGTCCGCAGCTCGTCCGCGTCCGCCTTCGCCTTGGAGAGGAGCTGCTCGGCGGTGCTGGCCGACTCCTCGATCTGCTGGACGGCCTCGCGGCGGGCCTCGGCCCGGATCCGCTCGCCCTCCTCGACGGCCTCGGCCCGCAACTGCTCGGCCTCGCCGCGCAGCCTGCGCGCCTCCTCCTGGAGCTCGACGGTCTTGGCGCGGTACTCCTTGGTGTCGTCCTTGGCCGCACCCTTGAGTTCCGTCGCCAGATCGTGCGCCTCGGCGCGCAGCCGGTCCGCCTCCGACTCGGCGTCGGCGCGCAGCCGCTCGGCCTCGTCGGCCGCCGCCTTCGTCGTCGCCTTGGCTTCCTCGGACGCCTTGTTGAGCACGTCCTCCGCGGTGCGCGCGGCCTTCGCGAGCTCGCCGGCGGTCTCCTCGGCGGTGACCGTACGGGCCTTCTCCTTGGCCGCGGCGATCAGCTTCTCGGCCTCGGCCTTGGCGTCGGCGACGACCTGCTCGGCCTCCGCCTTCGTGGTCTCCGCGTCCTTGGTGGCCTCCTGGACGAGGCGGGCCACCTGCTCCTTGGCGGTGCGCGTGCGCTGCTCGTTGGCCGCCTCGGCGCTCGCGAGCTGCTTGCCCGCCGAGTCCTTCGCCTCCGCGAGCACCTTGTCGGCCTCGGCGCGGGCCTCGCGCAGCGCGCTGTCCGCCTCGGCGATCTTCTGCTCGGCGGCGCGGCTCAGCTCGCCGGACCGGCGGCGGGCCTGCTCGGACTCCTCGCCCGTCGTCGTCCGCAGCTGCTCGGCGTGGTCGGTGGCCTCCTGCGCCTGCGTCGACGCGGCGTTCAGCAGGCGCTCGGCGTCCTGCCGGGCGCGGGCCAGGATCGACTGCGCCTCGGCGCGCGCGTCCTCGGCCTCGGAGGTGAGGCGCCGGCGGGCCTGGTCTGCGACCCGCTCGGCCTCGGTGCGGGCGGCGGCGAGCGCCTGGTCGGCCTCGGCGCGCGACTCGTCGAGGAGGCGGCGGGCCTGCTGCTCGGTGCGGGCACGCAGCTGCTCGGCCCACTGCACGTTCTCGTTGACGTGCGTCTCGACCGTGCGGCGGCGCTCGGAGAGTTCCTGGTCGAGCTGCTGGCGGCGGTTGACGGCCTCCGTGTGCAGCTCGGACTGGAGCCGGGACTGCTGCTCGGCGTGTTCCTGGAGGATCCGCTGGGTCTGCGCGCGGGCGTCGCGGAGCTCGCGCTCGGCGTCGGCGCGCAGCTGGTCGGCCTGGATCTGCGCGTTACGGAGGAGCTGCTCGGCCTGGTAGCCGATGTCCGACCCGTCGTAGGCAGGCCGGGACGCGAGGCTGCGGCGCGCCTCGTGCAGCTTGGCGCGCAACACCTCCACCTGGTAGCCGAGGTCCTCGGCGTGCTGGACGGCCTTCTCCCGATCGGTCTTCAGCCGGTCCATCTCGGCTTCGAACCGCGAGAGATGGTCGGTCTCAGCCGGCCGTCGGCCGTCCTGGCTCTCATAGCCCCGCACTGCGCGGTCCCATCCGTCCCCTGGTCGCAAGTTCTTCTTACGAGCCCCGCCCATCCCGCGAACGGAGCCCCCGGGGAATGGTGTCAGATCGAATCGGACGGTGCCGCCGGACCGGCGCGGCTGATGCCGTGTGCCGCCCGACTTGCCCCGACCCTCGTCCCCCGATACCCGGACCCCGGCCCACGACCGGCCGTTGGAGACGGCAGCCGCCCCACAAGCCTACCGGCCCCACTATGTGGAGGTCAGTGCTCCGCCGAGTCCTTCGGTGCGGCGGTGACGAGTTCGGTGAGTACGCCGTGGCAGTCCTTGGGGTGCAGGAACGTGATGCGGGAGTCCATCGAGCCGCGCCGGGGCTCTTCGTAGAGGACGCGTACGCCCTTGGCCTTGATGTCGTTCGCGTCCGTGTCGACGTCGGCCGTGCCGAAGGCGATGTGGTGCACACCCTCGCCGTTCTTGGCCAGCCATTTACCGACGGCGGAGTCCTCGCGGGTGGGTTCGAGCAGCTGGAGGTAGGTGGCGCCCCCGTCGCTCGTCCCGTTGACCTTGAGCATGGCCTCGCGTACGCCCTGCTCCTCGTTGACCTCGGAGTGGTACACCTCGAAGCCGTACGTGGCCCGGTAGAACTCGACGGTCTTGTCGAGGTCGAAGCAGGCGATCCCGATGTGGTCGATTCGCGTCAGCATGCTGTAAGTGCAGCGCGGTTCGAGGTGGTTACGCAACGTGCGCGCGATCACACCCCGGTGGCGATGACGTGCGCGATACCGGTCAGTACATTCGAGTAAACCCTCGTTCACTCCTCACCACCAAGGGGCCGTGCCTCATGTCAGGAACGACCGGTACCACGTCAGTGATCGTCGCGGGCGCGCGGACGCCCATGGGCCGTCTGCTCGGCTCGCTCAAGTCCTTCTCCGGAGCCGACCTCGGCGGCTTCGCGATCAAGGCCGCCCTCGACCGTGCGGGAATCGGTGGCGACCAGGTGCAGTACGTGATCATGGGCCAGGTGCTGCAGGCCGGGACGGGGCAGATCCCGGCGCGCCAGGCCGCGGTCAAGGCGGGCATTCCGATGAACGTCCCGGCGCTCACGATCAACAAGGTGTGTCTGTCCGGGCTCGACGCCATCGCGCTGGCCGACCAGCTCGTTCGCGCCGGCGAATTCGACGTGGTCGTGGCCGGTGGCCAGGAGTCCATGACGAACGCTCCGCACCTGCTGCCGAAGTCCCGCGAGGGCTACAAGTACGGCGCGGTCGAGATGCTCGACGCGATGGCGCACGACGGCCTCACCGACGCCTTCGAGAACATCCCCATGGGCGCGTCGACGGAGAAGCACAACACCCGCCTCGGCATCGCCCGCCCCGAGCAGGACGAGATCGCGGCACTCTCCCACCAGCGGGCCGCCGCCGCGCAGAAGAACGGCATCTTCGAAGCCGAGATCACGCCCGTCGAGATCCCGCAGCGCAAGGGTGAGCCGGTCGTCTTCAGCAAGGACGAGGGCATCCGCGCGGAGACCACCGCCGAGTCGCTCGGCAAGCTGCGCCCGGCCTTCGCCAAGGACGGCACGATCACCGCAGGCACCTCCTCGCAGATCTCGGACGGCGCCGCGGCGGTCGTCGTCATGAGCAAGGCGAAGGCGCAGGAGCTGGGCCTGGAGTGGATCGCCGAGATCGGCGCGCACGGCAACGTCGCGGGACCGGACAACTCGTTGCAGTCGCAGCCTTCGAACGCCATCCAGCACGCCCTCAAGAAGGAGGGCATCGGAACCGAGGACCTCGACCTCGTCGAGATCAACGAGGCCTTCGCGGCGGTCGCCGTGCAGTCGATGAAGGACCTCGGCGTGTCCTCGGACAAGGTGAACGTCAACGGCGGGGCCATCGCCCTCGGTCACCCGATCGGGATGTCCGGCGCGCGCATCGTGCTGCACCTCGCCCTGGAGCTGAAGCGGCGCGGCGGCGGCATCGGCGCGGCCGCCCTGTGCGGTGGCGGCGGTCAGGGTGACGCGCTGGTGGTGCGGGTACCCAAGGCGTAACGCCTTTCGTATTCGTCCTACGCCTTCGTCGGTGTACGGGAACTGGTGAACGGAGCTGTGATGCAGGACGTCCCCACGCTGGTCGCGCAGGCGAGGGAGGGCAGGCCGCGTGCCGTGGCCCGGCTGATCTCGCTGGTGGAGGGGGCGTCCCCACAGCTGCGCGAGGTCATGGAAGCGCTGGCCCCGCTGACCGGGAACGCGTACGTGGTCGGGCTCACCGGCTCGCCCGGTGTCGGCAAGTCGACCTCCACGTCGGCGCTCGTGAGCGCGTACCGGCGGGCCGGGAAGCGGGTCGGCGTGCTCGCCGTCGACCCGTCGTCGCCGTTCAGCGGCGGCGCGCTCCTCGGCGACCGGGTCCGGATGTCGGAGCACGCGTCCGACCCCGGCGTCTACATCCGCTCGATGGCGACGCGCGGACACCTGGGCGGCCTCGCCTGGGCCGCGCCGCAGGCGATCCGCGTCCTCGACGCCGCCGGCTGCGACGTGATCCTGGTCGAGACGGTCGGCGTCGGGCAGTCCGAGGTCGAGATCGCCTCGCAGGCGGACACGTCGGTGGTGCTGCTCGCGCCCGGCATGGGTGACGGGATCCAGGCGGCCAAGGCCGGAATCCTGGAGATCGGCGACGTGTACGTGGTCAACAAGGCCGACCGGGACGGGGCCGACGCCACGGCCCGCGAGCTGAACCACATGCTCGGCCTCGGCGAATCCCGCGGACCCGGCGACTGGCGCCCCCCGATCGTGAAGACGGTCGCCGCGCGCGGCGAGGGCGTCGACGAGGTCGTCGAGGCCCTGGAGAAGCACCGGGCGTGGATGGAGGAGCACGACGTGCTCTCCGAGCGCCGTGCGGCGCGCGCGGCCCGCGAGGTCGAGACGATCGCGGTGACGGCACTGCGCGAACGGATCGGCGACCTCTCCGGGGACCGCCGCCTGGGCGCACTGGCCGAACGCATCGTGTCCGGCGACCTCGACCCGTACCGGGCGGCGGACGAGCTGGTGAAGGGCCTCACCGAAGCCTGACCGGGGCCCCGGCGGTCTGTTCACCGTCGGGACCCGCTGTTACGGTGCGGCCATGTCTTTCCTCCGTGTGTAGAGAACTCCGGTGCGTCCACGCCCCGTTGAGTTCTCCACGCATGCTTCGCTCCGGAGGAAAACCGTCATGTACGCCGCCGTGTTGCGGACCCCGTACGCCCTGCGCACCTTTGGTGCGGCCCTGCTCGGGCGCCTCTCGTACGGGACCGTCGCTCTCTCCCTGATGCTCGCCGTGACCGCCGCCACCGGCTCGTACGCCGTCGCGGGCGCGGTCATGGCGCTGTACGGCGCCGCCAGCGTGCTGCTGTCGCCGCTGCGCGCCCTGTTCATCGACCGGTACGGGCCGCGCCGCGCGCTGCCCCCGATGGCCCTGTCCTACGCCGCGTTGCTCGCGGTACTCGCCGCCGTCGCCTGGCGGCCCGGGGCCCCTGGCTGGCTGCTCGTCGCCCTCGCCCTGCCGACCGGGGCGCTGACGCCGCCGCTCGGGCCCGCCATGCGCACCGTGTGGGGCCAACTTCTGTCCGACCGGCGGCTGTTGCAGCGTGCCTACAGCCTCGACGGGGTCGCCGAGGAGTTGCTGCTGGTGTGCGGCCCCGTGCTGGTGGGTGTGCTGGTGCTGTGGGCCCCTGCCGCTTTCGGCGTCGCCTTGAGCGCCGGGCTCGTGGCCGTCGGAACGCTGGTGTTCGTCGCCTCGCCCGCCGTCGCGGGGGTGGCCCCGGTACCGCGGGAGGCCGGGCGACGTCGTACGGCCCGGGGGAAGGTCGCCCGTCGCCTCTGGCGGCCCGTCGTCGTGACCCTCGGCGTCGGGATCGCGCTCGGAGCGGCCGATCTGCTCGTCCTCGCGTTCGCCGAGGACCGGGGCCGGGGCGGGGCCGCCGCGTGGATCCTGGCGGCGCTCTCGGCGGGCAGCGCGGTGGGCGGGCTCGTGAACGGGGCCGTGGACTGGCGCGGGGCGCCTCGTGTCCGGCTGGCGTTCCTTGCGGTCGGCCTCGCGGCGGCGCTGGGGGGAGCGGCGCTGGCGCCGGGCCTCGTCGCGCTCGCGGTGGCGGCGGCGTGCGTGGGCCTGTTCGTCGCGCCGGCCCTGACCACGGCGTACCTGATCGCGGACGATGCGGTGGACGCGGGGTTCCGTACGCAGGCCGGGGCGTGGGTCAACACGTCCCTGAACGCGGGCTGTTCGGCCGGTACGGCGGGCGTCGGACTGCTGGTCGGCCACGTTCCGCTGTCGCTGTGCTTCGCGGCGGCGGCGGTGGCTCCGCTGGTGGCGGGGATCGTGGCAGCCAAGCCATTGCGGAGCCCCGGGAGCGCAACCCCGCCGGGGCTGAGGCCGCGGGGCTCCGCCCCGGACCCCGCGCCTCAATCGCCGGCGGGGCTTGAGGTGGCTCAGTCGTCGTCGCCGTCGTCGTCCGAACCGTCGTCGTCCGACGAGTGATCCACGGTCACCGCACCCGACTGGAGGTCCACATGCCAGTCGTGCTCCGTGCCGTTCTTGGACGTCGTCTCGACCTCCCAGACCTTGACCGAACCGTCGTCGTCGGCGTCCACAGAGGTGACCGTGCCCTTCGAGGCCGCGGCCTTGGCGGCGTCCTCGGCCGACGTCGACGCGTCCTTCAGGGTCGCCGCGACGCGGGCCGCGCTGTCGTCGCCGTCGTCGTCGCGCTCGGTGTGGGAGCCGAGCACCTTGCCGGTGCCCGGGTCGATCTCGACGTGCTGCCACTTGTCGCCGGAGCCGATCACGTCGACGTCCCAGACGAGCCGGCCGTCGTCGGAGTCGAGGTCGGCGCCGACGGCCGTGCCGGGCGTGTGCTTGAGGGCGGCGGCGATGGCGTCCTCGGCCTTCACCTTGGCGCCCTTCGCCTCGTTGATCTCCTCCTGGTCGTCGCTCACGCCGTCGTCGTCCTTGACCCGAACGGACGACTGCTTCGCCGAGCTCGACGAACCGTCGTCGCCGGAGACCGCGACCGCGGTGGCCGTGCCCCCCGCGCCGAGCAGGGCCACGGCGGCGATGGCGGAGATGACAGTGGTACGGCGCTTCATGAGCTTCTCCCGTGTCTGGTGGGCGGCTTCGGGCCGCCCTGTCCGTCCTTCGAGAAACACATTGCCCTGACGACCCTGAAGCCCCGCTGAAGGACCCTGAAGGGTTCTTCAGGTTCGACCTGCCACCCTTGCCCACATGCGCCCACCCGTCTCCCACCACCGCCCCACCGGAGGCGCTTCGCGCCGCCCCTTTCGATTCTTGATCGTCGAGGACGAGAAGCGGCTCGCCCTGTCGCTCGCCAAGGGACTCACCGCCGAGGGCTACGCCGTCGACGTGGTCCACGACGGCCTGGAGGGCCTGCACCAGGCGAGCGAGGTGGCGTACGACCTGGTCGTGCTCGACATCATGCTGCCCGGCATGAACGGCTACCGGGTCTGCGGTGCCCTGCGCGCCGCCGGCAACGACGTGCCGATCCTGATGCTGACCGCGAAGGACGGCGAGTACGACGAGGCCGAGGGGCTCGACACCGGCGCGGACGACTACCTGACCAAGCCCTTCTCGTACGTCGTGCTGGTCGCGCGCGTGAAGGCGCTGCTGCGGCGCCGGGGAAGCGCCGGTGGCGCCAGCCCCGTGCACACCGTCGGGCCCTACGCCGTCGACACCGCCGCGCGCCGCGTCACCCACGCCGACGACGGTGAAGTCCCGCTCACCACCAAGGAGTTCGCGGTCCTTGAGCAGCTCGTGACACGCGCCGGTGAGGTCGTGTCCAAGAGCGAGATCCTCGACCACGTATGGGACTTCGCGTACGAGGGGGACCCGAACATCGTCGAGGTGTACGTGAGCGCCCTGCGTCGCAAGCTCGGTTCCTCCCTCATCCGCACGGTGCGCGGCGCCGGATACCGACTTGAGGTGCCCCGATGAGCAGGCTGCGCAGGCCCTTCAGCTCGGTGCGGGCCCGCGCCGCTCTCGCCGCGACCCTCGTCGTCGCGGTCGCCCTGGTCGCGGCCGGCGCCACCGTGCTGCTCTCGCTGCGCGGCAACCTCACCGATCAGGCGGGCGGCGACGCCGACTCCACGGCCCGCCGCGTCGCCACCTCCCTGGCCACCGGCACCGCGCCCGACGCGCTCGACCTGGACGACGAGGACCCGGTGCAGGTCGTCGACGAGGACAACAGGGTGCTGGCCACGTCCGAGGACCTGGAGAAGATCTCCGGCACCGGCGTGAGCGGCGTCAAGCCGGGTGCGGCGCGCCCCGATGACGACGGCGACGACGACGGGGGAGACGACAGCAGGCAGAACGGCAGCGTCTCCAACGACACCGACTACACCGACGGCAGCGCCACCATCGACGGTGACAGCGCCGACTACCGGTTCGCCGCGGTCGAGGCCGAGGACACCGCGTACGGGGATCTGACCGTCCACGCGGGCGGCTCCCTCGAAGCCGAACAGAGCGCGGTCAACACGGCGTTGACCTCCATGCTGATCGGTTTCCCGGTGCTGCTCGTCATCGTGGGCGGGGTGACGTACCTGGTGACCCGGCGCGCGCTGCGGCCCGTGGAGGGCATCCGCGCCGAGATGGCCGCGATCACGGCGTCGCAGGACCTGGGAAGGCGGGTGCCGGAACCGGACACCCACGACGAAGTGGCCCGGCTCGCCGGCACCACCAATGAGACGCTCGCCGCGCTTGAAGCCTCCGTTGACCGCCAGCGCCGGTTCGTCGCCGACGCCTCGCACGAGCTGCGCAGCCCGATCGCCTCGCTGCGCACCCAGCTCGAAGTCGGCGCGGCCCACCCGGAGTTGCTCGATGTGGACGGCGCGGTCGAGGACACGGTGCGTTTGCAGGAGCTGGCCGCGGATCTGCTCCTCCTTGCCCGGCTCGACGCGGGGGAGAAGCCCGGCGGCGCCGAGGTCGACCTCGGCGCCCTGGTGCGCGAGGAGCTGTCCCAGCGCATCGGCGACCGTGTCCCCGTCACCGTGGACGTGACTGCCGTGCCCCAGGTCAGCGGCTCCCGCGGGCAGTTGGCGCGGGTCCTCGGCAACCTCGTGGACAACGCGCAGCGGCACGCCCGCGCCGGGGTCCGGGTGGCGGTGCGTGCGGAGGACGGCCGCGTGGTGCTGAGGGTCGCCGACGACGGGCAGGGTGTGCCGGAGGGTGAGCGGGAGCGGATCTTCGAGCGGTTCGTACGGCTCGACGACGCGCGCACCCGGGACGGCGGCGGGGCCGGTCTCGGTCTCGCCATCGCCCGGGACGTGGCGGAGCGGCACGGCGGCTCGCTCACGGTGCGCTCCGCGCCGGAGGGCGGCGCGCTCTTCGAGCTCGCGCTGCCCTCCGACTGACGGACTATGGTTTGCCGCGTTGCGAACGCAGGTGTTCCGCGATCGGGGAGAGGGCCTGGCGCAGGCTGCCCAGCTCCTGTGCGGAGACGAGGTCCACGAAGTTCCTGCGGACGGACGCCACGTGGTGCGGGGCGACCTTCCGCATGGTCTCCATGCCGTGGTCGGTGAGCACGGTGTAGAGGCCCCGGCGGTCCGACTCGCAGTTCTCGCGGCGGACCAGGCCCGCGTTCTCCATGCGGGTGATCTGGTGCGAGAGCCGGCTCTTGGACTGCAGGGTCGCGGCCGCGAGGTCGCTCATCCGCATCCGGAGATCCTCGGCCTCGGAGAGGTTCACGAGGATCTCGTAGTCGTTCATCGTCAGGCCGAAGGGCTGGAGATCCTTCTCCAGCTGGTAATTGAGCAGTCTGTTGACCTCCAGGTGGGTGCGCCAGGCGCACTGCTCCTCGTCGGTCAGCCACGGTGTGGCCGTCTCGGTCTCCATGGAATCGATTCTACCTAAGAAGTTGAAAGGTGAACGAATGTGGGGGGTGACACACTACGCACTCGCGTTCGACGTCACACTCCGCAGGTTACCGCTCACAGCCCGAAGCGACGCTGGAGGTCGCCGAGCTGTCCGGGAAGACGCGGTGCCGCCGATTGACCCGGGGACGCGCCGGGTCGGCCAGGAACTCCTCCCTGGTGAGGTACGTCACCCACCGGCTGTTCCGGCATCAACGACTCGCTGGATTGCAGCAGCACCGTCCCGGCGCCCACGAACTCGAACTGATGCTCCTCGCCCGAGACCCCGCCGACGCCCGTCATCGCACGTAGACCGCCGATCACGCCCGTCAGATATCCGTGGTCGTAGTGATGGCAGGGCGAGGGGCAGTCGGCCCAGCCGACGAGCGCCTGCGGATCGACCCGGATCGGCGGCTCCATGAACACAACCGGACCGTTTGATGCCGCGACGAATTTGCCGGTGCCAATGAGTGTGAGGAAGCCGGGAACGATCGATTGCTTCAGCGCGAGAGTTGGCTGAAAAGCGAGCAGATTCCCCGCGCGGACGGTCAGGTTCCCGTCCTGAAGGTCGTACGAGTTCACATCGAAGGCCCGGTCCGCGAGCAGCATCTTGCCGCTGCCCTCCGCGACCACCCAGTCGCTCGCGTGCAGCGGCGAGTGGAACGCGGTGCGCACGAGCCGGTCGAGCCGGCCGTGCCCGATGCCGTTGAAGTCGATCCGCCCGTAGTGGGCGATCATCTTCCCCTTCTGCAGGAACCACTGGCTGCCCCGTAGCTCCACGCAGAAGGTGTACGCGTTGACGTTGTCGTCGACCGGCAGGGTCATCGGGTCGAAGATCGCCGGGCCCCCGGCCGCATGAGCGTTCACAGTTTGTCCTCCGACGCCTGTACGTACACCGCACCGCTTCCGCTCAGCTCCAACTGGAACGCCTCGCCGCTGCCGCGTCCCACCATGTCCCGCCAGCCGAGCGCCGTGGACAGCTTGTTGCGTACGTCGCCGTGGTGCGCCACGTACGCCTGCGGGTCGACGTGCACGGACCGGCCGGGGGTGATCGGGACCTCGATGACCCCGCCGTGCGCCATCACCGCCACCGAGCCGTGTCCTTGCAGCGTGGTCGTGAAAAGGCCCTGCCCGGTCACCTGGCCGCGCACCATGCCCATCACCCCGCCCTGCGCGCCCATGAACATCGTCCCCTGCCGCAGCGCCCCGTCGAAGGCGAGCAGGCGGTCCGCCTCCACGTACAGCGTGTCGCCGGACAGCGTGATCACCTGCACGTGGTGCCCGCCGTGCCCGAACAGCACGGTGCCGCTGCCCTCGACCGTCATCAGCGGCGTCGCCTCGTTCGCGACCCGCCGCCCGATCATGCCCATCACCCCGCCCTGTCCGCCCTGGACGTCGGGGGTGAAGGAGACGTCTCCCCGGTACGCGAGCATCGCGCCGCGCTGGCTGTAGAGCCGCTGCCCCGGCACGACGGTCGCCTCAACCATCTTCGAGTTGATCTCACGGAAGGCCGCCATGGTGGTCACACGTCCCCCGCGATCGTGTTGCGCTCACTGGGCTGTACGTAGACGAGCCCGTCGCCCTCGAAGAGGATCTGGAAGGCCTCGCCTCCGCCTTCCCCCAGGAACGTACGGAAGGTCACCCCCGATTGGAACGACTGCCGCAGATTGCCCTGGTGCGCGATGTACGCGCCGGGGTCGACGGTCAGCGGGTAGTCGTGGCCGACGCGCAGGACGACGGCCGGGCCCTCGCTCGTGATCGCCGCCTGCCCGTGGCCCTCGACGGTCGTCGTGAACAGGCCGTTGCCCTGGGAGGCGCCGCGTACGCCGGTGAAGGAGGTGCCGGTGCGCAGGCCGGCGTCCGTGCAGAGCAGATTGCTCGACTCGACGTAGAGCTTGTCGCCCCGCAGTTCGACGAGGTTGATCTCGCTCGCCCGGTCCGCGAACCAGCAGGTGCCCTCCCCTTTGACCTCCATCACGGTCATCTGCTCGCCGGTGACGCGGCGGGTCACCATGCCCCGGACCCCCTCGCCGCCCCCGCTCAGCTTCTTGAACGCCATCCGGCCGTCGTAGGCGACCATCGAGCCGTTCTTCGCCTTCACGCTGTCGCCGCTCATGTCGACGGCCAGCACCTTGCTGCCCTGCAGTCGGAACGTAGCCACGAGGTCGAAGGTAGCCGCCAAGGAGAGCCCGCCGACAGGCCCCCATCGGCGCGATGCCACAATGGGAAGACGCTTGTGCGTACATTCACAAGATCAACGACCGTCCGCCCCGCTTAGCCGAAGGTGCACCGTGGACCTCAAGACCGCCTCCGCCCTCCGACGCCTCCGCCTGGTCTCCGCCCCGGAGGCCGTCTCCTTCCTCCTGCTGCTGGTCTGCTCGGTCCTGAAGCGGACGACGGACTTCAACGCGGTGCCCGCGATGGGCATGATCCACGGCGTCCTCTTCGTCCTGTACGTGATCTTCTGGCTCGACGCCTGGAACCGTACGAAGTGGAGCTTCGGCACCGCCGCGCTCTACTTCGTCCTCTCGGTCCTGCCCACCGGCGGCTTCTTCGCCGAGCGCAAGCTCAAGCGCGAGGGCGAGGCCGCGGTGATCGCGGGCCGCGCCCGCCAGGAAGGTGTCGTGAGCGCATGATCGTCGCCTTCTCCGTGACCCCGCTCGGGGTCGGCGAGGACGTGGGGGAGTACGTCGCCGAAGCGGTCCGCGTGGTCCGCGAATCCGGCCTCCCGAACCGCACCGACGCGATGTTCACTTCCGTGGAAGGTGAGTGGGACGAGGTGATGGCGGTGGTGAAGCGTGCCGTCGCGGTGGTGGAGGCGCGGGCTCCGCGTGTGTCGGTCGTCATGAAGGCGGACATCCGCCCGGGTGTGACGGACGGCCTGACCTCGAAGGTCGACACGGTCGAGCGGCACCTCTCCGCGTAGCTGTGTGGTGTGATCCCGGCCCGGCCCCCTTGCGGGGTGCCGGGCCGGTTGGCGTTTGCGGCCGGGGGTCCGGGGGTTGTCCCCCCGGGAGATGCAGTACCTCCGTGGAAGGTGAGTGGGGCGAGGTGATGGCGGTGGTGAAGCGTGCCGTCGCGGTGGTGGCGGCGCGGGCGCCTCGCGTCTCGGTCGTCATGAAGGCGGACATCCGCCCGGGCGTGACGGACGGCCTGAACTCGAAGGTCGAAACCGTGGAGAGGCAACTCTCCCGCGGCTGACTGGCGTAGCCCTCGCCATACCTCACTCGTACGCCCTCCTCTGGTCGACACGCCCGTAGAAGTCCCCTTTTGTTGGGGTACCGAGACGGTCGAACACCAGATCCTGGAGGGCGCTGTGCGGCCTGACGAGGGCTACGACTACGACACCTACAGCAGGCTCGCCGGGCCACTCACCGAGCCGCCCGGCAAGGGCGGCTACCGGGTGCAGTACACCTCGCTGCTGGCGAACGAGCCGCACCGAATACGAGCCGTCCTGCTGATGACGCTCGCACCCCTGCTCACCGGGGCGCTCCTCGTGTACCTGGTGTGGCCCAGCCACTGGGTGGAACGCGAGGGCGGCGAGCGCTGGATGGTCTCGCTCGACATCGTGATGCTCGTCGCGATCGGCCTCATCGAGCTGTTCATGCTCGTCAACGTCATCTCCATCGCCCACGCGACGATGGTCGCCAGGGACCCGGTGCCGGTGCGCGCCGAGCCCGGCACCCGCGTCGCGTTCCTCACGACGTACGTCCCCGGCAAGGAACCCCTCCCGATGGTGCGGGCCACCCTTGAGGGCGCCGTGCGCATCACGCACGACGGGCCGCTGGACATCTGGCTCCTGGACGAGGGGGACGACCCCGACGTCAGGAGGCTCTGCGCCCAGCTCGGCGTCCGGCACTTCACCCGCAAGGGCGTCCCGGAGTGGAACCAGAAGAAGGGCCCCCACAAGACCCGTACCAAGCACGGCAATTACAACGCCTGGCTCGCCGCGCACGGCGCGGACTACGACTTCTTCGCCTCCGTCGACACCGACCACGTGCCGCACCCCGAGTTCCTGGAGCGGATGCTCGGCTACTTCCGCGACCCGGACGTCGCGTTCGTCGTCGGCCCGCAGGTCTACGGCAACTACAACTCCCCGGTCACCAAGGCCGCCGAGTCCCAGCAGTTCCTCTTCCACGCGCTGATCCAGCGCGCGGGCAACCGCTACCGCGCCCCCATGTTCGTCGGCACCAACAACGTCGTACGGATCTCCGCCCTGAAGCAGATCGGCGGGCTCGTCGACTCGATCACCGAGGACATGGCGACCGGCTTCGAGATCCACCGCCACCGCAACCCCGACACCCACGAGCGCTGGCGCTCCGTCTACACGCCCGACGTGCTCGCGGTCGGCGAGGGCCCCGCCTCCTGGACGGACTTCTTCACCCAGCAGACCCGATGGTCGCGCGGCACCTACGAGACGCTGTTCCGGCAGTTCTGGAAGGCGCCGGCCTCGATGCCGCCCGGACGCCTCTTCTCGTACTCGATGATGCTCGTCTACTACCCGATGACGGCCGTCAACTGGCTCCTCGGCGTGCTGAGTTGCGTGCTGTTCCTGTGGACCGGCGCCTCCGGCACCCAGGTGACCGCGTCCGTGTGGCTCATGCTCTACAGCGACGCGGCCGCCCTCCAGATCGGCCTCTACCTCTGGAACCGTCGGCACAACGTCTCGCCGCACGAACCCGAGGGATCGGGCGGCCTCGCCGGCATGGGAATGTCCGCGATCTCCGCGCCCATCTACCTCAAGTCGCTCGGCGCGGCCCTCCTCGGCCGCCCCAGCCGCTTCGTCGTCACCCCCAAGGGCGGCGACGCCAGCGCCGACCGGCCGCTGACCTTCCGTATCCATCTGTGCTGGGCGGGCGTGCTCGCCGCGTCGCTCGTGGCGTCCGTCGTCCTCGACCACACCCACGTGGCCATGCGCACCTGGGCGGTCCTCGCCCTGTGCATCGCGCTCGCGCCGCCGGTCGTGTGGTTCGGCGCGAGGCGCCGCGAGGCCGCGGCCGCCGCGACGGCATCGGCCGTCACGAGGACGGAGGCCGAACCGGTGCGCGCCGTGCAGCAGGCGACCCCCAGTACATCGACCACAGGAGGGAACTGACCCATGGCGTACAGACCTTCACGCCGGATGAAGAAGACCGTCCTCGGAGCGGGCGGCGTCGCCCTCCTCGTCGGCCTGAACGCCCCGGCCGCCTGGACCTTCGCCAGCGAGAGGTACGAGGACTGGAAGATCGCCCAGCCCGGCTACAAGGCCAAGTACGGCTCCTGGTCGCAGATCGACATCCCGGAGGAGTACCGCACCAACGCCATCCACGCGGCGCTCCTGCACACCGGCAAGGTCCTCATCGTCGCGGGCTCCGGCAACGAGCAGAAGAAGTTCGACAAGGGCACCTTCGACACCGTCCTGTGGGACCCGAAGGCGAACACCTTCAAGAAGATCCCCACCCCCGCCGACTTCTTCTGCGGCGGCCACGCCCAGCTCCCCGGCGGACGGCTCCTGGTGGCGGGCGGCACCGCCCGCTACGAGCGGCTCGACGGCGAGGTCGAGAAGGCCGGCGGCGGCATGCGCGTCAAGAACGAGAGCCCCGACAAGGCGGTGCACCTGAAGAAGGGGACGAAGTTCCGCTCCCCTGCCGGCACCGAGTACGTCTCGAAGTTCGACGTCACCGTGCCCAAGGCGAAGCGCACCTTCGACAAGCAGCGCAACGCCGCAGGCGTCATGCAGCCGTGGAAGACCAAGGTCAAGGCGAGCGAGGCCCGCGTCTTCGTCGAGGCCACCAGGAAGGGCAAGCAGTTCGTCACCGACGACAACGCCCAGTACGAGATCGAGGGCCTGCGGGGCAAGGCCGCCGACAACACGTACGGCCTCTCCGAGAAGATCACCATGGAGAAGCAGGACTTCCAGGGGATCAAGGAGGCGTACGAGTTCGATCCCGTCGCCGAGCGGTACATTCCGGTCGACCCGATGGAGAAGGCCCGCTGGTACCCCACGCTGGTCGGCCTGGAGGACGGCAAGGTGCTCGCGGTCTCCGGGCTCGACGACGTCGGCAAGATCGACCCCGGCGACAACGAGATCTACGACCCGAAGACCAAGAAGTGGTCGATGGGCCCGAAGCGGTACTTCCCGACGTACCCGGCGCTCTTCCTCACCAAGGGCGGCAAGCTCTTCTACCCGGCCTCGAACGCCGGTTACGGCCCCGCCACCAAGGGGCGCGTCCCCGGTCTGTGGGACCTGAAGACCAATGAGTTCGAGAAGGTCCCGGGGCTCACCGACACGGACCAGACGGAGACCTCGTCCTCGCTGCTGCTGCCGCCCGCGCAGGACCAGCGGTTCATGATCCTCGGCGGCGGCGGTGTCGGCGAGTCCAAGAAGGCGACGTCCCGCACGGCGGTCGTGGACCTGAAGGAGGAGAACCCCTCCTTCAAGACCGGTCCCCAACTGCCGCAGGGAACCCGCTACTTGAACTCCGTCATCATGCCGGACGACTCCGTCTTCACGACGAACGGCTCCTCCGACTACCGCGGCCGCAGCGCCAGCAACATCTTCAAGGCGCAGTTCTACGATCCCCAGCAGAACGCCTTCCACGAGGCCGCCGCCCCCAAGGTCGGCCGCAACTACCACTCCGAGGCGCTGCTGTTGCCCGACGGCCGGATCGCCAGCTTCGGCTCCGACCCGCTCTACGACAACCAGCAGAACACCAAGCTCGGCCACTTCGAGCAGCGCATGGAGATCTACACGCCGCCCGCCCTGCACCGCGGCGGCGACCAGCGGCCCGTCCTCGGCGCGGGTCCGAAGGACCTGCCGGCGAGCGGCGCGGCCACGTTCCGCACGAAGGACGCCGACAGCATCGTCAAGGCCCGCCTCATGCGGCCGTCCGCCGTGACCCACACGATGGACGTCGAACAGCGCTCGATCGCCCTCGACGTCAAGAAGTCCAAGGGCTCGGTGACGGTGGACGTCCCCAAGGACCCGACGCTGGTCCCTCCGGGTTGGTACATGTTGTTCGTGTCCGACGCGGACGGTGTCTCGTCCGAGGCGAAGTGGATCCAGGTGAAGTAGGGCTCACGGAGCCGGCGTCGCGGTCCCGGGGCTCTGCCCCGGACCCCGCGCCTCAATCGCCGGCGGGGCTGGATGTGTTCCGGGCGAGCCCCAGCGCGTAATCCGCCCACCAGGTCCCGGCGGCCGGCCCGCCCCGGCACGTGCCGTCCGACTCGCCGGGCCGCTTCACCCACAGGTTCGCGTCGATGAGGGCGTTGCCCGTCCTCGTGGTCGGGGTGGAGCCGAGCGCGCGGCCCGGCGGGTTGCACCACGCGTCGCCCTGGCCGTCCCCGTAGGGGCCCGCGCCGTTGCGGCTGGTGTCGACCACGAAGTGCGCGCCGTCGAGCAGCCCGGACAGCCGGCGGCCGTACGCGGCGCTGTCCTTGTCCGTCTGGAAGTTGGAGACGTTCAGGGCGAACCCGTCCGCCTTGCCGATCCCGGCCCGCCGCAGCGGCTCCACCAGCTTGTTCGCGTCGGGGATCCAGGCGGGGTTCCCGGCGTCGACGTACACCTTCGTGTTCGGCTGGCGCTTGAGGCGGTCGATCGCCGACGACATCAGGGCGTACCGCTCGTCCTCGTACCGCGCCGGAGTGCAGCCGCTGACGATGTGTCCGATCGCGTCCGGTTCGAGGACGACGACGGCCTTCGCCTTCCCGATGCCGGAGGCGAACGCGTCGATCCACTGGTGGTAGAAGTCCGCGCTGTGCGCCCCGCCCGCCGAGTGCTGGCCGCAGTCGCGGTGCGGGATGTTGTACGCGACCAGGACCAGCGTCTTGTCCGCCTTCGCGGCTTGCGCGGCTGCCTCGGAGATCGGCGGCCGCGGATAGTCGCCCGGCGCCCACATCGCCTGCGGGTGCAGGGCGATGCGCTCGATCAGGGCGGCGTCGGAGCCGCGGCCCGCCCGCTTCCACTTCGCGGCCTGGGCGGCGGCCGCGCTGTCCGGGTCGACCCAGAACGGCGAGGAGTCGGTGACGGCGCCGGAGGGGGCGGTCCGCTGCGCGGCCTCCCCGGCCGAGTCGCGGCCGCCACCGCTGCTGCCCGCGCCGCCACCGCCACCGCCGTCGGAGCAGCCGATGGCGAAGGTGGACAGGAGGATCGCGGCACCGGCGAGCGCGAAGGTGCGGGTGCGGGCGGGCGTGTGGGCGGGTGGGACGGGCATCCTGCCCCCTGGTTCGGAGCGCGTGCAGGGCATCTGACGACATGCGAAGACATACAAAGACGTACAAAAGCGTAAATACCGGGCAATCGTTGCACGGGGTTGTCGTTCCGCTGTGCATTAAGCGCCGCGACGGCGACAGCAAGCCGCCGGAGCCCAAAGAACGAGACCGGGCTGACCGCCATATGACCGCCCGGTAAGGTCGGGGACGTGCCGAAGCCCCTCTCTCTCGCCTTCGATCCGATCGCCCGCGCCGACGAACTCTGGAAGCAGCGTTGGGGGTCCGTGCCGTCCATGGGCGCGATCACCTCGATCATGCGCGCGCACCAGATCCTGCTCGCCGAGGTCGACGCGGTCGTCAAGCCGTACGGGCTCACGTTCGCGCGCTACGAGGCGCTGGTCCTGCTCACCTTCTCCAAGGCGGGCGAGCTGCCGATGTCGAAGATCGGCGAGCGGCTCATGGTGCACCCCACGTCCGTGACGAACACGGTCGACCGGCTCGTGACGTCCGGCCTCGTCGACAAGCGCCCCAACCCCAACGACGGGCGCGGCACGCTCGCCACCATCACGGAGAAGGGCCGCGAGGCCGTCGACGCGGCCACCCGCGACCTCATGGCGATGGACTTCGGCCTCGGTGTGTACGACGCGGAGGAGTGCGGCGAGATCTTCGCGATGCTGCGGCCCCTGCGGGTGGCGGCGCGGGACTTCGAGGACGAGTGATCCTCGGACGGCGCCGACCACCCGGCCCGCCCGAAGATCGCTCAAAACGGGTGGTTACCCTCGACCCATGAAGAAATCCGTGCTGACCCGCTACCGCACGATGGCCTATGTGACCGGTGTGCTTCTGGTCCTCCTGTGCCTCGGCATGATCGCCAAGTACGCGTTCGGCATGGACGGCGCCGCGGACTTCACGCGCGTCATCGCCATCGCGCACGGCTGGCTGTACATCCTCTACCTGGTCTTCGCCTTCGACCTCGGCTCCAAGGCGAAGTGGCCGGTCGGCAAGCAGCTGTGGGTGCTGATCGCCGGCACGATCCCGACCGCCGCGTTCTTCGTGGAGCGCAAGATCTCCGCGGAGCTGGAGAGCAAGGTCGCCGACGGCGACGCGAAGCTCGCCAAGGCGTAGGACCCGCACCGGACCACGCGCGCGTCCCTCCGTGGAGCGGATGCGCGCGTTTTCTGCGACCAGGAGTGTACGTTCGTACGCTCCTCGGTGTACGTTCGTCCGCATGCCCACGGACCACTTCGCCGACGACCCGCGCGGCAACCTGGAGCGGATGCTCGCCGGTGACCTCTACATCGCCGACGACCCGGAGATCGCCGCCCGCCAGCAGCACGCCATGCGGCTCGCCGCCCGGTACGAGGAGGCCTTCCTCGACGACCCCGGCAAGGCGGGCGAGGTGCTGGCCGAGCTGCTCGGGTCCGTCGGCGAGGGCGTCGAGCTGCGGCCGCCGCTGTACGTCGACTACGGCAGCAACATCTCCATCGGCGCCCGCACCTTCGTCAACTACCGGCTCACCGCCCTCGACGTCGCCCGGATCACCATCGGCGAGGACTGCCAGATCGGCCCCGGCGTGCAACTCCTCACGCCCACCCATCCGGTGGAGCCAGGACCCCGGCGCGACAAGCTGGAGGCCGCGCTGCCCATCACCGTCGGGGACAACGTGTGGCTCGGCGGCGGCGCCATCGTCTGCCCCGGCGTGACCATCGGCGACAACAGCGTGATCGGCGCGGGCGCGGTGGTCACCAGGGACGTACCGGCGAACGTGGTGGCGGTCGGCAACCCCGCCCGCCCGATCCGCGAGATCTGAGGCGCGCGGCATGGCCACAGGACAGGCGGACCCGCGCCGCCGCGAGCGCATCCTCGCGGCGACCCTCGACCACATCGCCGACGAGGGCGTCGCGGGGGTCTCGCACCGCAAGATCGCCGCGCGCGCAGGGGTGCCGCTCGGCTCGATGACGTACCACTTCGCGGGCATCGACGACCTGCTGCGCGAGGCCTTCACGGGGTTCGCCGACCACATCGTGGCCGTCTTCGAGCGCCACCTGGCGGACGTCGGCACCCCGGACGAGGCACGGGAGGCCGTCACCGGGCTGATCCACGCGCTCTCCGAAGGCCCTCGGCGCGACCTGGTCCTCACCCAGGAGCTGTACACCCTCGCCGCCCGCCGCCCGGAGTACCGGGAGCTGACGCGGGCCTGGATGGCGCGCAGCAGGGAACTCCTGGAGCGCCACTTCGACCCGGCCACGACGCGTCGGCTCGACGCCCTCATCGAGGGCCTCGCCCTGCACCGGGCCCTGGGCGACGCCGACTCCTACACCCGCGAACTGACCGCTGAGGCGGTGCGCCGCCTCACGGTCGACTAGACCGCCTGTGGGGGCACGGACCTGACACCGTGCTCCCACAGGCACGTACGGCCGAGTGTGTCGCGGTTCGTGGTGATCGGGCGCCGTGGCCCATCGACATTTAGTAGGACGTCCAAGTAAATTTGAAGCATGGACGCTGACGCGATCGAGGAAGGCCGCCGACGCTGGCAGGCCCGCTACGACAAGGCCCGCAAGCGCGACGCGGACTTCACCACACTCTCCGGGGACCCGGTCGACCCCGTCTACGGGCCGCGGCCCGGCGACACGTACGAGGGCTTCGAGCGGATCGGGTGGCCGGGCGAGTACCCGTTCACCCGCGGCCTGTACCCGACCGGGTACCGGGGGCGCACGTGGACGATCCGCCAGTTCGCCGGTTTCGGCAACGCCGAGCAGACCAACGAGCGCTACAAGATGATCCTCCGCAACGGCGGCGGAGGCCTTTCGGTCGCCTTCGACATGCCGACGCTGATGGGGCGCGACTCCGACGACCAGCGCGCGCTCGGCGAGGTCGGGCACTGCGGAGTCGCGATCGACTCGGCGGCCGACATGGAGGTCCTGTTCAAGGACATCCCGCTGGGCGACGTCACGACGTCGATGACGATCAGCGGCCCCGCCGTACCGGTCTTCTGCATGTACCTGGTGGCGGCGGAACGCCAGGGCGTCGACCCGGCCGTCCTCAACGGCACGCTCCAGACCGACATCTTCAAGGAGTACATCGCGCAGAAGGAGTGGCTCTTCCAGCCCGAGCCGCATCTGCGCCTGATCGGCGACCTGATGGAGCACTGCGCGGCCGCCATCCCCGCGTACAAGCCGCTCTCGGTCTCCGGCTACCACATCCGCGAGGCCGGCTCGACGGCCGCGCAGGAGCTGGCGTACACCCTCGCCGACGGATTCGGTTACGTGGAGCTGGGGTTGAGCCGCGGCCTGGACGTGGACGTCTTCGCCCCCGGCCTCTCCTTCTTCTTCGACGCGCACGTGGACTTCTTCGAGGAGATCGCCAAGTTCCGTGCCGCGCGCCGCATCTGGGCCCGCTGGATGCGCGACGTGTACGGGGCGGAGAGCGAGAAGGCGCAGTGGCTGCGCTTCCACACCCAGACCGCGGGCGTCTCGCTGACGGCCCAGCAGCCCTACAACAACGTCGTCCGTACGGCGGTGGAGGCGCTGGCGGCGGTCCTCGGCGGCACGAACTCCCTGCACACGAACGCCCTCGACGAGACCCTCGCGCTGCCGAGCGAGCAGGCCGCCGAGATCGCGCTGCGCACGCAGCAGGTGCTGATGGAGGAGACCGGCGTCGGCAACGTCGCGGACCCGCTGGGCGGTTCCTGGTACATCGAGCAGCTCACGGACCGCATCGAGGCCGACGCCGAGAAGATCTTCGAGCAGATCAGGGAGCGTGGGCTCCGCGCGCACCCGGACGGGCAGCACCCGATCGGGCCGATCAC
The DNA here is from genome assembly GCF_042888725.1 of Streptomyces sp. NPDC002795. Lineage (NCBI taxonomy): Bacteria > Bacillati > Actinomycetota > Actinomycetes > Kitasatosporales > Streptomycetaceae > Streptomyces > Streptomyces sp. NPDC002795. The sequence continues at coordinate 25,118 of NZ_JBIAQB010000023.1, forward strand.
GTCCGGGATCCTGCGCGGGATCGAGGACGGCTGGTTCACCGGGGAGATCGCCGAGTCGGCGTTCCGGTACCAGCGGTCCCTGGAGAAGGGCGACAAGAGGGTCGTCGGCGTCAATGTGGCGGAGGGCTCCGTCACCGGTGACCTGGAGATCCTGCGGGTCAGCCATGAGGTCGAGCGGGACCAGGTGCGGGTGCTCGGCGACCGCAAGTCGGCGCGGGACGACGCGGAGGTGCGGGTGGCCCTCGACCGGATGGTGGGGGCGGCGCGGGACGGTTCCAACATGATCGCCCCGATGCTCGACGCGGTCCGCGCGGAGGCGACACTCGGCGAGATCTGCGGGGTGCTCCGCGAGGAGTGGGGCGTGTACACGGAACCGCCGGGCTTCTGACCGGCGCCGTGGCGGGGCCCCGTGTTCTCGTTGCGCGGCACCGGGGGCAATTTAAGCCCCTGCGGCGATTGAGCAGCGGGGTCCGGGGCGGAGCCCCGTGGGCGCAACCCCGGTGTCCCCGGGGGAGTGACAGGTGTCACCAGGTGATCTTGGGGTAGGCGCGGGCACGTCAAGTGCCCGTGAATACCCAGGAGTCACCGTGCCACTGCCCGCGCTCAACCGCACCGCAACCACCACCGTCGCCATCGCCACGGCCGCCCTCCTCGGCGGCATCGCCATCGGCGGCTCGGGCGCGGTGAGCGCGAGCCCGCCCGCCGAGCCGAAGGTGCAGAACAGCTTCGACTCGCTCGGCGCGGACGTACGCGCCGCCGACCTGTCCTCGGGCCGCACCGCGCACTACACGGACTCGGGCCCGGCCGACGGCACCCCCGTTCTCTACATCGGCGGCACCGGGACCAGCGCCCGCGCCGTCCACATGACCGACTTCATGCGCACCACCAGAGAGAACCTGGGCCTCCGCATGATCACGGTCGAGCGCAACGGGTTCGGCGACACCGACTACGACCCGAAGCTCGGCAAGGCCGACTACGCCAAGGACGCCCTTGAGGTCCTCGACAAGCTCGGCGTGAAGAAGTTCAAGGTGATCGCGATATCCGGCGGCGGCCCGTACGCCGCCGAGATCGCCGCCACCGCCCCCGGGCGGATCAGCGCCCTGCACCTCGGCGCGGCCCTGCCGCCGTACGGCGAGAAGTCCGCCTCCTGCGCCCTGACGGACGACCAGATGGCGGCCGCCGTCAAGGATCAGATCAAGGACCCGCGCAAGTGGTGGGCCTTCCCCGACGACAGCCCGGTCAAGTCGATCCCCGGCTTCGCCGACACCGCGTACGAGGAGGGGGCGCGGACCTACAACCAGCGCGGCCAGCAGGCCGACCCGGCGCCGCAGGTGCACGAGCAGCGGCTGTACTGCGACCGTCCGGGTCCCGACCTGTCGAAGCTGAAGGCGCCGGTGTTCCTCTACCACGGCGACAAGGACACGACCGTGCCCGCGAGCACGCTCAAGGCCTGGCGCGACAACCTTCCCGACACGGCGCCCGTGAAGACCCGTACGTACGCCGACACCGGGCACGACGTCCAGTACCGCCACTGGGACCAGATCCTGGTCGACCTGGCGGGCCGCTCCGACCGCACGGTGGTCTGCCACGACAAGCGGACGCGCGCGCTGCCGGCGGGCGAGGCGGACGCCCTGGTGTCCAAGAAGCGCGCCACGCTCGGCAGTTGTGCCTGGAACGACTAGGACGCACCCGTACCACCGGGAAACACCACTAGTCGGTCGCGGCGGCCGCGAGTCCCCCCAGTAGGAGGGCCGTGAACCGCCGCACCCACTCCGCGTCCGCCGGCTCCGCGCTCACCAGGGTGCGGTGCACGACCGCCCCCGCCGCCACGTCGTAGATGAGATCCGCCGTGGCCGCGGCGGCGGCCGGGTCGGGGGCCCGCGGGAGTTCGCCGCGGCGCTCGGCCCGCGCCCGCCCCTCCAGTACGAGCCGCTTCTGGCGGTCGACGATCGACGTGCGGATCCGGTCCCGCAGCGGGGCGTCGCGGGTGGACTCGGCGACCACGGCCATCAGCGCCGTCTTCGTCTCGGGCCGGTCCAGGATCGCCGCGAACTGCCGCACCACGCCCTCCACATCGGCGGCGAGCGAGCCCCGGTCGGGCAGTTCGAGCTCGTCGAAGAGGACCGCGACCGCGTCCACGACGAGCTCGCTCTTGCCCGGCCAGCGGCGATACAGCGTCGTCTTCGCGACACCCGCGCGCGTGGCCACGTCGCCGAGCGTCAGCTTCGACCAGCCGAGCTCCACGAGCGCCGCCCTGGTCGCCTCAAGAATCGCTTCGTCCGCCGCCGCGGAACGCGGACGCCCCGTCCGAACGTTGGAGGGGGGAGAGGGGCGAGACGAAGGGGACGAGGGAGACGGCGTGCGGCTCTGCATGGTCGTCGACCATACCGGCGGGTAGGACCCCTCTGACGGATCAGGCTGGATCCGGGTGGCCGCAGATGTGCGTGCCAGGGCCCGCGACTCCAGCAGGATCCGTCAGAGGGGTCCTGAGGACGAAAGATCGCGTGAGGCAGATCACCGGGTGATCGCCGGGCCCCTGTTCCCGCGTCCCGGCCATGGCAGTTACGCTACGAGGCGTAGCGAAAGCTCGATCTCGTACGAGCGTCTCGGATCTGCACCCCGAGGCGGCCCGGACGAGCGGCAACCACTAGGTGCCGGGTGGGGACCCGGTGCCGAAAGCGCAACAGGCCGAGTCCGCTCCGTGCCTCCAGATGCGTCTCGCATTCCGGCGGGAGGTGCACGGGGCAGGACCCGGCCCACAACTGTCCGCGGAAGGGGGAGACTGTACGCATGCAGCCACGGAACATGTCCATGAGCGGAGTCGTCGACCTCGCCGCGGTGAAGGCGGCCCAGGAGGCCAAGTCGAAGGCGGAGCAGACGCGCGCCGAGCAGGCCCGGCAGGGCGGTGGCGGCGCCGTGCCGCCGTCGAGCCTGGTCATCGACGTCAGTGAGGCGGACTTCGAAAGCGCGGTACTCCAGCGCTCCGCCGAGGTGCCCGTCGTCATCGACTTCTGGGCCGAGTGGTGCGAGCCCTGCAAGCAGCTCAGCCCGCTGCTCGAGCGGCTCGCCGCCGAGTACAGCGGCCGCTTCGTGCTCGCCAAGATCGACGTAGATGCCAACCAGATGCTGATGCAGCAGTTCGGGGTCCAGGGGATCCCGGCTGTCTTCGCCGTCGTCGCGGGGCAGGCTCTGCCCCTCTTCCAGGGCGCCGCCCCCGAGGAGCAGATCCGCGGCACGCTCGACCAGTTGATCCAGGTCGCCGAGGAGCGCTTCGGGCTCACCGGCATCGCGGTCGACGCCCAAGCGGAGGGCGAGGCGCCGGTCGTGGAGGAGGTCCCGGCGGGCCCCTACGACGCGCTCCTCGAAGCGGCCGTGCAGGCGTTGGACGCCGGCGACCTCGACGGCGCCGTGCAGGCGTACAAGAACGTCCTGTCCGACGACCCCGGCAACAGCGAGGCCAAGCTCGGCCTCGGCCAGGCGCAGCTCCTCCAGCGCGTGCAGGGGCTCGACCCGCAGCAGGTCCGCAAGGACGCCGCCGAGAAGCCCGCCGATGTGCAAGCCCAGATCGCGGCGGCCGACCTGGACCTGGTCGGCGGTCACGTCGAGGACGCCTTCGGGCGGCTCGTCGAGACGGTGGGGCGCTCGGCCGGCGAGGACCGGGACGCGGCGCGTGTGCGACTGCTCGAACTGTTCGAGGTCGTGGGCGCCGACGATCCGCGCGTCACAACGGCGCGTACGGCTCTGGCCCGAGTTCTCTTCTGAGTCGTCAGTGACCAGTTGTTAAACGCTGCGGCTTGTGATGCCGGAGTGAAAATTCTGTCCCCTGGGGCGCACAGCGGCCGCGTTTTACCAAAACTTGGTAATCGCGGCCGCTGTTACTTGGAGTAAGTCGGACTCGATCTTCTGTCCGGTTCCGTCACGTATTCAACCTGTATAACAACTCCGTTAGCGGCACCCTGGGTTGCTGTTCGGTGCCGCTCCGTCGGTGTTCGGTTATCCGTCCGTTACCCGCCAGTAACGAACCCCCTTGTGTCTGCGCCTCGAATGCACCACGATCGGGCACGCTCGGTCCTCTCCCCACCGTCCGACAGCCAATCGCGCGGCGGGGTTTTTGGGTCCCCACCGGGCGGTCGACGGCGAACCAAAGGGGAGCGCCGGCGGCCCATGGACAGGGGGGTCTCAGCCGTTCGGCTGGGCCTGTCCGGCAGGTTGCGCGTGATGGCTCAGGTGCGACCAGTGGTTGTCGCTCGGGGGTGATCGCCGGTGATCAGGGTGCGGACAAAGACCAGCACTCCCGATGCGGGCGCTCTCCTTCCCGAGGACGTAGCACTTCTCCCATCCCTGCCCGGCTGAGCCGCCTCTAGGGGCAGTCAGGGCCGGAGATGTACGTCCGAGAAGGAGGAAAGTCATGAAGTCCGTGACTCGTGGCGGAACCAGATGGAAGCGGTTCGCCGTAGTCATGGTGCCGAGCGTCGCGGCGACTGCCGCGATAGGTGTCGCCCTGTCCCAGGGCGCGCTTGCGGCATCGTTCAGTGTGTCGGGCCAGTCGTTCAAGGTGACGGCGGACGCCCTCGATGGCAAGGGCTTCGTCCAGTACGGAGCCGTCGACTCCGGCAAGACGGGTAACCACCCGGTCGCCGTGGTCGGCATGAAGACCGCGACGATCAACAACCTCTGCCAGTCGGTGGTTGTCCCCGTCCCGGTCTTCGGCGATGTGTCGATGAAGCTGTCGGCCGGTGCGGACAAGAGCGCCCCGGTCGAGGCCAAGACCCTCTACATCGACGCCGATGACCTGAAGGCCGATGCGACCTTCAAGAACATCGACATCGGTGTGGCGGCGGGTGACGCCAAGAAGGGCCCCGGTATCCACCAGGGCGACAAGGCCGACCCCAACGCGTTCGCCCAGCAGGCCGACTCGGTGCACTTCGAGAACGTCCAGCAGCGTGCGTGGGCCACCACGGCCGGCACCTTCAAGCTCTCCGGCCTCAAGATGAAGGTCCAGAAGGGCAAGCACGAGTGCTACTAGGCCCACAGGGCCCGTAAGGGGCCGGGGTCTTGTGCACTTGATGTGCTGAACGGCCGGGCGCGGGGGCACTCGCAGTGACGTGGGGTCGTCCCCGTGCCCGTTTCCGGACAGCCACCATCACCACAGATCAACGCCTTTCCCGAGGAGCTGTACGACATGAGCGCCGAAGCGCACGCAGGACTGGGCCCCAAGCTTGGTCAGATGCGCCAATCGTTCCGAGGGTGGCGCGGTCAGCGCCCGTTCTGGGGCGGTCTGCTGTCAATCCTCGGCGGCCTCCCGATCATGTACTTCCCGTACGCGAACCTCGCGATCGGCAATATGACGATCAAGATGGCGACCACGGCCGGTGCCGGTTCGCTCATCATCGGCGTCTTGCTGGTCGTGCTCGGCCTGACGATGTGGTTCCAGCCGCATTCCCGTGTGTTCGCGGGTGTCGCGGCGATTCTTCTCGCCCTGGTCTCCCTCGTGGTGTCGAACTTCGGCGGCTTCGTCATCGGTTTCCTGCTCGCCCTCGTCGGCGGTGGCCTCGGTATTTCCTGGGCGCCGGCGGAGCAGCAGGACGACTCGGCAGGGAAGGGCGGTGACCGTGCCACGTCCTCCCCGGACGCGGCGCCGGTCGTGCCGCCGGTTGCGGGAGCCACCTATCAGGTCGCGGGCGTAAACGACGACGTGTCAGGGACGAGCCCGAACAACGGGACGAACGGGAGGCACCGTGCCGGCTGACGAGGTGCACCACGAGGACTCCGCGGAGCCTCGTGCGAGAACCGGGCCGCGGCATGCGGCGCGGCGGCATGCGGCACCAAAGAAGCATCTCTTCACCAAGATGCACATGCCGGCGGGCAAGGCGGTGGCCCTCGCGGCCATGCCCACCGCCGTGCTCATGGGACTTGGCCTGACGCCGACGCTCGCGTCGGCCAAGGACAACCCGATGAAGTTCTCGGTGGACGACTACAAGGCGTGCGCCGACGCCATCGACTCGAACGAGGACGACGGGTCCGACGAGGCCAAGGACAAGGCCAAGGAGTCGGCGAAGCCGACCCCGACGCCGTCCGCCTCCGCCTCCAAGGACAGCGCGGAGGAGAAGAAGGAGAAGGCGACCCCGACTCCTTCGCCGTCCGCCTCCGATGACTCCGACGACAAGGACGCGGCCACACCGTCGCCCTCGGCGTCGGAGACCAAGAACCCCTTGGACCCGCTGGGCGTCGGCGACGCCCTGAAGAAGGCGTTCACGCCCGACGACAAGGAGTCCCAGAGCGCGACTCCCTCGCCGTCGGAGTCGTCCGGCGGTCTGCTCGGTGGCACCACCGACAAGGTGGACGACACGGTCAAGGACACGACCGGGTCGGTGAAGGACACCACCGACAAGCTCGGCGACACGGTCAAGGACACCACCGACAAGGTCAAGGACACGACCGACAAGGTGGGGGACGCGGCCAAGGACGCGACCAAGAACGTGGGCAACCCGCAGGGCTCCGGCAATGTGCCGGAGAACTGTCCGGCGGCCACGGACGCGTCGGGCGCCGACGAGGACACCCCGGCGCCGCTTCCGGACAAGTCCTGGAAGCTGCAGGCCAGTTCGCTCCTGCTCAAGGGGGCGGACTACAAGGGCCTGGTGGATGTCCGGATGGCCGACGGGTCGACCAAGCGCGTCATGAAGTACATCATCTCCAAGGGCACGGACATCGGTGATCTGCACCAGATCGCCCCGGGCCCGAACGGGAAGTTCTTCCACATCCGGTCGGACAAGGGCTCCACGTCCACCATCCGCGATGGGCAGACGACGATGTACACGGAGGAGCTCTCGGGCAATCTGTTCGGGCTCGTTCCGCTGACGTTCAACGCCAAGAACCCGCCGCCGCTCAACCTGCCGACCCTGTTCTTCACGAACGTCAAGGTCACGCAGGCCTCGCAGTTCGGCGGGACCCTGCACGTGCCCGGCCTGCACACCACGATCGAGGACAGCTGATCGTAGCGAGGCCCGTTCGGGAGCCGCGCATGACAAAGGGCGCCCCCCTCAGGGGGGCGCCCTTTGTCATGCGCTCAAGGCCGTGCGCTCGGGCGAAGGCGGCGTGTCAGTCGCGCTCGCCGCCGCCCAGGCGGTGCACCCGGACCATGTTGGTGGTGCCGGGGACGCCGGGGGGCGAACCGGCGGTGATGACCAGGGTGTCGCCGTCGTCGAAGCGGGCCAGCTTCACGAGCTCGGCGTCGACCAGGTCGACCATGCCGTCGGTGTTGTCCACGTGCGGCACGACGTACGACTCGACGCCCCAGCTCAGCGCGAGCTGGTTGCGGGTCTCGTCGTCCGTGGTGAACGCGAGGATCGGCTGGGCCGCGCGGTAGCGGGAGAGACGGCGGGCCGTGTCACCGGACTTGGTGAAGGCGACCAGCGCCTTGCCGTCCAGGAAGTCCGCGATCTCGCACGCGGCACGGGCCACCGAACCACCCTGCGTACGCGGCTTCTTGCCGGGCACGAGCGGCTGAAGCCCCTTGGAGAGCAGCTCCTCCTCGGCCGCGACGACGATCTTCGACATCGTCTTCACGGTCTCGATCGGGTACGCGCCGACCGAGGACTCGGCGGACAGCATGACCGCGTCGGCACCGTCCAGGATCGCGTTGGCGACATCGGACGCCTCGGCGCGCGTGGGGCGCGAGTTGGTGATCATCGACTCCATCATCTGGGTCGCGACGATCACCGGCTTGGCGTTGCGGCGGCACATCTCCACGAGGCGCTTCTGCACCATCGGGACCTTCTCGAGCGGGTACTCGACGGCGAGGTCACCACGGGCGACCATGATCCAGTCGAAGGCGGCGACGACGCCTTCCATGTTCTCGACGGCCTGCGGCTTCTCGACCTTGGCGCCGACGGGGACCCGGCGGCCCTCCTCGTCCATGATCTTGTGGACGTCCTTGACGTCGTTCGCGTCGCGCACGAAGGACAGGGCGACCATGTCGCAGCCCATCTTCAGGGCGAAGCGCAGGTCCTCGATGTCCTTCTCGGACAGGGCCGGTACGTTCACCGCCGCGCCGGGCAGGTTGATGCCCTTATGGTCGGAGATGACACCGCCCTCGACGACGATCGTCTTCACGCGCGGTCCGTCGACCTCGACGACGCGCAGCTCGACGTTGCCGTCGTTGATCAGGACCTGGTCGCCCTTGGAGACGTCGCCGGGCAGACCCTTGTAGGTCGTACCGCAGATCGACTTGTCCCCGGGCACGTCCTCGGTGGTGATGGTGAACTCGTCACCGCGCACCAGCTCGACGGGGCCCTCGGCGAAGGTCTCCAGGCGGATCTTCGGGCCCTGGAGGTCGGCGAGCACACCCACGGCGCGGCCCGTCTTCTTGGCGGCGGCGCGAACACGGTCGTAGCGACCCTGGTGCTCGGCGTGGGTGCCGTGGCTGAAGTTGAATCGGGCCACGTTCATGCCGGCCTCGATCAGCGAGACGAGCTGCTCTTCGGAGTCGACGGCGGGGCCCAGCGTGCAGACGATTTTGGAACGGCGCATGGGGGCGATCCTATCGGTTTGTTTCGCTACGGAATATTCCGTCTGGTGGAATCTACAAATGGGCGGGCGGGCGCTCAGTCGTTGCGGTTCTGTACCAGGGCGTAGGTCTGCTGCGCGATCTCCAGCTCCTCGTCGGTCGGCACCACGGCCACGGCCACGCGGGCGTATTCGGGGGAGATGAGCCGCGGTTCGTCGGAACGTACGGAATTGAGCTCGCCGTCGACCGCGAGGCCCAGCTCCTCAAGGCCCGCGACCGCAGCCTCGCGCACCGGCGCCGCGTTCTCGCCGACCCCGGCCGTGAACGCGACCGCGTCCACCCGGCCGAGCACCGCGTAGTAGGAGCCGATGTACTTCTTCAGGCGGTGCACGTAGATGTCGAAGGCGAGCCGCGCCTCCTCGTCGCCCTCGTCGATACGGCGACGGATCTCCCGCATGTCGTTGTCCCCGCACAGCCCGATCAGGCCGGACTTCTTGTTGAGCAGGTCGTCGATCTCGTCCGCCGACATCTTGCCCACGCGCATCAGATGGAAGATGACGGCAGGGTCGACATCTCCCGAACGCGTACCCATCACGAGCCCCTCAAGGGGGGTCAGGCCCATCGACGTCTCCACGCACTGCCCGCCGCGGACCGCCGATGCGGAGGCGCCGTTGCCCAGGTGCAGCACGATGACGTTGACGTCCTCGGGCCGCTTGCCGAGCAGCTCGGCGGTCTTGCGGGAGACGTACGCGTGCGAGGTGCCGTGGAAGCCGTAGCGGCGCACGCGGTGCTCGTCGGCGGTCTTCACGTCGATCGCGTAGCGCGCGGCCGACTCCGGCATCGTCGTGTGGAACGCCGTGTCGAAGACGGCGACCTGCGGCAGGTCCGGGCGCAGCGTCTGGGCGGTGCGGATGCCGGTCAGGTTCGCCGGGTTGTGCAGCGGCGCCACCGGGATGAGCCGCTCCACCTCCTTGAGCACCGCGTCGTCGATCACGGTCGGCTGTGTGAACAGCTTGCCGCCGTGCACCACGCGGTGGCCGATCGCGGCCAGCTCGGGGGAGTCCAGGCCGAGCCCGTCCTCGGTCAGCTCCGCGGCGACCGCCTTGAGCGCCTCTTCGTGGTCGGTGATCGGCCGGTTCTGCTCGCGGGCGTCGCCGCCCGTGGCGAGCGGCGTGTGCTTCAGGCGGGAGGTCTCCTCACCGATCCGCTCGACCAGGCCCACGGCGAGGCGAGTGCTGTCCGCCATGTCGAGGAGCTGGTACTTCACCGACGAGGAGCCGGAGTTGAGGACGAGGATGCGAGTCGCGGTCACGGGTACTGCTTTCGGTGGTGGGGATCAGTTGGCGGGCGTCTGGGCCTGGATCGCCGTGATGACGACCGTGTTGACGATGTCCTGCACGAGCGCGCCGCGGGACAGGTCGTTGACCGGCTTGCGCAGGCCCTGGAGGACCGGTCCCACGGCGATCGCGCCGGCCGAGCGCTGCACGGCCTTGTACGTGTTGTTGCCGGTGTTGAGGTCGGGGAAGATCAGCACGCTCGCCTGGCCCGCGACCTCGGAGTCGGGCAGCTTGGTGGCGGCGACGGACGGCTCGACCGCGGCGTCGTACTGGATCGGCCCCTCGATCCTCAGGTCGGGGCGGGCCTCCTTGACGATCTCCGTGGCCTCGCGGACCTTGTCGACGTCGGCGCCGGAGCCGGAGGTGCCGGTGGAGTACGACAGCATCGCGATCCGCGGCTCGACGCCGAACCGGGCGGCGGTGCCGGCCGACTGCGTGGCGATGTCGGCGAGCTGCTGGGCGTTGGGGTCCGGGTTCACGGCGCAGTCGCCGTAGACGAGGACCTTGTCGGCCAGGCACATGAAGAAGACCGACGAGACGATCGCGGCGTCCGGCTTCGTCTTGATGATCTCGAAGGCGGGCCGGATCGTGGCGGCCGTGGAGTGCACGGAGCCGGAGACCATGCCGTCGGCGAGGCCCTCCTGGACCATCAGCGTGCCGAAGTAGTTCACGTCCGCGACCACGTCGTGGGCCAGCTCCGGGGTGACGCCCTTGTGGGCGCGCAGCGCGGCGTACGCGTCGGCGAACCGTTCCCGCAGCGCCGAGGTCTGCGGGTCGATGATGTCGCTGTCGGCGAGGTCGACGCCGAGGTCGGCGGCCTTCTTGCGGATCTGCTCGACCGGCCCGAGCAGGGTCAGATCGCAGACGCCGCGGCGCAGGAGCACGTCGGCGGCGCGCAGCACGCGCTCCTCGGTGCCCTCGGGCAGCACGACGCGGCGCTTGTCCGAGCGGGCCCGCTCCAGGAGCTTGTGCTCGAACATCATCGGCGTCAGGCGGTCGGAGGACGGCGCCTGGATGGTCTTCAGCAGGCCCGCGGTGTCGACGTACTTCTCGAAGACGCCGAGGGCGGTCTCCGCCTTGCGCGGCGTCGCGGCGTTCAACTTGCCTTCCATGGCGAAGAGTTCGGCCGCCGTCGGGAAGGAGCCGCCGGCCACCGCGATCACCGGAGTGCCGGGCGCGAGGCGCTCGGCGAGCTTGAGGATCGCTTCGCCGGGCTGCTCGTTCAGGGTCAGGATGACGCCCGCGATCGGCGGGGTCCCGGCGCTGTGCGCGGCGAGCGCGCCGACGACGAGGTCGGCGCGGTCGCCGGGGGTGACGACCATGCAGCCGGGGGTCAGGGCGTTGAGGAAGTTCGGCAGCATGGCGCCGCCGAAGACGAAGTCGAGGGCGTCGCGGGCGAGCCCCGAGTCGTCGCCGAGCAGCACCCTGCCGCCCAGCGCGTGGGTGATCTGGGCGACGGTCGGCGCGGCGAGCGCGGGCTCGTCGGGCAGTACGTAGCAGTCGACCGGCAGCCGCCCCGCGAGCCGCTCGTGCACATCGTCCCGGTCGGCGGGCGCCACGCGGTTGACGACCATCGCGAGGACGTCGCAGCCCAGGCCGTCGTAGGCGCGGTAGGCGTTGCGGGCCTCGGCGCGCACCGATTCGCCCGTCTGCTTCTTGCCGCCGACGACGGGGATCACGGAGGCGCCGAACTCGTTGGCGAGCCGGGCGTTGAGGGCCAGCTCGTCCGGGAGCTGGGTGTCGGCGAAGTCGGTGCCGAGCACGAGCACGACGTCGAAGTCGCGGGCCACCTCGTGGAACCGGTCGACCAGCCGCGAGACCAGCTCGTCGGTGCCCTGCTCGGCCTGGATCGCGGAGGCCTCGTGGTAGTCGAGCCCGTACACCGTCGCCGGGTCCTGCGACAGCCGGTAGCGGGATCGCAGCAGGTCGAAGAGCCGGTCGGGGCCGTCGTGGACGAGCGGCCGGAAGACCCCCACCCGGTCGACCTGACGGGTCAGGAGCTCCATGACCCCAAGCTCCACGACCTGGCGGCCGTCGCCGCGGTCGATCCCGGTCACGTACACGCTGCGCGTCACGCGTGCTCTCCGTTTCCCTTGAGGTTCTTCTCGTTCGAACCCGACTTTTCCGGGTCGATTCGGTCTCTTCCGGGTCAAAAAAAGGCGCGCAATGGAAGCCGTGCCCCCTTGACAATACCTCTGACGGTGGCTAGGTCGCCCGCCGGACAGAAGGCCTTTTCTACAGGGTCCAAGTGCCCATGGAACCCCTGCCGAAGCTCCCTGCCCAGCCGATCGCGAGCGCGTCGCCTCCGGGAGCGTGGAACAATCGACATCGCTCACCGATGTACCAGTAGCGAGCAGGAGAAACAGCACGATGCGTATCGGAGTTCTCACCGCAGGCGGCGACTGCCCTGGCCTGAACGCCGTGATCCGGTCGGTCGTGCACCGCGCCGTCACGCACTACGGCGACGAGGTGCTCGGTTTCGAGGACGGCTACGCGGGGCTGCTCGACGGTCGGTACCGACCGCTCGATCTGAACGCGGTCAGCGGCATCCTCGCCCGCGGCGGCACCATCCTCGGCTCCTCCCGCCTGGAGCGCGACCGGTTCCGGGCGGCCTGCGAGAACGCCAAGCAGCTCGCCGAGGAGATCGGCTTCGACGCCCTCATCCCGATCGGCGGCGAGGGCACGCTCACGGCGGCCCGGATGCTGTCCGACGCGGGCCTGCCGGTCGTCGGCGTACCGAAGACGATCGACAACGACATCTCCTCCACCGACCGCACCTTCGGCTTCGACACCGCCGTCGGCGTCGCCACCGAGGCGATCGACCGGCTCAAGACGACCGCCGAATCCCACCAGCGCGTCATGGTCGTCGAGGTCATGGGCCGGCACGCGGGCTGGATCGCCCTGGAGTCCGGCATGGCGGGCGGCGCCCACGGCATCTGCCTGCCCGAGCGGCCCTTCGACCCGGCCGACCTGGTCAAGATGGTCGAGCAGCGGTTCGCGAACGGCAAGAAGTTCGCCGTCATCTGCGTCGCCGAGGGCGCCCACCCCGCCGAAGGCACCATGGACTACGGCACGGGCGCGATCGACCAGTTCGGCCACGAGCGCTTCCAGGGCATCGGCACCGCGCTCTCCTACGAGCTGGAGACCCGCCTCGGCAAGGAGGCCCGCCCGGTCATCCTCGGCCACGTGCAGCGCGGCGGCACCCCCACCGCGTACGACCGCGTGCTCGCGACCCGGTTCGGCTGGCACGCCATGGAGGCCGTGCACCGCGGCGAGTTCGGCAAGATGACGGCGCTGTACGGCACCGACATCACGATGGTGCCGCTCGCGGAGGCGGTCACCGAGCTGAAGACGGTCCCGAAGGACCGGATGGACGAGGCGGAGTCGGTCTTCTAGAGCCGCACTTCTCTTACGGATGACGGATCCTGGACCAGAACTCGTCCAGGATCCGCTCCAGGAACTGCCGCCCCGCGTCCCCGGACCCCGGGGACGTGCCACCGCCCCAGCTCAGCGTGGCGGCCATCAACGCCTGATACTCCAGGTGCATCTCGTGCAGTACGTCCTCCAGCTCGCGGCGCTGCACCGGCACGAGCCGGGCGATCGGCCGCACGGACCCCTGCCAGCGCGTCCGCGCCGCGTCCCGCAGCAGCTCCGCGAGGTGCGCGTCGCGCCCGGTCACCGTCGCGAGCGCGCGCGGGGTGAGCCGCAGCGTGTCGGCGAGCGCCGTCGACTGCCGGTCGTTGCCCTGCCAGTCGCCCGTCTCCTCCATCCGCAGATACGAATGGATCTCCAGGCCCACGGAGCGGGCCACGTCCTCGGGTGCGAGCCCCAGCGCGAGCCGGTGCTCGCGCAAGGTCCGCGGGACGCCGATGAGTTCGCTCAGCGAGCACCACAACGCTCCGGCGAGCGCGGTGAGTTCTCCCGAGGAGGGCGCCGCGTCGCCCCGCTCCCAGGCGACGATGACGTCCGGCGTGATGTGTCCGAGCCCGTAGGAGGCACGCATGCCGTACGCGACGTGCCCCGGCGCCATCCCGAGCGCTTCGCGCAGGCGCCGGGCGGCGGGGGCGTTGAACGGTGGGGTCGGCTGGTTGGGCATGGCCTCGTGCTGCACGGCCACAAAGTAGGGGGTCACGGGGCGTTTGGCTACAGTCCGCGCTCAACCCTTTACGGCACCGCTCAACGCGAAACCGCCTCCAAAGCGCCGTGACACCAGGACGTACAGCAGCACCACGGGTGTCGAGTAGATGATGGAGAACGCGGCGAGCTGCCCGTACACGACGGTGCCCCGGTTGCCGAAGAAGTCGTTGATGCTGACCGAGGCCGGCATCTGGTCGGGGGAGAGCAGCAGCATGAACGGGACGAAGAAGTTGCCCCACATCATCGCGAACGAGTACACGGTGACGACGGCGACCCCGGGCCCCATCAGTGGCAACACGATCCGGACGAGCCCCTGGAAGGTGTTCGCGCCGTCCGTCCAGGCCGCCTCCTCCAGCTCCTTCGGCACGCCGTCCATGAAGTTCTTCATCAGCCATACGGCGAACGGGAGTTGGGACGCGGCGAAGAAGTAGATCGTGCCCGCCATCGTGTCGATCAGGTTCACCTGCACGAACAGCGCGTACACCGGGACCATCACCGCCGTGATCGGCAGACAGGTCGCGAACAGCGTCGTCGCGAGAAACGGGTTGTTCAGGCGCGAGCGGTAGCGCGAGAGCGGATACGCGGCGAGCGCGGCGCAGCCGACCGTGAGGGCCGTCGCGCCGCCGCACAGGATCAGCGAGTTGAGCAGCGGCGTGAAGGTGACGTCGGGCTTCAGTACGTCGTCGAAATTGCCGAACGTCAGCTCGGAGGGCCACTTCACCCGCAGATTCGCGTCCGCGTCGAGCGACGAGAGCACGACCCAGGCGAGCGGCAGCGAGAAGGCGAGCGCGACGAGGAGCAGCGCCGCGTCCGCCGAAAGTCGTCTACGGATACGGGTCTTCACTCAGTCCTCCGTACGCAGCAGCCGCATGTACACCAGCGAGAACAGGGAGCCGACCACGAGCAGCAGCAGCGCCACCGCGGTGCCGTAGCCGATCATGCTCTTCTGGAAGGCCTGCTCGTACATGAACAGGGGCAGGGTCTGGCTGTGATTGCCGGGGCCGCCGCGGGTCATCACCCAGATCAGGCCGAAGACCGACAGCGTCTGAAGGGTGTTCAGCATCAGGTTCGTGCCGATGGAGCGGCGGATCATCGGCAGCGTGATGTGCCACAGCCGCTGCCAGGCGTTCGCGCCGTCCACCTCGGCGGACTCGGTGACCTCCGTCGGGATCTCGCGGAGCGCCGCCGAGTAGACGAGCATCGAGAAGGCGGTGCCGCGCCACACGTTCGCGAACGACACGGCCAGGATCGGCAGCGTGAACAGCCAGTTCTGGCCGGGCAGTTGGAGCCAGTCGAGGATCGCGTTGAGGGTGCCCTCGCGGCGGAAGAACGCGTACAGCAGAAATCCGGCGACGACCTCCGGCAGCACCCACGCCGTCACCACGACCGCCCCGGTGACCGTCCTGACCGGCTTCGACGCGCGCTGCATCAGCGCCGCGAGCGCCAGCCCCAGCGTGTTCTGCCCGACGATCGACGACAGGAACGTGAAGACCAGCGTCAGCCATACGGCGTTCAGGAACGCGTCGTCCTTGAACGCCGCCGTGAAGTTGTCGAAGCCGACGAAGGACGACTCCGCCTGCCCGGTCAGCTGCAGATCGGTGAAGGCGATATAGGCGCAGTACGCGATCGGGCCCGCGAGGAAGAGGGCCATGAGGACGGTCGCCGGGGCGACCGGTACGAGCCGCAGGACTGCCTTGCGACGGGTGCGAGGCACTGCTCCGCCCGCTTCCCGGCTTCTCTTCAACTCCCTCCCGGTCAAGGCTTCTTGACGACCTTTCCGTCCGTCGCCGTCCTCACCTGCTCGTCGTACGTCGACGCCGCCTTGTCGACCGAGGCGTCGCCCGTCGTCACCGACTCCATCGCCTCCTGGATCGCGGTGGAGACCTTCGGGTACGCGGGGTAGGCCGGGCGGTAGTGGGTGCTCGCCACCAGGTCCGTGAAGAACTTGATGCCGGGCTGCGCCTTCACGTACGCGGGGTCGGCGGCGACGTCCTTGCGGACCGCGATGCCGGAGTTGGCGATGTACCAGCGCTTCGCGTTCTCCTTCGTCTGCATCGTCTTGATGAAGTCGAAGGCCAGATCGGGATTGGCGGACTTGGCCGGGATCGCCCAGGTCCAGCCGCCGGACATGGAGACCTTGCCGGGCGCCTGCCCGGTTTGCGTCGGCATGTGGGCGAGCCCGAGCTTCTGCGACCACTCGGGCCACTCGTGCCCGCTGCCCTTGATCCAGTCCTGCGGGAGCCAGGAGCCGTCGAGGTTGATGCCGAGCTTGCCCTCGGGCAGCAGCTCACCGCGCACCTGAGTGGGGTAGTTCGGGTCGAGGGAGTCGGAGACGTCGGGGCCGAGCTTCTCCTTGAAGACGGTCTCCACGAAGTTCAGGCTGTCCTTGAACGCCTTCGAGCCCGTGACCCACTTGCCCGTGCTCTTGTCGTAGAGCGGGTCCGCGGTCCCCGCGCCGGTCCCGTACAGGAGCATCTGGAAGCCCTGCATCGTCGAGGCCTCGCCGGCCGGCTTTCCGGTGTAGACGTTCAGCGGGGTGACGCCGGGGACCTTCTGCTTGATGGTGCGGGCCGCGTCCAGGACCTCGTCCCAGTTCTTCGGCTGCCAGGGCAGTGCGATGCCGGCCTTCTTCAGGATCGCCTTGTCGTACCAGAGGCCGCGGGTGTCGGTGCCGTCCGGGACGCCGTACGTCTTCCCGTCCCGCGCCTTGGCCGCGGTCTTAGCCGTGTCGATGAACCGGCCCCAGTCCGACCACTTCTCCAGATATGGGTCGAGGGGCTTCAGATACCCGCTGGCGATGTCGGAGTTGATGAGGAAGGTGTCCTCGTAGACGAGGTCGGGGGCCGTCCTCGGGGAGCGGAGCATCTGCTGGAGCTTCGTGTAGTACTCGGCGTCCGGCGCCTTGATCGGGACGAACTCCACCTTCTTGCCGGGATGCGCCTTCTCGAACTTCTTCTTCATCCCGGCCAGGTAGTCGTCCATGACCTTGACCTTGTTGTCCATGGACTGCTTGAAGGAGACCTTGATGGTGTCCGAGTCGCTTCCGGAGCCGCCGCCGCAGGCGGTGAGCGTCGCGGCGGCCAACAGGGCGGTGGCGGTGAGGATCGGGGCGGTGGGGCGCACGGGCACGACCTCCTACGGAGCATCGCGGGCTCCGTTGCCCGCGGGGCTGCACAGGAACGTATGGGCGTGACCGATCAGGGTCAATGGGTGTGGAAAGTTAGGTAAGGCTAAGCTAAGTTAATCTTTGGGTGGCGTCGCAACGCCCCCATCCGTAAAGGAGATTGACGCAGCATGCCTCGAATCACCCCCAGGATCCGCCGTTCCGCCGCTGTCGCCGTGGCCCTCGTCGCGGGCGGCACACTCGCCCCGGCCGGCGTCGCGAGCGCCGACACCGGCGCCGCCGCTACCGCCTCCGCCCCCGTCACCAAAGGCCTCTACCAGTCGGCGTACTCGGAGCGGAACCACGCCCTGTGGACCACGTCGGCGGTGGGCCGCCCTCCGGTGACCAGCTCCGCGCTCACCAAGCTCGACCCCGTCACGCTCAAGGTCGAGGCGACGTACACGCCGCCGGTCACCGACGCGGCCACCGGCGCCGTCGAGGCGGTCTACGGCATCGCGGTCGACGACGAGCACAACACCGTGTGGGTCACCAACACCCGTGACAACTCGGTCGCCGTCTACAGCCAGCGCGACGGCTCCCACCTCGCCACGCTGCCGAACGTCGCCCACGCCCGCGAGATCGTGGTCGACGACAAGCACGACACCGTGTGGGCGAGCGGCTTCGGCGACGGCAGCGTCGTGGCCTTCGACAGCCGTACGTTCACCGAGAAGAAGCGCGTCACCGTCGAAGGCGCGGGCCCGACCGGCCTCACCGTCAACGAACGCACCGGCACGGTCTACGCCGCCGACCTCACCAACGACCAGCTGATCGAGGTCACGCGGAAGTCCACGAAGCCGCGGCTCATCCCGGCAGGCGACGGCCCCATCTCCGTGGCCCTCTCGAAGAACGGCCGCACCGCCTACACCGCCGACAACACCGCGGGCACCGTCTCCGTCGTCGACCTGGACAAGGGCCTCGTCACCAAGTCCGTCCCGACGGGCGCGGGCGCGCTGTCCGTGAAGAGCGACGACCGGTCCGGCAAGCTCGTCGCCGTCAACCGCACCGACGCGACCGCCACCGTCGTCGACCCGCGCAAGGGCTCCGTCGTCAAAACGGTGAGCACGGGGGCCAACCCGAACCACGTCGAGATCGCGCGCGGCACGGCGTACGTCGTGGACAAGTCGGGCACGGGGCCGGCGGGCGAGGACACGCTGACGCGCTTCCGCGTCCGCTAGGTTCTGTCGCTTCCTCTGGTTCCCGGCCGGGCTACTTCCAGGTGTAGACGAGCTCCGGGCGGCCCACCTGCCCGTACTGCGGGCTGCGCACGGCCCGCCCGGAGTCGACCAGGTGCTCCAGATACCGGCGGGCCGTGATCCGCGAGATGCCCACCGTCTCCGCGGCGGCCGCCGCCGTCATGCCCTCGGGCGCCTCGCGCAGCGTGTGCGTGACCCGTTCGAGGGTGGGCGCGCTCAGCCCCTTGGGCAGCGCGGCGGGCGCCGGAGAGCGCAGCGTCGCGATCGCCCGGTCGACCTCGTCCTGCCCGGACGCCTCGCCGGACGTCGCGCGGTACTCGGCGTAGCGCACCAGGCGGTCCCGCAGCGTCGCGAACGTGAACGGCTTCAGCACGTACTGCACGACCCCGAGCGACACCCCCTCCCGGACCACCGCGAGATCACGCGCGGACGTCACCGCGACGACGTCCGCCTGATGCCCGGCCGCGCGCAGCGACCGGGCGAGCGAAAGCCCGTGGCCGTCCGGCAGGTGCAGGTCGAGCAGGAGCAGGTCCACGGGGTTGCGGTCCAGGAACCTCCTGGCCTGCGCCGCCGAGTGCACCTTGCCCACGGCGGCGAACCCGGGAACCCGGCCGACGTACAGCGCGTGCGCGTCCGCCGCGACGGGGTCGTCTTCGACGACGAGGACCCGGATGGTGTTGCGGTCGACGTCACTCATGGGGTTCCTCCCTTTCAGCCCCGCCGGCGATTGAGGCGCGGGGTCCGGGGCAGAGCCCCGTGGCCGTAACCCCATCCGGGGCTGAGGACTGGGGGGGGCGCCCCCCCCCCCCCCCGGGCGGCGGCCCCCCCGGGGGGGGGGTGGGGGGACGGCGCCGCCCCCCACAGGCGGCCC
>NZ_JBIAQB010000024.1:0-43803 GCF_042888725.1 Streptomyces sp. NPDC002795
GATCATTCAGGGTGAGTGACGGGACTTGAACCTGTTTTGTTACCCAGTTTTGACCTGCGGCGTTGCGGGAAATCGGGGCAAAGCAGTGTCATTCGATGTCGTTCGATGCTTCGGGATGCCTCCGGAAGGGGGTCCGTGTTCCCGCGGGAACATCCTGGAGTGGCGTGCGGCGGGCTCTCGGGTGGGGTGAGTGCAAAGCGGCCCAACCGCCGATGAAGTCCCAGACGTGACAGCGCCCCCGGCGTGAAGCCAGGGGCACTGCTGACCTTCCCGAGCCTGGGGGGCCTGAGGGGAGGTCAGTCATCGGGCCGACGTGCGAGCCACAGTTCAGTGGGTGGAGTTTGCCGGTGGCAATATGCGACACCCCGGTTCACTCGAACGTGTGCCCTATTCGTACAGGGCGCGCACATTCTCTGCACGTGTGATCCAAAAATGTACGGCTGACGATACAGACACCTGATCATGATCGGACCAGCGTTGAGCGGGTGCCGCCCGCCCCACCCACGCCCCGCGTCCTCGCCGCCCGACGCGCCGTCGGCGACCGCATCCGGGCCGCACGCCTCCACGCGAACATGACGCAGGAGGCATTGGCCGAGCGCGCCGGCCTCGACCGGCAGAGCATCAACCGCATTGAGCAGGGCCACGCCTCGCCCGTCCTCGACAACCTGATCCGCATCGCCGACGGGCTCGGCGTCCCGCTCCGCGACCTCGTCTGATTTGGGCGGCGGCACTACCGCCGTCGTGCCGCCGCCCGCCCGCGCCCGGGGTCTGGGGGCGCGGGAGCGTGAAGCGGCCACTCCGCACACGGGTGCGGAGCGGCCGCACGTCCCGCCGCCGGTGGATCCGTGGAGATGCCGGCGGCGGGGGTCGAGGGTCAGCGGCGTCGCCGCCAGGACGCAGGGCTGCTCAGCGTGCCCAACCCGGAAGGGGCGGTTGGCCTCTTCGGGATCGATACCGGGCACACGTGATGCCGCTCGACCGTTGCTCCCGGTCCCGATGCGCTGAACACGTCGGACACGTCGATCTCGTCGTCGGCCTTGAGCGGCTCGTCGCATCGCCAGCAGATCCGTCCTCGGTCGGTGGTCACCGTGCACGCCCTTCCCTGAGCGCCCGCCGCAGCTCGGCCGAGGCCGGGCACAAGGCGCCGTTGTCGACGCATTGCTCGCAGGAGGAGGCGTGCCCTATTAGCTGTACGTACACCTGCTCTGCCGTGCAGATCCGGCAGGCGCGGGGGAACAGCCGACGTCCCTCCTCGTCGCGTTCCCCGAGGTCGACGATGCGGTCCGCCACGAGTGCGCACCCGCACCACGCGCAACATCGGCCGCACACCTGCGGCTCGGACAACGCGTCAACAGGGGGCACCTGGACGAGGATGGTCTCGGCGAGGCTACTCATGACGTCGCCGGCGGGCGGCACCCTGCGCACAGGGACACTGTCCAGACGAGGTTGGTACCGTGCTGCCGTACCTCATGGCTGGGTTCGAGCGTCTTCGTCACGGCGCCGCATTCCCAGCAGGCGAGCCCGTGCAGGCGGGCGATACTCACCTCTTCTACGGAGGGGAGCGCCGCCTCCTCCATCATGCTGCTCATCGTGTTGCCCCCGGTCTGTGATGTCCGATGCACAGATCATGGGCGGCCGGGGAGCCAGTCAGGGATACAGGCTGTATCCCTCCGATTCGCTCAACTGGGTTGTGTCACACGGCGCCGACCCACACAGCGAAGTGGTGAAGGGATTCCTCGTCGGTGCGCTTCACGCGCTCCAGCGTCGCCGTGGTGTCGCGGGCCCACGGGTGTTCTCGCGTGTGCTGCGGGGCGATCGACCGTGCCACCTTCAGTGACTCGAAGGCGTCGTCGAACCGGCCGCCCCACACCTGCGCGCGGGCCAACTCGATCCAGAATCCCGACCGCCGCTCGGCCGGAAGGTCCGTCGACGGCGCCCACTCCCGGGCCACGGTGAACGCACGGTCGATGTGTTCCTGCCCCAGGCTGACCGCCACGGACAGCTCGTGGATACGGACCGACTCGGGGCCGAACGCGGTGCCGAGGTAGGTGGTCTCGCGGGTGCCATCGCTCAGGCGGCGGGCCTCGGCGAGGTGGGTCTCAGCGGTGTCGGGGTCTCCGGCGCGTCCGGCAATGACAGCTGCGCGCATGTGTAGGGCGCCACGGGCCGCGGCTGTGTTCGCGTCGGTGGCGGCCGGTGCGGCGTCGACGGCGGCCTCCAGCGCGTGGGTGCCTGCAGTGTGGGCGCGGGCGGTGAAGAACACCTCGGTGCGTACGTAGGCGACGGACGCGCTGACGAGGAGATCCTCCGTGTGCGGGGCAGCCCAGCGCATCAGCTCGATGAGGCGGGCGGACAGGTCGCGGGCGCCGTACTTGTAGGCGACGGCGTCGACCGAACGGGCTGTCGCGACGAGGAGGCGGGCGGCTTCCCGCTTGTCGGTGGTCGCGTGGAAGTGGGCGAGCGCGTCGTCGAGGAGGTCGGCTGCGTGGTGCGCGATGCGCCCGTACTGGGCGGCGAGGCGCCAGTTCACCGCGTCACTGACGGCGGCGTGCAGCTCGGCGGTGTTACGGCTTGCTGGGCTGATCGGCACGTCGTACGCGGCGAGGCTCGTAGAGATGGCGGGCAGCGCGGCGTGGACGCGTGTCTCGGTGCCGGTGAACGTGGACAGCAGGCGGGTCGGGTCGACGCCGAGTGCTGTGGCGATCGACTCCAGGGCACTGTCGCTGGGCTGCCGCTTGCCCTGCTCGATTGCTTTGATCGTGGGCAAGGACAGGTAGGACTCACGGGCGAGGTGTGATTGGTACATGCGTCTCGCTTTGCGCAGGGCGGCGATCCGCTTGCCCAGCCCTCCGTCTTCAAGTACGGGCATACTGGCTCCAGTTCGAGGCGTCCACTTCGAACCGTACTCGCGCGGTCACGTGCGGGAGCGGGAACGGCCCCACCTGTAACTCGCAGGTGGGGCCGTTCCCGTTGCGGTCAGCGCTCGGCGACGGCGACGAGGTCCATCAGCGAGTCGACACGGTAGTCCGCGGCCGCGACCAACTCCGGATCCTGCGCCCACAGATACCCCCACGGGCCACGCCGCAGATGCGCCGTACGTAGGCCGGCCGCGCGCGCCGGGTATACGTCGTTCTGCGGGTGGTCACCCACGTACAGGATCTCTTCTGCTGCGGCGCAGGCCTCGACGACGAGCCGTTCAAAGAACTCAAGGTCGGGCTTAGCCACACCCCACTCGCCGGACGTCGCGATCAGGTCTGCGGGCAGGTCGAGATCGCGCAGCAACTCGGCGGCCTTCACCGTCTGGTTGCCCACGATGACGACGCGGACGCCGGACTCGCGCAGCGCAGCGAGGGCCGGGCGGACGTCCTCGTAGAGGTCCGTCTCGTCGAGGTACTCGCCGCGGCCAGCGTCCTCGCGTGCCTGGTAGGCGGCGGGGATGTCGATGCCGGGTTGGATGAGGCGCAGCGCTTCGGCGTTGTCTTGTCCTCGGGCGACGACGGCGCCGACGAGTGCGGACACGGTGTGCCGTGGGACGTGCAGCCAGTCGGCCCAGGATGCCCAGTACCGGTCATCTCGGACGAGGGTTTCGCCTACGTCGAATGCGATGGTGCGGATCATCCGGCCGAGCCTAGAGGGGCCTGTACCGCCATCGGACGATGCCCCTCCGGGCATGACGAAACGGCCCCCACCGCCCGAAGGCGATGGGGGCCAAGCTGTCACACGTACTGGCGTCGCTGCGGATCGAGCGCCATGGCCAGTGGCTCGGTGTCCGACGGTGAGGGGTCCGGCTGCTTCGGCGGCGGGGCCGCGCCCACCCGGCGGCACACCAGCGCGTCCGGGTCGTCGGCCGGCGCCTGCCACGAGTAGCCGTCCGGACACTGCGTCGTGCCGGGCGCGCCGTTCTCCCCGTCCTTGCCATCCGTACCGTTCTGCCCCGCTGGACCAGGCGGCCCGGACGGGCCCGGAACCGTCGAGCCGGGCCCCGGCACAGTGGAGTCCACCCCCGGGGCCCCGGGTACACCAGGCGCCCCCTGCGCACCCGGCGACGGCGTCAACGTGGGCGCGGGCTCTCCCGACGCCCCACGGCGCCCTCGCGGGCCCGGCACGAGCGCCGGATCGCCCACCTTCTCCGGCAGATCGACCGCCCGCGACGGATCCGGCGCGGCCGGCGTCCCGCCCTCCGCGCGTACCTGCTTCCGCAGGATCCGTACATCCTCCGCAAGCGTCGTCACCGCGTCACCGCGCCGTGCCGCCTCCGCGCCGAACCGGTCCGCGCGGCTGGCCTCCGCGTCGATCCGCAGCCACGCCAGGACGACCGCGCCGGACAGCACGAGGAGGATCGCGGCGAGCATGAGAGAACGCCACCGGCGGACGAGGAGCGGCTGTGCGTGGCGTCCACTCACGTCGGCTGGCCTCCCAACTCGGCGAGCTGATCGCGTAGTCGGCGGTTCTCGTCCCGGAGGCCGCCGATCTGGGAGAGCAACTCGGCTTTCTCCGTACGCGCGTCGGCGAGTTCGCGGTAGGCCGCGGCGAGGAGGCGCTCGTTCTCGGCGAGCTTCTCGCCGAGCTTGTTGCGTTCTTCCTGGAGGTTGTCGACGAGCGTGGAGTAGCCGCCGAGCACCGCGCCGGACTGCGAAGCCCGGTTGGCGCCCCGCTGGCCGATGAGGGCGGCGATGGCCGCGGCGAGCCCGACGACGATTGTTCCGACGGCGCCGAGCGTCGCTGCGTCCACGTAATGCCCCCCTCCATCACGGCCAGTTCGAGGCACGGGGCCTGCTCGGCTAGTTTTCCGAGCGCGGTGTGTGCGGGGCCGCCCACCCGGCGATCCACGACGCGGCGGCCGGCACGAGGGCGAGCACGAACGGCTCCAGGGCGTCGGGCATGCCGGAGATCAGCGACGGGTCGTCAGTGACGCCCCCGAGGATCGCGAGTCCGGCGAGGCTGGCCAGGTAGGCGAGCACGGAGCCCGCGGTGACCTTCTTCTCGATCGGTGCTGTGGACGATGCCATGGGTTCTCTCACTTCTCGGGGTCGACGTCCAGGCGGACGGTGACGGACTCGATGGCGTCGGTGATGCGTTGCATGAGCGCGTCCACGTCGACCTTGGTGTCCTGCTTGGCGAGGGCCTGCGCCAGTGTCTTGATCGTCGCGCTCTGCGCGTTCACGGTGGCTTCGGTCCCTCGGACACGGTTCGCGATGTCGGAGAGCACCGACACGGCCTGCCACGTCGGGTTCGTCTTGATCGTGGACGAGGTCTCCGGGGCAGGGACGGAGTCCGTGCGCCACACCGCGTCGTAGATGTCCTTCTTGGTCATGCCCGCCAAGGGGTCCTCCTCGATGTCCTGTCCGGCGACGAGCCGCTTGGCCCGGGCCACGATTTCCGGAAGTTGAGCGACGATCTTCGGGCCGGGGCACGAGGTGTGCCCGCCCCACGACGAGCCGCCCATCGCGTGGTAGCCGAGGCCCTTGCCGCTCGGTGACGAGGCGACCTGAAGCGGCACGTCGTAGACCTTGTGAGCCCACGCGAGGACCTCGGCGTTGACGTTCAGCTGCGCCTCGGTCAGCGAGTCGCCGCCCTGGCCCTCGTTCTCGACCGACAGCCACGAGGTGTTGCCGCCCGCCTGCGCCCACGCACGGTCGGCTGTATCCACCCATTGGTAGAGCGCCCCGGTCTTCCCGGTGCCGAAGTGCGACGACGCTTGAGCCCTGCTGTTGCGGAACCAGCTGTCGGTACCGGCGAGAGTGCCGGCCATGATGTGCACGACCACACCACGCACGGACGACTGTCCGCCCTTGGTGTAGTTGACCGGGATCGGGCGCCGAGTGGCGCTGGAAAACCAAGCCATCAACTGTCCTCAGCCCCGGCGCGCGCGATCGCTGCGTTCGCCCAGAACATGACCTCTTCCAGCTTGGTCACGACGAGCGCCTTCTCCCTGCCCTCCGGGAGCCGCTCGTTCAACTCATCGGCGAGACGCCGGCACGCCTGGCGCACGCTGGTGTGCTCGTCGCGCTTCTCCTGCGTAGTCGCGGCGTGGAAGGCGAACCGGTGCTCGATGTCCTCGGATTGCATGAGACTCCAGACATGAAGAGAGCCCCGGCCAACTGGCTCGGGGCGTACGGAACGGGCTGCTACTGAATGTCGGTGGCGACGAGGCTGGCGCCGGCCACCATGTCGATGCCCGTGCCGCCGGATCCTGACCACGTGCCGCGCATGTCGTTGCCGTAGCTGGTGATGCCGGTGCCCGTGCTGACGGACAAGCCGCGCACAGCCTTGGTGGTCGAGGCGCCGGGGCGGCACTTGTTACCCGAGATCGCCACCGCGACGGGGTTGGTGGACACACGGATTCCGAACGCTGCGGAGTTGTTCCGGTTGGCGCCGTCCACGAAGTTGTTGCGGATCTGGATGTCCGAGCCGCCCTGGACGAGGATCCCGGAGTCGCCGGGGTCGCGGATGTGGTTGCCGAGGATCTCGGAGTTGTCGCTGGTGATCATCGTGATGCCGTGGTCTCCGGCGGTCCAGATCACGTTGCCGGACAGCACCGTGTTGTTCTGGTTCTCGGTGCTGATGCCGGTGTTGTCGACGTTGGCGATGATGTTGTCGGAGACGACGGCGCGGGACACGTTGAAGAGGCGGACGCCGGACTGGTTGCCGCTGGTGCCGTCGATGGCGTTCCCGGCGATGACCACGTTGAGGACGGTGCCCGATGTTTCGCCGTAGACGATGATCGCGTTGTCGTAGCTGCCGCCGCTGCGGAAGCTGTTGCCGGTGACGACGATGTTCCGCATCACCTGGGAGGCGCCGGTCGGGTTGCCGTTGACGTCCTTGGTGTCCTCGGCATCTGCAAGGATCACGGCCCGGATGCGCACGCCGCTTCCGCAGCTGACGAAGGTGTTGCCCGTGATCGTGACGTCTTCCCACGAGTACGCGCTGATCGCGAACTGGAGCAGGTTCTCGAACGAGTTGTCGCTGATGCGGATGCGGCGGTGCCAGCGGCCGATTGTCGCGGAGTGCGAGCCGACCGCGCGCGGCCACGCGGTCGTGCCTGCCGTCCCGGAGGCGCCGAAGTGGCAGCCGGTGACGAGCACGTCCTCGCAGGGGGTGTGGTCGTAGGGGCCGAACCCGCCGAACACGCCCTCGCTCTTGGCGAGGTCGATCTGTACTGCCTCGGAGTAGTCGCGGCCGCCGGGGTCGACGTAGCCGCGGAAGCGGCAGTTCTGGATCAGGCCGTGGCTGGTCGAGTTGAGCTCGACGGCGTGGAAGCCCGACACGTCCCGGATCTCCAGGTCGCGGATCACGATGTCGGTGGCGTGCCCGATGCTGATGCACATCGCCGAGCCCGTGAGCCCGCTCGTCGTGCCGCGCATGTTCCACAGGCCGCCCTCGATGACGATCCGGGAGTGCCCGGTGTACCCGCCGAACGCCTGCCCGGCGTCGCCGTTGATGAGCATGGTCCCGGCGACGTTCCGCCGGAACTCTGCGCCCGCCATGAGCGTGAGCCGGGTGTTGCTGTAGATGCGCAGCGTCGTGCCGATCAGGTAGACGCCGGGTGGCACCATCACCTGCGCGCCGCCCACGTCCCGCGCGTAGTTGAGCGCGGTCTGGATGCCCGGTGCGGCGTCCGTCGAACCGGAGGGGTCGGCGCCGTAGTTGGTCACCGCCACCCAGGATTTCTGTTGGTTCATGGACTCCAGGCGGCCGGCCGTGATGTCCATGCCGGGCTGCCACTGCTCGATGGGCGTAGCCAAGGGTCCTCCTCTACAGGCTTGTGATCGCCGGGTGGGCGAGGGCGAGGGGTGTACCGGCCGTGTGCGGCTTGACGACGCCGTTGGCGGATCGAGTCACCGTGAATGTCTGGACGTCGATGACGCGGAAGTCGTCGAAACTGACCGCGATGGGGAGCGGGTTGGCGGTGGACGGGCTGATGTAGGAGCGCACACCGATGCCGCCCGGTCCCGGGATGCTGGTGTCGGTGGCCGTCGCCTGCCACGTCGAGGGCTCCGGGTCCTGGACCTTCCACGCCTTCGCGGACAGCTGCGGGCCCTCGGCGCGTACACGGACCCGGTAGGACTGTCCCGCCGTGTGCGTCATGAAGACCGGCGCGGAGGCCAGCAGGGACTCAGTGGGGGTGCGTTTGCGTAGCTGGAGCTCCGCCTGGCCCACAACGCCGAAGTACACGCGGGCGAAGTAGTAGGAGGTCACAGCGGCGTTGGTACGGATCAGGAAGTACGTCCATAAGCCGTCACCGGTCGGCGAAATCGGAACCGTCAGGGTGGTCGTCAGGTCGACGTCGGCCAATTGAACCGCGTTCAGGGAGGTGACCCGGAAGAGGTCCCGTGTCGCGTGAACGTGACGACCGGCCGTGCCGTTGACGTCGTAGTCGGATGCGGAGCCGCCGGAGCGGGTCCAGACCTGGCCCGACTCGGCCACGCCCCAACCGCCCGTGACGGAACGGCTGAACGTGTCGGAGACGAGGGAGGAGTCGGTCCGGATGGCGCGCACGCCCCAGGCGTAGAACACCTGGCTGGCTGGTGGAGTGCCGCCCTGGCGGGCCCGGACCTTCAACCGGCCAGCGGTGGCCGGAGCCGTCACCTCCGACTCCAAGTAGGTCCACTGGCCAGCGGGGACGGCTGGCATGGCGCCGCCCTGGGCAGTGAGGTACGTGCCGGCGTCCGTGTACCAGTAGACCGATGGCCGGATGTCCGGGGCGCCCGTGGGTGAGTAGAACCAGCCGCACAGCGTGTACGAGGCGCCGGGGACGACGCTCCCGGCCGGGGACAGCGGTGAGTCCGCGGAGTGCGACTCTGCCGTGCCACCGGGTGTGACCAGGATGGAGCCCTTGCCCTTGGGGTGGACTACGGCCTGGGACCAGTCGACGGAGCCTGCGGCGGCGGTCCAGCCGGTAATCCCTTGATCGAACCAGGCGTTGCCGTTGATGAGCTGGCCCACCGATTCCACGAGGGCGACCTCGCCGCCGAACCGGACATCGAACGGGGTCTCCCGCGGGCTGCTCGTCCACGGCGGGCCCGCCGTGGTGCGCACGGCCAGGGTGGTGTCCGTCTCCGCGACGGCGCCCGCCAGTTGAGAGCCGTCGGTGTCCGCTTTGCCGTAGGTCGGGTGATCGGCCTTGGCGGTCATCCACGGGCCGCCCGGATCGCACGTCAGCGTCGCCACCCAGGTACGCGGCATGTACGTCTCGGACAGCCCGGTGAAGAGGAGATCCACCGGCCCGTACGCCACCCACGGCGGGAGGTTGAGGAGCCGGAGGATGTCACCCTCACGCAGCCCGAGCACGGTGTCGATCAGTTCTGGGTGCTTGTGTAGCCGGATCGTCACCGACGGATATCGGGCCCCGTCATACGTGCCCAAGTGCAGCCGCCACGGCGCCATGTACTCCAGCTGCACGTCATCGTCGACGTTCAGCGTGACCGACTCGTCGTACAGGCCGATCCCGTCCGGCGGCGCCTGCACCGACAGCGGGCCCTCGGCGAGGACCGCGCGCGCCGAGCTGCCGCCGGTACGCGACACGATGATGTCGTTACGGGTCGCATCGTCGTCGTCCGTCGGCTCCAGCGATCCGGCGGCGATCTGCCCGGCCGCGTAGTCGAGAACGAGCGCGGGCTCCTGCGTGTACAGCGACGAGCGGTCGCGGTAGAGGAGGCCGAGCCGGTCGCGGGACTCGACGAGCATGCCGCCGTCGGCGTCCGCAGCCTCCTGGAACAAGGACAGGAGCGTCTCCGGGCGCTGCGGTCCCACGCGCTGCGGGGCGAGCGGCCCGGCGATCCGGGACACCGGGATCGCCTCCTCGGATGCCAGGCGCTGGATACGCGCCCACGCGGTCTCGCCCGCATATCCGGAGTCGGACCCGGTGTAGAGCGCTGATTCAGCCTGAGGCAGGACGGACAGGTGCCCGAAGCCCCACCCGTCCAGCGCTTCCGGCCAGTTCGCGGTCACGGCGGTGACGCGGCCTGCGGCACCGGGCAAGGTGCGGCTGCGGCCGCCAGCGTCACCGCCGGGGTCCTGGAAGAACACGCCCCAGGTGATGACGCCGCCTTCTTCGCGGGCCCACAGGCGCAGCCTCACCCAACCGTGAAACACGTCCGAGCTGACGCCGATGCCCTCGTCGATGACGGCAGTCCCCGAGGAGTTGTAGCCGTACACCCAGGCCGCGCCGTTGCGGAGCTGGAAGGACCAGCGGCGCACCGTGCCAGTCGTCGAGACGCTCACCAGCTCAGAGAGGTTGGAGGGCGCCTTGTCGTCAGCGTTGTAGACGAACTCGACCTGCCACTGCCCGAGATCAGCATGCGCGGGCACAATCGCGGACAACGTGCCGCCCTTACCGATCTTCGGCAGGGCGCTGGAGGAGGGCAGCGTGTCGAGCGCGGCGAACTCCACGTTGGTCATCGCGGCAGCGGCGACCCCGCTGATCGGGGAGTAGGCGCGGGACGCCCCGCGGTCTTCCTCCATCGGCCAATACGCGATCGGCCGCCCAGAGGGGATGCGCCTGCGCAGCGTGCTGTCGAGAGCCTTGACGCCCTGCCCGTAGCGGCGCAGGATGCCCGCCGCCTGCACGGGCGTCCACACATCCGCACCGGACGCCACCCACTTCTGCGGCCACGAGGCGATCTCGCCGAAGAACAGGTCCCGGCGGTCGGCCACGGCCGCAGCCCCGGAGAAGCTCCATGTCCGGCCGGCCGAATCCGCGAACGAGGCAGTACCCGTCGGGCGTGCCGTGAAGTCCGGGGCTGCGACGATCGTGCCGTCGATGCCCGCGCGTACCTCCACGCCGTACACCTTGCCCTCGACAGGGTGCCGCGGCGTGGTCGCGCTCAGGTCTACGGGCCCGATCGCCAGCGGTGCGGGGCCGGAGTAGAGAGCGACCGGGGCGGGCGGTGCCGAGCTGCGGTAGGTGCTGTACAGCTGCGTCCACGGCCCGTCCATGGAGGGCGCCCAGTAGTGCGCGACGCCGTACTGGCCGTCGCCTGCATCGGCGTCGAGCGTCACGCGCAGCGCCGCCCGCTCGGGAAGGACCGGCAGCGGCCTGCGGACGAAGTACGTGTTGGTGCCGTCGAGGCTGAACAGGAAGTCCAGCGAGCCGTTGACGAGACGCAGCACCCACGAGCGGGACCCGGGGGGCCCGTACTTGCCGAGCAGGTGGTAAATGCCCGGCCGGTGCCAGGACGCGGCGAGTTCGACGCGCAGGTCGAGGTCGCCGGTGATGTCGAGGACCGCTGCGTCCGGCGTCGAGGCGTAGCTCGTGGCGCTGCCGTCGAGGTCGAGGAAGCGGTCGCCATCGGGCAGCGACAGCCGCACGGGGGTGTTGCGGCCGATGCGCCCGTAGTGCGGGCTCATCGGGTTGCGCGGACTGTACTTCCCGTCACGGTTGTTGATCGTGAGCGGTACCGACGCAGGCTCTGCGGTGGTGCTGCTCGACCGGATGCCACGTGTGTGCGTGATCGCGTCACGGGTGTAGACGTCACGTGTGATGTCCGTCCACTGACCTGCCTTGATCTCGACGCGCAGCCCCAGAGGGTCCTCGGGAAAGGCCACGAGTCACCCCCTTCCGAGGACGGTCTGAACATTGCCGCCGCGCACCTTCACGAAGTCGCGGATCAGAGTGGCGAGCAGCTCGTCGGCCGCGCCGCCTCCGGTATCGACCCGCAGCGTGATCGCGGACGAGCCGCCCCGGCCGGAGGCGCCGGCCACAGCGCCGCCCATCGAGGAGGCCATCGCCGCGGACGGGGTCGGGGTGGAGGCGAGGCCCGCCATGGTCTTGTCGAGCACGCCCGAGTTGGCCTCGGCGCCCTGCGCGATACCGGCCGGGATCCAGTGGCCGATCTGGTCGGCCATGAGACGGCTCGGCGAGGCGATGCCGAGGGCCTTGGCGATCGGCCCCGGGATCATGTTCTTCGCGAAGCTGATCAGCTTGTCTTTCAGCCAACCACCCATGCGGGCCACGCCGTTGTAGAGGCCGCGGATCAGGTCGCCGCCCTTGTCGGCGAGCAGGTTACGCAGGCTGCCGATGGCGCTGGAGATCCGGCCGGGCAGCCCGCGCACCCACGCGATCATCGAAGCGACCTTGTCGGCCGCCATCTGGCGGAAGGCCTGGAAACTGCGGGACGCCCAGCCGCGCAGGGTGCCGAGCAGCCCGGAGATCGCCGCTCCGACACGACCCGGGAGGCCCTGGAGCCAGACGACCATCTCGGCCATCTTCAAGATCGCCCAGGTCTTGGCCTGCCCGAACCACTCGCTGATCTTGCCGGGGATCGAGCCGAGCCAGGCCACCGCGGCGAGGATCCAGTCGACCGCGACCTTCACCGCGTTGACGACCGCGTTCCAGGCCGCGACCGTCCACGCCCGGACCGTGTCCCAGTTCGCGATGACGAGCGCGACCAGGGCGATCACAGCGGCGATGATCCAGCCGATCGGGCCCATCGCGATCAGCCACTGCGCGGCCATGACCGCCGCCCAGACCACGGCGCGGGCCGCCATCATGACGAACTGAGCCACCGCCACGGCAGCGGTGCGGATCATCTGCGCGGCGAAGGTGGCCATCGACCGCAGCGCCGCACCCGCCCACGCCGCAGCCGTACGCGCGGCCGAGGCGACCGCAGCCGCCGCGATCCGCGCGTAGGCCGCGAGGCCGGCCGCCATCATCCGCGCCCAACCGGCGATCGCCAGGTAGGTGGAGGACGCCATCAGCCGGTTCGCCACGGCGACCGCCGCCGAGCCAGCCGCCCACAGTTTCATCGCGATCACGACGCTGGCGATCGTCGTGGCGAGCACGGACAGCACACCCGGAGGCAGCGCGTTGATCACGCGCGCGAGGGCGAGCGCGACCTGTGTCGTGATCCCGATCAGCGGGGCCAGAGCGACCAGCAGGTTCCCCGCAGCCATCGCGAGCTGACCAAGCATCTGGCCACCCTCACGGGCCAGTTCGAGGAACTGCGCGAACCCCTCCGACCCCTTGAGGGACGTGCCCCACTTGGCGAACGACTCGGTCATCGAGGCCAGTCCGCCGGTCATGCCGGCCGACACGGGCAGGAACGCTTGGAGGAGGCCGCCGAAGCCGACCGCAAGGTTCTTGATGACGGCAAGGAAGTTGGTCAGGGCGGGCCCGGCCGCGGACGCCATGTCGGCCGCCCACTGCTTGAACCCGGCGGACTTCACCCCGACCGCGACCTCGTCGAGGAACCCGCCGATCGCGTCGGCCGCGGCCTTCACGAACGGGGTCAACGTCGGCAGCAGGTCCCGCAGGATCTCGATGCCCTTGGTGACCAGCGGCATCGTGGTGCTGCTCAGCCCGTCGGACCACTCCTTGTAGTCCTTCTTCAGGCCGATGAACGCCTTCGCCGCACCCTGCGTCGCGGGCGGAAGGTCGGCGAGCGCATCGGTGTACGCCTTCTGCTTCTCGGCCGCGTCCGCGGCCCCGTCGGCGGCCGCCTTCTCTGCTTCCTCGGCGAGCTTGGCGACGTCGGTCACCGCGGCCATCTGCGGGCCCACGGCGAGGCTGAACGCCTTCACCGCGATACCCGCAGCGACCGCCCCGGCCACAAGCCCCATGAGCCCCGCGGTGACGGCGGCGACCGCGGGCAGACCCACGCCGATGCCGGCCACCGCGGGCGCCACCTTCGCCAGTGCCGCGACCGCCGACCGTGCGCCGTTGCCGACCTGGTAGGCGAGGGTCTGTCCCATGCCGCGCGAGCTCGTCGCGAACCGCCCGTCCAGGGTGCGGAGTTGCCCGTTCACGTCGCGCGTCAGGCCGCGCATCGCGAGTTCGGCACGGGCCAGGGAGCGCGTGAACGGGCCCTCCTCTGCCCGCAGTCCGGCGACCAGTTCACCGAGGTGCAGCGCCACGACGTACCCCCTTGGGTTTCGGTTCGGGAGGTGCGAAGCGGCGCGAGAGGCGGGACTCAGCTGACAGCAGGCCGACGATGCGCAGGCGCAGCCACCGCCAGGTGCGCTCTTGCATCAGGCCTGGGGCGTTGAGGTCGAGGCCGTAGACCTCATGGAGGTCGCACTCGATGAGGGGCCACTCGCTGAGGAGGGCGCCCCAGGTCAGGTCTTCGCGGCCTTGCGGGCGCGGCCGGTAGCCCTCTGGCCGCTCGTACCACTCGTAGAGCCCCGTCGCTTCGTCGTACTCGCCGCAGCCGATGAGGCCCGGCGAGCCGCCCGGTTCGGGGCCACCCGAGAAGGGTCGCCGTCGGCCTCCCAGTACTTCTCGGCGACGTCGAGCCCGGCGGTGATCCACATGACGGCGGTCATCGCCACGTGCCGAAACCGCGACCAGTCCAGGCCGGCCGCGCGCAGTTCCTCGTAGGCGGCGCCGAGCGCCACCTCGAACAGGTCCAGTTCGGCGTCGTCGTCGAGGACTTCGGTCTCCTGCGGTGCGCCGCCGGCGGCGAGGTGGCGCGCCTTCTCCATGAGGTGCTGCACCCGCAGGCCGTCCTCGGCGGACGGGGCCGGGATGCGGAACTCACGCACGGTGCCGTCGGGGCAGCGCAAGGGCAGGGTGAGCGCGTCGTCCTGGAACTCCTCCAGGACCTTGAAGGAACCCGCCATCAGGGGCTCACCGGGTTCGTGATCGGCGTCAGCGGGCCCGTGCCGGTGAACGTCACCTGTACCTGGTCGAGGTCGGTGGCCTCGCCGCCCTGCGGCTCCCAGTTGGGCAGGCCCTTGCCCTCGTACGCCTCGGGCAGCCCGTTGCGGTCGAAGAATCGCAGGGGAACCTTGGAGGCGTCGCCGTAGGCGAAGAACGCGGTACGGATCTTCTCGTGGACCACCGAGTACGTGGTGTTGTCCGGCGACGCCTTCCGGTTGAAGGTGACCTCCAGCTCCCAGGCCTGCCCGGTCTTGGTGTTCTCGGCCCAGCCGTCCGTGTCGTAGCTGGTGTCGTCCTCGTGGTTCGGCTCAGCCGTCCACGAGAACTCTGTGATCGCGGGGCACAGTTGCCAGTTCGGCGAGGCGTCGGTGCCCATGTTGATCTCCAGGCGCCAGCGGCGCGCAAGAGCGGTCTCGGTCGGCGTCGACATGACGCGGCCTCCCTATTCGTAGAGGTGGGGTGCAGGGCGCGTCGTGCGCGCGTAGTAGTTCGCCGAGATCTCCTGGCGGCCGTGGACGTCCTGGCCCATAGGGGCCTGTGACTGGCGCCAGATCAGGGCGACTTGGATGCCGCCGAGGACGAGGCCGCGGCGGTTGTGGAGCAGGTCGAACACGTCCTCGGCGAGCTCCTCGACGAGGCGCGGGTCGCGGCCCTGGCGCATGCGCACCTGAATGCCGGTGACCGCGTCGGTGAGGTCGGTGTCCTCGACCGGATAGGGGGTCAGACAGAGCACCCCGTCGGGGGTGTCCGGCACGATCGCGACCGTGATGCCGGTCTCAGCCGGGGTGTAGATGCCGTTCGGCCGGTAGACGGCGAGGCCGGCGCCCGCGATCAGCGAGGCGAGCCCGTCCACGAGCGCGTTGGTGTGGCCCACCGATCACCTCCGGGCATGCGAAAACCCCTGCACAGGGCGGGGGTTCGAAGGGTGGGTGGGTCAGCCGCGTAGCCAGCGGCGCAGGGGCACGGCCATGAGGCGCCGCATGGTCTCGCGCTCGTCGTTCATGGCTGATTCCAGGTACTTCGCGCGGCGTCCGGGCAGGTGCCGCCAGGTCAGTTCCTCGTGCTGGCGCACGGCATACACGGTGTCGTAGCTGATCGCGCCATTGAGGCCGTCGACGTCCACCCGCCCGGAGCGTTCCAAGGTCCCTTCGTCGAGCGGCACGCGCTGATTCGAGACGCCGAGGGTGTGCTCCAAGGCCTGCTGGATGCCCTCGCTCGCTTGCCTGCGACCGCGCGATGTCCACAGTCGCCGTCCCTGGAAGGACATGCGTGCGTACTGCGTCACTGGAGCTGCACCTCCAGGTGGTCGGGGGTGGGCAGGTTTCCGCCGTCGCGCTGGTAGGCGGCGATGACGGTGGTGGTCCGGCCCGAGGGCAGGGTCACCCGGGAGCGTGTCGGGCATACCGCGTCCGGCAGGGCGTAGGCAGTGCTGGACGAGGTGACCTCCTCGCCCCCGGGGTTGCGGACCATGCGGGTCTGCTCGTCGAGGAAGCACCGCACCGCGACCGGAGCCGCGTACGAGGGCCCGTAGGGTCCTTCGCCCTGCCACGCCTCCACGGTCATCTCGTGCTGGAGGAGGAAGGCGGGGATCAGCACTGGACCACCTCGCCGAGCCGGAACAGGTCCGCTGTCAGGTCGGGTGTGCGGAGCGCTTCGAGGGCGGCCTCGGCGACCGTGCGGCCGGTCGAGGCACCTCCGGAGCCGGACGACGAGCCGGGCCCGGACAGACTGACGGACCCGATCTTCACCGAGCCCCACTGTCCGGCCGTGCCCAGCTCGTCACCGGTCTCCGCCCACCACTGCACCTGCGCGCACACCGCATCGGCGAAGGCATCGCTTACGAGCGTGTTCGCCGGGTAGCCATCGCCGTCCACCTCGTACCAGCACAACCGGAACACCTCGGAGTCGAGGAACCGGCTCGCACGGCCGAGACGGGCCTCGACGTCCGCCGGGGACGCCTGCCCGGTGTACATCGCGTACTGCGCCGAAGTGGCGTAGATCCGGGCCATGACCACCCCCTACGCGGACGAGCCAACGATGACGATGTCGTACGCGACCGTGCTGCCCGCCCCCGAGTTGGCGACCTTGAGCAGGTCCGCCGTACCGGCCGTGACCGCGTAGGCCGTGGTGTCTGCCGGGCCTGCCATCGCTCCGACCGAGGCGCCCGGCCGCAGTGTGAGCGTGCCCGTCGCGGACAGGAGCGTCGCCCATGCGCTGGTCGCGGCCCCGACGACGACGTTGTTGGTGTTCGCCGCGGCGGCGCTGATGAACAGCCCCTTGACCCGGACGAACGTGATCGTGGCCCCGAAGGCGTCGAGGAGCACGCCTGCCAGGTCGAGATCCTCGGTCGCGGACGCGGCCAGGGTGCGCCGGTCGTGGAACACCCGGTCGGCCTTGCCCGCGCCGGTGCCGTCGTTGAGCTGGACGGCGCGCCGGAACGCGAGCCCGTCGCGCGCTGTGGTCAGGTCCAGGGCCTTGGACAGGTCGACCGAGGCGGCCATGGACAGGGAAGCGGACATGGGCATCAGGAGTCACCTCCGACCGCGTACCGCGCGGCGAGCTCGTCGCGGGTCGCCTTCTCGGCCTCGTCCTCGTCCAGGCCCTGACTGATGGCGTACGCCTTCCAGTCGGCCTTGGACGCGGACTTGGCCGGCCGCTCTAGCTCGACCGGCTCCGTCGCGGGCGCCTCGGCCTTCTCGTCCTGCTCGGCGCATCGCCAGCCGGAGGCCGGGTCCTCGGCGAGCCGTGCGTACTGCTCGGCGTCGTCGCTGCCCTCGGCGGGGCGTACGCGCTCGGCGACGTGCCCGCCCGTGCATCGTTCGTAGATCGGCATACGCGTCACACCTTCAGCCCGGTCATGACTGCGTGGGCCTTCTCGTTGCCGTATTCGAGGCCGATCTCGCCGTAGAGCTGCACCTCGTCGGAGGCGCCGGTCTTGGCGAGGGGCTCCTCGAACATGACGCCCTTGCTGGGCACGTTGAGGAACACCGGGCGCAGCTGCTCCAGCGACGCGACGGTGATGGTGTCCTGCGGCGCGTGCCGGTCCATCATCACGTTGAGCGTCCCGAAGTCCGTGATGATCGTGTCGACGGCGACACCGCCGACCGTGCGCGAGGTCTCCTGGAACTGGCCGTACGCCGAGGCGAAGGCCTTGGTGACCGCGCGGCGCTGCGCACTGTTGACGATCAGCGTCGCGGTCTCCTGCTCGCTGATGCCGCCGTTGTCGTAGGCGAGCTGGAGCAGGTCGGAGACGTGGTCGGTGGTGAGGGCGGTCTCCCACGGGTTCGTGTAGGCGAGGCCCGTCGTGGTGCCGAGGGTGATCGGGGCGCCGCCCGAACTGGTGCTGACCTTGAAGGTGTTCACGTCGATCTGGTCGACGTAGTAGGTCCGTCCCGCGACGATCCCGGTCGCCGTCGACGTGTTCGTGAACACGATTTTGTCGCCGTCCACCAGGCCATGCCCGGTCGCCGTGACCGTGTCCGTCGCCGAGGTCGCCCCCGTGGTGGTCACGCCCTTCGCGATCCGGTTCGAGACGATCGCGGCCAGGAGCCCACGCGTCTTGCGGGCGGTCGCGTTGGTCGTGGGGTTCGCGAACGCCCCGTTGATGAACGACCAGTTCACGTCCAGCGCGATCGACTTCAGCGCCTGCGCGACCTGCCAGTCCAGCTCGTTGTTCACCGGGTTCGAGCCGTCCACGCCACGGAACGGAGCCGCCCCCGGGGTCGAGAGCTGCCCCACCGCAGCCTGCTTGGTGTAGGAGACCGACACCTTCTCCTGGTGGATCTGAGCGACGTTCCGCACGTTCGCCCGCACCCGCTCCTCGGCGGTCGGCGCGGTCGCGCCCTCGGTGCGGGTGCGCTGCCCCGGGTCGCGCAGGTCGTAGGTCTGCCACTCGAACTCGACGCCGGTCGTCATACCGCCGCCGGTGAGACCGCCGATGGCCGACAGGACGGGGGTGTCCGCCGGAGTCAGGGCGAACAGCTCGCCCGCGTAGTTGGGAAGGTCGAACGTGGTGCCCATCCCGGTGATGCCGGCCATGGGTCCTCCTTAGGTGGTCTGTGCGGCCTTCTGCCGCTTGAGGCGGATCACGGTCGCGAAGTCGCGCCGCTTGGATGCCTCTTCGATCTGCTTGTCGAGGGATGCCGCTTGGTCGCCGGAGCCGCCGGAGCCCATGTCGGTGCCGGAGCGTCCGGGGCCGCGCGGGGCGAGCTTGGACAGCTTGGTGACGGCGGACTTGATGGCCTGGACGTTGACCTCGCCGTCGTCGCCGACGAACCGGTTCACGTCGATGAGGTCGGCGGCCTCGCCGAGGTCGATGCCTGCGGCGGCGACCGCAGCGCGGAACTCGGCGTTGGCGAGCTTGGTTCCGTAGTCGGCGGCGGCGGCCGTGCGGCCCTTCTTCTCTGCCTCGGCTACGGCCTTCTCCTGCTCGCTCATGTTCTGCGTGCGGAGGGTCTCCAGCTCGGTGTTGTTGTCCTTGGCGCGCTTCTCCCACTTGCGGGCCTCCGACTTCCAGTCGGTGCCGTCGCCCGACTCCGATCCGGACGCCCCGGATCCCTGTCCGGACTGCTGTCCGCCCTGGTCACCGGACTGCCCGCCGGACGGGTCTCCGCCGGTTCCGGACTGGTTGGACTGCTCGGATCCGCCGGATCCGGAGCCGCCTTCGCCCTCGCCGCTGCCACCCGCGATGGCGTAGATCGGCGAGCCGTTGCGGCGATAGCCGAGCACCTCCATCGCGTGATGCGTCGCGGAAGGGTGCTTGAAAGGGTGCTGCATGGGTGTACTCCCTTTTCGGGGTGCCCGGCTGCCGTGCGGCGCTCCGGGCCGGTGATCAATGAGCAGCGGCGATCTGCTCGCGCTGCCGCTTCCGGGCCAAGCCCTTCTCATCCGTGAGAGCACGGATCCGGGCCTGATAGGCACGGACCTTGGCGTTCGCCGTGCGGCGCGCACCCTCGTCCATGCCCGCCGCAGCCCTGCGCTTCCACGCGCGCACCTGGCGCTCGTAGTACCGCTGCCGCTGCGTGTCCTCGTACGTCGCACCCTGCGGATGCGGCGGACTCTTCGGCCGGGTCGTGACGCCCGGGAGGTAGGCCGACAGTGAGTGCCGGCAGTTCGGATGGAACAGGCCTGCGGCGCGCGCCTCGACGAGCGAGCCCGCCACATGGACGACGACCGTGCGCGTAGGGGCGAACAGGCGCGTCGGCTGGATCGCGTGCTCGACGCGCAGCGACCGCGGCCCCGACTCCGGCCCCAGGGACAGGACTTCGCCCTCCCACGGGGCGCACAGCGGGCACTCCAGGGGCGCATCCGAGACGATGACCAGGCCGACGCCCATCTCCGCGAGGGCGTCGGTGTGGCCTTCGACCGCGGCCCGCGCGGTGACGGACCGTACGGCCATCTCCGCGTACGCGCCGAGCTCCCAGTTGCGGCCGGCCTTGTCGGTGAACCCGGTCACGCCACGGCGGGCGAACCGGTTCAGCGCCTCCTGGCTGGCCTGGCGCCGTGTCATCGTGCCGAGCAGCGTGCCCGTGGAGACGCGGGTGACGGTGTCGCGGAAGAAGTCCAGAACGGCGCGGGTGATGCGCGCGTACAGGGGCCGGGTGTCGTTGGCCCACGAGGCGGCAAGCCGGTCCACCGCAGGCGCGTTGGGCAGCTGCGCGCGGGCCTGGAGCTCGCGGCCCACGTCCAGCGCGCCGAGCTCGGCGACAGCGGCCTGCCTGCCGCGCCCGTACGCGGTGGCCAGCGCCTCCGCGACCGCCCCGTCCGCATCCGCCTGGAGCGCCTGCGTGACCTCCTCGACCGCCTGCCGCAGGTCACCGATGGACCGGAGCTTGATCTCCGCCCACAGCGGCGACTCCAGACCGTCAGCGAGCGCGCGGCGCAGCTTGTCGATCAGCGTCAGCTCGGCATCGTCGTACAGGGTGCGGATCGCGGCGGTGAGATCCTCGGCCATAGCCGGTGACACGGGCATGGCCTACGCCTCCTCGTCCTCCTCGGGAGCCCCGGGCGGGAGCGGCGGCCCGCCGGCCGGGTCCTCCGCACCGGTGAGGAACGGGTCGGCGACCTCGCGGGCCTTGCCGAGCCGATCGACCTCGGCCTGTACCTGCTGCTCGTCCCAGTCCGGGTGGATCATCTGCACGAGCGTCTCGTCGGACGCGGCCTCGGCACGGCGCAACAGCTCGGCCGTGGTCGCGAGTTCGTTCGGGCCCTCGCTGATCGAGTCCTGGAACTCGACCTTCGGGGGTTCGACCTCCAGGCCGCCGGTACGGAACCGCGGGCCCGCCTCGACGGCGAGCAGCGCGGCCGCCCCGTCGGCGATGCCCGGCCCCCAGTACATGGACTTACGTCCCCGCGTGCTCATGGAACGCCGCTCGCGGGCCCGGATCTCCGTCGCGGTCACCGCGGAGCCGTCGCCGGTCTCCCCGAACGTCGACGCGGAGTACCCGGCCTGCCGTACGGCCTGCTCGACCAGCTCGGCGCACGTGTCGCGGTGCTCCTGTACCCGGATCTCGAACTGCACGACGGTGAGCGGGTTGGGGTCGCCGGGCCGCTGGAGCATGTTGAGCCCGGAGTAGACGCGCCGCTCCTCGTCGAATGCTGCGCCCTGCCCCGGCCCGAGGCTGTCCAGCATGGTGTTGGGGACGACAATGCGGCCCTTGCCGTTCTGCACGTCCCGCATCCACGAGCTGTACGTCTCGTCGAGGGCGTCCATCAGGCCTTCGATGCCCTGGTAGTCGGACTGCCCCCAGTACGCGGCGGTCGGGATGTGTCTCCAGGCCCGCGCGGGGCGCACGTTGGGGATGTAGGAGGCGGTGAGGTGGTCGGGGGCGCCTGTGTCGAGGCCGCCCTCTGCGTCGACTTCGGTGGCGAGGCCGGCCGTGGACGGGTGCTCTGTGAGGGGGACGGGGTGGCCGAGCGCGATGAGTGAGCCCTCGTAGAGGCCGTGGAAGATGCGGCCCTTTTCGTGGCGCTCCAGGTGGCGCAGCACGCGTCGGGAGTCCTCGGCCTCGACGACGGTCCAGAAGGTGACGGCGACGAGGCGCCCGTATCGGAACTCGGGGATGGCCCGGTCGGCGGCCACGGCGTCGAGCCACGGCCGGTCCGAGACCTCCTCGTCCCACACGACGCGGAGGTACGCGCCGCCGAGCGCTGCGCACAGCTCCCCGGCTTCCAACAGGGTCGGCTGGAGGCCGGTGTTCATCAGTTCGTCGAGGCGATCCTGTGTCGCGGTGTGCTCGGAGACGAGCTTGGGCGGCTCGGAGAACAGCAGCTCCGACGACGTGCGCGCGATATCGCCCGCGAGCGGCACGTGCAGCTTGGTGCGCTTCTCGCCGGGGGATGTGGGGTTGCCCCAGAACCAGCGGGCGACCTTGCCGACGAGGCCGCCGCGGTGCTGCGCGGGCCGGTCGAGTGCCTCGCGGTAGCCGCGGCCCTGGTAGCGGTTCTCCAGCCGGTCGGGGTCGGCGGAATACCAGGCGTCCCAGTCGGCGAGTGCGGCCTGTACCTGGTGGTCGGTGGGCGGCCAGGGGGCGTCAGACGTCGGAAGCGGCATCGGGCACCTCCTGTCCGGGCGGCGGCGTCCAGCCGAGCGCCACGAGGGCCGCTGCGGTGTCGTCCGGGATGAGTACGGTGTCCGGCTTGGCCAAGGTCCCGACGTCGTGGACGAGCAGTTCGAGGCGGACGACGGGGCGGCAGCCGACCTCGCCCTCGACAGAGACTTCGCGCACGCCTTTGAGGCGCTGCCCGTCGACCATGACGGTGCCGGTCCCCTGCTCGCTCAGCTCGATACGCACGTCGCGTGCCATTACGCGGCCACCTCCAGGAGGGTCGGGATGTGGGGCCGCCACAGGGCCTCGGTCGTACGCACCCCGTACCGCAGCGCGTCGCAGGAATGGTCATCGAGCTTGATCGGGGCGTCCTCGCCCTTCTCGGCCTTCTCGTCGTCCCAGGAGTAGCCGGGCAGCTCCTCGATCAGGCCGCGCGCGGAGGCGTGCACGCGCAGCCGGTCGCCAGCGAACAGCGATCCCACGGTGCGGATGCCGTCCAGCACGGTGTTCTCGGCCGGAGTCACCCCGGCCACGCCGTCGCGGTGCAGCTGCTCGATGTACGAGGCGGCCGACGGGTCGACGACGGTCCATTCCGGCTGCACGCCGAGCACGTTGGTCTGTGGCTGCGGTACGGCAGCGAGCCAGCGTCGGCGGGCCTGGCTGTACTCGGCGTCGGTCATCTTGCGGCGCTCGGCCCGCGAGTCCCACCGGTACTCGGACACGACGTAGAGCCGCTGGTCGACACCGAGGCCGAGCAGCAGGTCCGAGTACGGGTTCGTGGTGCCGTAGTCGATCGCGTCGCACAGCCAGCGGGCGATGTGCGGGACGTCGGTGACGACGTGGCGTTCCTCGTCGAAGCTGTCGTAGATCGCGCCCTCGGCCTGCACCCAGTGCCCGAGGATGTTCCGCCGGTAGAACAGGCCGGTGTACGTGGCCTTGAGCGCGGCGACGTACTCGGGGTCGAGGAACGGGTTGTCGTCGAGGACGAAATGCCAGGAGCGCAGCCGTACGGCCTCGGCGCGCTTGAGGTACTCGCGGCGAGCCCAGTGACCGGGGTTGTCCGGG
This sequence comes from Streptomyces sp. NPDC002795, assembly GCF_042888725.1. Lineage (NCBI taxonomy): Bacteria > Bacillati > Actinomycetota > Actinomycetes > Kitasatosporales > Streptomycetaceae > Streptomyces > Streptomyces sp. NPDC002795. The sequence continues at coordinate 23,212 of NZ_JBIAQB010000024.1, forward strand.
TTGGTCGTCGCGAAGATCTTGGAGCCCTTGACCGAGCAGCGCGCAACGAGCTGGTCGAAGAACGTCCGCGGGATCGTCGTCAGCTCGTCCACGTAGGCGCCGGCGCACGTCATGCCCCTGACTTTCGGCTCGGCCTTGGCGTCGTTGGCGCCGATCACGTGGACGGGGCGGCCCATGATGTACGCGATCGGGGCGCCGTTGTTGTAGCGCACCTGGGAGGCGAGCGGCCCGAACAGGTCGGGGTTCATCAGCGGGCCGATGATGTTGCGGAACAGGGAGTCGCGGGTGCGGCCGACCATGACGAGCTCGCCGCCGCGCGGCGCGTTCGCTACGTAGATCAGCCAGCGGAGCAGCGATGCGACGGTCTTGCCCGAACGGACCGAGCCCTCCCACACGTTGATGCGGGACTCGGCCTCGACGATCGACACGACCTGCTTGCGGGACAACGGCAGCGCATCAAGGAGACCCACCCTCCGCCTCCTCGTCGGCCCCCCGCTGCTCCTCGTACACCGCGGCGAGCCCGCTCATCAGCTTGCCGAGCATCGAGCGGGCGTCGTCGGCGCCAGCGTCGTCGACGGGAGGCACGAGACGCAGCGACTGCGCCGCGGCGTTCGTCGCCGCAGCCATCAGAGCGCGCTTGTCCGCGGCGAGCGGCTCGTCCAGATCGCGACTGTTGTACGTGTGTTCCTTGCCGCCGAAGCTGTGGATGGTGGCGGGCTGCCACACCTGCGCGGAGAGGTGCAGCGCGTCGTCGGTGAAGGCGTCGGCCAGGATGACGCGCTTCTCGGCGAGTTGGGCGACGCGGTGCCGGGTGGCTTCCTCGGTCTGGGTGACGTCGAAGACGAGGTGTTCCTCGGCGCAGATGACGGACACCGTGCGCTGGGAGCGGCGGGTGAGGCGTGCGATCTCGTTGCGGCCGTGGCCTTCGCCGTGGAGGCGGATGATCTCGGCTCGCTCGTCGTCGGTGACGAGGCCGCCCTTACTGAACTTGGGCTGCGGCACGGGCCACCTCCGGGCATGCGAAAGCCCGGCCGCACGGGGAGGATGCGGTCGGGCCTGGTGGTTGGTCAGCGGCGGCGGAACAGGCAGATCAGCGCCGAGCGGTCGCCGGTCAGTGCCTTGCCCTCGGCCGCGCACATGTTGGCGAGCATCCAGCCCTGCGCTTCGATGGCTTCGATCTGCTCGCCGATGCCGGTCATGACGCCGGTTGAGCGGTGGGTGGCGTTCGCCTCGATGATCTTGAAGGTCAGTACCTGCCGGCCGCTCGCGTACGCCTCGGTGGCAACCCTGGTCGCCTCGTTGGCCTTCGCGTTGTTGATGAACCCCATGTGTGCCCCCTGGTGCGTGGTGATGAGAGAGGCATCATGCGGTGCGAGTTGTGGCGGACGGGTGTGTTCCGGCATATGCGTAAGGCCCGCATGTGGCGGGCCTGTCGGGTCCGGGCACGCCGGACGTGGGGCCAGTGTGCGACACGATCACTCGCGGCGCAACTACGGGCGTAGTGAGGCCCCGCCGTCACGGGGGCGAACGGCGGGGCCAACTACCGGGCGCTACCCGGCGCGAGGTTCCAGTGTGTCAGCGCTCCTGCTGCGGCGTGCCCGGAACGGGCTTCTCCTCTACCGGGTAATAACCGCCCTGCGAGGCCCGGTACTCGGTGGCGTTCTCGGTGTCGATCTCCGCGCGCTCCGGGTCCCTGATCGGCATGTTGTTGTTCAGTGCCATGATGTCGGCTCCTGTCTCGTGTTCGGGATGGGTGAACCGGGGCGGCCGGGATGCCTGGCAGCGAACGGCCGCCCCGGGGCTTCATGAGGAAGGCGGGTTGTTCCGCACCTCCTGAGCGAGTTCGGCGACCTGCTCCTCGGTCACCAGACCGTTGCGCGCCGCCTGCATGGCGGAGACCAGCACGGTGCGGGCGTAGTCGTGTGCACCGTCTCTGATCGCCTGCCGGTACTGGGCCAGGTAGTTGGGCATGGTCATTCCCCTTCGGTTGGCTACCGGCCCAAGCAGTTCGCTAGGACCGCGGCGAGCAGGAATAGGACGAACAGCAGCGAGCCGCTACACGTGCCGGTGCGGCCCTCGGCGTGGACCTTCCGCACTCCGTCTCCGGAGGCCGGCGCCAATCCGCCGTGCTCCGTGGCGCGGTGCTCGTCGCGCTCGGCTTCGGCGTCGGTCCGGCGGTCGTGAGGGTGCGGTGACCTGGCTTCGCACTGGGCGCACCAGTAGCGGTACGGCATGGCTCGCTGCTTCCTGTTCAGGTTTTGCGGAGGTTGTGGGTCCGGTGGGAGTCGGCCGGGTCGGTGATGATCGTCATCCCCTCTCGGGCCTCCACCGTGGGTTTGTTGTTGGTGTTGGTGTTGGCGGTCTCACCTGCGGCAACAACGCCAACGTCGGCGTCGTCGAGGGCGGGGCGAGGGGTGGGCATGTCGTCGGTGTGGACGCCGGGCCCATTCCCGCCCGGGGTGCGCACCCCTGGTCGGAGCGGGATGTCGGCCGCGGCGAGCAGCTCGCGTACGGCCTTCGTGTCGGCGACGCCGAGGGGTCCGACGAGGGCCGTGAGGAGGGCTCCGCGGCCGGGGCCGATGACGTCCCGTACGACGTCTGTGATGTCCGCCGGATCGGGGGCGACGGGGGCCTCCTCCGCGTCCTGTTCGTCGTCCTCGGCGGGTGTCTCGTTGGGGGCGTGCGCCCACGCGACGGCGCACCAGGCGAGGACGCCCCACGCGATCCACGTCCGGTATCGGGCGGCCGCGTACACGGTGACGACCGCGGCGCAGAGGACCGGGCCCCATCCGAACCGGCCGATGAGGCGGAGCAGCAGGGCTTGGGATCCGGGGCCGAGTCGGGCGAGCAGGTCGAGGAGCGCGCGGGTGCGCGCGGCGAGGCGGTTGATCATCACGCCACCTGCGCGCCGAGCTTGGTGATCGCATCGGCGACCTGCCCCCACACGCCGCCCGCACCGGTGGCCGCGTAGAAGAAGATGATTCCGGTGATCGCGACCTGCTTCGTCGTCATCGGACGGAACCCGATGATGATGGCGATGACCAGCGCGATCGCGGGTGGCGTGACGCCGGGGATGATGCCCTGCGCTGCGCCGAGCAGGCCGCCCACCAGATCGGGCACGATCTTGAAGATGCCGCCGGCCGCCGCGTAGGCCGAACCGGCGAGCATGCCGCCGATGAGGCAGGGCCACCAGCCGAGGGGCTTGATCTTGCCGCCGCCCTTGATCCCGAAGAGCAACAGTGCGGTCATCACGACGGCGAGGCCGACGACGCCGAGGTTGCCGAACAGCGTGTTCACGATGGGTCCTTGAAGGTCAGGCGCGGCCGTGCAGCAGCACGCCGAGGACGACGGAGGAGATCGGCACGGCGCCGAGCCATGCGACGAGGAGCAGCGAGCGGTGCGTCCGGCGGTACAGGGCGAGCCCCATCACGCCGACGGCGTAGACCACCCACGCCGAGGGGGCGGTCCAGTGGCCGGCCGTGAGCCATGCCGCGGTGTTCTGGCCCCAGTTGACGAGGCCGAGCGGATACCCGGCGGCAGCGGCGGTGGTGTGGAGGGCGAGCCAGCGCAGGCGTGGGGCGGCGTTGTGGGTGACATCGACGAGCGCGCGGCGCGAGGGCCTATGGCCTTCGTACGGTGCGGGCTCCGGATCGTCGTCCTCGACCTCCGGACCCGGCTCCGGATCGAGGTCCGGGCTGGTCGGCGTCTCGATGGGAGATTCGCCGTCCGGGCCGTAGAGGCGGGTGAACCAGTCGTCCGGGTCCGGGGCGGGCGCGTATCCGGGCGGCAGGTGTGTGGGCGCGGCGGGGAGCGGCTGCTCTTCGACCTTCGGGGTCACGCGTTTGTGGAGCCACTCGCGGATGGCGAGCTCGGCGCGGTCTGGGGCGTCGTGGCTCATAGTTCCCACCACATCTGTACGGCCAGCACGACACAGAGGAGCGCGGCCATGCGGGCGCCGAAGCGGACGTCGTCGGCGTGGGCTCGCCATCCGCAGGCGGCAGTCGCGAGCAGCAACGCGAGGATGAGGTAGCCCATCACGCCCCCACTCTCAGCGCGCGGAGGTACCGCTCGACGGTGTCGGGCGAGGGGGCCTTGCCGGTGGCCTTGCCGACGTAGCGGGCAACGGCGTCCCGGTCCTGGATTCCGGAGTCCCATGCTGTCCGGACTGCGTCCTTCAAGGTCGGGACGCCGGGGTTGAGTTGATGGACGTTGGGGCCCGGATCGTCCTCCTCGTCGTCCGGACGGTCCGGATTGGCGGATCCGCTGTCCGCGTCGAGGGCGCGGCGCTCGCCCTCCAGGAGCGCGCGGGCCCGGTTCACCCGGCGGGCGACGGGGATGCGCGACAGCTCGGCGCCGGCCTCGGCGAGTTCCTGCTCCAGGAACGCGGCCGTGCGCTCGTCGAGAGGTGTGGCCTGGTAGTCGAGGAGGATCGTCCAGGTGCCCTTGGCGAGGCCGGAGACGACGGCGCCGATGATGCCGATGGCGGGGTCTCCTGCGATCCAGCCGTGTGTGCCGACGGCGCCCATGGCGACGGCGAGCGCGACGTATCCGGCGGCGCGGGCCTTGTACGCGCGGGCGGGTGTGTAGCGGGCCAGCCACTCAATGATCATGAGGGCGATCCAGGCGAGATCGAATACGGCAGCGGCCCCGTACGCGGCGGGCTCGACGACGACGCGGGCGAGGAGATCGCCGATGGACACCGTGGACCAGACGACGCACACGAGAACGAGCACGGTGACGAGGGCGGTCACGGCGTTGATGGCGAGCTGGTCCCAGTCGCGCGGTGCGACGGGGGGCGGAACCTCGACCTGTACGGGGACCATGCGGGTCTTGCCGCCGACGGTGTGCGGAACGTACTCGGTGCGGTAGTCGGTGCGGGTCTTCACGGAGCTGCTCCAGGAAGCGAAGGCCGGGCCCGCACTGGGGGTGTGGCGGGCCCGGCCGGTCTGTGGGTCAGTTGGTGCCGGCCTGCTCGTTGCCGTGGGCGCGGGCGTCGGCGAGCTGGTCGCGGGCGGCGGCCTGCTGCGCGGGGTTCTGCGCCTTGGCGTAGTCGGCGGCGGCCTGCTGCTGGAGTTCGGCGACGCGTGCGGCTTCATCGGGCGGGGACTGATCGGTACCGTTGGGCACGGACCTGCTCCTTCTCGCGTTGTGGGTGGGTCCGCCCCGGCCCAATGGAGGTGCAACTCCGGGCCGGGGCTTCCTTGTTGGTGCAGTGCCAGAGTGGCAGGAACCTCTTTACAACGTCAAGAGGTTCGGGAAGGATGTTGCCGTGCCCAAGAGCCCTGAAACAGAGGGGAGCCCGCGCTTGATGACCACCACGGAGATCGCGGCGGAGCACGGGGTGAGTCGACAGACGGTGCACGCGCACCGGAAGAGCGGCGCCTTCCCGAAGCCTGTCGAGGGTGAGGGCAGCACGCGGCCCCGGTTCCGGGCCGACGAGGTGGCCGCGTTCTTCGCGGCGAATCCTCCGAGTCCGGGCAAGCGCACGGATCTGCCCTCACGAGACGAAGGAGTGCCCATGAACGTCACCGAGTTGCACCCGGCCGGCGTCCCCGAAGCGGACCTCACCAAGGGGGAGCGGCTAGCGAACGTGCTCTCCTACCAGACCGGCGTAGCGGCCCAGAAGATCGGCCTCACCGAGGGGCAGGCCGAGCGGGCGGCGCAGGCGGTCGTGCGGGCCGTGCAGGAGGTTTCCGCCGACTGGGACGCGTAGCCGCACACAGGCGAGCCCCCGACCAGGCTGGTCGGGGGCTTCGTCGTGCTCGACGGAGCGCGCCCACAGGTCGCCCGAACACCGCGCCCGGCGTGCCACCCCGACTGGGGCGCCGCAGGCTGGTGTCATGGCCCCCGCGACGCCCGTAGTGATCTATCCGCCCGACGAGGACGGCGGCCGGCGCGTCCGTGCTGACGGTTCGATCCTCGGCCGCGCGTTCAGCGTGCAGGACGTCGCGCGGTTCATGCAGGAGGCCGGACTTCAGGAGTTCGACGAGATGGACGTCGTCCGGTCCTCGCTCATCGAGTGGCGGGGCGGTGGGCCCGAGGTCTGGACGCACTGATCGTGGCGGGCGTACGGTCGTCATGCATCACAGGGGGCCACCCTCGCAGGCCCGCCGCACCCATCGGGGACGGCGGGCCGCGTGCTGTTCAGCCCGTCCGCTGCTCCTTCGCCTGCTCGATGCGCTGCCGCAGGATGGCTTGCCGCATGTCGCGGAGGCCGAGTGCTGCGCGGGCGTACCAGCGGATTCGGAGCCAGGCCAGTTTCATGCGGCCGCCATCCCGCTCTCGGACCAGACCCGTCCACAGCCTGTGCAGTGCGCGACCGGGGCGCGTCCCTCGCCTCCGTGCATGTCGATGCGGCCACCGCACGCGCATGCCTGCGCCAGGGCGACGCGCTGCGCGGCGATGTCGAGGGCCCGCTCGACACGCTCCGCGGCTCCTTCGGCGACGATGCCGATCCGGCGGGCCTCGTCGTGGGTGAGGCGCCGGCATGGGCCGGGCTTGAACTCGATGCGGGCGAGGAGCCAGAGCGCGGCGTGGGGTGCGGAGCGTCGGCCGGTGTGTCGCCACCTGCGGGGGTCGGCGAGGTCGGCGCGGGCGAGCACGGCTTGGCGCTGCCGGTCGCCGTGCGCGATGTCGGCCTCACGCTGGCTCGCGTACGCGGCCCGGCGCGCGGTGGGCATGGCCATGGGCGGGCGCTGCGCGGTGCGGGCGATGTCGTCGGCGCACTGGGTGAGCGCGGCCTCCACGGCGCGCATGGTGTCCACGATCGTCAGACTCAGGGGCGGCCGGGTAACGCCGAGTTGGTTGGGGTCGCGATCGAGGTACTGCCGGTTGTACGCGGCCTGCCAGCGTGCGGCTTCGGCGAGCTGCTCGTCGGCGTGGTCGAGGGCGGTGAGGTAGTCGCTCATTCGGCCGGCGGGGGGCCAGGTGGTGGTGCCGGTGGTGGTGAGGGCGGTGCGGAGGTCGGTCCAGTGGAGGGCGATGGTGCGGAGGTGGGTGGCGGTGGGGTTCATCGTGCGCTCCTGGTGCTGGTGGGGCGGTACGTTGGTGCCACCGGTTGGGGCGTGCCTGGTCTGGGGAGATCGTGGGCGCGCCCCTTCGTGCTGTTCAGCGGCGGTAGTTGGGCGGGCCGCCGTGGCGTCGGATGTCGCGGATGGCGTCGGCCACGTGCGGCGGGTCGGGTTGGACGTGGACCTCGACGTGGCCAGTAGCGACTGGCTCGTACGTGGCGGCGAAGATGTCCGGCTTGCAGGGGTAGAACTCGCCCTGGACGCCGCGGATGATCCAGTCGCCCTTGCTCGCGAACATCACTCCCTCCAGGGTCTCGATGCCGACGAGGTCGTCCGCGTTCGTGAACCGCATGTGCGACAGGTCGTTGGGGTGGATGGGCTGTTGCGGGTGCATGAAGCCCATGACGGCGTCGATGTTGTCGCCGGTCCACCGGATGGCGTTGATCTCGACGGGCTTCTTGCGGAACTTCGGCATGGTCACTGCTCCTTAGGCATGAGGGCGGCACGGACTCGGTTCATTGCGGCGTTCCAACCGGCCTCCCATTGCTCGTCGTTGAGGTCGTAGGGCTGGCCCTCCTCGATGACGGCGATGACGCGGTGGACGTCGGCCTCGGACATGCGGGCGAGCGCGGCCGTGGTGCGCGCGGTGGGGAGGATGGCGCCGAGTACGGCGGTGATGATCTCGGCGAGGATCGCCTCGTGTTCGTCGGTGCGGTTGTGCTCCGGGTACTCGTCGAGGATGGGCGCGATGGCTGCGCGGAGCTGTGCCCGAAGCGCGGGTGCGGTGTGGGTGGCCTCGGCCTGCTCGGCGCGGGCGTACAGGGCGTCTAGTTGGTCGCTGTTCAGTTCGTCCAGCGGGATCCGGTCGGTCATGCGGCGCTCCGGTGGCTCTTGTGGTTGGGGCAGGTGGAGTCGTGTTCGAGGCCGGTGGTCGTCCACCACAGGTCGCAGCACGCGTCGTTGAGGTCGCGGATGGCCTGGGTCATCAGGGCGTTGTCGTCTTCGCGGGCGGTGGCGCCGACGTTGATGATGCGGATGCGGGCGGTGGAGTGGCCGCAGGTCCAGCCGAGTGCGGCGGCGAGGAGGGCGACGAGGGTGATCGTCATGGGCTTCTCCTTCGGGTGCGGAGGTGGATGGCGAGGGCGAGTGCGCCGTAGAGGAGCGCGGTCGCGGCGCCGGCCGAAGCGCCGGCGGTGAGGACGGCGCGGCCGATGAGGGTGGTGCCGAGGTCGGCAAGGTCGTGGAAGATCACAGCTCCTCGAACTCCTTGCAGACGAGGTTGTCGCTGCTGTCGGGGTCGCAGACGTCGCAGAGGAGGCGGCCGCTGACGTCGACGTGTTCGCCGCGGGTGTGGCCGCAGGTGCACACAGCGCGCGGGTTGTCGGGCTCGGCCTTTTGCACCTCGTCGGCGGCGAGCAGCTCGCGGAGGACGTCGGCCACCATGGCGGGGCTGACGGGATGCGTTGCGGGCCACCCGTCGGGGCCCTTCTCGCTGTAGCTCATGCGGGAGAACGGGTTGCCGAGCGAGGTGAACCGTTCGGTGAGCACGGCGCGGAGGCGGCCGGGGAGATCGGCGGGCGCAGGCGCGGCGGGCTCGGCGAGCATGGCCGCGATTTCGTCGAGGCCGAACCCTTCGCGAGCGAGGGTTCCGACGCGCGGGTCCGCGGCGTCGGCCGTGTAGTGCAGTGCGACGCCGATCTCCTGCACGGTCATGCCGTCGCGGAAGTGGGAGTCACGGAGGAAGTCGGCGGCCTCGTTTAGCGCCAGGGCGCGGATGCGGTCGGCGGGGGTGGGGTCGGTCATGGTGGCTCCGGGGTGTCGTGTGGTGGACTGGCGGTGCCGGCCGCCCCCGGTATCAGCGGGGGCGGCCGTGCTGCTGTTCACTGCTCGACGGCGGGCCGCGAGGCGACGGGCTTCCAACGGGTGACGGTCTCCGTGCGCTGCTCGACCTCGACGCCCGTGACGGTGTCTTCGTCGGCCCACGGGTCGTGGTCTTCCTGCTCCTCGGTGAGGCCGACCTCGAACGTGACGCGGTACGCCTTGCCGTCGTCGGGGGCCCGGAAGATCAGCTTGTTGACGGACACCCATCGGCGGCTGCTGGTCTGTTCGCGGTGTAGTTCGATCGCGGCGTCGGGGTAGTTGGCGGCGTGCTGCTCCTCGGGGAGGTCGTGGGGGACGCCCCAGGTGTCGAGTTGGTCGCGGGTGAAGATGCGGGTGGGCACGGTGTGCTCCTTCGTGGTGTCGGGCGGGCGGGTGGATCAGTCGGCCATCGCGCGGCGCTCGTACGCGTCGCAGCCGCACTTGCAGGTGTGGGAGAGCCCGCAGGGGCAGGGCTCGCAGCAGTAGTGCTCGCGGCATTCAGTGCAGCGGGAGCCGTTGCAGTCCTCGCAGTTGTCCATGGCGGGGCCTTTCGTGGGTCAGGCGCAGATGACGCAGCGGTGGTCGGCGATCTCGGTGTCGTGGCAGCGGTTGACGCAGATCCGGCAGTACGGGGTGTCGCGGTACCGCGAGCGGCCGTCGGCGCGCGGGTCGGTGGGGTCGAACGGGACGCGGCACTTGGCGCACGCGGCCGGCTGCTCGCTGGCGGGAGTCTGCGGTCGGTCGGTCATGGTGATCTCCGTTGCTCTGGCGTTGGGTTGGTCGGGTCTTGCGCGCGGGGCGGCCGTAACCGAGTGACGCGCGCTCAGGCGGCGTTCTGGTGGACCTGTTGGATCGGGTAGGTGGGGCCGATCGCGTCGAGGGCTTGCTCCAGGTCGTGGGCGATGCGTCGCCATTCGGTGGCCTGGGTGGTGTTGGGGCGGGCGCCGGCGGCGACGTGGAGGGCTTCGATGAGGCGGTCGGTGGTGGGGATGTCGGGGAGGTCGACGCGGATCATGCGGCGCCTCCTGTGGTGGCGTGCACGGCGTCTGTGCGGGCTTGGTGGGGTTGTGCGCGGCGGCGGCCGTGTGGGGTCTTGCAGGGCTGCCTGATGAGGGCGTGGCATCCGTTCTTGGGGCAGGGGATGCGGAGTTCGGGTGGTGCGGCGGCCATGCCGATGGATTCGCGGAATCCTTCGGGCATGTAGGGCTCGTCGGTGGGCATCTGGCCGACGTTGCCGAGGGCTTGGGCGACGCGGGGGTGGGGTCCGCCGGTGAGGGCTTGGACGGGGATGGGTTGTTCGAGGCCGTCGGCGATGGCGTGGAGTTGGGCGCGGCGGCGGTTGACGAACGTGTGGGCGTCCTCGTTGGGGTCGGTGGGGTTGTAGGCGGGGATGGTGGTGCCGAGGCGTTCCTCGCGGATCTTCTGGCGGGTGCTGACGACGTGGTGCGGTTCGACCCAACGTCGGCCGGTTTCGCCGGGGGCTGCGGGGGCGCTGTAGTAGCGGGCGACGGCTTCGAACGTGTCGTCGTCTAGGGGCACACCGCGGAGGGCGGCGGCCCATGCCTGCTTTGCCATCTCGGAGGGTTGGCGGTTGTCGAATGCGGCGCAGGCGGCGAGGAGTCGGGCTGCTTCGTCGGGTGTCATTGGTTGTCTCCTGATGCGAGGGAGAGCCATCCGGCTACGCGGTCGTCGGTGGTGTTGCGGCGCGGCTGCTGGGTGGGGGTCTGGCCACCGCCGTCGAGGGGGACGAGGAAGGCGCCTTGCTGTGGGCGTGCGGCGCGTTCTGCGGCCCGCTTGTGGTCGTCGCGGATCCACTTCTGCCAGGCGTCGGGCCAGGACTTCCGGGTGGTGCCGGTGGAGCGGTAGTGGCTGACGAACTGGGCGGTGGCGTGGTCGACGTCGATGCCGGGGTAGGTGGCGTGGGACCAGCGGCGCATGGCGTCGGTGATGGTGAATCCGGCGTCGTCGATGGGGGCGTGGTCGTTGGGGCCGGCCGTCCTACTTGCGTAAGAGGACCCCCCTGGATCAACCCCGGTATAAGGACGGGTCGGGTCGGGTCGGGTCGGGGCAGCGTCTCTAGATGCGTCGCGCGACGCATCTTGTGACGTGTCTGTAGACGCGTCTACATCGGTGCCGTTGCCGGGAGGTGTGGGGTCGGGCTGCTGCTCGTTCTTCTTCTCCCGCCACCGCTTCTGACGTGCGGTCTTCGCGGCCCGGTCGGCTTTGGCCTGCTCGGCGGTGGGGTTGTATTCGTTGTAGTCGTGGATCTTCCAGCCGACCCCTTTGACGACTTCAAAGAGGCCCGCTTCCACGAGCTGTTGCGCTCGCGTTCGTGACGACTTCACGTCGCTTACGAGGCGCAGTTCGGTCGTCTTGATGACTCCGTCGGTGAGATTCTCGGCCGACCAGCAGATCGCGGAGACGTACAAACGGAACGCTCCGTCGGTCAGGAGGCGGACCTTCCTGTTCGAGGGGAACCGGTCGTCGAATCGTGCCCAAGGCATCTGCGTCGCTTCTTTCGGTCGTACTGGTCGGGGCTCGGTCCGGGGCCGCAGACGGGCGGCCCCGGGGGCGGGAGCGGCTAGCGGACGTACTCGGAGCGGCGCTGGTCCTCGACCTTGCGGCGGTGCTCGCGCAGCTCGTCCTCGGTCGGCTTCGTGGCCGTCACGTCGAAGAGGTGGACGTCCGGCCGGCGGGGGCCCTCGCCGATCTCGTCGAGGGTTCCTTCGATCTGGCGGTCCCTCCACATGGCGCGCTTGGCTTCCAGGAGGGCGGCGGCGTCCTCGTCGGTGCGGGCGACCTCGCATCCGGTGACGCGCACCTTGACCTGCGGGACTTTGTCTTCGTCCTCGGCGTGGCCGGTGTACGTCTTGGCGGTGAGTTCGACGATGGCGACGACGGTGGTGCCGGGCTTTTCGAAGAGGCCGCGGCGGAGGTCGCGGGTGAGGCTGGCTTCGATGGCGGCGGCGCCGCTGTCGAGCTTGACCTCGGGGACGTCGGAGGGGCTGAGCTTGGGCATTACAGCGTTCCGTTCTGGTAGGCGTCGGCCGCTTCGGCGGCCTGCTGGGCGAGGGCCTGCTCGGCGCAGGTCTTGTGTGCGGGCTTGTGCTTGGAGTCGCGGAGGTTGGTCGGCTCTTCGCAGTACCGGCAGGGGAGTTGGCGGCGGGACCAGTGCGAGCTGGCGTGCCAGTCGAGGAGTCCGCCGGGCGGCGGCTCGGGCGGGGCGCGGCGGCGCTTGCGGCCCGTCATGCGGCGCCCTGTCCGCGCTCCTGCAACAGCCGGTAGACGGCGCGGCGTTCAGCGGGAGTGAGTCCGGCGACGACGCCGTGGCGGGCGTACGTGTCCTTGTCGCCTTCGTGCCGGATGATGTCGCGCAGGCACGTGCGGGAGACGGGGCAACGGGCGCAGACCCGCTTGGCGTTCCCGATGTCCGCCGGGTCGCTGTGCGGGAACATGACGTCCGGGTCTACGGAGGCGCATGTGCCCTTGCTGCGCCAGTCGTCGCTACCGGCAGGGTTGGGTGCGGCGACGCGGTACGGGACGTGGCGGATCATGAGGCCACCGCCACGGGCTGCGTCGGCCACGGCACGCCCTTGAGCGCACGGGCGTGCGTGGGCGGGACCTCGGCGAGCGGATGGCCGAGCCAGTCCATGGCCATCGCCATCAGGACGTACGCGTCGGCCTCGTCGTACCGGGTCGTCCCGGTGAACTGCATGCCGTACCGGAGTGCCGTCTCGTCGCGGACGAGGCCCTTGACCTGCTTCGGCGTGAGCTTGCGGTCGGCCTCGTCCTTCCAACGGGCCTTGCCTGTGGCGTAGATCGTCCGCGAGTCCGGGGTGACGACGGCGAAGGGGATGCCGCGGCTCCAGAGGTCGCAGCGGATCATCCATCGGAGCCCGGACATCTCGTCGTGGCCGACCTGCTTGGCGTGCGAGAAGGCGGCGCCTTCGATGGCGACGAAGTCCGCGAGCCGGTAGAAGCTGGTGGCGGTGTCGGCGATGTAGCGGAGGCGCTGCTCGCCGCGGAGGTTGCCGGTGCGGATGGTGTCGGTCCAGCCGGGCCCTGCGATTCCGGAAGTTCCGAGGGCCATGTCGAGGCCGATGACGAGGGGCCGGTGCCCGGCCGCCGTGGTGGCGGCCGGTGCCTCGGTGTTGAACAGGGTGGGTGCGGTCACTGTTCACCTGCTGTGGTCGTGCCGCAGGTCCAGCATGTGCGGGACCCGTCGGTGTGCATGGCGTGGAACGTGGTGCGCGCACAGCACGGGCAGGGCGCGCACTCGCTGGCTTCGATGTCGCCGTCGGCGAGCAGCTGGTCGACGTCGGCCTCGTCGAGGAGCGCGGGCAGCTCGATCGGGGCCGGCCGGTCGCCGTGGCGGTGTCGGCCGGGGCCGCGGACGAACGCGCGGACGGCGCGGGCGGCGGTGCGGGGGCTCATGAGGCACCGCACGTGCGCTGCGCGGGGATGAGCGGCCACTCGGTGCGGACGCCGTCGGCCTGGTGTTCCTTGCCGGGTGTGCGCCGGAAGTAGTCCGCGAGGCTCTCGGCCTGCTCGCGCGCCCATTCGATCTGCCAGGCGTGCAGCTCGTCGAGAGAGGCGCCGCCGACCTTCGGCTTCTTGCTGGCGATCCGCCACGCGACGCGGCAGGCGGCGATCGCGTCGGCGTCCGCCGAGTGCGCGCCGTCGAGCCGAACCTCGTACGTGCGGCACAGGTCTTCCAACTTGCGGCCGCCGCGCCGGAACTTGTCGACGGACTTGTCGAGGACGCGCGGGTCGACGACGCGGAGGTCGCCGCCGACGATGTCGACGAGCGGCTGTACGCCGTGGCGGCGGGCCTCGCGGTCGAGGATCGTGAAGTCGTAGACGGCGTTCATCGCGACGACCGGTACGCCGGAGACGACGACAGCAGCGAGGGCGGCGACGACCTGCTCGACGACCTCGGCCGCCGGCCGCCCCTTGGCGCGGGCCTGCTCGGTCGTGATGCCGTGGACCTTTGCGGCCTCTTCGGGGATGTCGATCCCGGGGTCGGCGAGCCACGTGCCGGATGCAGTCGGGTGGCTGCCGCCGCACTGGACGACGCAGGCGGTGACGATGCGGTCGTGCTCGACGTCGATGCCGGTGGTCTCCAGGTCGAAGCCGCACAGACGGCCGGTGTGCCAACTCACTGGCCACCGCCGACACGCTCGTTGTAGATGCGCGGGCCGAGGCTGGCGAGGGTCTCCCAATCGCCACTCTCGTTCTGCACCTTGGACTGGAGCATCCGGGCGTTGGAGACCTCGTAGCCGATCTGCTGGATCCGCTGCGGTGAGGTCTTCTTGTCGAGGATCTCGTCGCGGTACGACTCCGCAGAGCGAGCCGGGGCCTCGTTGCCGCGCTCGATGTACGAGGCGTCGGGGTCTTTGTCGTGGGTGGGGGTGAGGCCGCTCGTGAGGAGGAGGACGCGCAGCGCGACGGACTGCGCCTTGGCCGTTGCCTTATCGGCGGAGTCCAGGGCCTCGCCCTGTGTCTGCAAGGAGAGGCTGTCGCCCTTCGGGCCGACGATCAACCACGAGACGCGCACGGTGCACTCGCGCATCTTGTTGCCCTTGGAGGTGGTGGTGTCGCGGTACTCGGCGTCGACCTTGACCGGCAGGACGTTCACGCCGTGCTTCAAGGTCACCGGGCCGAAGGTGTTGACCACCGTGTCGACGCCGCGGAAGTTGAAGCGGGTGCTGCCGCCCTTGTACTCCTCGCCCTTGGCGATGGCGCGGACCTCTCGGCGCACGCGAAGCCACGCGATGTGGACGGGCACCATCTCCGGGTCGTCGTCACCGGGCTCGTAGTCGGCCATGGGGTCCGGCGCCGGGGTGAACTCCTCGGCCTCGCGCTCGTCGACCACCTCGTCGACCACCTCGTCGAGGAACTCGTCGGTCTTCAAGGTGCGGCCGGCCGCAGCCGCGGCCCGCTCAGCGATCGTGCTCATGCGTTGTGCTCCTCACGGACAGAGCGGGGAATGGACAGCTGGCGATAGGTGCGGTCCTCGACGCAGTCCGCGTACGCGTCCGGCCAGCGCTCGGCGAGGCGGGACAGGTCGGTCCACTGCTTGGAGCGCTCGTCGAGCGCGACGTGGACGCGGTCGAGGACGAGGCCCTGCTCGGCGTCGCCGAGACCGGCGAGGATGCGGGCCTTCGCGGCCTTCTTGCGGCGCTCGGCCGCCGTGTAGTCGTTGTGGGCGTCGAGGTAGTCGGCGACGGCGTCCTGCGTGTCGATGTCGCGGGACAGGTCGACCGATCCGGCCCGGTCGGGGTAGAGGCGGTCGTACAGGTCGAGGAGGACGTCAGGGTCTGCGTCGCCGGGCATCGTCGGCGGGCGCCGGTCGACGATCTGCTGCCACGCCCGCTCGCCCGCGGCCCGGAGGTCGGCGACGAGGTCAGCGTGGTCGGCGAGCCGGATGACGTACTGCCGGTAGTCGTTGCCACCGATGAGCACTGCGGCGTGGACGTGGTCGAAGCCGCACACGTCGGCCTGCCACAGGGTCTGGACGAGGACGTCATCGGCGACGCCGCGGCGGAACTGCCCGGCCTTCATCTTGTCGCGGCACTTGATCTCGACGGCGCACTTCTCGCGGCCGTCGGCGAGCGGGCACTCCAGGACTCGGCGGTCGAGGGTGCACATCTGCCAGGGTCGTTCGATGTTCTGGACGAGGCCGACGCGGCGGACGACGGAGCGGTTGCGGCGGGCCCACTCGCGGGCGACGGTCTCCTCGAACGCGCGTCCCCACAGGGCGGGTTCGGAGTCGTCGCCTTCCAGCGGGAGGCCGCCGGTCTTGTCGTGCCAGACGGACAGGGCGTTGCCGTAGCGGCTGATGCCGAGGATCGCGGCGATGTCGGAGGAGCCGAGTCCGGAGCGGCGGGCGGTGAGCCAGTCGGAGCGGTCGGCGTCGGCGGAGAGGATGAGGCGGCCGGTCGGGGTGACCCGGCGGCCGGCGGCCGGGGCCGAAGCCCCGGCGCGCACGGTGGTGCTCGTCATGTGGCGGTGCCACCCTTCGTGCTGAGCGTGTAGAAGCGCCCGTCTTGAGGGCCGTGCGCGGTGGCGAGGCCTTTCTCGACGAGGGCGCGGAGGAGGCGGGAGGCGTAGCCGCGGCTGACGCCTCGGACGCCGGAGTCGCGGACGGCGCGGAGTGCGTCGCTACTGCGCCACTCGCCGCGCTTGGCGGTCATGGCGTCGTGCAGGGCGCGGAGGCGGGCGTCCTCGATGAACACGTGGGGAGTGGCCGTCGCCGCCGGAACGGTGGCCTTCTCCCCGCGCGCCGCGTACGCCGCCTGCTCGTCGATCTCGTGCTCGGCCAGGACCCGGCGCAGCTCGTCCATGTCGCCGTGCTCCGCGATCGCGCGGATCACGCGCACCAGGCCGCGCAGCATGGGGAGTTCGCCGGGGTAGTTCTCGATCTCGGTCGAGGCGCTCACACCGCACCTCGCTGCCCCGGCACCAAACGCGGTGTCCAACGGCGCCCCGAATCCGCGAGCGCCACCTCGTCCGCGATGTCCAGCTCGTCGACCTCGGGCTCGTCCTCCGGGTCGTTGTCCATCGGGAACTCGCGGTCGAGCCCGTGCTTGAAGAGGAGGAGGCCCTCACCGGAGAGCGCGAGGAAGAAGAGGAGGAGCGCGTTGGTCAGCACGAGGCACCGCCCGTCTCGTCCTCGCGGAGGGCCTGCGTCGGGGCGAGCAGCGCCGTCAACCGATCGGCCGCCCGCTCGACACCCACCGGCATCGGAAGCGCGAACGCCTCGCCCGCGATCCCGTGCTCGGTCAGCTCGGCGTACGTCGCCATCAGGAACTCCGGGCACGTCGGGCACTTCTGCGGCGCGTACAGGTCGGCCCCATCCCGCAACTGCGGGCGGCGCGTCCACACGGTGCCCTCGACCGTGTTCACGACCAGCGGGGCGCTCACGCGGCGACCGCCTCAGGCGTCGACACCCACACGGCCGAGCCGAGCTCCACGTTCACGCCGTCGACCACGAACGTCGCAACGGTGTGGACGTGGTAGCCGTGCTCGTAGCGGCCCCGGTTCGGCTCGGACGTCTCCAACGTGACGTCGAGGGCCTGCGCCCACTGGCGGGCGTCCGCCTCCGTCAACGTCTGCAACGCCAGGTGTACGCGGTTCGTGGACGCCTCGGCGCGGACTGCGGAGAGCGGCGGCAGAGCTGCGCTGTACTCCGCGATCAACTGGATCGCGACGGCCTGGACTTGGGCCGCGCGCTCGTTCATCAGAACCAGGGCCTGTACGGCCAAGGTCATCGAGTCGGTAATCTCAGTGGCCATCGGGGCCTCTCTTCTCTCTTGGTAGGGGCGCCGTAGTCGGGGGTCGCCGGGCCTGCAAGCGGGCGGCCCCTCGGCGCGTTCAGGGAAAGATCAGGAAGTTCGGACAGCCGCGCCGCGCGGAGGCAGCGGCCGGAGCCCCGCCATCGGGTGCGGGCCGTCGGCGCGCGGGGCCGAGACGATGGACAGCGGGCCCGCCGTCGGCTCGTGGTGGTGCAGAGCGTCGATCCGCTCCAGGTCCTCCGCCGTGAACGTCACGACTCGGCCCTTCTTGCTGTGCGGCAGCGACTTGATGTGCCGGCGCAGCCAGGTTTCGGAGACGCGCAGTACGACCGCGGCTTCGGCGTAGGTGAAGCGGCGGGTCACGCGGCGGCCAGCTGCTTGGGCGCGGGCTCGGGGACGCGTGTCGTGCGGCTCTTGGGCGTCCACAGGCAGAGCAGTTCGATTCCGATCTCCCGGCAGATGGCGCGGGCGATGGTCTCGGGCTGCGAGCGGGTGGTGCCGGTGAGCAGGGCGTTGAGGGTGGCTCGCGGTATGCCGATGGCGGCGGCGAGTTCGCGGCCGCTGACGTCGGCACCGGTCCACGTGCGCCCCATGAGAAGGCGGAGCAGGTCGGGGCGGACGAGTTCGTAGCGAGGTTCGGGCGCCACGATCTACCTCCTTGGACAGGGTGGCCAGTTTTTTGGACACCCAGATCATGGCAGGAACCTGGACGCTGTGTCCAGATAATTGGACGGAGTGTTTCGGGGAATTTTGGTCAAGGTGGAGGGTGGGGTGGCGTTCGGTGACCAGGAACCTGGACACTGTGTCAGTCGGGATGGCAAGAAAGGTGCGCCGACCAGTGCATATGCCAAAGACGACGCAGTAGTCACGTGGACACCACCCCCCACACGGCCCACGCGGAGACGAGGATCATGGCAGCGGAGGAAACGACGAGGCGGACGGACTTGTCCGATCTCGTGCGCGATCAGATGAAGGAGCGCGGCCTCGGCTACCGCACCCTCGCCGAGGCGGCGATCGATCCGGAGCACCCGGAGCTCGGGCCGCTCTACACGAAGAGCACCATCGAGAACCTGATCAAGAATCGGGGAGTGAAGGCGCCGACCGAGGGGCAGCTACGTGCACTCGCCGCCGCACTCCACCTCCCAGTGAGCGCCTTGCAGCGCGCGGCCAGTGCGCAGTTCTTCGGGCACGTCTCCGAGCGCTGGGACGTCGAGGGGAAGCGGCGCCTTTTCCTGGCCCGGATCGAGGGGATCGACGAGGAGGAGCTCGACGAGCTCGATGAACTGGCTCAGATCCTCCTCCGGCGGCGCACTCGACGCCCGTCCGAGTGAACGTACCAAGTAGTTAATACTACTTTCAGTTACACATTGAGTCCCTCTAGTCACAACCTGATCGGTATGGCACAGTCGGTGATCCGCCTGGGGGGCGTGATGGATCACTTGTAACCTGCATGTTCGAATCAAGTTCGAATTGCGGGGTGTGCCATGCGAAGGGGCTCGACAATGGCGGACGAAGGCGCAGCGCGCGCGGCGGAAGAGGAACCCCAGGCGGAGTTCGACATGGAGTTCGTGCCCCACCTGCCAGACGGCAGAGCCATCGTGCCCGCCGAACGCGACGGGAAGTTCGTCTTCCTCGTAGCCGTAGGCGCCATGACACAGCAGTGCTTCGACGAGATGCTCCGCCACCTCCAGGTCATAGTCGGCAGCGGCCGATGGCGGCAGAACTGGGGGAAGATCCCACCCGTCGAGGCCGACCCCCAACTCGCCGTCGCAGAGTTCGACATGGAGTTCCGCCCGAGCCTGCCCGACGGCGCGGCGATCACCCCCGACGAGCAGTCCGGCCGCTTCGTGTGGCTCGTTGCGGCCGGCGCCATGACCCGGCAGTGCTTCGACGAGATGCGCGGCTACCTGCTCCACATCGTCGGCACCGGCGAGTGGACGCAGGACTGGCGCGGCGGCCCCTCGCCGCAGCCGGGCCCCTGATCACGCGGAGCGGACGGCACGTAGACCCTCGCGGGGTGCTGCCACTCGCATCGCGTTGGTGACGGCGGCGCTGATCTCATCGTCCAGGTTGTTCAGCAGGTGCCCGTACCGGTCGATCGTTGTCGTGATCGACTCATGCCCCAACCGGGCCTGGATCGCTGCCGGGTTGATGTTCTGCTCGATCAGCCACGCCACGTGGGTGTGCCTCAGATCGTGGATCCTGGGCTTTTTGCCGAGCCCCTTCTTGATCGCTTCGGCGAGCGCCCGCTCCCACTTGCGGTGGTAGAAGTTGCTGTGCCGCCACGCCTTGCCCTGCCCGCCCCGGAAGATCCAGTCCTCCGGGCGGCGGCCGGTTGTCAGGCGGCGCAGCATCGCCAGTTGGTCCGCGTTCAGCTTCACCAAGCGTCGGGCCTTCTTCGTCTTGGGTGGCCCGATCTTGAACGTGTTGTCGTCCTGTCGCTTCCATGCTCGCTGCACGTTGGCCTTGCCGGTGGTCCAGTTGATGTCGCGGGTCTGGAGTGCGGTGGCCTCGCCCCAGCGCATGCCGGTGCCGACGAGGAAGTCGGCGAGGTCTGCGGCCGCGGGGTCGAGGGCGCGCAGTTCGAGGCTGATGCGCGCGTACTCCTCGTGTTCGAGGAACACCATCTCCTCGTCGGTGCCCTCGTCCTGGCGGGGGAGGCCGGTCTTCTTGCAGGGGTTCGACTCGCGGAGCGCGGGCTCCGACTCGACCGCGGTCTGAAAGATCACGTACAGCAGGCCGTGCCGGTTGGCGACGCTCTTGGCGCTGGCCTTGATCCGGAGCACCTTCTCGGGATTGTCGGGAGCCGTGACCGCGTGCCGCTGCCGGCCTACCCATCCGTTCACGTCGGCCTGCGTCACGTTGCAGATGGTCGGCGGGAGCTCCGTGCCGTCCGGCTCGGTGTGGACGAGGCCGCCGAGGCGATGCTCGGTGCCGGCCGAGTCGACGTACGTCACGCCGAGGAAGTGCTTCTCGATGTCCCGCTTGTAGTCGTGCTTGGTGCGGTCGTCCACGGTGTTCAGTCCGTCGACGTACCGGAGGGCGTAGTCCCCGAAGGGGTGGTCGTTGGGGTGCTGCTCGGGTTCGACGAAGCCGTGACCCTTGACCCAGCCGTACGGCCACTGGCTGCCGTGCGCCTCGACGAGCTGCTTGAACTGGCCGGCCTGCTCGGCGCCGGTCTCGCCGCCGAAGTTCTCGGTCTGCCAGGCGCCGCCCTCGCGCCACTTCACCTGATACGTGACCTCGCCCGACTTCTTGGGGCGCTCAACGATGCTCGCCATGACGGCGACGATAGGCGTGCGGGGCGGCCGTGGGGAGGGGGTCGTGTTCCCGTGGTGTTCCCATGGGTGCGGACATGAAGAAGGCTCGACCTGCTTTCGCAGGTCGAGCCTTGATCATTCAGGGTGAGTGACGGGACTTGAACC
>NZ_JBIAQB010000025.1:0-3655 GCF_042888725.1 Streptomyces sp. NPDC002795
CTCTTCGCTTTCCGGCCTTTCGGCTTTCCGGCGAGTCCGACTCTATCAGATCCTTTCGGGCCTGATTCCCAGTCAGTTGGGTTTGTCTTCGCGGCTGTTGGGCCGTTCCGACGTTCCAAACTTTAGCGGATTCCCGGCCCCCGAGCGAATCGAGGGTTCGGAATTGAATTCGGGCACGCCGAATAGAATCCCGGTCGGGAGATCATGCAGTTGGTTGGGGGGTGCCGCCCTGTGGGCAACTCGAAGAACTCTACGCCACGTGCCCCCGCGGCACAAAAGCGGGGCCCGGCGCGACGTATCGCACCGGGCCCCGCCCCTACGGAAGCGCTCAGGTTCAGGCTCCGACCGGCTCCTTTGCCCCGCCGTCGTGCGGCGTCGGAACGTCCGAATCGCCGTCGGAGGAGTCGGAGGAGTCGGAGGAGTCAGAGGGAGTGCCGGAGTCGAGGAGCGTGCGCTCGTCGAAGGGGAGGTCGCCGGCGAGGACCCGCTTCACGCGGTCCCGGTCGACCTCGCCGGTCCACGTGCCGATGAGCAGCGTGGCCACCGCGTTGCCCGCGAAGTTGGTGAGGGCGCGGGCCTCGCTCATGAAGCGGTCGATGCCGATGATCAGGCCGACGCCGTCGACCAGGCCCGGCTTGTGGGACTGGAGGCCCGAGGCGAGGACGGCGATGCCGGAGCCGGAGACGCCCGCCGCGCCCTTCGACGCGATCATCATGAAGAGGAGCAGGCCGATCTGTTCGCCCACGGACATCGTCTGGTCCAGGGCGTCGGAGATGAAGATGGAGGCCATGGTCAGGTAGATCATGGTGCCGTCGAGGTTGAAGGAGTAGCCGGTCGGGACGGTGATACCGACGACCGGGCGGCTGACTCCCAGGTGCTCCATCTTCGCGATCAGACGCGGCAGGGCCGACTCCGACGAAGACGTCGAGAGGATCAGGAGGAACTCGCGGCCGAGGTACTTCAGCAGCATGAAGATGTTGAAGCCCGTCACCAGGCGCATGATCGTCGCGAGCACTATGCCGACGAACAGGGCGCACGTGACGTAGAAGCCGACCATGATCGTGAGCAGGGCCTTGAGCGCGTCGAGACCCGTTTCGCCGATCACCGCGGCCATCGCGCCGAACGCGCCGACCGGGGCGGCCCACATGATCATGCCGAGGACCCGGAAGACGAGCTTCTGGATGTGCTCGACGCCGCGCAGGACGGGCTCGCCGGAGCGGCCCATGGCCTGGAGGGCGAAGCCGACGAGCAGGGCGATGAGCAGCGTCTGGAGGACCGAGTCGCCGGTGAAGGCGGAGACCATCGTCGTCGGGATGATGCCGAGGATGAAGTCGACGGGGCCCTCGTTGGCCTCTTCGGCCGCGGTGTGGCCGGCGCCCTTCACCGCCTCGGTGAGGTGCATGCCGTCGCCGGGGTGCAGGAAGTTGCCGACGAGCAGGCCGATGGCGAGGGCCACGACCGACATCACCATGAAGTAGCCGAGGGCGAGGCCGCCGACCTTGCCGATCTTCGCGGCCTTCCGGACGGAGCCGACGCCCAGGACGATCGTGCAGAAGATGATGGGCGAGATCATCATCTTGATCAGGTTCACGAAGCCCGTGCCGATGGGCTTGAGTTCCTTGGCGAAGTCGGGCGCGGCGAAGCCCACTGCGATACCGAGCAGCACGGCCACGATCACGGCGATGTAGAGATAGTGAGTGCGGTCCCGCTTCGCTGGTGCGGCTGGTTTCGCGGTCTCTGTATCGGCCACGGTTCCTCCTGACGACGACGTCGGCGTACCAGGTCGTGCGGCTCACGTCCTGCGAATCTTGGCGACTATCTCTCCCCCCGGTGAGTACCGTCACCCTTCCGTTCATTTAGTTCGTGCTTATACGAAGGGCAGACTGTTCCGCATGCGTCTCCCCCGTCCCCGCAGCCTGGCCGGCCAGCTCTTCACGATGCAGGTCGTGCTGGTGGCCGTCGTGGTGGCGGGGTGTGCGCTCTTCACGTACGTCAGTGACCGGGGGCAGGCGGAGAACAGCGCGCAGCGCCAGGCCACGGCCACGGCGCGGGCGGTCGCCGACGCGCGGTCCGTGCGGGAGGCGGCGTCGGGCGCCGTGGATCCGACCGAGCACCTTCAGCCGTACGCGCGGGAGGTGCAGCGGCACACGGGCGTCGACTTCGTGACGATCATGGATCCGGACGGGATCCGCTGGACGCATCCCGACGAGCGGCAGATCGGGGAGCGCTACCTCGGGCACATCGGGCCCGCGTTGAAGGGACACACGTTCTCGGAGACGTACACGGGGACGCTCGGGGCCTCGGTGCGGGTGGTCACGCCCGTGTACGACGAGGGGCGGCACCGGGTCGTCGGGCTCGTCAGCGCCGGCATCACGGTCGATGTCATCACCGCTCAGGCGCAGGGGCAGGTCCTCGCGGTGGCGGGGGTCGCGCTCGCCGCGCTGGTGCTGGGCGGCATCGGTACGTATGTCATCAACGCGCGCCTTCGCCGGCACACGCACGGGATGAACGCCACCGAGCTGAGCCGGATGCACGCCTATCACCAGGCCGCGCTGCACGCCGTGCGCGAGGGGCTCGTGATGATGGACGGGCAGCGGCGGGTCGCGTTGATCAATGACGGGGCGCGGGTGCTGCTCGGTGTCGCGGAAGGGGACGACGTCGTCGGGCGGTCCGTCGCCGAGCTCGGGCTGCCGGCGCCGCTCACCGGTGCGCTGCTCGCCGACGAGCCGCGGGTCGACGAGGTGCATCTGACGGTCGACCGTGTCGTCGTCGTCAATACGTCTCCGGTGGCGAGCGGTGACCGGCGCGGCACGGTCGTGACCTTGCGCGACCACACCGAACTGCAGGCGGTGATGGGCGAGTTGGACTCCGAGCGGGGGTTCACGCGGGCGCTCAGGTCGCAGGCGCACGAGGCGGCGAACCGGCTGCACACGGTCGTCTCGCTGATCGAGCTCGACCGGGCGGACGAGGCCGTGGAGTTCGCGACCGCCGAGCTGGAGCTGGCGCAGGCGCTGACCGATCAGGTGGTGGGCGCGGTGCACGAGCCGGTGCTCGCCGCGCTGCTGCTCGGCAAGGCGGCGCAGGCCAATGAGCACGGTGTGGAGCTGGTGGTGTCGGCCGACACCCGGATCGACGACGGGCTGCTGCCGCAGGCGCTGCCGGCGCGTGACCTGGTCACCGTGCTCGGCAATCTCGTCGACAATGCGGTCGACGCGGCGCAGGGGTCGCCCGGGGCGCGGGTCACGGTGACGGCGCGGACCGATGACGATGTTCTTTTGCTGCGGGTGGCGGACACGGGTCCCGGGGTCGATCCGGCGCACACCGACTCCGTCTTCGTTCGCGGCTGGTCGACGAAGGAGTCGGGGGCGGGTGGGCGTGGGCTCGGCCTGGCGTTGGTGCGGCAGGCGTTGGCGCGGTGTGGTGGGGTGCTGGAGCTGGGGCGCGCGCCGGAGGGCGGGGCGGAGTTCACGGTTCGAGTGCCACTTGTTGCGGCGCCGCTTGTGCCACATCAAGCCCCTGCGGCGATTGAGCAGCGGGGTGCGGGGGGGGGCCCCCCGGCCCCCCCCCCCCCCCCGGGCGGGGGCCGGGGGGGGGGGGGGGGGGGCCCCGCGCCCGCGCCCCCGGGGGGCGCCGGGGGGGCGGGGCCGCCCCGCCC
>NZ_JBIAQB010000026.1:0-3503 GCF_042888725.1 Streptomyces sp. NPDC002795
GTTCTTGCGTTTCCGACTCTATCAGACCGTTTCACCGGCCGATTTCCTCGGGGTCCTGCTGGTCTTTCTCTTCGCTTTCCGGCCTTTCGGCTTTCCGGCGAGTCCGACTCTATCAGATCCTTTCGGGCCTGATTCCCAGTCAGTTGGGTTTGTCTTCGCGGCGTTTGGGCCGTTCCGACGAGTGAGACTTTAGCGGATTCCCGGCCCCCGAGCTAATCGGGGTCGCGTCCTTTCGAACGTGGATTCCTCATTTCGCAAGGACGCACGTAAATGCAGACGACGACCGAGCAGAAGCCAGTCGTCGAGCTTTTAAGAGGTCTTGCGGAATGGTTGTCCGGGGGCCGACCGGGGTCGGTGCTCACGGCGGACAACTCGGAGAACACTACGGATGGGCCCAGGGCGTGTCAACTTCACGCCTCGGGCCCGTACGCAGGTCAGCTGTTGTTGCCGGAGGCCAGTTCGCGGCTGCGGTCGCGGGCGGCTTCGAGGGCGGCGATGAGGGCGGCTCGTACGCCGTGGCTCTCGAGTTCGCGGATCGCGTTGATGGTGGTGCCGGCGGGGGACGTCACGTTCTCGCGGAGCTTGACCGGGTGCTCGCCGCTGTCGCGGAGCATCGTGGCCGCGCCGATGGCGGACTGGACGATGAGGTCGTGGGCCTTGTCGCGCGGGAGGCCGAGGAGGATGCCCGCGTCGGTCATGGCCTCCACCAGATAGAAGAAGTAGGCCGGGCCCGAGCCGGAGAGCGCGGTGCAGGCGTCCTGCTGGGACTCGGGGACGCGGAGGGTCTTGCCGACAGAGCCGAAGAGTTCTTCGGCGTGCGTCAGGTGGGCGCTCGTCGCGTGGGTGCCGGCGGAGATGACGGACATCGCCTCGTCGACCAGGGCCGGGGTGTTCGTCATGACGCGGACCACCGGGGTGCCCTCCGGGAGGCGCTCCTCGAAGAAGGTGGTGGGGATGCCGGCCGCGCCGCTGATCACCAGGCGGTCGGACGGGACGTGCGGGGCCAGCTCGTCGAGGAGTGTGCCCATGTCCTGGGGCTTGACTGTGAGGATCAGGGTGTCGGCCTGCTTGGCCGCCTCCTGGTTGGTGACCGGGGTGACGCCGTAGCGGGTGCGGAGTTCCTCGGCGCGCTCGGGACGGCGGGCCGTGACCATGAGGTCGCTCGGTGCCCAGCCGCCGCGGATCATTCCGCTGAGCAGGGCTTCACCGATCTTGCCCGTGCCGAGTACGGCGACCTTGTGGCGGGTGTGCTGGCTCATGAGCGGGGCCTTCCGTGTGCGTCGTCCGTCCGCAGGCATCCTCGCATCGGGCGGGCTCGGCGATACGTGGGTGTCCGGTGGGCGGAACGGGCGCGGGGCCTCAGGCCGTACGGCGGCGCAGGGTTGCCGCGCCCAGGGCCAGGACCAGGACGGCGCAGCCGGCGACGATCCCGATGTCGCGGATGTAGGTGGTGGTGAGGTCGGTGTGCCTGAGGACCTCGTTCATGCCGTCGACCGCGTACGACATGGGGAGCACGTTGGAGATTGCCTCCAGGACCGGCTGCATCTGGTCGCGCGGGGTGAACAGGCCGCAGAGGAGGAGCTGGGGGAAGATCACCGCCGGCATGAACTGGACCGCCTGGAACTCCGACGCCGCGAAGGCCGAGACGAACAGGCCGAGGGCCGTGCCGAGGAGGGCGTCGAGGAGGGCGACCAGGAGGAGCAGCCAGGCCGAGCCGGTGACGTCGAGGTCCAGGACCCAGAGGGCGAGGCCGGTGGCGAGGAGCGACTGGATGATCGCTACGGCGCCGAAGGCGAGCGCGTAGCCGCCGATCAGGTCCGCTTTGCCGAGCGGCATGGACAGAAGGCGTTCCAGGGTGCCGCTTGTGCGTTCGCGGAGGGTGGCGATGGACGTCACCAGGAACATCGTGATCAGCGGGAAGATGCCGAGGAGCGAGGCGCCGATGGCGTTGAAGGTGGCCTGGCTGCCGTCGAAGACGTAGCGGAGCAGGAAGAGCATCACGCACGGGACGAGCAGCATCAGGGCGATCGAGCGCGGGTCGTGGCGGAGCTGGCGCAGGACGCGGAGCGCGGTGGCGGTGGTGCGGTACGTGTTCATGGCGGGCTTCCCGGGGCGTCGGTGAGAGTGAGTGCGCGGGCGGCTGGGGGGGGCGGTGTGTCAGTGGGTGTGTCAGTGGGCGGTGGGCGTCGCGTTCGCCTCGTCGACGAGGTGGAGGAAGGCCTCTTCGACGGTTGGCGTGGCGGTGCGCTCGCGCAGGGCGTCGGGGCTGTCGTCGGCGAGCAGTTCGCCCTCGCGCATGAGGAGGAGGCGGTGGCAGCGCTCGGCCTCGTCCATGACGTGCGAGGAGACGAGGATCGTGGCGCCGCGGGCGGCGAGGTCGTGGAAGAGGTTCCACAGGTCGCGGCGGAGGACCGGGTCGAGGCCGACGGTCGGCTCGTCGAGGACGAGGAGTTCGGGGGTGCCGAGCAGGGCGACGGCCAGGGAGACGCGGCTGAGCTGGCCGCCGGAGAGGTTTCCGGCGAGGGCGTCCGCGTGGGAGGCGAGGTCTACGTCGGTGAGGACGCGGTCGACCTCGGTCTGGCGGTGGGCGGCGGCGGGCCTGCCGGGGAGCAGGACGGATGCGAAGTAGGCGAGGTTCTGGCGGATGGTGAGGTCGAGGTAGACGGACGGGGCCTGGGTCACGTAGCCGACGCGGGAGCGCAGTTTGGGGTGGCCTGCGGGGTGGTCGAGGACGGTGAGGGTGCCGGTGACCTTGGCCTGTGTGCCGACGATGGCGCGCATGAGGGTGGACTTGCCGCAGCCCGACGGGCCCAGCAGGCCGGTGATCTGGCCGCGGGGGACGGTGAAGTCCAGGTTGCGCAGGACGGGGCGGGGGCCGCGGGTGACCTTGAGTTCGGTGGCGGTCACGGCGGGCGGAGGCGGTTTATTCATCATGTGATGAATAATCCTCTGGGTGGGTGGGGGCGTCAAGGTGTACGGGGCCCTGCGGGGCGGGGGGTGTGGTGGTGGGGGTGCGGCACCGGGGGCTTCGGCCCCGACCGGGGGCAGGTCGCCGTGGCGGGGCGGTGCCTGCTGTAGCGGGTGTGCGGCTCCCCGGGGCGGATGCCCATCGTGGGGGTGGGCCCCGTCGTGATGGGTGCGGGGGACCCGGGGGGGCGGAGCTCAGCCGGGGGCGGCGCCCGTCGTGAGGGGTGCGCGGCACCCAGGGTGCGGAGCTCAGCCGGGGGCGGCGCCCGTGGTGAGGGGTGCGCGGCACCGGGGGTGCCGCCTTGCCCACCCTGCCGCCCAAGGCGGCAGATTGCCCAAGGCGGGGGCGGCGTCGACCGCCATGGGTGGGGCAGCCGGGGGCGGGGGCCGATTGCCTGAGGCGGGGGCGGCGTCGACCGACATGGGTGCGGAGCCCAAGGCGGGGGGGTGCTCCTATCTGTTCGGTCAAGGTCTGTGTGCTTGGTCAGGCGGCCTGCTCGTACTTCGGCTGGTAGGGAGTGCGGTGTTTGAGCATG
>NZ_JBIAQB010000028.1:0-1480 GCF_042888725.1 Streptomyces sp. NPDC002795
GCCCATTACCGTTTTCGTGGAGCCCGGTTCGGGTTCGTGGCCTCCAGGGCCGGTAGGACTTGTTGCCCCTGTCGTTGATGATCCGGGGGGTGCTGTCGCCGGTCCTGGTGGCACCGGTTGATCGCTGATGAGAGCGTGTCCGCCGTGGGGCGGGCTGCGTAATGTGGCTGCCGACTGCCGGTGCCCTGGCGGGCCACCCGGTGTACTTCCGGGGAGGGAATGCCCGGTGACCAGCAACGACTTCACCTCTGTCGAGGTGTTCTGCGCCCTGGACGTGGGCAAGTCGGAACACCATGGAACGGCTCTGCTCGCGGACGGCCGCAAGACCTTCGACAAGCCGCTGCCCAACCGTGAACCGCAGCTGCGGGAGCTCTTTGCCCGCCTGCAACGCAAGGGGAAGGTCCTGGTCGTGGTCGACCAGCCCGCCTCCATCGGCGCGCTGCCGGTGGCCGTGGCCCGTGCCAGCGGCTGCGAAGTGGCCTATCTGCCGGGCCTGTCCATGCGACGCCTCGCCGATCTCCACCCGGGCAGGAGCAAGACCGACGCCCGCGACGCCCATGTCATCGCAGATGCCGCCCGCACCATGCCCCACCTCCTGCGAAGCGTCACCCCGGACGAAACGACCCGGGCCGAGCTGACCATGGTCCTGGGCCATGACGACGACCTCGCCGGCGATGCCACCCGCATCTCCAACCGGCTCCGCGGCCTGCTCACTTCCATCCACCCCGCACTCGAGCACGTTCTGGGACCGCGCCTGCGCCACCCAGCCGTACTCGCCCTGCTGCAGACCTTCGGTTCCCCAGCCGCACTGGCCCAGGCCGGAAGCGAGGAGATCACCCGGGTCCTGCTGGAAGCCGCGCCACGGATGCGGACCGCCCGGACGACCGCCGAACAGGTCATGACCGCACTGGCCGAACAGACCGTCCAAGTCCCCGGCACCGCCGCAGCCGGCGACATTGTCCCCGGCCTGGCCCAGACCCTGGCAGTCATCCTCAACCGCCGCGAGGTCCTCGAACAGCGCATCGCCGCCCTGCTGGGGGCCCACCCTCTCGCGAAGGTCCTGACGTCCATGCCGGGGGTCGGCGTCAGGACCGGAGCCCGCATCCTGGCCGTCGTGGGCGACGGCACCGCGTTTCCCACCGCCGCCCACCTGGCCTCCTATGCGGGCCTGGCCCCCACCACCTACCGCTCGGGCACCTCGATCCGAGGCGAAGGACCACCCCGCGGCGGCAACAAGCTCCTCAAACGGGCCCTGTTCCTCGCCTCGTTCGCCTCGCTGAGCAGCCCAGAATCTCGGGCCTACTACGACAAGAAACGCGCCGAAGGCAAACGACATAACGCCGCCCTCATCTGCCTCACCCGCCGCCGCACCGACGTCCTGCACACCATGCTCAAACACCGCACTCCCTACCAGCCGAAGTACGAGCAGGCCGCCTGACCAAGCACACAGACCTTGACCGAACAGATAGGAGCACCCCCC
>NZ_JBIAQB010000029.1:0-1415 GCF_042888725.1 Streptomyces sp. NPDC002795
TGAGACCTGATGCCGAGCCGATTGTGGTGAAGTGGATGATCCTATGCTGTCGAGAAAAGCCTCTAGCGAGTTTCATGGCGGCCCGTACCCTAAACCGACTCAGGTGGTCAGGTAGAGAATACCGAGGCGTTCGGGTGAACTATGGTTAAGGAACTCGGCAAAATGCCCCCGTAACTTCGGGAGAAGGGGGGCCATTCCTGGTGATGAGTCTTGCACTCTGAGCTGGGGGTGGCCGCAGAGACCAGCGAGAAGCGACTGTTTACTAAAAACACAGGTCCGTGCGAAGCCGTAAGGCGATGTATACGGACTGACGCCTGCCCGGTGCTGGAACGTTAAGGGGACCGGTTAGTCACATTTCGGTGTGGCGAAGCTGAGAACTTAAGCGCCAGTAAACGGCGGTGGTAACTATAACCATCCTAAGGTAGCGAAATTCCTTGTCGGGTAAGTTCCGACCTGCACGAATGGCGTAACGACTTCTCGACTGTCTCAACCATAGGCCCGGTGAAATTGCACTACGAGTAAAGATGCTCGTTTCGCGCAGAAGGACGGAAAGACCCCGGGACCTTTACTATAGTTTGATATTGGTGTTCGGTTCGGCTTGTGTAGGATAGGTGGGAGACTTTGAAGCGGCCACGCCAGTGGTTGTGGAGTCGTCGTTGAAATACCACTCTGGTCGTGCTGGATGTCTAACCTGGGTCCGTGATCCGGATCAGGGACAGTGTCTGATGGGTAGTTTAACTGGGGCGGTTGCCTCCCAAAGAGTAACGGAGGCGCCCAAAGGTTCCCTCAGCCTGGTTGGTAATCAGGTGTTGAGTGTAAGTGCACAAGGGAGCTTGACTGTGAGACCGACGGGTCGAGCAGGGACGAAAGTCGGGACTAGTGATCCGGCAGTGGCTTGTGGAAGCGCTGTCGCTCAACGGATAAAAGGTACCCCGGGGATAACAGGCTGATCTTCCCCAAGAGTCCATATCGACGGGATGGTTTGGCACCTCGATGTCGGCTCGTCGCATCCTGGGGCTGGAGTCGGTCCCAAGGGTTGGGCTGTTCGCCCATTAAAGCGGTACGCGAGCTGGGTTTAGAACGTCGTGAGACAGTTCGGTCCCTATCCTCTGTGCGCGTAGGAATATTGAGAAGGGCTGTCCCTAGTACGAGAGGACCGGGACGGACGAACCTCTGGTGTGCCAGTTGTCCTGCCAAGGGCATGGCTGGTTGGCTACGTTCGGAAAGGATAACCGCTGAAAGCATCTAAGCGGGAAGCCTGCTTCGAGATGAGTATTCCCACCCCCTTTGAGGGGTTAAGGCTCCCAGTAGACGACTGGGTTGATAGGCCAGATCTGGAAGCACCGCAAGGTGTGGAGGTGACTGGTACTAATAGGCCGAGGGCTTGTCCTCAGTTGCTCGCGTCCACTGTGTTG
>NZ_JBIAQB010000030.1:0-1175 GCF_042888725.1 Streptomyces sp. NPDC002795
GTCGTGACTGCGTGCCTTTTGAAGAATGAGCCTGCGAGTTTGCGGTGTGTTGCGAGGTTAACCCGTGTGGGGAAGCCGTAGCGAAAGCGAGTCCGAACAGGGCGATTTAGTAGCGCGCTCAAGACCCGAAGCGGAGTGATCTAGCCATGGGCAGGTTGAAGCGGAGGTAAGACTTCGTGGAGGACCGAACCCACCAGGGTTGAAAACCTGGGGGATGACCTGTGGTTAGGGGTGAAAGGCCAATCAAACTCCGTGATAGCTGGTTCTCCCCGAAATGCATTTAGGTGCAGCGTCGTGTGTTTCTTGCCGGAGGTAGAGCACTGGATAGGCGATGGGCCCTACCGGGTTACTGACCTTAGCCAAACTCCGAATGCCGGTAAGTGAGAGCACGGCAGTGAGACTGTGGGGGATAAGCTCCATGGTCGAGAGGGAAACAGCCCAGAGCATCGACTAAGGCCCCTAAGCGTACGCTAAGTGGGAAAGGATGTGGAGTCGCAGAGACAACCAGGAGGTTGGCTTAGAAGCAGCCACCCTTGAAAGAGTGCGTAATAGCTCACTGGTCAAGTGATTCCGCGCCGACAATGTAGCGGGGCTCAAGCGTACCGCCGAAGTCGTGTCATTCATACAACAGGGCCAACGCCTGTATGGATGGGTAGGGGAGCGTCGTGTGCCGGGTGAAGCAGCACCGGAAGGTAGTTGTGGACGGTTCACGAGTGAGAATGCAGGCATGAGTAGCGATACACACGTGAGAAACGTGTGCGCCGATTGACTAAGGGTTCCTGGGTCAAGCTGATCTGCCCAGGGTAAGTCGGGACCTAAGGCGAGGCCGACAGGCGTAGTCGATGGATAACCGGTTGATATTCCGGTACCCGCTGTGACGCGAAAGACATCGAATCCAGTGATGCTAAGGCCGTGAAGCCGTTCCGGACCCTTCGGGGAATGGAAAGTGGTGGAGCCGCCGGCCCAAGCTGGTAGTAGGTGAGCGATGGGGTGACGCAGGAAGGTAGTCCAGCCCGGGCGATGGTAGTCCCGGGGTAAGGGTGTAGCCCGTCTTCCAGGTAAATCCGGGAGACATGAGGGTGAGACCTGATGCCGAGCCGATTGTGGTGAAGTGGATGATCCTATGCTGTCGAGAAAAGCCTCTAGCGAGTTTCATGGCGGCCCGTACCCTAAAC